>CAZPHC010000077.1:0-2995 GCA_964586155.1 uncultured Enterobacteriaceae bacterium | reverse complement strand
GGGCAGGGCTGATTCATTCTAGCCAGGGGAAAGTCCGACCATCGGCAGCAGATGAGCCAGATCGTTGCTGTAGTAGTCTATCGCCTCTGTAATCGAGCGATGCCCTGCACGGCGAAACAGCGTAATCACCAGATTGCGGGTCAATGCCATCAGCGTCGCTGCGGGTCGTTGGTCAATCGAACTGTGGTCTTCCCCTAACACCACATCCTTCACCCAGTGCAGCGGGTTCTCAATTCCCCAATGGGCACGAACACGCTGCTGTTGTGCTTTCGCATCGCCCTGCCAACTACTGATGTAATAGTGCCGCTCACAATAAGCTCTGCCCTGACGCTCAGAAATGCGCGTCACCTCCACCCCCTGCTGTGCCCCTTGCCACATCGCCTTGACCCACTGGGGCAAGGCAAACACTGAGGCAATACGGGTCGTTTTCCGCCCACGGGTGGACTCTGAATCAATGTCCACCTGGCACCACTGCTCAGCTTGGGCGCTCTGCTGCAACTGGGCATAAAGCTTTCTTTGATTCGCCTTGACACTAATGACGTAGTCATTGCCCTGAGTATGCAGTAGCTCGACGGTTTTTTTTTGAGCATGGAGTGCATCCATGCTCACGGTCACGCCTTTCAACTGGAGTCGCTCGAGCAACTGGTAGACCACTTCAATCTCACTTTGTTGGTGATTGTCAAATACCGCTTGCCCGACCACAAGTCCTTGTTGGAGTTGAAACACAGACACCACGTTGACAAAGTTCTGCTGAGCATCGTGGGCATTGGTGACAGTGTTGCTCAAGCCTTTGCCGTCGATGGCACAGTCATCGCCAGTTTGGACTAAACCTGTGCTCACCGCCCATTGACTAAAGGCAGCGGCAACCGCATCAAAGTCAATCTCGTTGAGCATCCGGCGGATGGTAGAGTAGCTAGGCAGTTGTTGACGTTTGAGTTGGAAGTAGGCGGCTAACTCTGCTTGATGCCGCTTCATGAAGCGACTCAACCCGCGATAGCCGCGATAACCACTCATTGTCCCCAAGATAATGAGCAGTAAGAACACCCAGAGGGGGTAGCGTTGCCCTGCTCCTCGGCGGTGGTCAGGGATGGTTTGCAGTGCTTCGATTAAGGTCATGTTTCATCGTTAAACACCCTACTTCTCCAGCTTATGTAACCTCTCGACAGAATGAATCAGCCCTGCCCAATTCTGGGGGACTTTGAGTGGTACAGTTCCTGATGACATTTGGCCGTAGGGGTTCGGCTCCCTCCAATTCTAAGGAGAAAGCGATTCAGGCTGAAGTGACATACTTTCCTGACAATCAATGGGTGATCGCGTAGCATGGATTAGCAGTTTCAGGAATCCAGGACGCTAGGTCAATGGATAACAAGGTTGAGGTGTTTATTTCTTATGCTCATGCTGACGCAGAATTGCGACAGGAGTTAGACAATCATTTGGCCAACCTGAAGTATCAGGGGATTATCAAAACCTGGAACGACCATAAGATAAGCGCTGGAGCGGTTTGGGAAGAGGAAGTTAACAGGCAGCTTGATGCGGCTCATGTGATTTTGCTGCTCATTAGTCCTAGATTTATGGCTTCCAACCACAGCTACGATGTTCAGATGAAAAGAGCAATGGAGCGCCATGAAACAGGTGAAGCGTGCGTCATTCCCGTCATTCTCAAACCTGTGGACTTCCAGGATGCTCCGTTCAGTCACCTGAAAACTCTGCCCCAAAGATACACAGATGTAGTGACTGCACCAAACCAGGACGCAGCATTTCTAGACGTTGTTGAGGGAATCAAAGGCGCAATTAAACGTGTAATCGAAGAGCGCAAGAAGCTATACCTTGAGGATTTCAAGGAAGCATACAGGAATGATGGGTATGTTTCCCCACTTGAAAGAATCCTTCTTAGTCAAAGGAAGAATGATCTCGGATTTTTAACTGAGGAAGTCAACGAGATTGAGGCAAAGTATTTGTCTGCAATGGGCCAATACGAACAAGTTTTAGCTGCACAATTAGAGCATTTAAAAGATAGAGGACTTCCTCCAATTCTTAGTTCCCAAGACTATCAACAGATGAGGAAGCTACAGTCATTTCTAAATCTTGAAGATGAGGATATTGCTCTAATTCATGAAAAATATCTCCAGGAGGAATCTGGGGGAAAGGGTTGCCAACCGCTCACTTCAGAGCTGGATTGCTCAAAACTGGAGGGATTCTTAAAAGAGCACAAATGGGCGGAGGCAGACTGGGAAACCTATCTGCTGATGAATCAAGCTCTAAATAAACAAAAGCCAGGTTACATCGAAGCAAGAGAACTCAAACACTTCCCTTGCAACGTCCTCCTAGAAATTAATCAGCTTTGGATGAAATACAGTGGAGGCAAATTTGGGTTTAGCATCCAGCGTGAAATCTGGCTGAACTGCTCCGAAGATGATGGCTTTGAAGCAAGAAGACAGACTTTTGCAAAGCAGGTGGGCTGGGTAGGTGATAATAACCGATTTTTGAACTGGAAAAAGCTGACCTTTGACATTACTGCCCCAAAAGGTCATCTACCAGTGTTTTATAAGAACTGGAAGGGTGGGGGCTGGTGGTGGGTGAGTCATCTAGCTGAGCGGTTTAGCTCATGTGAGAGCAAACATTAGCGTCAATCCAAACTGCGTCCGGTGAGTTCCACAAAGATATCCTCCAGATTAGAAGGGCGCACCATCATTCCGGCTTTGTTGGGTTGTTGCTCAAAGTAGTGGTTGGCTTCCTCCAGCGTTGGGAAGAACTGATAGTCCCAGCGGTCACCCAACTGCTTCATCACCAGTCCTTCGCCATGCTTCTGCCGGAGTTCCTGCAAAGTCCCCAGCGCAATCAGCTTGCCGCTGTCCATGATGCCGATGCGATTGGGGGTCTTTGAGCCGCTGAAGGTGGAGTCGCAGAGGTATTCAATTTCTTCCATGTAGTGCGTGGTCAACAGCATGGTCATGCCCTGCTGGTTCAGACCTTTGATAATTTCCCAGAGGCGGCG
>CAZPHC010000076.1:0-4044 GCA_964586155.1 uncultured Enterobacteriaceae bacterium | reverse complement strand
TGTTTAAAACATCTAACTATCCAACACACAAGCGATCGCCTCCTATAAGTGTTTTGCATCGTTCCCCTTGCATTGGAATCTCTTATGTATTGTGTTTTGTATTGTATAAGCGATCGCCCCTTTTTTGTACCTGCGATCGCCCCTTTTCTGGCATTCCTTTGGCCGTTTCTTGCATTATACGATCAGGGCTGCACCTGAAAACGGCTCTGGGAGGGAGTTTTGCGAGTGAGTATTGCGGCTGTGAGCGGATCTTGGATGGATGCAATATATTTGGATGAGTTTTGATGGAGTTTTGACAGGGGTTTAATGAGCCTTCATGTATTGGATATTTGTATCGTTTCTTTTGAGTATGCAATACGCCAACAGATGCCGATATGAATTGCTTATTGCTTGGCACGTATTGGATCAGATCACGGTGGAAGTGATAAGGAATTTATATTGTATATTGTTTGCGATTTATAGCGATCGCCTGGGGAAAGGTGGCAGGTTGTGGGGCGATCACTCTGGAAGATTGGAAGAGTGTGGGCGATCGCCTGTTGGGGTAGGGGGAGTGCGGGTGGGGGTATCGTGCGGTACTGTGGGGGAGTGCGGCCCTCGGCAGAAGGGATGAGAAAATGCCCGTTTAACAATGGTTTTGAGGGTTTACGGTGAGAGGGGCAATGGATCAGGCGGAAATAGGCTTCACGATCGCTCTCTGCAATTGTTGTCTGCGACTTGCACTGGGTGGTCGATGAGCAGTGGTGAAACAGTCGAAGGTACAGTGTCTGACAAGAGGGCGATCGCCTCTCTATTGATCCAATACACAATCAGAAACTTGGGGCAGCATATAAGACAATTAAAGTCTTGTATTGCTTTTTTGCTACTCTTGTATTGCCATTGCTTTTGTATTGCTTCTAAGCTTCTGAGAACCTAAAAGTCAAGCAGAATAAAGAGCAGCACGGTGTACCGTCTCAAGTTGGATGCGCCGGATCTGAATCGTCCCACCAGCGCACAGTATAAACCACCAGAAATAACTACGAGGAGAGCGATCGCCCCTGTACACCCGCAACAGCCCAGCCTGTCTGCAACCTTAAGCGTTTCTTCCTCTGACGATAAGCCCGATCGCCCCTACAGTAGCTTCACTCATCCATCTCAAGCGACTTATGAAGTTAGATGCCAATCCCCCCATCCTCGCCACTGATTCATCCTCCAGCCTCCTTGACCCACTCGATGTCATCAATGCGATGATCGACCTCCGCGCTCAACTGGCGGAACTCGAACAGCAAATTCAAGCACTCCAGCTTGCATTCTACGCAGCCTGTCTTGCGCTCAATACCGACAAGATTGAACTTGAACGGGCGATCGTCAGTCGCAGGCTTTCTCCAGGCAAATGGGACTATTCCGATGACATTGTGGAGCAGGAGGAACTGCTGTCACACCTCAAAAAACAGTTCCAGCAGACGCATGAACCCATTTCTGGCAGAGAAGTGACTTGGGCAGTCAGATTGCTATTGCTGACAGTCTGATTGCTCAAGAGGCGATCGCCCCTGCCGCACACTCGATTGTTGGTACTCCCGCATCTGAGTAAACATCAGTCCGCACTGCTCACAGCGTTCGTCCTGCCACAAAGATGGAGTGCGAAATCCGGCTCCGCAGATGGGACAGGCGGAGAGTAAGCGGAGGGCATGGCGCACCCGAAGGGATCCGCTTCGCGGCGCGCACACTCCCTTGCCCTCCCGCTGCCAGTTCACCAGATGGACGGGCGTTTCCTCGTAGCAGGCGGCACACAGCCGAGTTTGCAGGTGCAGTCGAGCCGGTGGCAACATTCTTGCCAGTTGTTTTGGTTCTATCTCAACCAGCTTCGATAGGGCGATCCGCTGTAGCTCGGTTGGATTGCGTCGCATCGATGGTCGCTCCCAGTCCTCGACCCAACTTACTCGCACTCCCAGATGGTCGGCGATCGCTCGGTGGCTCAACCCGTTGGCGCGGCGGAACCGACCCAGGTAGTGTCCGAGGCTCTCACCAGGGACAGGGACGACTCGAAACACCCAGCTATCGGATGCCATTACTTATACTCCAGCGCCACCTGGCTGAGTAACGATGGCTCTATGTGCGATCTCCCCTCTCGCAGGGCACGGCGGGCAGCGTTCCGCAATATCTCGTCGAGTGCGCCCAGGTAGCCGCGTGTGGTGGCTCCCAAAATCTTCTGTATGTCGGGGCTGGTCAGGTTGGAGGGCTGCGGCAGTTTCAGCACGTATTCCTCCCAAATCGCGGTGGTGTCTTCCAGCGTCTGGCTGTCGAAGCGGTGGAAGTGGTGACACGCCATGAAGCGGTTATATACCTGCTCATCGCGGCGGACGACGGCATCCAGGCGATCTGTGCCCACCAGTACGATGGAGATTTCCAAAAGGTCGAAGATGTCGCGGATCTCTGAAAAGGTCTTGGGCCGAAACCGATGGGCCTCATCGAGGATGATCATCTCGACCTGGCAGGCCCGCAGCAAACGATAAACGCGCTCCCGTAAGTCGGAGATGGTGCCGTTGGTGATCCGGTATTTCAGATGCTCCAGCAGCCCCACAAACAGTTCCCGCTGACCTGTTTCGGTGGTGGCGTGCCAATAGATGACCGGGATGATTGGGGCATCGCCGTTGGTCTGGTTAAGCGAGGACTTCAGCCGATAGGCGTTGCAGGCGAAGGTTTTGCCTGTGCGCGAGTCCCCGATCACCCGACACGCTTGCCGACAGTGCCGCTTATCGTCTAACCAGGCGTGGAACTGCCGTACCGATTCGAGTTCTACAACACAGTGGCGTTGCAATCGTTCAATCTGCGCTCTCGCTGCCGCGTCGATGGTGCGTTGTCGGGGAACGATGATTTCAGTCTCGCTCGATGTCACAGTAAGCCTGCCTCTCGTTTCAGTTCTTCGTAGTCGTAGACCCGCACATACGGGACGGGCTTCTTGGGTTTAATGACCTCTGGCGCTGGTGGAGTAGCGGGGTCGGTTGTCGGGGGATTCGTCAGGGGTAGGCTGGTAGGTGCGTCGGGGTTGGGCACGTTGGAGGTGGGGGAAGCTTCGCTGTTGCTGATGGCGATCGCATTCCCGCTCTGTTTCTGCTGCTTCTGGAGTTTCTTGACCCGCTCGTCGCGGTCTCGCACTTCTTCCAACATCGCTCGGTTGCTGATCGCTTTACCCGCTTCTCGTCTGCGTTGGCTCAATGCCAGCGCTTCTGCATAGGAGAGGGTTTCGGTCTCCCATCCCTGGGCGTGGGCGCGAGTGAGAAACTCTTCTTTCGACCCCTGCATCTGATAAATGAAGACAGTAGTGATGTCGCGCGGGTCATACCGTAGCACAACGGATTCTCCAGCATAGGCAGCTAAATGCTCGCCCTGGTAAGTCAAATTGGCAAACTGGAGATACCCGCTGCGGTAGACAATGCGGCGATCTCGTCGCATTAGGCACAGGTCTAATTCGCGTTCACCCAACAGCGGCAGTTGAGCAATGCGTCCCGCCTCCCATCGTCCAATCCGGCTTTGATCGCCCATTCGCGCATCGATCGCCTGATTGTAGTTGTCCACGATGTAGCGCACCAATAATTGCTCTAGCTGCATCAACGTCAGACAAGCCTCCGATTCTGCCGCAGGCGATCGCTCCATCACGTTGCTGTTCACATAGCCGGGGAGACTGGAGAAGAATTGCGTGTTGAAGCTGCCAAACGGTCGCTCTACGATGCCACCGTCCGATGGTTTTCGCCGCAGACACAATACAATACCGAGTTCGGTTGCAACTTGCTCCAGGTGCTGCGATCTAAAGTCCTTGCCGCCATCGGTGTACAGGTATTTCGGTAGCCCGTAAGTTCCCCAGTCCCCCTGCAATTCATAGGCGGAATTGTGTTGCTTCGGCAGGATGGCATGGCGCAGCGCTAAACAGACGACGGCTGAACTGGGCGCATCGAAACCCAGGTGCATCCCCATGATGCACCGTGAGTAGGTGTCTACAACGATGGTCAGCCACGGTCGCCCTAACAATTGCCCGGATTGATCCACCACCAATACGTCGGCGCGGGTGTG
>CAZPHC010000075.1:2710-5526 GCA_964586155.1 uncultured Enterobacteriaceae bacterium | reverse complement strand
CCCCCCCTTTTTTTTTTTTTTTTTTTTTTTTTTTTTTATTTTTTTTTTTAAAAAAAAAAAAAAAATACCACCACCTAATCGTTTCTTTCTTTATTCTAAGGCAAGAGAGTATGAGTAAAAATTTAATAAATGAAATTAATCATAAAAGAGTATTTAATTTATTTTCTATTTTTTTTCCATAAATGAAAATTGAAGGTAAATCTAGTGATAGGGATTGGTACCAACCATTTACTGGATCTTCCCAGCCAACTTAACAAAATAAATCGAATGAAATACAAAAAGATGAATAAGACTCAGTTATTATGGGCAGCTCAGAATCTTTGGATAAGGGTGCATAAGTTTAGGATTTACTTAATCCAGAGGAAAATAATTAAAATAACAATAACCTCAACCAAAAAGCCCAGAGATAGAGTGGTCCTGAAAAATTAAAATCCATGTTAGTGGATCAGAATAAAAAATGAAAGAAGAATGGGAGGGGAAAAGTATTTCATAGCTTTTTTTTTTTTTTTTTTTTTTTTGAATTAAAAATTAAGCACAAACCATTGAATTAGCCTTTTATTTTTATGTTTTTGGTTTTTTTTTTTTTTTTTTTTTTTTTTTTTTTTTTTTTTTTTCCTCTCTCTCTCTCATTTAGTGTAGATTTATTTTTTGTACATTAGTTACTTTTTTCTTAAAATGGTATTAATCATCTTTTTTTTTTTTTTTTAACTCTGGAATAGCCAGGGAAATTTTTGAACTGGAAAATTCAGCAAATTCTAAAAAAAAATTCTGGTGGCCTCAATTTAAAAAAAAAAAAAATATTTTAAATAATTCATAAAACCCCTAAAAAACAGGTGCAATAACATAAAAATAATTAAAACTAAATAAAGAGCTCGGCGAAAAAAAAAGGAACGAAAAAAAAAAAAAAGGCTGGATAGAGTTTTTTTGTATTTTTTTTTTTTTTTTTTTTTTTTTTTTGGAAAGAAGGAAAATAAAAAAGCTAGAGGAAATTTAGAACAGCTAGTTGGCTGTGAATTTATTTCAATTATTTTTCTAAAAATTTGACCTTTTATAAGAGATTAATTATTTCTGAATTTAAAAACTATGCTTAATCTTCGCAGCAAGAGCATTTTTAAAAATTATTATCCCTTTCACCCAAGAATTTTTAATTTTTACCATTTTTTGAATGCTATTTCTTTCATTTGTATAGATCTTAGAGGCTTTTTAGTGGGTTTAAGATCTTTAGTAATTTTTTAATTATTGGGAAGCTCTGAAATTGAGGGAGGGGAGGGGGAGCAAAACAGGGAAAACTAAAAAAAAAAAAAAAAAAAAAAAAAAAAATTGAGCGAAGAACACGTTCAAAAAGAAAAAATTAGTATTTACAGTATAAATTTAGTAAAGAAAAAAAAAAAAAATATATAAGATAAAAGTATTGTTTAATAAATTGAATAAAAATTAGAAAAAAAAAAAGCCTATGATTTAATTTGCTATCCAGCTAACTTCATTTAACGTTCTGAGGGAAAAATTGGCTACTGTGAAGATTCTTATTGGTTTATTTATTTTTTCTTAGCAGGAGCCTTCACAGCTATCTGCTTACTATTTTTTCGCTTTTGTTGGGTGGGGGGTAGGGCTTTTACCTGGCTTCTTTTCCATGTACTTCCTTGTGTTTCTTTATGTTTTAGCCAATTTTTTTATTTCTGGCTTAAGTTTCTTAGTTGTCCCTATTTTGATCAATGAAAAGCTCATGATTCAGGTTTTCTGGAGGAGGCTGATATTGTGATTAATCTTCTATCTCTGCAGCTGATTGCTATTATTACCACTTTTATGGCTATTTTATTTTTTATGAGTAATTTAAAAATTTTTATTTAACCTACTCGCCTTTTTATTCGATTGGAGTCAAATCTTGCCTTGGGTGGGCGTTGTTGTTAATTATCTGGGTGTTTATGTATTAGCCAAAATCTTATATATTTATTTATTGCTCAGGCCTTTTTGCTGTGCTAACATTTTTTTTAAATTATTATATCTCTTCCTCATTTTATTATTTATCACTTTAATCCTTTTCTTCACAGCCCAAGCCCTGCTCATAGTTTTGCTGCTGAGCCTGGCCCTGGCTTTGCCTGCTCTTTTGGGTTTTTTGCTTGTAGTGGTCTCTAGGATAGATAATCTCTGTCTTCCTCTTATCATTCCAGCCCGTGAGTTAAAAAATTTTCAAATCTTTTGAGGGTAAGCTTCCATCAAAAGCCAGCTAAAAATATTCTTGAATTTAGGTTTCGAAAAATTTATCCATAATCGCTGCTTTTACTCCGTTTATTGTCCTCGGGCTCTTGTTTGTGTTCAAGATCAGGCTTTTCTACTCTTAATCATCTTCTTACTGTAAATTGTGCTTCTGGAATTCATTAAATTAATTAGGTAAGAATTTTCCTATTAAGCAAGGCCTGTTTTCATAAATGCCTGAAAGGCCTTCGATTGAAAAATATTCTTTCGAATTTTAATGATAATATTCAAAGGGCTCCCTTTTCTCATCTTTTTGCCTACTATTTATCTTTTACTAATATTATTCATTATCTTTTTCTCTAAATGGAAGATTATCTACTCTTTTTTTCATTTGTAAGACAAAGTTAACTCCTTGTTTTGTCTACTTTTTCATGCAAAAAAAAGAAAAAAAATATTCAATTGCAATTAAAAAAAACATTAAAAAATAATTGGAAAAAATTTTAAATTAATTAATAAAAAGAGAGGGAAAAAAAAAAAAATAATTAATTTCCCAAGCCCTCAAACTTTTAAACTTTTAAACTTTTAAACTTTTAAACTTTTAAACTTTTAAACTTTTAAACTTT
>CAZPHC010000075.1:0-2610 GCA_964586155.1 uncultured Enterobacteriaceae bacterium | reverse complement strand
TTTAAATACGTTAATTATCTGTGTTGGAATATTCCAAATCAGCAAATATCCCACAACCAGCCAAATAAAAAAAAAAAAATCTAAATAGACTTTTAACTGAAAATTTTGGATATCTAAGTTTATAAGCTTACAAATTTATAAATCAGTAAGTTCGTGAAAAAATTAATTAATTTTAAAATTTAAATGTTTTTAATTATTCCAGCCCCCACCCCCCCAAAAAAAAAAAAAAAAAGGTTTCAAGAAACTTGGGAAAAAATTGAGAAATTAGTTTATTTTAATTATAATTTTAACATTGAGAGGATTTTCTAATTAAAAAGATATTTATTTGAAATTAAATTAAAAAAAAAGAAGAAGAATTAACAAACCTTTAATTTGCTATTTGTTTTGAGGTGGAAAAATTTATTGGATTAATTGAAGGGATTAAGAAGAGGGAAAATTTTTTTTTTTTTTTTTTGTTGAAAAATATCATCATCATTTAGCTTGCCTTCCCTGACTTTGGATTTCTCTTTAAAAGAATGATTTTACCGTTTAGGATATATTTCGCTTGATATTTTAAGCTTTTTAATTTTTTTTCCCTTAAAAAAAAAAAAAAAAAAAATTGAAGAATAAAAAATTTTGTTCTGGCTGGGGGTGATTTTAAATTGTATCTATGATTTAAATTTTACTCATTTAAAACCTAGTTTTAGTACAAGGGTAAAAGATGAAAAAAAAAAAAATTAAAAAATATGAAAAATACAGATTACCATAAAAAAATATAAATTTTCTATTTTAATTTTCAGGATGAGGATAAATATTTTTTTATTTCGTTATAAACCTTTTTATTTGTAAAAAAAAAGTTTTCCCAATTCAAAATTTTATTGAATCATATATTAATCTAGTTCTTTAAGCTTTTAGATTTATTCATGATCTTATTAAAATTAACGATTATTACCACTTTAAAAAAAAAAAAAAAAAAAAATAGTGTTACGGGCTGATTGAAAATTATAAATAAATTCAAATAATAATTTGAAAAAAAAATAAATAGCGTAAAAATCAACAAAATAAAAGATCTGAAAGAAATAAAATTAAAAATTTTTCAAATTTTAGTCCAATTAATACACTTAATGTAAAAAAAATATTGATTCCACAAGTTTTTCTTTTTATTTCTTTTTTTTTAAACCATTATTTACCTTTGCAACCGGCTTTAGCCCGATGATACACAATAATAAAAGGAAATTGTTGTGTTATTGCTTTTAAAATATTCAATCAAGGCTAAAAGAATATGAAATTGTATTATTTTTTTTATATTGATTTTGTAAATGAATAAAAATAAAGTGTAGTTTTTATATTCACGATAGGTAAAATTATTATTATTTTTTTTTTTTTTTTTTTTTTTTTTTATTTAAATGTGTTTGATAGATTTAATTCAAAATCAATAGATTAAATAATTCATTTATTCTTAGCTAAGCAAACGATTGTTTGATGCTAAGAAATCTCGGGCTTAGCTGATTTGGTGAATAAATCATTTTCACATATTTTTTTTTTTTTTTTTTTTTTTTTTTTTTTTTTTTAAGGTGCTGAAAAAATTGGCTCTTCGATTATTATTATTAAAATTTAAATTAATAAAATATTTTATTTTTTTTAAAGAAAAACAAGCCACAAGAAAAAAAAAAAATGGATTGGTAATTATTTGGGGAATATTTATAAGAAAATAATTCCCAGTATCTTAAGAATGAGAAAGATAATAAAAGATTAAAGGAATTTAAAAAGATAAATGGTTTCAAATTATATTTATGGAATAAAGTAACAAAATTAAAAATAAGTCCAAAAGAAATAATAGAGGACCATATTTAAGAAATAGTTTAGTTGTGGAAAAAGCCAGAAGATAATATTTAGAAATTATTTGAAATGAATGCAGATTACTGGAATTTAATGTATTTAGATAAGAAGAATATGATTAGAGATAGAGAATTTTTGAGATATATGAATAATAATACTATTCCTCATAATTTAGATTAATTTCAATAATTGTTCAAAGATATCGAATAGTATAATTTGAAAATTAAAAAATAAATGTTGTTAAGATCAACAGAAAAACATTTATTTAATATTTTAGAAAAATTAATCTATTTATTAGATAGAAATTAAAAATTTAACAAAAAATAAACCATTAATTGCAGTGGCGGTCCTCAAAAAAACAAAGAAAAATTAATTTTCAAATAAAAAAATAATACAAAAAGATAAACATAAACTAATTCCATAAATAATATCTCTCAGGATTCTATTAAAAAATAAAATAAAAAAGATGCTTAAAAAATAATTAATGATAATTAATAATTACCAAATTAAATATTAGAAAAAAAAAGAAAAATAAATATATAAAATTCTCACCACGAAAAATAATAAAAAGAATAATAAGATAATATTGTATCAGAAAACATAAACTAGATTTAATAAAAAAATAAAAATATTAATCCAGATATTGAATTTTAAAAATAAAATGACTATTTTAAAAAACATATTCAAAAAAAAACTGAAGATATTAAATAAAAAATTGAAGGTATTAAATAAAAATTTAAATAAAGAATATATTTTCAATCAAATTATAAATTTATTTTTTCTTTTCTTTTT
>CAZPHC010000074.1:0-6169 GCA_964586155.1 uncultured Enterobacteriaceae bacterium | reverse complement strand
CGCCGAGTTCAACGCCGCCAACTGCCTCAGCCTGCCCATGTTCGCTGAGCTCACCATCGACCAGATCGACCACGTCGCCGCGACCCTGCGCGACGCGGTCGCCGCCTGAGCCCGACGGACGCCGGAGAGTGACGCCATGATCCCGATCATCAAGCCGTTCCTGGGCGAAGAAGAGGCCCTGGCCGCAGCCGACGCCATCCGCAGTGGCTGGATCGCCCAGGGGCCCAAGGTCGCCGAGTTCGAGGCCGCGTTCTGCGCCGCGACCGGCGCCGCCCACGCCATCGCCGTCAGCAACTGCACCACGGGCCTGCACCTGGCGCTGATCGGCGCCAACGTCGGCCCCGGCGACGACGTGCTGGTGCCCTCGCTCTCGTTCATCGCCTCGACCAACTGCGTGCCCTACGTCGGCGCCAACCCGGTCTTCGCCGACGTCGACCCCGTGACGCAGAACGTGACGGCCGAGTCGCTGGCCGCGGTCTGGACGCCGAAGACCCGCGCCGTCATCGCCGTGCACCAGGTCGGCATGCCCGTCGATCTCGGCCCGATCGCGGCCCTCTGCGCCGAACGCGGCGCGGTGCTGATCGAAGACGCCGCCTGCGCCATCGGCTCGACCCACGAGGGCGCGACGATCGGCAACCACTCGGACTTCGTGGTGTTCTCCTTCCACCCGCGCAAGGTCGTCACGACCGGCGAGGGCGGCATGATCACCGTGCGCGACGCCGCCATCGCCCAGCGCCTGCGCACGCTGCGCCAACACGCGATGAGCATGTCGGACGTGGCGCGCCACCAGGCTGCGGGCTTCGCCTTCGAGAGCTACGACGAGGTCGGCTACAACTACCGCATGACCGACATCCAGGCCGCCGTCGGCCTGATCCAGCTCAGCCGCCTGCCGGCGCTGGTCGCCCGCCGCCGCGCGCTCGCTGCGCGCTACAACGCCGCGTTCGCCGACCTCGCCGACCTGCAGCTGCCGGTCGATCCGCCGCACGGCACGACCAACTACCAGACCTACGTGCTCAAGCTGCGCCGTGGCGGCCGGGCCCGTCGCGACGCGCTGCTGGTGCGGCTGACGGCGGCCGGCATCGGCGTCAAGCGCGGCATCATGGCGGCGCACCTCGAGCCGGCGTGGGCCGGGCATCCGCACGCGCCGCTGCCCGAGACCGAGCGCTGGACCCACGAGTCGTTCGGCCTGCCGCTCTACCACACCATGACCGACGCCGAGCACGCCGAGGTCGTGGCCCAGGTCCGCGCCGCCCTGGCGGACGCATGAAGCCGCTCGTCGCGCTCGCGATGGCCCGGGCGGTGCGGCGCAAGATCGCCGACACCGGCCTGGATCTGCGCGGCTGCGTCGTGGCGACCGAGTGCGCCAACGACGCCTACGCCGCGACCGCCGCCGCAGCGCTGGCGGCCGGCGCCGAGGTCCACGCCTTCGGCCGCAGCTCGCGCTACGCGACCTTCGAGCAGGCGAGCGCCGACGTGCTGGCGCTGGTCGCCGCGCTCGGCGCCGATTCGAGCCGGCTGCACTTGACCGACGACGCTGCGACGATCCCCTGGTCGCGCGTCGATCTCGTGACGAACTCGGGCCATCTGCGCCCGCTCGACGCCACGCGCCTGGGCCAGCTGCCCGACCACGCCGTGATCGCGCTGATGTTCGAGGCCTGGGAGCTGCGCGACGGCGACATCGACGTGGCCACGGCGCATCAGCGCGGCCTCGCCATCGTCGGCGTCGACGAGCACCATCCGGCGTGCGGCAGCTTCGAGCTCGTCGGCGCCCTGGCCGTCAGCGAGGCGATGCGCCAGCGTTGGTCGCTCGACGGTGCCCGCGTGCTCGTCGTCTCGGACAACGCCTTCCAGGCGCCGGTGCTGCGGGCGCTGCGGCGGGCGGGGGCCGACGCCGTCAGCTGCGATCCGCGCGGCTGCGTGACGACCGCCGGCCACGTCGCGCTCGAGGCCGACGCCGTCGACGACGCCTTCGACCTCGCCATCGTCGCGACCACGCCGGGCAAGGTCGCGGCCGACGGCGCCCGCGGGCCGACCGCGCCGGAGCAGCTCGCCGCGCTGCTGGTGCGGGCGGGCGTCTACGGCGCCGTGCAGCTCTGGGGCGACATCGATCGCGCGCCTGCCGAGGCCGCGGGCGTCAGCTTTGGCCCGGCCAACGCGCCGGCGCCGGGCCACCAGGCCGTGCCGATGAACGGTGCAGGCTTCGAGGCGACGGTGCGGCTGCAGGTCGGCGGCCTGGCCGCGGCCGCTTGGGCCCTGGCGGCGCGCCGGGGGGCCGAGATCCCGGCCTCGTTGGCGGGGCTGCTGCAGGTCGTGCCGAACCCGTCGCCAGGAGGAACGCCATGAACGAGACCGCTCCGACCACGACCTCGCCGGCCGCGACGCCGGTTGCGCCGCCGGCCGCCCTGCCGCTCGTCGGCGTCAGCCTGGCCAGCCTCGCCGCGACCCACGGCCTGACGCTGGTCGGCCCGGACCGCCCGGTGCGCTTCCTCGGCCGGATCAAGGCCGACCGCGAGGTGATGTCGGACGTGCTGACCTTCGTCACGGCCGCGACCTGGCTCGACGCCTTCGTCCAGAGCGGCCACGAGGCGGCCATCGTCGAGCGGCGCCTGGTCCCCGCAGGCGGCCTGCACCCCGAGCGCAGCTGGCTGGTCGCCGACGAGCCCGCAGATACGGTCTTCTTCCGCGCCCACCTGGCGCTGGTGGCCGCCGGCCAGGCGCCGCTGCTGGCGACGTCGATCGACCCGAGCGCGCGCATCCACCCTCGCGCCTTCGTCGCCGACAACGTGCAGATCGGCCCGGGCTGCCGCATCGACGCCGGCGCCATCGTGCACGCCAACACCGTGCTGGGCTCCAACGTCGTCGTCGCCTCGGGCGCGGTGCTCGGCAGCGAGGGCTTCGAGACCAAGGTTCTCGACGGCAAGCGGCAGCTCGTGCCGCATACCGGCGGCGTGCGCATCGACGACGACTGCTCGATCGGCGCCAACACCGTGATCGACCGGGGCCTGTTCGGCACATTCACCCACGTCCGCCGCGGCACCCAGATCGACAACCTCTGCCACATCGCCCACAACGTGCAGATCGGCGAGGAGTGCGGGATCGTCGCGCAGGCGCTGGTCGCCGGCAGCGTCCGCGTCGGCAACGGCGTCTGGTGGGGCCCGGCGGCCGTCAGCAACCACGAGGTCGTCGTCGGCGACTGCGCCTACATCGGCTCGGGCGCGGTCGTGGTGCGCGACCTGCCCGCCCACGCCCTGGCCTTCGGCTCGCCGGCGAAGGTGCGCGGTTGGGCCTGCCGCTGCCGCAACAAGGTCGAGGTCGTCGACGGTCGCGCCGTCTGCAGCAAATGCGGCACGACGATGGAGCCCGACGGCGACGGCCTGCGCATCGTCGCGTCGACCGGCGCTGCGTCTACATCTGGGTGACGTTGGCGCCGAGGAATCGGGCCTGCAGCGCCTTGCGGCCGCGTTCGACGCCGCGGGCGACGCGCTCGAGCAGCGACTCGGCGGCCATCGCGGCGGTGTCGCCGTCCCAGCGCTCGTGCAGCAGCCGCGCCGGCAGGTCGCGCATCGTCGCCGAGCGGATCAGCAGGCGCCGCCGTCCGCGCTCGAGGTCGCGCCGATCCTGCTCACCGAGCCCCGGCCAGGCCAGCAGCTGATCGTAGCCCTCCAGCACCATCGCGTGGGCGCGGCCCTGCTCGTCGTAGGTGGTGCTCATGTTGCTGCCGTGGATGCGGTAGCCGAGCACGACGCGCTCGAGGCGCACCATGTCGCCCAGCTCGGCCAGCAGGTACCACTGCTGCCAATCGCCGCAGTGGCGGTTGAGGATCGGGTAGGCCGGGACGTGGCGATGCACCGAGGTGCGGACGATGGTGCAGATCGCCGGCACGTTGTTCTCGTACGCCAGCTCGCGCCGGACGTCGGCCGCGGCCAGGCGCGTGGCCGTGCGCCCCGGCACCACGTTGCGCCGCGCCAGCACCCTGCCCTGGTCGTCGACCGGCTGGTGGTAGCCAAAGACGCCGATCACGCTGTCGTCGCGCTCGAGCTCGGCCATCGCCGCCTCGAGGAAGGTGTCGTCGAGCAGGTAGTCGTCGGCCGACATCAGCAGGTAGGCGTCGGTCTCGATCTCGGCGACGCGGGCGCGGTAATGCTCGATGTTCCGCAGGTTCGTCGGGTTGCGGATCAGCTCGACGCCCTCGAACGGAGCGATCGCCGCGCGCAGGGTCGCCAGGTCGTCGCGCGGCGAGCAATCGTCGCTGACGATGACGCGGTCGGCGCGCCGGGTCTGGCGCTGCAGGCTGCCGAGGACCTCGGGCAAGAAGTGTGCGTAGTTGTAGGTGAAGATGACGACCGTGAGCTGCATGGATCCCTCGGCGGGCGGCCACCCCAGCGTCCGGCGCGGACGTGGACCTGCCCGACTGCGACCGGGTTGACGTGCCCCCGGCACTCCACGATCGTGCCGCCGGGCCGCGACCGATCGCGGCCGTGGGGCCGGGTGGCCACGCGGCGAGACGGCAAGGCGACCGGGCGGCATGATGGCAATGTCCGAAACCAGAAGGCAAGTCGCGTGGTCCGCGGCGGGCTTCCTGTTCCCCGCGGTGGCGGCGATCTTCCTGACGCCATGGGTCATCCGCGGCCTCGGCGACGCGCGCTACGGCCTGTTCCTGATCGCGATGACGACCATCGGCTTCCTCTCGCTGCTCGAGCTCGGCCTCGCCAGCGCCGCCGTCCACGAGCTCGCCACGGCGCGCCAGGGCAAGGGCGCGGCCCCGGTCGCGGTGGTGTTCTGGACGGTCGCGGCCATCTTCGGCGGCGTCGGCCTCGCCAGCGCCGTCGGCCTGCTGCTCGCGCACGGCTGGGTGGTGGATTCGGTGTTCTCGATCGAGCCGGCGCTGCGCGACGACGCGCGGTTTTGCGTCCAGCTCGCCGCGCTCGGCCTGGGCACCAACCTCTGGCTCGTTCCCTTCATCAGCTGGCTGCGCGCGATCGAGCGCTTCGACCTGCAGAGCAAGGCCGGCATCGTGACCAACATCGTCGCCACCCTCGGCACGGTCTGGCGCGGCGCGGCGGGCGACCTGCAGGGCGCGCTCTGGTTCCAGATGGGCGGCTCGGTCGCCTCGCTGCTGCTGATGGCCGGCGTCGCGCTGCGGCTCTCGCCCGAGGAGCTGCGGCCGAGCCGGCCGTCGTGGCCGGTGGTCGTGGCGCTCTGGCGCTTCGCCGCCTACCAGATGCTCTCGCGCCTCGCCGGCGGCGTCGGCCAGCACATCGGCAAGCTGGTCCTGGCCAGCAACCTCGGCGCGGCGCAGCTGGCGTGGTTCAGCACGCCGTTCTCGATGATGCAGCGGGTCCAGGGCCTGCTCGGCTCGGCCGCGGGCATCGCGTTCCCGCAGACGGCGCGGCTCTCGGCGCTGGGTGACGACGAGGCGGTGCGCACCTCGTTCCGCCGCGGGCAGAAGGTGCTGATCCCGGTCGCCGCCGCCATCTGCCTGCCGTTCGCCTTCTGCGCCGAGGCCTTCTTGACGGCCTGGATCTCGCCGGAGTTTGCATTCCACGCGACGCTGCCGATGCAGGTCTCGGCGCTCGCCTTCGCCCTGAGCGGCCCTGGCGTCGGCTACGTCAACGTGCTGCTCGGCCGCGGCCGGTCCAAGGCGGTGTTCCGCCTCGAGGTGACGCACGTGCTGGTCCACACGGCGCTGCTCTGGCCGCTGACGGGCGCGATCGGTGCCGCCGGCGCCGCGCTCGCCTACGCCTGCGGTTGGGTGGCCATCGCCGTCGGCGAGTTCGCCGTGCGCGCCGAGCTCGGGCCGAAGGTGTCGGACGGCGTCGGCCGTGTCGTGCTGGCGACGCTGGCGGCGGCCCTGGTCTCCGGGGCGTTGGTGGCGCCGCTCGCGCCGCTGACGGTGCCCTTCGGCGTGCTCGGCCCGCTGGTCTGCTGCGGCCTGGCGACGGCGCTGACCCTGGGCATCCTCGTCGCGGTGCCGGGGCTCTTCGGCGAAGATCAGGTGATCGCCGACGATCTGCGCGGATTGCCGGGCCGCCTGGCGGCGCGCCTGCGGCGTTGAACGCCGTGCGGCGTGACCATGGCTGGGGTCGTCACCGGCGCAAGAGCCGCGCCGGGACGCGCGATTGACGTGGATCGCGCGCTGCGGTAGGCAGCGGCGGCCGCGAGACAGCGC
>CAZPHC010000073.1:2142-6257 GCA_964586155.1 uncultured Enterobacteriaceae bacterium | reverse complement strand
ATTTAATTGAATTTAATTGAATTTGAATAAATTCGATTAAATTTAATCCATTTTTTATATTTATTTAGTATTTTGGTTTAATCCAATTTTTTTTTTTTTTTTATGTTAATTTAGATATTTTTCTGATATTTTCTATTTTTTAAAAATTTTCTGATAAATTCTTGAAAAAAATACAAAATTAGGGCTTATTTTTATATTTTTTTAGTAGAATTTAGATTTTAGTCTAAATATAATATAATACTTTAAACATTTTTATTTATTTTTTTCAATTAATGATTAATTTAATAAAATTGCAATTAAAATATTTTGGGGGTTGGGGATATATTTTTTGTTTTTTTTTAAATGAAAAACTTAATAAAATCAAGAATATTTGGTTGGGGTTGGGGTTGGGGTTGGGGTTGGTTATTATTTTTTTTTTTTTTTTAAAATTAAAAAAATTAAAAAAAAAATTATTTTTTGTTGGGTTTTGGGGTGGGGGTGGGGTTTGGGGTTGGGTTTTTCATTTCGGCCTAATTACTCAACTATCAATTTTGGCTCAACTATGCATAATTTCATTCAATTTTGTCAACTATTAAATTATTTCAATTGATTTACTCAACTATCAACCAAATAAATATATAATTAAAATTAATTAATAATAGTAAAATCAAATAAAATAATAATTGATTAATTAATTAAAATTTAATTTAATTTTTTTATTGGAATGGAAAAATAATAATAAAAGAAATAATATTATAATCAAGAAAGCCAAAAGAAGTACAATAAAAACAAAAGATTCGGCATCTTCATTCTCAAATTAAGTAATGCCCAGGCCTTGAAAGAAATAAGTTGGATGGTTGAGGCTCATAATAACATGAGAATTTAGTAGAATAAGTGCACCCAGAAGGGCAAGGTTCTCTTTTTTAGATATTGGGATGGCTCGGACCAATAGTTCAAATTTAAGATTTTTTTATGCCTGTAGTCAAACCAGCATAAACCATTGAAGAGGGTGATTAACCAATACCAGGATGCAGATAGCTCGTGGATTTAAAAAGTATTTTGCGTATCGAAACATATATAGAATAGAGATAGCAAAGTGAGAATTTTTAATCGTATACCCGAACAGCTAAATTTTAATATTAGTAAGATGAATAAATATCAGGAATAATAGCCGATGGAATATTTTTTTTAGAGTGACCTGAGTGAGTCGAATAAAAACAAATATCTGAAAAAAATGGAAGCCTTTCATAAAAAATTGTAGATGGATGAAAAATTATAATTTTTGAATGAAACATTTATTCAGGAATTAAACGATTAATTGACTTTATAAAAATAAGAGCAGTAATAAAATATTTTTAAGGAAATTTAAAGTGAAGACAGCTAGAGCTAAAATGAGGAGGATAGTGATAGTGATAGCAATAGAAAAATCTAAGATGAAGATGAAGATGAAAATAAAAATAAAAATGAAAATAAAGATTAGAATAAAAATAAAAATAATAATAAAAATAATAAAGTAAAGGCAGGCCACCTAAAAATAAAAATAAGAATAAAGATAAAGATAAAAATAAAAATGAAAATGAGAATAAAAATTGCAATTAGAAGTAAAAGTAAAAAAAATAAAAAATAATCTAGCAGAAGAAAATTAATAAAAAAAAAATGAATTTGACTTTTGATTTTTATCTTAATTTTGATTTATATTTTAAATATATTAATTTATGCTAAATTACTTTATTATTGTTTTTAAAAAATGAAATGAAAAATCCAGATTGAAATTTCTTTTTTTATTTTATTTTATTTTCATTTCATTTCTTTATCAAAAAAATTAATAAAAAGTATTAAAAATAAAAAATAATAAAGTATTATTAATTGATGATAAAATAAATAATTAAAATATTTTTTATATTTTTTTTTTTTTTTTTTTTTTTTTTTTTTTTTTTTTTCTATTTATAAATAAATAAAATTTTAATTAATTATGATGAATAATATTTTTTATTTATTCATTACCTAGTTAATTAATTAAATAAAATTTTATTTATAAATGGTGAGTAGAATTTACTTTTTTCTTTTTTTTTTTTTTTTTAATTGGGGTGGGTTAGCTAAGTTAAATGAGTAAATAATTAAGGGAGTGAGCGAGTGAGTAAACTGCAAGAGAATTTATTTATTTAACAATTATTTTTTTTTTTTTTTTTTTTTTTTTGGTTTTTTTTTTTTTTGGTTTCCGGAGCAAATAAAAATTAATTTTATTTGAAAAATTAAAGCTAAAAAGGAAACAATTTTTTTTTTTTTTGGTTTGTTAATTTTTTAAAAAAAATTCAGTGTAACAGAGAAATTATATTTTTATTATATTTTCCTAAATATTACATTTAAAATTCAGCCTATTCCATGCATCTATCCCCTCCAATGAATAAATAGATAAATATTTGAGCAGGCGAGATAACATAGCATTAAATTTCTACTGCATCATATTAAATTAATTTAAGTTAATCATATTACATAAGAGTAATAAAAAAAAGATATTTGACATTCAATTCACCTGATGCATATATTAATACTGCTAGGAATAGATAAATTTACTACAAGCTAGGATATTATATAGAATATTTAATTAGTTAATTGAAAAGTTAATAGCAATGATTCTCGTTAGCATTAATATAGAAAGATCAAGTGATTGTCTAATACCTCAATTAATTAATTTTTTTTAGTAAACTGGTTAATCAATAAAATTTAGTTAGCGGAATTGAGTTAAAATTAATTAAAATAGTAAAAAAAAAAAAAAACAGATAACATTAAATAAAATAAGATATAATAAAACTAAATTAAATTAGATTAAATAAAATGAAATATATTAAATTGAAAAATATGATAGTAAGATTAACAAATAAAAAATAAATAAGTTTATGGATAAAATTATTATTAAAAAGAAAAAGAAAGTAAAGTAAAATAAAAAAAAAAAATAAAAATAAAATAATTCATTTTCCTTGCTTTTAGATTTTCGAATCTTCTAGGTCAATTAATCTTGAAGTAGGTGGACGATACTATTCATATTTCTTTATTTTTTTCGATCTAGCCTAAACCCCGTGTTCATTTAAACTTTTTTGTATGCCTCTAGCAACATAAGAGTCACCCAGAGGCTCCCGCTTGGTCTATTTTTATTTTTATTAATTCTAATTCTAATTCTAATTTTAATTTTGATTTTGATTTTTTTAGGCATTTTAATTTTATCCTATTAGCTGTTGTATAAACTACTACACTTATTCTTATTGGTTGTTGCTCAGGGAATAGATGTTCTTTTCCATGGAAAGATCAACATAACTACTACTTATATTAATATTGGGGGATTTAGATAGTTTATCTTATTTTTGTTGTTAATTGCTTGATGGTTAATAGCTTTCTTCATTGGGCTCTCTTTAATTTTAATTTTAATTTTAACTTTAACTTTAATTTTAATTTTAATGGGGTTCTGGGCTGGAGTCTAGAGATGACAGCGAAGAATTTATTTATTTAAAAGCGTTACGCCCTTGCAATAATTAAAATTAAATGAATTATTCCCATTTTCGAAGTTATGAATCTTACACCTACTCTTGTTCTTATTTTGGTTCTTGCCTTTTGACCTGCTAAACTATTTTTTAAAAATATTTTTCAAACCTCGATAGTGTCATACATTACCTGAAACGAACTGAAAGGAAATGTTATCCAGCTTTAAATTAAAGCACTTCTTATTTACTTTATTTATTATCTTCAGCTTCTTCGCTGAAATTGAAAATATTTTTAAATTCCTAAATAAATTATTTTGTTAAATTTTTTCGATATCTTGTAGAGTCTTTCAACCACCCCGAAAATATAACTTGAAAAACAGTGCCTCTTGGACTTTTTTTACTATACTTTTTTCTAATTTAATTTTACTCTTCTCCTTTTGCTTCAGACTTCTCACCTGGCTTTTTCATTATCTTTATTTTTAATTTTTAGTACTTTCACTATTTTTAATTTTAATAATTTTTATTTTTTATTAATTTTTATTTTTTTATTAATTTTTAATTTTTAAAAAAGCACGCAAATATTTAAAATTAATTTCTCATTGTCCCTCATTGTCCCTCATTGTCCCTCATTGTCCCTCATTGTCCCTCATTGTCCCTCAT
>CAZPHC010000073.1:0-2042 GCA_964586155.1 uncultured Enterobacteriaceae bacterium | reverse complement strand
GTCCCTCATTGTCCCTCATTGTCCCTCATTGTCCCTCATTGTCCCTCATTGTCCCAAAATTTATTTTAGGTGAAGATAAAGAATTTAGATAGAAATGCTGAATTTGAGAGAATTTTATTATCCATTTAATTAAATGAGTAACTAATTAAATTAGACATATCGCAATTTAATATGTATGTGATATAATGCAATTAAATAAATAACTGTGATGCAATATAAATAAGCAAATATAAAATATAAAAGATAAAAAGTAAATTGCATAATATAATTAATTAAATAAATTAAATTGGAATTTAATTTTAATTTATTTATTCACATAAGATAGATATATATGTAAATATAGTTTATTTGTTTTGCTTAATTAATTAATCAATCAAAATCGGCATATTTATTTATTCATTCATTCGGAATTCACGTGATTTATATATATTAATGCTGTAAGCGAATAAATAAATTCTTGAAAAAAAAAAAAAAAAAAAAATAATAAATTCTTAAAAATAAAATAGGCATAGTATTAATAATATAGTATCAGGTGAATGTTGAATATTTACTTAGTTATTTGCATAATTTATTAATTCATATTTTATTAATTAGAATTTTATATGTTAGTGTGATTCTATATTATATTACATTATATTTTATTTTATGAATGCTTAAAATTTATTTATTTGCATCTGTATGTATGTGCCCATATTTATTTATTTATGCATATAATTTATGTTAATTAAAACGCAAGGCTATTTATATTAACTAATTATTTGTTTATTTAACTTAATTTAATTTAAGTTAATTTACTTTCTTTAATTCTACTTATTTATATTTTCTCCTTTAAATTTTCCCTTTAAAATTTCCTTTTAATTTTTTTCTTTGATTTTTTTCCCTTTAAAATTTGTTCCTTTATATTTTTTCTTTTAAAATTTTCTTCATATTATATTTATTGCGTATTATTGGTTGTAAGATTTTTTATAATCTATCTTACTAATAAATTAAAAATAAGATAATTTATAAATAGATAATATAGCTTAAATTTAATATTATGGTAAATTTTTATTTTAAATTCTATGGATATAAAATGATATAAATAAAAATTTTTAATTTTTTCATTAAATCAATAAAATAAAATTCAGGGTTAATTAAGCTTCAAATTAATAAAAATATAATCTCAAATATTAGAATTAAAATTAGATATGAATATATTTTTAAAATTTAAAATTTTCTAAATATTGGATGATTAAAGCATAGTTTATATATTTTCTATATAAATAAAAAAAATCCGACTTAGGTATAATTTAAATTAATAAAAATGAATATATAGATATAAAAATTTACTTTTAATATGAATATACATCTGGATTTTAAATTCTATAATATTAAATGGCATAAATATCATTTTTTTATTTTATTTTGTAAATTGGATAAATTCAAGTCTTAATGCAAATTTTAATTAATAAAAAAGCAATATTTATATAGAAAAATGCAATTTAAATATGAATATAAGGTCAAATGTTGGATTTTATGAGTTTAAAATGGCCTAAAGTAATTTTTAAAATTTTTAAATTTTATTTGATTTTATTGAGTAAATCAAGCAAATCTTACTTTTAGTTGAATAAGAATTTTTAAAAAATATTTATTTATTTCAATTTTAATTGAATTTAAATTAATTTATAATTCAGGTATGTTTAAATTCTAAATTTAATGTTAGTTTCTTGGATTTATTAAATTTAATGTTATTTGAATATTTCTGAATATTTTTAAAGGATGAATAAAATATTCAAGTAAATTAACTAATTAATTAATAAAGAAAGAAAGAATAAATAAATATTTATTTAATTAATGATATTAGTCTTGAAGTTTTGTTTTATTTTATTTATGGATAAAAATAGAAAATTTTTAAAAGCTGTAGGAAAACAAAGAAATTTATAAGATTTTAATAATTTCAGCAATTTTATTAATTTTTGGGGTTGGGGTTGGGGATATATTTTTTGTTTTTTTTTTAAATGAAAATCTTAATAAAATCAAGAATATTTAGTTGGGGTTGGGGT
>CAZPHC010000072.1:0-6461 GCA_964586155.1 uncultured Enterobacteriaceae bacterium | reverse complement strand
GCGGTGCAGGATCCCCGTCGGCACGCGCGCGCCCCGCTCGCACGAGCGCCAAGCGCCGTCGCCTCGCCCGGCCCCACACCAACGACCGCAGCCCCTCCTCGGGCCCTACGCCCCCATCGGCACCGCCAACCCCGTCTGCTCGAGCAGCCACATCGGCAGCGGCGGCAAGCCAGCCATCAACGTCTGCAGCTGGCGCCGCGCCAGCCCATTGGCCCGCTGGTGGCGCACCGCGACGATCAGCTCGTTCTTGAGCGAGTGCTCCCAGCCCACCAGCTCGGTGACGCGGACCTTGTAGCCATGCGCCTCGAGCACCAGACCGCGGATGACGTTGGTCAGGTGCGCGCCGAGCTCGCGCCGGTGCAGGCCGTGGCGCCACAGCGGCGAGAGCGCGCCATGGGTCGCCTCGCCCTGCAACAAGGCCGCGATCTCGGCCTGGCAGCAAGGCACCACCGCGATGACCTGGGCCTCGGCGCGCAGGCCGAGCAGGATCGCCTCGTCGGTCGCGCGGTCGCAGGCATGCAGCGCCAGCACGGCGTGGATCGGCTCGTGTTCGCCGCCCTCGGCCGGGATCATCGAGGCCACGTCGGCATGGGTGAAGCGGATATGCGCCATCTTCAGCCGCGCGGCGCGCTCCTCGGCGCGGGCCACGAGATCGGCGCGGCGCTCGATGCCGAGGATCTGGCCGCGCCCGGCCGGCCGCAGCACCGCCTCGTGCAGCAGCAGCCCGAGCCAGGCGTTGCCGGCGCCGGCGTCGACCAGGCAGGGCTGCTCGTGGTGCTCGAAGAGCTCGCCGATCGCCGGGGCGAGCAGTCGCATCAAGTGGTTGATCTGCTTGAGCTTGCGCAGGGCGTCGGCGTTCATGTCGCCGGCCCGCGTCAGCAGGTGCAGCTCGCGCAGCAGCTCCAACGACTGGCCCGGGCCGAGCTCGTGCACGACCTCCTGGGCCGCGACCTTGCGCCTGGGAGATTCCGTTGTCGTCATCGAATGTTTCCTCTCGATTGCCGCGCCGACCCGCGGATCGCGCCGGCGATTTTACCAAGAAATGACGAAGGCGACGCGGCCGTGACCGACGTCGCCGCCACAGTCTGCCACGTTGCGCCCGGGTCGGTGGGGCGGCGCTGCAGGGTGCGGCGCGACCCCAGCCTGCCACGGATCGCGCGCCACGTCGCAAACACGAGGCCGCCGGAGCCCTCCATGATCGCTGATTCTCGGCCCCGCACCACCGCCGAGCTGCACCCGGACCACGCCGCCGCGCGCCTGTATCGCCGCGTCTCGATGTGGGTCTTCGTCCTCGCGCACCTCGCCCCGCTGGGCGCGTTCGTCACGGGCGTGACCGTCGAGTCGGTGCTGCTGGCCGTCGCGCTCTACGTCGTCCGTATGTTCGCCATCACCGCGGGCTACCACCGCTACTTCAGCCACCGCAGCTTCCAGACCAGCCGCGTCTTCGCGGCGCTGCTCGCGGCCGTGGCGCAGTCGAGCTTCCAACGCGGCGCGCTGTGGTGGGCGGCGCACCATCGCTGGCACCACAAGCACTCCGACGACGTCGTCGACGTGCACTCGCCGGTGCAGCGCGGCTTCTGGTACAGCCACGTCGGCTGGCTCTTCGACCCCGAGGTCGACCAGCGCCAAGGCAAGATCCGCGACCTGGCCAAGCTCCCCGAGCTCGTCTGGCTCGATCGCTATTGGCTGCTGCCGGGTGTCGCGCTCGCCGTGTTCTGCCTGGTGGTCGCCGGCTGGCCCGGGCTGTGGATCGGCTTCTTCGCCAGCACGGTCGTGCTCTGGCACGGCACCTTCACCATCAACTCGCTCTGCCACGTCTGGGGCTCGCGGCGCTACCGCACCACCGACCAGAGCCGCAACAACCTCTGGCTGGCGCTGCTGACGCTCGGCGAGGGCTGGCACAACAACCACCACTACGACAAGCAGTCCTGCCGCCAGGGCTTCTTCTGGTGGGAGATCGACGTGACGTACGTCGTGCTGCGGGCGCTGGCGTTGGTCGGCGTGGTCTGGGACCTGCGGGCGCCGCGCGCCGCGGCCTACACCGCGCAGGATCGCATCGACCGCGCGGACACGCCGGAGGCGGCGATGGGCCTGGATCCTGGCCTCGATGTCGGCCTGGGCACGGGGCGTCGGATGACGTCGGCGCTGGAGGCGATCGCGGCGCAGTCGTCGGCGCTCGCGCGGCCGGTGCTCACCGCTCCAATCAGGGCTCAGGGAGGCGGGAACGCGCAGCTGCCGGGCTCGGCGTAGCAGCCGCCGCCGACGCAATGGCCGCCGGGGCAGGCGCTCGACGCGGTGCAGCTGGTGCGGGCGCAGGTCTTGGCCGTCGCGTCGCAGCTGAAGTGCGTGGGGCAGTCGGCGTTGGCGCTGCACGGTGCCGGCTTGCAGTGGTGGTCGCTGGCGCAGACCTCGCCGACGCCACAATCGCCGTCGGCGGCGCAGCCGTCGTGGCAGAGCGGCACGCTGTCGCAGGTGCAGTCGCTCTGGGCGAAGACGCAGATGCCGTTGGTGTTGGCGCTGCACTCGCTGTCGGCGCTGCAGCCCTCGCCCTTCTTGCAGATGCCGCAGCCGAGGAAGCCGCCGGGCACGAGGCAGAAGGCGCCGTTGTTGCAGGCTTGTTCGGCGGTGCAGGCGTCGGGATCGAGCCCGACGTCGGCCGTGTCGGCGCTCGACGTGTCGGCGCTCGACGTGTCGGCGCTCGACGTGTCGGCGCTCGCCGTGTCGGCGCTGGTCGTGTCGGCGCTCGACGTGTCGGCCTCGGCAGAATCGGCGCTGGTCGCGTCGACGCCGACGTCCTCGACGTCGTCGCCCTGCACGTCGATGCTGCCGCTGGTGTCGTTGGTCGCGTCGGGATCGATCGCGCTGCCGCCGCTGCTGCTGCCGCACGCGCTCGCGCCGACGAGCAGCGAGCCCAGCGCCAACAGCCTCCGCAACGTCCACGACATGTGGCGCGCGCCCGAGATGGCCACATCGTGCCGATTCCGCATGGTCTGCCCTCGGATCCTGCCGGCCTGCGGCAGGACGTCGACGCCCGTCTCGCCCTCACCTTGCCAAGATCGGAGCCGTCGCGCCAGCGAACGCAGGCTGCGATTGCACGGAGCGAGCGCCGGCGCGACGCCGGACGACGCTAGAGCGCGGCGAGCGCGGCGTCGTAGTTGGGCTCGTTGCCGGTCTCGGCGACCTGCTCGGTGTAGCGCACCTTGCCGTCCGGGCCGACGACGACGACCGAGCGCGAGAGCAGGCCGGCCATGCCGCCGTCGACGATCGTCACGCCGTAGCGGCCGCCGAAACCGCGGTCGCGCAGCGTCGACAGCGCGTGCACGCCCTCGATGCCCTCGGCGCCACAGAAGCGGCGATGGGCGAAGGGCAGGTCCTCGGAGATGCAGAGCACGGCGACGCCGTCGAGGCCGGCGGCGCGGGCGTTGAACTGGCGCACGCTCATCGCGCAGGTGCCGGTGTCGACGCTGGGGAAGATGTTCAAGATCAAGGTCTTGCCGGCGAAGCTGGCGAGCGTGACGTCCTGCAGCGTCGTGGTGACGAGCTGGAAGTCCGGCGCGGCGCTGCCCACGGCGGGCAGCTCGCCGACGGTGTGGATGGGGTTGCCGCGCAGGGTGATGGTGGCCATGGAGCTCCGGTGCGTTGGCGGTCGCCGCAGCGACGGCCGTGGGCCGCGACGAGCGCGGCGGTTGGGGGCGCAACCCTGCCCCGGTCGACGCAGGAATCCAAGCCCACGGCCGCAACGGGCCGCTGCGACGAAGGAAGCGCAGCGGCTGTCGTGGCGCGACCTTGGGCCGGCGGCGATTGCGCACGGCGCGGCGCGGGCTGCATGCTGCGGCCATGGCTGACGCCCCCTCGCCCACAGCTCCAGCGCCGCCCTCCCCGACCCTCCGGCCCGGCCCGGCGCGGGTGGCGGCGCCCGAGCGCACCTGGCGTGGCCTCGACGCGACGATCGCGGGGGCGTCGCTGCAGGCGCGGCCCTTCTCGGCCCGAGAACGCGCCACGCTCGCGGCCCGGGCGCACCACGTCGTCATCGGCGAAGAGACGACGCTGATCCCCTGGCACGATCCGGCGCTCGACGCCCGCGCCCTGGCCTGGGCCCACGCCTTGGCGGCCAGCGGCGAGCCTGCGGCCTTGCGCGAGGCCGCGCGCCTGGTGGCGTGGATCCACGCCGATCCGGCCAGCCGCGACGCCGCCGCCGTCGCGGAGCTGGCGCTGGCCGCGACGTGGCGCGCCCGGGCCGGATCGTCGCCTTCTGCGCGCCCGACGCTGCGCACCGGCGTCGCGCTCTGGAACGGCCGCCGCGTCCGCCTCGGCTGGCGCGATCGCGTCGAGACCGTGAACCCGCTCTGGATCGACGTCCACCAGGCACAATGGCAGGGCCTCGTCGGCCGCTACGAGGCCTGCGCGGCGGCGGCGGCGCGCCTGGGGATCGCGGGGCCCACGCTGCTGCTCACGGCCGGCGGTGGCGCGGCGCGCGAGGCGACACGCTGGTTGGCCGACGACGCGGCGGGCGGCGGCGCCGTCCACGTCCGCGACCTCGCCGGCCAACGCGACGATCCCGACGCGGCCGCGGCGCTGCTGCGCGACTGCACGACCTGGCTGCTGGCGACGCCGCTGGACGACGAGACGCGGCTCGACGGCACGTTCGCGGCCTGGATGGCGGCGTTCGGCGGCGAGGGCGACGACGCCCCCGACGATCTGCGGCTGCTCGTCGGCGTCGACCTGCGGCCCGACCAGCTGCGCGTCCAGCGCGAGCTGCACGCGGCGGCGACCACGCTCGACGCCGCCGAAGCCTGTTGGCGCGCGCTCGGCGGCGCGACGTGCCACGAACGACCCAGCGACAGCGCGGCCGACGGAGCCGTCGTGCCGGCGCCGCCCGCCCAGCCCCGAGCCCCCGAGGACGCACGATGAACACGCCCCGAGCGACACCTGCCCCCACGGAAAGCGCCGCGACGTCCGACGGCGCGCCAACGCGACGGCGATCCGGCCTGCAGCAAGCGAGGCGCAGCCTGGGGCGCGGCGCCGAGCGCGCCGTGACGGCCCTGGTCAACGGCCTGGACTGGTCACTGCGCGCCCCCGAGGCCGTGGTCGACCGCACGCCGTGGACGCCGATCCTGCAGCGCGACAAGCTGACGCTGCGCCGCTACCAGGCGCCCGAGGCCGACGATTGGGGCCTCGGCGCGTCGGTCGAGGCGCCACCGCGCTTGCGCGTGCCGGTGATCCTGGTGCCGCCGCTGATGATCAAGCCGTTCATCTTTGATCTGACCGCCGAGCGCTCGCTGGTGCGGACGCTGCTCGCGGCCGGCCTCGACGTCATGGTCGTCGACTTCGGCGAACCGGACGCCAACGACGAGCACATCCGCCTGGATGATTACGTGCTCGACTGGCTGCCGGCGGCGGTCGACGCGGCGTGCGCGGCGGCCGGCAGCGACCAGGTCGCCCTGGTCGGCTACTGCATGGGCGGCCTGTTCGCCCTGATGTACGCCGCCGCCCACGGCGACACCAAGGTCGCGGCCATCGTCGCCATCGCGTCGCCGATCGACTCGGCCAAGATGGGCATACTCTCGCTGCTGTCGCGGCGGCTCGCCGGCCAGATCGACTTCGTCAGCCGGCGCCTCGGCAACGTGCCGGGCGAGCTGAGCTCGCAAGTGTTCAAGCTGATGAACCCCTGGAAGTCCGCGACCCGCCACGCCGACGTGCTCAAGCACCTCGACGACCAGGCCTGGCTCGACGGCTTCGACGCGCTCGACGCCTGGACCAGCAACTTCCTCGACTACCCGGGCGACGCCTTCCGCCAGCTGATGCGCGAGTTCATGACCGGCAACAAGCTCAAGGACGGGCGCATGACGTTCGGCAACCACGTCGCGGACTTGCGCCAGGTGCGCGCGCCGGTGCTGGCGTTCGCGGGCAAGACCGACACCGTCGTGCGGCCGGCGGCCGTGCGCGAGCTGCTGGCGGCCGTCGGCAGCGACGACAAGCAGGTCCTGCTCGTGCCCGGCGGCCATATGGGCGTGTTCGCCGGCAGCGCCGCGCCGGCGGCCGTCTGGGCGCCGATGGCGACGTGGCTGGTGCAGCACCTGCGCGACAAGCCTTGAAGATCCGCGCCCGCAGCGCTACACCCGCGCCTCGCGCGCTCGACGCGCGCCGCTGCGACCCGTGCGCGAGCCCCCCTCGCGCCCCCCTCGCGCCCCAGGAGTGACCCGATGAAGAGCTTCTCCGCGTTCATGTCCCCGATGCTCGTCGCCGCGATGCTGCTCGCCGGCCTGACGGCCTGTGGCAAGTCCAACCAGAACCCCGAGGGCGGGGCCCAGGCCGGTGAGGCCGCCGCCGCCGCCGCCGCCAAGGCGGGCGAGGCCGCAGCAAAGGCCGGTGAGGCCGCCGCCGCCGCCGGCGAGGCCGCCGCCGACAAGGCCGGCGAGGCCGCCGCCAAGGCCGGAGAGGCCGCTGGTGCCGCCGGCGAG
>CAZPHC010000071.1:0-6903 GCA_964586155.1 uncultured Enterobacteriaceae bacterium | reverse complement strand
ACTCAGTAGCGATAAACTTTTACCGAATTGCAAGATGAGTCTTACCCAATCTATTTTTCTAATTCTGATCCTTGCCTTGACCTACTTCGTCGTTCGCCTCGGGTATCAAGTGTTGGAGCGGCGCGGGTTGTTAGAGGCTCGTTGGTACGGTGCTTACCTTAAAGTTGATGGGCGGTACACTCCACCGCGTAGTCGCGCACTCAACGCTAAAAAGAAACGCTGTCGATAATCACCTGACTCTCCCCAAACGCAAACACTCCCGGAAAATCGCTGGGAGTGTTTGCAAGGCTGAAGAAACTCAGCATTTGTTCTGGTCGGGTGTCTCACCCTAGTGCGTCCCTACTGCTTGCCTAACTACAATACGCAAACACTCCTGGAAAAGAATATGTTCAATTGTGCTGTCTCTGTATTTCTCCCAGTTGTTGCACCAGGCAAAGATGAACCCTGGCGCGCTGTTATTGCTCAGTACAACTTCGATCCTGGCTTAATGGTTGGCGATGAAGTTGAGATTGTTGATGCACCTCTTTGTACGACAAAAGTGGACGGAAGGAGAGTTCAGGGCAGCTCTCCAAAATTTACCTTCCGTGGTAAAGTCGTCAGCCGAGAAAAAGTAATTCTGCCTAACACATATAATCATGAGACTGATAGAGTGACTGATGCTTTTGAGATTCAGATTGTTCTGGAGATAGCAGACAAGGAACACATCGGACAGATGGCAGAAGTCATGAAAGAAAAGTTTGGGATGACTGACTACAGCCCTCCAGCGTTACAAGACGAGTAACTACCAAACAAAAATCCCCCAGCACGATCGCCGGGGGATTTTAACTTTTGAACCTTTGGACTTTTGGAACTGGAGCAAACCTGCCTGATTTTCACCTGTTCTGATGGGTGTCCAAAGGTTCAAAGCGTCCAAAGGTTCAAAGAAGCCAGACCAGCTTTCCATCAGAATCGATCCATCTGCCGTGTAGCAGCTCTGCCAGGATGGGCTGAACAATGTCGAGGGTGTGTGAGGCATCTTTCCCCAATGGCTTGCCCTGCTGCACCTCAGAGACGGAAAATTGCTTCTTCCCTGCCTCAGTTTTGCGACGGAGCCAAGCATAAATCCGCTTTGCCTCCTCAGTGAGGTATGCACCCGGCAGCAGTGGGGTATCTAACTCTGCATCCCAGACCATCGGGGTATCGTCTTCGGGGGTGTCCTGGATCGGGCTTGAACCGCTTTGGACATGGGTTCTAAAGTTTTTGCTGGTCAGTTCCGGGAACTGCTTCAGCATCCATACAACCGGGTCAAACTGCCCCCATTGGTTCTTTTCTGTGAGCATCCATCCTGGGATTTTCCACTCCTCCGATGCTTCCCCTTTGCTCACTCGGTAGCATCCAGTAGGGTAGCGATCGCCCATCTCGTTTTCCTCGTGAATGGCTTCCACCGATACCCGCTCTACCCTCCAGGCGGCATCGATGCCCTTTAGCCCGTGTGCGGTAGATGTGTCAGCCTGGGAGATGCCAATCACCCCCCCTTTTGTTTTGGCAAGCTTCATCAGGACACAGATGAGCAATGGTTGAATCTCCAGGCTATGTTCTGCCGATGCCGCCAGCATTTCATCGAATACCCAGCTTTGCCCCTTCAGAGCGCCTTTATTGGCGCTGCTGATGATTTCCCGAACGCTCTCCAGTGCATCGGCGTAGCCCGTGGGGGAATCCTCCACCGATGACCACGGCATCTCGCGCGGGTAGTCGTTGTCGGTGGTGAAGTATGCCACCTTCCCACCCATCACCATACGGGCGATCGCCAGCATCAGAGCAATGGTGGTCTTTCCACTTTGGCTCCGTCCCCAGCACCAGACAAACGGGTGATTTAGGAGTGTACCGAGCAGGAATCCCTCTTGAGCCATCCGCTGAATCAGTGCCGTCATTCGCTCTTTAGGGTCAGTAAAGGCTGACAGATTGATTGCAGATGCAGGGGGGAGAGAATCGCTTTGAACCGCTTTGGACGGGGGTTCTAAGGTTGCCTCAAGTGTCGTTCCCTCCCCCTCCTCAACCTCAAACTCGTCAGGGTCAAGGTCATCGGCATCGATCGCACCAGCGACGAATAGGGCATGGTCGAGAACACGGCTCACGTCCCCCCGCCATTCATCGGTCAGATACCGCAGTTCATCGCCGTAGGACGGTTTATTGGGGTTGAGTTGGGCAATCTCCCGCAGCCCCTTCTGCACCCTCTTAATGCACCGATTCAGAACTCTGGTGCCCTCATCATCTGGCAGATGCCCCAGGCGGTCTTTCAGGTGTAACGGGTCAAGTTGAGCATACAGAAAGCACAGGGCACACCAGCGCGGCGATCGCGTCTCAAATGCTCCAGAGAGGTTATCCCAATCGGAATTGGGGGTCAGGTCAAGTTTGAGGGAACCGCCGTAGGCTTCACGCTGGCGATCCAGTTCAGACATCAGGGAAAGCCCACTGATGACGATTCCAGCACCCGCTAGAATCTGCCGTCCTAACGGCATTTTGGCGATAAATGGCACGGTTGCCAGCGGTGCCAATCCCAGCACCTTAATGGGGAACGATGCGCGGCGAGACTGACGAATGCGATCGCACTCCCGTTCAAATGCCTCCAGTTCTTGTTTCCAGCTTGCGTAGACCATAATTGAGAAATCCTTTGTAGTAGAAGGGTTAGAGAGGGCGATGCAGAGCGAGGCTGAAGCCATCGCAATGATCGCCCTTTCGATTAGTCGTCCTTTGAAGCCTTTTGAATTTGCAGAATCATCGCGGCGATCTCGCTGGGGAACGCTGCCCACAGCCAGAGGGCGAACCCAGCAACACCAGCGGCAAAGCTCACACCGCTGATAGTCTCGAAGTCGAGATACCAGACCAGGCCAGCGACGACGTAGAACAGGAATCTGTGCAGCCGATTACTGAAAATCGACTTACCGCCAGCCTTTGAAGCCGCGACACCGTTCTGAATCGTGTAGATGCTCCAGGACTGAAAACATTGGACAACCACCGCCAGAAACGCGGCGATCGCACACCCCCAGAGCTGCCACGGTTGAGCGGTTCCGAGCCACTGCACCAACCCCTGATAGAGTTGCCCAATACTTTGGTTGTCGGGGAACAGTTGTTGGGGCATAAAGCCCAGAGAAATCGCGTAACCGATGGAAGCGAGAATCATTCCGCCAATCAAGGCAAAAGCCGCGACGAAACTTAAGAACGTTCGTCTGAAGCAGGTTTGCGCTACTCCCAGGAATGCACCGCCCGCTAAGTGCAGGTAGGATGCAGCTTTGGCAGTACCCTTGTGGATCGCCTCCTGCCTGTCGCTGTAGTCGTCCTTTGGTGGTTTGGGGGTGTAGTTTGCACTGGTGGGGGCAACGCGGCGCTTTACCTTTACCGCCCGTCGCCGTTGATCTGTCGTTCTATTGGGCATTTCGTCATCCTCCTGTAAATTTCTGGATTGATTTTCTGCCTGGGGATTGGTACTCTCGCCAATCTCCACCACATCGGACTTGATGGTGATATGTTGATTGCCCCAAAATGAATGCCCCAATAGCCCGCGATCTCCGTTCTTCAGCGCTGATGCTTGAACGTTTTTGACGGTGAGGTTACCAGCCTGAACAGTCGCCAGTTCATAGATCTTCGTTTGGTGCTGACCGCTGGCAGTTGAAGCCGTAGCAGTCCCAATTTGCCGGGGACGAATCGCCTTAACAACATCACGGGAAAGTGACATCAGGCTACATCCGGTGTCCAGCAACATTTCGCACTGGTAGCCGTTGATAGTGACCTGAACAACGGGAACATTGTTTTGGCGTTCAATGATGGGGATGGTGTAGACCATTTGTGTGGTCTGGGTGCTGCTATCCGCAGATGATTTGAAGGATGAGATTGGCTCAACTGCTGGCTCAGTCTGGGGATTCATGCTCTTTATCCATGCGATAGTCTGAGCATTGCCGTACCAGGGCGAGACAGAAAGACTTCCCTCTACCCATCCCCGCCCTGTGTTTTCATAAACGCCAAATTCGGCCCACGGGACAACCTCTGAATAAGCACCAAGAAGATCGTTCCGTGCATCGCCCGCATCCTCCCTTGTTTTGCAGATCAGACGAAAACCTGAGTCAGTAAAACTAACCTGTTCCATTTCGATGCCGCTCTCTTCGAGATATTCAAAAGCATCGATGATGTACGGGTGATGACAGCCACCATAGCCCGTGATTATGGCACCCCCCAGGCGATCGCCCGGTTCCAGGATGGGAGGAAGTTTTTGGTGATTCATCAGCCCTGCCCCCCTGTTGCCACTTCGACGCGAGGGCCGGGAACGTTCACACATTGGACGCGATCGGCATCAACAAAAATAAACGTCTGCCCCGCTTCCAATCGCCCGATGCAAGTCCCTGAACCGTCAAATACGACAATCGTTTGCGGCAGTTGCACCCCAGCGGGCACTTCAAATACAGGGGGCTTCTGCGGTTCGTAGCGGTAGTTATTGAGCTTCAGATAGGTGTTCCCCGGCTCCAGGCTCACCTGAATAGGGGGTGGGGGTGCAAAGTCAGCAGCAGCTTTTTGTGCAACATCAGAGGGCAGTGCAGCGGCGATCGCCAACAAACAACCGATGCCGCTACCAATCAAGTTCAGGTTCATGGGTTGAAACCTCCAGAATCAGGTTCAAAACGGGGAAATTCTCAGAATCCGGCGCAATCAGGCCGGACAACAGCACCAGCAGAATTAGGAGCTTCATGGGTGTTCGGTGGGGGCGACATCAGCAACAGCAGGCCGGAAGCCACAGCCAGCAATGCACACATTACGAGAGCGGGGCTGGGGGGCTTCTCCCGCTTCTCCTGGCGGCGAGAACGGTAGGCTACGCTTCTCAGTCGAGATGAGGTCATTGCTGCACCTCCTGAATTGGCGCAGGTGCAAGATGCTGACGGGCATAAGCGATCGCCCAACTGCCAGCCAGCACCAGCACCAGCAGGGCGGTACAGTAACAGCAAAGCGGAAACAAAGGGTTTGATGCGAACATAGAACTGTCCTTCTCGTAAGGGTGGACTGGGGGCGATCGCTGGCTTCTCAGGGCATGGGCGATCGCTCCCCCAACTAATGGATTTCGGAACCTGCTTCAATGCACTCCCAACCAGCGAGCGCGGCTTGCTCCAGCTCGATAATGCAGACGATTTGCAAATGGGTTTTACCCAGTCGCTCGATCTCGCCGCATTGCCGCTGATAGTCCTCAAGAGACTCCTGGTGAATGCCGTTTTTGATTTCCGTGATCGCATCCTGAGTCAGTGCAGGTGCGGAACATGGGGCGCTCCCCGTTGCCAAAACTTGGCCTTCTTGCGAAACCAGGTTGTATTCGACGTGGAATGTTTTCATGGGTGAGTGTTCTCCTGCGGGTGTGTGAATGTGCAAAAACTTGTGTGAAAGGCGATCGCTCCCCCAACTAATGGATTTCGGAACCTGCTTCAATGCACTTCCAGCCGGAGGGCGCGTTCAGTGACTGAACACTGTCGCTGGGTGCTACGGGTGTAGTGGCTTGCGCCGCTTCCAGCGCTGCCTTCAGTCGTTCGTATTCGGACACGGGAATGTAGACGCGATCGCCCTCCCGCTTAGGGTTCAGTGAGGCCACCGTCTGCATCAAATGGAGGTGCGCTTTGGCTCGCGCCGTCAGTGGTTGCCAAAATTGAGCGTTCATTAGTGGGGATTCTCCTGGGGATGGGTGGATGGGCAAAAGACGGGATGTGTGATGGCCGCACCAACGGCGACCAGGGCGATCGCTATTCCTGCCCAGAGCCACCATCGGCGGCGGGCTTTCCCATGTTCATCAGCTCTGCAAAAAGCTCCTCTGCCGATTGCGTTGCAGTGGTCTGACGTTCTGCCAGAATCTTGCTCTCCAGCGCTTTGACCTGAAGCTTTACCTTCGAGGCGTTGATCTTCTCAGCCAGCGCTTTAGCATCCTGTTCCGCCTGGGTAAGCTTCTGCCGTTGCTCCGTCAGCTTGCTATCCATCGCACTCTCAACCGCATTAATAGCCATGTCTGCGATCGCCACTAATGAACTGGTATCGGTGGCTTCGCCTGTCACTCCGTCGAAGAATCGCACCATCGCAGAAGCATCAAACCCTTGTGGCAGTTGAATAGAACGAGTTTCAACCGTTGCCAGTTCACCAGCCTGAATAAAGTTCTCCGGCATGATTTCAGGGGCGATCGCCTGCACCTCAGCAGGTTTAACGCCTGCGTATTGCTCCAGAATTGCCCGTTCCTCATCAGAGAAATAGCGGGTGCCGTTGACGATTGCTCCCAGCTCGCCGTGCTGTTCCTTCGCCTGCTGATACCAGAGTTGGGCAGTACGTTTCTCGCGTCCCATGCCTTCGGCGATCGTGCGTAGCGTGTGCGGTCTATTCATGGCGTTTCGTACCTCTTTCGTAGGGTTTTCGTAGGTCTTTCGCAGGCTTTTCGTAGCCGTTGCCTATGCAATTTCGTAGCCGTTGCGTAGGCGTTTCGTATGTCATGAAATCACGTTAGCACATCTTCATGAAAACAGGCTAGACTGAAAACGTGATTTTTCGTCATTCTTGATTGCGTGTGGCATTATTGGAGGATACAAAATGAGATCTGAGTCAATGGCAGCAAGCAGGAGAGCCGATCCGGACTTCGCACAGGTAAGCGGCTACGTGAAAAAAGATGTGGCGCTGAAATTTAAGGCTGAATGCACCATGCAGGAAGTCTCCCAGGCGGAAGCGCTGGAAGAAGCGATCCAGTTGTGGCTTGCTCAAAGGGCTAAGGGTAGGAAGTGAGGCGATCGCCATGACGGACGCAAATCGACTGGACAGGATTGAGGCAATGCTGGAGCAAATCGTTGCTTCACAGCAGGCCACTCAGCAGATTGTTGAATCGAATGCCCGTGCAATCCAGGCGTTAGGCGATCGCAA
>CAZPHC010000070.1:0-7496 GCA_964586155.1 uncultured Enterobacteriaceae bacterium | reverse complement strand
GAGCCGAAGCCGGAGATCTGCGGCGACGGCGTCGATCAGGACTGCGACGGCGCCATCGATGAGGGCTGCGGCCCGTAGTGACGCGAGCAACAGGCCCGTTGGCCGCGTGCTTCGTGCTTGCACTGGGGGCCTGGGTGCCCGAGGTCCGAGAGCAGCGTCGGTCTCGCGGACCATCAACTGGTCGAGGCGCGCCAGGAGCTCGCCCCGACCCCGAAGAGTCGCGCAGCAACTTGCAGGACCTACAGGCAATGAGAAAAAACGCTTGAGAGAGAGAGAGTTGCGGTACAATCTTGACAACACCTTGACGGCGACGGCCGCATCGTAGCACACACCCCATGAACAACGGGCGAAACTTCCTCTGGCAGGACGTACAAGTGGTCCTCGACGATCTAAGCAGCAACGCGCAGGCTTTTGAGTTCCGCACGCCGCCTGAGGCCTACCTCCGGACCAGTGGTGCGCGCGCCGTTCGCTTCTCGTGGGAGATGACCTGCGTCCCCATCGCCACCGCCACTAGCTACGCGAAGTTGGAGTTTGAGACCGCCGACACGTCGGAGCCCTTCGACATCGTCGGCCCCAGCAGCAGTGACCGCGGGCCGTGGCTGGTGATGCAGTCCACTGGCGTCGCGACGGCGTTCGACGGCGCTCGGGGCAAGGTCTCGGGCCGCGCCACCTTCAACGACCTGGTCGCGGAGACCACCGCCTTGGCCGGCCTGCACGAATTCGTGCGGATGCGGCTCTACAACCCGAACACCACCGCCGGCGAGCGCATTTGGGTCCACCTGCGCGTCTGGGCGACGATCGTCGAGGGCTAGACGCGATGCCCACCCTGACCGCCAAGCAGCGCCTGCAGAAGCTCGTGGCCGCCTTCGGCGCCCGCGAGGGCCTGCGGCGCCTGTTGGCGTTGGACGGCGTCGCAACTCCCGGCGCCGCGGACGGCAGCGCCAAGCCCGTGCCGTCGCAACCGCTGGTACTGCCAGCCTGGATCACCGACGAGCGCGCCGACGCGATCGTATCGCACTTCCTCCACAGGGATCTTCTGCTACCCTGGCAGGTCGCGCCCTTCTGGCAGGACCAGTGGGTGGCGGAGGGGTGGCCGATGGTCGGCGCAGCGACGGTTCCGAGCTGGCAGGGCGCGGGCGCTGGAGCGCCGAGCGCTGGCTTTGCCGCTTGGCAGGCGAGTCCCGTCTCAGCCGCTTCTGCCCTGAAGGAGGCGGCGCAGGCCGTGCCACCAGAGCCGCCAGCGGCGCTACCTGACGTGCCGCTTCAGCTTTGGACGGCGCTCGTGACGCAGCATGGCGACGCTGCTTGGCTGTGGACGAAGTACCGCAAGTATTTTCAAGTGGTGGCCGGCGAGCGGCCGTTGCTTGCGGGGGTGCTGCTCGGCCATGAAGTGGCGCAGGGGACGTTGCAACTGACGCTGACGCAAGCGAACGGGGCAGCGCAGCAGCCGAAGACCGCGGTCGTCGAGGTCGACTGCTTCGCTTACACGTTGGCGGTGGCGATCGGCGTGCTGGAGTCAAATGATTTTGCGACAGTGCACAATGTGATGCCGAAGGGCTACCCGTCGCAGTGGCAGGCGCCGGAGCCGGCGACGACGGTGTGGGTGTCGCCGCTGCATGGGGATGCGCGGTTCTGGCATGAGTTCGATGAGCCGCCGGTGGGGGATCCTGGGCGGTTCGTGCGCCATGGTCTGACGCGGCTTGAGGCGGTGCGGGTGTGGGCGAGGCGGGTTGCGGTGTGTTTGTGGGGGGATGCGAATGGGCATTGGGGGCGGTGGCCTTGGCGGTTGGCCACGACGTCGTTGGCCATGCGGCGGCGGCTGTTGGCCTGGGATCCCGTCGATCCCAGACTATTGTCGGCAACGACGAATCCAGAATTGGGCCCATCATCCAAAGCCAAGGCGCGGTATGGATTTCAGGTTACAGCTACAGCAGGGACGGGCATCCAGCCACAGACTTCGTCTCTATTCGAGGCCTTTGGGCAGGCAATGTGGCCCGGTTGGCGGACCTCACGTGATGGCACGCGGCAACTTACCGACGACTACCGAGGCTACGTTGTTTGGGACACAAACCCGTACTTGGCTTGGCATTTTGCCTGGCACCTGTCGGGTCCTTCGTCAGCACTCCCGACCGCGCCTTCGCTTCCTGGGCTCAAACCGATTGAGCTGGCAACGCACTGGATCGCCGCATCCTTTCAGGTCATGGGGATGTGGCATGGCGTCGGCTGGCTGGAGGCGAAGCCGACACTAGCTCGCGCAAAGTCCGGAGAATACGCTGGCAAGTCGACGCGCGCGGTTCATCGTGCATGGGGAGTTCCCGCCAACGCTCATGTGTGTTCCCTTGCCGAAGTCTTGGACGTCAACATGGGCGGCTGTCAAACGAACGGAATCGTGGCGTTGTCCCTGATGCGCTCACAGTGCATCCCCGTCGTCCCGTCGAGAGATGCTTTCTTGGGTTGGGGCGGCTCGACAACGGAGTACGAAGTTCCAGGTACCGGGGCGGAGGCTCGGTTCGTTCCGCCGTCGCTCATCCAGTCAGACGGTGCGGGAGCCGTGTCTGGGCACCTCTCGCTGCAGGCAGGATTTGACAGCGAACAGCGGATACTGCAGCACAGTGATCGTATGCTGGCAGACCGCCTCGGGATATTCGCTGACCCCACGAGAGTGTGGCTACCCTTGGCCGAGCATCTGCTCGTACTTGCGGCGCTTGACGAGAATGAGGCACCGCTACTTCCGATCGTGCAGGTCGTGGTTGCCGAACACGAGTCTCGCCGCACCTTGGATGCCTTGGTCCGCTCAAGCATGAATTGGAAGGCCCGTCGACACCTAGCGCATCAATTCGACGAGGACCGGGGCCACGACATCACGCCCTATGCGACATCACGACTTGCATGGTTCCTGGCAGCGGAGAAGACTCTTGGAACGGATGTTGTGCGAACACTTCAAGATGGTCCTTGGAGTGTGCAGGCCGAAGAGCTGTTGAAGTCAGCAGGTGACGATCTGGGCCCCGACATGGACCTCAGCTTGGAAGAGCATTCGTCTTCGGTCCGATGGCTTGTCGCGCGACTCTTGGGAATCGACGGTCAGCAAGTTTGGGGTCCCATTGGCAACACCATCAAGAGCGTGCCTTCAGCATCCAAGACCGAACCAGTTGGCAGCTACCTGTCGGCCGCGCCATGGCCCCGGAATTTCTGGTTCATCGGTGCGACCGGACAGCAGCCATACAACTACCTGACGACGGCTGGATTGACGTCGGAACAGCCCGCCGCTGCGCAGGCGGTGTTGGGACTTGCCTTGGCAGTCTTCCGGGCTTCCCGTGCGGACGCGAGAGGCTAGCTGTGGCGATACCACGTCGGGGTTTGCGGGCTGTCGTGGCGGCGCATCTTGCGTTGATCCTTCGGTGTACATCGCAGCCGAGCCTTCAATCGATCCCGCCAACTGAACAGCTGTCATCAGGGACCGACCATGATCAAGAGGTGGAAGGTCCGGAACAGGATGGGAGCGACGATTTCTGTGGCGTTGCCATGGACGTTTCTGACTCCGAGCCTGAATTCGACCTTCCATCCGGGCAGGGTCACTACCTTGAGCCATGCATCGTTGGCGTGTCCGACACCGAGTCATGCTGGGAGGGGTATTGCATGCCAACAAGATACTCGAACGTCTGCGTTTGGGATGTTGGTTGGGGACAGTGCCCATCTGATTTCAAAGCCATACCCATAGGCTCGTACGATCCGTGGTATGGCTGCGTGTCCATGCTGGCTGCGTACGGCCAGCCATGTACCGACTTTTCTGATTGTGTCATCCAGACGCCATATGGTCCGACTGGATACCTTTGGGACTGCGCATGGTCCGGTGGTTCGCCGGCGTTCAGGCAATGTACGTCTCGTTGTTTCGGCAACACCGCTCCTTGCCCAAACGTGGACACCACCTGTGGGTTCGACCGCGCGGGCACCGAAGCGGAGGGACCATTCTGTCTTGCCTCGATGCCCTTGGCCTGTCCCCGCTCTGCATTTCTCCAGGGCTCCGAGGGCCCCTGCACCCGCACGAACACCCACGGCACGTGCCCTGGTAAGGCCACGTGCGCTGGCTACGGTCCGCATACGTCCCCCACCTGCGACGCCCCCGAACCCACCACCGAGACCTGCGCCCCAAACGGCAAGGGCGACAACATCGACCAAGACTGCGACGGCCAGACCGACGAAGGCTGCGCGCCATGATCCGTACTTGGTCGCCCCGCCAGCGCCTGCGGCGCCTTCTTGACCTGTACGGCCCGGCCAAGGCGCTCCAGTTGCTCATCGGCAGCCACGCCGGCCCAGCCGGCCTGCCCAGCTGGCTCGCCGCCGACGCGACCAACGCCGCCATCGTCGTCGACCACCTGCTTGGCGCTAAGGAACTGCACCTCGACTGGCGCTTCGCCCCTTTCTGGCAGGACGAGCAACTCGACGACAACTGGCCCTTCGTCGGCGCACCGACCCCGGCCAAGTCGCCGAACTTTGCGGAAGGCAATCCGTTCACCTCCCCAGCAGCCCTGGCCCCACCGTTACTACCGCCGGCCCCGACGCCGCCAAGCGCGAACGCCACACCGCCTGCGCTCTCGGTCACGAGCCGCCTCTGGGCCGAGCTCCAGCGCCACGCCGAGGGCGCGCCCTGGCTCTGGGCCTACAAGGCCTACTTCTTCGCTACCGGCGGCGCACCGGCGCTGTTGGAGGGCGTCATCCACGCCCACGAACTCGACAACGCGGGCTCCATGGCGCTGCTCGCCGAGCGCGGCCGGGTCGTGAACACCTTCGCTGCTACGCTTGCGATCGGCATCGCACACCTGGAGAAGGTGCGGATGTCGACGCACCTCAAAGCCCCTTCGGGCTACCCATCGCAGTGGCAGAGCCCGCGACCGGCTGCCGTGCGCTGGGTGTCGCCGTTGCACGGTGACCAGCGCTTCTGGGACGAGTTCGACGCGCCGCCAGCGGGTGATCCCAAGCGCTTTGTCCAATATGGCCTGTCGAGGGTCGAAGCTTCGCGGCTGTGGGCGCGGCGGGTGGCGCTGTCGCTGTGGGCCGACCGGCACGAGATGTGGCCGTCGCGCCTGGCGAAGTTGACGTTGGCGCAGCGACGGCGGCTGCTCGGCTGGGATCCCGCCGACCCGCGGGCGGCCGATCCTCACCGGTGCTGGTTGGCATCGAGCTCGGATCCAGGTGTATCGGGTTGGGGCTATAACATGGTGAGGCCGAACGACGCGGCCACTGGCGACGTCTTCGGCTTCGACCTGAGGGCGCTGTATTGGCATGACGGCGCGGGCAGCCCCGTGCAGCATCGGCCGCACCCCGACGGCGGGCCGTGCGTGGTGCCGTACGCGGTCTGGTCGATGAACCCTTACCTGGCTTGGCAGGTCGCCTGGCACGAGGTCCGGCCGCTGCAGGCGGCGCACGCGACGAGCGGACCGCTGATGGCGGCCTGGCTGCGGCGGCGCGGGTTCTCACATCGGTCGGGGTTACTGGCGCGGCCGGAGGCGGGCAAGCCGAAGGGGATAGAGTCCAAGTTCTCAATCCCCTCGCCATCTGGGTCCGCGTCGTGGTGCGTGGCTTTGAACAACGGGTTCGGCGAGGGCGTCTTCGATCCGGGAGCTAAGGAGTTGGACTGGTGGGCGAGCTCTGCAGCCTACACCGGCTCGCTTGCCGAGGTGCTCGACGCCAACTTCTGCGGCTGCCATGGTAGCGCATCGCTTTGCGGCGCGGTGCTGGCAGCGATGAATGTGCCCGCCCTCCTGAGCGATGCGGGCTTCCTCCAGCGCACTGGAGGCGCCCTCAGCGTGCCCGGACTTGGTCTGCCTGCCCCGGGGTGGCCCCGCGCCGCGGCGTTTCGGGCCGCGAGCATCGGCTGGATCGGCGCCGGCAGGTACTCCCACGCCAGCTTGGTCATCGACGAGGCTGCGGGTAGGTTTGCGACGTTTCACAACGACACACTGGTCGGCTGGTCGGCATGGCGATTCGCCGATCCCTCGTTGCCCTGGATCCCGTTGGCCGAGTGGCTGCTCTGCACGGCGTTGAGTGGCACGATGCCGCAACAGCCTTGGGAGCTGTCAGCCGATGTCGATGCGCCTGGAGCTTGGCTGCAGCGATTGTGGGCGGCGCACGAGGCACGGACCGCGCGTAGCGCTGTGACAGGCATGGCCACTGACCTCTCAACGTGGGCCCAACTTGATGCGGCGTACGACGCCACCATGGCCAAGTCTGGACTCGGAGTGCCGCCTTTGGCCACGCGTCGCGGCGCGTACATTTCATCGTTGCACCGTACTGTCATGGCGTTGCGCGGGCGCGGGCCGCAAGATCCGCAGTACAACATCGCGCCGCAGGCGTACTCTGAAGAGCTTCGAAACGCTTTGTTGGGTGAAGAGACGAAGATCCCGGCTCATGCGGCGTCGCACCATGGACAGCTCGCAATGGCAGCGGTGGTTGCGCTGCTGAGCGGCGGACCATCAGGCATCTTGCCCTGGATTTCAGGAGGGCCAGAGAGTGCGCTTCTACTGCGCCGCGCATGCGCCTGTGCGATGGGGTCCGACAACGGCAACGCCATGTTTGCCTCCGGCGAGGAAGCCGCCGCGTTGGGTACCAGCGCCAGCAAATATCCCGAAATGATTCCGTGGCAGATCGAGGCCACCGGCGTCTACCAATCTGGTGACCCGCGCCTCCCGAATCGCATCGATGTAACTGCGCGCTGGGGCGACCTTCCACTCAACTGGTGGACGCCACACATCGAAGGCGGCGCAACGCTGCTCACTGATGATCCGGAGGTCGTTGCGATGATGAGTTGGATCCTGCTCACAATCTACGCGCAGACCAACGCAAGCTCAGGACCGCCAGCATGACGCACGCGCGCCATCGCCATCACGCAGCGTTGCTCAAGATCTGCGCGCTCCTCGTCTTGACCGCTGCCTGCGGGCCAGCGGCGGACGCTCCAGGGGCCTCGCCGGAAGCACTCGCCAAGGACAGTGCAACCTCGAACATCGACGCCGCAGCCAACGATGACGTGCACGATTCCGACCTTGGTTCGGACGCGCCGGCAGACGACGCCCCTGTCGCGCTTGCCGATCCTGCTTGCGTCGTCGCGTTGGGCCATGCATCGAATGCCGATGAATGCAACCCCGAATTCCTGGCGAAATCCTTTGATTGGCTCGTCATCGTCGAGTGGGCCGGCCGGCTGGGCCATTTTGAGTTCAACGCCCTGGATTTTGCAATCGATTTCGGAGGCTTCTCATGGCCAGCCCCCCCGATGCCCCACAAGGGATTCGAGGGCTACAACGTGAAGTACGGCCCTTGGGTGTTCTTCTCCTCCCTCACCCTGGGCTCGCCATGCAGCGTCGACACCGACTGCCGCCCCATCGCCGTGCGCATGTCGGAGCGCCGCCTGCTCGACGTCGAGGAGCTCCACCCGCTGTATGAAACGCGGAAGCAGATGGCGATGGTGCGCTGTCTGGCCGTCGGCCCCCACATGAGCACCGTCT
>CAZPHC010000069.1:0-8615 GCA_964586155.1 uncultured Enterobacteriaceae bacterium | reverse complement strand
CAAGCGAGCGCGACCCAGTCCAGGCCGGGTGCGGCGCATGGATTGGCCGCTGCTTCGTCCACGTCAGCGTCGCCTGTCGCCTGGCCGTCGACGTCGTCGCTGACCGTCGCGGCGTCTGGTACGTCGATGTCTTCGACGACGTCGTTGGAATACCAGCCGGAATTGTCGCAGCACTCATCGCCGCCGGGACCTTCGTTTGCGACTTCGGTCGAGTCTGCCGCGTCGAGCGGCTCGAGTCCTTCGGCGGTGGGGTCGACGTCGACGTTGGACTCATCGTCCCAGCCGACGTTGTCTTCCATTCGCGATGCCGTGTCGTCGGTGTCGGCGATGTCGGCGCCCGTGTCCGCGTCGACCTCGACGTCGAACGCGTTGGCGTCACTTGTGTCGCTCGCGTCGACAACGTCACTCCCCGTCGCGCTGCCGTCGTACCAGCCCGCATTCGATGTGCTCTCCGAGTCGATTCGGGCAGAGAACGCGTCCCCGGACGTCGACCCGACCGGATCGCTGCACCCCTGTCCCACGCCAACCTGGAGCGCGCCCAGCACAAGGAACATCCGCGCGCGTGTGTCGTTCATCGGCGCTCCATTCATGCCTGCCTTCATTGCCACACTATCGCCCCATGCGGTCACCGTCAAACGTCGGATTTCGGCGCAACCAGGGGCAAAAGACATCGGCCCCAGTCCGGGCCCGCCACGCAGCCGGCCGCCAGCGCCCACATCGTCGATCCGCGACAGATCTGGCTCGACGAACTCCGCGTCAAGCTCGCAGCGACGCTGGCGGCGATGGCCGGCGCCTGGGCGATCGCCGCGCCCGACGTGCGGGGCAGGGCCGTGTGCGCGGCGTTTGCGGCGGGGCACGTGCCGTGGAGCGTGGTGTTGTTGCGGTCCGAGTTGGTGCGCGGGTCTCACGGTGCCAGGGCATCGGCGTAGCGCCGAGCGGCAGCGCGTCGTGGTGGGGGGGCAGATCGTGCCTCTGTCTTCTTTCGCCTGCGCAATCGGCAACAGCTAGGATCTGAGCCCCAAACCCACCCCGTACGTCTGCGTGTTAGTGACCGCCCCCGACCGGATTCACGCTGCCCATCATCCAGTCCATGTCGTAGTCGTGGAAGATGACGAGATAGTCGCGCTGGATCGCCGCGATCTCGGCATCGTCCTTGACCACGATGGCCGAGAAGAGTCCTCGCCCGATATTCTCGACCTGCCGCGCGTGGTCGTGCAGAGGCCAGGTTCCCGAGGTGTCGGCGAGCCATTCGTAGGTCACGGCCGGGCCGCCGGGCTTGGCGATCGAGGCGGGGAGCGTGCCGTCGTGTTCCTTGGTGTACGCGACGCCGTGCGGGTGCAGGCTCACGGGAGCCTCGGGCATCACGTTGCGCAGCTTGACCGTGACCTTGGTCCCTTTCTTCAGCGACAAGATCCACGGCGTATGCGTCGACTTCGCAGTCGCGAACGCCGCATTCATCGATTCGGTGGTCGCGGCATTCCACGCCGCCTCGTCGGGCATCGGCACGTAGAGCCGCGCCTTGCGCACCACATCGACGAGCTGCCCGGTCGCGGGGACGAAGCTGCGTGCCACGACCAGCGGCACCTCCGCCGCCACGACGTATACCGTCACCGACTTCCCGACCCCGCCGAGCGGCGGTGGAACCTCGTGGGCGAAGCGCCCGTCGGCGCCTTCGACCTCGTCGCCGCCCACCGCGGGCAGCACGCGGAACAAGCCCCACATCCCGGTCACTGCGTGGGTCTCGACGTGGCAGTGGTACATCCAATCGCCCTCGCCGGCCCGCGGCGTGGCGTCGTCGATGCCGGCACCGGCATGGAAGTCCGCGAGGTCGTAGACCTCTGCAGGGCCGAGCGTTTTGGTGTCGGCGGCCTTGCCACCGTCGAGCCAGAGGTGACCGTGGACGTGGAAGGTGTGGAACTGCGGACCGTACGACGCCGCGCGCAGACGAACGCGCTCGCCGAGCCGCGCACGCAAGATCGGCGTCAGCGGCGGCGGCAGCTCGGCCTTGCCGTGCGCCCCGTGCATCAGCTCGGCCTCGGTCGGGTTGTCGACGCCCGCGGCCTTGAGCAGCTGCAGTCGCTCCCACAGGTTCTCGTTGCGGAGGTTGAGCGCGTGGCCGTGGTTGCACATGACGTGCGCTGCCTCTCCCTCCCCCATCACCGAGCAGCCCATTGCCAGTTGCTCCCAGGTCAGGCTGGGGTGGGCCGTGTCATGACTCCCGCCGAGTGCGTCGTCGCCGTGGTCGTCGACACAGGCGGCGGCAGCGACCAGGGCAAGCACGACCACGATGCGTTTCAGGTTGTCGTGCTCGCTCATGGCGTCACCGTGAAGTCGAAGTCGACCGTCTCGACCGCTTGCACCTTGGCCGCGTCCTGCACCGACAGCGTCATGCGCCAGGTGCCCTCCATCGACGGCTGCAGGTCGAGGACCTCGATCGTACCCGCGCCACCGTCCTTGGCCGTCGGGTCGGTCAACCCGCCATGGTTCATCGCGGTGTGGATGAACGCGGCGCTCGCCGCCAACGCGCCCGGATCGGCGCCCTCGGCGGTCGTGATGCGCACCGTCCGCGCGGCAGCGACGCCGACCTGCAGCGTCGTGGTGCCCTCGAGCCTGCCGCGGTAGCGCCCCCCGCTGCTCAGCGTGCCGGCGGCCGCACCGTCGCCGCCGGCGTCGCTCGCACATGCGGCGAGGGCCATCGCACCCAGCACCGATCCGATGACCATCACGTTGCGAATTCCCGATATCCAGCCCATGCTCCCCCCGTCTGCCGTACCAACGGCGCCCTGAGTCTGCACGTCGCCGGCCCCCGCCGTCGAGCCCCGATGACCGAGGTCTACCGCCATGCATAGCGTCCTGTTTCGGCGCATCGTCACGATCGCCGCCATCGCCTTCGTCTCGGCCTGCGAGACCGCCCCGACCGGCGGCGGCGGCGGGCTCGACACCGTCACGCCGAGTGACGACAGCGAACCTGGCGAACACGACGTCGCCGACGTGAACGACGGCACGACCGCCGACCAAGACGCAGCGATTGGTGCCGACTCCGCCGGGGTCGACATCGCGGGTTGCGGCGACGACAAGCTCTCGAAGCTCTTCCACACCAAGGTCAAACCGCTGGTGACGGCGGGCCAGCCGACGACGTGCAACCAATGCCACTTCTCCGGCGTCGACCTGGGCATGTTCGTGCAGGAGTCGCCGTGCAAGAGCATGGCGTGCATGGTCGAGAAGGGCATGGTCGACTTCGACGACCCGGCGGCGAGCGAGGTGCTGAAGTGGATCGCGAAGGCGACGCCAGCCAGCTCCTTCATCACGAAAGAGGTGCAAGAGGCCGAACACGCCGTGTTCCTCGAATGGATCACCCAGAGCGCGACCTGCCATCAAGCGACCTGCGGCGCGATCGCGGACCCTTGCGGCGGCAAGAGCACGCCTGACCCGAAGCTCGACAAGCCGATGATCGGCGGCTGCGACGAGGCCGCGCTGGTCGAGACCTTCAAGACCAAGGTCTACGCCTACCGCGACCGGTGCTCGCACTGCCACGCGCCCTACGGCAAGGACAACGCCGCCTCGGGCGCGCCGCCGTTCCTGAGCAACGACCCCTCGGAGGGCGGCGCGATCTACACGATGTACGACGTGATCGGCAAAGGTTACGTGGATATCGCGAATCCCGAAGCGAGCCTGCTGCTGACCAAGCCGCTCTCACCCAAAGCCGGCGGCGTGCAGCACGGCGGCGGCGTCAAGTTCGCCAACAAGCAGGACATTTCGTATAAGGCGTTCCTGCAGTGGATCGAGCAGTTCGCAGCTTGCAAGTCCCCGAAGTAGACCTGCCCGCGGCGAGGTCCTGCGTCGACGGACGCCGCGTTCGAACGCCCCATGACGCGCTGCGCCTTGCCAGCGCCAGCGAGCTCGGCTGATCGTGGCTCCCGACGAGGGCAGAGGGTCAGATCTTGCCTTTTTCCTTTTTTCAGTCACGCCCGGCCCCGCGCGAGTCCGCACGAAGTCGCTCGCGCCACTGGCGAAGCTGCAGATCTACGCCACGTCGCTCGTCGACGCGCCTGATTCGCATCGAGATGCTCGGAGCAGCGGTCGCCTTCACCCGCGCGACGCGGCTCGGCGCAATGGCTCGTGCCCGCACCAGCCACCGGACGGCGAGCCAATTGGCCGGATGTCCCGTCCGCCCGCGATGTGTGGCGAGGCTCTCCTCGCGCAGTAGGCTGGTCGCGCCGGTTCATGACGTGGCGGCGGGCACCCGGGAACTCGACTCAGGGATGGCCCAGGAGCCGAGGGCTCGCGGCAGGAGGCTCGCCGAAAAGGACACAAGAGAAGATCTGACCCCCTGCCGTCCGGCTAGGCAAGCTGCGCTCGCGTGCGTGTTTGGGTACGATACGGCCCGGACGATCCGGACTGCCTGGCTCGCCATGAGCCGCCGATGAGGGACACCATGCCGCCAACCGTGTCGTTCGCGCCAAACCGCCTGGTCACGATCTTCCTGATCGCGAGCACGTTCTCGATCGCTGGCTGCGGCGAGGCCAAGTCGCCCGCGAGCGACACGGCGGCCCATGCAGACGGCGCGAGCGACGCGGCGACCGGCGACGCCAACATCGTCGCGACCGACACGCTGGCGCCGGACACCACGAGCGGCCCGACCTGCCCCGGCGGCGTCGGCTGCCCATGCGATACGCCGACCGACTGCAATTCGCCGCTTTGCTTGCCAACGCCAGACGGCAAGCAATGCAGCGCCTACTGCGGTGACGGCGCGTGCCCCGAAGGCTGGGCTTGCGCGGGCAGCAAGGGCGGCGCCGATCCAACGTACTTCTGCACCCCAAAAGGTGGGCTGTTTTGCCGCCCGTGCAACGCCGACGTCGAATGCCAGGCTGCCGGCCAGACCCTGGCGCGCTGCGTATCCTATGGCGATCTCGGTGGATATTGCGGCGTCAACTGCAACGACGCTAGCGACTGCCCACCCGGTGCAACCTGCCTCATGGTGATGAGTACGCAAGGCGGCGGCCAAAGCCGCCAATGCGTGCACCCCACTGCGAGCGGCGGCGGCTTCGGATTGTGTCCGTGCTCGAAGGCAGCCGTGCAAGACACGCTGTCGACGACCTGCTACGTCGACGTCGGCGAAGGCGCGCAGAGCCAGCGCTGCAAGGGTTCGCGCGCCTGTGGCGACGCTGGCCTCAGCGGCTGCGTCGTGTTCAAGGGCGCCGCCGCCTCGTGCACGCAATCGCAGTGCACCGACCCCATCAGCGGCGCCCCGGTGGCCGACGGCAAGCCTTGTGACGACGGACGCGTCTGCACCGAAAACGACACCTGCAAGGGCGGCCTGTGCAGCCCCGGCACCCAAACCTGCGCCTGCGAGCCCGGATTCCTCGACTGCCCAGCGCCGCAGCCCGGCGACGCCGCCAACGCCTGCGTCGGCCCGCTGTACTGCGCCAAGGTCGCTGCTGGCGGTGCCAAGCCCTTCGCGTGCGTGCCGAACGCCAGCCAAACCAAGGTCTGCGACGACAGCATCGACACCGACTGCACCAAGAACGCCTGCGAGCCCCTGTTGGGCACCTGCGCCCCGACGCCGGTCGAGCGAACCACCGAGATCTGCGATCTGCCCGCAAAATCAGGCTCCGTCGTGCCCAGTTGCCGTCGCGAACAACTGCCAGCGACCAGCCCAGATGCTGCGGCGACGAGCTGCAACGACGGCCTCAGCTGCACCAGCACCGAGACCTGCCATGACGGCATCTGCGCGGCCGATCCGCAAAGCCAGGCCGTGACCTGCAAATGTCTCAGCGACGGCGATTGTCCCGACGACGGCGACCTCTGCAATGGCGTTCCCTTTTGCAAGAAGGCCGGGCCCATCTGGCAGTGCGCCGTCAACCCTGCGACCAAGGTCAACTGCGACACCAGCACCGATTCGGGCTGCCTCGTCACGAGCTGCATCCCGGCGACCGGAAGCTGCCTCAAGGCGGCGGCGACCGAAGGAACCGCCTGTGACGACGGCGTCGCCTGCACCGTGGGAGATGTTTGCGACAAGGCCGGCAGCTGCGTGCCGGGGACGTGGACGTGCTGCAAATCCGACGCCGACTGCGCGAGCCAAGAGGACGGAAACCTCTGCAACGGAACCAAGTTCTGCAACAAGCAAACAGGAGCCTGCGACGACAACCCGTCCACGGTCGTCGTTTGCCCGACCGTGGATGACGACGCCTGCCACGCGGCCAGCTGCGATCCAACGACCGGCCAATGCGCACAGAAGCCGATCAACGCCGGCAAGCCCTGCAACGACGGCAACGTCTGCAGCGACGGCGACGTCTGCGAAGGCGGCGCCTGCAAGCCAGGCAAGGACGTCTGCATCTGCAAGGTGGACGCCGACTGCGCAGGCAAGGACGACGGCGACCTATGCAACGGCTCGCTCTACTGCAACCCCGTCGCTGGCCCCGACGGCACCGGCCTCTGCAAGCTCAATCCCGCCTCCATCGTGACCTGCCCAAGCGTCGACGACACCGCCTGCCTGCGCAACCGCTGCGTCGCCAAGACGGGGCTCTGCGCCAAGACGCCGCTGAAGGCGGGAACGGCCTGCGACGCCGACGGCACCGCCTGCACCAACGGCGACGCTTGCGACGCCAAGGGCGCGTGCTTGGTCGGGCTCACCGTCTGCGAGTGCCTGAGCGACGCCGATTGCGCCGCCAAGGAGGACGGCAACGTCTGCAATGGCACGCTCTTTTGCGACAAATCCGGCCCGACCCCCGCGTGCAAGCTCAACCCCGCGACGCTCAAGAGCTGCCCGACGGTCGACGACACGGCGTGCAGCCACAATGCCTGCCAACCCAAGACGGGAGCCTGCAAAATCACGCCCGCACCGACCAATACGCCCTGCGACGACGGTGCGCCATGCTCCGTTGGCGACCATTGCGACGGCAAGGGCGCCTGCCTCGCCGGCGTGAACACCTGCGGCTGCAAGACCGATGGCGACTGCGTCAAGTTCGACGACGGCAACCTCTGCAACGGCGCATTCAGCTGCAAGGGCGGCAATTGCCTCTTTGCTGCCGGGCCCAAAACCTGCGCCGCGAGCAGCAACCCATGCCAAACGATCGCATGCGAACCGACGACCGGCGACTGCAAGACCAAAGACCTCGCTGCTTCGACGAGCTGTAGCGACGGCGACCCCTGCACGACCACCGATGCCTGTGACGGCAAGGGCGCCTGCACCGGCAGCAGCGTCAACTGCGACGACGGCAACGCCTGCACCAACGACAGCTGCGTCAAGGGCAGCGGCTGCAATCATGTCGGCGCCAACGGCCCATGCAGCGATGGCGACGTCTGCACTGGCAACGACGTCTGCGTCGAGAGCAGCTGCAAGGCCGGTGCGGCGATTGACTGCAACGACGGCAACACGTGCACGAACGACAGCTGCGACGCCAAGGTCGGATGCGTCTTGGCGCCCTTCACGGGCACGGTGGACTGCTTCGACGGGCCCGGCCAAGCCGTGGGCATCTGCAAGCTCGGCAAGCGGACCTGCAACGCCGGCTCCGGTGGCTCCTGCGTCGGCCAGGTGCTGCCAGAGAGCAGCGACCTTTGCGACGGCAAGGACAACGACTGCGACGGCGTGACCGACCCGCCACTACCGGAAATCTGCGACGATCTCGACAATGACTGCGACGGCCTCACGGACCAGAACTGCTTCGACAGCGACGACGACGGCTATTGCAAGCAAGGCGTCGTCGTCGTCGGGACGCCGTCGAAGTGCAAGAAGGGCGGCGGCGACTGCAACGACACCAAGTACACGATCAGCCCTGGGCAGCCCGAGATCTGCGACGACATCGACGACAACTGCGACGGCCAGACCGACGAGGGCTGCGACGACGACGGCGATGGCTTCTGCGACTACAAGATCGCCAAGATCGGGACGCCCAAGGTCTGCCCCAATGGCGGCGGCGATTGCGACGACAGCAAGAGCTCGAGTTCCCCAGCGAGCGTCGAGATCTGCGACGACCTCGACAACAACTGCAACGGACAAAACGACGAAGGCTGCGACGACGACAACGACGGGTACTGTGACGTCAAGATGGTGATCGTCGGCAAGCCGAAGACATGCCTCGACGGCGGCGGAGATTGCAACGACCTTGTCGCAAGCACCTCCCCTGGCAAGGTCGAGCTTCCCTCCGACGGCGTCGACAACGACTGCGATGGCCTGACGGACGAAGCACCCTAGGGACAGACGCGATCAAGCCCAAGTCCTGCGGAGCAGATGCCCGGTGCTGGATTCGCGACGGACCTGGTCAGCTTTGACCATGGGGCGGCCAGGGGGAGGTACTACCACATGAGCAGTGATACGGCCGAGACGCTCCACTATCTGCGCCTGACCTGGCTGGCGACCGCGCTCATCGAGGTGGTCGCCGAGCCGTTCTCGAATCGTCTGGCACGTTTCACTTCGGGTGTCGTTTTGTCGCGCGCGCTCGCGTCTCGTCGTGCGCCCAACGAGCTAGCTTCGCAGCGTACGCTTGCGCCAACGGTTCGGATCGATTGCCACTTCAAACTTGGTCGCGCTTACAGCGCCGGCACCGCACCTCGATCCCTTGCGACCAGGCAGCCAGATCCACGCTTGACGCCGAGATCACAACGCGATCTGCTGG
>CAZPHC010000068.1:0-11698 GCA_964586155.1 uncultured Enterobacteriaceae bacterium | reverse complement strand
TGCGCCCGCCGAGCCGCCGGCTGCGCCCGGTGCGGCCCCCGCCGCCGCGCCCGCTGCGCCCGCTGCGCCCGCCGCCGACGCGCCGAAGTAGCCGCCGGCGCCGCGCGGCACCCTCCCTCGCACCGCCACCAGGGGCCCGACCATGCTCCACCCCGCGACCGTGCGCGCGCTGCGCGACCTGCGTGACCAGGCCGAGGCGCTCGACGCCGCCGACCCCTTGGCCGCGCTGCGCGACGAGTTCCTGCACCCGCGCGCGGAGCGCGGCGGCGAAGCCGTCTACTTCTGCGGCAACAGCCTGGGCCTGCAGCCGCGGGGGGCTCGCGCGGCGCTGCTGCAGGAGCTCGACGATTGGGCCGCGCACGGCGTCGAGGGCCACTTCCACGCCAAGCATCCGTGGTTCTCGTACCACGAGGACCTGACGGCGCCGTTGGCGCGCCTGCTCGGGGCGAAGCCGTCCGAGATCGCCGTGATGGCGGGGCTGACGACGACGCTGCACGCGCTGCTGATCAGCTTCTACCAGCCCGTGCCCGGGCGCGCGGCCATCGTGCTCGAGGCGGGCGCGTTCCCGTCCGACCGCTACGCGTTGGCCTCGCACGCCAGGCTGCACGGCTACGATCCGGCGACGACGCTGATCGAGCTGGCGCCGCGGCCGGGCGAACACACCCTGCGCCGGCAGGACGTGCTCGACGTGCTGCAGGCGCGTGGCGCCGAGATCGCGCTCGTGATGCTCGGCGGCGTGCAGTACTACACCGGCCAGGTGCACGACATGGCCGCGATCACCGCGGCGGCGCGGGCCCAGGGCTGCAAGGTCGGCTGGGATCTCGCCCACGCCGCCGGCAACGTCGCGCTCGCGCTGCACGATTGGGGCCCGGACTTCGCCGCCGCCTGCTCCTACAAATACCTCAACGCCGGCCCGGGCTCTGCCGCCATCGCCTTCGTCCACGAGCGCTGGGAGCAGGCGCCCGAGCTGCCGCGCCTCGCCGGCTGGTGGGGCAATGATCCGGCGTCGCGCTTCGCCATGCCCGAGACCTTCGTGCCCGCGCGCGGCGCCGCCGGCTGGCAGACCAGCAACGCGCCCGTGTTCTCGATGGCGCCGTTGCGGGCCTCGCTGGCGCTGTTCGACGCCGCGACGATGCCGGCGCTGCGGGCCAAATCGGTGGCGCTGACCGGCCTGCTGCAGGCAGCGATCGACGCGTTCGCGCCCTCGCTCGCCGCCGACGCCGGCATCGACGTGCTGACGCCGCGCGCGGTCGACGAGCGGGGCTGCCAGCTCAGCCTGGCGCTGCCGGGTCGCGCCGAGGCGCTGCACGCGGCGCTGCTCGCCGCAGGCGTGGTCGGCGACCACCGTCGGCCCGACGTGATCCGCCTGGCGCCGGTGCCGCTCTACAACCGCTTCGCCGACGTCGTGCGCTTCGCCGACGTGCTCGCCTCGCTGCTGGGCTAGCGTCGTCTCAGCGCTGGGCGGCCACGCCTTCGAGCACGGCGCGCACCGCGTCGGCGTCGGCGTCGACCACGACAAAGCGCTCCGGTCGGTCGGCCAGATCGGCGAGCGATGGCGGCAGCGCCGGGCTCTGGCCGGTGGCGCGCTCGACCGCTTCGGGGAACTTCGCCGGATGTGCCGTCGACAGCACGACCAGCGGCGCCCGGCTGCTGGCCCCCTCGGCGCGCAGGTAGGCGTCGGCGACGTCGAGGCCGACGGCGGTGTGCGGATCGACCAGGATCCCGTGATCAGCCCAGGTTCGCGCGATCCGTGCCATCGTCGCCGCGTCGTCGCAGCTGCCCGCCGCGAATCCCGCGCGCAGCCGCTCGAGCGCCTCGGGCCGCAACGCGAAGCCCGCCCCGCCCGCGGCCATCGCCACGCGCGTCCAGGCGGCGTCGTCGCCGTGCAGCTCGTAGAGCAGCCGCTCGAAATTCGACGAGACGACGATGTCCATCGACGGGCTCAGCGACGGCGCCACCGGCTGCGGCGCGCAACGACCGCTGGCCAGCGTGCGCGCGAGGATGTCGTTGCGGTTGGTCGCGATGACCAGCGTCTCGATCGGCAGGCCCATGCGCCGCGCCCAATGGCCGGCCAGCACGTCGCCGAAGTTGCCGGTCGGCACGCAGAAGCGCACCGGCCGCTCCGGCGCCCCCAGCGCCAGCGCCGCCGTCGCGTAGTAGACCATCTGGGCCAGGACGCGCGCGACGTTGATGCTGTTGACCGCCGTCAGGCCGTGGCGTTGGCGCGTCTCGGCCTCGCCGAACAGACGCTTGACGATCGCCTGGCAATCGTCGAACGAGCCGCGGACCGCGACGTTGTGCACGTTGGCGTCGAGCACCGTCGTCATCTGCCGCCGCTGCACCGCGCTGGTGCGGCCCTCGGGGTGCAAGATGACGATGTCGAGCGCGCTGCGGCCACGGCAGCCGGCGATGGCCGCCGAGCCTGTGTCGCCGCTGGTGGCGCCGAGCACGGTGGCGTGGCGCTGCGCCCGGCCGAGCAGCTCGTCGAAGAGCAGGCCGAGCAGCTGCAGCGCGACGTCCTTGAACGCCAGCGTCGGCCCGTGGAAGAGCTCCAGCAGCCAGACGTCCGGGCCGCCGGCGCCGCGGCCGCCAAAGCCGGGCAGGGCGCGCAGCGGGGCCACATCAGCGCTGTCGAAGCCGGTCCAGGCCTGGGCACACAGGCGCCGGATCGTGGCCTCGTCGAGGCTGCCGTCGACGAAGGGCAGCAGGATCGCCGCCGCGATCTCGGCGAAGGTCCGGCCTTGCAGCGCGCGCCACTGCGCCGGCGTCCAGCTCGGGATGACCGCCGGCATGTACAGGCCGCCGTCGGGCGCGAGGCCCTCGAGCACGGCCTGGCCGAAGTCGACGCCGTCGCCGTCGCCGGGCGTCTGCGCCCGGGTGCTGACATAGCGCATCACGCGACCTCCGTGTCGTCGCTCGGCTGGCGGATGGCGTCGGGCACGTCGCCGCGGGCCACGGCGTCGGCGAGCGCGTCGGCGAGCGCGTTCCAGCTGGCGTCGTGGCCGATGGCGCTGGTGATGGGCGCGCCGTGCGCGTCGAGCAGCCGATCGAGCGCCGCGTCGAGCCAGAGCTCGCGGGCCTGGCCGAGTCGATGCGCCGTCGCGTACGGGATCGACGAGAACGTGACCATCGAGTACAGCGAGCGGAAGGCCTCGCCGGCCCGGGCCTCGACCAGGCGACCGAGGCGACGGCGCTGCAAGAACCGCACGTCTGCGACGTTGGCGCGCATCTCGACGAAGTTGTCGAGCGCGAGTTGGCGGATGGCGTCGGCGTCGTCCTTGCGCTCGGCCGAGAACGCGGGCAGCGCCGTGGCAAGGTCGCCGTCATGGCGATCGAGCAGGCGGCAGAAGATCGAGGCCGACTCGAAGGCCGCGTTCATGCCCTGGCCGTAGAAGGGCACGACCGCGTGCGCCGCGTCGCCCACCAGCGCGACGGACGCGCCGTGGTGGAACGGGAAGCACGCGATCGTCGCCAGCGACGAGGTCGGGTTGCGCGCCCACTGCGCCTCGAAGTCCGGGAGCAGCGGCAGCGCGTCGGCGAAGCGCGCCGCGAAGAACGCCCGCGCGCTCGCGCCATCGCCGGCCTCGGCGAACGAGTCGGGCCCGTCGTGCTGGGCAAAAAGCGTCGCGGTGAAGGTGCGGTCCGCGTTCGGCAAGGCGATGAGCATGTAATCGCGCCGCGGCCAGATGTGCAGCCCGGTCGGATCGAGGGCGAAGTCGCCGTCCGCTTTGGGCGGGATCTCGAGCTCCTTGTAGCCGTGGTCGAGCGTGAGCTGCTCGAAGTCGAAGGCCGCGCCGCCCGCCGCAGCCCGCGCCGCCATCGCGTCGCGCACCGCCGAGCCGATGCCGTCGCAGCCGATGATCAGATCGGCGTGGACGTGCTCGACGGCGCCCGCGGTGTCGCCCTCGTCGAGGCGGATCATCGCGCTCGTCGCGTCGAGGTCGACGCTCTCGACCTTGACGCCGAAGCGCAGCCGCACCCCTGCCTCGGCCTCGGCGGCGTCGAGCAGGGCCTCGTTGAGCAGGCGGCGCGAGACCGAGCGGATCGCCTGGCCGGGCAGGCCGTAGGGCTGGGCCGAGAGCGTGCCGTCGAGCGCGTGCATGCGCCGTCCCGCCATCGGCAGCGTGGTCGCCAGCACCTGGGCGTCCAGGCCGACCTCGGCCAGCGCGCGGATGCCGCGCGTCGACAGCGCCAGGTTGATGCTGCGCCCCGCCGAGCCCGCGGTCTTGCGCAGATCCGGGCGTCGCTCCAGCACCTCGACGCGGAAGCCGCGGCGAGCGAGCATGACCGCCAGCAGCGAGCCGGCGAGGCCGGCCCCGGCGATCAGGACCTTGCGATTGCGACCGATGGACATGGACCCTCCGCAGACGTGGGCGCGCAGGATAGGCGGGGCGGCCGGCCGGTGTCGATGCTTCGCGTCGTCGCGCCGCGTGCCCCGCGAGCGGCCGGCGCGACCGAGCGCCCAACTGGCCGTTGGTCTCGTCGTGTGCGTCGTGGTCATCGCCAGGGCGGCGACGGCGGTCGCGGCCACCCCTGTCGCGGCGCCCCTGGCCCAGAGCGCCACCGCGACCGACCGCCAGGATCTCGACGTCGCCCTCGACGCCGCCCTGGAGGGGTGCCGCCTGCGCGCCATCGAGCTCGCGGGCCTGCAGCGCACGATCGACAAGGTCGTGCTGCGCGAGCTGGTCGTGCGGCCCGGCCAGCCGCTGCGCCAACCGGCGCTGCGCGAGAGCGTCCGCCGCTTGCGCAACCTCGGCATCTTTCGCCGGGTCGACGCCGACGTCCGCGACGACGGTGACGGCGGCTGCACGCTCGCGCTGCGCGTCGACGAGAAGTGGACGCTGCTGCCGATCGTCAGCCTCGGCCGCGGCGGCGGCATCGCCTTCTTGACCGTCGGCGTGCAAGACAGCCACCTGCTAGGGCGGCTGCTGCAGCTCGAGGGGTATTGGCAGCTCTTCGGCGGCGTCCACTCGGGCGGCATCGTCTTCGCCGATCCGCGGCTGCTCGACCGTCGCCTCTCGCTGCAGCTCTCGCTGGGCCTGTCGCGGCGCAACCGCGCCCGCTTCGACCCGGAGGGTGCGCCCCTGGCCGGCTGGTCGCGCCACCGCAAGCAGGTCGGGCTCGAGTTCGCCGACCTGCGCCGCCCGGAGCGCATCTGGCGCGCGTCGGCGTGGTGGATCGACGATCGCTTCGACGCAGCGCTGCTGCCAGAGGGGGAGCGTGCCGCGGCGCGGGCTCTCGGCCTGCCAGAGCGGCGGTCGTGGCTGCTCGCCTCGGCGGGGGCGACCCTGGGCCGCATCGACAAGGACGACTACCTCGAACGCGGCCTGACCCTGGACCTCGGGCTGCTCGCCGCGGTCGCGCCCCCCGGCAGCGGTGACGGCGCGGTCCATCGGCCGTGGCTACGCGGCACGCTCGCGGCGAAGGCGGCGTGGCTGCCGTTGGGCCGGCTCAACCTGGTCGCGCGTGTCGTGCTGGCGCAGATCTCGCGACCGGTCGAGGAATTCGGCCTCTACGTCGGCGGGCTCGACGGGGTGCGCGGGCTGCCCGACAGCCGCTTCTTCGGTCGGGTGCTGGCGGTGGCCAACGCCGAAGCCCGGCTGCCGAGCTACCACGGTCGCCTGCTCGCCCTGCAGCACGTCGCGTTCGTCGACGTCGGCCGCACATCGCAGGACGGGGCGGGGCTGCTCCGCGACATCCCCGTCTCGCTCGGCACCGGCGTCCGCCTCATCGTGCCCAAGGTCGCGCGGCTGGTGGCGCGCTTGGATGTCGCTTGGGTCTTCGAGCGCCGCGACGGCTGGCTCGTCTCGTTCGGGGCGCAGCAGGCGTTCTGAAGCCGAGGCGCTGACGGCGCGCGCGGCGGGGCGCTGCTATTGCTTGCGCAGCTTCACCCGCAGGGCGTGTTCGCCGACCTTGCCCTTGGAGTCCTCGATCTTCAGCGTGATCGTCGCCATCTTGCCGTCCGAGAGCTCGGGGTTCTGCACGACCAGCCAGAAGTTGTAGTAGTATTGCAGACCGTCGGGCGCCGGGTTGAGCTTCTGCTTGGCGACGTCGAGCGTGCCGCTGGCCGCCTTGTCGTCGGTCTCGATCCTGGCGCGCAGCAGCAGCGGCTGGGTGTAGAGCCCGCAGGTGCGGAACGCCAGCACCACCATCCACAACCCTTGCGGCCCCTTGACCACGTCGAGCACGGCCTCGTCGGCCACCGGCACGAAATCCTTGGGCGTCGCCTTGCCCTGCTCGTTGGTGCCGAGCTCGAGCGTCGGCGTCGTCCAGCTGCCCGTCGCGACGTCCGCGCCCGCTCCGTCGGTGCCGCCGCTCGCTGCGCCGTCTGCGTTCGTCGTCGTGTCGCTGCCGGCGGCGCCGCCCGCCGCGACGTCCTGGCTGGGATCGCCGTCGCCAGCGCCACCGTCGGCGCCGCAGCCGCCCGCGCCCAGCGCCAGCAGGCCGCAAAGACCGCCTAGAAGCAGTAGTCGTTGCACGAGAGACCGCCCTTGCGCACGCACGCCTCGCCGACCGTGGCCGGGGTCCTCTGCTCCCAGGTGCCCTTGGCGAAGTCGTAGCGCCAGAGGTCGTCGATGACGCCACAGTCGGTCTTGCCGCCGGCGATCCAGAGGCCGCCGCCGCCGCCGGTGACCAGGCCGCCGTTGCGACGCTCGGGCGTGTTGTCTTCCATCTTCGTGAAGTCCGGCGGGAAGCTGCAGAAGCCATTGGCCGGCTTGTTGAAGGTGTCGCCGTAGATCAGCGTGCCCCAATCGTCGGCCTTGGCATCGAAGGCCCACAGGTCGTTGCGGTTGCCGAGCGCAGCGTCGTCGTGGCCGCCAAAGAGCACATAGTGGCCGACGGGCTTGTTCAGCACGATCTCGCCCCAGAAGCGGGCGTCCGGCTTGGTGCTGGCTTTGAGGTCCAGGCGCTTCCAGGTCGGCGTGGCGCCGCTGAAGTCGACGGCCCAGAGGTCGTCCTTGTACTTGGCCGTGTCGGCGAAGAGCGTCTCGTCGGCGCCACCGAAGATCACGAAACGCTTGCGCTCGCCGTCCCAGAGCCCGCCCGAGAAGAAGCGCTTGGGTGGCGCCTGGCCGGCGACCGTCACCTTCTCCCAGACGCCGTCCGAGAAGGAGTACGACCAGACGTCGTTGGTCGCGGTGTAGACCAGGCCCGAGGGCGAGGTGTTGCCGCCGAAGACCAGCAGCTTGCCCAGCTCGTCGGCCGAGACCATCGTGTGGTTGAAGCGGGCGCTCATGCCGGCGCCGTCGCTGATCTCGCTCCAGCTGTCGGTGGCGCTGTCGTAGGCCCACAGGTCCTTGAGCAACGTGTAGTTGCCCGAGCTGCCGTTGCGCCAGCGGCCGCCAAAGACGACGATCTTGCCGAGCGATTCGACCCACGCGGCGGTCGCGCGGACGCGGCCCTTGGGGCCCGCGGCCTTGCTCAGCGTCCAGCTGTCGCAGGCGACGTCGTAGATCCAGGTCTCGTCCTCGAAGGTCGCGGTCGGGAAGCCGCAGTTCTGCGGCACGCCGAAGCTGCCGCCGAACATGACGAGCTTGTTGGTCTTGGGGTCGAAGGCGCCGACCTGTTCGCTGCGACGCGACGGGCGCTCGCCCGTGGCCGCGGGGCAGGTGGGCGCGGCGTCGGCGCTGGCGTCGGCGCCGGCGTCGCTGGTGCTCGCGTCGTCGCCCGCGGCCGTGTCGTCGCCGGCGGCGTCGAGCGCCGTGCCGTCCTGCGACGTCGCCGCGTCCTGGCCGCCGCCCGTGCTCGTGCTGGCGTCACTGCCGCACGCCGCCGCCGTCATCGCCATGGCGACGATCGCGATCCGCGCCGTCGATCGCGCAGCAACTGCGCGAAGACCGTACCAATTCCGCATCCCCGAACCCCCTCGTGTGCCGGTCGCGCCGGCGCAAGCCCGGCGGCAGTCTAGGACGTCCGGCCAGTTCCGGCTAGCGCCGTTCGCGCTGCGACCGGCCCGGATCTGCGGCCTCGCGTGCTGGCGTCAGGTTGGCCACGGGGCACCGGTGGCGTCGTCCCCCACCCGCAGCTCGAGCCCCTGCGGCCGTGGCGCCAGGCAGCGAGCCTGCGCGGCGAGCCCGAATCGCTCGAACGCCTGCACCATCGCCGCGCCGATGGTCTCGCCGTCGGCCGCGTCATCGGCGAGCGCGATCATGGTCGGCCCGGCGCCCGAGATCGGCACCGCGAGGGCGCCAGCGGCCAGCCCGGCGGCGCGCACCGCGGCGAAGCCAGGGATATGCGCGCCGCGCGCGTCCTCGTGCAGCCGGTCCCGCGTCGCCGTGGCCAGCAGGTCGAGCCGACCGAGCGCCAGCGCCGCGCCCAGCAGCGTGGCGTGGCAGCCCTGGGCGATGACGTCGGCCAGCGGCAGCGTGCGGGGCAGGGCGGCGCGCATCAGCGCGGTCGACAGCGCCAGCGCTGGCGTCACCACGACGCAGCGCAGCCGCTCCGGCGTCGGCACGGGCAGCGCCATCGTCCGCCCGGTCGCCGGATCGTGCACCGCGATGACCAGGCCACCGAGCACGCATGGCGCCGCGTTGTCCGGGTGGCCCTCGAGCAGGCAGGCGTGGTGCAGCAGCCAGTCGCGGTCGTCGTCGCCGCCGCAGAGCACGCGGCCCAGCGCCAGGCCGCCGCAGAGCGCTGTCGACGAGCTACCGAGGCCCGAGCCCAGCGGCACGGCGTTGCGCAGCGTCAGCGCGACCGGCGGCAGTGTCCGGCCCATCGCGGCGGCGGCGGCGCGCATGCCGACGTGCACGGCGGTGTCGGTCTGCGCCCGCAGCTCCTCTGCGCCGTAGCCTTCGACCGTCAGCGTCGCCAGCGCCGGATCGTCGACGATCCGGGCCTCGAAGTGGTTGCAGAGGTCCAGGGCCATGCCGACGGCGTCGAAGCCCGGCCCGAGGTTCGAGGTGGTCGCCGGGACCCGCACGTCGACGCGCATCGCTACCTCGTCGCCTTGGCGCCGCCTTCGTCCAGCACACGCAGCCGGCTCGCGACCTCGCGCACCGACGGCAGGGCCTCGATCTCGGCCAGCGCCCGGCCGATGGCGGCCTCCTCGGCGCGGTGGGTGACGAAGACCAGCTCGACCGGATCGCCGCCGCGGCCGTGCTGCACGCACGACTCGACGCTGACCCCGGCCCGGGCGAAGGCCGTCGCGATCGCCGCGAGCACGCCGGGTTCGTCGGCCACCAAGGTCGCGACGTGCCAGCTCGAGCGCCGGGCACCCGGATCGACCGCGCGCGCCGGCCGGATCGGCGCCTGGGCCACCGCCGGGCCCGCAGCCGCGCTGCGACCGCGCAAGGCCCGCGCCGCCGCGACGAGATCGCCGAGCACCGCGCTCGCCGTGGCCAGGCCGCCGGCGCCGGCGCCGTAGAACATCAGCGAGCCCGCCGCCTCGGCGTCGACCCAGACGGCGTTCATCGGGCCGCGCACCGAGGCCAGCGGATGGCTGACGGGCAGCAACGTCGGGTGGACGCGCAGGTCGACGCGCCCGTCGCTGCCGGCGTCGACCCGCTCGGCGATCGCGAGCAGGCGGACGACGAGCCCGACCTCGGCGGCGCGGCGGATGTCCTCGGCGCGCACGCCGCGGATGCCCTCGCGGGCGATGTCGGCCGGCGCCACCTCGACGCCGAGGCCGACGCGGGCGAGCAGGCCCAGCTTGAACGCCGCGTCCTCGCCGTCGACGTCGGAGCTCGGATCGGCCTCGGCGTAGCCCTTGGCCTGGGCCTCGGCCAGCGCGGCGTCGAAGCCGAGCCCGGCGTCGGCCATGCGCGTCAGGATGTAGTTGCAGGTGCCGTTGACGATGCCGGCGATCCGGCGCACCCGATCGCCGGCGAGCGAGACCTGCAGCGCGCGCATGACCGGGATGGCGCCGGCGACGGCGGCCTCGAAGCCCAGTGGCAGGCCGGCCGCTGCGGCCTGGTCGAACAGCGCCGGCTGCGACGCCAGCAGCGCCTTGTTGGCCGTGACCACGGCCTTGCCGGCCGCCAGCGCCGCCTGCACGACCTCTCCGGCGAGGCCGGTGCCGCCGAGCAGCTCGACCACGATGTCGACCTCGGCGGAGGTCGCCAGCGCCAGCGCATCGTGCGTCCGGGGCAGCGACGGATCGAGCTCCGGGCGCGGCTTGTGCAGGTCGCGCATGGCGACGCCGACCACGCGCAGCGGACCGCCGGCCTGGGCCGCGATGCCTGCGCCGTCGTCGCGCAGGCGGCCGAGCAGGGCTGCGCCGACGTTGCCGGCGCCGAGCACGGCGACGCCGAGGGGGCGTGCGGCGCCCGCCGCGACGGGCTCGTGCCGGGATGCAACGGATGAGGGCGAGTGGGTCATCGTTCGCTCGCAAGGGCCGCAGCGGGGCCCGACGGGGAGGCGCGGCAGGCTACAGGCGACGGCGCGTCGGCTCAACTGCGGGCCGATCGTCGCCGGCGCGGGCGCTTGTTGCCCGCGGCCGCCTCGTTCATGCTGCGACCATGATGCGTTCACTCGCGACATGGTGCGCCGTCCTGATGCTGCTGCTGCCCGGGCGCCTTGCCTTCGCCGAGCCGCGCGAGGACGCGCTGGCGATGTCCCGCCAGGGCCTCGAGGCCTACCTGGCCGGAGAATTCGGCCTCGCCGCCGACCTCTACGGCCGCGCCTACCGCACCTGGCCGTCTGAGGTGCTCTACCTCTACAACGCCGCGCGCGCCTCGCAGCGCGCCGGACGCGCGGCCGACGCCGAGCGCATGTACAAGGAGTACCTGCAGATCGCGCCGCCTTCGCAGCCTGAGGTCGCCAAGGCCCGCGCCCACCTGGCCGAGCTCCAAGGGGCGCAGCCGGCGCCCAAGCCGCCGCCAGCAGCCCCTGCGCCCGCCGCGACGGGCGGGGCCGGCGGCACGGCCCTGTTGGTCGTCGGCGGCGTCGCCGCGGGCGTCGGCGGCTTGCTGCTCGGCCTCGCCGCCGCCGATCAATCCTCGCTCGACGCCCGCTTGCGCCAGGTCGACAGCACCGGCGCCATCATCGGCGTGGATCACGCCACGGCGCAGGCCGAGCAATCGAGCATCAACACCCGGCTGGTCGCCGGCTGGTCGGCGCTCGGCGGCGGTGTGGTGCTCGCGACGGTCGGCGCGATCTTGCTGACGCGGGGGCCGAGCCCGGCCGCAGCGGCGTCGACCGGCGCGGCTTCTGCGCCGCAGGTGTGCGTCTGGCCCGGCGCGCGGGGCGTGGGGCTCAGCTTCGCGTTCTGACGCCACCGGGGCGTCAGCGGCCGATCAATCCAGCGGAACGGGGCGCTCCGGGCGCTTGGCCGGCGGCGGCGAGGTCGCCGGTTTGTCGCCGGCGGGCGCTTGCGCAGGCGTGGTCGGTCGCTCCGGCGCGGGCGTCGGCGCCGCGATCGGGGGGGCGGCCACCGCGGGCTGGGGGCTCGGCTTGCTCGGTTCGGCGACGCCCGGCGACGGGCGAGTGGCCGGTGCGCCTGCGGGAGTCGGGCGCGCGGGGCCCGCCTGGGGATCGTCGTCCAGCGTGAACGGGCGGGGTTTGGCACCGGACGTTGGCGCCTTGGCCGAAGGCGGGGTCGCGGTCGCCTTGACCGTCGCCGCCGGCGCAGTCGCCGGGTCGGGCGTCGTCGCGGCGTCGGCCCTCGGGCCGGTCGCGGGCGTCGCGGCGGCGCCCGCCGAGCCGGCCGCGTCGGCCGCGTCAGGGAGCGCCGCGGTCGGGGGCGCCGCGGTCGGGGGCG
>CAZPHC010000067.1:0-12771 GCA_964586155.1 uncultured Enterobacteriaceae bacterium | reverse complement strand
AGCGCAGCGTCAGCGCCCAGGTGGCGAGCGAGAGCGCGTCGCGGCCACCGAGGTCGGCGCCGAGGATCACCGTGGCCGGATCCACGGGCACGCCGACGGCGCCAGCTTCGACGATCGGCGTCCAGCGGTAGGGCCGCAGCGTCGGCCCGGGCGCGTAGTCGGACGCGGTCGTGGCCACCGCAGGAGGGGCGTAGGCCGCGGTGGGTGCCGCCGAGGTCGCAGCGCTGCGGTGCCAGGTGGCGCCTTGGGCCCTGGCCAGGGGGACGCCGAGCACCAGATCCATGCCGTTGCCGCGGTGCTCGAGCCCCACGGCGTGGTGGTCGGGCGTCACGATCGTCGCGCTCGCGATCGAAGTCGGCGACCAGGTGCGGACCTGCCAGGTCAGCGCGCCGACGCCGGTCCCCTCCAGCGTCGCCGCGTCGCGGAACGAGCCGAGCTGGACCACGCCCACCGGCGTCCAGCGTCGCTGCCCGGCCACATCGAGCGCGACCAGGTGCAGGTCCGAGACCCAGCGCACCTCCGGCTCATCGAGGTCGCGCGCCTTCGCCCCGCCACGCCCGGCGCCGAGCACGGGGAGCGCACCCAGGGCGGCGACCATGCGGGTACGGTAGGGCTTGCCTGCAGCCGCCGGCGTCCCGGTGCCGCTATCGCTCGCCGCGTTCTCGGCCAGGAGCCGCGTCACCAGCTCCCGCTCCCTGCCATGCCCGGCGGTCCAGACCACCAGCCGCCGCGCGTTCGCCGCACCCTGCACGGCGCTCGCCGGCATCGCCGCGGCCATCGCCAGCCACGGCGCCGCGATCTCGCGCAGCGCGCTGTCGAGCGGCAGCCGCCCCAGGCGCACCGTCAGCGGCGTGCCCAGGATCTCGCCCGGATGCGCCGAACGTGCGACCAGCTGCCCGCAGTCCGGGGCCTGCTCGCCCTTCGCCGCGACCAACTGGCCGCGCGCGCTGTCGAAGCCGACGGTGCGGATCTCGGTGAAGCTGCGGTCCAGCCGGGCGAAGCTCAGCAGGTCGCCGTCGGGGTCGATCGCCAGCTCGCGCGCCCGACATCCTGCCGTGAGCTGCCGCGGCGCCTGCGCCCGGCCGTCCTTGCCGAGCGCGGCGACGAAGATCTCGTTGCGCCGGTAGACCAGTCGATGCGGCCGCGACGCCGTCCACAGCAGCCAGCGGCCGTCCGGGCTGACCACGGCGTCGTCGCAGTCCGCCTCGCAGACGTGCATCACCTGGCGCTGCCCGGTCAGCGGCCACAGGCGCTCGATGCGGGCGATGTCGTCGGCCGGCGCCCGGGCGAAGACCACCGATTGCCCGTCGGGATGCGGCCGGACGCGGCCACGCCACTCGCCGTCGCGCGTCACCCGCGCCTGGTGCAACAAGGGCCGCAGCTCCTCGGCGCGCGCGGCGTTCGTCGTGACCCTGCCGGGCTCCGGCTCGGTGCCAGCGATCGGAAGGTCGACGACCGTGGCCAGCGCCGGCAGCGTCGTCGCCGTCAGGTCGTCGGCCAGCGCCGGCGGCACCAGGGCCTGCGCGCGCCAGGCCTGTTCTTGCGTGAGCCGCGCCCGCAGGTCGGCCTCGGCCAGCTGCCACATCCGCCGCGCCGAGATGCCGAAGACCTCGCGGTACAACGACTGCAACGCGTAGGGCAGCACCCGTCGACCGTAGGCGGCGATGAAGGCCGCCGTCTTGGCCGCGCCGTAGCGACGGGCCTGCACGTCGAGCAGCCACGAGCCAAAGACGTACCAGCCGCGACCCCGCGGCCAGCGCAGCGGCGAGCCCGTCAGCGTCTCGAGGCTCGGCCATTGGTCGTCGAGCGCGGCAGCGCGCAAGCGGGCCAGGAACACGGGCCCTTCGACGCGGCCGCCGCGCGCCGGGCCGCCGCCTTCGCCCGCGACGCCGCGGTCGTGGCCGACAAAGCGGGTCTCGACCCAGGTCGCCAGGCCCTCGAGCCAGAAGCGCGGCAGCAGCGCGTTGGGCAGGTAGGTGCGACCCAGCACGCGGTTGACCCACGCCGGCACCTGGTCGGTCTGGCCCATGTGCAGGATGTGCGCGACCTCGTGGAAGACCAGCGCCCGGACCCAGTCGCCGTTGCCCTCCAGGTCGCTGCCGACGCGCGGCGGCGCGGCGTTGATGTGCACGTGGTCATAGGGGAAGTTGATGGCGTAGCCGTTGCTGTCGTCGCCGTAGTCGTCGATCGTCAGCTCGAGCCGCCGCGGCTGCACGTAGGGCAGCACCGGCTGCAGCGTCGTCAGCGCGTCTTCGGCGGTGGCGGCGACCAGCCGGGCGAAGACCTCGTAGTCGGCGGGGTGGTGCACGGCGACGCGGGCGCTGCGCAGGGTGCGCCAGCGGATCGCGCCGTCATGGGCCAGCGCCGGCTCCGCCAGCGACGCCACGACAGCCACGAGCGCCGCGATGGCGAGCAGCGGCCACCACCGGGCGCTCCGGCGTCCCGGCGCTCGTCGGCGCGAAGGCTCGGGCCCCGGCTCAGGCGTGGTCGGCGGCGCCATGCGCCTCGGCCTGCGCGAGCTGCAGCTGCAGGTGCGCCGGGATCTCGGCGTACACGTCCTCGAACAGCGAGCGCAGCGGCACCGGCGGCAGCGACTCGACCGCGGCCAGCGTCGCGCGGACCTCGTCGTCGCAAGCGCGCTGCCAGTCGGCGGCGGCCTCGGCGTCGAGCTCGCCGCGCTGCTGCAACGCCGCCTGCAAGCGCGCCAGCGGGTCGAGCGCCTTCCAGGCCGCCGTCACGCTCTCGTCGCGGTAGCGGCTCGGGTCGTCCGAGGTCGTGTGGGCACCGACGCGGTAGGTCATCGCCTCGATGAACACGGGCCCCTCGCCGGCGCGGGCGCGGCGGGCGGCCTCGCGGACGACGCGGAACACCGCCAGCGCGTCGTTGCCGTCGACCCGGGCGGCGCCGAGGCCGTAGCCGATCGCGCGATGCGCCAACGTCGGCGCCGCCGTCTGCCGCTCGAACGGGGTGCTGATCGCCCATTGGTTGTTGGCGCAGAAGAGCACCAGCGGCAGGCCGCGCCCGCGTGGCTTGAGCACGCCGGCCATGTTCATCGCGACGTGGAAGTCGCCCTCACTGGTCGCGCCGTCGCCGATGGCGACAAAGCAGACGGGGCGATCGTCGGGCGCGGCCGCCAGGTCCTGGCGCATCGCCATCGCGTAGGCAGTGCCCACGGCCTGCGGAAACTGCGTGGTCATCACCGACGAGAGCGTGACGTAGTTGAGCTCGCGCGAGCCGTAGTGGCAGGGCATCTGCCGACCCTTGGTGCAGCTGTCCTCGACGTTGCCGAAGCAATGTGCCAGCCACGTCCGCAGCGGAAATCCGCGCCAGAGCGCCATGCCGCCCTCGCGCAGCGCCGGGTGGATCCAATCGCGCAGCTCCAGCGCCGCGGCCGCGCCGATGACGGCGGCCTCCTGGCCCGTCGCGGCGCCGTAGAAGCCGATGCGGCCCTGGCGCTGCATGGCGAGCATGCGCTCGTCGATGGCGCGCAGCCGCGTCATCTGCCGCCACATCGCCAGCGCCTGCGCGTCGCCTTCGGCCGCGTCGGGGCCCGTCGCGTCGTGCGGCAACGTCGTGCCGTCGGCCGCGAGCACGCGCACGACCTCGCCGCAATCGTCCAGCACCCCAGGTCGCATTGACGGCCACGGGCCGCTGCTTCGGGTGGATTGCAGCAGCGCGGCTGCGTGGTCGTGGCTGGTGGTCGGCTCGGCCATCGCGGCTCCCTGGGTGCGCGCGGGCCCGTGGGCGCCGGGCCTCTGACGCGGCGCCAGTGTCGCGGCTTCGGGTCCGTCGCGCAAGGCGAGCGCGGCCGCCCACGCCCACCGCCAGGCCACCGATGCCGCTTGGCAATACAGACATTTGTCCGTACGATCCTGCGGTCGTCGACGAGGAGGTCGTGCATGGCGAGCGCTGCGACAGAGGGGACCAAGGCCGGCCGCGGCCAGGGCGAGGGCAGCACCCGCGACCGCGTCTACGCCTACGTCCGCGAGCGCCTGTTGACCGGCGACCCGCCGACCGTGCGGGAGATCCGCGACGCGCTCGGCCTGCGCGCGGTGCAGAGCGTGCAGGTGCACCTGCAGTCGTTGCTGCGCGAAGGCCGGCTGGAGCAAGAGCCCGGCCAGGAGCGTGGCCGCGCCCGCGGCTACCGCCTGCCCGACGTCCACCACGGCCCGATGCTCGTGCCGCTGCTCGGCCGGGTCCAGGCCGGCCTGCCGACGCTCGCGGTCGAGGAGCCCGAGGGCTACCTGCCGATCGAGGCCCGGCCCGCCGGCGACGGCATCTTCGCCCTGCGCGTGCGCGGCCTGAGCATGCGCGACGCCGGCATCCTGCCGGGCGACCTCGTCATCGTGCGGCGCCAACAGCAGCTCGACGACGGCGACATCGTCGTGGCGCTGGTCGGCGACGAGGCCACGGTCAAGACCCTGCGTCGTGGCCGCCACGGCGTCGAGCTGCACGCGGCGCACCCGGACTTCGCGCCGATGCGGCCGGCCGCCGACGAGCTGACGCTGCTCGGCAAGGTCATCGAGGTGCGGCGGATGCTCGAGCGCGCCTGACGCCGACGCCAGCGCCCCCGTGGTCCATCAGAGCGCGCGCAGCCGCGCCGCCAGCGCAGGATCTGCTTCGCGGACCAGCGTCTCGAGCCAGCGCCGGTTCGCCGCGCGGTCGCCGGTCTGCAGCGCGGCGAAGGCGTGCCGGACGCAGCGCTCCTGGTCGCCGAGGCGCAGCGCGGCGCGCGCGGCGCTGCGGTGGGCGTGGCCATAGTCGGGCTCGGCGTCGAGCGCCCGGGCTGCGAGCGTCGCCGCCTCTGCGTTGCGCCCTTGGGCGAGCCGGACGACGGCGAGGTTGTGCAGCGGCCGTGCCTGCGCGGGGGCCCAGATCACGGCGCGCTCGAGCAGCGTCGCCGCGGCGTCGGGGGCGTTGCGGACCAGGACGGCGCCCCAGCTGCCGAGCTCGCCGGCCAGGTGCTGGCGCAGCGGGCTGCCCTCGGTGCACCCGGCGCCCAGCGCGGCGCAGAAGGCCTCGCTCTTCGCCCGCAGCTCGTCCGCCGCCGCGGCGGTCCGCGACGGCGCGTCCGGCAGGACGGCGACCTCGCCCCAAGGGAAGCCGGGGCGCAGCACGCCAGCGAGCTGGGCGTCCTCGAACGCGAGGCCCGGCTCCCAGCGCAGCACACCCGCCCGGGCCGGCGCGCGCAGCCAACGTCCCAACGCCGCCGCTCGGTCGCGATCGTCGCGGATCTGCGCGATCTGCGCCGCCGCGGCGACCCAGTCTGCCTCGCCGAGCCGCTCGCCCGCCCGGCGCAACATCGTCGCGTCATGGGCGAACACACCCGGAAGGCAGCGCGCGTCGGCACGGGCTCCCTCGGCCCCCTGCAGCCAGGTGCAGGCCGCAGCCACGGCGTCGGTCGCAGCGACGGCGACCCCGGCAGGCGGCAGCGCGTCGAGCAGGGCGTCGCCATGGTGTGCCGCGGCGTCCAGGCTCGACGGGGGCATCGCCGCGACGCCACGAGCGAAGGCGCCGGCGCCCAAGACCAGCGCCAGCGTCGGCAGCGCCAGGTGGGCGCCAGCGCGGGCCCGGGCCGAGGGCGTTGGCGCAGGCGTCTCGTTCGCGGCGGGAACGCGCGCTGCGGGCAACAGCTGCACGATGGCCGCCACCGCCAGCATGCCGAGGCCCAGGCAGGCGACCAGCCCCACCTGGCCGTCGCGGATCCCCATCGGGTTGACGACGATCGCCCAGCCGAGGTCGAGCGCGACCAGGCCGAGCGTCACCAGCACCCAGCGCCGGGTCGCAGCGTCGGCGCCGCGGCGCAGGCCGAGCAGCGCACCGAGCAGCCCCAGCGGCAGCCAAGGCCCGGCGTCTCGCAGCAGCTGCGCCGCGAGGTGCTGCGCCGCCGGCCCCGGCGCGTGGCCGATGCGGTCGGCGAAGGCGACCCGGATCGACGCGCCGCTCAGGTGGCTCCAGAGCGCCGGCAGGTTGTCGACCGCGCCCCAATCCAGCGCCGGCCGTCGCGCGGCGATCAGCGGCAGCGCCACCACGCAGGCGGCGGTCCCCAGCAGCGCCAGCAGCGCCGCGCCGATGGTCGCGAGCGCCCGCCCGGTTCGAGGCCCAGGGCGGCCGATCGGCCCGAGATCTCCGGACGCCAGCGAGATCAGCGTCGCGGCGAGCGCCAACCCGACCGCCTCGGCGTGGATGCCGACGCCGAGTCCAAGCAGCGCCGCGACACCGACCAGCCTGCGCGGTCCGCGCGATCCGAGCAGCAACGCCGCCAACGTCGCCGCGTGGAGCAGGGCCCAGGGGTAGACCTCGGTCTGGCGCAGGTGCAGCGCCACCAGCGGCGCGGACGGCGCCCACAGGGCGGCCGCCAGCGCCAGCGCCGTCGCGGCAGCGGGGCCGTGCTCCCGCGCGCGAGGCAGCGACCGCAGCCAGACGATGGCGGCCGCACAGCCGAGCACGGCACCGATCAGGTGCACCCGACCCGCGAGCGTCCCCGCTGGCAGCAGGCGCGCGAGCTGACCGGCCAGCAGCAGCAGCGGGAAGCCCGTCGGATGCGGCACTCCCGGCTCGATCGCGGCCGCGGCCAGCTCCCCGGCGTCGAAGAAGCCAAGCGACGCCGTCGTCACCAAGGACCAAAGCGCTGCAGAGAGGCCCAACGCGAGCCAGGGGGCGGCTGCCGGCTGGGCGGGCTGCATCACTCCGGCTTGTGGCAGTAGAGCTCGACGTGGGCCAGCGCCACGTCCGTCGCGCCCGTGGCAGGTGCGCCAAAGCCGCCGACCAGCATCGCGCAGCCGCCGAACGGGCCCTCGCCGGGGATGACCTGCAGCGCCGCGCCGTAGCGGGGCGTCTCGAGCGTCAGCCGCGCCTTCGCGGCGCCGCTTGCGTCGAAGACCAGCGCGTCGCCCAGGATCGCGCCGTTGGCCCCGACGCCGCCAGCGAGCAAGGCACCACCCGAGGGCAGGGCCACCGCCGCCGCGAGCGCGCGCTTGCCGCCGTCGCTGCCGCCGAAGCTGCCCAGCGGCGCCTCCGAGAACGCCAGGCGCGTCGTCGCGGTGGACTCGTCGATCTCGATCAACAGCGGGGCCAGCGCGTTCGGCGCGACCACGGCGGCCGGGTCCAAGAAGAGCGGCGCGGCGGTCGCGCCCAGCAGCAGGGCGTGCGTGTCGTCGAGGCGCACCAGCTTGCCGCCGTGGATCTGCTCCGGGTTCAGGCCCGGCGCGACCTCGACCGCCTCCATCGCGTCCTTGTTGGCGTTGTAGATCTCGCCCAGCGGCGAGGCCTTGTTCGAGCGGCCGCCCAGCAGCAACAGGCGACGGCAGCCCAGCGCCGAGACGTCGGTCGTGTCGAGGCAGAGCGTGGCGGCGTTGGCCCGGCCCGCGACCATCAACGCGTCGCTGGCGTCGCACGACGCGGTCTTGCCGTCGAGCTTGCACAGCACGGCGTTGCCGGCGCGCGGATCTCCCGACTTCGGCAGCGGCACCGCCGCGCCGCCGGCGACGTAGAGCCGTGGACCGTCGGCCGTCATCACGTTGGCCACGATCGGCAGCGCGTTGACGGTCGAGAGCTTCGCGCTCGTCGACGACTTGCCGGCCACGTCCACCCGCCAGATCGCGTCGGCGATCGGGCAGTCGTTCGGCGAGTTGCAGGTGCCGTCGTCCAGGCCCGTGCGCAGCTTGTTGCCCTCGCGCGCCATGACCACGCGGGCGCTGCCGCCGGCGCTGTAGAAGGCTGCCGCGTCGGCGTTCGTCGCGGTGGCCAGGCCGACGCGCGCTGCGTCCTCGAAGCCGGCGACCTCGGCGGCCGGCAGCTCGAAGCGCCCCAGCTTCGGGTCAAAGACCTCGACCCGCTGCGAGGTCGCCGCCCAGACCGCGCCGGCGCCCGGGACCGAGACGCCGCCGTGCAGCGCGACGCGCCCATCCGAGAGCGCCGTGACCGCAGGCAGGCCGCGGCGGGCGCCGCCATTGAGCGGGAACAGGCTGTCGAGCCGGCATTTGTTGCTGTCGCAGACGGCGGCGGGATGCGCGCTGGCGCACTCGGCGTCGGCGGTGCAGGAGCGCTTCTCGACCGTGGCCCGCGCCTCGGCGGACGCCACGGCCATGCCCGTGAACGAGCCCAGCAGCGACGGCTGCAGGTAGTAGGGCGTCGCCGCGGCTTCGGTCAGGCCGATCGCCTCGACGACGATGCCGCCGCGGTAGGCGCGCATCAGCGGCGCGGTGCAGGTGTCGTCGCCGAAGAGCTCGACCATCACCGAGTAGTCCTTGCGGGCCGGGAGCTTGTCGAGCGTAAACGGGTTCTTGATCGTGCCGTCGGCGCCGATGTAGGGCACGCAATCCAGGGCGTACTTCGCCACGGCGGCCTTGGTCTTGGCCGGCCCGATGTAGACCTGCACCTTCATGTGCGTGGCACCCGGCACTGCGGCGTTGAGCGCGAAGCGGAACACGCCCAGCCCGTCGTTCGCTGGCCCCGTCGCGGCCTCGTCGGCGCAACCCGGCAGCGTCGCAGCGGCGGCCACCGTGAGGCACAGCGCGAGGGCGCACGACGCCAGCCGGCCGCGTCGGAGCGCGACGGTCGCCGGGAACTCGCTCGATTGCCGACCGGACTTCATGCTGCTTCCAACGGCGCGGGATCGCGCGCCGACGCTGCGGCTACTGGCCGCTGAACACCGGATCCCGATGGGCATCCGCGCTGTCGAACGAGAACGCGGCGTTGCCGATGCCGGGGCCGTCGTCGCCGCGCGTCAGCGCCCAGACGCCGACACCGACCGCCGCCACACCGACGCCGACCGCCGTCCAGAACCACCACTTGCTCGTCAGGCCGGCCTCGGTGCCCGGGGCCCCTGGCGGCGGCCGCACCGGTGCCGGCGCGAGCTCGAGCGTGACCGCGATCTCGGTCGTCTTCTCGGCGCTGACCACGACGATCGTCTGGAACTCCCGGTAGCCCGCGCGCACGACGCGCAGCCGGTAGCGGCCAGCCGCCATCTGCGTCGTCAGGCCCCCGACCGAGGTGCGGCCGATCAGGTTGTCGTCGACGTAGACCAGGGCCACGCCGCCGCCAGCGAGGCGCACCGCCAGCGTGCCCATCGAGGCCTCGCCGCGCGCCGGCAGGTCGATGGGGCCGATCAGCACCAGCAGCGAGCGCTCGGCCAGCTTGGCGGCGTCCGCGCCCTCGAGCTGCTGCCGGGTCGATTGTTCGACGCGCGGCACCGGCTTGAGCCCGACGACACGCATCGACCACTCCAGCTTGCCGTTGCCGTCCTTGCTGACCTCGGAGTAGATGACCTTGTCGACCTTGTGCTTGCGGCCGATCTTCGACAGGCAGTCGACGCCGGCCTCGGTGCACTCGAACTCGAACATCTCCTCGACCAGGTCGACCTTGCTCAGCACCAGCTCGTAGTGCTTGTAGCGTTGGGCGCTCTCGGCCAGGGCGTCCGTCAGCGATTTGCGCGCGGCGTCGTCGAGCTGCGTGCTCTCGACGCGCAGGATCAACACGCGCTCCTTGGTCGCCTTGCGCGTCGCGGCCTCGGCGCGGCCGAAGGGCAGCAGCACCAGCAGCAGGGCGAGCAGGCTGGCGACGGCGCGCTGCAGCGACGACTCGCGGGTGCGCATGGCAGGCTCCGAGCGCACGGCAGGCTCCAGGCGCATGGCTGGCTCCAGGCGCGTGGCTGGCTCCTGGGTCTGCACGGTCCGTGTCCGCAACGGTAGGATCGACACCAAGATTGCCCCCTCAGCCGAAGAGCATCGATGCTAGTGACCACGTCCCATGAGGTCAACACGGTCGGTGGCGGCGGGTGACGGGCCTTCGGCCTTGGGGTAGGCTGCGCGGCATCCCTGCGGAGCGGGGCGGAGGTCACGATGGTCCAGCGCATCGACTATGCCGTGTTTCCCGACGCGCGAGAGCCCGAGCTGCTCGGTTTTGTAAACAAGCTCTTGGGCCAGGTCCATCGCACGTCGCCCTCGATGAAGGACCTGCGCGAGTGGCTGCGCGAGCAGAACGCGTGGGACAAGGACGCGGTGCCGACGACGCTCGACTTCCTCGACCTGCGCACCAAGGGCCCGACCACCACGATGGGGCCGTGGGCGACGCAGATGTTCGCCATCGACGACGTCGAAGCCCAAAAGACCCACCTCTACAAGCGCCTGTTCGACGAGAACACGCTGCTCTGCAAGTACGTGTTCGAGGCCCTCGACATGGAGGGCGGCGGCCGCCTGCACTCGACGTACGAGCTGCACCGGATGCTGACGAGCTACGTCTACCCGGGCACGCATATCCGGCTGACCGACTTCCAGAACTGGATCAAATGGGCCGTCGCCAGCGGCCGGCTCAAGCTCATCGGCATCCGCTGGGGCCTGACCGACCTGGGCAAGGAGGCCGTGCCGCGCCTGCGCTCGGTCGACGTCGACGAGTTCCTCGAGGACGAGGCCGCAGAGGCCGAGGCGGGCGAGGCCGAGGTCGAAGCGCCCGCGCCCGCACCCGCCGCCAAGGCCCCCGCGCCCGCGCCTGCGCCCGCGCCCGCAGCCGTCGCCGCGCCGCCGGCCCGCGCCGCCGCCGCCGACGACGGCCTGCCCGAAGACGAGGAGCTCGACCTGCCGCCGGACGCGCCGCCGGTCGACGAGTCGACGTTCGCGCGCTACGCCGAGGCGCTCGAGGCGACGGCCCACGAGGAGCCGGCACCGGCCGCCCGGCGCAAGGCGTCGAAGGCGCCCGCGGCGACCGCGACGACCGCTGCGCCCGCGGTCAGCACCGCGCCTGTCGCCGCCGCGCCTGTCGCCGCCGGGCCGGCCCAGCCGGTCGCCGTGCCGGCGATGCCGCGGATGACGCTGAGCCCGACGAGCATGGTCACGGCGGCCCGGCTGGAGCAGGCGTGCGCCAAGGAGCCCCAGGAATCGGCGGAGATCCTGGCGCAGCTGCGCGAGCTGGGGCGTGGCCGCGGCATCGAGGTCGGCGGCTCGCTGCTGGCGGCGCTCGGCCTCGAAGCGCGCATGGCCGCGAACGAACCGGCGCGGCACCTCTTCCTGGCCGCGCTGCTGGCGCGCCTGTTCGCGCTGCGCCCGGACGGCGCCCTGGCCGAGCTCCTGGTCGAGCGCGCCGGCGCGCTGCAGCCGATCGCCATGCTCTACGAGCGGCCCGACGCGTTGGCCGAGGTCGTCGTCCGCTGGGGCCTGGCGCTGCCCGACCAGGCCTCGCAGCAGGTGCGCAACGTCCTGCTCGACGCCGTCATCGGCGGCCGCGCCCTCGCCGCGCGCCCGGATTTGCCGACCGTGCTGGCCGAGACGCCCTCGTCCGAGCAGCTGCTCGGCACCTTGACCCAGGGCCTGCTGCGTGGCGCGGCGCCGACGGCGGCGTTCTGGCTCGTGCGCGAGATGGTGCGCGCCGGCCTGTGGGTCCGCCCGGCGCACAGCGAGATCGCCGTCGTGCCGACACGGGCGCTGCGCCTGATGGCCTACCGCTTGCGGCTGATCGACTCCCATTTCGCCGGCAGCACCGCGAGGTTGCTCGACGTCGCCCGTCGCCTGGCCACGCTGTTGCCGGCCGGCTCGATCGAGGCCCAGACCGCCGAGCTGCTCGCGCCCGACGACCACCTGCGCTTCGACTGCGCGCGCCTGCCGATCTGCCAGCAGCCCTGCGCGCTGCACCTCGAGGCCTGACGGCTGGGACACGTCGGGCCCTGACCCGCGCGCGGCGATCACGCGGCCGCCAAGGTGCCGCAGCCTTGGTCGAATCCGCGCAGGCCGCAGGCAGGATCCCGCATCGATCGGTGCGAACGCGCGTTGACAACCGCGCCCGTCCACCCTACCGTTGACCCCGACCCTGTCCCGATGCTGTTCGACTGGCCTTCGGGTCGGAACGGCAGCGCTGTTTCCGCAACAGGGTCCCTGACGCCGCCGTCCTGCACGACGGCTTCGGGTCCGCTGATGGCTCTTCCCGCCTTGGCCCACTCTCCGGGTCAGCTCGGCCGCCCTGGCCACGTTCCCGTCAACCTCCTCGTCTTCGCGCGACCCCCACCACCCTCTCGTCGCGCACTGGTGATCTCATGAATCTCAATGACCTCAAGCATATGCGCATGGCCGATCTGGTCGACCTCGGCTCCGAGCTCGGCGTCGAAGATGCCGCCGCGATGCACCGCCAGGACCTGATCTTCGCGCTGCTGCAGGCCCAGACCAACCGCGAGGGCGCCATCTTCGCCGAGGGCGTGCTCCAAGTGCTGCCCGACGGCTACGGCTTCCTCCGCTCGCCGGACTACAACTACTTCCCGGGCTCGGACGACATCTACGTCTCGCCCTCGCAGATCCGCCGCTTCGGCCTGCGCAACGGCGACACCGTCGCTGGCGAGATCCGGCCGCCGCGTGAAGGCGAGCGCTACTTCGCCCTGCTCAAGGTCGACTCGATCAACTTCGAGGAGCCCGAGCGCGCCAAGAACAAGATCCTCTTCGACAACCTGACGCCGCTCTACCCGCAGGAGCGCCTCTGCCTCGAGTACGACAGCCGCTCGTTCACCACCCGCGTGATCGATCTGCTCTGCCCGCAGGGCAAGGGCCAGCGCACGCTGATCGTCGCGCCGCCGCGCACCGGCAAGACCGTGCTGCTGCAGGAGATCGCCCACGCGGTCGCGACCAACCACAAGGAGGTCTACCTCATCGTGCTGCTCATCGACGAGCGCCCGGAGGAAGTGACCGATATGCAGCGCACCGTCCAGGGCGAGGTCATCTCCTCGACCTTCGACGAGCCGGCCAGCCGCCACGTGCAGGTCGCCGAGATGGTCATCGAGAAGGCCAAGCGCCT
>CAZPHC010000066.1:0-14315 GCA_964586155.1 uncultured Enterobacteriaceae bacterium | reverse complement strand
CGCCGAGTTCAACGCCGCCAACTGCCTCAGCCTGCCCATGTTCGCTGAGCTCACCCTCGACCAGATCGACCACGTCGCCGCGACCCTGCGCGACGCGGTCGCCGCCTGAACGGAGCCCCCATGCGCCACGATCCCCGCTACGCCCAGCCCATCGAGGGCCAGGTCGCCGTCATCACCGGAGGCGCCGGCCTCGTCGGCTCGCATATCTGCGACCAGCTGCTGGCCGCCGGCATCGCCAAGGTCCGCATCTTCGACGACTTCAGCCGTGGCACCATGGCCAACCTGGCCGACGCGATGGCGGCCGGCGGCGACCGCGTCGAGATCGTGCGCGGCGACCTGCGCGACGTCGACGGCGTGCACGACGTCATCAAGGGCGCAGATCTGGTCTTCCACCAGGCCGCGATCCGCATCACGCATTGCGCCAAGGAGCCACGCCTCGCCTTCGACGTGCTGGCGCAGGGCACGTTCAACGTGCTCGAGGCGGTGCGCGACCACGGCGTCGCCAAGCTGGTGGCCGCCTCCACGGCTTCGGTCTACGGCCCGGCCGACGTGTTCCCGACCGACGAGATGCACCACCGCTACAACAACCGCACGCTCTACGGCGCCTGCAAGATCGCCAACGAGTCGATGATGCGGGCGTTCTCGGAGATGTACGACCTGCCCTACGTCGCGCTGCGCTACTTCAACGTCTACGGCCCGCGCATGGATGTGCACGGCGTCTACACCGAGGTGCTCGTGCGCTGGCTCGACCTGCTCGACAAGGGCGAGCAGCCCGTGATCTTCGGCGACGGCAGCCAGACGATGGACTTCGTCTTCATCGAGGACATCGCCCGCGCCAACCTGCTCGCCGCCCGGGCGCCGATCTCCGACGCCTTCTACAACGTCGCGCGCGGCGAAGAGACCAGCCTCAAGCAGCTCTGCGAGGCGCTCTGCCGTGCCCACGGCGCCACCGACCTGGGCCCGCGCTTCGTGCCGATGCCGGCCGAGCGCCGCGGTGTCGAGGTCGTGCGTCGCCTCGCCGACATCAGCGCGGCGCAGCGCGACCTGGGCTTCCGCGCCGAGATGGACATCGAGCAGGGGCTGCGTCGCTTCGTGACGTGGCGCAACGCCGAGGTCGCGCGCGCGGCCGCCAGCGCCTGACTGCATCAGGGCAGGCACTGACCTCCGCCCTTGCACTGGAACAGGTTGCCCGAGCAGCAGCCCGAGCAGCATTGCGTCGACGACGAGCAGATCTCGTTGGTCGCACCGCAGGCGCTCGCTGCCATGGCGGCGGTGGGCGCGGCCATCGTCGTCACCGCGGCAGCGAAGCCGGCGCGACGCAGCCAGCTGCGGCGGCTCATCGAGGCATTGGGCTCGGACGCCCTCGGGTCTGCGACCGGCTGCGCGAGCGGCGGCGCGGCGGCGAACAATCGAGCGTCGGCCAGCTGATGCACCGCGTCGACCACATCGTGCTCCGGGAAGCGCTCGGCGGAGAGCCCGGCCACCAGGGCGTCAAGCGTGATGCCGCCATCGGCGGCCGACCAGACCGCGGTCGCGATCGGGCTCAGATGATGGATGGAATCGTCCGTCAGGTCGTAGACGAGCGTTTCCCCCGCCATCCGCTCGATGACGAGATCCGCGGTCCGCGCTTTCGGTCGCCAGGTTCGGTCCGCGAACGCGTCCGCGACCATGGACACAGGAGCTCCTCGTGGCATCGCACACTCCGTCGCAATCGGGTCATTGGGCGGGGGATCCCATGCTGGGGGCGTCGCGCTCCCCACTTCGCGCGGCGGCAAAGCAAAGGCGGCAACGACAACCCCGCCTCCATAGTGCAAATTGCTCATGGCGCGCGCAAGCGAGGCTGACACATCATGTGTTCAATCGTGGCCATCTACATACTTTGACATACACAGCAGGGTCGATCCTGTCATAGTCCCATGTGCCCTCTGGCAGGGACGCCGGTGGTCGTGTCGCCTCCCGCATGTTGGCGGCAGGATCCCGGTCGCGCATGGGTTCGGCATCCCATCCCCCTCGGATTGCCGGGCTCCCTTGGTGCCTTTGCTTTCGCCCCGCTCCTCGACGATCGACGTCGAACGTGTCACGTATGAAGCGAACCACGTCCAAGACCCCGGCGCTGCAGTGGCTGCTGGCAGCCGACAGAGACGCGCCCATCGATGCCGCAGCACTGGACTGGCGGCAGTTCGTCGAGCATTGCGACCGGCACGGCCTGACGGCGTGGGCCCATTGGCAGCTCGGGGAGGGCGCGACGCTACCCGACCCGGCGCGGCGCGAGCTTCGCGAGTTGGCGATCCGCAACGCCGGCCAGACCCTGCGCAATCGAATCCGTCTGCGCGCCTTGCTGCGCAGCCTGGCCGAGGTCGGCGTCGTCCCGGTCGTGCTCAAGGGCTGCGTGCTCGGCGCGCGCATCTACCCGGAACCCTTGCTGCGCTACACGTCGGACATCGACATCATGGTCGCGCCCGACCAACTGCAGCGGACCCGCGAGACGCTCGCCAGCAGCGGCTGGACGCTCCAGGCCGCCGACGACGACCACTACCCACCGGCGTACAACCACCACGACACCTGGCGCAGCCCGGGGATGATCATCGAGCTGCACCGCTGGCTGGTCACGAGCTTCGGCACGCGTTGGGGCGAGCCGGCCGCGACGATGCCCTACACGGTCGAGGCCGAGCTCGACGGCGTGCCGCTGCGCTTGCTGGAGCCAGAGCTCGAGCTCGTCTTCTTGACGCTGCACGCCGCCAACCATCTCGCCGAGCGGCTGTCGTGGTTGCTGGATCTCAAGCTCTTTTGCGATCACCACCCGAACCTCGACTGGGACCGCTTCGAGCGTCACGCCGCCGAGGCCGGGCTGCTCGACCTCTGCTGGGCCGCGCTCGAGGCCGCGGCGGTGGCCACGAACTCGGCGCCGCTGCGGCGGGCGGCCGATCGCCATCGGCCGGGCAGGCTCGTTCGCATCGCTGTACGACGCGGATTGTCGCCAGGCCTGCTGCTCGTCGGCCGCGCCGAGTCGTCGAAGCTGCTGTGGATCGGCTGCAAGACGCTCCTGGCGCCGCACTATGGTCGTTGGCTGCGCTTTGGCGTCAGCCACGCCTGGTGGCGCGTCGCGCGGACCTGGGCAACGCGCGGCCAACGTGCGTCGGTGGAGGTCGCGTGATCGGAGCGACCGCAGCGTTCGGCCGCTACGGCGTCGCCGTGATCGTCGAATCCGACGACGAGCGCGACTTGGACGGGCTCGCCGCCCTGCTGCCGCGCGACTGGCGGCGCACCGACCCGGCGGTGCCGACCTCGTGGCGCGTGCGCCACATCACGATCTGGCCCAGCGACGAGGACCGCCACGTCCGCTGCGACGGCGTCACGATGTTCGTCGGCGATCTCGACACGGCGCTCGACGTGGTGCGCTCGGAGATCCAGACCTTCTGTGCCGGCTTCGCCAAGGATCGGACCTTCATCCACGCCGCGGCGCTCGAGATCGACGGCCACGCGCTGCTGCTGCCCGGGCCCTCGCGCCAGGGCAAGTCGACCCTGACGCAGGCGCTGGTCCAGGCAGGCGCCGGCTACCTCAGCGACGACATCGCGATCCTCGACAGCGAGGGGCTGGTGCGCGCGTTCGGCCGGCCGATCCGGCTGCGCAGCGATCGCGGCTGGGTCAGCGCGTCGACGCCGCCGGTCTCGACCCGACGTCTGCGGCCGCGCTGGATCGTCGACGTGCGCTTCGAGCCCGGCGTTTCGGGCTTGTCGCTGTCGCCGATGACGCTGGGCCAGGCGTCGATGGCCCTGCTGGCCAACGCCCACGCGGCGCGGATCTCGCCACAACAGACGCTCGAGCATTCTGCGGCCGTCAGCCGCATGTGTCGCGCCTGGCGGGGCGTGCGCGGCGACGCCGACGAGGCCGCCGCTGCGCTGTTGGCCATGCTGCGCGCGACCTGAACGCCGCCTCGACGCCGCCGCATCGCGCACCGCGCCAACTGCCCCAACGTGCCTAGCCTGAGGGTGCGGCAGGCGGATGGGGTGCCGCCGCGGGAGGCGAACATGCGACAGATTGGGACGAACAACGACCATCGGACGAATCGCCCGCTGTGGGCGGCCTGGCTGGCGGTGGGCATGGCGTTCGGCGCCGGCTGCGCGTCGAGCGGTAGCGGCGGCGGCGGCGGCGGCGGAACGACGGGCGCGGGCGCGACGTGGGGACCGCCGGCGCTGGCGCTGCCCAAGCCCGCGGCGACCATCATGACCTACAGCGACGGCGCGACGATGGCGTCGGCACCGACCAACCCGCCGATCTCGGTGCGCGTCGTCGGCACCAAGGAGATCGGCGGCGTCACCTACGAGCGCGTCCAGGCGACCCGCTGGGTCGGCACGGGCGAGGCGCCGGAGGGCGAACCCCGGATCGAGGCGTGGATCCGCACCGAAGGCGAGACGATCACCCTGGCTGGAGCCGAGATCTTCGACGGCAGCATGAAGCTTGGCGACGCCAAGCTGCCGGACTACGGCCTGACGCTGACCCAGCCGATCTCGGCCACGCTCGACCCGGGCGTCGGCGTCGAGGTCGAGGCCACCGCCAAGGGCGAAGCCAAGCTCGGCACCTCGACCATCCAGGTCGACTTCAAGGGCACCTATACGCTGGAGAGCAAGGCCGCCGACGTGGCGACCGCCGGCGCGAGCTTCACCACCGCGTGGAAGTACACCGGCAAGGCCAAGCCGCTGGGCAAGGACGCCACCGGCGAGCTCTACGTCGTGCCCGGCCTGGGCGTGGTCGGCGGCTCGTGGTCGTGGCCAGAGGGGCCGGAAGGCCTGCGCGGCGGCGCGATCGGCCTGCTCGGCAGCAACGAGCAGCACATCGAAGGCGGCGTGCGCGTCGCGGTCGCCAACGGCACGCTGACGGCGTCGGGCATGAGCAAGCTGCGCCTGGACAGCTACGAGCTCTCGGGCGGCGAGTTCGACGGCGACAAGATGCAGCACGCCAAGATGCTGCTCGAGGTGCGCTGGGCCGACCCGGACAAGGCCAAGACCGAGACGCAGCCGCCGGCGGTCTTCTCGGCCGGCACCAGCGCCGGCAGCTACGGCACGCCGATGACCAAGGTCTCGGTCTCGGTGCTGCACCCCGAAGACAATGGCAAGGGCTACACCTTCTGGTCGACGCTGGTCGATCAGGCCGACAAATACGCGCCGGGCCCGAACGGCATCCAGTATTGGTGCCAGATCGCGGCCACCAGCGACGAGCCCGTCTTCGCCGCCGCGCGGATGCACTACACGCTCTACCCGGCGCCCTGAGCCGCGAGGCCCTGACGTCGGCCGCGACCCGCCCTGCGGCAGGACGCTTCGGGCCCGTACCTGCGCGAGCCTGCGCCGCTTCTCGCTTGCGTCTGCCTGGCCCATGCACGACACTGCGTGCCGCCGGCATCGACCGCGCACCCGGAGGCATAGATGCACGACCCACGACGCGGCGCGCGCCGCCACCACGGTGCGAGCGCGACCGCAACGCGATGGACCTGTCTGCTCGTTGCGTTGGCGCTAGCGGCGGGCTGCGGCAACGACTCCGGCGGCGGCGCGACCACAGCCACGAGCGATACGACGTCCGCAGCAGGTGGCGACATTGCGGCCATCGACAGCGCGCAAGCGACGGACACCACGACCACCGCGGCCGACACCACGACCGCCGCGGCCGACGCCGCGGCCGACGTCGCGGTCGCGCCCCCGACCTGGCACGCCAACGTCGCGCCGATCGTGCTCGACCGCTGCGGCGGCTGCCACGCCGCAGGCGGCATCGCGCCCTTCGCGCTCGACGAGGCCGAGGCCTGGGCGGCCTGGGGCAAGGTCGCGCTCGGCTCCATGAAGGAGGGGCGGATGCCGCCGTGGCCGCCGGCCGAGGGCTGCGGCGAATTCGCGCACCCGCTGCGCATGGAGCCGGACGAGGTCGCGCTGATCGGCGCCTGGCTCGACGCCGGCCGGCCACTCGGAGACCCGAAGGACGCGCCGAAAGCGGCCACACCGGCGCCGGCGCTCAAGCCGACCCACGTCCTGCCGATGCCCAAGGCCTACACGCCGAACGCGGCGATCCCGGACGACTATCGCTGCTTCTTCCTCGACCTCGACACCAGCGCGGATCTCTACGTCCGCGGCACCCAGGTCCGCCCGGGGGCCAACGCCCTGGTCCACCACGTCCTGGTGTACGCGCTCGAGGGCGACATGATCGCCAAGGCCGAAGCCGCCGACGCCAAGGACGAGACGCCCGGCTACACCTGCTTTGGCAGCCCGCTGCCATCGGGCAACAAGGGCGGCTCCATCCTCGGATTCGCCTCGGGCTTCCCGAACCAGATCGCTGCCTGGGTGCCGGGCCTGTCGCCGCGCGTGCTGCCCAAGGAGATGGCGCTGCGCATCCCCAAGGGCAGCAAGGTCGTCATGCAGGTCCACTACAACCTCTCGGGCGGCAAGACCGAGGCCGACACGACGGCGCTCGACCTGGTCGCGGACCACACGCCGCCGGAGCGCATCCTGGCCACGCGCCCCCTGATCATCGAGACGCTGAAGATCCCCGCCGGCCAGGCCGAGGTCGTGCAGAAGCGCACCTATCGCTACTACGGCGGCCCGGACGGCGAGGTCCGCATCCACAGCATGACGCCGCACATGCACCTGCTCGGCACACGCTTCGCCTCGGAGGTGGTGCGCAAGGACGGCACGACCGAGTGCGCGATCCAGATCCCGAAGTGGGACTTCGCCTGGCAGATGGGCTACGGCCGGCCGATCGACAAGCCGATCGTGCTCAAGAACGGCGACGGCATGACCATCGAGTGCGTCTATGACAACTCGAAGGAGCACCAGCCCTTCGTCAACGGCGTGCAGCTGACGCCGAAGGACGTCAGCTGGGGCGAAGGCACGACCGACGAGATGTGCCTGCTGTACCTGGACATGTCCGAGCCGTTCAAGCCAGCCCCGCCCGAGGGCAGCGCCGCTTGCCTCGGCTTCGACAGCTGCGCGGCCAACTGCGGCGACAGCCCGTCGAGCTGCATCTACAGCTGCGACGCGGTGGCGCCGTCGTGCGGGACCTGCGCCATCGGCCAGATCATCAGCTGCGCCGGCCTCGAGTGCGCGGGCTCGCTGCTGTCGGCGCAGAGCTGCCTGACCAACTGCATGATCGGCTCGTTGATGCTCGGCAGCAACGCCGACGCCTGCCTCGGCGCCGAATGCGCGGCGGCCTGGACCAAGGCCAAGGGCTGCATCGATCCGAAGCTCGCATCGGGCAAATGCGACAGCAAGCTCAGCACCTGCGGCCTTTCGTTCGGCGACAAGTAGGCGGTGATCGACATGCAGCCGCGACGATGCCACCATGGGCGGCGGGTCGCCCCCGCGCTGCAGGGAGCCACGGCCCCGGAGCGCTGACCGGAACCAGGATCCACCCGGCGACAGGATCGCCTCGCCACATCAGGCCCCGCTGCATCAGGATCACCATGGCGTTGTCGACGACCCTCTATGGCGAGGTCTTCCGCTTCGAGTCGGTGAAGGACGTGCTCGCGCGCGCCAACGAGGGCCGCGCCGGCGATCGCCAGGCCGGGCTCGCGCCGCGATCGATGCGCGAGATGGCGGCGGCCAAGTGGGTGCTGGCCAACCTGACGATGGCCGAGCTGCGCGCGTCGCCGTCGGTGCCGTACGAGACCGACGAGATCACCCGCGTCACCGAGGACGGCCTCGACGAGGTCGCGTTCCGCCGCATCGCCGGCAAGACCGTCTCGGAGATGCGCGAGTGGATCTTGGACCACGACACCAAGGGCGAGCAGATCGCCGAGATCTCGGGCGGCCTGACCGGCGAGATGACCGCGGCCATCGCCAAGCTCATGTCGAACATGGACTTGATCATGGCGGCGCAGAAGATCCGCGTCATCGTCAAGTGCAACAACACGCTCGGCTTGCCGGGGCGGATCTCGTCGCGGCTGCAGCCGAACCATCCGCGTGACGCGGTCGACGGCATCCTCGCGGCGGTGCGCGACGGCATCAGCTTCGGCAACGGCGACGCGGTCATCGGCATCAACCCGGCGACGGGATCGGTGCAGTCGACGGTCGAGATCCTCAAGGGCGTCAAGGACTTCATGCGGAAGTACCGCATCCCGACGCAGAACTGCGTGCTCTCGCACGTGACGATCCAGATGCGCGCCATCGAGCGCGGCGCGCCGGTCGACCTCGTGTTCCAGTCGATCGCCGGCAGCGAGGGTGCGAACCGCAACTTCGGCGTCAGCGTGGCCCTGCTCGACGAGGCCTGGGACATGGTCAAGCGCGAAGGCACGGCCCAAGGTCCGAACGTCATGTACTTCGAGACCGGCCAGGGCACGGCGCTCTCGGCCAACGCCCACCACGGCGCCGACCAGGTGACGATGGAGGCCCGCGCCTACGGCCTGGCGCGGCGCTACAAGCCCTTCTTGCTCAACAGCGTCGTCGGCTTCATCGGCCCGGAGTACCTCGCCAACGGCAAGGAGATCACCCGCGCCGGCCTCGAAGACCACTTCATGGGCAAGCTGATGGGCATCCCGATGGGTTGCGACGCCTGCTACACCAACCACGCCAGCGCCGACCAGAACGACCAGGAGAACCTCGAGATGCTGCTGGCGCTCGCGGGCGTCAACTTCCTGATGGGCATCCCGATGGGCGACGACGTCATGCTCAACTACAGCACGACGAGCTTCCACAACAACGCGGCGCTGCGCGAGATCGTCAACCTGCGGCCGGCGCCCGAGTTCGAGCGCTGGATGGAAGAGCGCGGCCTGTGGCGCAACGGCCGCCTGACGGCGCGCGCCGGCGACCCGACGGTCTTCGTGTAGGGGGCCGCGCTCAGCGCCAGGGCAGCGTCGGTCCGCCCTCGGCGCCAAAGACCGGGACCAGCACCCCCTCGGACGCGAGCCTGGCCCGACAACGCGGGCAGAGGTCGTGCTCGCCGTCGGTGGTCGCGACCTTGCCGCGGGCGTCCTGCAGCAGGCATCCCGGCGACGGGCAATGCTCCAACCCCAGGCTGTGGCCGAGCTCGTGCACCGCCGTCTTGGCCAGGCGCTCTCGGACGACGCGGGCAGGGACGCCGCGTCTGGCCCGGAACGTCGAGATCACCGCAGCGTAGCCATCGAGCGTCGCGAGGCCGAGCACGCCCCAATCGGCGACGTCCCCCTTGGTCGTCGAGATGTCGGCGGCGGTGATGGCCAGGATCCGCACCCGCTGTCCGTCGCGCGAGGCGACCTGCGCTTGCGGCGTCAGCCAGTCGAGCAGCACATCGGCCCGCCAGCGCCGCCGCGGTGCCGTCCACGCGGCCTTGGGCATGGGTCGCGCGGCGCGGATCTCGACGTCGAAGCCGTAGAACAGGCGCAGGGCGGCGGCGACCGCTCGGACGTCGGCGGCGGGCGGCGCCGGCCGCAGCGGCTGCACCACGACGCGCGGCGCCGTCGCCGCGACCGCGAGCCTGGCGGCCGCCGGCGCTGGCGTCAGCGCGACGCCGAGGCCCAGCGCGGCGATGGCCGTGGCGACGACGAGCGCCGAGATCCGGGGTCGCGGCCGACGCGGCGGACGCTGACCCCATCGCGTCGGGGCGAGGAGGCTCGGCCGTGGCGGCGGCGGGCGTGGTGGCGTCATGGCCTCACGATCGCCGGGCCAGGACGGGCCGCCAGGCACCATCCTCGGCAGACCGCAGCATCGCGCCACCGCCGACGCCGACGTAGTCGATCGCGGGGTTGCCGTCGCGCAGGGCGGCCTCCTCGCGCGCCCGCAGCGTCGCCCAGCGCGCGGGCTGGTAGCCGAGGCGGAACATCACCATCAGCCAGCCGTAGGGCATCAGGCGCAGCCCGGCCCAGAACTCGTTGAGCGAGCCCAGCGGCGCGAACAGACCGACCCGGATGGCGCGGGCGACGGTGCGCCACGCCGGCAGCGGCGGCTCGCCGTGGCCCGCGACGTAGCCGACCACGGAGTTCCAACGGTCGGAGCCGTTCGCCCGCGGCGGCAGTTTGGGCTCGGGGATGTGCGAGAACGCGACGACGACCGAGCTGAGCCCGGCGGCGACCCACGGGTTGGCCAGCCACGCCAGCGCGCCGCCGTCAGCGCGCAGCGCCGCGAGCGCGGGCGCCACGGCCTCGGCGCCGAGCGACAGCGCCACGACCACGGCCGCCGCCACCAGCGCCCAGGCGCGCAGGCCCTGCGAGAGCGCGACGGCGGCGTACCATGCGACGAAGACCGCCGCGAGGGCGTGGCCAACGTGCAGGCCGCCGGCGATCGGCACGTCGCGCAGGGCCACGAGCAGGAAGCCGACCTGGGCCGTCATGCCGAGCAGGTGGCCGATGCGCGCGGTCCAGGTCGTGTGGAAGACCTGGTAGAGGAAGCATTGCATGTCGAAGCTGGCGAACGTCAGCTGCGTCATCGGCGCGACCATGGCGCTGCGGATCAGGCGCGACAACAGGCCGCCGCGCCCGTCCGCCGGCGATACGAGCCAGCCGAGATGCCGCAGCAGCCATTGCTGCTCGCGCGACGGCGGCACCCAGAGCTCCGGCCCCGAGGGCGGCAGCCCGGGCGCGTCGGCAGCCGCGGACGGTTCGGTCGTGGTCGCCTCGTTCCGCATCCACTCACCTTGGCGTGGCAGGGGCAGCGGCCGAGTCGGCCGGGCCGATGGACGGTGGTGTCGCGCCCCGCTCGAGCAGCGTTCGCGCGATGAGGACGGCGTAGAGCGTGCCAAACCCGACCATCGTCGCGCAAATCGGCAGCAGCGCCCGGCCGAAGCCGTAGAGCGTCAGCAGCGTCGGCATGGTGAAGCACCAGGCGCAGACGCCGGCGGCGACGATGAGGACGGTGCGGCGCTCGTTGGACATGGCCGCAGCCAGGATGCCGGCGCTGTGCGCGAGGCTCTTGCCGTAGAAGAGCTGCATCTGCAGGTAGGCGAGCGAGCAGAGCGGATCTGCGGGCCCGTCGAGGCAGAGGCCGTATTGCGCGGCGGATTCCGACGGCATGGCGAAGGTCCACGCCGCCGTCAGCGAGAGGACGAAGTCGAGCCAGAGCAGTCGCTTGAGCCAGGTCATGGGTGGCCCCTGTGGCCGGCGAGACGGGCGCGGCAGTCGCCCCGTGCCAAATCCGTCGATCCGACGACGACCGTGGCAGCGCAAAGGCGCGTCGTCAACGGCCGCGTTGCCCGGCGAATGCAAGGCTGAAAGGCCATGCGCCCTTGCCGCGACGGCACCAAGCGGGTACTTGGACGACGCGCGCTGCTGCGGCGGCCCCAGGAGTCCCCATGTCGCACCGTCCGAACGCTTCGTCCTTGCCCTGGCCGCCGCCCTGCCGACCACGCCAACGCCGGATCTCCGCGCTGTTGGCCGTGTTGGCGATGGCCCTGGGCGCCGGCTGCAGCGATGGCGGCGCTGGCGACGACAAGGCCTTCGTCCGCGATCCGCCGCCGGCCGACGACGGCATCTACGGCTTCGCCAACGGCTGCTACGCGGTCGAGACCTTCGACGGCAAGGCGACGCTGACCTTCGTCGCGCCGACCGCGGACGGCGCCGCCTTCGCCAGCGAGGCGACCTCGATCGACGAGGCGATGGCCTTCCACCTGCGCGCCGCCGACCTCGGCACCTACCTGCTCTACGACAGCGAGGGGCGCTACCTGGCCGCGGAGCCGTCGACCGCCGACGCGAGCGTCCTCGCGTTGACGCGCCCGGCGAAGCTGCAGGACGAGATCGACGTGCTCGACGAGACCTTCGTCTCGCCCGCCGAGTGGCGCCTGCAGGTCTCGGTTCGCGATCCCAAGCGCTACCAGCTGCAGCATGCCGCGACCAACGGCTACCTGACCCGCACCGGCCTGAGCCCGGACCCGGCCCAGGCCGCCGTCATCACGCTGCACCCGCGCACGGGCTGCGCCACCTTCCCCGAGATGAGCCTCGACGCCACGGGCGAGGTCAAGCCGCGCAGCTGGGACGACGGCGACGTCTTCGGCGTCGCCGAGCTGCACTCGCATATGTGGTCCGACTCCGGCTTCGGCGGCGGCGGCTTCTTCCACGGCGCACCCTTCCACCGGCTGGGCGTCGAGCACGCGCTCGGCGACTGCACCCGCTCGCACGGCGAGGAGGGGCGCCGCGACCTGATGGGCTCGTTCTTCGACGGCGACGGCAATTTCACGATGGCGTCGCTGCTGCCCGTGATCGCCACCGGCAAGTTCCCCAAGTTCAGCCACCACACCGACGGCTACCCGACGTTCACGGATTGGCCGAATTCCTGGGCCCGATCGACGCACCAGACCATCTACTACCGCTGGCTGCAGCGCGCCTACCTGGCGGGCCTGCGCCTGACGGTGCAGCTCGCCACCGGCAACTCGGTGATCTGCGACCTGACGGTGGCGACCGGCGCACAGAAGACGCTCTACGCCTGCAACGACATGGTCGCGGTCGACCACGCCATCGCCCGCGCCCACGCGCTGGAGCGCTACGTCGACGCCCAGGCCGGCGGCCCGGGCGAAGGCTGGCTGCGCGTGGTGACGACGGCGACCGAGGCGCGCGCGGCGATCGAGCAAGGCAAGCTCGCGATGGTCATCGGCATCGAGATCTCCAACCTCTTCGACTGCTTCCTGACGCCGCCGCCGGGCGTGCCGGCCTGCACCGTCGAGTCGGTGCGCGCCAAGCTCGACCAGTACCGCAAGGCCGGCATCAGCGCGGTCTTCCCGGTGCACAAATACGACAACGCCTTCTCGGCCGGTGACGGCTCGGACGGCGTCATCGAGGTCGGCAACTTCGTCAACAGCGGCCACGACTCGAGCTTCGTGCCCGAGTGCCCGCCGCTCAAGGCGGCGTTCGACGGTGGCGACATCAGCTTCGGCGGCCTGAACAAGCCGCGCGAGGTCTATGACTCGCCGGCGCCGCACGACATGAGCAACTTCGCCAAGGACCCGATCAACACGCTGCTGCCGCATGCGGCGGCCCTGCAGGAGCCCGCGACCAAGGGCGACTTCTGCCAGAAGCACGGCCTGACGCCGCTGGGCGAGGCACTGCTGCTCGAGCTGATGAAGCGCGGCATGCTCATCGACGTCGCGCACTTGCCGCGCAAGGGCCTGGCGCGCGCCTACGAGCTGCTCGCGGCCAACGACTACCCGGCGCTCAAGACCCACGGCGACAGCAACGACGGCAAGATCTACGAGCTCGGCGGCTTGGGCGGCATGCGCTTCGAGACGTGTGGCCACGCCAACAAGTCCAAGGTCATGGCCGCCCCGCTGGCCGAGGCCGTCGCGATCGCGACCGCCAAGGGCGCGTATCCGGCCGAGGGCCTGAAGTTCGACCTCAACGGCTTCGCTGGCGGCCCACGGCCCCGTTTCGGGCCGAACAAGACCTGCGGCGGCGCGCAGGCCAACCCGGTGACCTACCCCTTCACCTCGATGGACGGCAACATCACCTTCACCCAGCCGATGCTCGGCCAGCGCAAGGTCGACTTCAACACCGAGGGCATGATCCACCTCGGCTTGCTGCCGGAGCTGCTGCAGGACGTGCGCCAGGATGGCGCCACCGACAAGGACCTCGAGCCGCTGTTCCGCTCGGCCGAGGCGTTCTTGCGCATGTGGCAGAAGGCAGAGGCCCGGGCCAAGGTGCTGGCGAAGTAGCGGCGCACCGGCCCCGGGCTCCCCCCATCGCGGGCGGAGCCCAGCTCTGGAAGCCCGGCTTCGCCTGCTGCAGCGGCGGCCTGAACGTCCTCCTCGGCCTGGTGTGCTTCGGCTTCGCGCTCGCGAATCCACAGCCTGGTCCGAACGCGGCCAGCCTGCTCGCGGCGGCGAGGCGATACGAGCGGTCGGTGGTCTGGATCTTCTGCTTCACGCTCGCATTCTGCGTGACGCACCTCTGGCCCGCCGGCTCGCACAACTCGGTGGTGGTGCTGACCTTGCTCACGCACCTGTTGCTGGTGCGCTGGTTCGCTCCACCTCGGGCCGTCCAGCCCCTGCTCACGCTTTCGTTCGTGGCGACGGCGCTGCTCGTCGTGGCCGAGTACCTACGCTGGGTGCCCTACTCTCCCGTGGTCTGGAACTCGGCGCTGTCGTCGAGTCCGCCTGCGACCGCCCCACGCGGCACCGTGGAGAGCCTCGGAATCGCGCCGCGCGTCGACGCCCATGCCGCGACGCTCCAAGGCGACGCCGCGTTGATCATACAGCTGGTTGTCGTCTTGGTGCAGAACGCGATTCAGGCTGACCATGACGCCCTCCCTCGAGCGCCAGTATCACCTCAGCCGTCAGTACGGCGTCGAACCACCGGCAGGAGTAGTTGTCGGGCGTAGGAAACATGCCTGCAGGAACAGATCGAGCTGCTCGCGGGTCACCTTCTCGCTGCTGCGACCGA
>CAZPHC010000065.1:0-14732 GCA_964586155.1 uncultured Enterobacteriaceae bacterium | reverse complement strand
CTCAGCAGATTGTTGAATCGAATGCCCGTGCAATCCAGGCGTTAGGCGATCGCAATGAGGAAACCCGCAAGATTGCCGAATCTGCCGCAAAAAGTGTTGTAGCGCTGGGTCAGACCGTTATGGATGACCGGGCGGATAGAGAGGAGGTTGAATCGCAACTGCGGCTCAACATCAGCAGCACCAGTTCCAGCATCCAGGCACTCGTTACCGAAGCGAGAGAGAACCGGCGGCAGCACATTGACTTTCGGGAAAGATTCGATCGCCTGCTGGCAGAAATTCAGGAAATCTGGCGGCGCATCGCCGGGTAAGGCCCAGAAGCTTGCAAACTTAATTGGAGGAACGTGCCACTAGAACAAATATTCGTTGTAGGATCTCTGACAAATCAAAAACCCGCCAGCGCAGCCTAGGAAACTGAAACGCCGACGGGTTCTGAAATTGCAAAAACCACCAAAATGGGGGTCTGTTTGTTATGCCAAAATTCTATCGAATTCAGGATCATATGTCGATCCCCCCAGTGAAATTCCTGGGGGATGGCGCTCAGCGGCGTTCAGTGACTGAACGTGGAAAGCAAGATTTGCTGGGTAAATTGCTTGATTTTTTTTCTCACCTAACGTACTCTCAGAGTACGTTGGTATTACCTTCTTTTTTCAGGCGGCGCTCAGACAAAAGGGTCTGGGGGCCGCCTTTGGCTTTAAATACCGGAGGCTCTATGGGCAGTTGGCAGCGCAAAAACAGCACGATTCGGGCAATTCGGATTGCGAAGACTACTGACGCCGAACTTGGGCGGGTAGCCGAAAGCTTGGGTACGTCGAGGAACGCTCTGATTCTTCAAGGGATTGAGCAAATTCTGAAAAATCAGCAGGCGCAGGGGGCAGTAGCCTCCTAATTCCTAATCAAAATCCCCCAGCTCTGGCAGGAGCAGGGGGAGAGTTTCTAACCTGTAAACCCCTCAGCAGCGAAGATTGCAGACTTTCGCTGAAGGATTCGCACGGGCAAAAGCCCGAAAAATCGTTATGCAGTTTAATACTAGTGCAAGTTTACCTGTTGAAACAAGACCTCCTGTCCCTTTGATAGAGGAAGTTCTCCGCCACCCAGAACGCTACTGCAAAAGGCTGGTCGAACTGGCCCTAATAATCGACGCCTGGAACTTCGACCAGTGCTTGGCCTCGACCCTCGGAATTGAAGGAGGGCGGGTCCAGTGGTAAGCAGCACTTTTACTCGCACAACACGCTCCAACTCTTGTCAAGTTTGCGGCGACACCTCCGGCGACTGCCGCCAGCTTCCTGGCGATACTATCCTGCTGCACTTCTGCATGAAGACTGAGGGAGAGGTGTCAGGCTTCCGCCTCCACAGAAAAACCAAAGACGGCCTTTGGAACATTTACACCGAAGCCAGTGAAGCCATATCCGGCTCCGACTGGGAGGAGCGACGGCAGCAGTGGGCAGCGCTGGCCCTCAAGCGTAAGCAGGAGGAGCGGGAACGCCATGCTAACTCAATGCCAGCAGAGCAGCGCGATCGCTACAATCGACAGCTTATTAGCCAGTTACCGATAAACAATATTGACAGGGACGACCTGCTGCGGCGGGGACTGACAGACGAACAAATCAAGGCTGGTGGCTTCAGGTCAGTTGAGCAATGGCAGGAACTGGACTTTCCGCTACCAGATACGCTGCCTGGGGTACAGATTGGTGGGCGATCGCTCAACACCCAGGCAGGCTACCTCTGCCCCTTCTTCGACGTTGACGGTCGGATTGTCGCCTTCCAGGTTCGTAAGAGAAGCGTAGAGAAAGGCAATAAGTATTCCTGGCTCAGTTCCCGAACTAAGAATCGTCCGAACGGACCACAAGCCCACCTGCCAAACGGCGAGAACCCGCTCACAGTCGCTCGTCCCGTGGGTGCTGTCGAACGGAACGCCATTGGCATGGCTGAAGGGTCGCTGAAGCCGTTTATCGCAGCGCAGAAGCTTGGTCAGGTTGTCGTCGGTGCTGCTGGTCGCCAGTTTGCACAATCAGAACAGACTCTCAAATACTCCCTGGAGAGACTGTCTGAGGAATTGGGGACAAAGAAGATTCACTTCTACCCTGACGGTGGAGCCGTACTCGATAGGGTTACTATCGGGTTTTACCGTGCAACATGGAAGCTGCTGAAGGAGTGGGGCTATTCGATTCAGGTTGGCTGGTGGGGGCAGGTTGATAAAGGACAGCCCGATATTGACGAGCTGGAAAACCTGGAAGAAATCGAGTTCATCTCCCCAGAACAGTTTCTGGAGCTAGCTATCGAAAGGGGATATAGAATCCCACAGCAACAACGAAAGCCAAAGCTTCAATTAGGGGAGCCAGATCCCAAGTCCTACGCAGTCTACATCAATCGGGAATCCGAGCGATTTGCAGCAGAGAAGGCTGAGGCAGAAGAGCGTTTGCAGCAGCAGCGCCAGCAGAGGAGCAATCGGTTTCGGAACGAAACCGACAGAATTCAGGCTGAGTTAAACGGTCTGAGGATTAAACCAACCATTGCTGCTCAGGGGCGCTATATTCCCTCTGGAATGCTTTCACTGCCAGTTGGTAAACCGGGCATTCTCTTAGCCGATGGCAGCATGGGCATTGGGAAAACCAGTACCAGCTTAAAAGAAATTGTGGAGCAGCACAGAGCGCTCTACCCGTCTGCTTTGAGAATGCTGGCTGTTCCCCGAAATCTGCTTGGCTTTCAGTCAGGCAATAAATTAGGACTACCGCACCACACGACCCACAAAGGGTTTGGCGTGCCAACAGAGGTGACGCTTTGCCTTGAGTCGCTCTGGAAATTGCAAATTCATCAGCTACCAGAAGGGCCACCGCTCATCCTGTTTGACGAAATCAGCCAAACTCTGAAGCAGATTTTGTATGGCGACACCTGTGGTACCAGTCACGCGCTGATTTTGAACCGACTGCGACAGATTCTGCGATATGTCCGCGAAGCAGGCGGCTGGATCGTTCTAAGCGAGGATGGCATAACCAACAAGGAGTTGGACTTCATTCAGGAAGCATCTGGCCTTGATGTTGTCCAGCATCTGCACTTCGAGCGGATTGTGGAAGTGCCCAGAGAATACTCAATCTACAATTCACCCACGCTTACTTGGGAGGAAATGCAGAATCGGCTGCAAGACGGAGAAAACCTGATGCTCGTCTCCGATTCCGACAAATGGCTGCGCGAAACTGAGCGAATGCTCATTGAGTTCGGGATTCTTGAGGCTGAAATCAAAATAATCGACGGTCGATCTTCTCAAGAGACTTGGGCGCGAGAAGCCACAGAGAAGCCAGACAAATTTATCACTGCCAACAAACCACGAATTTTGGGAATCAGTCCTTCCGCGATGTCTGGGGTTTCCTTTGACGACAAAGGGGGGCACTTCTCTCGCGTTGCTTTTCACCTGGTACACCTCGAACCGCGTGAAGCGAAGCAGCTTTGCGATCGCCTGCGTCCTGATGTCCCACGCTTTGGCTACGTGAAAGAACGTGCTGCGTATGACGACGACCTGTTCTCTGGTTGCAGGCCAGACCTGATTTTGCGCGACCTATACCGGAACGTGGAGGGTATTTCCAAGCTGACAGAGTTTGCCAAATACGTTGCAGAGAAGCAGCCTAAAGATTCTCAGAAGAACTCACTTGACCTGATGACAGTGATGGAGAACCTCAAAAAGGAAAAGGGCGATCCAGACTCAACCTACGGATTCTTCCTGCGACACTGGGCACGATACAAAGCCAGCGAGACTTTTAATAAGCTGGAATTGCGGAACAACCTGATTAGAATTTGGGAAGACCAGGGGCATAACGTTACGATCATCGGCAGCGAGGCAATCCAGGCTCATCGAATCGCCCGCAAACGTCACCGAGAAGAACTGGATAAAGAAGAAGCAAAAGCCTTTAGCGACACCGCGACCGACCATCTGAGCCGCTCTGAGGCTCAAGAAGTTTTACAGAAACTGGGTTCAACCGTAGAGGAGCGGAGAGCCGCTCATAAACGGCTCCTTCAAGACAAGTTGCCCAGCTGCAACCTGAACGAACTCGAATTTGTTTTGAAGGCGATCGTCAAAGATGATGGTGTGTTTTTGCGGACCACTGAGCTTTTGTGGATGGCTCGCAATCCAGAAGCAGCAAAGTTTCTGGACAGATGGAACTGGCTTTCGTCCTTTTCCAGGGCGGCAAAGCGCGATGAGATTGTATGGCTCCCACGTCTCACCTTCCGCTCCGGGCAAGCAAAGCTTCTGCACCAGTGCCCGTTACAACCATTCATTGATGGTGTGGTGGAGCAGTGGGATAACAACAGCCCAGAGGCGATCGCTGTTCACGAGTGGGCACTACTTCACGCCAGACAGCTCCGGCGCTACCTTCGGCTGACGGTGCTGGAGGATCACCCACCAGTCCGAACAGTTAATAAGTTGCTCCGCAAGCTTGGTTTTGAAGTTCAAGAGAAGGGGTGGAAGGGTAGCAGAGAAAACAGGCTGAGGCAGTACGCGATCGCCAACCTGCACGACGTTGATAGGGACGCAATTCTAAAGGCCCTCAATGAGCGATTTTTGGAGCAGTGTAGTGAGCGAAAAGAGACCCCACCAGAGCCTGTGATCGCAACTCGTATAGATATATCCCCCTTAACAAGTTGCGATCACGAACCCTGCCCTGACTGGCCCGATCTGCCTCCTGAATGCTGCTCTGACCTTCATGAGATGTGGTTGGCGGCAACAGACGACCACATGAGGCGCGTTGTTTTGGGGATAGCTGAGGCGCTGAGGAGGTCTGCTGCATGAGCCAGCACCCCAACCTGCACTCCCTGCGCGATCGCACTCCCCCCTCCTCCTGCTCCTCCCCTGCCTGGTGGTGGGCTACAAAAAAGGATCATTAATGATCCATGTGATTTATAGTGGATCATTAGCCAAACCCCCTACCCTGAAGGAATTCCAGGCTTTTTATTTGGCTTTTTAATGATCCCTTTTGCCGTTTTTTTACCTGATTTTGAGATGGCTTCTCGCCCCTCCTCCCCCATCTTGGTCGTCCGCTTATTCTTGTGTAATAAACTCTTACGCTACACAAGATTTTTTGCCGTTCAGTCGCTGAACAGGCGAAATCGGCGCTTTAGCTTCTCAAGCTCCCTCTCCACCCTGGACAAGCGATCGCCCCTTTTTTTTGTGCCTCTGCGCTGGTGTAGTATTTTGGGGTTCCGTGTTTGTGAACCAATGAAGATTGTTACCGTCACTGGGTTTAAGGGCGGCTGCGGCAAATCTGTTACAGCGATTCACCTGGCTACATTCTTTAGTGCGTTGGGAGATGTGGTGCTAGTGGATGGCGACCCCAACCGCACGGCGATCGCCTGGTCAGAGCGCGGTAACCTGCCTTTTGTTGTGGTGGATGAGCGGAAGGCGATGAAGGTGGTGCAGGGGCGCGACTACCTTGTTATCGATACACCAGCGCGACCGGACTCCACTGACCTGAAGGAACTGGCTGAGGGTGCGGACCTGCTGATTCTTCCCACGCTGCCAGATGTCGTCTCCCTGGAACCGATGCTCCAGACGGCTCAAGCACTGGGCGGAGCAACCTATCGGGCGCTGTTAACCGTTGTTCCTCCCAAGCCAAGCCGGGAAGGGGAGATCATGCGGGAGGAACTGCGAGCTAATGGCATCCCAGTATTCAGAACGCTGATTCGGCGTTCTGCTGGCTTCCAAAAAGCTGCTCTGGCAGGTGTCCCCATCTCCGCTCTGTCTGGCCGCGATCGCCTCGGCTGGCTCGACTATGAGGCGCTGGGGAAGGAAGTGCTGGAGGTGCTGAATGACTGACCCAAAGGGAAAGTACAGCGGAATCTTCCGGGCTGCAAAGGGAGATGTGAGCGATCGCCCATCTCCCGCTTCAGAAACAGTCTCCCCCAGTCCAGCCTCTACCCTCCCTCTCGACGCCATCAAGGAGCGTGAAGAGAATACCAGGGATCTGCGGCTCTCCCATGTCGAAGCCTTGGCGGAGTCAATCGCTGCAATTGGCCTGATTGAGCCGTTGGCAGTGGATGAGGGTGGGCGACTTCTGGCCGGTGGTCATCGCCTCGCCGCAGTTCGTCTGCTGAAGGAGAAGAATCGTGCTCTCTATGAAGAGCTGTTTGAGGGCGATCGCATTCCAGTGCGGGTGATGCCTTTTGATGCTGAGGAAGAACCGGAGCTGGCCCTTCAGGTTGAGGTGGCGGAGAACGAGCAGCGCCGGGACTACACCCCAGCAGAGGTAAAGGCTCTGGCGGAACGGTTAAAGGCAGCAGGATACACGGATCGGAGAGGTCGCCCTGCTAAAGGAGAAAAGCCCTTACTGCCAGCACTGGAAGTAATCGTAGGCAAGAGCCTGAGAACCCTTAATCGATATTTGCAAGAAAACTCAGAAAATCGGACAGATGTCCGAATTAATCCGAACGCCCGACTGAAAAAGGGGGTTGTAGAACTGGAGAGATGGAGGACAGAGGCATTAGACCGGGAACTGACTCCAGATGAGGAGAAGCTACTAAAAAGCCTCCCCAGTTTGCTGAAGTTGATGCAGAAGCTAACCAGCGCTGAGTAGCCGTAGGCGATTCTGAAGCAACTCTACCTGCCGCTCCAACTGGGGTGGGTCGAGGCAGCAAGCTGCTGGAAGTGTGCCACAGTAGGGCTTATGTCTGGTGCAGATGCAGCCAGTGTAAACCCTGCACCTGCACCTACTGGTAAGGCGACCAAGGGCCGACGACGGGTTCCCCTCGCTTCTCCTTCTCCGCCAGTTCAAGGTTAAGCGTTAATAGCCTCTCTAAGATGTCATCGCTCGACTCAAAGCCGTAGGCTTTCATTACTAACTGGTCTAGCTTGTCGTGGAGTTGTCGCAGTTTGCTGGCTGACTCATTAAAGAACTCGTTGTAAAGTTTGGTAATTCCCCATTGTCGTTTCTCCATTTCTAAGGAGCGATACTCATGGAGTTCCTCAGAAATGGAGAAAATTTGATTAACTTGGTTTGATGTTGGGTTTTGAGGAAATGGAAAAGTCTCAAAACAAGTGTTATGGGTGTATGCTGTTCGGTCTTCTAGTGTTGATTTTTGAGCATTCATCCAAACGCGATGAATACAAGAAGTGAGAATACCTAAGACATAAAAATCATCAGAAGCAACAACTAAAGTTTTGTCACCAGGCAACCAAGTAGTAGGAAAGGGTGTAAACACAGCCCATTTTGATACTCTTGGGACGGCGAAGCAGTTTTGAATCTGGGCAAGTGCAGAGCGCATTGCTTCATTCGTGCGCTTAAATCTCCACCATTTCTCACGCATTACCAGCTCACGATTCCTTTCACGCTCTGGTTTAACAAATTTTTTTACGTGAGCGAAAGGCAATTTATATTCACTAACTTCCTCTAGTGTTCGATTGTCAAAATCAATAATCCAGCGTTGCGGTTTCCCATGAGGTTCTTTCGCTAAATTTGCACCCATTGAGAATAATTTCAAGACATCTTTGTTTTTGGGGTCTTGCTTAATCCAGTTATTAGCAATATCTTCGGGAATCAGGAAGCCGCCACCTACAGGAATAACTCCTTGAAAGCATTGATTGAGATTTGCTTTTAGTCTATGGGCTTTAGAAACATCGACTGTTGAAGTCAGAGAAGAGTTAATTTGTTCCACACACCTATTATTTAAGTGGTAGATGGTAGGCTTCTCCTTAATCCAGTTAACTAGGCTGACGTGAACATTCGCCTCTCCAGACCACGGCTGAGTTGAAATTGCTTCATGTATGTAGCCACCGTTTTGAGTGATGTAATCAAGTGCGGCTCTCCTGCTTTTGCCCTGACTGATTGAGTTTGTCGCAACCAACCCAGCCCGCCCCTTTTCACCGATATGGTCATGGGCTAAACGGAACCAATATGAACAGAAATCAACTGAGTCTTTGACATCAGAGAAGCGGTCAAATATGCGATCAATGTAATCATCACCAAGCCCGATCCTCATGTGCTTTCCCCCCAAAAATGGAGGGTTTCCAACTACAGCATTAGCCGGAACCCACTCGCTAAATAGGGCATCCTTACACACGATGTTTCCATCCAGCGTATCGAGGGGGAGAGATGGCTCATCCAGACTATATTTATCGATCGCAATCTTCCGGGCGATCATCATTGTCACCCTGGCAAGCTGCACCGCAAACGAGTTTGTGTCCATTCCAAAAAACTGAAGTGGAGTCACAAACCCCATTGCCATCTGTCCAGTGTCAGAGCGGCGGCGTTCGGCGATCCTGTCAATCAACAGCTTCTCTAAGCGCTTTAACTCCTGGTAAGCCACATATAGGAAGTTGCCAGAGCCACAGGCAGGGTCAAGCACCCGATAGGCTTGTAACTCCATCTGCAAGCCGTTTAGCTCTCCAATCGTGCTTGCAGCGTTGATCCGCTCCTCCCAATAATCACTGATGGTGGGGCGAACAATCTGGCGGATATCGACCTCGCTAGTGAAGTGGATGCCGTGAGCATGGCGCTTCTCCTGGTCGATCGCCCCCTCAAAAATGTTTCCGAAGATTGACGGTCGCACATTGCTCCAATTTTCTTTAGCGCAAACTTCCAGAAGCTTCAATTCTTCTAGAGTGAGGTCGATTGGCTCAACGATGGAAAAAAGCCCACCATTAAAGTAATCGACCCCCTTGTAGCGTCCAACTGGGGTGATGCCGCTGCGGTTCATCTCCTGGAACAAACCACCCAACAGGTCGTAGGATGTGCCCACTCCTGATACACAGTCCTCAACCAGGCTCACAAACAGATCTGAGGGAAGCAGCCCCCGATCCTCTGCAAACATGGCTAAAACGCATTGCAGCAAAAACCGCTGTAGCTGTTCCTCGTCGAAGTCTCGAAAACCTGTGCGTTTACCCCGTTGGTAAATTGTCTGATAGAGATCCCCTATCCGTCGGGCGCTGCGCTCAGTGATCTCAACCTGGTTATTACGGAAGACGGGACGCTGTCCCCCAATTCTCATGAAGGACAGTGCGCCTGCCCGCTGGGGCAAGTCCTCCAAACGAATTCGATCCACGGGGTCATCGACTTGGTTCTCGAAGTCGAAGATCCAGAACTCATCAAAGTTACAAAGTATCGCATACCGGGGGCGGTTTGGCGTGATTCGCATCCAGTAGCGCTCCACCTGGGCGTAGTGCTTATTCAGGTCTTCGCCCCTGGACTTCATCTCAATGATGACCCCAGCAACACCCTTCCCCGATCGCCACACCAGATCAGCAAACCCTGTGCCCCCTTTACCGCTGCTTTTCTTCAGCCGCTCCTCAAACTCTGCACCAGCTTCTTTAACCCCTTCATGCCCAAAAGCTTGAAAGAAGCGGTTGAGGAATGTTTGAGCTTCGCTTTTCTCATCACCTCTAATGTGCTGCTGACAGAAGCTAACGAACGATTGCAGGGAGTCAGATGAAGAGGTCATGGAGGCAGTTCAACGCGGGCTAAGGGAGCATTTTTCCAACTATATCCGCCGAAAAATGCAACGTCATCCGGTGAAAGTCCCTGCATCTGTACCTATCGGGTGCATCCTGGGAGGTGAGGAGGGTGCCGGACTTATTGTGCTTAGATTTGACAGTTGCCAACAATTAGCAGAAAAGGGACTGAGCCTCCCCACGTTCCTCTGTTGGGTGCGATCGCTATAGTGCTTCCTGAGTTTTACCAATGGTTCCCAAAAGGGGCGATCGCATGGGCAAGATACACAGCGAGTGGCCCCTTTCCCACGCCCCCTTGCTGGCTGCAAAGGGCGATTATCATGAGTAATTACGTAAGCAAGTGAAATCATACTCCTGTCGGCATTGTTGTCAGGGGTACTTTCAGTAGTTGGTCGTTCAGTCACTGAACATCAATTCCCAATCAATCGCAATCGGCTTTTCAAATTCTCGATTTCCCGCTCCAGCCTGGTCAGACGATCGCCCACGGTTGGCACCTGTTCACCCAAATAGCGGGCGATCGCTTCTCTTCCCAGGTCAGACAAACTCAATCCGGTTTCATCGGCCAATGACTGGAGCTTATCAACTGTCGTCTGCTCCAATCTGACCGAGACATTAGTTTTTCTGCTCATCGAAATAGTGTGAAAGCAGTGCTGTCACAAGCCTACCCTGTCTGTCAAGGTTTTGGGAGGACATCAGCGCATACATCGGAAGCGTGGTAAGCAAACCTTATCAATCGCAAGTAACTAACGGAAAATCAAGGGTTTGGGGCGATCGCCATTGATAAGAAAAACAAAATCGGTCGCGCTATCCCGACCTTCAGGTGTCAATCACGGTGGAATGCGGGTTTCAATGCCTAAAACTGTCGGAAAAACAACCATTTTTTCGACAGTTAGAGTAGATTGGAACTATCGAGCTGATGAACTGCCCCAATGGAATCTGCAACTCTTCCCCGGCGACTGCCTAACCGCTCCTACCGCAGTAGAGAGCACCTGACCCCTGACGAGTTCTCCCGGTTGCTGCTGGCGGCAGAGACGAGGGGACGGCATCGGCTGAGGGATAGGATGCTGCTGCTCCTCATGTACCGTCATGGTTTGAGGGTGGGGGAAGCTTGCCTGCTGAAGTGGGATGCAATCATGTTCGACCAGGCGGCGATCGCCATCACCCGGTTAAAAGGTTCGACCAGTGGGGTGCATCGGCTCCAGGCGGATGAGTTGGCGCTGCTGAAGGAGCTGAAGGAGCAATCTAACGGCAGTTTCCATCTGTTCAACGGTGAGCGGGGGAATCCGCTATCTGAAGATGCGATCGCCAAAATGATTGCCAGGTGTGGGGAACTGGCAGAACTACCGCTTCCGGTTCATCCCCATATGCTGCGTCACTCCTGCGGTTACTGGCTTGCAGAGCAGGGACTACCCACCAGAGATATTCAGGAGTACTTGGGGCACAAAAATATTCAGCACACAGTTCGGTATACAGCCGCGAACCCGGCCCGCTTCGATCGCATCCAGTGGGATCTGGTTGAGGTCTGAAATATGTTTACAAGAATTTTGTTTCCGCTAAAAGCCCCCTGCACAGGCGCAGAGGGCTTTTCTATCACAGAGAACCAGTCATAAGACACTTAGATACTCTTACAAGGGCAATACGAATCCGGCATCTTTTGAGCTTTTCCGCCTGTATCTGGGTGATTGTGAGGTAGTCGTTCCGCTTTCGTCCGTAGTTCGACCAATGATGCCCACTAATGCCCATCACTCGTTGGGTACCTTGGGGACAACAACTTGGTAGTCGGGAGGTGTAAACCTGCGACCACTGAGGCAGGTCGCTAAGTCAAAACGGGAAGCTCCGGTGTAGTGAGCACCGAAGCTTCCAAGCCAACAAGCCTCATGTCCACCTTTCTAGAGTAGTTATGAGCCTCATTGACGTTCTTACATTGCTAATCGTAATCATTGTCGGTGGAACTTTCATCATGAAACTCACCGATACTGTCCTGCAACAGGGAGGAGTATTTGATGCTGAGATCTGGGGTAATCGCCTCAAGATCGAGAGTCGGGAGGGCCAGCCTCCTGCTCAACCTCCAGCACTGAAGCAGTCCGCCGAACCAAATCCTGAGAAGGAGGTGACAACAGCTCAATAGTCTCTGTCGCCCTCTCTGGGATGTTTCCTGGAGAGGGCGATCGCCCTCTCCGATGTTCAGTCACTGAACGGCGCGAGCGGCTCCTTTCCTCCTGCGTCGCTCTTGTGTAATTAGCTGGTTAGCTACACAAGAACTCTTGTTTGGCTTGGGGCGATCGCCCTGGTCATCGCCTTGCCCTGGTGCCACAGTTCCGCCAGTTCATGTTCAATCGCTTCTCCTAAGATAGCGATCCACTCAAGCCTTGCAGAGAAGGATTGAACATGATTTCAGTGTAGTGCCGTCCTGCTTATATACCTGCCAAGGGGTAGAAGAAAACCGGACATTTGCGTTTTAACCTTGACATATTGTCCGGTTCTCGTATACGTTAAAGGAGTACGCCCCCTCAGTTCCTGAATTTCTTGGCTAAAGTTCAAGGGTTTGATATCCAAGGGTTGGATGCGTTTTTCAACTCGCATGATCATCGCCCTCCTCACTTCCATGTGAGGAAAAAAGGTGCATGGGAAATCAGGATAAGTATTCTTGATTGCACTAAGAGTAGCCTTTGCTTTGAATACAAATTCAAGTCCAAAAAAGTAGAAGTCACATCTAAGGATCAAAGAAGCCTTAGAGCATTTGTTGTAACACAGAGAGAAATGCTCTTAGCTCAGTGGGAAAGTTCAGTTTGTGTAAGGGAGAGAATATGATGGCAGTCATTTCTAAAGCCTTGTCTTCAAATGCTTCCTGTGATTCAAAGCAGGAGCAATCTGTGGGCAGCCCTGCCATTGCAGACTCCCATTCTCACAGCTTTATATTTGATCCTTCTTACATTGGCTTGCCTAATGTTGAGGTTCTTACGAGTCCTTGTTCTAATCACAATCTCCAAATATTGTTTCAAGAGCCTTTCGCAATCTTTCTATTGTATGAGTCAAAAAACTCTAGAAAGCCTCTTAGGACGCTATCGTTACAATCCTCTTCTGATGCTGTAGCAAGAATTAAAACTGCTTGGGAAATGGGAGCAGAGGAAGTTCTCATAGCTTTAGCATCTGTTGATGGCTCCCTCCTGCGTGTAACAGATTGCAATCTGAAGACCTGGGAAATCCCCTTCAATGCTTTGCCTGCACTATCAGAGCTATCTGTTGAAGAATTTTCCAAGTTTGAGTTGGACGAGGAAGGTAGTTTTCTTTATTGGGAAAGCATTGATGTTCACCTTGATATGGAGGCTTTGAGGTTTTTTGTTGACTCCAATCTGCGTGATCGACTGAAGGCTGAAGCTTTGGCTTATGATGCAAAGTTTGGGAAAGCTATAGCAAAAGTCAGAAAAGAGTTTGGCTTAAAGCAAGACGAAATTCCCAATGTATCAGATAGGCATCTGAGGAGAATTGAGAAGGAGGGTTCTAGGCCCAAGGTTGTAACCCTTAATCAATTGGCTCAAGCGCATGGATTGAGCTTGAATGATTATCTTGAGAAAATCGCAGAAGCAATGGGTTCATGTTAAAGCGTTCTCTACTTCATCCCTTCAGCAACAAACTGAAGGGATTTTGTTCTGGGAGGTTGTCACTGTCGCTAAATTTGCGATAGTCGGTCAGCAATCTGGGGCTTCAGCGCAATCAACCGCGCGATCGTTCTAACCAAATGTGATGTAAAAGCCGATCGCCCCAGGCTGAGGGCTTCCGTTTAGAATTGGTGGTAGCGTTGTGGGCTGTGGAATCCTGTCGTTCAGTCACTGAACAAGCCCATGAATAATGAAAATGAAATCGAGATTGTCTTTTCCCTTGATATTCCCCAGCTTAAGCAGGAGTTGAGCGAGGCTGAGCAATTGATGGCTGCGGGCGTTCAGCGACTGAACAACCTCCAGCAGGGCGACACACCTACTGTAGTTTCGTCGCCGCAGGGCGCTCCCCCTCCGGTCCCACCTCCACCCACTGGAGGCCGTGCCGTTACGGCTGCCCAGGAAGAGCTGGAGCAAATCCGGCAGATTTCAGCAGATGCACCTGATGTCGCGCTGGCAGCGCTGAGCGGTCGGGGTGGGCTACTGGGCCGGGTGCAACGGGGGGCGATCGCGCTAACTGCATATGCCCTGCCTTATTGAATGAATGGGTTCAGGCGGCTGATGCAGACGAAAGTGCCCGAATCATCTGCCCTTTGCTGAGGTGCTTCCCTTTGCCGTGGGCATTTCGCCAGCGAATCCCGCGATCGCTGCACAGTTTCCGCAGCTCCTGGGAGTTCATCAGCTCCAGCACAAATGCTTTGGGCTTGCGGGCGAAAGGCACGATTACATCTGAGAATGAGGCGATCGCCTGTTCGGACTGGTGATTGCTGTCACAGTTCACCAAAGTTTCGCAATTGAACCACTCCGGCTCCTCTGGCAGTTCTGCGGCATCAGTGAGGGTGTCTACGAGATGATTGACCAGCTCGTCGTCGCTGAAATCATGAATTGACGGCATGGGGGCTTCTGGTGCAGTTCTGCGGCGCTTCCACGCGGGGTATCCGGCGATAAACATGGTCCCGAAATAGATGGCGCTGCCGACAGCGATCGCTTCGATTGCGTAGGTCAAAATGTCCTGAATCATGGTTGAAATTCCTCCAAAGTTTTGTGGTGAATGCCCGTGTAGCGTGTGGGCGTGGGTGGGGCAGTTTTGGCGCTGCCCCTTCGCCTGGTCGATTACGCGGCGATCGCTTCCCCTACCGCTGCTGGGGCTTCCCAGCTCTCCAAAAAGCAGTAAGCGGGGTAGTTCGTCCGAACATGGCGGAACACCTGCCACGGTTCCCAATCAGCGGGCAATTGGATGAGCTTTTCGGCTCCGGTGGCCATTTCAGCAAGCAGAACATTTAACATGGTGGAACTCCTTAGTGAGTGGGGGCACTGGTCAGGCTTGGCGGTTTGAGTCAGTGCCCTTTGACATACCCATACTCTCAAGTTTTTAGGATACTGTCAAGTATTTAGGATAAAAACTTGAATACTCTCATAAATTTAGGTATCCTCAATACATGAGAGTATAGGAGGCATGAAAGTGCTGAACAGGATTAAAGAATTTGCTGATTCCAGAGGGCTGACTGCCTACGCTCTCTGGAAGGCTACGACGCTATCAGAGCCGACTGTTTATCGGCTCTACAATGACTCTTCATTGGTTCCCAGCGGTAAGGTTCTGGAGGGGTTTGCGGTGGCATTCCCTGACACCACGCCTAATGATTGGC
>CAZPHC010000064.1:0-15860 GCA_964586155.1 uncultured Enterobacteriaceae bacterium | reverse complement strand
AGGGGTCTCCCCCTCCTCGCATGGTCGAACCAACACACCTCAAAGAACCAACCCCGCTACATCAACAATTCCCCCAAAGCCGTACTCGTCTCATTGTCCCCAACCCCCCAAGTCCCCACGGGCACCCCAAATCCCTGCTGCAACGTCAACGCCACCCGCGCCGTCGACGACGCACCACCCCGAAGATGCAACCCCGTCTGGAACAACCCAGCCGCAGATCCCGCCACCATCATCGGGATGTTCTGCGTCCCATGCTCCTTCGGAAACTCCGTCCCCGAATGGGCAAAGACCGCCACATGGTCGAGCAGCGTCCCGTTGCCCTCCTGGACGTCGGCCAGGGCCTGCAGCAGGTAGCGCCAACAGCCCATGGCCTCGAGCAAGAAGCGCTGGCTCAGGGGCTGGTAGCCGAGCGACGGGTCGACGGCCTCGTCGTGGGTGAGGCTGTGGTAGCCGACCTGCTCGCCCGGGTAGCGGACATCGGTGAACAAGCGCCAGAGCGTCATGTTGAACACGCGCGTCTGGTCGCAGGCCAGCGCCAGGACGAGCAGGTCCGTGAGCATCTTGTGGTTGGCCACGACCTGTTGGACCAGCAGCGCCGGCGGGCCCTTGCCGGTGCTCGCAGGCTTGGAGCAGGCCGCGAGCTCCGGCGGTTCTGTCAACAGGATGTCGAGCTGCTGCTCGAGCTGACGCACCGACGTGAAGTATTGGTCGAGCCGGTGCTGGTCGTGGCTGCCGAGCTCGAGCTTGAGCCGCTTGGTGTCCTCGAGCACGGCCGAGAGCACGCTCTTGCGGACCAGGATCTTGGGATCGGGCGAGAAGGCGCCGCCGCCGAGCTGGAAGCCCTCGCCGAAGACGCGCTGGTACAGCTGCAGGGGCGATCCCACCGTCGGCGTCGTCGCGCCGGTGCCGGCCGCGCTCCACGAGCTCGTGTCGCCCTCGGCGTGCAGGTCCAGCGAGCGGAATCGCGAGTTCGCGCTGATGACCCCGGCGATCTCCTGGTCGAACGTCGCCCGCGGCACATGGTGGTCGCCGGTCGGCGAATCGCCGGTCAGCGTCACCATCGGCGGCGAATAGTGCGGGAAGTTGTTGCGGCCGTTGAGCGGCGTATCGAAGCCCGTCAGCACGTTGACCTTGTGGGCGAAGCCCTCGATGCCGGCGGCGAGCTCGGGTGGCAGGTCGTAGCCCGCCCCCTCCTTGGTCGGCACCCAACGCCCCGGGTTCACGCCGCAGCCCCAGAACCAGGTGCCAAAGCGCGCCGGCGCCTTGCCCTCGAGCGCGAGGATCTCGCCGTTGCCGTCAAAGAGCGCGTCGAAGAGCGGCAGCCCCACCGCGACGGTCGCGCCGCCGAGCACGCCCTTGAGGATGCGCCGGCGGGTCCAATCCTTGCTCATTTGCCGCCCTCCCCGCCGGGCGTGGACGTCGCCTCGCCCGCGAGCGCCTGCGGCCCGTTGGTGGCGCGGAAGCCGTGGCTCATGGCGATGTTGCGCATCAGCGCGACGAAATCGTAGCCAGCCCGCGCGAAGTCCGCCGTGAGCGCCTGGATCAGCCGGACCTCGCTCGCGACGGTGTCGCGGCCAACGCCGTGCATGAAGAGCTTCTGCACCAGGCATCTGGGCAGCTGGGGCGCGTTGCGCAGCGCGGTGTGGAAGCCACGCACGTCGGCATAGGACGTGCCCATGAGCTCGCCGCTCGTGTCGATGGCGACGCCCGACTCGTGGGTGCGAAATCGGCCGATGGCGTCGAAGTTCTCGAGCGCGAGTCCGATGTTGTCCATCACCAGATGGCAGCCGTTGCAGCTCGGGCTGACACGATGCACCTCGAGCCGCTGTCGTGCGGTCGGCGCGTTGTTGCTGCCGGTCGCGACGGCGTCGAAGCTGACGTCGCCGGGTGGCGGCGGGATCTGGATGCAGAGCAGCCGGTCGAGCACGAAGACGCCGCGCAGCACCGGCGACGATCGCACCGCGCGCGCGTTCAGGGCGAGAAAGCTGACCTGGCTCAACAACCCGGCCCGCGCCCCGCCCGGCGGGAACTCGTAGGGCTGCCAGTCATCGACCACGGGGACCTGGTAGATCGGGCCGAGATGGCGGCTCATGAACGTCTTGCGCGTCGTGAAGAGGTCACGGTAGTCGGCCCGTCGCGTCAGCAGGTGATCGACCACCGTCCGCAGCGTCTGCTCCTGCGCGTCCTCGACCGCAGAGGCCGTGAACGCCGGGAAGAGCACGTCGTCCTTGTCGACCGAGGCCAGCCTGGCCAGGCCGAGCAGGTCGGTGAACAGCGCCCGCACGCCCCGCTCGAGCTGGGCGCCGTCGGCGAGCAGGCGGTCGAGCTGCGCGGCATAGCCGGCCTCGGTGAGCAGCGAGCCGTCCGCCGCGGCCTGCAGCAGCGCCAGGTCCGGCCCTCGGCCCCAGACGAAGTAGCTCAAGCGCGACGCGAGCGCCTCGGGGGTCAAGCGTGCGCCGCTGCCATCCCCCGCGTCGGCGCCGGCGCGCTCTTGGATGAACAGGAACTCGGGGCTGATCAGCCAGCCGACCAGCAGCGACTCGAGCCCGGCCCAGAACGCGCCCAACGCCTCTGTCGCGGCCCGGGCGCGACCGACGGCGCTCGTGACCTCCTCGGGCCGCACGGCGCGGCGCAACAGCAACGGCGCGAGCGACTCGACGAACGCGCGGGCGCAGGCGTCGTCGGCAGCCGCCTCATCGGCGGGCGTGCAGGGCACGACGGCCGCCCGGCGATCCGGCGCGAGCACAGCCGCGGCCACCTGACGCGCCGAGAGCAGGTAGCCCTCCATGCCCGCAGGCGTGACCGACGCGACCTTGCCGCCGACGGTCAGCAGGCCCTCGACCGCCACGTCGACCTCGGTCGGCGGCAGGACCTTGAGGTCGTCGCCGAAGACGCCGCGCAGGGTTGCGACATATTGGGCCCGCGTCAGCCGGCGCATCGCGATCGGGCCCGGCGCGAAGTCGCGCAGCTCGATGGCCGGCGCGAGGGCCTCGTCACGCCCCTCGTCGGCTCGGCCGCAGCCGCCGCACGCTGCGGCCCAGGCCAGCAGCAGCGCCGTCCCGACGCGCCAACGCACCTTGCCTGCCTCGACGACGTGGGCGACGGTCATCTCAGGGACCTCGTGGGTCGTCGGGCAGACCGGTGAGGAAGCCCGCGACGGCGCGCGCGTGGATCATCGTCGACATGGCGTCGCAGGTCTTGCCGTCGAGCGAGTGGTCGGCGTACGCGTCGAGCACGCAGGCCAGCTCGCCGTTGTTCGCGCCGATCGCCAGGATCGCCGTGCCGATCGCCTCGACCATCGAGTCGCGCTGCCACCAGCCTGCGACCCGCGCGTCCACTTCGAGATCGCCCGAGGGCGAGGTCGAGACCTTGGCGCGGATGCGCGCGTCCTTGAGCGCGATGATGCGGTTCTGCGACACCAGCAGGTTGACCTTGCCCATCGTCACGTCGCCCGGTCCGGCGGTCAGGACGCCGTTGACGATGCGGCCCTGCAGCGCCGAGCGAAAGGCGAGATCGTCGTCGACTCGCACCGAGCTGCCCGCGAGCAGCTCGCCGTCGGCCCCGAGCAGCGGCGCCTCGGCCGTCGTGACGATCAGGACCCCGACGTCGTCGTCGTTTTGGATGTCCTCGACGCCGGTCAACCGGATGCCGATGCGAACCAGGCCCTGCGCCGGCGCCGAGCGCAGCACCGTCTCGATGGTCTGCCCCGGTCGCGCCGGGCGGATCTTGTCCATCACGTGCAGGAAGCCGTAGTCGATGCCGGTCTCGCCGTGAGGGCCGACGAAATCCCGATGCGGGCAAGGACCGTCGTCCTGGGTGTCGGCGCCGTCGAGATCGAAGCCGTCGACCTGCAGGCCCTCGAGGACCAGGGGCTCGTAGAGGCTGTTGTCCGTGCCCGCCTTGATGCCGCAGGGATTGGCGACGGTCTCGGCCTGGGCGTGGATGCCCTCGGGCACGTCGAACGACAGGGACGTCACCAGGAAGTCGCGGGTCGTCGTGGTCGACGCGCCGGTCCACGCCGTCGCGCCGTCCGCAGGGGTGCCGGCCGAGGCGTCAGGGACCGCGTCGGACGTGGCGGCGCAGCCGACTGCGAGGATCGCGAGCACTCCGAACTGGAGACGCGGCAGCGAGCGGCGGCCGCGGCGAACGCTGGTCATGGTGAGTCTCCCCGGCACCCGCGCCTATCGAACCATGTTCAAGAGTGTTCCGTCGAGGGGGACGTGCAGCGCGAGTTCCGGCGTCTTGCGACCTGGGCAGGTCGATGCAGAGCCGCTAGACTGTGTCGTCCGCGCACACGCGGCCCCCCAGCACGCTCCACCGTCCGAGGCTCCCCATGCACTGCCGATCGCCCCACAGGCCCTCGCTTTGGCTGTTTGCGGCGGTCGCCACGTGGTGTGCCCTGCCCGGCTGCGGCCGGGTCACGATCGCGTCGGTCTACGACCTCGACGGCTCGGCCGACGGCACGGACGAGGCGGACGGACTGGTCCACAACGACGGAGGCAGCGACGCCGTCGACACCGCCATCGGCGCCACCTGCACCCAGGACGAAGACTGCGCGGACCTCGAAGGCACCGGCCCCTGCCTGACGGGCACCTGCACGGCCGACGGCTGCAAGGTGGTGCCCCTGCCCGCGAAGGCGAGCTGCGACGACGACGCGATCGACGAGGCCTGCAACGTCGGCGTCTGCGACGACGCGGGCACCTGCCAGGCCCAGGCCCGCCCGGACGCGACCCCTTGCGACGCCGACGGCTCGCCGTGCACCGTCAACGACGCCTGCGTCTCGGGCAGCTGCCAGCCCGGCGAGAGCTTCGACTGCAGCGCGGGCGCGACCGCCTGCCGCGTCGGCGCGTGCAGCGTCGGCGACGACGGCAAGCCCGCCTGCGCGCTCAAGGATCTGCCGGCGGGCGCCCCGTGTGACGACGGCCTGTACTGCACCGTCGGCCAGACCTGCGACGACAAGGGCAGCTGCAGCCCCGGCGAGCCGCGCTCGTGTGCCGAGGCGAGCGGTCCCTGCACCGACGGCGTCTGCGACGACGACAAGGATGCCTGCGTCGCCAAGCCCAAGGCCACGGGCCTGCCCTGCGACGACGGCCTGTTCTGCAGCGAGAGCGAAGCCTGCAACGACGCCGGCGTCTGCGCGATGACCAAGGCCCGCTCCTGCCCGAACGCCTTCGCTTCCTGCCAGATCGGCGTCTGCGACGAGACCAACGGCGCCTGCACCTTGGGCCTGGCGCCGGCGGCCACGGCCTGCGACGACAGCGATCCCTGCACCGTCGGCGACAGCTGCAGCGCGACCGGCACCTGCGTCGGAGGCAGCGCCAAGGTCTGCAAGGGCGACGCCTGCAACGCGGCGGCCTGTGACTCGACCAGCGGCCAGTGCAAGCTCGTGCCGCTGCAGAGCGGCATCGCCTGCGACGACGGGCTGGGCTGCACGCTCAACGACAGCTGCGACGGCAAGGGCATCTGCAAGGCCGGCGGCTGGGACAAGAGCTGCACCTGCGCCGCAGACGCCGACTGCGACGACGGCAACGCCTGCACGACCGACACCTGTGGCACTGCCGGCTGCACCTTCGCCGTCGAGTCGGGCAAGGCTTGCGACGACGGCGACCCGTGCTCGAGCACGAGCATCTGCGACGCCGGCGGCGGCTGCGTCGCTAGCAAGCTCTTCGACTGCAGCGGCGCCAGCAACGGCTGCAACGACGCGATCTGCAACGGTGACAGCGGCAGCGCCACCTGCGAGCTCGTGCCGCGCCCGTCCGGCACCGCCTGCGACGACGACCAACCTTGCACCACAGCGGACACCTGCGACGGCCAGGGCACGTGCGCCGGCCTGACCAAGGACTGCGTCTCGACCGTCCCGTGTACGTTCTCGACCTGCAACCCGAAGACGGGGAGCTGCGAGAGCAAGCCGGCCGCGCCCGGCACCGCCTGCGAGGACGGCAACCCCTGCACCGGCGGCGACAATTGCGACGCGGCTGGCGGCTGCAGCCCCGGCGGTGTCCTGCCCGATTTCGCGGCCTGCGACGACGGCAACGCCGCGACCAGCGCCGATATGTGCGTCAGCAAGGTCTGCAAGGGCTTCAGCCTGGTGGCCACGCCCGGGCCCGTCGCGGACGTCGCGTACTCGGCCGCGGCGAAGTCCTTCTTCGTCGCGGCGCCGGCTGCGGCTGCGGCGCAGGACCAGGCGGCCGCCGATTGGCAGATCTGGCGAGCCAGCGCCGGCGTCACGGGGGGCGACGCGATCAAGCTCGAGAGCCAGGCCAAACTCGGGCCGCAGACGCCGGCCCTGCGCGCGATTGCGGGCAACGCCGCGAGCGGCAACGAGGGCCAGATATGGCTGCTCTACCAGTCTGCCGGCGTGTGGAAGTGGACTCCGAGCCTCTCGAACACGCTGGCCGCGCAGGTGGCCAAGGGGTACGGGGCCGGCGCGAGCGCGGTGCAATGGCTCGACGTCGACACGGACGTGCAGGGTAGCCTGGTCCACGCGACGCTCGCCGGCTGGAGCGACAGCAACGGCGGCGTCATGGCGCACTGCAACGGCGCCGCCAACGGCAACGGCAGCTTCGTCTGCATCGTCACCAAGTACACGCAGGCGATCCGGCCCTTCGGCGCCGCTGTCAGTTGGCTGGCGCCGACCGGCAGCACCGAGATCACCCCGACCTACGACCTGGGCGCCCTCGCGGGCTCGACGGGAGGCTGGAGCGCGGTCAACCGCTACCGCTGGGATCCGACGGTGCCGACGTTCGTCAGCGAGGCGACCGGCGCCATCGCGACGACGACAGGCGTCGAGGGCGCGATCCTGCGCCACCCCATCACCGGGACGCCGGCCGACGGCACGTCGTTGGTCTGGATCGCCGCGCCCGAGGCGACGTTGCGGGTGCAGAAGGCTGGCAGCAAGCAGTTCAGCGCCGCGATCTTCCAGGCCGAGCCGACCAAAGGCGTGCAGCTTCGCGCCCTGTTCCGCCTGCCGGGCGCGATCGCGTTGGTCGGCGAGCGGCCGGGAGCGACGGACGGCGCGACGGTGCCGACCCTGTGGATCCACCGCGAGGAGCCTGGCACCCAAAGCGGCGCGAGCAACTGGTCTCGCTTCGATCTCGGGCTCCCTGCGAGCCTGTGCGCCAACGCGGCCGCCGTCGTCCGCGGTGGCGCGAGCGCGCCGGCGCCGGTCGGCACCAAGGGCTCGGGATCCATCCTGATCGGCGGTAGCCTGTGCAGCGGCAAGTCCGGGCGCGGCGGCTTCTTGCTCGCCAGGTTCTAGCGCAGGCGCGATACGAGGGTCGCGCCCGCGCCCTTGCGACCTAGCTTGTTGGCAGGAGGTGCTGATGCGAAGCCTGCCCCGTGTCTTGTCTGCCGGCCTGGTCGCCGCCGTGCTGGCGTTGGGCTGCGCGCCGAACGCGGCGCTGGTCCACCGCCCCTTGGCGCTGCACATGGCCGAGACCGACGTCGGCGCCGAAGGCGTGCAGCGCCTGCCGAGTTGGTGCGAGGCCGACGGCGTCTGCCACGTCGGCGGTTCGGCCCTGCTCGACGAGCGGGACGTCGAGAGCGTCGGCCTGCAGCGCGGCGACAGCCGGGTCACGCTGCAGCTGCGGCTCAACCGTCAGGGCCTCGACAAGCTCGCGGTCGTCAGCTCGGGTGCGGGTGCAGGCGGCCGGCTGACGCTGGTGGTCGATCGCAAGGCATTGCAGGCCTCGAGCGTCGAACAGGCCCGTCGCGACGGCCACGTCGTGGTGACCGGGCCCGCCGCGGACATGGAGCGGCTGTTCCATCGCCTGACCGCGCGACCAGCCGACGCACCCGCCCCGTAGCCCCCGAACACCGCCGCTGCCCGCCGCAGGGCCCGCCGCCGCCAAAAGCAGACCGCCCCGCCCTGGACGAACCAGGGCGGGGCGGCGTGTGCATCCCTCAGCGGGATAGGAGCTGAGCGTCGCCTACTTGGGCACGCACTTGGACACGGGCTCGGGGCACTTGCCGCCCATGCACTTGACCTGGCAGGCCTCGTCCTTGCTGTCGGCGCACTCCTTGGTGCAGTCGGCGTTGCAGGACATGAACTGCATCAAGAGCGAGACGTCGGCCTTGGCGCCCTTGGCGATGCAGGTCAGCGGGCAGCCCTCGACCTTCGGGTCGGCCTTGTCGCAGGCGTCGAAGCAGCCCACCAGCTCGGGGCAGCTCAGGCCGGTGGCCGGCGGATCGATGCAGGTCACGAGCGCCGACATGCACTCCTTGGTCGGGCCGTCCGAGCCGGTCGGCGTGGGATCGCCCGGCAGCGGCTCGGCATCGTCCTTGCCGTCGTCGCAGGCGGCGATCGTCGTCATCAGGGCCTGGGCCGAGGTGGCCTTGACGTTGTGGATGCAGCCGAAGACGCAGGCAGCCGAGTCGCCGTCGCCGCCCTTGCAGCCGCTGATGCAGCCGAACGCCTCGTAGCAGGTCTTGTCGCCGCTCGGGTCGATGCACTTCATGACCTTGGCCGCGCAGGCCGGCTCCTTGCTCTCGAAGCACGGGATCGCGTCGATGAAGGTCGCCTGGGCGTCCTTGCTCAGCTGCGGCAGGCAGGTGCCGAGGCAGACGTCCTCGTCCTTGCCGGCCTTGGCGCACTCGGCCTGGCAGCCGAAGAGGTCGAAGCACGACTTGTCGCCGCTCTTGCCGCTGATCAGGCAGCCCATGTAGGCCGGGGCGCAGACGGCCTCTGCGTCCTTGCCGTCCTTCTTCGCGTCCGCCTCGCACTTGGCGACGTCACCAAGGGCCTTGAGGCCCACGGCGTCGGTCTTGGCGATGCACTCCGAGAAGCAGGTGAACGGCTTGGCGGACTTGCCGATGCCGCAGCTCTCGAAGCAGCCACCAACCTCCAGGCAGGTCGAGGTGCCCGCCGGCGTTACGCCCTGCGTCACGCAGGCCATCACGTCAGCGCCACAGTTCTCGCCCATGCAGTCATCGAGACAGCCCGGCTCCTTCGAGTCCTTGCACGCCGGCAGGCAGACCTTCTGCACGCAGCTCAGCAGGCCAGCGGCCGGCAGCAGCGCGGCCTCTTCGGCGTCGCCGAGGCAAGCGTCCTGGCAGCCCGCCGCGAACGCCTTGGGCGCGCAGGCGGCGATGACGCAATCGCCGAGCGCCGAGCAGGTCTTGTGCGTCTTGCCGGTCGCCGTGTCCTCGGTCGTGGCGTCGGTGGTGGTGCCGTCGTCGCCGGCGCTGTCGGCCGCGTCGGACTCGGTGGCGTCGCCAGCCGTGTCGCCGGTCGCGGTGTCGGCCGCGCTGGTGTCGGTCTCGGCCTTGGTTGTCTCGGTGCCACAGCCCTGGCTGACGAGCGCCAATGCCAGCAGCAAGCTGATTGTTGTTGGGATCTTGCTCATCTTCGCCTCCGTGCACCCCGGAACTGGGGGCAGATCGTGCGGACGGTACGTCGGGGATCGAGCTCCGTCCACAAATCCTCACACGGACTCTGGTGAATCTCCGCGCGTCAGCGCAAGCGACGGGCGATTCTGGAGTAGCGCTACTCCATGAGGGCCACCTGCATCCGTGCACACCGGACGCCCTTGCGTCCGCGCGCGCCAAACGCACGACGCCCCCGTCGGATTCCGGCGGGGGCGTCGCGACCGTCGAGAGACCGTGAGCGGCTCAGGCGTCGGGGCCGTCGTCGTCATCCTCGGGGCCTTCGGGGCCACCCTCGGGGCCGCCAGCACCGTGACGCCCCTTGCCGTGGCCGCCAGGGCCGAAGCCGCGCTCCATCATCTTGCGCCGCCCCTGGTGCATCGCCCGCAACAGCTTGGCCTGCTCCTTGGGGCTCAGGAGCTTGCGCGCCTCGTCCAGGCCGGCCTTGCGGTGCAGGCGCATGGCCTCACGGCCTTTCTCGATGCCTGCCAGCGCCTTGGCGTATGCGGCCTGGTCGTTCGAGTCGGCCTCGAGCAGCGCACGCAGCGCCTCGCGATGACCGCGGATCTCCTGGTGCAGCGCGCGCGCGCCCTTGTGCTGGCGGCCGAAGATCGCCTCGATCTGCTGGGCGCGGTCCTCGGGAAGGCCGACATCCTTGCGCAGCACGTCGGCGAAGTGCGCCTTCATCCGTGCGTGATGCGCCTCCATGCGATCGGCGTCCGGCTGCTCGGCCGGGGCGGCGCCTTCGCCGCGCGGCCCGCCCGGACCGCCCGGACCGCCCGGACCACGGGGACCGGCGAGGACCAGGGACGGCAGCGCCACTGCGGCCACCAGGATCGAGATCATCAACAACTTGGCGTTCATGGGAACCTCCGAAGGGACGTCGTCGGTCGTCGCCGAGCGCGTCGAGCCACCGACCTCCGTGGTCGGTGAGGCCAGCGATCGACCTCACCCTTGGATGCCGTGGTCACGCGCGACGTGAAAACCCGCCGAGACGAAAGCCCGCGGCGGCGCGTTCAGCGCGGCGACGTCGGCAGCGACGCCAGCAACGCGGCGTGGACCGGCAGCGGGCGCTGCATCGCGGCCGCCGCGTCGACGAAGAAACCATTGCGCCACGGCCACTCCTTGACCCCGCCGCGGTACGTCGGGATCGAGGCCGAATACGCGCGCAGGCGCCCGACCATGGCGTCGACGTCGGGCGCGATGGCGAGCGCGTCGGCGCCGATCTCGACCAGTTCCCGCAGCAGCGCGTCACAGCGCGGGTCGGCCAGCGTCGCGCCGACCGAGGCGTGCAGCGCGTCGCAGAGCAGGCCGAACGCGCTGTTCCAGACGAGCTTCTCGAGCTCGATCTCGGCGAAGGCCCCGGCGTCCACGTGGCGCGCGGGCACGTCGATCGCGCCGAAGAAGTCGACCACGGCCTCGGCGTGGCGACCGACGAAGGGGCTGTAGCCGCCAGGTGTCAGGTCGTCCCCGCGGCGGGCGACGGCGGCGAAGATCAGGCCCCGTCCGTTGCTCGCGAGGCCATGACGATCAAGCCACGGGCGGATCATGCCGTTCTGGGTCAGCACCAGGTCGCTGCGACGGTTGCGCGGCATGCGGGCGACGACGCCGTCGAGGTCGTCGTTGCGGGTACAGACGAGGATGGGGCCGTCGCCGTCGGCGAGTTCGCGCACGTCGTCGTCGCGGGTCCAGACGCGGCAGCCCAGCCCTCGCGCCGCCGCCCGCCGCTCCAACGCCATGCCGACCCGGCCTCCGCCGATGATGTCCATGCTCGACCTCCAGCGATACGATGCTGCCCTGGGCATCCTCCGACGCTCGCTTGCATCGAGCCCGGGGGGCCGCCACGATGCCGGCGGAGGTCACTGTGTCGCAGCCCGAGCCCGGTTGTCATCTTCGTCGGCGCCGAGCGCGTGGCCTCCTGCCTGCGTTCAGCGCCGTCCTGCTCGGGCTCACCACCCCCGCGTTCGCCGCCGGCTGGACCAAGTTCGCCCACGACGACGGCGTCACGGTCTACATCCAAGAGGATCCGCACCGCGAGCTGCCGCGCTTCAAGGGCGTGGCGACGATCCTGGCCGAACCGCTGCTGATCCTCGCGGTGCTGGCCGACGTCGGCCGCAGCTGCGAGTGGAACGCCGCATGCGTCCACAGCACCGTCATCGAGACGCGATCGGAGTTCGAGGTCGTGTTCCACAACCGCCTGCGCGCGACCTGGCCGGTCTCCGACCGTGACGCCGTGCTGCGGACCGGGGCCCGGATCCATGATCGCGGCGCCCGGGTCGAGGCGACGTTCGACGCGATCGCGTGGCCCGCGATCCGGCCGGCGAACGGTGTGGTGCGCTTCCCGGTGCTGCACGGCCGCTACGACATCCGCCGCATCGCCCCGGGCCGCAGCCACCTCGAGTACATCATCGACGCGAACCCGGGGGGCATGATCCCGAGCTGGTTCGTCCGCTACGGGGTCAAGAACGTGCCCACCAGCACGATCGCCGGGCTGCGTCGGCAGATCGTCAAGCGCGGGGCGTCGTACAAGGACTTCGTCGCCCGCCACGGCGCGGCCGACGAGCCTGGGCGCGCGCCGGCGCCATCGGGGCCGGGCGCGGCTCCAGACGCCCCCCAGCAACGCGACCACGCGGCCGAGCCCAAGCCGTGAGCGACGTGGCAGCCCCCCGTCGCGCGGGGCCCTCGGCCAGCGCCGCGAAGCGTCGCCCCTGGCCGCGGGCGCTGGCCGCCGCCTGCCTCGCGTGGATGGCGACGACCGGCGTCGCGAGACCGGCGCGGGCAGACGGCCCGACGGACGCCCAGGCGGTCGCGCTGCCCTCGACGGCGTCGAGCACCGGAGATCCTGCCTCCTCCGGTCCCGAGGCCGCCGCCCAGGAAGGCCTGCGCTACGACCTCGACAAGATGGTCGAGCTCCGGCAGCAGCGTGGCTGGACCATCGATCGTTTCGAGATCGAGGCGATGTTGGCCGACGCCCTGCTCTCGGTCTGCCGCGTGCGCGCCGTCGATCGCCGGGCCACCGTCGTGACCTATGACGCGGACATCACGGCGCTCGGTGGACCAGCGGCGGCACGCTGGCGGGCCGGGCAGCGCGATCTGGACGCGCTGGGCCCGACGATCGCGCTCGAGCGGGCGCGGGCGCTGTTGCTGGCGGCGATGGCGCGGGTCGACGCAGACTGCCCGTTCCATGTCGCGCCGAGCGCCCGCTTCCGCGGCCGCCAACGTGACAGCGAGGGCGTCACGCTCAACCTCGAGGGCGGCGGCCTCGCGAGCGTCGGCGTGCGCGGCGGCCGGATCCGCGTCGGCGGCGGCGGCGCGGGGCGCGTGTCGGCCTCGTTCGGCCTCGGCCCAAGCTGGAACCTGCGCGTCGGCCCCGAGCTCGGCGGCGCGGCCCTGGTCGACGATCAGCTGCGCACGGACGACGTCACGGTGGACTTCTTGATGGCCCTGCCCGTGGCGCTGCGCCGCACGCTCGGCACCTACATCGTGGACATCGAGGCGGCGCCGGTCCTGGTCGGCATTCCGTGGCAGCAGGCAGATCAGCGCTGGGGCGGCCGGGTCGCCATGTTGGTCGGCGTATCCGCGCTGCGGCTGCGGCAGGTCCTGCCCTGGACCGGCCTCGTCGTCATGGGCGAAGCGATCGCTCCTCGGGGCGGCGAAGCCTGGATGTGGAGCGTTCGTGCCGGTGTGCGCGTCGGCTTCGCCTGGAGCCGGCAGGATTGACCCGGGCGCTGAGGCGCAGCGGCCGCAGGGGGAGCCCATCGCAGGCAGCGCCGACGCGCGCGGGACCGACGACGCGCGTCCGAGCACCCACCGCCCCGCGCCCGGGCATCGGCGCTTGGCCCGACCCCTTGGCGCCACGACCGGTCGAGGTCCGTCGGTCGAGGTCCGGCGGTCGAGGTCCGTCGGTCGAGGTCCGTCGGTCGAGGCCCACGACGCCAGCGCGCAGCTCGACCATGGCCGTCCGCCCTCCGCGGCAGCCGCGGAGGGGGCCCCCGTACCGGGCGCTCCGAACAGCGTCGCGCTGCAGGCGTGATCCGCGTCGATCCGGTCCTGTGGAAACGGTCCAGGATCCCGTGCAGACTGGCGCTGCCTGCTCGACGCGACCTGCCCCGGAGATTCCAGCGATGACTCGATGCGCCGCAAGACCAAACAACCGCTGCCATCGAACGTGCGCGACGCCGGCTCGTGGCCTGGCGCCGGCGATGGCCGTCCTGGCACTCTTGATCGCAGCGTGCACCGAGGACACCGCCTCCACGCAACAAGACGCCTCCAGCGACGCGCTGACGGCGGACGTGGCAACGGTCCAGTGCAAGTCGAGCGACGAGTGCCCGGCCGCCTCGGAGCCCTGCAAGGTCGCGAGCTGCAGCACATCGGGGACCTGCGGCGTCACCAACGCCGAGAATGGAGTGGCGTGCGGCGACGACAACCCATGTATGGTCAGCGCCGCGTGCACGAACGGCACCTGCGTCGGGGTGTCGAGCTGCCAGTGCGCGGTCGACGCCGACTGCGCCACCCTCGACGACGGCGACGCCTGCAACGGCAGCCTGTACTGCGACCTCAGCGGCGCGAAGCCGGCGTGCAAGACGAAGCCATCGTCGGTGGTGACCTGCGACGAAAGCCAGGACACCGCCTGTCGCACCAACATCTGCCAGCCGGCGACAGGCGCCTGCGTGTTGACGCCGGTGGCCAACGGCAGCACCTGCGACGACGGTGACGCTTGCACCAGCGCGGACGCGTGCAGCGGTGGTCTGTGCCAGGGCGTGCCGGACTGCGCGTGCCAGGTCGACGCAGACTGCGCCGCGGTGGACGACGGCAACCCCTGCAACGGCACGCTCTACTGCGACAAGGCCAACGGCGCGCCGGCCTGCAAGGTGAACCCGGCGACCATCATCGGCTGTGGCGCCGCCGACGACACGGTCTGCTTTGCGACGCAGTGCGATCCCAGCGACGGCAGCTGCAAGCTCGGCCCGATGCCCGTGACGACGGCCTGCGACATCGACGGCTCGACCTGCTCCCTCGACCACTGCAGCGACGGGGCGTGCACGGCCGGTCCGCTGGATTCTTCGTGCACATGCAAGGTTGACGCCGACTGCGCGCCATTCGGCGACAGCGACTTTTGCAACGGCGTCCTGTTCTGCAACAAGGCGAGCGGCCTTTGCGAGCTGAACCCGGCGTCGACCGTCACCTGCCCGACGTCGTCCGACACGGCCTGCCTGCGCAACCAATGCGCCCCGAGCAGCGGGCAATGCCAGATGACGCCACAGCCCGACGGCGCACCTTGCGACGACGGCTGGCTCTGCAGCGTCGGCGAGGCATGCAAGGCAGGAGCCTGCGTCGCGGCCCAGGACACCTGCACCTGCAAAACGACCCAGGACTGCGAGGCGTTCGAAGCCAGCAACGCTTGCATCAAGCTGTATTGCGACAAGCCCGCCGGGGTGTGCAAGCCGAACCCCGCGACCAAGCAGTCATGTGCCGCGCTCGGAGATCCGCAGTGCAGCACGACGACCTGCTCGCCCCAGACCGGCAAATGCACGCTCGTGCCCAAGAATGAAGGCGGCCCGTGCGAGGCGGACGGAAGCTGGTGCACCAACCTCGACGTCTGCGCCGCAGGTAGCTGCAAGGCGGCGAAGAACAAGTGCCCGTGCAAGGCCGACGCCGACTGTGCCGCGCTCGACGACGGCAACAGCTGCAACGGCACGCTCTACTGCGAGCTCACGACCGGCACCTGCCTGATCAATCCCGCCACGGTCAAGACCTGCTCCGGCGCTGGGGAGGGGCCGTGCAAACCGCAGCAATGCGATCCAAAGGACGGCACGTGCAAGGCGCTGCCGCTGCCGGACGGCGTCACCTGCGACAGCGACGACTTCGTCTGCACGATGGAGGCGTGCTCGGCGGGGACATGCAAGCTGGTCGGCCAGGGCTGCCTCTGCTGGGAGCTGAGCGACTGCGCACCGTTCGAGGATGGAAACCTGTGCAATGGCACGCTCTACTGCAACAAGTCCGGAGATCCGCCCTACTGTGCGCCCAACCCGGCCTCGGAGGTGATCTGCCCCGCGCCGCTGCCGTCGGCGTGCACCGTCGGCGTCTGCAACCCTGCGACCGGCGCCTGCGATCCGGTGCCGACCAATCCGGGCGGCGCTTGCGATGACGCCAACGTCTGCACCGCGGGCGACAGCTGCAAGGACGGCCTCTGCGCGCCGGGCAAGGCCGTGACCTGCGACGACAACAACCCCTGCACCGACGACGCCTGCGCGCCCGCTTCGGGCTGCACCAACACCAACAATACGGCCGCGTGCAGCGACGGCAGCGTCTGCACCGAGAACGACGCCTGCAGCGACGGCAGCTGCAAGGCCGGCAGCGCCAAGGTCTGCAACGACGGCAACGCCTGCACCAACGACAGCTGCAACGCCACCTCGGGCTGCGTCTTCGCCAACAACACCGAGGCCTGCGACGCCGACGGCAGCGTCTGCACCGAGAACGACGCCTGCAGCGACGGC
>CAZPHC010000063.1:0-18053 GCA_964586155.1 uncultured Enterobacteriaceae bacterium | reverse complement strand
CGCTAAGTACCGCGGCGAGTTCGAGGAGCGGCTCAAGGCCGTGCTCAAGGAGCTGAGCAACGCCCAGGGCGAGATCATCCTGTTCATCGACGAGCTGCACACGCTGGTCGGCGCCGGCAAGGCCGAGGGCAGCTCCGGCGCGGGCGACATGGTCAAGCCGGCCCTGGCCCGCGGCGAGCTGCGCTGCGTCGGCGCGACGACGCTCGACGAATACCGCAAGTACATCGAGAAGGACGCCGCGCTCGAGCGCCGCTTCCAGCCGGTGCTGGTCGACGAGCCCTCGGTGGCCGACACGATCTCGATCCTGCGCGGCCTCAAGGACAAGTACGAGGTCCACCACGGCGTGCGTATCCAAGACGCCGCGCTGGTGGCGGCGGCCATGCTCAGCGATCGCTACATCGCCGACCGCTTCCTGCCGGACAAAGCGGTCGACCTGATCGACGAGGCCTGCAGCCGCCTGCGCATCGAGATCGACTCGGTGCCGACCGAGATCGACCAGCTGCAGCGCAGGATCCAGCAATTCGACATCGAACTGCTGAGCCTGGCGCGCGAGACCGACACCGTCAGCAAGGAACGCCGCGACAAGCTGGAGGCCGAGAAGGCCGAGCTGCGTGAGGAGATCGACGCGGCCAAGGCGCATTGGCACCAGGAGAAGGAGCTGATCCAGGCGATCCGCGAGGCGCGCGAGTCCAAGGAGTCGGCCGTCAGCCAGCTCGAGAGCGCGCAGCGGCGCGGCGACCTCGGCGAGGCGGCGCGGCTGCAATACGGCGAGATCCCCGAGCTCGATCGCAAGGTCGAGGCGGCCAAGGCCAAGCTCGCTGAGCTGCAGAAGGACAGCAAGATGCTCGAAGAGAGCGTCGGCGAGCAGGACGTGGCCAAGGTCGTGGCGGCCTGGACCGGCGTGCCCGTCACCCGAATGCTCGAAGGCGAGATGCAGAAGCTGATGGGCATCGAGACGCGCCTGAACAGCCGCGTCATCCACCAGGAGCCCGCCGTCTCGGCCATCGCCAACGCGATCCGCCGGGCGCGTTCGGGCCTGCAGGACCCCAACCGGCCGATCGGCAGCTTCCTCTTCCTCGGCCCGACGGGCGTCGGCAAGACCGAGCTGGTCAAGGCGCTGGCCGAGTATATGTTCGACGACGAGCAGGCGCTGATCCGCATCGACATGAGCGAGTACATGGAGAAGCACGCCGTGGCCCGCTTGATCGGCGCGCCGCCCGGCTACGTCGGCCACGAGGAGGGCGGCCAGCTGACCGAGGCGGTGCGGCGCAAGCCCTACAGCGTCGTGCTCTTCGACGAGGTCGAAAAAGCCCATCCGGACGTGTTCAACGTGCTGCTGCAGCTGCTCGACGACGGCCGCCTGACCGACTCGCTCGGCCGCGTGGTCGACTTCCGCAACACGATCGTGCTGATGACGAGCAACCTCGGCAGCCACGCCATCTTGGAGGCGGCCAACGACGGCAACGACGCCGACGTCGAGGCGACGGTCCAAGCGGCGCTGCGTGGCCACTTCCGGCCCGAGTTCCTCAACCGCATCGACGAGGTCGTGACCTTCCACAGCCTGCGCCGCCAGGACATGGAGAAGATCGTCGAGCTGCAGCTCAAGCGCCTCGACAAGCGGCTCGCCGACCGCAAGATCTCGCTGATCTTGACGCCGCAGGCCAAGGCGCTGCTGGCCGAGCTCGGCTACGACCCGCAGTTCGGCGCGCGGCCGCTCAAGCGGGTCCTGCAGCGGCGGCTCGAGAACCCGCTGGCGATGGAGATCCTCAGCGGCCACTTTGGCGATGGCAGCGTCATCGTCGCCGACGCCGAGGGCGGCGAGTTGGTGTTCTCCGAGCGGCAGTAGCGGGTCGCTCCGCGCTTCCCTTGTGATCCCTGAGCGTGTGCTGCCAACGTCGCTGGTCGCTACGGCGGCGCCTCAGAGACCCAGTTGCAGTCGCGGATGCAGTTCACTTCGTCCTCCGGCCAAGCGCAGACGTCGTCACCACAGGTGGCGGTGACGTCGCCGGGACAGCCGGGGAACGTCCCGGGGATGCCGTGGCGCATGGGCAAGGCGAAGGAGTGGCTGATGATTGCGCCGGTGGGAAGTAGAGAATGCCAGTAGAAGTCGTCAATAAAAACAATCCTCTTGGTGGGATCCAGCGACGTGAATTCGTAAAAGGGCCCATCGTCGATGCCACAGTATCGTCGGGGCCGAAACGGCGTGCCCTTGCAGTCGTAGGCCTGCACGAGGAGGTCCACCTTCCGGTAGGCCAAATCTGCCCTGGAGTGGATGCCGTGCTTGGCAGGATCGGGAATCTGAATGTGTGCAAGGAGGAAGAGTCGGCCCGGCTCCACATGTTTCGGATTGACCGAAGCAGGATACCCGAGTCCCACTACATCAATCGAACCCAATTCGCAACATTTGAAGGGAGCTGTGCCATCCCGAAAGGATTTATCGAGGGTCCACTGGCTTCCGAATGGCAAGGGGCCCTCGATCATGTCCAGGCAAGGAGACCATTCAGGATTGTAATAGGTGTGCCGAATGCGTGTCCTCCCGATCTCCGCATGTGGAGACTCAGACCAGACAATCGTGATGTCCACATAGGCGATCGCATCCGGTTTCGTCCCGTCACGTGAAAGTTGATGCAGTCTGGCCGCAGGAAGGAACACTCCAATATTCAGGAAGGCGACGAAATCGGCATCCGAATCCGCATCCTCCACCTCGATCGCGTCTTGCGATGCCTCGGGATCTCGCGCCTGACCACAGCCCAGCGTGAACAAGAAATGGACCAGGCATCCGAGTCCGCGACCAGACATCCGCCGCTCCGGCCTTGGAGCCACGGACTTCCGCCATGCCAGCGATGGCGCGACGTCTGCGCTAGCCATTGGGCCCCCACTTCGGCCCCTTGCCGCCGAAAGGATCCTTGAAATCGACGTGAGGCAGCGCGGGCGAGTCGGGCTTCGCGGCCGTGCCGGCGACTCCAACTGGGTACGCGACAGCTCCGGGCTGCCATCCGACCTGCGTCCACTCCGCGCGCAACCAGTCCGCCTGGACCTTGGCATCGGCGCCAGCGACGATGGGCACCAGGAGCTGTCGTCGTCTGACCTGTTCCAACGCAGACAGCTTGACGGGCAGCTTCCAGATGCTGCCGATCGCGGCCGAGAACGCCTTCAAGTCGGCGATCAGGGGGTCAATCGCGAACGGCAGCGTCTCCATCGCTGGGCCCCCCTTCACCTTCCCCCGGAGCCAGACGATGCGGTCGGCGATCCAGGCGAGCGTCTGGTGGGGCATTGCGCTCACGGTGACGTCGGCCCAGCGATGCTTGCCGTCCACGCTCGCGGCGGAGATGAACGCCTGCAACAGCTGGGCCTGCCCTCCGCTCGCGGCGGGACTCGCCAGCGCGCCCACTGCCTGCTCGAGCGCCTGGACCAGCTGCCACGGTTCGAAGACGAACGAAGGACGACCGTTCGTACCTGACGCCATTTGCTTGCCAAGGAATACTGGCTCCATCTCTCCTGGCACCGCCACGATCGGAATCGGCGGCGCGCTCTGGAGCCTCAAGGTCGGATCCGCCAGGGCACACGGCGCCGCGCCCTTCCATGCGGCGGGGGTCGCCGTGAGCGCCGCCCAGGGGGACCATTGTGCCGAGTCGAACTCGAGCTCGTAGCGCTCCAGCGTCTCGACGCGAACCGACGCACCAAGCGAGGTGCTGGCATGGGCGCCTGGTCCCCCCTGTAGCGACTCGAACAGCGTCGTGAAGGAGGTGTCTGCGGCGACGGGCCAAGGGGTCGCTGTCGGCGACGGCAGCACCGAGGGCACCACGATCGGCTGCTCCGCCGCGACCGCGACGTGCGCGTCCAGGCCCAAGCTCAGGCCCCCGCGCCATCGGATCTCGGTCACCGGCAGGAGCCCGAGGAAACGGCGTAGGACGAGACGTAGAACTCCATCACCCTGCGCCGCGGCGCCGGCGAGCGCCGCAGCGACCCGCTGCGACGGCGACGGGATGGGAGGAGCCGGTGACTGCGATGGCGGAGGCGGCTCTGCTGCGGGGCTGTCCGTGAATACGGACTTGACCGAGTCGAAGACATCCTCGATGCCGTCGCCGACGTCGCCAAAGAACGACGCGAGAGTCTGCGCCAGCGTCGCTGGTGTCTGTGCGGCCTCGTGGAGCGCGTCGGCGATCGCGAGCACGTCGAGCTGCCCCAAGGCGCCCACCTCAAGGCGAAACTCGACCAGCGTCAACTGGATGATGGAGGGCGGCGCCCCGGTCGTAGCGGCGAGCGCCTCGACGTCGGTCACCGGGGCAAGCTTCGCATCCAGGCGAACGCGCAGCTTGCCGTCGAGCCCGGTCAGCGTCGCGCGAACGACGGCTGCACCGGGGGCGGCGTTGACGATGTCGAGGTCCAGGTTGGCAGCCGCGACGGCTTGGAAGGTCGCCTGCACCGTCGCGAGCGCGCCGATGAGGGCGTTGAGCGTTGGCCTGACCTCGGCCATGTACTGCGATCCGATGATGCCGTGGGGCGTGATCGAGCTATGGACCGAGACCTTGTCGGCGATCGACCGGAATTCGACCAGGCGCTGGTGAACCGAGCTGCGTGCGGCCTGGAGCGTGGTCGACGAGCCAAGGCCAACGTCGACGGCGAGTTCGGCGATGGCGGCGAGGAAGAATGGAGATAGGGCGAGGCTGACGACGTTGGCGAGCGCGCCGGCAGGGTCGGCACTCGGGGCCATGTCGGCGCCTGCGGCCAGCAGCTCGTCGGCGTCGCCGGACGGGAGCTGGAGCCGTTTGACCAGGGGCTCGAGCATCGCCCGCGCCGTGGCGCGCGCAGGCATGGCCGCTGTTGCGGCGACCTGACCGATCACAGGCGCTGCAGCGCGTAGCGCCTGTCCGATCGCGCTGGTTGGGTCTGGTAGCTGGCCCGTCAGCGCGAGATCGATGGCCGTCGCGAGGATGTCAGCGTCGGTAAAGACGTAGTCGCCACGGACGCCCGCTTCCACGCTTCGGACACGGACGCGACCGTCCAGGGCGATACCGAGAAGCTGGGGCAGGATCGTCGCGCCAGACGGAGGCGAAAGCTGCGCGGGTCCGAGGCGCCACGGCGAGAGCAACAGGGCAGGCGTCAACCAGACCAGATTCAGCAGGGCGAACGGGAGTTGCCCCTGATCCACTTCGAATTCACCGGCACCGCTCGGAGCAAGCAGGACGCGTGGCACCCGACGGCTGCTTTCGAGCAGTGTCCGCAGCTCACGGGTGACGTCGTCCCAGTCTTGCTGTGAGAAGCCGAGCGAGCTTTGCGGAACAACAGGTACGAGATCATCAAGCGGCAACGTGTTGCCGATGTGCGCGTCCATCCTCCTCACCAACCAGGTCCACGCGAGGAGGGACTGGGCAGTCGGCGGATTTGCGTCAACATCGACCTGGTCGATTGCAGCGCCGCTCGCCTCAGACATGGTGCCGTGGGCATCCAGGTATCGGTAGAACATCGCAGCGGCTTGTGCTGGTAGACCTCGCCTGTGTAGTTCGAAGAACTGAAACGGCGGCGACGCGAGCAAATTCCCGAGACCGCCGATGTACGTGTTGACCACAGCAGCGCTCAAGGTCATTTGAGGGTTGGAAGCGGCGGTGGCAATCACGGCAGCACCGGCTATCGCGCCAAGCTGTGTGGTCATCAACCCAACACCGAGACTCTCAGGTCCGAAGCCCTGGAAGAGAGCCTCGGTGCGAGCCACATCCCCCCGCACTGCGGGCACAAAGAGGCTCGGGCATCGCCATCGGCGCCGGCACAGCGTGCCCGCCAGGGTACTGCTTGCGATCTCCAGCGAAACAGGGGTCAAGCGCTCTGCCGCCGCGAAGGGGCTGTTGGGCGTCGTCCCGCCCCAGCGGCCATGAAAGGACCGCGTAGCGGACGGTGCCAGGTGCAGCGCGTCGACCGCAGGTGAGATCGTGAGACCAGGTTGGATCGCAGCTAACAGATCGCCGACGGTCCGTGCCGGGGTGCTGCTGCCATCCTGGTCGCTTTCGAGCCAACGTTCACACAGGCGCTCCAAAGCTCGATCGCCGATGCGTAGCGAGACGTCGAACGGCCTTGCCAGCTGGTCGAGACCCTTCATGGCCGGTCCGCTCCGAGCTTGGTGATCCCGTTGGCCATGTTGGGAAGGCTCAGTCCGGTCGCGGCCAGGTATCGTCGCAGCCAGTCGACGGCCGATGCTGCGGTGGGTGCCTGCGGGCGATCACGGGTGGACGCGTTCGTATCCGCCGAATTGGCCGGCCTGGCGAAGCCTCGCCGTGCCACCGTGCTAGAGGGAACCTCAAGGCGGGTTCCTCCCCCGCCAACGACCGCCAGCACTAGCAGGAGCGACCCGAAGCCCGAGGTCGTGGCGGAGACCGTTGCTCCGTCCACCAAGAATTCGAGCGAGGATGTGGCTGCCAGGCGCCCGCGAACCACCGGCTTGTGGAATCGAAACGCCCCGTCGGCCCCAGTCACCGCAGTCTCTATTGGCGTGCCCAGGGCGCGGGACCCGCGAATCAGGATTTCAATGGTCGCCCCAGCAACCCGAGTGCCATCAGCGGCCAATACAAGCCCATCGACGGCTCCTTCGGACGACATCGGCCAGCTGTGGTCGAATCTCATCGGCTTTCCTGATCACTCATGGGGATTTGAACGGAATCCGAATACCTCCACCACCGTCAATCGTACCCCAGCCCCCGAACCGCAAGCAAACAAAGCTGCCTGCGCCAAGGCCCCATGCTCCATTGCCGACAGTTCGAGCACCCCACCCTCGGCGCTCACGAACAGCCCGGCGTTGCTGCTGACCCCAGCATCCGGCGAGACCGCTGCAAAGCTTGCCCCCGGCTGAACGCTCAGCAGCACGCGGCTGCGCGTGGTCGACGCGAACGCCACCTGCGTCGTCGAAGGCGAGGTCGCCAGGGCGTAGGTCTGGACGCGGAACCCAGGCAGCGCCATCGCTCTACCTCCCGTGGCCGTAGCCGCCGCCAGCGTCGGGCGCACCGCCGCCGTCGAGCGGGACGATCGTCAACCAACCGCGAACGTCCGCCGTCGCAGGGCTCGCGACCGACAGCGTCTCGAGAGTCGGCGGCGCGAAGGCGTCGAACACGCCGAGCACGCCCATGTGCAGCGACTCGAACACCCGCGCCTGGCGAAACGACGTCGCGTTGATCCCGGTCGCGGCGAGCACCCCCGGCTTCAGCGGCGAGCCCGGCAGCGCCAGCCGCGCCGCGAGGACACCGGCGCTGGCGACCAGTTCGATGCCGACGATGGCGAATCGGCGGCCGGGCAGCGAGCGGAGGAAGCGGATCGCCGAGGCGACCCAGGCCAGCGTGGTCGTCGGAGGCGCGGCGGCGAGAACGAAGGGTATGGTGATTGCGGGCCGCGGCGGCACAGGCTGGCAGCCGTCGGTCAGCCAGATCAGCGCGTGCGCGGTCACGCTCACAGCGGCTCCGGCGCCGCTGGCCGACACGGTGCCGATGAGCGAGAGTGGATCGCCCGGGCGCAGCGGCAGGGGATCGCAGGCGAAGTCTGCGACGCGGAGCCCGTCACCGGGCAGCTCGCTGCTCAACGGGGCGAGCGGGCGGATGGAGGCCGGGCTGATCTCGGCCAGCGCAGGCGTCTCGATGCGGACGTCGGAGAGGGTATCGGTCGAGGACGCCGGAAAGAGCGCGGCCGCCTCGGCGCCTGCCCAGGCAGCGGCAATCCGCAGTGGCCGCGACACCTGGAACTGGCTGCCGACGACGGGCAGCAGGCCGTCAGGGGTTGGGGTGAACGTGTAGTCCGTGTCGACGGTGACGTCGACCGAGCCGGTGCTGAGTCTGGCGTGCGCGAGGTGGATTCCCATGGGCAAAACTCCCACGCGGGGCTTGCGGTCGTCCGCGTAGGACGTACCATCGCTCGCTCGCTCGCAAGCATTAACTTCGGCCCCGACCCGATCCTTCACACACTTTCACATCTTCCCCAAGATGCCGACGGGTCGGGTCCAAGGTCGCGCGGTGCAAGCATTGCCATCTTGGAGGTCGCCAACGACGCCGACGTCGAGGCCACGGTGCAGGCGGCGCTGTGCGGCCACTTCCGGCCCGAGTTCCTCGACCGCATCGAGTAGGCGACTAGCAGCGCTGCGGCGACCACGCCGACACCAGCAGCGTGCAACCCGCAGCGACCTTCCGGAAGGCGGCCCGTCGCATCACACCGCAGAGCATTGTGCCGGCCGCAGCCGTCGCCACCAAGAGAGCCACAGCACGTGGAAGGCGACGAAGATCGCCAGCACCAGCCAGCCGAAGAGCGGCCGGCCTTGCGCGCCCTCCGCCATCGACCAGGCCAGCCCGAGCACCGCCGTCGCCGACCAGATGACCTTCAGCGTCAGCATGGTGCGGAAGGCGCTGGCGTCGCCGTTGCGGCCCAGCCACGACTCGATGCCGGTTCCGAACAGCGCCGCCGCGACCAGGCGGGTGGTGAACGGATCGACCGCTTGCCAGCCGACCAGGGTCAGCACCGGGCGTCGCGCCACGAACAGCACGTCGGCACAGAAGTGCACGACGAAGGCGGTGCGCAGCGCGGGCGGCACCTCGTCGGACGCGGCGCTGTGGCGGCTTTGGACCGTGGCGTTCATCGTGGCTCCTTTCGCCCTCGGCCGAGAATGCGGCAACTCCGCGCCGATCGCTCGTGTCTTACGCGAAGTGGCTCTGCAAAGTGCCTGGCACCCAGTGAGGGCGATGTGCCCGGCCGGCGCGAAGTGCCCGGCACCTCGCGGGGGCTAGGGCACGTCGTCGCGCCGGATCTCGGACGCGGCGCGCGGGCTGTCGACGCCGGGCCACGGCCAGGGCGACGGCGCCGGTGCCGGCGCCAGCGCCGCCGCCACGGCCCAACGCCGCAGCGAGCCGTCCCAGCCGACGCTCCAGAGCGTGGCGCCGTCGGCCTCGAACGCGACGTTGGCGACGCGCCCCTCGTGGCCGCGCAGCAGCGCGACGCGCAGGTCGCCCGCGGCCGCACCGTCGGCGAGCCGCCAGAGCTCGATCGTGCCGTCGATCCGGGCCGCAGCGAGCAACGCGCCGCCGGGGGCGAGGGCGACGTCGAGGACGCGCACCCCGGCAGCCGCGGCCCCGGACGCCCCGAGGGTGCGCGGCGCACCACCACGCTCGACGACGGCCAGGGTCGCGTCGGCGGCGACCGCGGTGCGCCCGCTGGTGGCGTCGTGGCTGACGTATTGGGCCCGCGCCTCGGGCCACAGCGGCGTCGTCGGCCAGGGCGCGCCGCCCGGGGTCAGCGCGGCAGGCAGCCAGACCACGTCGCCACCCGGGCCGACGATGGCGACGCCGTCGTCGCTCGCTTCCAAGTCGAAGAACTCGCCCTCCTCGACCGACAGCGTCGGCAGCGGGGCGCGGATGTCCACGGCTTCGGTGGTCGGCACCTGCGCCACCAGCAGCCGCCTGCGGGCATCGAGCAGCGCGACGACGCTGGCGCCTGCGGCCGGCGCCGCACCGCCTCCGGTGCCCAGCAGGGCGATGCGGCGCCCCCCCTGCGCCAGCGGGCCGGCGCGCGGCGTGCCGGTGGCGGCGTCGAGGCGCCACAGACCGGGCACCAGGCTGCACAGCACCGTCAACGCGCCATCGGCGCCCAGCGCCAGCGACTTCGCCGTCGAGTCGCACAGCGCCCGCCGCCAACGCAGCGTCATCGTCGTGGTGTCGACCTGCTCGACCACGCCGTCGCCGCGGCCGACGAACGCCCGCCCCGGCCCGAGCGTCAAGGCCGCCGCGCCGTGGCCCGGCCAGGCGAGCACCTGCGGCACGGGCCGCGATGGCAGGCGCCAGCGCTCCAGACCCTCGCCGGCGCTGACGAGGTGGTCGCCGTCCGGCGCGGCGATCGCGCGTTGTCGGGTCGCGGGCAGGCGGTCGAGCTCGGCGCCGTCCGTGAGGCGCAGCACCGCGACGCCGCCGACCGCGCCGGCCACGAACAGGCGGCCGCCGTCCGCGCTCGCCGCGAAGCGCACGGTGTGGACATAGCCCAGCTGCAGCGTCACGAGGTCGCGCTGGATGCCGCTGTCGAGGTCGAGCGCGACGACGGCGCCGTCGACGCCGACGGCGACGAAGGTGCGGCCGTCGTCGCTCATGGCGGCCGCCGAGAGGCCACCATGGGCCGGCGCCAGGGCCACGGCCAGGCGCCGAGGGCCCGTGCCCTCGCGCCAGACCATCACGGCGCCCGCCTTGCACGCCACCGCCATGGCGTCGCCGCCGGCCGCGAGCGCACCGGCCGCGGCGCCGCCATCGTCCTGGCACGAGAGCGTGGCGACGACCGCGCCGTCGACGGCCGACAGCAGCGTCGCCTGCGCGGCGCCGGGGGCCAGGACGCGGCCTCCGCGCCGCGCCGGCAGCAGCGGCGTCGGGTTGTCGACCAGTCGGGGCGCTGCAATCGCGACGCCGTCGCTGGCGCGCAGCACGACGACGTCCTGGTGGCCACGGGCGAGCACCAGACGATCGACGTCCGGCAACAACGCGGCGTCATGCCAGGCCCCCTCGAGGCGCCGCGGCGGCTGGTCGAGCGCCGGGCCGGCCGCGCCGTCCTTGCCAGGCAGCCACCACAGGGCGGCCACGCCGTCGAGGCAGACCAGTCCATCGCCGCCCGGCGCGAGCGTCGGCTGCGGACACCGTGCCGACAGCGGCGCGCGCCCGAGATGCGTCGGCATCGGCTGGGCCAGCACCGCGGCGAGCACGCCGCGCGCCTCAGACGACTCGGCGTGGCCGAGCGCCGCGACGGCCAGGGCCGCGGCCTCGGCGCGCACGCCGCGCAGCAGCGCGTCTTGGGCGCGGTCGGCCAGCAGCTCGGCGTTGCGTTGCTCGGCGACGACGCGCGCGGCGCTGGCGACCCGCTCGGCGGCGCTGGCGCGGTCGCGCTCGGCGGCGGTGCGCCGCCAGGCCACCGCCATCGTCAGCAGCAGCAGGCCGCCGGCGACGAGCGCGACGGTGATCGGCACGCGGAAGGCGGCCCAGAAGCGCCGGGCCAGCTCGATCGGCCCGTAGTCGTGGGCCTGCACGCGCTCGCCGCTCTGGTAGCGGCCGAGATCTGCGGCGAGCTCGGCGGCGTCGGCGTAGCGGGCGGCCGGGTCGATGGCGGTGGCCTTGTCGGCGATGGCGAGCAACGCCGCAGGCGCGACCCCAGCGTCGAGCGGCGCGCGGCTGCCGGCGCGCGCGGCAGCGAGCGCGGTGTCGCGGTCGGCGGCGGCGAAGGGTGGCCGCCCCGTCAGGACCTCGACCAGCACCGCGCCGAGGCCAAAGACGTCGCTGCGGGTCGAGGCCGGTGCGCCGCGCGCGACCTCGGGCGCCATCCACGGCGGCGAGCCGACGACGTGGGCGGCCTCGCCATCGGCCGTGGCGGCGTCGATGGCCACCGCGAGGCCCCAATCGGCGACCTGCGTGTCGTCGAGCTCGCCGAGCAGCAGGTTGCCGGGCTTCAGATCGCGGTGCAGCACGCCGTGGCGGTGGGCGAAGCCGACCGCGCGGGCGGCGTCGAGCACATGGCCGACGAGCGCATGGCGGGCGACGCGCTGCGCCGGAGCCGGCAGCGCCCGCAGGTCCGCGAGCGCCTGCGCCAGCGAGCGGCCACGCACCAGGCGCATGACGTAGAACAGGCGCGACGCCGCCGCGTCGGTCGCCAGGGGCGCGTCGAGCGCGCCGACGTCGTGCACCGGGACGATGCCCGGATGCTCCAAACGGGCCGTCAATTCGGCCTCGGCGCGCAGCCGCTCGACCAGGCGCGGCGGCCCCTGGGCGATCTTGAGCGCCACCTCGCGGCGCAGCGCCAGGTCCCAGGCGACCCAGACCACGCCCTTGCCGCCGCGGCCGAGCACCGTGCGCAGCTCGTAGCGGCCAGCGACCCGCGCACCGACGACGGCGTCGGCCGATGCGCCCGTTGGCGACGTCGCGGTGCCGGCGACCGACCACGAGGCAGCCGACGAGTCCTCCGGCCCGGAGGCGTCCGGCCAGGAGGCACCCCAGGAGGCATCGCTGTCGTCGCGGCCGCTCAGAGCTGATCCTCGACCACGTCGTGCGGCAGCAAGAAGACCTCGACCAGGCCCGCGCCGCCAGCGCGCACCAACGAGCTGCGCATCCCCGCTTCGCGCAGGCGACGTCGGATACGCGCGAGCTGCACGTCCCAGCGTCGCCGCAGCACGGCGCGGTCGGACTCCTCGGGCCAGATCTCGGCGGCGACCAGCTCCCACGGCGCGGGCGCGGCCATGGCCACGAGCTCGCTGATGATGCGCGCCATCAAGCCGTCGAAGAGCACCGGCTCGCAGCCCGCCGAGAGCACGTGCACGCTGTCGTAGCGGGCCACCAGGCGCAGCGGTTGGTCGGGCACGTCGTTGGCGACGGTGTCGGACTGCGACGCCCGGACGATGGGCTCGACCACGGCCTCGAAACGATGGCCGCCGACCTCGAACGTATCGCCGAACGAGAGGTTCCGCTGCGGCTCGTTGCCGATCCGCAGGCGCCAGCCCTCGCCGACCGGCCAGAGCCAGGCGGCGGCGTCACGCAGGTTGCGCGACTCGAGGTGGGGTCGCGGCTCGAGCAGCAACGAGGTCGAGCCGCTGAGCACCTGGCGCGGCAGCGACGGCCCTTGCAGCGCCAGCACCTCGCTGGGCAACTGCACCGCGGCGACGGCGATCTCGAGGCCCGGCGTCGGCTCGATGACCATGCCCTCGTCGAGCACGGCTTCGCGCGCGGGCTTGCCGTCGACCAGGAAGCGGCCGCGCAGCTGCAGCAGCTTCAGGTCGCCGCCGCGCAGGCTGACCATGGCGTGGGCCTCCGAGACGCGGGCGTCGTCGATGTGCAGCGCCGCCTGCGGCATGCGGCCGATGATGTCGCCGGGGACCAGGTCGAAGCGGCGGCCGTCGCTGAGCTGCAGGGTCACCACCGCCCACATGGGCTCCTCCCGACCGTCATCCACGGCGGCGGCCACGGCGGCGGCCACGGCGGCGTGTGGGTGCTCGTGGGCCGGAGTTTGGGCCAATCCGGCCGTCGATGCCAGCGCGGAGCTTCGATCGGCCGACCCTGACGAGACCTTACGTCCCCGTTGTGACGACCCTGCGGGCATGGAAGGTTGCCGAGGCAAGCCCCCGTCGAGGCCGGATCTCCGCGCTCGACACCGCCCCTCGGCCCACGGAGTCCGCCATGTTCAGCCCATCGTTGCCCCCCTCGACAGCCGCCGCACGCCCCGCGATGCACCAGCCGCGCGCCAGCGCGAAGCGCCGCCACGCCACGCCGCCGCTGGCCTGGATCGTCGCGCTGCTGGCCGCCATCGCCACGACGGGCTGCGGTGGCGACGAAGGCGGCAGCGGCGCTGGCGGCGGCGGAACGGACGCGGCCAACGACGCCGCCAACGACGCCGCGGGTGACACCAGCGGCGACACCGGAAGCGGCGGCGACACCGCCAGCGCTGACACGGCGACCGCCGACGACACGGCGACCGCGACGGACACGGTGACCGCCGACGACACGGCGACCGCGACGGACACGGCGACCGCCGACGACACCACGACGGAGGACACCGCCGGCGCAGACACAACGACCGACGACACCGCCGGCGCAGACACCGCCGGCGCCGACACGACGACCGACGACACAGCGACCGACGACACGGCGACGCCAGACACGACGCCGACCGACACGACGCCGAGCTGCACCCCGACCTCGCCCAGCGACGAGGTCTGCGATGGCGTCGACAACGACTGCGACGGCACCACCGATGAGCAGGCCCCCTGCGGCAAGGGCGAGGCGTGCGTCATCTGGACCTGTGCCGGCACCGCCGGCTGCAAGCAGGCGCCGATGACCAACGGCGTGGCCTGTGACGACGGCGATCCGTGCACTTCGGGCGAGACATGCGGCCAGATCGAGGGCGCCATCGTCTGCAAGGGCGGCGGCAACGCCTGCGACGACGGCAACAGCTGCACCACCGACAGCTGCACGCCCGCGGACGGCAAGCCCTCGTGCCAGCACGCTGCGGTCGACGACGCCAGCGCCACCGTCTGCCAGCCGGGTGACGTCTGCCAGGTCGGCACCTGCGTCGCCGGCAGCTGCGCGGCCAAGGCCAAATGCGTCGACGCCAACCCGTGCACCGAAGACGCCTGCAACAAGACCACGGGTGCCTGCACCTTCCAGGCGCTCAAGACCAACACGCCGTGCAGCCTGGGGCTGTGCGAGAGCGGCCTGCTCTGCAATGAGGTGCTCAAGTCGTGCGCGCTCAAGGGCCCGAGCTACAAGGCGCTCGACTGCGACGACAAGGACGCGTGCACCGTCGACAGCTGCGACCAAGCCAAGGGCTGCGTCCACGTCGCCATCGCCGAGGGCGGCGCCTGCAGCGACGGCGACGCCTGCACCAAGGACGACGTCTGCAAGGCCGGCAGCTGCGCCGGCGTGGCGCTCTGCGACGACGGCGACCCCTGCACCGCCGACGTCTGCGACGGCGCCAAGCAGACGTGCAGCGCCAACCCCGTCGCCGGTTGCGGCGTGTGCAGCGGCGTCGGCGAGTGCAAGGCCATCTCGAGCTGCGCCCCCGTCGCCTGCACCGGCGGCCTGTGCACCTATGGCAACAAGGAGGGCTGCGCCGACGTCGTCGTCACCGAGGTCCGCACCGAACCGACCAAGCCGACGGTCGGCGCCAGCGCGTTCAAGACCCTGGTCAAGTGGAACACCACGAACTTTGGCACCAAGGCGCTGTCCGGCGGCTTCGCCCACCAGCTGCTGCTGAGCGACAACGAGGTCTGGGGCGACGCCGGCGACTTCAACATCACGGGTGGCTGCACCGCCGTCGGCCAGCAGAACTTCATCCAGCCGGCGCCAGGCCAGACCGTCGCGATGACGATGTCGTGCGTGCTGCCGGCGAAGGCGAGCGGCACCTACTACCTGCTGGTGCGGGCCAACAACGTGCAGGGCGAGGACGACGGGACCAACAACACGACAGCAGGCAAGGTCGAGCTGACCTACGTCGAGCAGGCCAACATCAAGGCGATCAGCTTCTTGCCCAAGGACAAGCCGAACTTCACCGCCGGCGCCACCGAGAAGCTGACGATGGTGCTGACGGCCGAGAACAACGGCAACGCCGCGACGCCGCAGATCCCCTACACGATGTTCTGGGCCTCGACGAACAAGGATCCGTGGGCCAACAAGCTCAAGGTCGGCCAGAACGGCTCGCTGCCGGCGATGCAGCCCGGCGCCGCGCCGCAGACCATCTCGCTCTTCACGCAGACGACCTACGGCAAGAAGGGCAGCGTCTACGTCTGCGCCTTCATCGATCCGAGCGACACCGTCCCGGAGTGGAGCGAGGGCGACAACATCACCTGCGTGTCGATGCTCTACAACTAGCCGATCGCTCACATTCGTTCCGAATTTCAGCAACGTCGCTTGCCGATTGCGTCTTCGCGATCTGGTGTCGACAAGGGCCAACAGACGTTCATCGCGGCCACACACCTCTAGACACCTGCGGGCATCGGGCTCCTCCAGCATGGCGATGTGGCGGTGACGCCACGCCTGGAGGTCGACGATGTCGTCGCTGCGGTGGAGCCGAACGATCCTCACGCTGCTGACCACGACGGCGGCGCTGGCCACGGGCTGCGTCGACCTCAGTGACGACGGCACGGACCCCTCGCCGCTGTCGGCCTGCCCGAACATGGGCTCCGAAGGCTCGACGTTCTACGAGCCGGCGGCGTCGGAGCCGCGCGCGGCGCCGGCGAAGGCGCACCGGGATGTCGTGGCCCGCCGCGCCATCGCCGACGGGCTGCCGGCGCTGCACGCCGACGACAGCGCGGCGTCCGTCCTGGGGCTGCAGCAGGACGTCGCCACGCTCGGCGGCTGGGCGCCCATCGGCGGCGGAGAGGCAGGGACGGACGTCGGCGCTGACGGCGAGGACGTGACGCCGGTGCCAGACGAGGACACCGATCCGGCGGCCACGGGCGGACAGGGCGGACAGGCCGCAGATCCGGGCTCCGCGGCCGGCCAGGGCGACGCCCCGGCGCAGACGCCGGACCCGGCCGACACGCCTGCCGGCGACGATGTGCCGGCCACCGAGCCCGGTCCGAGCGCGCCGCTGCCGGACCCGATCTTCAGCCAGCCCTACGATCCGAGCGTCGACCCGCTGCAGATGTTCAGCGCGAGCCAGATCGACCTGTCGAAAGACTTCATGCCGACCTACGGCTTCCCCATGCCGGCGTTCGACAACTTCCTGGCCAACGGCCTGCAGCCCGGCCAGAAGATGCCCGAGATCGCGCTGTGGAACCTCGACGGCAAGCTGGTCAAGCTGAGCCAATACAAGGACAAGTCGAACGTCGCGATCATCCTGGGCTCGGCGAGCTGCATGGTCTTCCGCCGTCATAGCCTGGCGCTGTGGACCAAGCTGCACCAGCGCGCCGCGGACGCCACGGCAAAGACCGGCAAGAAGCTCGAGATCCTGGTCATCTACACGCAAGAGGCGCATCCGGCGCTGGAGAACTCGATCTACGCGCCGCAGAAGCAGTGGACCGGCGAGGAGAACGTCGCCGACAAGGTGTTGGTCTCGATGACCAAGACGTTCGCCGAGCGCGTGATGCTGGCGCGCGGCCTCGACGCGCGCTTCCCCTTCAACCGCGCCAACGTCTGGATCGACGGCCAGGACAACGCCGTCTGGACCATGCTCGGCGAGGTGCCCAACGCGATGTTCCTGGTCGACAGCCAGGGCACGCTGGTGTGGAAGGAGCTCTGGGCCATGCACGCCGGCACGGATTGGAACTATGGCGAGACCTGGCCGGCGCCGGACGCCAAGCCGACGGCGTTCGCGATGATCGACAAGCTGCTCGGGCTCTAACGGCAGCGACGGCCCATCAGCCGCCGCGCCGCACGCCCTCTTTTGCGCAATGGGGCCAACATCCGTGCATGTCGAGGCATTGCGTCGACGCGGCGATGGCAGAGCCAGTACCGTGGATCCACTCGTCGCACTGCTCCCGTGTCGAGGTCGTGCAACCGTTGTCGACAATGCAGTCACAGCACGGCGATGGCAGCGCTTGAGCGGGACGGCCGGCGTCGAGCTCGGCGTATGCGGCGACGAACAGGACCATGATCACCACAGTGCGGCGAACGGTCTGTGGGCTGTTCATCAGGTCACCTCCATCTGGCGCGCGCCCATGGCGTGCACGCGGAGCAGCCGAGCATCTGTCGTCGTCCGAATGTGCGTGACGTCGAAGCGCTCGTCCAGCAGAGCTTGCATCGCTTGCTGGTGCCGATCGCTGCCATCGAGGTGCAGCTCCATCGCGAGAAGATCGACCTGAACGCCGCCTGGCCGGTTGATCGTACGTACTCGCCGCACCCCGTATGGAGCCCCAACCAACCGGTCGCTACGGTCGCCAAGCGCACAACCACTGCGCGAAGGAGACCGAAATGCCCCAGCCCCACCCCGATCTGCAGACCGCCATCGCGGCGCACCGTCACGGCCCAGGCCGCCGATTCCCGGCGGAAGTCCGCGCAGCGGTGGTCGAGCACGCCGAGCGCCAACGCGAGCAAGGCCAATCCTGGCGCCGCATCGCCGAGGGCATCGGCCTGCGCACGCCGACCGTGCGGCGCTGGTGCGAAGGCGAAGTCGATGATGGCGCGACGGCCGCGCTGGTGCCCGTCGAGCTCGTCGCCAGCCGCCCGAGCGGTCTGTGCATCGTCACGCCGCACGGCCTGCGCATCGAAGGGCTCGGCGTCGACGACGTGGTCCGCATCCTCGGCGCGCTGGCGTGATCGGCAGCACGCGAGCGGTCCGGGTCTGGGCGTACCCGGCGCCTTGCGATTTGCGCAAGGGCTTTGACGGCTTGTCGCACCTGGTCAGTTGGCAGCTCGGCAAGGAGCTGACCAGCGGCGAATGCTTCCTGTTCGTGAATCGACGCAGACGCAGTTGCAAGGTCTTGCTCTGGGACGGCACCGGGCTGGCCATCTATCAGAAGCGCCTGGAAACCGGCTGCTTCGCCAGGCTCTGGGGCGGCGCGGTCGGAGAGCCCGTGCGACTGACAGCGCCGGCACCGCACCTCGATCCCTCGCGACCAGGCAGCCAGATCCACG
>CAZPHC010000062.1:0-21962 GCA_964586155.1 uncultured Enterobacteriaceae bacterium | reverse complement strand
GCCGCCGCCGCTGCCGCCGGTGCCCGTGCCGCCCTTGCCGCCGCCGCCACCGCAGGCGCCGCGCGCGCTGCCGCCGGGGCCCTTGCCGTCGCCGTTGCCGGGGCTGCAGCCCGGGCCGCTGACCCAGCTGCCGCCCGCGCCGGCGCCCGCGCCCGCCGCGCCGCCCGTGCCGCCGGTGTTCTCGCCGCCGTTGCTGCCGGTGCCGCCCTTGCTCTGCAGCGTGCCCGAGATGTTGACGCCGCTCTTGGCTGCGATCACGAGGCCATACGCGCCCTGGACCGTGACGGTGGCGTTGAGCGCGACGGTGAAGCTCTCGACGTGGAACACCCGCAGCTTCGGCGCGCCGCCGCCCTGGTCGAGCAGCTCGACGCCCGCGGCGCCGGCCGCGACCAGCGTCTGGCCGCCAGCGACGATGGTGCCCGCCGTCGTGTCGATGGTGGCCGTGCCGCTGATGCTGATCGTGCCGAGCTGCCCGGTCGAGGCCTTGCCGATCGGCCGGCAGGTCGCGACCGCGACGCAGAAGCCGTTGGTGCAGGCGCCGCCCTTGCAATCGCCGGCGCCCTTGCACGGCTCACCCACCGCGCAGGCCGCAGATCCGGGCTTGCAGCTGCCGCCGCTGCAGGCGTCGCCGGCGGTGCAGGCGTTGCCGTCGTCGCAGGGCGCGGCGTTGGGCGCGTGGCTGCAGGCGAGCGTGGCCGGGTTGCAGCTATCGGTCGTGCAGGGGTTGTTGTCGTCGCAATCGACCTTGGGCGCAAAGACGCAGGTGTTGGTCTTGGCGTCGCAGCTGTCGTCGGTGCAGGCGTCATTGTCGTTGCAGGTGATGGGCGTGCCGCCGATGCACACGCCCGCCTTGCAGCCGCCGCCCTTGCTGCATTGGCTGCCGTCGTCGCAGGCACCGCCCTCGTTGCTCGGTGTGTTGCTGCAGCCGGTCGCGGGGTTGCAGCTGTCGAGCGTGCACAGGTTCTGGTCGTCGCAGGGCGCGGGCTTGCCGGTGCAGTTGCCGGCCTTGCACGCCTCGCCGGTGGTGCATTTGCTGCCGTCGTCGCAGGGCGACCCCTCGACCTTGTCGGTGAACTCGCATTTGCCGGTCGTCAGCTTGCACTTGGCGTCGACGCAGCTGTCGCCGCTGGTGCAGACCTTGGGCGCGCCGCCGACGCATTGGCCGCCGCCGCAGAGGTCGCCGACGGTGCAGGGGTTCTCGTCGTCGCAGGGCTTGCCCTCGTCGGGCGTCTGGGTGCAGCCGGTCTTGGGATCGCAGCCGTCGAGCGTGCACGGGTTGCCGTCGTCGCAGGCCTTCTTGGGCCCGGGCACGCAGCTGCCGGTGGCGCACGAGTCGCCTTCGGTGCAGGCGTCGCCGTCGGCGTCGCAGGCGCCGGTCGACGGGCTATGGCTGCAGCCGTCGCCGCCGCTGCCGGGCTTGCAGACGTCGAGGGTGCAGGCATTGGTGTCGTCGCAGGCGTTGACGTCGGTCTGGCCGTCGCAGTCGTTGTCGAGGCCGTCGCAGACCTCGACCGTCTCCTTGGGCACCTCGCAGGCGCCGAGGCCGGCCTCGGTGCAGCGGCGCTCGCCGGCGCAGGTGCCCGTGACGACGCCGCCCGCGCCGATGACGTCGACCGCGCAGCTGGTCTTGAGGCCCAGGCCGATCGCCGCGTCGCTGCAGCTGCAGCCCGCCGCGAGGTCGTCGTTGCCGGCCACCGGCTCGGGCAGGCATTGCTTGGACTGGCCGCCGCCCTTACCCGTCGCCTGCTTGCAGCGGTGGCTGGTCGGGCAGTCGCCGTCGGTCTGGCACGGGCTGCCGCAGAAGCCGCCAGCGGCCCCGAGATCCAGGCAGAGCGCGCCGTCGACGCCGAGCGCGTCGCAGTCCTTGGCCTCGCTGCACGGGTTGCACAGCTTGCCCCAGCGCGGCGTGCAGACCGAGACGAGGTCGCCGCCCGGCGATTTGACGCCGCTGCAGGCCCAGCCCGTCGGGCAGTCGCTGACGCAGAAGGCCGCGCAGACCTTGCCTTGCGGGCTCTCGATGCAGAACGCCGAGTCGCAGTCGCCGTTGTCGCTGCACGGGCAATAGGCCTCACCGTTGCACGCCGCGCCGTCGCCGCTGCCGTCGTCGCTGTCGCCGCTGGCGTCGACCTGGCTGCTGCCGGTGCCGTCGCCGCCGCCGCCAGTGTCGCTGCCGAAGATCGAGCCGTCGTTGCCCTGCACATCGGGCAGGACGAATCCACCCGGCGTCGTGGCCGGTTCGCCGCCGCAGGCCGCGAGCAGCGCCAACGCCATGAGCGTCGCCAGCGTCACCACACGCCCGCAGCCGGCCGGACGCGGGCCGAGCAAGCCCGCAGACGAACGTCGAATCACCTTCACGAGGGCCTCCCGAGCGGGGCGCAGGCGCGGCGTCGATGCCGCTCGCGGGCGACGCCGTCGTCGGCCCGGTGTGGCTCCATCCTAGCGATCCTGCCGCTGGCCGCTACCCGTGCCCGACGCCATCGCTGGCCGGCCGCACCAACCACTCGAGTTGGCCACGGTTCTTGACGATGTTCTTGTAATCCCACTGGATCGTCCGCGCCTTGGCCAGCCAGCGCGGCAGCGGCGCGGCGTCCACCTCGGCGGTGGAGCCAAAGCCGGCCTCGGCCGCCTTGAACTTGCCGGTCGCGACCAGGCCGGCCTCGTCGAACGACTGCCCGCTCCAGAACATCAGCCGCACGCCGCCCTTGCGCACCCAATAGCCCGCCACGGGGTTGCCGGCCAGGAACCAGACCGGCCCGCCGTGCCAGACCTTGGCCTCGGCCTCGGGCAGCCCCGCCAGCAGGGCGGCAGCGAGCCGCGCGCAGATCGCAGCGTCTGCCGCAGGTTGGGCGTCGTGGTAGCGCTTGATGTCGTCGGGGATGGGCATGGGGGCCTCGGTGTGGTGGGAGGGCGGGGCGACGGCACGTCAGGGCGTCGTTTCGCCCTGGACGCTACTTCCCTGGGACGCGTCCGGCAACGGGATTGGCTCGGCGCCGCAGCGCCCGCCCGCACGCACGGCGCGGACTTGCGCGAAGCATCCGATCGCCAGACATTCGCTGGCGAACAGTCCGTTCAGCCCCTCGAAGCACTGTCCGTCGCGCTCAGCTGCGAGCGACACGGCACAATCGGCACGGACGGCGCGGTCCGTGCGGCCGCAGCACACCACTGAGACAGGGACGCAGTCCGCGTCAATGCTGCAGGTCAGCGCCCGCGCTGGCACCGCCAGGTCTGCGTCGTCGGCGTCTATCGCCCCCTACCCACACTCCGCCACCACGCCCAACGCCTGCTCCGCCGCCGCCCCTGACCCAATCCCCCAAGCAAGCCCACCACCCCACCCAAGCGGGGGATGCGCAAAAGCGCATCGGGCCCCGCGCAGCCAACAACGCCACAGGCCGCCCCACCACCCAAAAACCCCGGGGGAGCGCGAGGGGGTTCGTCCCCCTCGCCCCCAGGGGAGGAGCGCGAGGAGGGGTCTCCCCCTCCTCGCATGGTCGATTCCAACAACCCAAAAAATCCCAAGAATCCCCAAAGTCCCCAAGATCCCCAACATCGCAACATCGCAACATCCAAAAGCGTGCGATCCAAAACCCAGGCACGCGCGGACAGGCATGGAAGCCTGTCCCTACCCGCAACGACGTTGGCCTCGTCGCCCTCGACCCAATGCCCGCGTCGTCAAGCATGCCCCATCCCAAAGCCCGCCGCGCCGCGACCCTCCAACCCACACAGCTTCCCAAAGCAACTTGGCAACTTCCAACCACCAAAACAAGAAGATCCCCCCTTGACCGCAGCCAAAAACAGCCCAAGAGTCCCCCGCCGACCTTTTCATCCAACCCAGGTCGGCATCGCCGAGGCCACACCCCTCGGCCCAAGGAGCGTGCACATGTGGACCCGTTGGCTCAGGTGGACCTTGCGATCGTGGCTCGTGGTGGCGGCGTTCGGTTGTGGCGCTGCCGACGGGACCAGCGGAGGCGGCGGGGCCGGCGGCGACCAGGACGCAGCCGCCAACGACACAGCTGCCAAAGACGCAGCCGACGGCACCGCGACCGACGCGACCGACAGCCTCGCGGTCGACGCCACCGGCCGCGGCGGCGACGACACGGCGACGGCGTCCGACACGGCGACGGCGTCCGACACGAATCTCGTCGACACGGCGGCCACGGATACCGCGGCGTCCGACAGCGAGGCGTCCGACGGCGAGGCGTCCGACACCGCGACGAACCCCGGCGACACCGTCGACGACACGACCGGCGGCGGCGGCTGCGTCGACCCGGCCGTCCCGTCGGTGACCAAGACCCTCGACGCTGCCGGCGGCGTGCTCACGCTCGGCGGCTTGCAGGTGACGATCCCCGCCGGCGCGCTCGCCGCCAGCACCGAGCTGACGCTGCGCCAGGTGTCTGCGGCCGCCGCGGTCGGGGTCCGCACCCTGACGGCGATCTTCGAGCTCGCGCCGGCGGGCGTCACGTTCCTGGTCCCGGCCAAGGTCGCGGTCACGACGGCGACGCTGCCGCCGGCGGCTAGCGCCGTCGCGCTCTTTGTCGGCCCCGCCGGGGGCCCCTTCGTCGCCCAGACCACGACCTTGGAGGGCTCGACCTTCAGCGCTCCGCTCGCCGGCACCGGCCACGGCTACGCCGCGTGGACCACGGCGGCGCCTGCGGACTCAGCGCTCGCTTGCAGCGCCAAGGGCGCGCCGACGACGCTCTTCGACAACTTCACCAGCGGCGGCACCTACCACGCGGTCTACACGCGCGCCGACGACGCCAAGCTGCTGGTCAGCGCCGCGTACCAGAAGGACGGCCTGTGGACGCCGCAGATCCACGCCTTCGGCGCCGACGGAGCGCAGATCGGCACCGGCGTCGACCTGGCGCCCAAGAACTTCAGCTCTCTGTTTGGCCTGTTCACCATCTCCGAGCCCAACGGCGAGGTCGACTACGTCTATGACAGCAACAAGAAGGGCGGCAACGACGTCTGGGTCGGCCGGAGCAAGGCCGACGGCACGCCGGTGATCGCCGCCAAGAACATCAGCAACGACAGCAACTACGGCGAGATGCCGCAGCTGGTCCGCTTCGCCGACGGCTCGCTCCTGGCGGCGTGGTTGGTGGTGCAGAACACGCCGGCCCAGCGCTGGCTGCGGGCTGCGTGGCTGACGCCGTCGCTCGAGCTGACCAAGACCGTCGACATCACGTTGGCCAAGACCAACGAGGCGCCCGGCAATTTCGCCCTGGTTGGCAGCGGCAACACCGCAGCCATCATCTACTCCTACGCGTCGCCGAGCTTCGCTGGCGTGCGCTACCGCATGGTCGGATCGAGCGGCTGCTTCCTCAGCGCCGAGCTGGAGCTGGCCGCCGGCCACTTGTCCGCGCCGTCGATCTCGGTGGCGCAGAAGGGCGCGCTCGCCGCGGTCGCCTACGGCCTGACGAGCGACACCCTGCGCCTGCGAATGCTCGACCTAGCGACCGGCGCGCTCGGACCGGTCCGCAGCTACGGGCCGATCTTGTCGCACCCTGGGGTGGCGGCGTTCCCGGGCGGCTGGATCCTGTCGGGCGTCGTGCCTGCGGTCGACACATCCGACGTCATGGTGTTGGCCGTCAACGACGCGCTCGATCCGATCAGCGCCAAGACGCCGATCGGCAAGGTCTCCGGCTACATCCAGCCCTGCTACAGCAGCGTCCTGGCCACCGGCGCCGCCGGCGCGACGGTTTGGACCTCGACCGGCTCGGACACCCGCGGCGGCGGCCCCAAGAAGGTCAAGGGCATCGTCCAGGTCTTCGGCTGCGACTAGGCCGGCCCGGAGCCAACAACAGCTCTAGTTCCGGGGCGTCACGAGGTCCACGCTGCGCACGAAGCGCTCGACGTCGCCGAAGCAGGCCTGGCGCGCCTCGGGCGCCAGCGTCAGCTGCACGTCGACCTCCCACGCGCCGACGACGCCGACCCAGCGCGGCAGCGACATCTCGCCACGGTCCTGGTCCAAGAACACCCACGGCCGTCCGCCCACCTCCACGATCGACGGCGCCTTGCGCAGGTGCTCGATGGGCTCGGCGGCGACGAGCTGGCCGTGGCGCTGCTCGACCCAGGCCTGCCGGGCGTCGTCGGCGACGCTCGCCTCGAGCGGGCGCAGCCAGACCGTGACGACGAGCGCGTCGAAGGTCCGCGTGCCGAACGAGTAGGCCGTGAAGTCGCCGTCCGGCGCCGATTCGACGCGCGTCTGGGCTCCGGCCGGGACGAGCATGTGCAGGCCCGAGTCGCCGATCGCGGCGCGCACGTCGCGGCCGGCGAGGAGCGCGGCGGGATCGCCGATCGTCAGCGCTTGCTGCGCCGCGAGCCCCGTGCCGACGACGCCGGCCAGCGCGACGATGCGCGCCAACCCATGGCTCCAGCCGCGGCCCGGATCGCCGCGCCAGGGCCGCGCCTGACCCAGCGTGACGACGCGGCCCAGGACGAGCAGCGCGCCGACGGCGAGGCCGCCGACGTGGGCGCGCAAGTCGACGTGAGGCCCGAACGACGCCGCGATCTGCAGCAGGGCGAAGAGCGCGACGAACCAGCGCACGCCGCGCGCCGTCTGCGGTGGCATCATGCCCTGGTTCGACCAGGTCGCGGCCAGCAGCGCGCCGATCAGGCCGAAGATGCCGCCCGACGCCCCGACGCCGACCTGCGTCGGCTCACCGAGCGCCGCCAGCGCCTCGGAGCCGACCAGCGAGCCGAGGTAGAGCACGACAAAGCGCGACGGCCCCAGCGCCCGCGCCAGCAGCGGCGCGGTGACGAGCAGGCCATAGAGGTTGGCGATGGCGTGTCCGGGCCCGTCGTGCAGCCAGCCGGCGGTCCAGAGCCGCCACGTCTCGCCCGCCATCACGCGCTCCGGCACGTTGCCGCCCATGCGGACCAACGTGGCCGTCAGCCGCATGCCGCCCCAAACCGCCTGCAGCACCAGCACCGCGACGATGACCGCCGCGACCAACCAGACCACCCAGGGCACCCGCGACGACAGGTCGTCCGAGAAGGCGACGAACGCGCCGGCCGAGGCGACGCCGTCGCGCTCGGCTCGCTGCAGGGTGCCCAGGCTCGGCACCGACGGCCACGCAGCGGCGCGGGCCATGGCCGCCTCCAAGGCGGGCAGGACCGCGTCCGGGCCCGGGATCACGGCCTGCAAGCGGCCGCTGGCGTCGAGGTGCACGCCGTGCACGCGCAGCGGCCAGTCGCCGACGCAGGGTTCCGCCGCGGCGACCGCGGCCACGGTCGCGGCGTCGGCGCCGACGAGCACGGCCTGGATCGGCCGGTCGCGGCTGTCGGCGGCGAGCTCGGCCGGCAGGCGCCGCAGCAAGCGTTCGATCCGCATCGCGCACGGGGCGGCACCGACACCCTGGGCCAGCACGGCGATGATCGTGCCGTCGTCGCGGCCCTGCAGCAGCGCGGCGTCGGGCCCGAAGTGCAGCAGCAGCGCCGGCGCCTGGGCCCCGTCGGGTGTCGGCAGCACGAGCGCGCCGACCCAGCGGCGCAGGTCGATGGAGCGTGGGCTCGGCAGGCGTGGCGCCTTCATGGCCGTGCCGCGGACGCCGCGACGGGCGGGGTGGGGCGGGCGAGCGGCCGGGGGTGGGTTGCCATGCGCGGACGGCCTCGGCGACGCGGCCTTGGGGCGGCGGCCGCGCACCGACGCTGGCCCTCGGCGCGACGGTCGTCAAGTGGCGGCGCGTCCTGACCCGGTCGCCGCCGTCGCGGCCGTTGAGTTTCGCCGACCGGAGCCGTAGGGTCACTGCGCCTTCTGCCCGCGGCGCGGCCGCGCTCGGGGCGAGGACGTCAGCCGCGCCGCCGTCGCCGCCGAGGACCAACCCCATCGTGCAGCCGCAGCCCATCGCCAACGTCTGGACCGGCGGTCAGCAGAGCCTGGCGCGGATCGCGTTTGCCGTCTCTGCGCTGTTGATGTTGCTCGTGATCGCGACCGACCAGGGCCTTTGGGGCGCGGCCGACGCGCCGAACGTCCCAGACGAGGCGCGGGCGGTCGCCGACGCCGCGCACGCCGCCTCGCTGTGGCAACGCGTCGCCGCCGTGGTCCTGCTCGCGCCGGCCCTGACGCTGCTGGTGGGCTGGCGTTCGCGTGCCTCGGCCCTGCTCGTCGGCGTCGGCCTGATGGCCCTGGCGCTCGGCCGTGACGTCGCCGCCGCGGGTGAGGTCGTCGACCCGGCGGCGCGCGTCTGGTCGCTCGGCGACGGGGCGCGCCTGATCGCCGCGGGCGTCTGTGTCGGCGCCGCCCTGGTCGCCGCGCGCCTCGACGAGGCCCGGCGCACCTGGCCCGCCGCGCTGGCCGTGGTCGCCGGCGTCGTCGCGCTCGGGCCCCTGGGCGTCGTGGCCGCGCCTGCGGTCTGGATCGTCACCGCCCCGGCCGCACCCTGGGGCAGCCTCGACGCCGCGGGCCGGATCGATCCTGGCGGCGACTGGCGTCGGCCGGCCTGGCACGGCCCGGCCGCGCGGGGCGTTGCCTTCGCGCTGCTTCTGCGCTTCGCCCTGCCGCTGCTGCTGGTGTCGGCGCTCTGGCTCTGGATGCTGCTGGGCGCGCCGCTGCAGACGCTCGCCGCGATGACGCTGGCCGTTCTCATCTGGGTCGCGCCGCTGGCCACCCTGGCGTGGCCGGCGTCGTGGCCCGCTCCGCTGCCGTCCGATGGGCTCGACGTCGTCTTCTACGACGGCCATTGCGGCCTCTGCCACCGCACCGTGCGCTGGCTCCTGGCCGAAGATCCCGATAGCGCGCGCTTCGCCTTCGCCGCGCTCGGTGGCGAGACCTTCCTGCGCCGGCTCGACGCCGCGGATCGGGGCGCGCTGCCCGATAGCGTCGTCGTGCTGACCCACGACGGGCGCTTGCTGACGCGTTGGCGCGCCGTCTGCCACCTGCTGGCGCGCCTCGGCGGCTTGTGGCGTCTGCTCGGCGACTCGGTCGACCAGCTGATGCCGCGCCGGCTCGGCGACGCGCTCTACGATCTGGTGGCGCGGGTGCGCTTGCGCATCTTCGGCCGCAGCGACGACGCCTGTCCGCTGCTGCCGCCACAGCTGCGGGCGCGGATGCTGCCGTAGGGGCGGCGCAGCCTCCTACCACTCGTCGTCGAAGGGGTAGGGCGGCGCCAGCTTGCCGAGCTCGCGGTACTCGGCGGCCGCGGCGTCGTAGAGGTGGCGCATGCCCACGGATTTGCCGGCCTCGGCGGCGAGCATCGCGGCGCGCAGCACGGCGTTGCGCACATGGCCGCCGGCGAGCTCGAAGGTCTCGCCGAGCCAATCCCAATCGGCCGGATCGCCCTTGTCGTCCATCGGCAGCTCGGGCGGCACCATCACCTGCCAGAGCTTCGCCCGCTCGGCCGGCGCCGGGAACGGGAACGTCAGGCGGAAGCGGATGCGGCGCAAGAACGCCTCGTCGATGCTGGTGCCGAAGTTCGTGGTCAAGAAGACCAAGCCCTCGAAGTCCTCGAGCCGCTGCAGCAGGTAGTTGACCTCGAGGTTGGCGTAGCGGTCGTTGGCCGACTTGATCTCGGTGCGCTGGCCAAAGAGCGAGTCGGCCTCGTCGAAGAGCAGCGCCGCGCCGGTCTGGGTCGCCTCGTCAAAGAGCGCGCCCAGCCGCTCCTCGGTCTCGCCGACGTACTTCGACACCAGCCGGCCGAGGTCGACGCGGTACAGCTCGACGCCGAGATCGCGGGCGATCAGGCCGGCGACCATCGTCTTGCCCGTGCCGCTCGGCCCCGAGAACATCGCCGACAGGGCGCGACCGTACGGCATCTTGCGTTCGAAGCCCCAGCTGTCGAAGAGCTGGCCGCGCAGGCGGGCGAAGCGGGCGACGGTGCGCACGGCCTCGAGCGTCTCCTCGGGCAGGACGAGGTCCTCCCACGCGGCGCCGGTCTCGACCCGCGAGCCGAACTGGCGCAGCCGGGCGCTGGTCGCCGCGAGCACGCCGGCGCGCAGGTCGCCGATCGTCGGCTGCCCTTCGTCGTTGGCCGCGTCGAACTCGCCCCGGGCCCGCTGCCGACCGACGCGCGCGCCGGCGCGCTGCATCGCCGCGGCGACCACGACGCCGACCTGGCCGAGGCCGAGGCCGTAGTGGCGCACCTGCGCGGCGAGCGAGGCCGCGGTCTCGGCGGGAACCTGGGCCGCTTGCAGCGTCGCCCGCAGCAGATCCTCGCGCTCCTGCGGCGAGGCCGGCGGCAGCTCGAGCTGCGGCACGCCGGCGGCCAGGGCGCAGAGCGCCGCGAGATCCGGCGCGACCGGGCCCTCGTGCAGCAGCAGCAGCGGCCGGTCGACCTGGCAGAGCGCCTGCAGCCACGGCTCGACTGCGGCACGATGTTCGCGCAGGGCGGTGCCGAGCTGCTCGAGCTGGGTCACGGCGATCAGCTCGGGCCACAGCCGGCTCGCCGCGCGCAGCGAGGCCAGGGCGTCGCCGGCCTCGACCGCGCCGCCGTCGCTGCGGCCGCCGCCGTCGCGGCGCCAGAGCGCGGCGCCGTCGACCAGGCGCAGGCGCAGGCCGAGCCGCAGCGCCACGGCCTCGGCCAGCGTCGGCAGGCCGCCGCCGACGGCCGCCGAGACGAGCACCGGCCGCTGCACGGCCACGGCGTTGCCGAGGGTCTCGATCCAGCCCTCGCGCAGCGCGACATAGGCCGAGGCGGCCGCGGCGGGCAGGCCGTCGGGCTGGCCAGCGGGCATCGGCGCCGGCGCCGAGCCGTCGAGGAAGGCGGCGAACATCGGCCCCACGGCCACGTCGTCGCCCTCGCGCGTCAGCAGGCCGGCGCTGCGCAGCTCGCCGCCGATGGCGGTGCTGGCGCGCAGCAGCGTGGCGCCGATGGCGTTGCTGGCCAGCAGCTCGTCGAGCAGGCCGACCTGCGTGGCGCTGCGGTGGCCGAGGCGCGCCGCGAGCATACGCGCCGCTTGCGCCGTGCCCGGGTCGAGCGCCGTGACGACGGCGACCTCCAGGGCGACGCGGGCGCGGGCGTCGAGGCCGAGCAGGTCCGCGGCGAGGTCCAGCCGGCCGGCGTCGTCGTCCGGTCCGTCGGCGCCGAGCACGCTGGCGGGGCCGTGGCGTAGCGCGGCCTCGACGTCGGCGCGGGCCTGGGCGATGCGGGCGAGCGCGGCCTCGGGCGGCGCGGCCTCGTGCAGCACCCGCAGCGTCGCGAGCAGCGCGGCCGCCCCGACGCTGGTCGGCGCTTCGGCGCCTTCGTCCTGGACAAACGACTCCGCCAGCGCGCTCCAGGCGAAGGCACGCCAGAGCGCGCGCACGCGGCGGACCGAGCGCGCGCCGAGCGCAGGAAGAGGCCGCAAGGTCGGGGTGGACGTCGCCATCGGGGGCTCCTGCCGCAGGTTCGCCGCGGCTGGAGATCAGTCCGAGGCGCCTCAGGGTCGCCCAGCGCGGGCCGGCCGACAACCGTGTACGCGTCGACGAAGCGCGCCCTGGCCGCCAGCGCCGGCTGCAGCCAGATCGGCAGGCGCTTGGCCGGGATGCGCACCGACGGCGCCTCGCGGAAGGTGCCGAACACCTGGTCCCACAGCGGCGAGGTGACGCCGTGGTTGGTCTGCGGCGAGGTGAAGTGGTGCGCCAGGTGGTGGCGGCGCGCCCAGTCGCCGTAGCGGTTGCGCGGCGCGACGGTGTGGATCCGCCGGTGCAGCCACTCGTAGCCCAGCCAGGCGCCGACGTAGCCCGCGAGCAGCGAAAGACCCGCCGGCAGGCCCAGCAGGGCGACGGCGACCGGGCCGACGACCAACGTCACCGGCAGCGCCAGCATCAGCTTGCGCCACCACGGCGTGAAGTAGTCCGGGTTGCGGTGGTGATCGAGGTGCTCCTTGGTCATCGGCCCACGGCTGCCGCTGCGCGGATGGCCGGCCCAGCGGTGCAGGCTGTATTCGGTCAGCGACCAGCCGACCGCGCCCGCGGCGAACGCGGTGAACGCGGCGATCGCAGTGGCGAGCGCGACCCAGGTCTCCGATGGCATCATGTTCGTGGGCTCCGTGGGCCGCCGGGCGGCACAGGCGGTGACGCCGTCGAGGACGTCGAGGACGGCGACGACGGCGAGGGCGGCGGCGATCCGTGCGGCTGCGGCGCCGTCCACGCCCGCTGCGCCGCCCAGGTCTCGGCACTCAGCCGCCGCGCCTGGGTCAGGGCCGCGTCGGGCGCGCCCCATCCGGCCAACAGCGCCAGCAGCAGGGCCTCGTACGGCAGCTCCATCGGCGGCCCGGCCTCGGCCTCGCCTTGCACCCGCCGCGCCAGCTTCTCGCTCGCGAGCAGGCCGTGCAGCGAGAAGGCCCAGATCCAGGCCCGTTCGCCGTCGTCACCGTCCGCGAGCGCGCCGCAGCAGCGGGCGTCACACAGCGCCTCGGACAGCCGCGCGTAGAGGGCGACCGTCGCCTGACGCACCGGCGTGACCTGGGCATCGCTGACGAGCTGGCGTGGATCGGCGATGCCGAGCGAGAGCAGGCCGAAGCGTTCGGGCCGCTGCCGGGCCAGCTCGGCGTGGCAATGCCCGGCGAGCAGCAGGCTGGCGAGGGCGCGCGGCTGCGCCTTGGCCAGGCCCAGGCCGGCGCGCACGGTGCGTTCGCGCTCGACCAGCGCCCGCAGCACCTCGGCCATGACCTCGGCCAGGATCGCGTCCTTGCCGGGGAAGTAGCGGTACAGCGCCGCGGGCGTCAGGTCGATGGCGTCGGCGATGCGGCCGATCGTCAGCGCGTCGACGCCGTCGCGGGCGATCAGCGCCTCGGCCGCGTCGATGATCCGGGCGCGGGCCTGGGCCCGGCGGCGGTCGGCGGGGCGCTCGGCGCCGGGCAGGCGCGACGCCGCAGCCGTGCGCGCGGCGCTTTCTGGACGGGTGGCGTTGGTCTTGTGATGGTCGTTCATCTTGTAAATGGCATTTACTTTCTCGCCAAAGGTCGTGTCAAGGAATTTCGCGATCGCGCCCGCCGCCTCGGCGTCGAATTGGCCCCGAGCACGCACCGCATCGCACGATCCGGGTTCGAACAGCCGGCGATCTCGACACGCGCGCCGGATCTGCGCCGTGGCGGCTGCCCGGACCTGGGTGCGCGGACCTTCCCTTGCGACGTCCTGCCATTGCCGGACACGCGTGCCCTTGGCGCCGCGTCCGTGCTAGCGTCACGCACGTCTGTCGCGGTCTGCCGCCAACCGTTGCCATCCGGGGTGCGCCCCGGCCAAGGACGCCCATGAAGACCTTCCAGCTCCCGCCCGAGATCAGCTTCAACACCGAGAAGATCGCCGATCCGTCTGCGTTCGCGCAGCAGCGGGCCGCGGCCTCGTGGCTCTACCTCAACGGCGAGGAATTCGCGTCGATGGAGGGCGGCATGTCGTTCGCCCAGGTGCAGCAGGCGGTCGCCGCCTCGGCCAACGTCATCAGCGACCCGCCGCGCACGCTGGACCTCGATCTGGCGCGCCAGCACGTCGCCGCCCTCGACGAGCTGCCGCGGCCGACGCTCGTCACCTGCCGCGCTGGCCCGCGCGCCTCGGCCGTCAGCTACATGTACGCCGGCCTGCGCGCCGGGGCGACGCCCGACGAGGTCCTCGCCGAAGCCGAGCGCAGCGGCGCCCCGTTCTGCCGCTTCGAGGACTACAAGGAGTGGGTCCGCGACGCGATCGAGACCCTGCGCCGCGAACAGGGCTGAGGGCGACGGCAAGAACCCGACGCTGCGCCCGGTGTCGACGGCCCGCGATCAGGCCCGTGGGCGCGCCGACCGCAGCCAGACGACGAAGCGATGGCGCGGCTCGCCCTCGCCGTCGCGCACCTCGGCGCGCTCGAAGCCGGCGAAGTCGACGTCGGGGAAGAACGTATCAGCGACCGGGCTGGCGTCGACCTCGGTCAGGATCGCGCGATCGACGTACGGCCAGGCCTCGGCCCACAGGCGCGTGCCGCCGATGACGAAGACGCGGGCGACCTCGATCGCCCCTTCGGCCTTGCGCCGACGCTCGTGGCCGGCGGCGAGGCGCAGCGCGTCGTCCAGGTCCGCGACGACCTGCACCGCCGGGAAGCCGACGCCACCGGCCGCCGCGAGCGTGGCGCTGACGACGACGTGCGCTCGTCCGGGCAGCGGCTTGCCGATCTCGGCCCAGGTGCGCTTGCCGAGCACGACGCAATGGCCGCGGGTCTCGCGCTTGAAGTGCTGCAGGTCGTCCGGCAGGTGCCAGGGCAGGGCGCCGTCGCGGCCCACCGCGCCGTTGCGGCCCACCGCGGCGATGACGGCGATCTCGACGTCGGGGTAGCCCTCGATCACACCGCCACCTCGGCCCGGATCGTCGGGTGCGGATCGTAGTCGATCAGCTCGATGTGCTCGGGGCCGAAGTCGTCGAGCGCGCGCATGCTCGGATCGAGGCGCAGCTGCGGCAGCGGCCGGGGCGTGCGGCTCAGCTGCAGCCGCGCCTGGTCGAGGTGGTTGCGGTACAGGTGCACGTCGCCGAGCGTGTGGATGAACTCGCCGGGCTCCAGATCGCAGACCTGCGCCACCATCCGCGTCAGCAGCGCGTAGCTGGCGATGTTGAACGGCACGCCGAGGAAGAGGTCGCCGCTGCGCTGGTAGAGCTGGCACGACAGGCGGCCACCGGCGACGTGGAATTGGAACAGCAGGTGGCAAGGCGGCAGGCGCATCTGCTCGAGCTCGCCGACGTTCCAGGCGCTGACGACCAGGCGTCGGCTGCTCGGGTTGCGCCGGATCTCCGCGACGATCTGGCCGAGCTGGTCGACGCTGCTGCCGTCGGCCTTGCCCCAGCTGCGCCATTGCTTGCCGTAGATCGGCCCGAGGTCGCCGTCTGCGTCGGCCCATTCGTTCCAGATGCGCACGCCGCGCTCTTGCAGCCAGCGCGCGTTGGTGTCGCCGCGCAGGAACCACAGCAGCTCGAGCATCACGGACTTGAAGTGCACGCGCTTGGTCGTCACCAGCGGGAAGCTCGCGGCCAGATCGTAGCGGACCTGCGCGCCGAACAGGCCGATGGTGCCGACGCCGGTGCGATCCTCGCGGACCTCGCCCTCGTCGAGCACACGCTGCAGCAGGTCGAGGTAGCCGCGCACGTCAGGCTCCCGCGGTCGGGCGCGCCGGGCGCGCGAGATCGGCCGTCACGCCGGTCAGCGTCGTCGTCAGCGCCAGGGCTTCGAGCACGTTGTCCTCGATGCTGCAGTAGGTCCAGCCGCCGTAGCGGCCGATGCTGTGCACCCCGGCGCGGGCGAGCGTGTCGCGGTGGGCGCGGACGTCGGCCTGGCTCGCCGTGTTGACGTGGACGTAGGCCGGATCGAGCAGCACCGAGTGCCAGCTGACCAGCTGGTGGCCGTCGACGATGCCGCAGCGCGCGAGATCGCGCAGGACCGCGGCCAACGAGGCCTCCACGTCAGCGCTCTGGTCGCGGCCGAGGCCGATCTCGACGTAGAGGCTCATGCGGTCGGTGTCGAAGATGTTGTCGTAGTAGCCGACGCGGTAGAAGACCTTGTCGCGGTCGGGGATGTAGACCCAATGGTCGGCCGTCGCGCCCTTGCGGTCGAAGCCGAGGTTGAAGACCAGGACCTTGTTCCACGAGTAGAGCGCGGGATCGTGGGCCACGCCGCAGAGGCGCAGCAGCGTCGGGAACGGCGCCGAGCTGACGAGGTGGTCGAAGCCGATCTCGCGCTTGGTCGTCGTCGCCACCTTGCGCGCCAGATCGACCGCGACCAGGCGCTCGCCGAGGCTGATGCGCTCGGCCGGCAGATCGTGCAGCAGGGCCCGCACGTACTCGATGGCGCCGCCGCGCGGGTAGGTGAAGGCCGCGTTGTAGCTCGCGTTGTCCGAGACGCGGAAGTTGCGGATGATGTCGTCGACGTCGGCCTGCGGGAAGAAGCGGCCCATCGCGTCGCGGTCGAGCGTGTCGAGCGGCGTGGCGTAGAGCTTCTCGTTGTAGGGCCGCAGGAACATCTCGACGATCGCGCGACCGAAGCGGCCATAGAGCATCGCCAGGAAGCTGTCGGGCGCGACGCCGTCGGCCTCGGCCTGCCTCGCCGCCTCGGCGCGAAAGTGCAGGTCGTGCAGGCAGGCGAGGAAGTCGTCCTTGGGCAGCTGGTGGATGTTCTTCTGGAACGGGAAGTCCACGCGATGCTTGCCGTCGAGCAGGATCGACGAGCGCTTCTCGACTCGGAACACCTCGTCGGCCGGCATCCGCGCGCGCAGGAACGCTTCGACCCGCGGGTCGCGGAAGTGGAAGAAGTGGCCCGAGTAGTCCCAGACAAAACCGTCTTGGATCACGGTCTTGCAGTAGCCGCCGGGCTCGCTGTCGGCCTCGAGCACGAGCCAGTCGCTGCCCGCAGGCAAGAAGTTCGCCGTCGCCAGGCCGCTCATGCCGGCGCCGACGATCAGGGTGGACGTATGCTGCACGGTTGCTCCGTCGCGCTCAGTCGCCGAGGTACTCGACGTTGAGCACGGTATGCGTGGCGTACCAGGCCGTGTTGTTGCAGTTGAACTTCAAGTTGAAGTAATCGTTGGCGTTCATCTGCAAGGTGCGGCTGCCCGAGTCCTGGACGTAGACGGTGGTGTAGCCGTCGTTCTGGTAGCCGTAGCCGACCTGGTTGCCAGATTTGTACATCCACCACTGGCACGACGAGCCGCGGCCGTGGCGGTCAAACGAGAAGCGGTACAGGCCGGGCTTCTTGATCAGGACGCGGCCGACGTTGAAGTCGTTGGTCGAGCCGCTGTTGGTGTTGGTCACGGTCCAATAGTCCGTGCCGGTGTTCATGATCGACTGGTCGAGGCAGAAGCCGTAGGTGCTGCTGCTGCCGTTGCTGCTGCACGAGCCGATGAAGCGCGGGCCGGCCTTCGGCGCGCCGATGCTGGTCCAGGCGCTGCCGTCGCAGAGCTGCAGGCCGACGCCGTCGAGGTAGCGCAGCGAGCCCGAGATCTTCGGCACACACGGCGCCGAGGTGGCTCCGACGCGGATGCCGCCGTACGCGACGATCTGGCCCTTGGCGGCGACGTCCTTGTCGCTGGTGGTCGTGATGGTGATCGACCAATCGTTGATCCAGCCGTCGGTGCCCTTGTTGACGTCGCAGATCTTGCTGTTGCCCGGCAGCTGCGGGATGCAGTAGCCGACGTCCTTGACCTTGAGGTTCCAGGTGCCCTTGGGGTTGGCGCCGATCCACTTGCTGAGGTCGCCGGTCTTGAGCTGCGTCGGCGCCGGCACCGAGGTCTGGAAGATCTTGTCGCCCGCGCTGCCGCAGGGATCGCAGATGACGTAGCCGTCCTTCTTGTCGTCGGGCGGCAGCAGCACCATCGAGACCTGCGAAAGGTCCGAATTCTCGACGTCGATGGTGATGGTGATCGCCTTGGCGGTGCCGGTGTCCGGCACGACGATGGTCGAGAGCGCGTCGAGGCCGGTGTTGTCCGGGATCGCGACCTTCTTGGTCGGCGCGCTGAGGGTCTCGACGAAGTCGTTGCTGAGCGCGCCGCCGCTGATCGCTTCGAGCGAGCCGGTGGGCGTGTCGGCTGTCAGCTTCTTGCACGAGAGCGAGCCGTCGGCGTTGATCGCGATGACCGCCTGGCCGCTGGGGCAGCTGCCCGACGGCAGCTTGATGCCCGAGAGCTTGCTGCCGTCGCCGACGAACTCCTGGGCGATGACCGACTGGCCGTTGATCGACTTGGCCGAGAGCGCCAGGGCCTTGAGGCTCTGGCCGGCGAGGTCGATGTCGGTGTCCCAGATCAACGACGACGCCTTGACGCAGCCGGTGCACGACAGGCCGTTGGCGACGTCGGCCACGGCGGCGCGCATCGCGTAGATCACCGCGTGCATCGAGGCGCGCGGCAGCTCCGGGTCGTTGTCGACGGTGATGCCGAGCCAGACCTCGTTGGCGCTGCCGACGGCGCTCGCGTCGAGCGGCTGGCCGCTGCCGAGCGCGTAGGCGAACTGGCCAGCCTTGACGTCCACCTTGACCCCGGACTCCTGCCAGAACGGCGTCGCCGCGAGCTTGCCGGCGTAGAGCGCGAATTTCATCGTGTAGCTGCCGTCCACCGCCGGGCCGGCGGCCGTGTGGGCGTAGCCTTCGATGAGGACCGTCTTCGGCGTCGCCGCGAACGCCAGCGGCGCCGCGAACAGCGCCGCGCAGAGCGCCAACGCGGCCGCGATCGGCGCGGAATTCCGCAGTCCAAGCGCGCGTGAGCCTTGCCGTGGTTGAGTCGCCATCTCGGCCTCCATCATCGTGCTCCGGGCCGTCGTCCCGGTCGTCCGCAGCTGGTCTTGGTGCTCGTCAGGGTCGGGTGGTCGCGGGCGCGCCACCGTGGGGCAGGGCTACTTCCAGAGCGCGCGCAGCGCCTGGTAGAAGCCGACGCCGATCGCCGTCTTGCCGTTCTCGTTGCTCTGCAGGCCGGCGACGCCGTTGCCGGCGCCGATCGTCAGGGTCTTGCCGCCGCTGACGCCGACGACCCGCGTCGTCGCGACGCGCCAGCGCACCTGCACCGGGCCCTGGCTGCAGCCCTCGTCGCTCTGGCCGTCGCAGTCGTCGTCCTTCTGGTTGTCGCAGACCTCGGTCTTGGGCACGACCTGGCCGACGCAGGCGCCGAGCGTGCCGTCCGCCTTGCAGCTCGCCGTGCCGCCGACGCAGAGGCCGACGCCCGAGGTGCCGACCTCGCCGTCGTAGCAGGGGAAGCTCTGCACCAGGTCCGGCACGCTGCCGCAACCCTTGACCGGGTCGCAGCTGTCGATCGTGCAGGGGTTGGCGTCGTCGCAGCTGACCGCCTGCGTGCCGTAGCAGCCGATGCCTCCGAGGCCCAGCGCGCAGCCGTCGCCGGCGGTGCAGGCGTCGCCGTCGTCGCACGAGGTGCCGGTCAGCGCGATGGCCAGGCAGACGCCCGTCGCGCCCTCGCACGAGTCGGTCGAGCAGGCGTTGCCGTCGTCGCAGACCTTGGTGACGCCAGCGCAGAGGCCGGCGACGCAGGTGTCGCTCTCGGTGCACGGGTTGCCGTCGTCGCAGGCCGGGCCGCCGCTGTGGATGCAGCCCTTGGCGCCGCAGCTGTCGACGGTGCAGGGGTCGTTGTCGTCGCAGAAGTTGTTGCTGACCGGGTCGAACGCGACGCCCTTGCAGCTGCTGACGCCGCCCTGCTCGGTGCAGGTGTCGTTGATGGTGCAGGGGTCGTTGTCGTCGCAGTTGACGCCGTCGATCACGTGCTTGCAGACGCCGGCCTCGCAGCTGTCGATGGTGCAGGGCGCGCCGTCGTCGCAGCCCTCGGCCGACTCGTCGGTCGCGCCGTCGCAGTCGTTGTCCGTGCCGTCGCAGGCCTCGGGGCCGGGGGCCTGGCCGAGGCAGGCCGAGAGGCCGCCGCCAGGGGGCGCGTTGGGGCTGCCGTCGGCGAGGCAGACGCGCTTGCCCGGGCATGACGCGCCACCAGCGCCAGAGACCTGGCACGAGGTCGTCAGCTCGTTGCCGATGGCGCTGGGGCTGCAGCCGCAGACGGCGCCGTCCTTGGGCCGGCATTGGCGCACGGTCTTGCCGCTGACGCTGATTCCGTCACCGCAGCCGTAGCCTTCCTTGCAGTCGCCGTCGCTGTCGCAGGCCGTGCCGCAGAACGCGCCATCACCGCCCCAGCGGACGCACGCGGCCTCCTTGGCACCGGGCGTCGTGCAGTCCTTGTCGGCGTTGCACGGGTCGCACAGGGTCGCGAAGCGGGCCGCGCAGGCGATGATCGTGTCGCTGCCGCTCGGGATCTCGGTGCAGATCTCGTCGGCGGCGCAGCCGGTGCCGTCGCAGAGCGCGGCGCAGCGCAGGCCCTTGGGCGTCTCGAGGCAGAGCGTGCTGTCGCAGTCGGAGTTGGCCTTGCAGGCGCAGCCGGCTGCGCCGGGACAATTGCTGGTCGCGGTGTCGTCTTCGGTCTCGGTGATTCCGGCATCGAAGGGCTGGATGTCGAAGGTCGTGGCCGTGTCCGGCTCGGCCTTCTTGCTGCCGGTGTCGTCGCTGCAGCCGATCCAGGTCGCGACACAACACAGCATGACCGTGACGCCGAGGTGCCGGAGCTGGCTGCGATGGGGAGCGCTGGCGCGCATGCTGCCTCCACGTCAGGACGCCCGGGTCATTCACCGCACGAGCCGTCGTGAGGGCACCGCCATGAGGGCACCATCGGCTAGCGCATCGTCGCCGCATGCTAGAGGATGCACCTCGGGGCCGCAAGGCGAGCGCCCGACTGCGATCCGTCGCGTGCCAGCGTTTCGGGGCACCGCGACGCAGATCGACCCTGCCGTCGCACGCTGGCCGGCGTCGGCGACCTCAAGGAGCGACGCATGGCGCGACGGACGCTGCGGACCCTCGGACCCCTCTTGGCGCTGGCGTTGTCGGCGACCCTGCCTGTCGGTTGCTCGTCCGGGGACGGCGCCGGCGCGATCGCCGACGGTGCCGCTGCCGACGCGGCCGGCGGGGGCGGCGGCGGGGGCGGCGGCAAGACCTTCGCCGTCATCGACGACGTCACCACCTGCCCCAGCGTCGCCGGCCCGATCGGCGCCGACGGCGGCCCGCCGCCGGCCAGCCTGGCCCAAGCCTGCGCCGTGGACGGCGATCTCTGGCTGCTCGGCAGCGACCAGGCGCCGATCGACGACGCGGCGCTGGCCCCGCTGCTGAACCTGCGCGAGGTCCGCGGCAGCCTCGTGATCCAAGCGACGCTGGCGACCAACCTCGCGGTGCTCGAGCGCCTCGAGAAGGTCGACGGCGACGTCATCGTCGTCGACAACCACGGCCTCAAGAGCCTGCAAGGGCTCGGCGAGCTGACCACGATCGGCCACGACCTGGTGATCCGCAACAACGCCGTCCTGGCCGCGATCGCGACGCCGATGCTCAAGACCATCGGCCACGGGCTCGTGGTCGAGACCAACGCCAGCCTCGCGAGCCTGCAGGGCCTGCAGAAGGTCCAGGCCGTCAGTGAGGCCGTGCGCATCGTCAACAACAACAACCTGACGGATCTCGTGGGGCTGGACGAGCTGCGCGACGCGGGCGCCAGCGGCATGCTCGTCGCCGACAACGCACGCCTCGTGACGCTCGACGGCCTGCAGGAGCTCAAGAACGCGGGCGCCGCGCTCGAGATCCGCGACAACCGCGATCTGAAGAAGATCTCGGGCCTGCAGCAGCTGAGCAACGCCACCGTCGTGCGGATCCACCGCAACCCGGCCCTGACGCTGATCGACGGCTTCGTCAAGCTGCAGACATCGTTGCAGATCGAGCTCTTCGACAACCCGAAGCTCGACGGCATCCACGGCTTCTCGGCGCTCAAGAAGCTGTCGACCGTGCGGGTCAGCGACAACAAAGCGCTCGCGGTGTGCAAGGCGTTCGGCGCGACGACCGACATCACGACGCTGACCATCCGCGACAACCCGAGCCTGACCGAGCTGCGCTTCCAGACGCTGCTGCACGTCGGCACGCTCGAGCTGCAGCGCAACAATGCCCTCGGCTCGCTGGCCGCCTTCTTCACCACCAAGTACATCGACGTGGTCCGCATCTGCGACAACGCCCTGTTGCAGCCGGTGCTGGTCGAGAATTTCCTCAAGCAGCTCTATCAGGCGCCCTCGCAGATCGACGACTGCACGCGTTGACGCCGCCCCCTTCCACCCGACGCGGCGATTGTTGCGCACACGCACCAATCTGTTGGCGCGTGCCGGGGTTGTGCGGTTGACAGCGTCTCCTATTGTCAGAGCCGACGTCAGGTGCCGCACTCCGATGGGTTCGGACGGTGCGAGTGACCGGTCGTGGTGTCCGCCGTGTCGGACCGCTGGTTGGAGGCTCCCATGTTTCGTTCACCCCTGTTTGTTGGTTCGTCGCGCGCCGCTGCGCCGATGATCGCTGCCGTGCTGGCCGCTTCTGTCGCGCTCTCGGGCTGCGCCAAGGATCCGTCCAAGGACGTGCCGGCAGCCACCGTCGTCGCCGAGAAGGCCGCTGCCGAGCCGGCCGCCGCGCCCGCTGCCGAGCCCGCCGCTGCGCCGGCCGCCGCCGAGCCCGCCGCTGCGCCGGCCGCCGCCGAGCCCGCCG
>CAZPHC010000061.1:16097-22390 GCA_964586155.1 uncultured Enterobacteriaceae bacterium | reverse complement strand
TCACGAGGTTGCGGCCGTTGCGCTGGGCCCAGAGCAGGCCCTTCTCCCACAGCTCCGGCGGCGACATGCCGGGCTCGGAGAACACGGGCACGTCGAGGCGCTGGCCGAGCACCTTGAGCTGATCGATGGCGGCGGGGCGGTAGATGTCGGCCGCGATCAACAGCGGGCGGTAGCCCTTGCTCTTGTAGAGGTTGGCGAGCTTGCCGGCCGACGTCGTCTTGCCCGAGCCCTGCAGGCCGACCATCATCACGGTCGTCATGCCCTTCTTTTGGAAGTCGAGGTCGGAGTTGACCGGGCCCATCAGCGCCGAGAGCTGATCGTGGCAGATCTTGATGAAGTGGTCCTGCGGCGTGACCTTGAGCTTGCGACCGGCCTGATCTTCGGCCTTGAGCCGGACGACCTCGCCGACCGTCTTGGCGCGCACGCTGGCCAGGAAGTCCTTGACCACGCCGAACTCGACGTCGGCCTCGAGCAGGCTGGTGCGGATGTCGTCGAGGATCTCGTCGACGATGTCTTCATCGAGCTCGCGGTAGCCCTGCAGGCGGTGGCGCGCGGAACGGAAGCCTTTTGTGATGGTCTCGAGCATGGCGGTCATCCTCGCTGCGGGGCCGGAGATCCGGGCCGTTTGCTGCAGCGTGTCGCGGTCGGGGTGGCCCTGCACTGGCGGCCACGGGCCGCGGAGCGTAAGGTCGAAGGGTTGCGGTTGCAAGACGGGCGGCGCTGGTGGTCGCTCGCCGTCGACACCGCCGAGGACCCGCGCATGCGCCCACCGTTCCGCTCGCTCTCCACGCCGTCGTCGCCCTGGATCTCGGCGTCTCGCCTGGCCACGGTCGCCGCGTCGATCGCGCTCGTCGCGGCGCCGGCCCTGGCCCGCCCATCGGCCAAGTCCCCGGCCAGGTCCGCCAGCGGCACCGGCTCCAAGGCGACGTCGAAGCCCGCCGCCGACCCGAGCGGACCCGGCCAGGGCGCCAGCGCCGCGGCGACGTTGTTGCACTCGATCCGCGCCGAGATGGTCGCTGCCAACCGCGAGTCGCGGCCCTCGGATCTCGCCGCGCTGCTGCTGAGCTCCACCGTCGAGAGTGGCTTCACGATGATGCTGCACTCGGTCTACGCCATCGGCGCCACCGGCCAGGCGCTGCGCAGCGGCGGCGTCTCGGGCAAGGACGCGGCGATCGTGGCGAAGGACGTCGGCCACAACCTCGCCGGCGTCGCCCTGACCTGGACGGCGATGGCCAAGCACCCGGCCTTCGCCGGCGTCGGCGCCCAGGCGATGACCACGCTGGCCAAGGCGGCCGGCCATGGCGTCGCGGCGGCCCGCGCCCTGCAGACCTGGGCCGAGACGCCGGACGCCGGCACCCGCGCCGGCGCGTTCGAGCAGGCGCACGAGACGTGGCGCAGCAGCGTCGCCGAGCTGGCGCGGGCCCTGCGAGGGCCCGAACCCGACGCCGGCAAGCCCGAGGCCGCGCCGCCGCCGCCGCCGCCCGCGCCACTGCCCTGAGCGGCTCGAACGAGCCGCGCGCGCCACGTCCAGCGCGCGTAGCGAAACCCGCCGAGGTGCGGACGGACGCCGTGACCTGGGTCGACGTCGAGACGCACATCGAACCACGCTGATGGCGCAGGGCGAGAAGCCAGCGCCCAGGACCAGCGCCCCACGTCGGCGCCGGAGGATTCTCGATGGACCATCCCTTGGTGATCGCAGCGCTGCGCGGTGTCTTGCGCACGGGCCTGGCGCTGCCCCGCGGTGCCCGCGATCTGGCGTTTGGCCCGCCGCTCATCAACGATCGCGGCCAGGCGCTCGACCCTGACGTGCACGTGCTGTGTCGGCTCAACGAGCTGACGCAGGCGCCGCTGGTGTCCAAGACGATGGCGGCGTCGCGCACGGGGATGCGCCGCGGCACGGCCGTCGTCTCGCGGCCACGTGACGCGCGGACGCAGGTCCGCGACCTCGTCGTCGGCGGCCGGCCGGCGCGTCAGTACCGCCCGCGCGCCGCGCCGCAGAATGCCCCGCCGCTGCTGGTCTTCTACCACGGCGGCGGCTGGGCGCTCGGCGATCTCGACACCCACGACGGCCTGTGCAGCCGCATCGCCGCCGAGGCCGGCTACGTCGTCGTCGCGATCGACTACCGCCTCGCGCCCGAGCATCCGAGCCCGGCGCCCTTCGACGACGCCCTCGCCGCCTACCTCGACGCGCGCGCGCGGGCCGCCGAGCTCGGTGCCGACCCCGAGCGCGTCGCCGTCGGTGGCGACAGCGCGGGCGGCAACCTCGCCGCCGCCGTGGCGATGGCTTGTCGCGACCACCAGCACCCGCTGCCTTGGCTGCAGCTGTTGATCTACCCGGCGCTCGACCTGCGCCGGCTCACGGCCTCGCACCGCACCTGCGCCCGCGGACCGTTGCTGACCGCGGCCGACATCCAGGCCTTCTTGGACGCCTTCGCCGCGCCCGACATCACCGACGTGCGCGTCTCGCCCGGCATCGCGGCCGACCTGCACGGCCTGCCCCCCGCCATCGTCACGACCGCCGGCTTCGACGTGCTGCGCGACGAGGGCGAGGACTACGCCCGGCGCCTGGCCGAGGCCGGTGTCCAGGTCACCGCGCTGCACGCGGCCGCGCTGCCCCACGGCTACGCCGCGATGGACGGCGTCATCCGCGCGGCCGACGCCGAGATCGGGCGGTTCATCGAGGCGTTGCGGTCCGCTGCGCGCGCCGCGCCGCGCCGGGCGATGGCGCCCGAGGCGTCCGCCTGACGACGTGCGTGCCTCGCGCCGGCTCTTGCCGCTAGCGGCCCTCGTTCACCCGGATCACCACGCCTTCGAGCACCGGCGACGCGGCGTTGCGCGCCGTGCTGCCGCCCGGAGGGCCCGCCGCCGCCTGCAGGTCGCGGCCGCGCCGCTTGTGGAATTCGCGCGCCTGCTCGCGGGTGTCGAAGCGGTGCAGCTCGGCCACCTGGGCCGCTGGTGCTTGCCAGACCAGCTTGTCGTCGCGGACCAGACAGACCCGCTGCTCGTCGCGCATGACCCGGTCGGCGTCGACATAGTGCACACCAGCGAAGCGGAAGCCCGGCGCGAACACCACCACATAGCAGCCGACGTCCATCCTGGCCTCCTCGCGTGGCGCGCCCGGTCCACCCGACCAAGGTGCCGGTTTGGCGCCGGATCGCAAGCCCTACGTTGCCGAACCGGTGACGCAGGCCCGTCGCCGCTGGGGCGCAGTGGCGGGGCCGCCTACCAGCTGCCGGTGTTGGCCATCGACAGCCAGGGCTCGGCCGGCGGTAGCGCGCCGCCCCGCTGCAGCAGCTCGATCGAGATGCCGTCGGGAGAGCGGACAAAGGCCATGCGCCCGTCACGCGGCGGGCGCGCGATCACGACGCCAGCGGCCGACAACGTCGCGCAGAGGGCGTAGATATCGTCGACTTCGTAGGCGAGGTGGCCGAAGTTGCGCCCGGAGGTGTAGGGCTCGGCCTGGTCCCAATTGTGCGTGAGCTCGACCTCGGCGTCGTCGCCCGGGCTGCCCGTGGTCAAGAAGACCAGGGTGTAGCGGCCCGCCTCGCTGTCGCGGCGCCGCGACTCGCGCAGCCCGAGCAGGGCGAAGAACGCCAGCGCCGCGTCGAGGTCGAGCACGCGGATCATCGTGTGGAGGTAGCGCATGGTTGCTCCGCGCCCGCGGGCGTCGCGCCGCGCCGGGCTTGTCGCTGCGCACGATCGCATCGCGAGAGCTCGATGTCGATCGCGTCGCAAGCGCCCGATTGCGCGTTTGCCAGCGCGCCGATGACGGCGAAGGTCGTGCCCGCCTTATGCGGCCATCCCTGCGATCGCGGCGAGTTGCGACTGTCGCGCCGGGGGGCCTCCCTTGCGCGGCGCGTGCGGCATGGCATGCTCGCGCCTCGTCACTGGCTTGCGCCCCGGACATCGTCCGGAGCCGCACAATGAGCCCTGGGTTGGCACCCGGGGTCGCGTCTGTCCTGCTGGGGAGGCAACTTCATGGCGTGTCGGCCCGTCGCTCTTCTGCTTCCATGCGTGTTGGCATTGGCCTGTAGCAAGGCTCCGGACGATCCAGCGGAGTCCGGGCAGGCAGACGTTGCCGCGGCACCGCTGGACGAGGTCTCGATCCGGGTGCAGAGCCAGGACGTCGTCTACGCCGCGACCCTCGAGGGCGGCGAGGCGCTCGCGGAGTGCGCCATCCCTTTCAGCGCCGGTCCCTCGGCGTGTCGAACCTCGTGGGGCGACAACCTCCGCTCGCTGAGGCGCGCGGTCGCGGCGCGCCGCGGCACTGGCAAGCATCGGATCACGCTGCAGCGATGGACAGAGGTCGAGGGCACCCCGCTGCCGCCGATCTCCGGCCTCCTCGAGGTCAGCGCGGCAGATCTCCCCCCGCTCGCGCGGGCGCTGCTGCTGCGCTTCACGCGGTCGGGGCGGCAAGGCTCGACCTGGCGTTCGCCCGACGGCAACCTCACGGGCGCAGAGACGTCGCTGACGGTCGACGCCAGCGAGGGCTTCAGCCCCACGATCGACGCCGCGGGCGCGCCGCCGCCGACGCTGACGGTCGACGTCGAGGTCAAGGAGGGCGCGTGGCCGGCCCCGGTCGAGGTCACGATCGAGGGCGAGCGCGTCCAGGTCGAGCCGGGCAAGATCGGCAGCATTCGGCTGCCGGCCGATGTCTGCGCGTCGCGCTGGGAGCTCTACCGCGACTTCGCTGGCGGCCACACGGTCAGCTGTACCCTGAGCGGCCGCGTCGAGACCGCCGAGCGCTCACTGACGCTCTCTGCCTTCGCGTCATTGGCGGCGGCCGACTTCGTCCAGCGCGCCGCGGGCAAAGCGGAGGTCAGCGATCGCGCCGCGACCGGCACCGGCGGCAACGTGTTCATCGTCTACAGCCCCAAGGAGAGCGCGATCTGGGGCCCTTCGGCGGTCATGGGCGGCGACGGCCAGACGCGGATGGAGGACGTCCAGATCGTCGACAAGTCGCTGCTGCGGGACGTCTCGATGGTGCTGCTCGTCAGCGACTTCAGCACACGCGATGGCTCGGACTGTCAGTACGGCGGCGGCGCCGTCCTGGGCCGCTCCGCCCATACGGCCACCTACGTCGCGGTCGATCGCCGCTTCGGCTTGCGTCAGCTCGGCCGCCGCACGTTCCGGGCGCCGATGCCGGCGTGTCCGCGCTCGATCTACGCGCGCGCCAACTCCGACGCAGGTCGCGAGATCGGATTCGTGTCTGCCAAGGACGTGCTTGCGTGGGCGCGCAAGCTCCAGGCCAAGCAGGGCAAATGACCACGGCCAGGGGGGGGGCCCGCACCACGATCGTGTGGGCGCGCGGCAGCAGCGCAAGCCGCTGGCGGTGACGTGGCCTGGGTTCGAACCCCAGCCGACAAGGGAGACGCGATGAGCGACACGAATCCAGCCTCAGCGCAGCCCGAGACCTCCGTGCCGAAGGTGGGGGGGGCCCAGCTTGCCGGCCTGCTGCTGATGGGCCTCGCCTTCGGTGGCCTCACCGGCCATTGGCTGGCGTTGCTCGTGTTCTTGACGGCAGTCGCGGTGATGTACGATGCCCGGGACGCCGGCATCCGCAGGGACCCCGGCAAGAAGGGCCTCCTGAACATGGATCCATTCTCCTGGGCGGTCGCGAACGTGCTCCTGTTCGTTGTCTGCTGGCCGCTGTACCTCTACGCCAGGACCCGGCCCGGGGTGCAGCGCGGCCGTCCCGTCCTGTTGGCGTTGGTTTGCCTCGGCGGCGGCGCGACCGTGCTCGGGATGGGCGCGTCGATCGCGATCGCGGCGTTCCAGGCCAAACCGCTGCAGGCCTCGGTCCAGTGCAAGGGTGGTGCGTCGGGGATCGGCTGTGAGATCCGGCAGGTCGCTGGCAACGTCCCGGGCACGGTCTGCTGGACCATCACTGTCGACTGCGCTTCGGGCACGCCGGCCCGCGCGTCGAGCTGCGTCGACACCGAGCCCGGCAAGCTCGCCCAGCACGTCGTCCCCTACGCCGAGGTCGAGGGTGCGGCGACGTGTGGCAAGGCGACGAAGATGACGGTCACGGTGAACACGGTGAAGCCGCGGTCGTGATCGGCGCGGCCTTGGGCCCAGACCGCATCGATCGTCCATGACCGGAGCGCGCGCCGGAGACGACGGCGCGGCGGCCGATGGGATAGCGGCAGACACGGCCACGACCACGGAGGCGGCTGCGACCATGGCCGCCGATGGCGCGTTCAGCCGTGCAGACGACGCGAGCTGCGACGCAGCGATGGCGGACGCACTGGGCTCCGACCTGGCCGGCTCGGACGCTGGCGAAGGCGACGCGG
>CAZPHC010000061.1:0-15997 GCA_964586155.1 uncultured Enterobacteriaceae bacterium | reverse complement strand
GCGATGGCGACGCGGGCGATGGCGACGCGGGCGATGGCGACGCGGGCGATGGCGACGCGGGCGATGGCGAACCTCTGCGCGACCGGCGCCTCACGGCGCCTTGGCCAGCGCGGTCAGTAGGGCCTCCAGCTTGGCGACGTTTGCGCCGTTGCTCAGACCGATCTCCCAAGGCGCGAAGAACGAGACGAGCTTGGCCTGCTTGTCCCAGACGTAGACGTACTCTTTGCCCGGGACCGCCAGGAGCGCGTGCACGCCAGCGGCCGCGGTGTCGGTCAGCACCGGGAACTTGCACGCGTTGCTGACGGCGTTCTGCGAAGCGTAGGCCTTGTCGTTGAGGGCAAAGAACGCGACGTCGATGCCTTGGCCACTGAGCTTGTCCTTCATCGTTTGAAGCTTTCCAGCCTGGAAAGCACAGTTACTTCAGTAACCGTGCACGGATATCATCAAGATCGGTTTGTTCTTCCACGCCAGTGGCTCAACCGCCATGTTGTGGGTCGCGCTGTTGCTGTTTTGGTCGTTGAGCGCAAACGAGGGCAAGAGCGCGCCCGTACAGTTCGCTTTGCCCTGGCAGTCGTTGCAGCCCTGCAGGGGGGTGTGCACGCAGCCGAGCTTGGCGTCGCAGCTGTCGAGGGTGCAGATCTTGCCGTCGTTGCAGGCGATCGTGGCGCCCTTGCCACACGCGCCGCCGCTGCAGACGCCGTCCCCGGTGCAGGGGTCGCCGTCGTCGCAAGTGCCGCCGTCGGCGGCGGCCTTGGGGGCGCAGCCGCCGGTCTTGGCGTCGCAGGCGTCGGCGGTGCAAGGGTTGCCGTCGTCGCAGACCTTTGCGGCGCCGCCGACGCAGGCGCCGTTGGCGCAGGCGTCACCCGTGCTGCAGAGGTCGCCATCGTCGCAGCTCGCCGCATTTGCCTTGTGCTGGCAGCCCGCCTTCGCGTCGCAGCTGTCGTCGGTGCAGGGGTTGCCGTCGGCGCAGCTCTGGGCCTTGCCGCCAGTGCAGACCGTGCCTGCGCAGGCATCGGCTTGGGTGCAGAGGTCGCCGTCGTCACAGGGGTCGCTGTTTGCCTTGTGTTGGCAGCCCGCCTTTGCGTCGCAGCTGTCGTCGGTGCAGGGGTTGCCGTCATCGCAACCGACCCCGCTGCCCGCGGCGCACGCGCCGTCTTTGCAGGCGTCGCCGGCGGTGCAGACGGAGCCATCGGCGTCGCAGGCCTTGCCTTCGTTGACAGGCGTCATCGCGCACTTGGCCGTCTTGGGGTCGCAGAGGTTCTGGGCACAGGCGCTGTCCCCGCCGCCCTCGCAGCTCACCGCCGTCGCCGGGTTCAGCTTGCAGACCCAGGCGTCCGACGACTTGTCACACAGCAGCTTGCCGAGGCACGGGTTGCTCGGGTTCTGCGCCGCGCAGTCGTCGTCGCCCTGGCAGGCACAGATCGAGGTCCCGCCTTCGCACGCGCCCGCTTTGCAGCTGTCACCGCTGGTGCAGTTGTTGCCGTCGTCGCACGCGCCGCCCTTGGCGGTGTGGACGCAGCCGGTGGCCTCGTCGCAGCCGTCGTTGGTGCACACGTTGCCATCGTCGCACTTGGTCGGGCTGCCGTCGGCCTGCAGACAGGCGTTGGCGTTCTCGCCACAGCCCTGGATCGGGGCGTGACCGCAGCCCTTGAGCGGATCGCAGCTATCGGTGGTGCAAGGATCGGCGTCGCCGCAATCGATGGCGGCGCCGACACAGCCGCCACCCTTGCAGGCATCGTCGCTGGTGCAGGCGTTGCCGTCGTCGCAGGGCCCGGCCGAAGCGGCCACGGCCGTGCAGTCGCCGGTCTTGCCGTCACAGCCGTCGATGGTGCAGACGTTGTCGTCGTCGCACGACCTGGCCGCGCCTGGTTCGCAGACGCCGGCGAGGCAGGCGTCGCTCGGCGTGCACGCGGACCCGTCGGCGTCGCAGGGGCCGCCATCGGCGGCCGGAGCCGCGCCGCAGCCGCTCGCTGCCAGGCACGTCGCGACCTGGCAGATCGGTGCAGTGCAGACGATCGCTGCAGGGGCGATACAGGCGCCGGCGGCGCAGGTGCTGGCGGCGACAAAGCCACTCGCGCCGCACACAGCTTCGGCGCAGACCGTGCCGTCAGCGCGATCCTGGGCCACGCATGTGCCGGCGACGCAGGCGGCCTGCACGCAGGTCCCGAGGTCGGGCAGCTGCGCTGTGCAGTCGCTGGCCGCGGCGCAGTCCGGTGTCGTGACCTCGGCCGCCTTGCCGCCGCCTGCGCTGTCGCAGGCCGCGACGAGGCTCAGCACGCAGAGCACTGCTCGCCAGCGTCTGGTCCTGGTCTGGTTCATGGTGTGTGGCTCCGTCGTGCTGCGCCGTGGCGCCGCGATTGGCCGTGTGACTCTAGCGACCGCCGCCTGTGGCGTCACTCGGCGCCCGTCGTAGACGACCGGCACCGCACGACGTTACGCGTCGGTGTCTGTCGCGATCGGAGCCGCCATGGGGCCGCCGAAGGCTGCCTGCCATCGCGCCAATGACGCAGACGCTGGCGTGGATCGCGGCCCTGGGCACCGTTGGACCGTGGCCATGTGCAGCGGGGGACCGCGGCCTTGGGGCGGTGGTGCCCGGTGGCGAGTGCGGGTCGCTCTGAGGCGAGGAGCGCGGGATCGTCTCGTGCCGGGAACGCAGGGTCGCCAAGACGACATCGACCATGGGAGTTGCATCGACTTGCGCTGGCGGCAATCTTGGCAACCGGCGCATCCGGTCGACGGCGCTCACCGCAGGCCGAAAGCGCCGATACGATGGGTGACGACGATGTGGATGGCCGCGCTCGCCTCTTGGATCCATGTGCTGTCGTTGGCGGTCGGGCTGCCGGCGATCGTCGCTCGCTGGCGGTCGCTGGCTGGGGGGCCGACAGACGTCGCACGGGCCGAGCGCGCCCTCGTCGCCGACAATGTCTGGGGCCTCGCGGCGATGACATGGGTCGGCTCCGGCCTGTGGCGGGCCTTGGGGGGGACCGACAAGCCCTGGGACTACTACGCCAACCACACCATGTTCTGGGTGAAGATGGGCTTGTTCGGTCTGATGGTCGTGCTCGAGATGGGGCCGATGGTGGTGCTGATCCAGTGGCGGGTCCAGAAGGCGCGCGGCCGGCCGATGACGCTCGAGCACGGCTCCTGGATCGCCCTGCTCTCGGCGGTCGAGGTTGGCGTCGTGCTGGCGATGGCGTTCGTCGCGACGCTGGTGGCGCGAGGGATTGGGTATTGAGGTGCGTCGGCAGTCTGGTCGTGCCAGGTCGGCGTGAGCTTGCGTCGTGTTCACGACCGCCGGGCTGGTGGCCTCGCCGGCCGACAGATCGCTCGAGATGCGATCCGTGTGGTCCCGGCGGGCCGGGATGGCGCGGCGTTCGAGAGGGAAGGTTCGCTTGCACCGCGCGTCTGGCCGCCAGCGGGCGGCGAGCACCCACGGAACAGACGAGCGACGCGGCCAAATTTGACCGACCGGACAATCTTTGGTCGCCTCTGTCGCCGGCCCGTCCGACACGCTCGCGCGCCGTGTGTCCGCCCAAGGAGCTCCCATGCTGACCCTCCGGATTGTCGTGCTCTGCTGGCTCGCGCCGGCAGTCCTGGTCCTCGGCTGCGGCAGCGCGTCGAACACCGCGACCCGTGGGTCCGTCGACAGTGTCGGGGACGTCGACGGTGTCGGGTCCGTCGACGGTGTCGGGGACGTCGACGGTGTCGAGGACGTCGCCGGAGCGGGCCACGATGACGCCGCAGCCGAGGTCGACGCGCAAGCCGACGCCCAGACCGACGCCGTCGTGCAAGCCGACGCCGACCTGCCAGCCGACGTCCAGGCCGACGCTGGTCCGGACGCCAAGCCGCCGACTGTCCGCGCCAGCGCCGCGTACGAGGTCGTGACCAAGACCGACATCGTCTACGGCAAGGCCTTGGTCGACGCGCAATGGGGTGCCGTGCCCGGCAAGGAGATCGACCTCGAGCTCGACAGCTACGCGCCCAAGGACCCGCCGCCCGGGTTGCTACCGGCGGTCGTGTTGATCCACGGCGGCGGCTTCACGGGCGGCACGCGCAAGAACGCCGGGATCGTCGACCAGGCGAAGGTCCTCGCCGCGCACGGCTGGTATGTCGTGTCGATCAGCTATCGGCTCGCAGCGACGCAGGGGCCGATCCCGAAGAAGTGGCAGTCCGTGGCCAAGGCCTCGGGCAACGTCGATCAGGTGAGCGCGATGTACCTCGCCGGCCGCGACGCCAAGGCGGCGGTGCGTTGGTTGCACGCCGCCGCGCCGACGCTTGGTGTCGACCCGAACCATATCGCCATCGGCGGTGGCTCTGCGGGCGCGTACACCGCGATCGGGGTCGGCCTGTCGAAGCCGGCCGAGTTCCGCGACGAGCTTACGCTGGACCAGGACCCGACGCTGGCGAGCACGCACCTGGATGCCGCATCACATGTGCGTGCCGTCATTGACTATTGGGGCGGCGGATCGATGCTCGACGTCTTGCAGATCCAGACCGGCAGCGTGGCCTTTGACCCCAGCGATCCGCCGATCGCCATCATCCACGGCACCAACGACAAGACCGTCAGCTTCGACGAGGCCGTCAAGCTCAAGCAGCATTACGACGACACCGGCGTGCCCTACATCTACCACCCGCTGCAAGGCGCCGGCCACAGCGCCTGGACCGCGAAGATCGACGGCAAGAGCCTGGTCGCGACCGCCATCGACTTCCTGGTCGCGCAGCAGGGACTGAGCGTCCAGCCCTGACGGCGCTGCGACCGGACCACAGGAGCCGGCCGACGACGAGGAGCTGGTCGCGCCCCAAGGATGCACGTCATGCCCGACGCCGTCGCCAGCTCGGCCGGACCGCGTTTCACCCTCTGCGATGCACGGATTGCCACGTTCGCGGAGCTCTTCGCCGGTGACATCCCGGATCCACCCGAGCTCGGGGAGCCATCTGGCCCATGCACCGATCCCTATGGTAGAGCGTCTTTGCCGGACGCTGCGCCGCAGTCGCGGGCTGCATGGACCCTGGGGAGGCCGCCGTGACCGCATCTGCCACCCGCTCGCGCCGCGGCTTCGCCCTCGTCGGCGCGCTGCTGGCCGGCCTGCTCGCCACGTCGGCCTCGCACGCGGCCCGACCGCGGAGCGCGCCCGGCAAGCGCCCGGCCGCGTCGGCGGCCGTGCTCGCCGCGGCCGGCGTCGATGGCCGCGCCAGCGAGTTCCACGAGGTCGAGGTGCTGACGGCGGCGGCCGTGCGCGCGCCCGCGTCGCCCGAGGCCGTCACGGCGCTGACGAGGCTGCTGGCGCTGGTGCCGGTGCTCGGCGGCTCCGTGCTCCAGCAGGCTTGGGCTCCGGTGCCGCAGCGAGGTTGCGGCGTGCCCTGGTCACCGCCGGCCCGGGCGCTGCATCGGGCGCTGCTGGCCGCGATGCCCGCGGACCCCGACGCCGCGTGCGACGTGAAGCTGCACCATCCGTGGAGCTGGATCGGCCCGTTCGACGCGTCGGACGCGGCGCACTTCGACCAGATCGAACCCTTCGAAGCCAGCGCCGCCAGCGAGGCGCCCAAGCAGGGGCGCGACGGTGCCGTGGCCTGGACCCCCGTACCCGAGGCGTTGGGCCAGGGTCGCGACGCCATCGATCTCGGCGAGGCGATCGAGCGCCCCGGCGGCACCATCGTCCACCTGCAGACGTGGATCCGCGTCGAGCGCCCCGGACGCGTGCGCTTTCGCCTGGGCGCGGTCGGGGCGGCGCGGCTTTGGGTCGACAGCGCCCGGGTCGCGGACCTGCCTGCCGTGTCGCAGCCACGACCCCTGGCGGCGGCGGTCGAGGTCGACGTCGATCTCGCCGGCGGCGTGCATCGCGTCCACCTCAAGCTCGCCGACCGCAACGGCTCGCTGGCGTTCTCGCTGCAGGAGGTCGACCCGAGCGACGTGCCAGGCGCGCGCGTCGTGACCCTGAGCTGCGCGACGACACCACCCGAGCGGCTCAAGGCGCGCGACGCCGCGGCCGCCAGCGGCGCCGACGCCACGAACCCGGTCTCCGCCGACGCCGCCGACGGTGCCGCCCCCGCCCGGCCGGTGCCGCCCGTCGCCTTCGCTGCGCAACCGGCGCCCGCGCCCTGGCTCGACGCGTGGTTGCAAGCAGCCGAACAATTCGCGCCGAAACAGCGCGCGGGACGGATCGCCGCGGTCACGGCGCTGGCGTCGCTCGACGGCCTGGCGTGGCCGTGGGTCGGCTGCGGCCGGGGCGTCGCCGATCGGGTCGAAGCGGCCCTGCAGGCGTCTGCGGACGAGGTGCCGGCGGCGGCGATCGCGCTGGCGATGCGCGCCGCCGAGCCCGGCGATCGCGCCGTCGCGCTGCAGACCGCGCTGGAGGCCCGGCCGCAGGATGTGACGCTACGACTCCAAACCATCGACGCGCTGCTGGCGACGGATCGCCTCGAGGCCGCCATCGCCGCCTTCGCCCAGGGGCCGGCAGGATGGGAGCGCCGTTCGCTCGAGGCCCTGCTGCGGCGGGCGGACCTCTGGCTGCGCACCGGCGCCGAGGTGGCTGCGATCACGTTGGCCGCGCGCGCCGGCACCATCGCCGGCGAGGCCGAGGCCACGCAGGCCCTGCAGCAGCGCCTGGCGACGGCCCACGACGAGCTCGGATTCGCCGCTGACATCGCCGGCCAGCTCGCCGCGCGCGAGACCCGCCGTCGCGACCGGCAGCTCGCCTGGCTCGTCGCCCTGGCCAGCGCGGGTCGGCTCGACGATCTCCGCGTCGCCACCGCCTCCGTCGCCCAACGCACCGGCGACGCGGCGCTCGGCGCCGACGTGTTGGCCGCCGCCGAGCTCGCCGCAGGGCATGCGACCGAGGCCGCCGAAGCGCTGCGGCGGGTCCCAGCGTTCCGCAAGCGCAGCGCGACCTTCGAGCTCGAGGCCAAGATCGCCGAGGCGCTCGGCCAGCGCGACGCCGCGATCGCCGCGCTGCGCGAGGCCTCGCGGCGGGCGCCGGGTCGGCGCGAGCTGCGGGCCCGTCTCGAGCGCCTGTTGCCAGACGTTGGCCTCGACGTCGCGGGCGAGGGCGACGCCGTCGAGCGCGCGCGGGCGGTCCTGGCCCGCCCGGTGCCGACCGAGTCGCTGCGCACGGCCTGGCGGCGGACGCGGATCGTCGAGTTGGCGCCGGGTCGGATGCAGCGCTACGAGGGCGAGATCCTGGTGGTCGGCAAGGGCGGCCCGAGCGAGCACCGGGTCGAGGTCGACGTCGTGCCGAGCCAGAGCAGCGCCGAGGTGCTGCGGGCGTTGGTCCTGCGCCGCGACGGCCGCGTCGTGCGCGGCGTCGAGACCGGCGTCGACCAGATCGGCGAGGCGTCGTGGGGGTTGTATTACGACCTCGAACAACATTGGGTCCGCTTCCGTGACCTGCAGGCCGGTGATGTGCTGTTGCTCGAGGTCGTGGTGCGCGACTTCGCCGCCGATCCGTTCCGCGTCGTCTTCGGCGAGCTGATGTTCCTGGGCGAGTCGCGGCCGATCGACGAGGTCGAGGTCGAGGTGGCGCTGCGGCCCGGCGCGCCCGTGCGGGCCGCCGTCACGGGCCCGCAGGCGGCGAAGATCCGCACCGAGATCAAGCGGCGCGCCGACGGCGGCTCGACGGTCTGGGTCCGCGGCGAGGGCATCGCGGCGGTGGCGATGGAGCGATCGATGCCCGGGGCCGCCGAGGTCCTGCCGACGCTGCATGTCTCGTCGTTCGCCAGCTGGGATGCGGTCGTCGCCCATTGGTCGGCCTTGCTGCGCGCCAGCCAGCCCGCGCCCGGCAGCGACGCGCAGCTGCGCGGCCTGGCGACGCGCCTGACCGCCGACGCCAGCGACGACATGGCCAGGATCGCGGCGTTGCTGCGCTTTGCGGCCGATCAGATCCGCTATGTGGGCCTCGAGTTCGGCGTGCACAGCCTGCGGCCGTACCCGGTCGCCGACGTGCTCGCGCGCAGCTTCGGCGACTGCAAGGACAAGGCGACGCTGCTCGCCGCGCTGCTCGCCGAGGTCGGCGTCGACGCCGAGGTCACGCTGGTGCGCACGGGCAGCAACGGCCGCGTCGATCCGGGCATCGCGAGCCTCGCGCCCTTCGATCACGCCATCGTCTGGCTGCCCAAGCAGGGGCTGTGGCTCGATCCGACCGTGCGCTTCCACGGCCCCGGCGAGCTGCCGGAGGGCGACCTCGGCGGGCAGGCGCTGCGGGTGCCGCGGAGCCCGCCGGCCACGGGCGCGGCGCTGGTCGAGCTGCCGTGGCCGACGCCCGAGGCGAACGGTCGCAGCGAGGATCTGACGCTGACGCTGCAGCCAGACGGCAGCGGCGAGCTGACGCTGACCATCACCCTGCACGGCCAGGTCGCCGCCGCAGCGCGCGAGGCGCTGGCGGTCGAGCGGACGCGCAAGGAGCGGCTCGAGGCAGACCTGGGGCGGCGCTTTGGCGGTCTGCGCATCGCGCGCTTCGAGGTCGACGGCGTCGTCGGGCCCTTCGGCGTCCAGGCGCTGACGGTGCGCGTCGAGGGCAAGGCGCCCGGCCTCGCACGCCGCGACGGCGACCGGCTGGTGCTGGCGCCGCTGCAGCGATCGGCGAGCCTGCGCGACAGCCTCGGCGCCACCGGCGAGCGCACGCACCCGCTGCTGCTGGGCATCCCCGAGCGCGAGGAGCGCAAGGTCAGGGTCGTCGCGCCCGACGGCTGGGCGCTGGAGCGGCTGCCCGCGCCGCAGGCGACCAAGAGCGACGGCCTGGCGTTCGCGCTCGAGGCGGCTGCGTTGCCCGGGGCGAAGACGGCGACCGTGACCCTGCGGTCGCAGCTCGATCGCGCCCTGTCGCGGGTGCCGGCTGCCCGCGCGCCGGCGTGGACCAAGGCGCTCGATCCGATCGACGCCGCGACGGCGCAGGGTCTGGTCTTCCGCGCAGGCGCCGTGCCCGCCGCCGCGCCCGCCGTCACGCCAGGAGCGCAGCCATGAGGCACGACCCGCTCGCCCTTGTACCGGACCCCGGCGCGGCGCGACCGTCGACGTCGCGGCGCTCGGTGCAGCTGTTGGTGGCGCTGATGGCGGCAGCGCTCTGGGCCGGCTGTAGCGCGCCGATGCGGCTCGACAGCGCGACGCTTGACGTCCGCGCCCGCGCCGCCGCCGCGGGGGCCGCTACCGCCGACCCACGCACGCGTGCCCTCGGCCACCTCGAGCTGGCCTGGCTCTGCCTGCTGCACGACCACGGCTGCGCGCAGCTGCCGGCCCACGCCGACGCCGCCGTCGCTGGCGCGCCCGACATGGACCTCGCCCAGCTGACCCGCGCGCTCGGGCTGCAGGGCACGGCCGACGTCGGCCGACGCGCCAGGGCCTGGCTCGACCTGGCGTGGTGGTCCGCACACGCGGCGCGGCCGTCGTCGCGGGCCCTCGGGCCGCTGGCCGTGCTCGCGGCCGCACGCCTCGGCAGCCTCGACCATGCCTCGACCGTCGCTGCGCTGCGGGACGGCGTCGTGGCCATCGACGCGGTGGTGGCGCAGGCCTCGCCGCTGGAGCGCTGGCGGCTGCGCGCCGCGCTCGACGGCCTGCTCGACGTGGCCACGGTGCCGTCGCTGGCCGCCGATGACGCCGTGCGACCCGAGATCGCGGTCCGGGCCAGCCTGCAGCCATTGTCGCGGCGTGCCTTCAGTGGCCTGCAGCTGCTTCCAGCGGCCTGGGCCGTCCCGGACGATCTCGTGCCCCTGGCGGCCGGCACGACGAGCATGAGCAGCAGCGCCGCGGCCCAGGTCTCGCCGCGCCTCGGCGCGGACGCCGGCACCGCCGCGGTCGCGCGCCGCCGCGACGATCGCGTTGGCCTGCCGCCGGTCGAGCCGGGCATCTGGCCGCTGGAGGCGCGCGCGACGCTGCCCGCGGGGCGTTGGGCGCTGGTCGTCGAAGCACCTCGGGCGATGCGGCTGCGGCTGCAGCTCGGCGACGCCGCGGCGGCTGCGCACACGTTGGAGCCCGGGCTGCAGCTCGTCGCGCTCGGGAGCGAGGCGGTGGCCAGCGGGACGGCGATGCGCATCGACGTCGCGATGTCGCGGGTCGGCGACGAAGCGTCGCTGCTGCTGGCGTTGACGCGGCTCGAGGGCGAGACGACCCAGGGCAGGGCGCCCGACACGGCGGCCACCGCAGCTTCGAGCCCGGAGCCGCCAGCCGCCGTCGCCTCGACGGGGCGTCCGGTCTGGGCCGACGCCGCCATCGCCCTGACCGCGAGCCTGCTGCGCGGCGAGGTCCGTCGTGCCCCTGCCACGCCGACGCTCGGCCCGCAGGCGCGCGCGCTGTCGGCCCTCGCGGGTTGGGAGGCCACCTGGGCGGCCGGCCCCGACGCCGCGTTGCTCGACCGCCTGCTCGACCTGCGCGACGACCACGTCGACGCACGCGTCCGGCGCGCCCGGCTGGCCCGCGAAGAGGGGCAGGCGAGCCTGGCCCGCTCGTTGCTGACGCCGCTGCGCCACCGGCTGGACGCCGGCGATCGCTCGCTGGCCGGGCGCGCCGACCTGCGCCTCGAGCTGGGCTGGACGGCCATCTCCGACGGTCTCGGCGACCTCGGCGCGGCGGCCGCGCTCGCGGCGGTGCAGTCCCAGCCGGCCGACTGCCAGGTTCTGCGCGCGGCGCTGGAGCTCGTCGGGACCACGCTCGAGCGCGGCGCGACCCGCCGGCTGCTGGCCCACGCCCGGCGCTGCCCGCAGCACGTCTTGGAGCTGGCGGACGCCGCTGCTGGCGTCGGCGACGTCGGCCTTGCGCGCTCGCTCTTGCTCCAGGCGCGGAGGTCGGCCCCGCTGCGCGCGCGCGCCGACGATCGGCTGGCTTCGCTCGACGCCATCGCTAGCCTGATCCCCACCGAGGGCGCGGTGCTCGGCGCCGACCCGGCCGGCCGGCCCGTCGCGGCGCCGCAGACCCAGATCCAGCGCCAGCGGGGTCGCGCCCGCGAGCTGTGGCGCCAGGCCCAGGTCGCGCTGGCCGCCGGCGACACGGCCGGAGCCCAGGGGCCGCTGACCGAGCTGCTGATCGGCCCTGGCGTCGACGCCGACCAACGGCTGCAGGCCTGGCGGCTGGGCGCGTGGGCGCCTTGGAGTTCGTTCGTGGTCGACGGCAAGGCGTTCGGCCTGTCGGACGACGCGGTCGGGTTCGACGACGAGGGCGCCGAGTCCGTCTGGTTGCTCGACCAGGAGGTCGTCGTCCTGCTGCCGGGTGGCGGCGCCATCCGGCGGGTGCACCAGCTGGCCCGGGTCGTCGACGCCGCCGCGGCCGGCAAGCTCGGCGAGGTCTCGGTGCCGGTCGACGCCGAGCTCGAGCTGGCGCGCACGATCCGCGACGACGGCACCATCCTCGCGCCGGCCCATACGCCGGACAAGGACACGCTGAGCCTGCGCGGCGTCGTGCCCGGCGCCGTGGTCGAATTCGCCCAGGTCCAGGTGCTCGGGCCCGACGATCCGGCCCTGCACACGACGCGGCTGCCGATGTTCGTGCTCGCCAGCAGCGACGGGCCCATCCTGCGCAGCGACTACGTCGTGCTGGCGCCGCCCGGCGTCGAGCCGCAGTTCGAGATCGGCAGCGAGGCACCCACCGCCCAGACCGGCACGGTCGGCGGCTGGCGCTCCTGGCGCTGGACACGCGAGCGTGCGCCGCGCTGGCAGCCCGAGCCGCGCGCCAACCGCCCCGAGCGCACGCTGCCGACGGTGCGCGTCAGCGTCGCGGCCGACGTCGCTGGCGTCGTCGAGCAGGTGCAAGAGGTGCTGGCCGCGCATCTGCTGCGCCGCGACCCGCGCCTGGAGCCGTGGATCGACAAGGCGCGTGCCGCCGGGCGCGACATCGAGGCCTGGCGCCTGCTGGTGGCCTCGCTGATGCGCAGCGTCGAAGACGGCGGCAGCACCGGCATGCCCGACCCCCCCGAACGCACCGTCGGCGAAGGCAAGGGCGACCGCGCCGCGCTGCTCTGGCATCTGGCGCGCCGCGCCGGGCTGCGGGCCTGCCTGCTGCGCATCGCGCCGTGGACGCGCGAGCCGCCTTGGCAGAACGCCGACCTCGCAGACTACGGCCTCGCCGCGGTCGCGCTCGATCTGGAGCGCGACGGCAAGCCGCGCACGGTGGTGTTCGACGGCGGCATCGACGGCGGCCTGGTCGACGTGTTGCGGCCCGGGTTGCGCAATCGGCCGATGCTGCAGCTCGGCTGCGACGCCGCGCAGCCACTCGCGCGGACCGGCGATCTCGGCGCCGAGAGCGACCACCGCGACGTCAGCTTCGACGTGCGCTGGAAGGCCGACGGCGGCGTCGTGGTCCAAGCGCGCGACACGCTACGCGGCGTCCTGGGCGTCGTCGTGCGCAACATGCTCGTCAGCGGCGACGACGGCGTGAAGGGGGCGGTGCTGCGGCAGCTGGCGAGCGCGTCCTTCCCCGGGATGCAGGCGACCTGGGAGGGCCAGGACGGCCTCGACGACGACGCCAAGCCGCTGGTGCTGCGCTGGCGCATCGATCAGCCGCCGACGGCCGAGCGCCAGGACGTGCTGCGCTTGGGCCTGGTGCCGTACCGCCTGGGCCGGGACTACGCCGCGCTGCCGAGCCGCGTCTGGCCGCTGCGATTCGGCCACGAGATCGACATGCGCGTGCGCGTGACGGTCGTCAGCGAGCGGGGCCGCATCCACGCCCCTGACGACGCGCAGGTCGGCGCCCCGGGCCTGTCGTGGTCGCTGCTGAGCCAGCAGTCTGCCGGGCGCCTGGTGCTCGAGAGCAACCTGCGGGCGAAGATGGGCGTCGTGCCTGCCGCCGCCTACCCGGCGTTCGCCAAGGCGCTGCACGCGGTCGACGTCGGCGAGACGGTCCGCCTCGAACGCAGCGGCAACGGCCCGGCCTTCGGCACCGCGAGGCCGCAGTGACGGCGCAGCTGCGGATCTTCGCCTCGGACGTCGAGGCCGAGCTCAGCGGCCGTCTCGATCGCAGCCAGCTCGTGCGCGCCGTCGACCGCGACCTTGGGATGCTCGCCGGACTGGTCGGCAGCGCCGAGGACGTCGTCGCCGTCGACTGCGCTGCCGACGGTCGCGGTGCCACCGCCGGTCGTGGTGCCACGGGCGCGGCAGCCGGCCTCGCGGCGCGTTGGTCGTTGCGCGCGCGGCTGCTTGAGCTGGGCATCGCCTGCGCGCGGCCGATCGCTGTGGATCGGGAGGCCGGGGTCCTGCATTGGACGACCGACGTCGCCGAGGCCGCTGTCGAGGGTGTCGCGCCCTGGGCCTGGACGCCGCGCACGCATCGGCTGCTGTCGCCTCTGCTCGCGGCGCGCGAGGACGCGTCACGCGACGAGATCGACGCGACGATTGCGCGCCGGATCGAGGCGGGCCGGCGCCTCGGCGACAAGGGCGCCATCGGCGCGCTGCGTGCTGCCATCGGCGCGCCCGGCGGCATGGTGGTCGCCTCGCTCGAGGCGTTGTTGGCGGCCTGGTCAGACGCCGACGCGCGCGGGGAGGCTTGGATCGTCAAGGCGCGCTGGGGTGGCTCCGGGCGCGACGCGACGCGGCTGTGGCCCGGGCGCGGCGAGCCGAGCGCGTCGCAGCTGGGCTGGATGAAGCAGACGCTGCAGCGGCAGGGCGGGCTCGTCGTCGAGCGCTTCTACCAACGAGGCCGCGATCTCGGGCTGCTCCTGGTGCCCGACGCCGACGGACGGGTGCAGGTGGCGCCGCCGCACCAGACACTGTGCGAGTTGCGAGGCGGCTTTCGCGGCCTGGTCGTGCGCCCGCGAGGTGCGCCGGCGTTGTTGGATCGGGCCGCAGCCATGCGGGCCCTCGACGTGGCGAAGGCGCTGCGCGCCGCCTGTGCCGAGGCTGGCCACCAGGGCGCGGCCGGGGTCGACCTCATCGAGCGCCTCGACGCCGACGCCGACCCGCGGCCATGGCCGGTCGAGATCAACGCGCGCTGGACCATCGGTCATGTCGGCTTCGGCCTGGGCAGGGCGCTTGCCGAGGACGCCGAGGGGCTGCTGCTGATCGCCGGCCCGGCCGACGCTCGTGACGCGGGCCGCGATCTCGACGCCCTCGTGGTGGCCCTCGACGCCGCGCTGCCCTTGGACGTCGGCGTGGCCGGCCTGCGACGCGGCGCCATCGCCCTCGGCGTCGGCGGAGGAGCGATCGCGCCGATGCTGCTGGTGGCCCGGGACGCCGTCACGATCGCGGCTGCCTGCGCCGACGTGGGTCTGCGCATCGAGGTCCCCGGCTGGCCAGCGGGCGGTGCGGGCGACGCTCCATCCTGACGCGGCTGCCGCCTGGTCCTGGCTCCACACCAACCTACATAGATCTGCCGCGAGATCGAACCGTCTGAGCCCCTTGGCGTGCTCCCCCCGGGCGCCATGGGAGGCTGCGATGATTGGACCCCACCTCTTTGGTGCTCGCGCGGCCGGGCGCGCTGCCTGGACCACGATGGTCGCGGCCGTGCGCCCGAGTCGACGGACCCTGCGCGTCTGCCTCGCCGCTGGCGACCGCTGGCTGCTCGAGCGCCACGTTGGCCCGGACGGCGTGCTGCGCGTCGGCAGCAACCCCCATGACGACATCGTCCTGCCCGTGGCCGAGGTTGGCGACGTGCGCCTGACGCTGCAGGTCGACGCCGCAGGCAACTCCCAGGTCGACGCTCCGGCCGGCGTGCCGCTGTTCCTCGGCCGCGGTGGCGCTGTGCTGGACATGGCCACGGTGCGCGGCAGCGGCCAGCTGCAACTGGTCGCAGGTCGCCAGCGGCTGGGGCTCGCGCTCGGCGACCTCGTGCGGCTCGAGGTCGGAGGCTATCGGCTGCTGCTGCAGGTTGCGGACACGTCGATCGCGCCGGCGCAGCCGACGCCGAAACTGCCGCGGCGCGGCCTTGTCGCTGCCATGGAGTCCGATCCTGTCTGGTGGGCCTCGCTGTCGATCGCGACCATCGCCGTCTGCCTGCTGGTGGGCCAGGCGCTGCTGTACCAGCGTGAGGTGGGCCGGTTCTTGCGCCCCGCACAAGGCGAGCTGAGCTTCGAGGAGACCTACCCGATCGAGGTCGCCATGGTCGAGCCGTCCTCGCCGGAGCCGTCGCCTGCCGAGCCCGTCGCCGAGCCGCCGCCGCTCGCGCCTTCGCCACCAGCGCCAGCCGAACCTGCGCGACCCACGCCGCGAAAGGTGTCGACGGCACCCGTGCGGACATCGCAGCCGACGAACGCCGAGGCCTCCACGCGCAAGGTCGCTGACGTGCTGGAGCGTCGCACCATCCTCGGCGGGCTGCTGCCGCGGTCGGGTGCGGCGGGGCCGATCTTCGATCCTGGCGGGGATGCGGAGGCTGCCGCGCAGCGGCACGCCGTGTTCGGCGCGAGCGATGGGGAGCCCGGCGATGGACCGGTCGTCGGTGGCGAACCGGGCCTGCGGCTCGACGGCGCCGGTGACGCTGCTCCTGTCGCGCAGATCCGTGGCGGGCCGTCGCGGACGCTGCAGCGCGACGGCAACAATCGCGTCGCGCGCAACAAGGCACCCGAGAAACTCGTTGTTGTCAGCTTGCCGACGCTGGGCCCGACGGAGGATCCCGGCCAGCCGCTGGTTCGGGTGGCGTCGCTCTCGGGGAAGGTGCGTCGGTGCTATGAGGCGGCGTTGCGTGGCGACGCCAACCTCGAGGGCAAGCTGCAGGTCGTCGCGCTGCTCGGCACGGCAGGGCGGTTCGAGGCGGTGCAGGTGCTCGGCTTCGGGCCGCCGTTGTCGGAGTGCGTCGAGGCGTCGTTGCTTCGGACGCGTGGGCTGACGGTCGTGGCGCGGCCGACGACGGTGCGGATGGCGTTCGTGCTTCGGCCTGGGGGCTAGGGAGGATTGCAAGGGGCGCCTTCCGAGGTGCACTTGCGAGGTGCTTGCGAGGTGCCGGACACCTTGCATTTTACTTGCGAGGTGCACTTGCGAGGTGCTGCTTGCGAGGTGCCGGACACCTTGCATTTTGGCACCCTGCAATTTGCGAGGGAGGGTGTCAGGAAGTCCGTGTAAGCGGAAAACGGGTAGGCTCCTCGACAGGAGA
>CAZPHC010000060.1:0-23137 GCA_964586155.1 uncultured Enterobacteriaceae bacterium | reverse complement strand
CTCGACTCGATCACCCGCCTGGCCCGCGCCTACAACACGGTCGTGCCGCCGAGCGGCAAGATCCTCTCGGGCGGTGTCGATTCGAACGCGCTGCACAAGCCCAAGCGCTTCTTCGGCGCGGCGCGCAACATCGAAGAGGGCGGCAGCCTGACGATCATCGGTACCGCGTTGGTCGACACCGGCTCGCGCATGGACGAGGTCATCTTCGAGGAGTTCAAGGGCACCGGCAACTGCGAGATCCACCTGGACCGCAAGCTGATGGAGAAGCGCATCTTCCCCTGCCTCGACATCAACAAGTCCGGTACCCGCAAGGAAGATCTGCTGATGGACGAGCGGACGCTCAACCGCGTCTACCTGCTGCGCCAGCTGCTGCACCCGCTCAACGTCGTGGACTCGATGGAGTTCCTGCTCGACAAGGTGCGCAAGTACCGCAGCAACGGCGAGTTCCTCGACGACATGAACCACTGATCGTCGTCCCCGGGGGCGGACCTCGGTCCGCCCCTGGGGCCCCGGTCGGCACGAGCGCGTCCTTGCTGCGCGCGAGGGACGCGACATGGCCAAGATCCTCATCACGGGCGGCGCCGGCTTCATCGGCAGCAACCTGGCCCACGCGCTGCTGCAGCGTGGCGACGAGGTCGTGATCCTCGACGACCTCAGCTCGGGTCGCGAGATCAACCTGCGCGGCATCGAGCGGGACGTGCGCTTTGTCCGCGGCGATATCCGCGACACCGCCGCGGTCTTGGACGCGATGGCCGGCTGCGAGGCCGTGCTGCACCAGGCGGCGCTGCCCTCGGTCTCGCGCTCGGTGCAGAACCCGCGCGCGAGCCACGACGTCAACGTCAACGGCACCTTCGAGATCCTCGAGGCCGCCCGCGCCCTCGGCGTCCGCCGCGTCGTCTACGCGGCCAGCTCGTCGGCCTATGGCGAGACGGCGGTGCTGCCCAAGGTCGAGTCGATGGCGCCGATGCCGCTGTCGCCCTACGGCGCGGCCAAGCTCTTTGGCGAGTATTACCTCAAGGTCTGGCACCATGTGTACGGCCTCGAGACCGTGGCGCTGCGCTACTTCAACGTCTTTGGCCCGCGCCAGGCGCCGAACTCCGCGTACGCCGCCGTGATCCCGAAGTTCATCACGACGATGGCCGCGGGCGAGGCGCCGGTCATCAACGGCGACGGCATGCAGTCGCGCGACTTCTGCTACATCGACAACGTCGTCGAGGCGAACCTCAAGGCGCTCACCGCCCCGGCCGCGCCCGGCAACCTCTACAACATCGCCCTCGGCGGCCGCTACACGCTGCTCGACCTCGTGGCCGGCATCAACGCCATCCTCGGCACGTCGCTGCAGCCGCGCTTCGTCGAGCCGCGCCCGGGCGACATCCGCCACAGCCAGGCCGACACCGAGGCCGCGCGCCGCGATCTCGGCTACGTCGGCGCGGTCGACTTCCACGAGGGGCTGCGTCGCGCGGCCGCGTGGTACCTGGCGAACCCCGAGGGCTAGCGCGCCAACATCGGCTGCGGCGGCGTGGTCACCGGCGTCGGCGGCGGCGCGGCGGCGGGCAACGGCGATCCGCCAGCCCCGGATGCAGGGTCCATCGGCGCGGAATCTGGCGACGGGGCGGCAGCCCCGGGCTCGCCCGCGCCACCGGCCTCGGGCTGGGCCGTATCGGCCAGCACGGCCTTGGCGGCGCCGATGTCCACACCGCTGCGCGTGGGCGCCAGCAGTCCGGCGATCAGCGTCGCCGGCTGGCCCTCGACGCGCCAGTGCAGCACCGACCCGCGCATCGTCAGCTCGAAGACCTGCGGTGGCAGACCGAGCGCGCTCAGCGCGTCGGCGGGCGGCGGCGGCGGCGGCGGCGGCGTCGAGCGCAGCTCGCGGCCCAGGCGGTTGGCGTCGTTGCTCGCCGCGAGCAGGGTGATCGCCTCGCTGCTGCCGTCGGGCAGGGCGCGCGCGGCCGTCTCTCCGACGCGGGCGAGCAGCCCGGCGACGGCAGCCAGGCGCCGCGTCAGCAGCTCCAGGCGTTCGTCCGCCGCGGTCGTCGGGACCTCGGCACCGGCGCGCTCGCGCAGTTCGGCCAACCAGACCGCGAGGCGATCGCGCACGCTGCGGGCGTCGGCCTCGCTGCGGCCGTCGAAGCGCAGCTGCAGCCGCGCGCCGTCGTTGTCGACCACCGCCGTGGCGCGCTGCAGCCCCTCGGTGAGCACGCCCGGCGGCAACCACGACGCCAGCGCGGCGCTGTTCATCGTCAGGGCCCAGAGCGGGCCGGCGGCGCGCAGCTCTTCGCAGATCTCCGCGAAGCGGACGTCTTCGGCCATCCCCGCACGCTCGCCGACCCGGACGGCCGCCAGCGCTGCCAACGCCTCGTCATGGCCGATCCACACCAGGTCCTGTTGCGGTGCCGTCACACGCCAGAGGCGGGCGTCGCCGCGCAGCCGGAACACCGCGGACGGCCCGCCGGCTTGCTGCAACAGGCTCGCCTGCCGCTGCCGCGCGACCCGCGCCGGAACCTCCGCCGCTGCCTCCGTAGGCACCACGAGCGCCACGCCTTCTGCCAGTCGCACCATCCAGACGTGGGGCCCCGAGGGCGTGAGGCCGAGGCCAGGGATCAGCGCAAGGGGCCCGATGCCGATGGCGCCCTGGCCCTGCGCTGCCATCTGCAGCAGGCGGTCGAGCGTCGGCGCGTGCACCCCGACCAGCTGCAGCGCCTCGCGCGGCACGTCGGCCAGCGGGTCGCGCTGCCGTCCCTCGTCCATCTGCCGCGCGCCGGCCCAGCCCGCGCCCAGCAGCAGCACCAGCAGCGCCACCGCGCCGCGCAGGGGCAGCTTGCGGCCGTCGCGACGGTCGGCCTCGACGAACCAGGCGATGCCGATGCCGAGTCCGTAGAGCACGACCAGCGGGCCGCTCATCATCAACTGGTTCACCGGGTCCGGCGTCGGCGTCAGGATCGCGCCGATGATCGCCGCGATCACGATCCAATAGCGGTAGAAGCCCCACAGGCCGCTCGCCGTGACGATGCCGAGCGCTGACAGGAAGTACATGAACACCGGCAGCTCGAAGACCACGCCGAAGGCCAGGATCAGCAGCGTCGCGTAGCTCGTCGTGCTCGCCAGCGTGGGCTCGAGCGTCAACCCCTCGGCCTCGAGCGTCATCTTGATCAAGAAGTCCGTCATGAACGGCAGCACGACGAAGTAGCAGAACGCCGCGCCCGCAAAGAAGAAGAACACCGACGCCGCGATCACCGGGACCGCGAGGCGCTTCTCGCTGCGCAGCAGGCCCGGCGCGACGAACGCCCAGAGCTGCCAGAACACCCACGGGCTCGCCAGGAACAGGCCGGCGATCATCGACAGCCGCATGTAGACCGTGATGCTCTCGGTGATCTGCAGCGCCTTGATGGCGAACAGGCCGTTGTCGGCCATCGCGCCGCGGATCGGCAGCGACAGCACGTCGAAGAGCTCGACATGCCACGACCAGGCGATGACGAAGCCGACGAGCACGCCGAGGACAGCGCGCATCACCCGGCCGCGCAGCTCGACCAGGTGCTCGCGGAACGGCATGGCGCTGCGGCCGAGCTCGGCCTCGTCGTCGATCGGCGCTCCGGCCTCGCTCATGCGTCGTCCCCGTCCGCGCCGTCCGGGGCGTCGCTGTGCGTCGCGGCCGGTGTCGGCGTCGACGTCGACGGGCCCCCACGCTGCATCGCCGCGGCCAGGCTGCCCGGGCGCGCCGGCGGCGCACCGCGTGGCACGGCGCCCTCGACAGGGGCCTCGGTGAACGCGGCCGCGGTCGTGCTCGGCGCCACGGTCGGCGCAGGCGCGGGCGCAGGCGCGAGCGGCGCGTCCGGTGCGCCGGCGCGCAGGCCGGCCGCGTCGAGGTGGTTCGCGTCGGCCAAGGCCTTGGCCCGGCTCGCTTGCAGCTTCGCCGCTTCTTCGGCGAGCAGTTGACCGATCTCCCTGCGTTTGGACGCCCGCTCCTCGGCCAATGCGCGCGCCTCGGCCAGCGACGTCGGCACGGCGGCTGCGGCCTTCGGCGGCGTGGCTGGCTCAACGCCCTTGGGCGCGGCGTTGGCGGTCTCGAGCGTCGCCTCGGCTTGGGCCGAGGCCCCGTCGCCGTCTGCGCCTGCGGTGGCGGCGGCGGTGGGCTCGATCGGGGCCGGAGGTCCGTCGGCGCCGCGCGCGCGTGCCGCAGCGACCGCGGCGGCCGCCCGACGTTGCGCCTCGCTGCGCGCCTTCTCTGCCGGGCTGGGTTCCTCGGGCTCGGTCTCGATCTCGCGGACCAGGTCGTCGACCGTCTCGCGCAGCTCGGCCTGGGCCATGTTCGCCATGCGTCGCAGGTCGCGCACGCCGGTTCCCACCGTCTTGACGACCTTGGGCAGCTGGTCCGGGCCAACCAGGATCAGCGCGAGCACGATGATGACGATGAGCTCGGGGCCGCCAATGCCGAACAAGGAACCCCCCAAAGGGCGCGCTAGCGCGACCGGCCCGCGACCATCCGGTGGTCGCCGAGCGCACGCCGAGCGATCACCGTGACGATGCGCGCATCGTCAGCCGATCGCAACGCGGCCGGCCCCAACTCTAGGCCTGTCGCCAGGTGCGTCAACGCACGCTCCTTGAGCAGCCCCCGGCCGCGGGCGGCGATCGCGGCCATCGCCGGCCGTTCCGCCGCGATCAAGCCGATCGACTCGATGCGCAGCCGGCTGTCGATGGCGTCGATCTGCGCCCTCGCGTCCAGCCGTGGCTGCCACGCGCGCTGCCATGCGCCGCGGTCCACCGCGTCGCGACCGGCCGGATCGAGCAGCCACGCGGCGGACGAGGCGCCGAGACGTGGCAACGCGGCGCGGATTTTCGCCACGATCGGGGCCGTCGCCGGGCGATGCCACGACGGGCCCTGATCGGCGGCGACGACGGGCGTCTCGCCCGCGTCGATCGGGCCATGGATCCAGAGCCGGGCGTGCAGCAGGCCGTCGACCTTGAGTTCTCGCGCCATCTTGTGCGCCACCCACTGCGGCTCCTCCCAGCGATGCAGGGTGTCGCAGTAGACGATCAGCTCGAACGACGACGGCGCGAACGCCGCGTCCCCGTAGGCCTTGGGCACCAACTGGATGCGCCCGGCCACCTCGGGATCGAGCCGGGCATGCGCCGCCGCGACCTCGTCCGGGCCGAGGTCGCAGAGCGTGACGAAACGCCCGGCGGCCGCCAGGGCGATCGCCAGGTCCAGCCGCGGAAGGCCCGCGACCAACACCCGGTTGGCGTCCACTTCGAGCAGCGCGCGATCCCACGCCGGCGTCAACGCGGAGGTCGCGCGCTCGTCGTCAGCCCACGGCGGCGGAGGCTGCGTGCGATCGGCACGCATCCCGTCGATTTCTCGTCGAAGTCTCACCATGGTCGGTGATGCGCTGGCCGCCGCGACCTGCTCGGGACGCAGTCTCGACGGCGTACAGGCCTGGTCCCCGCCCGTTCAGCGCGCGACGCGCGTCGCCTCACGCGGCGGACGCGTGCGGCAGTCGGGCAGCGTCGGGCCTAGCGGCCCTTCTCGGCGCGGGCCTGCTCTTTGGCCGCCTCGATCTGGCGCTTGGTGCGAGCGGTCTTGGCGCGACGCGCGTTCTTCTGGCGCATCTTGGTGCTCGTGGTGCCCTTGCCCATGGAAACTCCTTGTGGGCGCCCGTGTACTGTGGGGCAGCCCTGAAATCCGGCGCGCAACCTAGACCGGCAGGCGGTCGATCGTCAATGCAATGTCGCCATCGTCGCGCAGCGCCCGGGCCAGGCAATGCCCGCCGCCCTGCTGTCTGCAGAACGCGACCACGCCGTCGTGCAGCGGCTCCAGCGCCAGGATGCGCTCGACGCCTTGCAGCGGCACCGGTCGGTCGGGGCGCAACGACTTCGCGTCGATACCCAGCAGCAGCGCGTCCCGGTCCTCGGCGTCCTGCCGCGGCAGGGCGGCGAACCAGAGCCGGCCGTTGGCGGTGTCGAGCGTCCAGGCGGCGTCCACGTGCAACGCCGCGCTGGGCGCGAAGCGTCGGCGCAGCTCCGCGGAGCAGAAGACGACGCGGTCGCCGCGCAGCACCAACAGCGAGGGATCTTGCGTGATCCGCTCTTGGTCGAAGGGGTCGACGCCGGTCCAACTGGCGTAGACGCGGTCCTGTTCGGGCCAGCCGATGGCGCGGCGGACGCCGGCGATCCAGTCGCCGAGGTCGTCCTGGCGGAAGCTGGCGCGCGTCTTGGCCTCGGCGTCCAAGCGCAGCAGCGCGTCGTGGCGCTTGCGGCGCGCGTCGGCCGTGGTCGTGGCCAGGACTTCGCCCGGCACCTGCTCGACGGCCGCGACGCTCGACAGGCCCGGCTTGACCCGAGCACTCGACGTGATCTCGAACGAGTCGGCGTCGATGCGCACCAACGAGGCCATCGCCTCGCCGCGCGGCTGCACCAACATCACCAGCTCGTCGGCGCTCGGATCCAGGCTGGCCGAGAGGATCCTGGCCTCGCCGCGCGTCAGCTCGATCAGCGGGCGACCCTGCACGACCTCGGGGCGGCCGCCGGTCTCGGCCTCGATCGCGATCAGGCGGCCGTTGCTGCTGCCCAGGGCGCGTGCCCGGCCGCGCAGCATGCCGATCCGCGCCGGCAGCGCGCCGTCGAAGCCGAAGCCTTCGGGCAGCTGGAAGGGCGCGATGCCGCGGGTCTCGAGGTTGATCGCCAGCCACAGGCGCTCGGCCACGACGATCAGGCGGCCGTCGGCGACGCCGACCGAGGTCGGCCCCTCGGCCAGCTTGAGGTTGAACGGCGGCACCGGCGCGCCGCGCAGCTCGCGGTTGCGCCGCTCCTCGATCTCGGGGGCGCGCTCGGCGGCCCAAGCGGCGCTCTCGGCGTCGAGCGTGGCCAGGGCTTGCAGCGCGCGACGGGCGGCGAAGATCCGACCTCCGCGCACGGCCAGCTCGAACTCCGTCCGGTGTTTGCGCGCCTGCGACGCCCGCACCAGGGCGGCGTCGGCGACCTCGCGCAGCGCGCGGGCCTCGGGATGGCGCAGATCGGCCTGGGTGTCGAGCAGCTCACGGGCTGTCTCGGGGTCGCCGTCGTCCAGCGCCCGCTGCGCTTGGGCCCAGATCGCGCGCTCGCGGGCGCTGCGCTCGGCTTCGGCGCGGGCCGCGCGCCGCTCGGCCACGGCGACGACCGGCGCCAGCGGGTCGAAGGCGGCCGGCAGGCGCTTGGCCGAAGCCTCTGCGCGCGCGTGGTCGCCGAGGCGTTCGGCCTCGATCAGCTCCGCCAACGCCAGCACGCCGACGTGCAGCGTCGCCAGCTGCGCCACGGGCACGACGGTCGCCGCCAGCTGCAGCACGTCCCAGAGCGGCAGCAACGCCGGCGGCACTTCGGGCCGTTCGGCCTGGTGCAAGGCGCAGAGGGCGCGGATCTGCGGCCCGGGCTCCAGGTCGACGGCCGCGGCGAAGGCGACCCGGCGCCGACGCTGCGCGCTGCGCGCGGCCAGGCTGTCGCGGGTGGCGCGATCGGCGTCGGTTGCGCCAGGGTGGTGGGCGATGGCGTCGGCCTGCGCCAGCGCAGCGTCGAGGTCGTCGAGATCGAGCAGGCGGTCCAGCTCGGCCCGCATCGCCTCGGCGGTCAGCGCGGCCGTCAGGGCTTGCACCTGGGCCTCGACGGCGACGAAGCGGTGGCTGCTGCCGAACTGCGCTCGCGCAGCGTCCAGCGCCGCGCGCGCGGCCGCTTCGTCCCGCCGCGACAGCGCCGCTTGGGCCGGGCCGAGCGCCGCGCCAAGGGCCGCTTCGTGTTCAGCGTGCAGCGACTCGGCGAGCTGGCCGACCGCGCTGTGTGGCAGCAGGCGCGCGCGATGGGGCTCCAGCACGGCCCAGGCGGCCGATCGATCGCCCCGTCCCAGGTGGCGCTGGGCCACCCGCAGCAGGGCGTTGGGATCGCCGCGCGGGGCGAGTACGTCGTCGAGGCGGTCCAGGCGCGGGTGGCCGGTCTCGGCGGCTGCGCGGGCACAGAGCAGCGTCAGGTCGCGGCTGATCGCGTCGTCGGCCGCCTCGGGCGCGAAGTCGGGGGTGTCGAGCCAGGCGGCGACCTCGAGGAACTGACCGTAGCGCTCGACCAGGAACTGCGCGTAGGTCAACAGCCGCGCCCGCGCGTCGCCGCCGTGGCTGGCGCGGACGGCCTGGCGGTACGCCTGGTGCGCGGTCTCGAAGTCGAAGTCGGCCTCGGCCTTGCTGGCGAGTCGCGAGGCGTCGGCGGCCGAGGCGCGGCTCAGCGCAGGATCCTGGACCGGAAGCAGGGGCGGCAGGGCGAGCGCGTGGCTGCGGCCCGCTTTCTTGGCTTTGCTCATGGCGGCGGATGGCCTCGTTGGTCGGCGGCCCGGCAGCGTCCGGGCGTGGGGCCTACTTGCAGACGCCGGCGTCGCAGACCAGGCCGAAGCCGCAGACGGTGCCGTTGGCCATCGGCGCGTGGGTGCAGCCGGACTTGGCGTCGCAGGTGTCGGTGGTGCAGGGATCGCTGTCGTCGCAACTCGGCGCCGGCGGCGTGATTGTCAGCGACATCATCGACGAATCGGCGCCGGTCGCGTTGGCGCTGCCGAAGGCCCAGGTCACGTCGTACCAGACCCCGATGGTCGTGAACACGTCGGCACCGGCGATCTTGCCCGCGTACGCGGTGCCGCCAACGACCTTCCAGTCGGCGTCGAAGGTCCAGATCATCGCCTCGAGCCCGGCCTTGGCGTCTGCCGCCGTCGCGGCGCCAGCGGCGATCCAGCCGCCCTTGACGCCGAAGATCGCCGAGATCCAGCCCCGACCCTGGCCCTTGTCGACCGGGAAGAGGTGCGGCGTCCCGTTGGTCGGTGCCTGGCCCGCTGCGGCGCCGGTGAAGGCGACGACCATCGGCTGCAGGCCGGCGAGGCCGCTGGCCTGGGCGCCCTCGTCCGTGCCGCCGGCCGCGACGATCGTGCCGTCGGCTAGCATCCACGCGTCGTGGAAGAGCGCGGTCGACTTGTTGCTGGCGTAGACCTTGGTCCAATCGACCGTGCCCGCCGTGACGACGTGGCCCACCAGGGCGCGGACGGCCGCGCCGTCCTGGTCCGAGCCGGCGGCGAGCCAGCCCTTGGCCGTCGGACGGACGCGCAGGAAGCGATCGCTGCCCGCGCCGCCGGTCTGCGCCTGCCAGAGCGTCTGGCCGGCCTTGTCGAGGCCGACGATCCAGGCGTCCTGGCCGTCTTCGGCCTTGGCCGCCTTCGCCGTGCCGACCGCGACCCAGCCGCCGGCGTTGGCGACCACGTCGTGCAGCGCCGAGGTCGCCGAGAAGGCCGAGAACACGCGCTGGTTGACGATCGCGCCGGTGCTGCCGTCGAGCGCGACGAAGAGCGCCGTCGTTCCCTCTGGCAGCGTCGGCAGCGTCGGCGTGGCGCCGTCGGCCAGGCCGACCCAGCCCACCGCGCCGACCTGGGCCGCGCTCGTCTGCGTGGCGACGCCGGCCAGGTGCACCGCCGTCGCCGGCGCCGCCGTGATGGTCGCGCTCCAGGCCAGGGTCACGCCGTCGTAGCGCGACGCGACGCCGATGCGGCCGCCGTCGACCGCCAGGCTGCCAACCTTCACCGTGCTCTTGGGCCCGACGACGATCTGACCGCCGCCGCGCGAACCCGGCGCACCGAAGCTGGTCGCGGTCACGGCCGTCTTGGTCGCCACACAGACGCCGTTGGCGTCGCAGCTCTCGCCCAAGGTGCAGGCGTCGCCGTCCTCGCAATCGGTCACGCCGGCGGCAGGCGTGTGGGTGCAGCCTTCCTTGTCGACGCAGGCGTCGATGGTGCAGCTGTTGCCGTCGTCGCAGGTGCTGTCGTCGCCAAGGGTGCAGCCCAGGACCTTGCACACGCCGCCCTTGGCGCAGAACGCGCCGCCGCTGCAGTACAGATCGCTCGGGCACTCGAGGCAGGCACCGTCCATGCTGGCGCAGAACGACAGGCTGTAGCTGTTGCTGTCGCCGGCGAAGCCGCCGATGCGCAGGTAGAGCTTGCCGGACTTGCTGGCCTTGTAGACGATCTGCTCGGGTGCCTTCTTGGTCGCCGCGGCCGCGATCGCCGTGCCGAACTTGCCGGGCTCGTACAGGCGCAGGTCGAGGTCGCCGAGCGCCTGGTCAAAGGTCGCCGTGAGCGTGATCGTCTCGCCGGCCTGGGCCTCGATGACGTACCAGTCGAGCTCGTAGGGGCAGAGCGACAGGTCCTTGACCGTGCCGATGTCGAGCGGCTTGGCGTAGGTCGGCGTGTTGTTCGGCTCGAGCGCGTCGGCGAGGCAGAGCTTGACCACGGCCAGGGCCTTGCCGTCGACGTTGTTGATCTCCTGGCTCTCGGGGATCTCGTCCTTGTTGTCGACCTTGATGAAGAGCCACGCCGGGCCCGGCACCGCGTCGACCGGCAGCGGCACCTTGTCGTCGAGCTCCTTGACCGTCTTGGCCTTCAGGCCGTCCGTCACGCCCTGCTCGTAGACCTTGACGTCGCTGGCGTCGAACTTGTCGTCGGTCGAGAAGTACCATGCGTAGTGGAAGGCGCCCGCGTCGTCCTTGCACTCGTTGCTGACCTTGGTCGTCAGGTAGGCGTCTTCGCCCTGGACCACGTCGCCGGGGAACAGGCTCTGGATCTTCGGCAGCAGGTCGATGCCCTTGCCGCCGTCGACCTTGAGCTCGTAGGTGAACGTGCCGGTCGGCTTGGCGCCCGCGACCTTGTGCGAGGCGCGCATGAAGTACTTGCCGTCGGCCGGCGCCTTGAAGTCGACCGTGCCGGTGGCCGAGAGCTTGTTCAGCGGCGCGGCCTTGGGGTTGTCGTAGACGCTGAACTCGATGCCTGCGCCGACGTGGGTGAAGCCGATCTTCACCTGCTCGTCCTTGACCAGGTCGAGGTAGAACCAATCCTCGTCGCCGATGCACAGCGTCATCGTCGCCACGCCGCAGCCGAGCTCCAGCGCCGATTCGGCGGAGTTGTTCGACTCGTAGGCGTCCGCGAGGCAGACGTCGCCGGGATCCGGGGCAGCGATCGTCAGGTCCAGCGAGTAGTCGTAGGGCTCGGCGGGCTTGCCGGCGATCGGCAGCACGTAGGTGTGCAGATAGTAGGTGCCGCCGACCTGCAGGTAGGGGATCTTCGCGGTCGGATCGAAGGGGTTGGCCGTGCCGGCGACGACGCCCGTGCCCGACGCGTCGACGATCTGCAGGCCGACCAGACCCGCGAGCTGCTTGGGCGTCCAGTTGATCTTGACCGAGAACGCCTGGCCCTTGGGCAGATCGATCTTGAACCAATCTTCGAGGCCTGGGCAGATGTTGAGCTTTTCGTAGCTCGCCGACTTGCTCGGCAGCGGCGCGGCGGCCCCGATCGTGTGGTTGCCCGAGAAGGCGTCGGTCGCGCAGGTGATCTGCTGGTTGAGGTTGATCACGTTGCTGGCGATGGCGTTGTTGGTCTCGTTGGTCTCGGCCTGCGTGTTCTTCACGTCGATCAGCGCGCCGAGGTAGTACTTGCCGCCGGCGATGACCGGCAGGACCATCGACTCGATGATCTCCGTCGTCTCGGCCGCGCCGAGCCCATCGACGCTGACGACCTTGAGCGCGACGTCGGTGACGTCGATCTTCGTGTCGGCCGAGAGCACGAGGCGAATCGTGAACGCGGTCGCCGGGGTGGCGCCCAGGTTGGTCAGGCTGAGCTTGGCCTGGATCAGGCCTCCCGGGTACGCCGCCGCCGGCGAGGCCGTCAATCCGCTACCAAAGAGGTCGATGCCCGCCGGAGGCGCGTCGATCTGCACCTTCAGCGCGTACTGCGCCAGCGTGCCCACGGCGTGCGGTGCGACGCGGATCTTGTAGGTGCCGGCCTGCGCCACCGTCAGGGCGACGGCCTGCTTGGCGTTGCCGAGGCCCTTCTCAGAGTCGAGCAGCTTGCCGTCGGGGCCGACGATCTCGAGGTCGAGGTCCGACGCGACCGGCGAGGTCCAGAGGATCTCGGTCGAGAGCAGCTGCACGATCAGCGTGTCACCCTTCTTGAGCGTCACGCTCCACCAATCCTCGTCGCCGCAGGAGCCGAGCTTGTCGGTGGTGCCGGTGGCGATGGTCGCAGCCTTGTCGGCCGTGTCGTTGTCGCCCTTGCTGCCGTCCCAATCGTCGTCGTAGCAGCCGCCCTTGGCGCCGCTGATCTTCAGCGGCGTCGCCGCGACCGCGGTGTTGTTGCCTTTGGAGTCGGTGGTTTCCTTGGCCGTCGCGTCGATGATGACGCCGACGTAGACCTCGGTCAGCGAATGCAGCAAGCCGTCCGGCACCACGATGGCCTGTGAGCGCTGCGCGATGTCGAGGCCCTCGACGCCGGGGTCGAACACCTTCTTGACCACGATGTTCTTGCCGTTCGCGACGTTGACGAGCGAGATCTCCTTGGTCGCCGACAGCACGTACCAGGTCTCGGTCGCGCCGGAGCCGGTCGTGCCGGTGTTGACCATCTTGTGGCTGACCTTGATCTCGTTGCCCGCGACCACGCTGGCCGGATGGAAGCCGACGTTCTCGGGCTTGATCTCGACCTGGGCCGTCGCCGTCACCTTCAGCGGCGGCTTGTCCCACTTCTGGATGTTGTTGCCCTCGTCGAGCTCGGCGATCGTGTTGTCCGGGTCCAGCAACATGAACAGGTACCAATCCTGCACCGGCGTCTTGGTGTTGATGTTGATGCTGGTGACGGACGTCAGCTCCTGGCCCACGGCCATCGGCTCGATCTCGAACTTGGTCTGGTTGATGACGCATTGCGCCTTGGACAGCGACGACGTCGGGCAGAAGAAGACCGTGGCCGGGAACTTCGGCGTCTGCTTGGTGCCGAGGTTCTTGACGTGCCAGGTGACGCCGATGTTGCCGCCGAGGTAGGTGCCCTTGGGCGAGACCTTCATGCTCAGCAGCGCGAGGTCGAAGCCGTCCTTGATGGTGGCCTTGACCGTGAGCGTCGTCTTGCTGACGGCGATGTTGTTGTCTTCGTTCGATTCGGCGACGACGTCGTCGATGTCGACCTTGGCGATCAAGAAGTATGCGCCGTCGGGGATCTGCGGCACCGACAGGCCGCGGAAGACCGTGAACGATTTGCCCTCGTCGAAGCTCTTGAGCGTGGAGTTCGCCGAGTCGGTGATGAGGATGTCGTGTTTGGTGATGTCGCCCTTGCCCGTGCCGGCGGTGGGCTCGACGTCGAGCTTCTCGTCCTTCGACAGGTAGACCGCGAACTTGAAGGTCTTGGCCTCGCCTTTGCCGATGTTCTTGATCTCGACGGTGTAGGTCGCCGTCGCGCCCGGCGAGAACGGGTCGGTGTTGTTGAGCACGGGCGGCGTGATGGTCAGGTCCGCAGGCTCGACGATGGCGGTGTCGACCTGCAGCAGGCTGGTGGCGTAGGCCTGGTTGTCGAGCTTGTTGATCTCCGAGACGTCGCCGGCCGGATCGAGGTCGACGAAGATGAACCAGCTGCCGTCGCTGATCTCGGCCGGGACCTTGACCTCGAGTGGCTTGGCCTCGGTGTAGGTGAAGCTCTTGGTGCCCTCGAGGCCGCTCTCCATGCCCTGGAAGGTCTCGGTGTGCGCGACCAGGTCGCCGGCGTCGACGACATCGTCCTGCGACAAAACGACCCGCATCTGGAATGGGCTGGTGATGGCGGCGCCCGAATTCATCACGTCGAACGCGAGCTTGAGCGTGTCGTTGGGACCGAGATCCGTGGGGCCGACGACCGAGATCGTCGACAGCGAGAGCGCCGCCGGCTGCACGACCTCGACCTCGACCGTCGCGGTCTTGGTCACCTTGAGGTTCTTGCGCCAGGTCACGGTGACGCGGGTCGGGAAGGTGCCCTTGTACTTGAAGGTATGGGACATTCCGCCGATCAACTCGGGGTTGTCGTCCGGGTTCACGTCGCGCAGGTCGCCGTCGCCGAAATCCCAGCTGTAGAAGAAGTCGGTCAGCGGCACATCGGCCTCGACCTTGAGCTCGAATTGCACCGGCAGCGGCACGTTGCCCTTGGTCTTGTCGGCCGTCAGCGCCACGGTGAAGGTCGGAATCGTCACGACCTCCTCGGCGTCCTCGCCGTCGCCGGCGGTATCGTTCTCGTCGACGTCGCCGATGGTGTCCTTGCTCGACGTGTTCGTCTCGGAGCAGGACGCGGCGAGGACGGACGCGACGAGCAGGGCGATCGTGAGCGGCGAGCCGAAGCGAAGGCGCAGGGGCATGAGAAGACTCCGACGAAAGGACGGCCTGGTCGCGACGATGCGCGGAGCGCAATCGGCGACGCGGTACCCTAGCACTGGCGGGCATCGACGTCCAACCGACTTGGCCCGGGTTCGTTGCAACGTACCGCCGTCGAAGCCGATAGACTTGCCCTCTGCTCGGGCGCTGGCAGTCTGCGCCCGAGTCGCCGTGGCGGCCGTGACGCCGTGCGCACGAGGGGGTCCATGCAGTCCGGCGACGAGGCCCGCAGCCACGACATCCCTGCCGACGCGCGGTTCGCGCCGCGGGGGCGGTTCGCGCTGCCGCAGACCGACGAGGCGCGCTTCGCCGCCGAGGTGGTCGCGACCCTGCGGGCGGCCGGCCACGGCGCGTATTGGGTCGGTGGTTGCGTGCGCGATCTCGTGCTCGGCCACGCTCCCAAGGACTTCGACATCGCGACGAGCGCCCGGCCGGAGCAGGTGGTCGCGCACTTCCCTCGCGTGGTCGAGGTCGGGGTCGCGTTCGGCGTCGTCTGCGTCCTCGGGCCCGGGCATCCGCCGTTGCTCGTCGAGGTCGCCACGTTCCGCGCCGATGACGGCTACAGCGACGGCCGCCGTCCCGACGCCGTGCGCTTCGTCGACGCTGAGCAGGACGTGCTCCGCCGCGACTTCACGATGAACGGCCTGCTGCTCGATCCGCTCGGACCGGACCTGGCGCTGGCCACGACCGCCGGTGTCGTCGATCTCGTCGGCGGATTGGCCGATCTGGACGCTGGCCTGCTGCGCGCCATCGGCGTGCCGGCGCAGCGCTTTGCCGAGGACGCGCTGCGGCTGCTGCGGGCGGTGCGCTTCTCGACCCGCTTTGGCCTGCAGATCGCGCCAGAGACCGCCGACGCGATGCGTGCTGCCGCGCCCGGCCTCGCGGCCATCTCGCGCGAGCGCGTCCGGGTCGAGCTCGAGGGCATGCTGGCGCCCGCGACCGCCGCCGAGGCCCTGCGCCGCCTCGTCGCCTGCGAGCTCGCGCCCCAGCTGCTCGACGACGTGCTGGTGCACGATCACCGACTGACGCGCGCGACGGCCTGCTTCGACGCGCTTGCCGCGGGCGGCACGGGGTCGCGGGGCGCCGTCGCGGCCGCGGGCACAACGCCCGCCGTCGCCCCGATCGCCGTCGCGCTCGCGACCCTCTGCTGGCCGATTCGCTGCCCCGAGAGCCGCGCCGGCATGGCGCGCTTTGGCGAGCGGTTCCGTCTGTCGACCGCCGAAGTGCGCGACGTCACGGGCTTGTGGCGCCTGGTCGACGCGCTGTTGGCGCTCTGCCCGGGCGATGCCGGCGGCGGCTCCGATCTGGACGACGCGGGCGCCAGCATCGCGGCCGACAACCCGACCCTCGTCCGTTGCTTGCGTCTGCCCGAGGCGATCGCCGCGCTGGACCTGGCGCGGGCGCTGGTCGCGACGGACGACGCGATCGGGCCGCAGATCCGGGCCGCGCGGCTGGCGTGGCTCGATGGGGCGCGGGCGCTGCGCGACGCGACGCCGACGGCGCGTTGGTGGCCGACGCCCTTCGTCGACGGCCAGACCCTGCAGGCGCGCGGCCATCGGCCGGGCGCGGGCTTCCGCGAGGCCCTCGACGCCGCGCTCGACGCGCAGCTGCGCGGTGGCGACGCGGCCACGGCCCTGGCGGCCGCCGAGGCGACCCTGGTGGTGGTGCGCGGCGTAGGCGAAGGAGCAGCGACGGCGGTCGAGGAAGGGCGCTAGCTGGCACCCCGGCTGCGACGCCCCAGACGGGTCGCGCCGAGCGCCACCCGCGCTGGCCCCGCGCTGGACGCCTCGGCTCCACCGGCCCCGGGCGGCTTGGCAGCCACCTGCGGGCACGACGCGCAGCGCGGCCTGCGCACGTTGTGCACCAGCAGCGCCACGGCCGCCGCGACGACGCCGAGGGCCAGGGTCAGGTCCAGCCAGGCAGGCATCGTCAGCTCCATCCCAGGGCGAGGCCGACCTGGCGTGAGGCGAACGCGAGCACCCAGGCCAGGGCGTTGAGCAGCACCAGCGAGGCCAGCGGCCAGCGCAGGCTGCGTGTCTCGCGCGCGATGACGGCGACGGTGCTCATGCATTGCATCGCCACGGCGAAGAAGACCATCAGCGCGACGCCGACCAGCGGCGTCATGCCCGAGACGCGGACCAACGAGTGGCCGACCTCGTCGCGGTAGGCGTCCTCGTCGTCGGCGTCGGCGCCGCGGCCATAGACGCGGCCGAGCACCGGGATCAGCACCTCGCGCGCCGCGAACGAGCCGACGATGCCGATGCCGATGCGCCAATCGAAGCCGAGCGGCGCGATCGCCGGCTCGACCGCCTTGCCGATCCAGCCCGCGGCGCTCTGCTCGAGCTGGTAGGCGTCGCGGCGGCCGGCGAGCCGGGCCTCGGCGGCGGCGCGGTCCTCGGGCGCGGTCGCGGCCGCCACCGCGCGTTCGAGCGGCTCGCGCTCGCTGCCCGGCAGCTCCACCTGCGGGAACGTCATCAACGCCCAGAGCACGACCGTCAGCGCGACGATGACCGAGCCCGTCTCGGTCGTGAACTGCCAGACGCGGCGCCACACGGCGAGGCCGACGTCGCGCGGCCGCGGCAGGCGGTACGGCGGCAGCTCCAGCAGCAGCGGGCTGCGTTCGCCGCGGGCGACGGTCTTGCGCAGCACGGCGCCCAAGATCACCGCGAGCAGCAAGCCGAGCGCGTACATCGCGAAGATCAGCAGGCCGCCGACGGCGAGCACGCCGCCGATCTTCGGTGTGCCGGCGAAGACCGCGGCGGTGACGAGGGCGTAGACCGGCAAGCGCGCGGCGCAGCTCATCAGCGGCGCGATCAGGATCGTCACCAGCCGGTCCGCCGGGCTCGCCATCGTCCGCGCCGCCAGGATGCCGGGCACGTTGCAGGCGAACGACGAGAGCAACGGCACGAACGCCGTCCCGGGCAGGCCGGCGCGGCCGAGCGTGCGGTCGACCATCAACGCCGCCCGGGCGAGGTAGCCCGAGTCCTCGAGCACCGAAATCCCCAAGAACAGCACGGCGATCTGCGGCACGAACACCAGGGTGCCCGCGACGCCGGCGATGACGCCGTCGACCACGACCTGGCGCAGCATCCCGTCGGGCAGCACCTTGCCGACCGCCTCGCCGACCGCGCCCATCGCGCCGTCGATGGCGTCGACGACCGGATCGACGCCGGCGAACACGGCCTGGAACAGCAGGCCCATCACCAGCAAGAAGAGCAGCGGCCCGGCCCAGGCGTGCAACGCGACGCGGTCGACGCGATCGCTCCAGCTGGCGCGGGCCGGCTCGCGCGCCAGCACCTTCGCCAGCAGCGCGTCGATCGCCTGGTAGCGCGTCTCGGCGATCTGCCGCCGCAACGCCCGCCGCTGCGCCCGATCGAGCCCGGTCGCTTGCTCCACCCACGCCGGGCCGTCCGCGGCGATCGTCTGCAGCGCCGCGTCCTCGCTGCACAGCCACCAGAGCGTGTCGCCGGGGTTCGACAGGTCGGGCAGGCCGCCAGGGCTTCCAGGGCCGCCCGCGCCGCCGGCTCGCTGCAAGGCCGTGATCGCGCGCTCGACGGGCTCGGGCCAGGCAACGAGCGCCAGCGGGGCAGGGGCGGGCGCCGCCAGCGCGGCCTGGACGGCCTGCTCGAGCGCCTCGATGCCCTCGCCGCGGCGGGCCACCATCGGCACCATCGGCGTCTGCAGCGCGGCCGCCAGCGCCGGCACGTCCAGGCGCAGGCCCATCGCCTCGGCCTGGTCCGTCAGGTTCAGGGCCGCGACGACGCGCAGGCCGAGCTCGCGGATCTGCAACAGCAGCATCAGGTTGCGCGCGAGGTTGCTGGCGTCGAGCACGACGATGACGCAATCCGGCCGCCGGTCGCCCCAGGCCCCGGTCAGGGCGTGGTGCGCGACCTCCTCCTCGGGCGAGAGCGCGGTGAGCGAGTAGCAGCCGGGCAGGTCGTGCAGCGTCCAGGTCGCGCCGTCGACGACGCGCTGGCCGATCCGCTTCTCGACCGTGATCCCGGGGTAATTGCCGACGCGAGCGCTGGCGCCGGTCAGGCTGTTGAAGAGCGTGGTCTTGCCGGTGTTGGGGTTGCCGGCGAGCGCGATCTCAGGCACGGGCCGCCCCCACGTCGCCGCCCCCTGCCGAGGGTCCGGGCGCCGCAGGACGCACGTCGACACCCTCGGCCTCGTCACGGCGCATCGAGAGATCGAAGTCGCGCACGCGCACCACCAGCGGGCCCCGGAACGGGGTCCGGCGCACGACGTGGACGGGGGCGCCGGGCGTCAGGCCGAGCTCGGTCAGCCGCGCCGCGAGCACGTCGCTGCGGTGGATCGCCACCACTTCCATCGGGTCACCGGGGGTCGCGTCGAGCAATCGCATGGCCGAGGGCCTCCTCGACGTCAGGGGGACGCCGCTGGCCCACAGGCTAGTCCAATTGAAACTGAAATCAACTTTCAATTGAGGCCAGCGTGGCCGCCATGGCGCGTCGGATCAGGCCGGCGTGGCGGCGTCGGCGGCGGGCGCGGCAGGCTCGGCGCTGGCGTCGGCTTCGGCGGCAGCAGCCGTCTCGGCCTCCGCGAGATCGGCCTCGGCGGCGACGGCCACCGGCACGGTCTTGGCCAGCGCGACGTCGGCCAGCTCGGCCTCGGCGGTGTCGGCCGCGGCCTGGGCCGCCATCGCGGCGTCGACCATCTCGGCGTCGCCGGTGATCGCGGCGGCCACGGCGAGGTTCTCGGCCCGCTGCTCGAGCTCAGCGACCTGCGCCGGCTGGACCTCGGCCTTGGCCGGGCGTTCACCCTTGGCCGGGCGCTGGCGCTCCTGCTTGCCACCGCGGCGATCGCCGCCGGGGCCGCGCGCGCCGGGCTCGCTGTCGTCGCCACCCTCCATCACGTCCTCGAGCATCGGCCGCTCGCGGCCATGCTTGATGCGGTAGAGGTCGTCGAGCGCCAGGTCGAGCTGACCCTTGGTGATGATGTAGGCGCGGTAGTTGTCGCGGCCCAGGCGATGCTGGGCGCGCAGATCGCGCTCCTTCTCGAACAGGATCTCGAGCCAGCGCTGCTTCTCCTTGCGCAGCTCGGCGAGCTCCTGGCGGTCCTTGTCGGCGTTGCGCTCGAGGCGCGCCTGCTCGCGGGCCTCCTTGAGCTTCTCCATCTCGAGGGCGCGCTCTTCGCGCTCTTTGCGCAAGGTCTCGATCCGCAGCTGCTTCTCGAGGTCTGCTGCCGTCGGGCCGGCCGGCGCGGCGGGCGCGGGCGCCGCCTCGACCACCGGCGGCGGCGCGTCGTCGTCGACCTCGGCCGCCGTCGCCAGCTCGACCTGCTGGCCCTTGATCGCCATCATCGCCTCGAGCTCCTCGATGCGACGCTCGATCTTGCGCGCCTCGCGGCTCGAGGCCTCGAGCTCGTCCTTGAGCTTGCGCTCGGCCGCGGCGTGGCGGCTGCTCTCGGTCGTCAGGTCGGCGATCTTCTGCCGGGCGTCATCCAGGGCGCGCTGCAGCTCTGCGGTGCTCGAGCCGGCCTTCTCGGCCTTCTTGCTCGACTTCTCGGCCCGCTCGCGCTCCTTGCGGATCTCGGCCTCGGCCTTCTCGGCCCGCTCGCGGATCGCGGTGAGCTCGTCGCTGTTGCGCGCCGCCGCCATCCAGAAGTAGATCGCCGCGCCGCCGCCGAGGATCGCGAGTGCGCCCAAAACCACCACGTCCATAGTCGCCTCTCCGCGTCGTCCGGGGACGATCGCTGGTGCCGGTCCGTCTCGAGCGACGAACGCGGGCGCGGTAGGCTAGCACGGCACATCGCTTGCATTCAACGCGAAGCACCGGCGGCAGGCCGTCGCGGCTGCGTCGTACGTCGCGACGGCGGCAGACACCGGGGCCGCCCTGGCAAGGGGCGCGTGGCAGAACTTCTCTCGCCACGTCTTGAGCCGGCGGGCAACCTGGGCAAAGGTAGGGGGTCGTCGACCCAGGAGGCCACGTGTCCATCACCTTCGAGACTTGGTACGGACGCCTCGAGCAGAAGCTCGCGCGACAGAACCAACGCCTGACGCCGCAGCGTCGTGTCATCGCCGAGGTCCTGTTCCACCAGGGCGAGCACAAGAACGTCGACGAGCTGCACCAGCTGGTGCGCGCGCAAGACCCGTCGGTCGGCCACGCCACGGTCTACCGCACGCTCAAGCTGCTGCAGGAGCTCGACCTGGTGCACGCCAACAACTTCACCGACGGCACCGCGCGCTTCGAGGTCGCCACCGGAGTCGACGAGCACCACGACCACCTGGTCTGCCGCAGCTGCGGCCATATCGTCGAGTTCGAGGACGCGCAGATCGAGCAGCTGCAAGAGGCGGTGGCCGCCACGCATGGCTTCCGCCTCGCCGACCACAAGATGGTGTTGTACGGCGACTGCTTGCGGAAAAACTGCCCCCATTCAGCCGCGGTGGCCTGAGGAGCGCTCTGTGCTCAAGGCTGCGGGATGGTCCTCGACTCTACGGCTGCTTCAAAGCCAAACTGTTGAATTGGAGCCACGCAGTCGTCCGACTCAATCGTGACGGTCAGGTGATACGGGAGCGCAGCCGGCACCTTCATGGATGTACGTGCGCAAATGCGGTGTGTCCAGGACGGGTCGATGACAGACGGGGGAGAGAGGAACGCACCCTTTCCGCGAGGATCATCCGCAGCGACGGGCGGAAGTGTCGTGCCGGGAGCTGGGACGGCTGTCAACTCCCAGCCTTCAACAATGGAGCCCACTGGCGGCGAGACCGCCAGAATCGTCGTCGCGTGGCTGCCGCAGCTGTAGACGAAATGGCAGACCTCCCTGGGTGGCTCATTGAGCACCAAGTAGATGCCGTGCGTTCTGGAAAACATCCGCGAAGCGAATTCTCCAGCGCTGCATTTCAGCTGGTCTCCCGCCAGCTTGGCGGGCCAACTCAACACGGGGCCGCTGACCTCACATTCCAACTCGACGGCATCTCCTTGAGTCGCGTCCACGTCCACGGCGCGCTGTGGCTGCCCACAACTTGACGCGAACAGCACCAAGCAAAGGAGCGCAGGGCTCCAGCAGCCGCTGCAACTACGCATCGCGCACCTCAACCGTCAGCGTCAAAGCTTGAGTGCCGGCGGAGACCGGCCACAATGGAGTTGCGCCTACGTTGCAGGTCGGACAGGTGTTCAACGTCGCGCTCGCTGTCATGACTGCGGTCAGCTTGGGCATGTTGGCCAGCGCCTTCACAATCTCGGGTGCGCCATACATGGTTGGGCCTGGGGCGATCAAGTTGCTGATTTCCGTGGCAGACCCCGCCGTCGCGATCGCGAGCGTCTTCACCTTGAACGGTACCGCAGCCAAGCTGACCTCGATCGGCAGGCTGACGATCCGTTCGGTCCAAGCGATGGCCTTGCCTCCAGCCACGAAGCTGCCGTTCGGACTCGCCGTCGCGTTGCCGTTCTTGTCGAGGTACGAAATCACCGCAGGCTGGGGAGAGCCGCCCGCCACGATGGACGAGGCGATCGCCTGCGCCGTGAGGCCAGATGGCGTGCCTTGGGCGAGGCCGATGCCCGGTACCAAGCCGGCGGCTGGCACGAACGCATAGCTCAACGTGCTACCTTGGAACCACACCAAGACTTCGCTTGCGCCGATCAGCGGGAAGATCAGCTCCACAGATGCAGACTTGATCTTCGGCTTCGTGTTGCGTCCATCATCGAACACGCCAGAGCCAATGGGCTCCTGGCCTGGACGATCGAAGATCGATCCCTCACCCTCCTGGCCGCGGCCGAGGGCCGAGCGAGGGTCGCGATCGTCTCGCCAGAGGGGAACTCCCCCGCAATCGACGTGGTTCTGCGGCAGCACCACGACGCCAGGGCGCCCGACGCAGTGCTGCATCTCCCACGGCACTGGCTCGCAAAGCGTCGGCGGGCAAGGCGCCAGCCCACGCGGGTCGCCCTGGAAGCAGTGCTCGTAGCCGGGCATCGGTGGCCATTGTGGGTCGCGCGGACAAGGCAGTGGGCCCATGCCGCCAGCCGCGCCACCAAAGCCGTCAAAACGCGGCAAGAAGCGATCTTTGGCCATGGCGAAGCCTCCGCACGGACGCGTGTCCGCGAACCTACGCCCGCACCCATACGCTGGCAACCAGATTGGTCGCCGAGCCGCCGTTGCTGCTGGTGGTGTAGAGCCGGACGTAGCGGAGCACACCCGCGCTGACCAGCACGCCACAGGAGTCCTTGGTCGTCGTAGATGCCACCAGCTGCAGCGTTGCGCCGGGGACGGCGAGCCAATCGCCAGCAGCGGCCTCGGCATCGTCGGAGGTCCGCAACTCCACGTCGAGGTTTCCGGTGACCGACGCGGACTGGATCATGCACACGACGTTGGCGCAGCGCGTGGCGTCGGCGATGGTGTCGCCTCCTGTCGTGTCCGTCAGCGGCGTGCTGGTGCCGCTGACCGAGGCCATCGCCGTCTGGCTCTGTGCAGCGAATTGCGTGGCGCGGTACACGACCACGATCAACGTCAAGCGCACCGCGGCCTGGACGCCGCCCGTCCCACTGACCTGCAAGCCGAAGCGGAAGACGGGCGTCGCCTCCTCCCTGGTCAGCTCGATGCGGACCGGGGTCAACTCCGTTGAGAGGTCCCAGGTGCAGGCATTGGCAACGCGATCGAAGGCCCGGAACGACCGCGCATCCAGCGACTGCTCGGCGACGAGCGAGAGTGTCGGGCTTCCCTCGGTGTTCAGCACGAGCGGGAAGACCTCGATTGCCGTGGCGCCGGCGACAGCGTGCCAGGTCGAGGGATCGGCCCAGGTCACAGCGGGGGCGCCGTCGCGCTCGGAGGTGATCCGGGAGTCCCGTGCGAGAACGAGTGAATTGGCGGCGCAGTTGCAACCCATCATGACCTCCGGTCCTTGACTGTGTGTTGCTTGCAGACCTATCCCATTCGCTCGCTCGCTCGCTCGCTCGCTCGCTCGCTCGCTCGCTCGCTCGCTCGCTCG
>CAZPHC010000059.1:0-26224 GCA_964586155.1 uncultured Enterobacteriaceae bacterium | reverse complement strand
CAGATCGTCTGACGCTCCCCAAAGACGCGCTCTGAATCTGCAGATCGTCTGACGCTCCCCAAAGACGCTCCCCAAAGAGCTGCACACCCCGACCGCCAGGTGGGCGATCCCACGACTCCATCGGCGGCGGCCCGCGACGGCAGCCGCAGGGGCTGCTACGCTCGGCCCTCGCGGAGGCCGCGACGCGGTCACGTCGAGGGAGCGCATGGCAAACATCGGCTACATCCAGGTCGTTCGGCACTGCAACCACTTCTGTGGCTTCTGCAGCAACCCGACGACACCGTACATCCACACCTTCGACACGATGAAGGTGTTGGTCGACGACTTCGTCGAGCGCGGCTACTTCGGCATCATCCTCACCGGTGGCGAACCGACGCTGCACCCCGAACTGCCGAAGATCTCGGCCTACGCGCGCGACCAGGGCCTGCACGTGCGCATGATCACCAACGGCTGGCGCTTGGCGGACCCCGCGTTCGCCCGCGAGATGGCCGATGCTGGCCTGCAGCACGCCCACGTCTCGGTCTACTCGCACAAGCCCGAGGTCGAGGAGAAGCTGCGCGGCGTGGCCAAGACGCTCGACAAGGCGCGGGCCGCGGTCGACAACGCGCGCGACGTCGGCATCGCCATCAACATCAATTGCGTCATCAACAAGCTCAACTGCGACCACCTGCACGAGACGATCGCGTTCTGGATCGAGAACCACCCGCATATCCGGCACTTCGTCTGGAACAACCTCGACCCGTCGATGGGCCGCGCCGAGGTCAACCAGGACCAATACCTGCACAAGCTTGCCGACTTCGAGTGGTCGCTGACGCAGGCTTGCCGCCTGCTCGACAGCACCGGCCGCACCTTCCGCGTCGAGAAGGTGCCGCTCTGCTACATGACCGACTACGCCTGGGCCAGCACCGAGACGCGCAAGATCGTCAAGGGCGAGGAGCGCATCGTCCACTTCCTCGACGACAAGCAGACCGTGCGCCAGACGACGTGGGGCCACCTCTACGCCGAGGCTTGCCGCGCCTGCCGGCTGCAGCCAATCTGCGGCGGCCTGTTCGACCGCGGCAACGGATACGATCCCGCGGAGTTGACGCCGGTGTTCAGCGACATGGAGCCGATCGTGCGCCGGATCATCGAAGATCCCGCCGATCCCTCGTACACGCTGCGCGACTACGCCGCCTGGCAGCACGACTTCGACACGCGCAAGGAGAGCGCCCGGCAGGACGCCGAGAAGGAGCGCGCAAGCGGCTACGCCGAAGCCGACAAGAAGCTCGCCATCGGCCACGTCACCAGCGAGAGCCTGCGCCTGTTCGAGAAGAAGCGCCGAATCGAGGGCATGGCCGCCGAGCGTGGCGGTGTGCGGCTCGAGAAGGACGAGATCGTCCGCGCCGCCATCGCCCGCGGCGAGGCCGGAGATGCCGCGCCCGAGGTGTAGCGGACGTCGCCGCTAGACGCTACGCGTCACTCGACCCGGCCCCAGACTTCGAGCTCCGAGAGCTTCCACGCGTCTGCCGAGCCTAGCAAGCGGCTCTTGCACGCGTCGCTCGGGTACGTGCTGATGACGCATTGGTAACTATGGCCCAAATTCGAGTAGCCCGTCGTCATGTCGCTCTTGATGTGCAGGTCGTGGCCGCCGCCCCAGGTCGGTCCCCCGACCCCATTGTGTTGGGCGTATTGGGGCTGGATCAGGTTGTGGTAGACGGTCTTGCTCAAGTACAGGTTCACCAGGAAGCTCCCTGGCCCGGAGGAGTACGAGCTGGACGCCTTGCTCGGCCCGCCGAGATAGCCGGCGAACTTCGTCGTCACGGGTCCCGCGGCTCCGAGTACGAGTGACGCCGAATACTTGTCGCACTTGCTGTGCCAAGTCGACGCGGAAGCGCCATCGTCGCTGCGGCGGTAGCAGAGCTCGAACTTCCCGGGGCCATTGGGGATCATGCCAGCGAGGCGCTTGATGTCGTCGCTGTTGGCCACCTTGCTCCCGACGAGCATGGTCAGCTTGCATTGGCTCGAACAGCCGTCGTTGTCGACCTCGTTGCCGTCGTCGCACTCCTCGTCTTGCTGCTGCACGCCATTGCCACAGACCAGCGACGGCGTACAGCCAGGGATGGCAGCAAAGACGCAGAGGCCTGTCTGGCCATCACAGCTGTCGGCGGTGCACTCGTTCTTGTCGGCGCAACTGGTGCTCTTGCCGCTGCCGCAAATGCCACTGCCGCAGGTGCGGCCCGTGGTGCAGAGCTTGCCGCCTTCGGCACAAGGCTGGCCGTCTGGGGCGGGGCTCTGCTGGCAGCCGGTCTGGGCGTTGCAGGCTCCAACGGTGCACGGGTCACCGTCCTCACAGGCGGGGAATAGGCCCACGACGCGACGCACGACCACCCCGTCGCCGACGAAGACGTCACCGCCTTTGCCGAGCGCGATGCCCGAGAGCGTCGCGAACGCCGCCGACGACGCGGGGCCGACGATACGCGCGCTGGCACCGGAGCCCGCGAGCGTCGCGACGTTGCCGCCGCTGATCCAGCGCAGTCGCCTTGCGCTGGCATCGAGCACGAAGATGCGGCCCGCTCCGTCGCAAGCGATGCCCTCAAGTGCGCCGAAGGCAGCCGAGGATGTCGCGCCATCGATGAACCCGGCCGTGCCCGCGCCGGCGATCGTCGTGACCGTGCCGTCGAGCGCGACCTTGCGGACGCGGTAGTTGCCTTGATCGGCGACGAAGAGGCTGCCGTCCGGGCCGACGGCGACGTCGCGCGGTGCGTTGAAGCGCGCTGAGCTGCCGGGGCCGTCGACGAAGCCGGCGGTGCCGCTGCCGGCCAAGGTGCTGACGACGCCGTCGGCGGCGACGAGGCGGATCCGATGGTTGCCGCGATCGGCGACGAAGGTCGCGCCGGTCGCCGCGACGCAGTCGACGCCGATCATGCCGGTACCGAAGCGTGCCTGGAGCCCGGGTCCATCGACGTAGCCGTTCTGGCCGTCACCGGCGATGGTCTTGACCACGCCGCCGTGCAGTCGGCGCAAGTAGCGATTGCTGGAGTCGAAGAATCGCAGACCGACGTGGCTGGCGCAGAGCGCCGTCGGGGATCCGGTCGACGCCACCTCGAGGCTGCCGTCTGTCGCGACGCTGCCGCTGAGCACGGTCTTGACGCTGCCGTCCTCGCCGATCGTCCCGATCCGGTGGTTGGAGGTGTCGCTGAACCAGAGTGCGCCGTCTGGGGCACGGCTCAGCTGATTGACACTCGCGAAGCGCGCGAGATCGCCCTTGCCGTCGACGTTGCCGGAGGTCGCCACGCCCGCAAGCGGCAGCACGAGGCCGGCGCTGGTGTGGCAGCTGCCCGACCAGCAGCGCTCGCCTTCGGTGCAGACCTTGGCGTCGTCGCAAGGGGCGGTGTTGGCAATGTGGCTGCAGCTGCCCGTGAGGGGATCGCAGGCGTCGTCGCTGCAGACGTCGCTGTCGCTGCAGTCTTTGGCCTTGCCGGTGCAGCCGCCCTGGCCGCAGGCGTCGCCGCTGGTGCAAGCGTCGCCGTCGTCGCAGGGCGCGGAGGCCACCGCGGCTTTGTGGTCGCAGGCACCCGCGCCCGCGATGCAGGCGTCGATGGTGCAAGGGTCGCCATCGTCGCAGGAGACGGGCCCGCCCGCGATCTTGCGCAAGACATAGTTGCCGAAGTCGAAGGCGTAGACCGCGCCGTCTGGGCCCATGGTGGCGGTGCCGCCGCCCTTCCACTGGCTGTAGGGCAGGATGCCGTCGTAGTGGCCACTGCTCGCTTCGGTCAGCGTCGTGACTTTGCCGTCTTGCAGCGCGCGGATCGCCGAGAACGCAGAGCCATAGGCCATCGGCATCCAGATCGCGCCGTCCGGGCGGACGACGAAGCTGTACGGCAAGCCGAGCGAGGCCGAGGTGGCCGGACCGTCGTTGGCACCATTGGTGCCTGAACCGGCGAGCGTCGTGACCTTGCCGTCGACCGAGAGCTGGCGAAGCCTCCAGTTGGCGTTGTCGAAGAAGACGAGGTTGCCCTTGCCGTCGTACGCGAGCGAAATTGGGGCGTTGAGCTCCGCAGACGACGCGGGACCATCGGCATAGCCCGCCTTGCCCGTGCCGCAGAGCGTGCTGACTACGCCGTCGGCTGTGACGCGGCGCAGCCGGTGGTTCAGGTAGTCGGCGACCACGACGCGGCCGTGGCCGTCGTGTTGGAGACCCCGAAGGGAGTTGAACCTCGCCTGCCAGCCAGCACCGTCTTGGTAGCCGGCGCTGCCGTTGCCGGCGAGTGTCTGGACGATGCCGCTTTGCAGCAGCCGAACACGGTGGTTGCCGGTATCGCCGATCCAGACCTTGCTGCCGTCGGTGGCGAGGCCCCATGGGGTCGAGAAACGTGCTGACTTGGCCGTGCCGTCCACGTAGCCCGCGCTGCCGTTGCCGGCGATCGTCACGATCTTGCCGGTCTTGCGGTTCCAAGTGCGGATCCGCTGGCCAGCCGAGGTGAAGTAGAGCTCGTCGCCCGCGAACGCGAGGCCGTAGCAGGCGTTCAACGTCGCGGTGCCGGGATCGCCGTCGACGTCGCCGCCGATGCCCACCTTCCCCGCGACCGTCGAGACGACCGGCGTCTTGCTGCCGCAGGTCCCCGCCCAACAGACCTCGCCGCTGGTGCAGGCGTCGCCGTCGTCACAGGGCGCAAAAGGCGTCGGGTGGTCGCATGTGCCGCTGTAGGGATCACAGACGTCGACGCTGCAGCTATTGCCGTCGTCGCACGACTTGCCCGTGCCGGCGCACACCCCTGCGCCACTGCAGGTGGTGGTGCTGGTGCAGGCGTCGCCGTCGTCGCAGCTCTGGCCGAGGCCGACCGGCGTATGGACGCAGGCCCCGGACTTGGCGTCGCAGCTGTCCTTGCCGCAGGCGTCGCCGTCCTCGCAGAACACGGCGGTGCGCTGCACGCGGCGGATGCGGTGGTTTCCGCCGTCGACGGCGAGCAGGCCGCCATCGGCCGTGACCGCGATGCCGCGAGGTGCGGCGATCGTGGCGACGTTGGCGGCGCCGTCGACGCTGCTACCCGCGCCGGTGCCGAACAGGGTGCTGACCGTGCCATCGGGCGCGATCACGCGCACCCGGTGGTTCCCTTCGTCGGTCACAAAGAGCGTGCCGTCGACGCGCAGCGCGGCGTTGCTCGGCGTGCCAAACGAGGCGCTGCTGCCAGGGCCGTCGAGCGCGCCGTTGCTGCCAGAGCCTGCGACGGTCGTCACGCTGCCGCCGCTGACCTTGCGGATGCGCCGGTTGCCCCTGTCGACGACGTAGACGCCGCCCGCCGCGCAGACAGCGTCCCATGGGGACGAGAATTGCGCGCTGCTCGCGGGGCCGTCCAGGTAGCCGACGCTGCCGGAGCCAGCGAGCGTGGTGACTTTGCCATCCACGCTGATGGCGCGGATTCGGTGATTGCCGGCGTCTGCGACCACCGTCATGCCGTCGCTGCAGATCGACAGTCCCGCGGGGCTCTTGAACTGCGCTTGTAGCGCCGGCCCGTCGAGGTAGCCGAGGCTGCTGCCGGCATATGTGATGACGGCATCTGAGGCATCGAGGCGGCGAATTCGATGGTTGCCCAGTTCGCTGACATAGACGCGGTCAGCGGCGTCGATCGCGATGCCCGCCGGGAAGTTGAATTTGGCCTTGTCGAGCGGGCCGTCGAGCAAACCCGCGCCTGTGCCCGCGCGGGTGGTGATCGTGCCGTCGCTCTTCATGGTCCGGACGCGGTGGTTGCCGTAGTCAGCGATCCACGCGAGGTTCTTGCTGTCGATTGCGATCCCGAAAGGGGTGTTGAGCTTGCTGGCGCTGCCTTTGCCATCGACCCAGCCAGCAGTGCTGCCGGCGACCGTGCTCACGAGATCGTAGCCCGGAACGCATTTGCCGCCCTCACAGCGATCGAGGTCCGTGCATTTGTCGCCATCGTCGCAACCTTTGGTGTTGGGCGCGAACGCACACTTGCCGCTGCCCGGATCGCAGCTGTCGTCGGTGCAGACGTTGTTGTCGTCGCAGATCGTGGCCTTGCCCGCGCAGACGCCCGCGGCGTCGCAAGCGTCGGAGGTGGTGCAGAGCAGGCCGTCGCTGCAACCCGCACCGGCGGACAGCGGCGCGTACGAGCAGGCGCCGGTCTTGCTGTCGCAGACGTCCTTGGTGCAGGGCTTACCGTCATCGCATTCGATGAGGTTCGGCGTGACGGAGCGGATGCGGTGGTTCGAATGGTCGCTCAGCAGCAGCGAGCCGTCGGCGCGGCGCAGGATGCCGTGGATCAGCCAGAACTTGACGGTCGTGCCGGAGCCATCGGTGTAGCCGATCGAATCGCCGCCAGCGATGGTGAAGACCTCGTCGCCCACGATCCATCGCAGCCTGCGCTCGCTGCCGACGAGCACGCCGCTCGGCCCGGCGAGCACCGACGCCGGCGAACGGATCTTGGCGCTGGCGAGCTTGCCGTCGAGATCGGACGTGCTGCCATCGCCAAACACCGTCGTCACCTGGCCGTCGAGCGTCACCTTGCGCACGCGGTGGTTGGATTGGTCGGCGACCCAGATCGCGCCGCTTTGATCGACGGCGACGCCGCTTGGTGCGGCGAAGCGGGCGGCGTCGCCCTTGCCGTCAGCGAAGCCTGACGTGTTGACCAGGCCCGCGAGCGTCGTCACCTTGCCGTCCAGTTGCAGCAGCAGGATCACGCGTCGGCCAAAGTCGGAGACGACCAGCGCGCCCGCGCCCGGATGCCATGCGACGCCGGTCGGGGACGACAGCAACGACGCGCTGCCCGTGCCGTAGACCGTCGTGACGTTGCCGCTTGCATCGATGCGGCGGATCCGGTTGTTGGAGCGGTCTGCGACGTAGAGTGCGCCATCGCCACCGCGCGTCAGGTCGATGGGACTGTAGAAGTGGGCCGAGGACTTGGCGCCGTCCTGGAAGCTCGGGGAGCCAGAGCCGGCGAACGTGCCGACGGTGCCGTCGGTGGCGAGGCTGCGGATCCGGTGCGTGCTGGCGTCGGCGATGAGTACCGTCTTGCCGTCGACATCCAGCGCCATGCCACCGGGGTTGGCGAACTTGGCCGAGGTCGGAGCGCCGTCCTGGAACCCCGGGACCCCTGAACCTGCGACCGTCGCGACCTGGCCGCCGGGTGTGGCGGTGCAGCTACCCGCGACGCAGAGGTCGCCCTTGGTGCAGACCGTGCCGTCGTCGCAGCTGCCCGATTTGGGCGCAAAGACGCATGTGCCGGTCTGCTTGTCGCAGCTGTCTGCCGTGCACGTGTTGCTGTCGTCGCAGACCTTGCTGGCGCCAAAGACGCAGCTTCCGTTGCTGCAGCCGTCACTGGTGCAACCGTCGCCGTCGCTGCATGTCGCGAGGTCGTAGCCGACGGCGTCGATCTTGCAGGTCGCGACGGCGCCATCGATGCAGCTCTTGGCGCCAGGGGTGCAGACCGCGTCAACACAGGCGCCGTCCTTGCAGCCTTTGCCAAGCTGGCCACAGCTCGCGGTGGCGACGTAGTAGCCCCCCGAGGCGTGGCAGACCCAGGCGTTGGAGCCGGAGCAACCGATCGCGCCCGGCACACAGATCTGGAGCACGCACGCGCCGTCGTGGCAGAGCTCGCCCTGCTTGCAGGGCGTCAGAACGTACTTGCTGCCGTCGTCGGCGCAGGTCGCTGCCGTCGCCGGGTAGGGGCAGATCTTGGCCTTGGCCGGGCAGAACGTCTTGGTGCATTGGCCGGCCTTGCACGTCTCGCCGGTGCCACAGTCGCTGCTCTTGCTGCCGGCGGTGCCCTTGCCATTGCAGGCGTAGACGGCGTTGCCGTCGCAATAGGGCTGGCCTGCTGCGCAGACCACGGGCTGGCAGCCCTTGCCGTCGCAAATGCTGCCAGAGGGACACGCTGTCTTGGTCGTCGACAGCGCGTCGGCGTTGCAGGTCTCGAGCAGGTCGCCGCTGCACGTCGTCGCGCCCGGCACGCAGAGCTTGTCGACGCAGGCGCCATCCTTGCAAAGCTTCGACGATGCTGCGCAGTCGCCCTGATCGCTCCAAGCGGTGCCGTACGTCGTGCAGATCTGGACCTTGCTCCCGGCGCATTGCTTGGCGTCGAGCGTGCAGATGACGTCCTTGCAGGATTTTTCGGTGCAGGTGGAACCCTTCGGACAGGCTTGATCGAGCCACGAAAGCTGGTCATTGGCGCAGACTTGGAGGTTGCCAGCCTTGCATTGGATGTCGCCCTTGTTGCACGCGGTGGTCTTGCAGCTGCCCTGGCTGCAGACCTTGCCGTCTTTGGCACAATCGCTGACGGTCTGCAGGGTCGTGCCGTCGCTGCCGCACAGGCTCGCGACCGACCCGATGCAGGACAGCGCCCCAGGCGTGCAGAGCTTGGGCGTGCAGACGCCCTCGCCCAGGCAGACCTCATCGGCCTTGCAAGGGTCGGCCTTCCAGCCAAGCAGAGGTCCTTCGCAGGTCTCGCGCGCCGCGCCGACACATCGCGCTGCGCCGGCGCTGCAGATCGGCTTGACGCACGCGCCCTTGTCGCAGAGGTCGCCCGCAGTCGCGCAGTCGATGCTGTCCTGCCAAGCCGTACCAGTTGCATCGCAGAGTTGCGCCTTGGTGCCGGCGCAGCCCTTCGCTCCAGCCGCGCAGATCACCTTGGCGCAGCCGCCGTCCTTGCAGGTCTCGCCGCCCGTGCACTGCGACTTCTGCCAGCCGAGGCCGTCGGCCGCGCACGTCGCCGGCGCACCGTCGATGCAAGCCTTCTCGCCGGCCTTGCAGACGAGCGTCGCGCAAGCGCCGTCCTTGCAGACCTTGCCGCTCGCGGCGCAGTCGACGGCCTTGGCAAATCCGATGCCCTTGGCGTCGCAGGCGTGGACCTCGCTGCCCTTGCAGATCAACGCGTTGGGGCTGCAGGATTGCGCCTTGCAGATCGCCCCGTCGCAGACGCTGCCGCTCGGACAGTCGGTCGGGACCCAGGCGATGCCGCTGCTGTTGCAGGTCTCGAGCGCCTTGAGGCCTTGGCATTGCACGGTGCCCGGCTTGCAGATCGGCGTGACACAAGCGCCGTCTTGGCAAACCTTGCCGCCGTTACAGGTCGCGATGGTGGTCGCTTTCGTGCCGTTGCTGTTGCATTGCATGGCATCGCCCGCGCCATCGCAGTAGGCCTTGCCGGGGGCGCAAATGACCTGAACGCAAGCCGCCTGGTCGCAGACCTTGCCGACACCGCAGCCTTGCGTGTCGAAGCCGAGGCCGTTGCTCAAGCAAACCTGCACGGACGCGCCGTCGACACTGCACGTTTTGCTGCCCGGCTCGCAGATCCACGGCACGCAGGCACCGTCGACGCAGCCTTTGGCGCTTGTCGCGCAGTCCTCCACGATCGACGGGGAGGTGCCGGTGCCATCGCATTGCCGCACCTTGCTGCCGTCGCAGTCGACAGCGTTCGCCGCGCAGACCAGGGCCTTGCACGCGCCGTCCTTGCAGCCCTCGCCCGTGGCGCAGTCGGCGCCTGTCCAACCGTCGCCAGCGGCGTTGCAGGTCTGAACGCCGGCGCCGGCGCAGGCCTTGGTCCCTGGGACGCATTTCAGCGCCAGGCACGCGCCTTCTTTGCAGGCGAAGCCCGCCTCGCCGCCCGGCTTCGTCGCGCAGTCATCGCCTGGTGCGTAACCGAAGCCGTCTGCCTTGCACGTCGCGATCGCCTGGCCCGCGCAGATGGATTGGCCTGCTTTGCAGAGCTTGGCCTTGCAGGTCGCGACGCCGTCGACCATGGCGCAGCCTTGGCCCGGGTCATCGCCGCTGGCGGCGGCGCATGCCGTGCTCGTCCAGGCGAGCCCGGCGCCGTCGCAGGTGAGCAGGGCGTCGCCGGCGCATTGGCTCGCTCCCGGGCTGCAGACCGTCGGAACGCAGCTGCCCGCAAGGCAGGTCGATCCGCTGCCGCAGGCCGCGCCCTTGGCCCACGTCACGCCCAGGGCGTCACATGTCTCGGGCATCCCGGCCTCGCAGCGCTTGGTGCCCGGGGCGCAGATCGTCGCGAGGCAGCTGCCGTCTTTGCAGATGGACTCTGCGGGGCACGCGGTCTTGGTGAATGTCGCGCCCGACGCGGCACAAACGCCGCGGCTCTTGAGGTCGAGGCAGGTCTTGTCGCCGCCGACACATACGTCCGGCAGGCACAGCCCAGCGACGCAATGCCGCGACTCTGGGCAGTCGACGTCACTCTCGCAGTCGACGCAGACGCCGGCGGCCTTGTCGCAGACTTGATTCAAGGCTGCGCAGTCCTTGCTCGACGTGCAGGCGGCCGGCGCCGGAAGGCAAACCTTGGCGACGCAGGCCTCCGCTTCGCCGCAGTCGACGGCAGTCAGGCAGTCGACGCAGACGCCGCCAATCGGATCGCAGACCCCGTTCTTGGCGACGCAGGCCTTGTCGCTGATGCAGGGCTCGGCGTCGACACATGTGCCCTCGATGCAGCGTTGACCCGCCTTGTCGCAGCTGGCGCTGGTCAGGCAGGCGACGCAGACTCCTTGGGCGAGATCGCAGAAGGGGGTCGGGGCGCTGCACCCTGCGTCGCAGCTTGTCGCAACAGCGGCATCAGCCTGCACGCCGTCGCTGTCGCCCGCTGGTGGCGCGTCGGCCGTGTCGATGGCGTCCGTTTGGGCGGCGTCGGCGAGCTGGCCATCGTCGTCGCTGGTGTCGACGTCTTCGGGCGCCGCGTCTTCGCGTTCGATGACGTCGTCTTCGCCGCAGCCGATGACCGGTGCGACCGCGAGGCAACTTGCGAGCAGCAGCGCCGTCAGGTGATGGGCCATCCGTCGGTGCGTGGGCATGGTGTCGGCTCGCGATGGAGGCCACGTGCAAGTGGCGCTCGAGAAGAGGCGTCCAGGGGCTCTGAGGTGTCGCTGCGCACGGTTGTCGCACGACGGTTGTCTGATCCTCGGATTCGGCGACGATAGCAGCATCGACGCGACGGAGCAAGCTGGAATCTCTTGCCCGTTTGTGCTGTTGCGTCGATGTCGCAGCAACCGTCAACGAAGGCGTTTGCGCGCGGCCGCGAGGAGCCGGTCCACGAGATGTAGGGGACCGATCAGGATTGCAGCAATCATCGTCGCAATGGTCGAACACGGCACATGGAACCATTGATGCTGGCCTTGCCGGTCCATGCGGAGGGGAATTCGCGAGAACCACGCTTCTCGCGACTCGGGGCCGCGCCCGGGCCCCCAATGCCACAAGAAGGTCTGGTCAGGCTGGGCGTGACCCAGCCCGACCAGACCCAACAGAGGCTAGGTTTGGCACTGCGTGCCGATCCCTTTGACGTCACCGCGCGCCCCGGCTATGTCCGAGCCTGCCGCGCTCGCCGATCCTCGACGAGTCGCCCCGTGTTGGAGACCTCGATGAGCGAACGAACCCGACCTCAGAACCCACCGCTGTTGACAGGGAAGCAGCCAGGACCGGCCGCGCTCGTCCCTGCGATCTGGATCGCGCTTCTTCTCGGGGCCCTCGCTCCGGCCGGCTGCGGCAGCGACGACACCAGCACCAAGGACGCCACCGCCAGCGACGGCAGCGCCAGCGACGGCACGGCCAGCGACGCCACGGGCGACGACGCCAGCGGCGACGCCACCGAGGACGTCGACCAGGGCAACGCGCCGTTCACGGCCCGCGCCAGCGTCGGCCAGGTCTTCGTCACCCACGCGACCAAGGACGAGGCGCTCGAGCTGCGCGACGCCGCGGGCAAGGTCGTGGCCACCGGCAAGGCCGACAAGCTCGGCAGCTTGATCTTTCGCAAGGTGGCGCCCGGCCCGGGCTACCGCGTGGTCGCCAGCGGCAGCAACCCCGAGCTGACGTCCGGGCCGTTGCACGTTCTCAGCGTCGAAGACAGCAAGCCGAGCCAGGACTTCTACGCCAAGCAGGTCATCGAGCCCGGCTTTGGCTACCTGACGATGCGCGACGGCACAAAGCTCGCCTATTGGGCGACGCTGCCGGGCCCCGCGGCCGACGGCCCGTACCCGACGGTCGTCAACTACTCGGGCTATTCGCCGGCGGCCCCCGGCACCAAGATCGTCTCGGGCGAGCAAGAGGCGCTGTGCGCGGCGCTGCCGGTGCTGTGCAACGCGCCGCAAGATCCGAACGCCCTGCTCGCGGCGGTCGGCGGCTTCGCCACCGTCAGCGTCAACATGCGCGGCACCGGCTGCTCGGGCGGCGCCTACGACTACTTCGAGACACTGCAGCTGCTCGACGGCTACGACGTCATCGAGACCGTCGCGGCGCAGCCCTTCGTCCTGCACCACAAGGTCGGCATGGTCGGCCTGTCGTACCCCGGCATCACCCAGATGTTCGTGGCCAAGATGCAGCCGCCGAGCCTGGCCGCCATCGCGCCGATGTCGGTCATCGGCGACACCGTCAGCACCCTGGTGCCGGGCGGCATCCTCAACCTCGGTTTCGCCCTGAGCTGGATCGACCGCGTCCTGAGCAAGGCCGCGCCCTACGCCCAAGGCTGGGAGCAGGGCCGGGTCGACAAGGGCGACACGATCTGCGCCGAGAACCAGCTGCTGCACGACCAGCGGGTCGACAACGTCGAGCAGGCCAAGGATCGCAACAACCTCAACCACGACATCATGGATCCGCTCAACCCGACCCTCTTCGTCGGCGCGATCCAGGTGCCCGTGCTGCTCAGCAGCCAATGGCAAGACGAGCAGACCGGGCCGTACTTCTTCACCCTGCTCGACAAGTTCAAGTCGGCGCCGAGCCGCCGCTTCCTCGTCACCAACGGCGTGCACTCCGACGGCTTCGCGCCGCAGGTCGTCGCCGAGTGGAAGGCGTTCCTCGACCTCTACGTCGCCAGGCGCAAGCCGGACCTCGGCGGCTACATGCCGCTGCTGATGCCCGAGTACACCAAGACGGTCTTCGGCACGAACACGCCGCTGCCGCCCGATCGCTGGAAGGGCGTCAAGACCTACGAGGACGCGCTCAAGCAATGGGAGTCCGAGCCGGAGCTGACGGTCTTCATGGAGTCCGGCGCTGGCATGGGCACCGCGCCCGGCGCGCCCGTCGCTGCCTTCACGCTGACCTTCCCGAGCTGGCCGCCTGCGGGCACGACGCCGCTGCGCTACTACCTCGGCGCCGACGGGACCCTGGCCAAGGACAAGGCCGGCGAGGGCGCGGACGGCGCGCAATTCCGCGTCGATCCCGACGCCGGCGCCCGCGGCATCATGGGCCCATCGGTGCCCGGCAAGGGCATCTGGAGCGCGCTGCCGAACTACGCCTGGCGCGCCGACGTCGAGGGCGACGTGGCGAGCTTCCTCACCGCGCCGCTCGAGCAGGACCAGGTCTTCATCGGCACCGGCAGCGTCGACCTGTGGATCCGCGTCACCGAGACCGGCGTCGACGACGTCGACCTCGAGGTCACGCTGACCGAGGTGCGCCCCGACGGCCAGGAGATGCTGGTGCAGAACGGCTGGTTGCGCGCCAGCAACCGCAAGCTCGAGACGTTCGCGACCGAGCTCTTCCCGGCGCTGACGATGATGCAGGCCGACGTCCAGCCGCTGGCGACCAACGCCTGGACGCCCGTGCGCATCACCGTCGCCGGCTTCGGCCACGTCTTCCGCAAGGGCTCGCGCATCCGCCTCGGCGTCGATACCCCCGGCGACACACGCGCCGACTGGCGCTTCGAGCTGCTGCCCAAGCCGGCGGGCCTGCAGGGCGACATCCACGTCCAGATCGCGGCCGACGCGGCGCATCCGTCGAGCGTGGTGCTGCCGTTGATCGCTGGCGCCAAGGTGCCTGCCGAGGCCAAGCTGCCGCCGTGCCCATCGCTGCGCGGCCAGCCCTGCCGCGTCTACCTGCCGACCGTCAACGTCAAGGTCAAGGCGCAGTAGCCGGGGCAGCCACCACCACGCCGATCGGGGCGGCGCGACCCCCGCGCGCGGCCGACCTCGGCGAGGTTTGCTTGCGAATTCGGCGCCACAGACGTTGGATGACGGTGCGGTGAAGCCGCCGAGGAGTCCGTCATGCCCGAGCCACAGCAGCCAGGCGGCCAGCAAGCCGCGCCCCAGCAGGCCCCCGCGCAGGCCCCAGGCCTTCAAGGCCCTGCGCAAGCCCCCGGCGGCGGTGGCGCCGGCCCGGATGTGCGGGCGATGGACTACGCGGCCGGGCAGCGCGCCGTCAGCCCGGACGGCGTCGGCGTCGGCGACGCGCTGCTCAACGAGCCGACGCTGGCCAAGGTCAGCCGCGGCCAGGCCTGGGTCAGCCGCGGCGCCGGACCGCATGTGCGGGCGATCCAGAACGCGCTGCTGGCCGCCGGCAAGGTCCTGCCCAAGTACGGCGCCGACGGCAGCTGGGGCGGCGAGACGGCCGCGGCGGTGCGCGACTTCCAGGACGATCCGCAATGGGGCCTCAGCCCCGACGGCGTCGTCGGCAAGAACACGCTGCTGGCCCTGGTCGAGGCCACCGGTGGCCGCAAGCGGCCCGCAGCTGCGGCGCCGACGCCCTCGCCGGCGACCACGCCCGCGCCCGCCGCGACGCCCGCCGCCGGCCCCGCCGTGGCGCCCGCGCCGAACCCGAGCCCGGCGCCGCCCGCCGCGGCCACTGCGGGCTCCGGCCTGAGCAACCCGTTCTTCGAGGACAACGCCACGCTCAAGCAGGTCGCCGCCGGCGCGACGGTGGTCAAGGCCGGCAAGGGCCGCCACATCACGCTGCTGCAGCAGGCGCTGATCAACATCGGCTACAACCTGCCGGTCTACGGCGCGGACGGCGGCTGGGGCGGCGAGACCGTGATCGCCCTGCGCCAGTTCCAGAGCGACCACACCGGCGCCGTCACCGGCGTGCTCGACGCCGCGACCATGGCCGCGCTCGACAAGCAGACGCCCGCCAACGGCCAGCCGATCGACCGCAGCCCGAACTACGACGAGCTGTTCAAGGACGGCCTGCTCGACGCCACGATCGCGGTGGGCTACGACGAGCAGGGCACGTTCGACTGGGAGATCGAGCAGATCCGTGACCGCATCCAGGGCGACCTCGGCTTGAGCCAGGTCGACGAGGCGGCGGCGGCCAAGGCTTACAAGGGTGCCGGCATGGACATGCCGAGCCACGGCGGCGGCGAGTTCTTCCTCAAGCAGGGCGCGCTCGAGCACAAGGGCAAGAAGGTCTCGGTCCTGGTGCGGCTCATCACCTACCGCGACCCCGAGGCGCGCGCCGCCTACCTCGAGTCGATGCAGAAGAGCGACGCCACGGTCTACACCGGCCACGGCCGCTACGGCTCGGGCCCCGACTTCGACGACAAGCACAGCAGCGCCGGCAACGTCTGGATCAACCCGGACCAGGCGATCCACGAGGGCGGTGCCAACGGGATCTACCAAGAGCTGCGCCGCGATGGCGCCGAGCATCCGCTCGACAACATCGACTTCGACCGCAAGTACAAGGTCTGGTTCTTCGACGGCTGCAACACGCGCCTGTACGATCGGGCGATCCGCGCCAACGCCAAGCTCGACCACCGCAGCGTCGACGTCTTCGGCGCTGGCACCGAGATCGCCTCGTCGACCACCGACGACGACGTCATCTCGTTCGTCGGCGCGCTGATGAAGCAGAAGTCGGCCGGCCAGATCGTCGGCGACCTGAACCGGGTCAACGGCATCACCGACAAATCCCACGGCTTCCAGGCCGACGGCATGGGCGACAACCCCATCGCGGCGCGCTAGCCGATGCGCCGGGCGCTGCTGCCAGCCGCGTGCGTGCTCGTCGCAGGACTCGCAGTCTGGGCCTGCGCCGGCGCCGCCGATCGCCCCGGCAAGGCGCCCGGCAAGGCGCCCGGCGCGACGTCGCGCGCCACCAAGGCCCCTCCCGCACGAGGGCCAGCGTCACGAGGCAAGACCATGGTCGATCCGACAGCCCTGCAACGCGGTGAGGCCAGCGCACGCTGCGCCGTGGCCAAGGAGCTCGGCGCCCGCAGCGACGACGCGGCGCTCGCGGCCCTGGTCGAGGCCCTGGACGCCCGCGACGAGGTCGTGCGCGACTGCGTCCGTGTCGCCCTGGTCGGCAACCCGGCGGCGGTTCCCTTCGTGGTGGCCGAAGGCGAGCGCCGTGACGCCGCGCTGGCCAGCGCCCTGCAAGGCACAGACGCCCAGGCCACCAGCGCCGCCACCTTCGCCTTCGGCCAGCACCTGCGGCGCGCGGCGGGCCTCGCCGATCCGCGGCTGCTGGCGCTGGTCGACCTCGGCCTGTTGCCGCGCCAGCCGCGTTTTGTCCGCTCGGGGGCTGCCTGGTTGCTCAGCGGTCAGGCGCTGACGCCGGCCGCGCTCGAACGTGTCGCCCGCGCCCTGGCCGACGCCGAGAAGGACGTGCGCTGGACCGCCGCCGACGGCCTGGTCCGCGCCGCCCGCAGCGCCGACGCGGCGCAGAAGGCAGCCATCGCCGCGCTGGTGCGTCCGCGCCTGACGGCCGAGACCGACGCAGCGGTGCGCGCCAAGCTCGACGCCGTCGCGGCCGCCGTCGGTGCCAACCCCGCGCGCTGAGCTCGTGGCCGCGGCGCGCCGTCAGGTGGCGTCGGGGATCAGCAGCACCTTGCCGAAGTTCTCACGGTCGTGAAGGATCCTGTGCGCTTCTGCGGCGTTGCTGAACGGCACCGTGGCATGCACCCGCGGCCGCAGTACGTCGTCGGCCCAGAGCTGCATCAACTGCCGCATCCAACCACCGACGCGTTCGCGCTCGTGCCACATATGGCCCATGTTCACGCCCATGACGCCGCGGTTGGCGTTCATCAGCGAGATCGGGTTCACCTTCAGCCACGGCACGGCGAACATGTTGCCCATCAACGACAGCAGCGAGCGGCTATCGCCCTGGGCGTTGGACGACATGCCGTAGCAGATCAAGCGGCCGCCGGCCCGCAGCAGCTCCAGCCCCTTGGCCCAGCTCTCGCCGCCGACAGGGTCCAAGATCAGGTCGAGGCCCGGCTGGCCCTGCAGCGCGGCGGCGAAGTCCTCGTTGCGGTAGTCGATGAGCTGATCGTAGCCGAGCGTGGCGAGCTCGGCGTGCTTGCCCTTGGAGGCCGTGCCGATGGCGTAGGCGCCGCGCCAACGCAGCAGGTCGAGCGCCATCAGGCCGACGCCGCCGCCTGCGGAGTGCACCAGCACCCGGTCGCCCTCGCGCACGCGGCCCATGATCTCGAGCATCATCCAGCTCGTCAGGCCGGTGACCGGGATCGAGGCCGCCGTCACGACGTCCTTGCCGGCGGGGATCTTGGCGATCTGGTCGCGGTGGACGACGAGCTTGCTGCTGTTGCCGCCAAAACGGCAGAGCGCGATCACGGCGTCGCCCTCGCGCAGGCCGTCGGGCCCACCCCAATCGCCCGCGCCCAACGCGTCGATATGGCCGCTGACCTCGTAGCCGACCACCGTCGGCAGCGGCGGCGCGTCCGGGTACAGGCCCATGCGCGCCATCAGGTCGGCGAAGTTCACGCCCGACGCGGCGACGTCGACGCGCACCTCGTCGGGGCCGGGCGTCGGATCGGCCGCCTCGCGGACCTCCAACACCCGGGGTTCGCCGATGCGGGGGATCCAGATCTGCTGCATGGTCGCGTCCTCGCCGGGCGCCGTGGGCGCGCCGAGCCCGATGGGTCGAGCGTCCACGCAAGCACGGCGCGGCGTGGCGGCAAGCCCCGTGGCCAACGTCGCGCCCGGACGGCGGACGAATCGAAGGATTGTTGCTTCATATGCAACAATGTCGCCCGCCCGCGCGTCCTTGTGGCGGCCCCGCCCGGCCCGTACCTTGGGCGCGTCGAGGCAGACAGGAGGACGCCATGAGCCAGAACCAGCCGCCGCAAGCCACCAGCCCCGCCCCCGCCGCGAGCGGCGGTGCAACGGCCGACAGCGCACAGGGTTCCGCCGGCACCATCGACCGGCGCACGCTGCTCGGCGGCGCGTTGGCCACCGCCGCGCTCGGCGCGATCGCCGCGACGCAGGGCACGACGACCGCGTCGGCAGCAACGGCAGCGACGGCCGCCCCTGGCGCGACCTCCGCTGGCAAGCCCGCCGTGGCGCGCGCCGGCCGCATGCCGACGCTCTACCTGCCGCACGGTGGCGGGCCGTGCTTCTTCATGGACTGGACCATGGGGCCGGCCGATACCTGGGTGCGCATGGCCGATTGGCTGCGCGGCATCCCCGCCTCGCTGCCCGCCCAGCCCAAGGCGTTGCTCGTGATCTCGGCCCATTGGGAGCAGTCGGCCGCGACGTTGCTGACCGCGCCGAAGCCGCCGCTGCTCTTTGACTACTACGGCTTCCCCAAGCACACCTACGAGCTCACCTGGCCCGCGCCCAACGCCGTCGATCTGCTGCCGAAGGTCGAGGCGCTGCTGCGCGCGGCCGGCATCCCCACCGCGCACGACGCGAGCCGGGGCTACGATCACGGCGTCTTCGTCCCGCTCAAGCTCGCCTTCCCGCGCGCCGACATCCCGACGATGCAGCTGAGCCTGCGCGCCGGCCTCGACCCGGCGGCGCACCTGGCGTTGGGCCGGGCTCTGGCGCCGCTGCGCGACCAGGGTGTGCTCATCGTCGGCAGCGGCATGAGCTACCACAACATGCGCGGCTTCATGCAGCCGCAGTCGTTGGCGGCGTCCAAGGCCTTCGACGCCTGGTTGGCCGAGACCGTCGCCAAACCCGCCGACGAGCGGGCGTCGCGGCTGCAGCGTTGGGCCGAGGCCCCGGCCGCGCGCGCCAGTCATCCGCGCGAGGAGCACCTGCTGCCGCTGATGGTCTGCGCCGGCGCCGCGGGCGACGATGCCGGCAAGGTCGACTTCCGCGACATCGTCATGGGCGTGCAGGTGGCGGCCCACCGCTTCGGCTGACCCTGCGAGCCGGAGCCCCGGCGTCTAGGGCTTGGGCGGCGGGCAGCGCGTCAGCGTCAGGCCGGCGTCGCGCATCGTCGAGCCCGGGATCGCGGGCAGGCCGAGCAGGTCGAGCGCGAGGTTGCCGGCGTCGCCGTTGCGCAGCGGCTGCGCCGTGGCGGTGAAGTCGGGGCGGGTCGCGCCGGGGTCATGGCGCCTGGCGAAGGCCTTGTAGGCGTCGACACCACGCTCGATGCGGCGGCCCCAGACAAAAAACGGGATCGTGTGGATCAGCGGGTTCGCGATGTCGAAGTGGTTGTTGCCGAAGCCGCCGTGGTCGGTCGTGACGATGACGACCGTCGAATCCCGCAGCCGCGGCTCGGCGGCGACCGCGTCGAGGACCTTGCCGATCTGGGTGTCGACGTGCGTCACCGCCGCCAGCCAGGTCGGCGTGCCCCAGCCGATGCCGTGGCCGGCCGCGTCCGGGTCCGCGAGGTGCAAGAACGCAAAGCGCGGCGGGGCGCTGCGCAGCGCCGCGACCACCGTGTCCGTCAGCCTCGCGGTGTCGGGCTCGACCACGAAGCGGTCGATCTTGTCGCGGCCTTCGTCGCTGCCGACCGTGTCTGGCGCGCCGTGGACCTCGTTCCAGCTGATGTCGAAGAGCGCGAATTTGGTCTTGCTGGCGTAGAGCGCCGTGCTGCCGCCGTGGTCGTGCACCACGTCGAAGACGCTCGGCACGTACGGCAGCGCCGGGTTGCCGCCGTTGTGCAGCGTCTCGCCCGGGCGCGGCGGGCCGTTCCAGGTGTAGCCGTGGAAGACGTCGGCCGGCCGGCCCGCGACCGCCGTCACCGGCCGCCCGGTCATCATCGCCGACATGTTCGGCAGCGTGATGCTGTAGGTCGCGTCGGTGCGCGCGTTCAGCGTCGAGACGCCCTCGTCGATCAGGCGCTGGAACGCCTTGACCTTGCCCGCCGCCAGCAGCTCCTTGAGGCCCTGGACCTGCAGGCCGTCGACCGCGATCAGGATCACGCGCTCGACCGGCGTGTCGACGCAGGCGGCCTTGCGCGGCGCGGCGCGGCGGGTCTTGGCTTCGGCGATGCCGCCGCCGATGCCGGCGATGCCGCCGTCCTCGCCGTCGCCGCCCATCACGGCGCCGAGCCCCAGGCCCAGGCCGAGCAGCAGCGCCAGCAGCCCGCCGAGGGCGCAGGTCCGGGCTCGGCGCGTCTGTGCGATCCTCGTCAACGTCGACCTCCTCGGGCTCAGTGCATCGCCGCTTCGTAGTCGCGGCGCATCAGGTCGACCCGCTCGGTCGCCTCCTTGCCGATGTGCTTGTCCTTGCCGTAGGCCATCTCCCATTTGTAGCGGAGATCCATGGCCTTGGCACCATGGCTGCCGGCCGGCACGTCGAGGTCCCAGCGCAGGATGCCCGCAGGTCGGCGATCTCGCAGGTAGACCGCGTCCTTGGACAGCGCCCGGCTCGTCGTGCCGAGCTTGATCGCCAGGTCCTCGCCCTCGCGCGTCGCTGGGATGCGATCGTACAGCAGCACCTTGATCGGCCGGTCCTTGAAGCTCTCGAGGCGCAGGCGCACGTCGAAGGTCTGCGTCCGCGTGCCCCAGCTGACCTCGTCCTTCTTGTCGACGAGCTCGCGCTCGCAGCGCAGCTGGGTGTCGGCGCCGAAGCCGACGACGAAGTCCTGGCCCGTGGCGACCACGCCGATCGTGCCCCGGCCGACGAACTCGCCGTCGCTCCAGGCGCTGTAGGGCCCGGCGAGCAGCGGCAGACGGCCCTTGTTGACGACCCGGGCGTAGCGGTTGACGTAGCTCGAGAACAGCGGCACCGCCTCGTAGAAGGCCTCGCCTTCGAGCTCGAACGCCGCGATCTCGACCAGCTGCTGCTCGCTGCGGCTGCCGAGCGAGAGCTGGCCCTGCAAGGCGTAGCTGACGGCGAGGGTCTCCTCGTTCTGGCGCATGGCCTCGCGGCTGTTGACGATGGCGTCGCGGTCGGCGGCGATCTCGGCCCGTTGGCTGCGCGCGGCCGAGAGGTTGACCTCCCAGCCGGCGCGGTTCTGGTCCTTGTCGGCGAGCAGCTTGCGTTGCTGGGCCCGCAGCTCGTTCTGCATCTGCGAGTAGCCGGCCGAGCCCATGGACTTCTTGGTCGCCGCCTGCTGGCCGAGCTGGACCCAGAGCGGCGCCAGCACCGGCGACTCGGCCGTCATGCGCGGCGTCGCGGTCGAGAGGACCAGCGAGACGCCCTGCCAGTCTTCGCCGCTCTGCTGGGCGACCTCGGCCAGGTACTCGACGCGGACCTTGGCGCCGTCCTTGGCGTCGTCCTTGATCAGGCGCATGTGGTAGGTCGGCTGCCAGGTCGCGCCGCGGACCATGTAGTCGAGCGCGATCTTGGACTTGCCGGCCCTGGCCCGGGCGACGGTGATGATCGCCTCGCGGGTGTGGCGGCTGCCGCCGACCAGCTCGTTGCGCTTGCGCTGCAGCAACGCCCGCCGCTTGTCGAGCTCGCGCAGGGCCAGGCGCTGCTGCTGCACCGCGGCCTCGGCCTTGTCGAGCAGGCCGAATTGGTGGGCGTTGAGCTCGGCCACGCGCTTGGGGTCGACGGCGCCGCGGCCGATCTCCTCCTTGAGCGTCGGCACCGCCCAGCCCGAGATCTGGCCGACGATCAGGCCATGGCGTTGCTGCGCGTCCTGCAGCGCCTGCTGCACGTCCTGGCGCCGCTCGGCCAGGGCCTGCAGCTCGCTGTCGAGCGCGGCGATCTTCGGATCGGGGGCGTGCTCGGCCACCCGCGCCTGGAAGCGCACCGCCCGCACCAGCACGCCCTTGCCCTCGGGGCGCGCGGCGAGGCTGGCCGGCACGACCTGCTCCGGCAGGCCGGCGACCACGACGTCGACGTCGCCGCTGCCGGCCGGGATCTCGACGACGCGCGTCACCAACGCCTCGCCGCGGTAGACGGTCACGGCCTGGACCTTGCTCGCGCCCGGGATCGCGGTGGTCTCGGCCTCTGTGGCGGCGACCGGTGCGCTCGGGGCGTCCTCGTCGCCGTCGTCGGCCCAGGCCGGGCCAGCGGCGAGCAGTGCGGTCGCGAGCGCGGCCGTCAGCCCGGTCGTCCGCGCGAGCGTCCGCGCGATCGTGCCGAAGACACGCGCCGATCGCGCCGTGCCCAGCGGGGGCGCGAGCTGGCACACGGGGTCGGCTTCGACTGCGTGCATGGCGGCGAAGGGCAGGGGCTGGCGGTGCATGGCGGCTCCGGTCGGTCGACCGCGGCGCGAACGCGCGGTGCTGGGGGCTGCCCCGGCGCCGATGCGCGCGGGACGCGGGTCCTGCCGGCGCGCTAGCCGGCCTCGGGCGCCGCCTGCGGATCCGACGGCGCTGCGGGCGGCGGGCCGTCTTCGGGCGCGGGCGGCGGCGCGTCCGGGGCTGCGTCCGGCGTCGGGGTGGGATCGCCTTGCGGCGCCCGGTCCTGGCCCGGCGAGGTGCCGCCCGGGCCAGGGTACGCCTCGTCCGCCGGCGGCGCATCCCCCGGATCGCTCGGCTGGTTCGGCGGCGCGACGGGCAGCGGTCGCTGCTCCGGCGGCTCCCAGCCCGGCGGCATCCCGGCCGGCTGCGGCGTGACCATCGGCGGTGGCCGCCACGTCTGCGCGCGCACAAAGCGCTGGTAGTCCTCGCAGCGGCCGGTGCGGGCGAAGCCGACGACCGAGCTGATGCCCCAGAGCGCCACGCCGACGCCGGTGGCGATCTTCTCGTCGTTGGTCAGCGAGGTGCGTCCGGCCTGGCCCGTCGGGCTGACCAGGACGCCCTGGCCGAGCTGGGCCAGCGCCGCGACGGCGTCGATCGCCGGCCAGAAGCGGCTGGTCGTGCAGCTGGCGTCCGGCAAACGCTCCCACATCGGCTCGGGCGGCGGCGGCTGGACGAAGAAGAACGAGCAGCCCGGCAGCAGCGCGCCGGCCGCCAGGAACAGCGCCACGGCCCGACGCCGGTCGCGGCCGTCGCGTGGCGTGCGTGGCCCGTGTGCAAGGGGAGATCGTCGGTGGGTGGGTGGCATCGCCATGGGAACCAACTCCGCGCGTCGTGGTGGGACCGCCGCCTCCAAGGTAGGCCGCAGCTACTTCACCACCACCTGTCCACGTTGGATCGTCACGGTGATCCGGCCGCGCCCGGGGCGATCGATGTCGAGCATCACCGACGAGCCGGGCTCGCCGCGGATCCGCTCGACCACGGTCGACAGCGCCATGCCCAGCGTCGTGCTGCCGTCGACCCCGACGATGCGGTCGCCGTTCTGCAGGCCCGCGGCGCCTGCCGGCGCGCCGTCGATCAGGTTGCGGACGACGATCGCGCCGTTCTGCTCGCCCAGGGTCGCGCCGATGCCCTGGAACGAGAAGCGTTCGCCTTCTGCGCGCTTGCGCACGACGATGTCGCGCTCGGTCTCCTCGGCCTCGCGGACCTCGACGCCGGACTCCATCGCCGTCAGGTACTCGGGGTGCTGCGCCCGCACGCTGAGCCGTCCCGGCGTCACGCCGCGCACGATGTAGCGGCCCTCGGCGTCGCTGCGCCCGGATTTGGGGGGCAGCACCGCCCCGGGCTCCCAGACGATGATCTTGGCGTCGGGGACTGCCTGGCCCTGCTCGTCGCGGACCTGGCCGCGCACCACGCCACCGACACCCAGGCGGATCACGACGTTGTCGCGTACGTTGCCGGACGTGACGACGAGATCGTCGACCAGCACGGCGCCGCGACCCGGCGCCTCGCCGCGCAGGCGGTAGCGCCCGGGGCGCAGCGGGCCGACGGCGAAGGCCGCGCCCTCGTTGACCACGCGATCCGGGCGCACGAACTGCGGCGAGAACGGGTCCGGCACGATCGGCGCCCAGCCGTGGACGCTGACGACCGAGCCCGGCAGCGGCTTGCCCTCGGCGTCCTGGACGAAGCCGTGGATCTCGCCGCCCGGGCCCAAGGTCAGCGTCACCTCGGCGCCGCCGACGGCGTCGACGCGCTCAGAGTCGGCGTGCTGCAGGCTGACGGCCTGCACCGTCGCGCCGTTGCCCAGCAGCTCGGGCCGGTCGATGCGGAAGGTGCCGTCGGCGCCGGTGCGCATCTGGCTCGTCTCGTCGCCGCGCGTGAGCAGGATCGTCGCCTCGGCCACGGGCTGGCCCTGGCTGTCGACGACCTTGCCCGTCATGCCGCCGCCGCCGCCGAGCAGCACGTCGACCTGGCTGATCTCGCCGCCGACCAGGTCGACCTCCAGCTCGCGCACGCCAAAACCCGTCGCCCGGGCCCGCAGGCGCCAGCGCCCGGGCGCGAGGCCACCGAAGCGGAACTCGCCGTCGTCGCCGACCTGTTGCGAGCGCGGCTTGCCGTCGTCGCTGTAGATCTCGACGAGCGCCGCCAGGCCGCGGCCGTCGCGGCCGTGGACGCGTCCCTGCAGCGACGCGACCGCGCTGTTGCCGCCAGCGCCCAGCAGCAGCACCAAGCCGTCGCGGCCGCCGCCGTCGCCGAGCACCAGCTCCTCGCTCTTGGCCTTGCCGGCGTCCTTGGCCTCGGCGCGCACGATCAGGCGGCCGGGGGGCACGCGCCCCTCGAAGCTGCCGTCGCCGCCAGACACGCCGAGCTCGACCGAGAAGCCCGACACCTGGCCGCCCAGCGACTCGGCGAAGCGCACCTCGGCCCAGATCCGCGCCCCGGCCACGGGCTCGCGGCCCTTGAGCACCCGGCCGCTGACGGTGGCGGCCCGCCGCAGCTGCAGGTCGACCTCGACCGCGGTGGTGTCGTCGATCTCGACGGGCATCTGCCGCGCGGGCGCCGGCCCGGGGTTCAGCAGCCCCTTGGCCTCGGCGTCGATCCGCCAGGTGCCCGACGCCAGCGCGCCGAAGGCGAAGTGGCCGTCGCTGCCGGTGCGGACGCGCACGGTGCCGGCGTCGGCCTTGCCGTCCGACTTGCCGCCAGCGGCCGCTTCCTGGGTGGCGATCACCTCGGCGTCGGCCACCGGTTTGCCTTCGGGGTCGAGCACACGGCCGAGCAGGGCGCTCTCGTCGCTGGCCTCGATCGGCGCGTCCGCGCTCGAAGGGGAGCTCGGCCCCATCGTCCACGCCGACCAGAGCAGGGCGAGCATGGCCACGACCAGCAGCGCGGCCCCAGCGGCGGTCCATTTCGCCCGATCGCTCAACGCTCGTCTCCTCGGTCCGTGCCGGCCCTGGCCGCCCGCGCCGCATGCGCTGCGCCGCGCCGCGCCAACTCGGCCTTGAGCCCGGCGTCGTCCTCTTCGCCCCAGTGCAGGTAGCGGCGCTCGACCATCACCCACCACAGCCGCGAGTAGGGGAAGGCCAGGAACGGCCCGATGATCGGCACGGTCGCGACCGAAAGGCCCAGCGCCCACGGCCAGCTCAGCCCCGTCGCGCGCAGGCCGATCAAGATCGCGGCTTCGAGCACGACGACGATCGTGTACGAGAACATCATCGCGCCGAGGAAGTAGCCGTGGCCGCGATCGTAGGTATGGCCGCAGCGCGGGCAGCTCGCGTTCATGCGCAGCGGCGTGCGGAACATCTGGCCTTCGCAGCAGACCGGGCAGCGCAGGCGCGCGATCTCCAGCGGCGTCGGCCAGCGCGTCGGCTCGACCGTGCCCATCGTCGGGGCCGATGTCGCGCTCTGCTCGGGTGCAACCATGCCTGACCTCGCCGCGCCGTCACCGCGCGCGCGTCAGGGTGCACCTGCGTCCCTCAAATTTCAAAGCGCGGCAAGAAAGGGTCTGGTCGCACGCAGTCGTAGCCTGTCCGGCCACCCGGGTTGGTTCTTGCGTGTCCAATCGGAGGTCTCCATCACACGAACGCGCCACGAACGCGCACAGGCGTTCACCGCCTGTCGATCGCTGTGCTACGTTGCTCCGTGCGGCCCACGCCGTCAGGAGCGCGCATGTCCCGAATCTTCAACACCGCCGGGCCGAACCGCCCCGAGCGCCACTACACGCTGCCGACCCTGGTCCGCCTGCCGGCGGTGCGCGAGCTCGTCGCGAGCGAGCAGTGGTTCGTGCTGCATGCGCCGCGGCAGTCCGGCAAGACGACGGCGATGCGGGCGCTGGCGCAGGAGCTGACGGCGAGCGGCGAGTACGCGGCCCTGTGGGCCACCTGCGAGATGGGCGAGCCGTACGGCGACGATGGCGACGCGGCCGCGCGGTTGGTCTGCCAGAGCATCGCCAGCAACGCCTTGGACGACCTGCCGGCGGAGCTGCGGCCGCCTGCGGTCGCGGCGGATGCGCCTGAGGGTGGCGTACTCGCCGACCTGCTGCAGCGCTGGTCGCGCGGCTGCCCGCGCCCGGTCGTGCTGCTGCTGGACGAGATCGACGCGCTGCGCGACGCGGCGCTGATCTCGGTGCTGCGGCAGCTGCGCGGCATCTTCCCGTCGCGGCCGCGGGCGGCGCCGGCGTCGCTGGCGCTGATCGGCCTGCGCGATGTGCGCGACTACAA
>CAZPHC010000058.1:0-27918 GCA_964586155.1 uncultured Enterobacteriaceae bacterium | reverse complement strand
AGCCGGCGGCTCGGCGGGCGCAACGGGGGCTGCGGCGGCGCCCTCGGCGCCAGGCGGCGGTGCGTCGGGCGCGGCCGGCGGCGCGTCGGCGGGGCGACCGGCCTCGGGCGGCGGCGCGTCTCCGGTCGGCGCAGCCTCGCCGCCCTCGACCGGCTTGGCGGCCTCGACGACGATCTTGACGTTGGCGCGCATGCGATCGCCGTAGGAGAGGTGGGCGCCGTTGGCGAACTGCGCGTTGAGGTCGTAGTTGCCGGGTGCGAGCTCGACGTCGGCCTCGGTCTGGCCCTGGCCGTAGTGGATGCTGGTCTCGGTCTTGGGCACGGGCTGGCCAAAATCCGGGGTGCGCTCGTTGATGATCAGGTGGTGGTGGCCGGTGCGGGGGATGATCTCACCCGCCGGCTTGACCTCCATGCCCTCGAGGCCGAAGCGCACGTGGACCTTGGCCTTGGTCGCGCCGGGCGGCACGACGTAGACCGCGTTCATCGCCGGCTCGAGGATCATGACCTTGGCGCCGTCGGGGATCTCGAGGCCCTGGTCGGCGGCCTGCTCCTTCTTGTCGTCGGTGGGCGCGGCCGGCGGGGCGGCGGCCTCGGCCTCGGGCTTCTTGCCACAGGCAGAGGCGGCAAGCGCGAGCGAGACGAGGGCGAACACGGGCAACGAGAGGTAGCGGCGCATGGACACTCCTGGGCGGGCCCGTCGAGGGGGCCGGACCCTCGGATCGTAGGGCGGGACCGTCCACGACGCAACCGGCGCGCGGCGGCCCCGACGAGAGCCGCCGACGGCGCGGGCGAAGGCGCGCGTCCGACCGCGGGTGGATCCCAAAAAACCGCAACGCCGACTGCCACTTTGGCTTGCATGTGCACCAGGGTGACGGATACGTTGCCAAGCAGGCAATCGCCAGACGAGTCCCTTCGAACCGTGGACGTTCCATGAACCATGCTGTCTTGCTGCCAAGCCGCCGCCCCGACGCCGCCTATGCCGGGCTGCTGCGCCACCCGCTCTGGCTGGTCAGCCTCGGCCTGTTGCTCGTCAACGACCATTGGGCCAAGACGGCGGGGCTGCTGCCCGGCCTCGTCACCGGCAAGCTCTCGGACCTCGTCGGGCCGATCGTCGCGGGCGGCGCGTTGGCCGTCGCGCTGCGGCTGCGCTCGCGTCGCGCCGTGCAGGGCTGCTTCGCCGCGGCCGCGGGCTTCGTCGCGGCGATCAACCTCTGGCCTGATGCGGCGCGCGCGGTCGAAGCGGCGACGGCCTGGTTGGCCAGCCACGGCCTCGGCTGGGCCTGGGCGATCACGGTCGATCCGAGCGACGTGCTGGCGCTGTTGCCGCTGCCGTGGCTGGTGCGCTGGCTGCTCGACGCGGTCGAGGCGTCGCGCGCAGCCGATCTCGGCGTGGCCGGCCCGATCGCGGCGGCCACGACCGGCCGCGGCCGGGCCCTGGGGGCGGCGCCATCGACGTCGCTGCCGCGTTGGGCCCAACGCGCCCTGCTCGCGACGGCCGCGCTGGCCAGCGCCGCGACGAGCGAGGCGCCGATGCCGACCATGCCCGAGCCGTTCTTCTTGGCCTGGGACGCGCAGCTGGTCCTGGGCAACGCCACGGACGCGACGTTGCATGTCCGGCTGCGATGGCTGCGCCCCGAGCTCAAGGTGGACTGCGACGCGATCACCGAGACACCGAGCGAGACGCTGCACCGCGGCCTGTTCGCGTCCGGCCGGACCTTCCAGCTGCTCGCCGGGCGGACCATGCCGCTCGGCGAGACGACGAACCCATTCAACTTGGGCCTCGATCCGCAGGCCTTCGCCAAGCGCGACTGCCACGCCTTGCTGATCGACGGCGGCACGCTGCCGGAGCGCCTGGTCGTGTTCAAGGCCAGCGACTTCCCGATGACGGGCGTCGATCAGCGCACGGACGTCGCCAAGAAGGAGCGGCTGGTCGCGTTCGAGACCGACCCGGCGCTGCCGTCGACCCAGCGTTGGCGCAGCCACAGCGCCCTGTTCGCGCCCCCGGCGCAGCAGATCAGCGCGCCGCCGCCGGGTTGCGCGTTGGTCGACGAGGCCATCGCGGCGAGCGACAGCCTCGAGGGCCTGCTCGGCACCGTGCAAGGGGCCAAGGTCCGCCAGCAGTCGGCGTTGCCGGTGACGGCTGTGAGCACCGACGCCGCCGGTTGCACGCTGGTCAGCGTCGGCGCCAGCCCGGGCCCCGGCAGCGGCTCGGGATCGGGCATCGACCCGTTCTCGTTCACCGTCTGCCTGCCCGAGGGGGCGATGCCCTTCGCCGCAGGCGACGTCGTCTCGTTCCGGCGCCAGCCGCTCGGCCAGAGCGGAGGCGTGGTCGACGGCTACGAGATCACGAGCAAGACGCACCGCGTGCGCGTCGGTCGCGGCGATCAGCCGGTGCTCTACGGCAGCGAACCCTGGACGGCGTTCCCGGCGGCGAATTGCGGCGAGGCGGTCGGCAGCTGCGGCGAGGTCGGCCGCGCGGCGAGCCTCGGCATCACCCTGCCGTTGGATGGCGCAAAGCCGTGGAAGCTGAAGGTCGGCGAGAGCATCCCGCTCGGCGCCAAGCGGCGGCTCTGGTTGACCCAGGCCGCCACGATCGTCGCGGCCCTTCCTGATTGTGCTGGAGGTGCCAGCGCGCTCGGACCCTTCTTCGAGACCGTGCTGGTCGAGGAGCTCAGCCCATGAACCACATGCCTCCCCATGGACAGCGGTCGCCCTTGCCCCCCCTCGTCGCCCGGGCCTGGCGCGGCGCGTCGCTGGCGCTGGTGGCGGCCATGGCGGTCGCCGGCTGCGGCAGCGACGACTCCGCGAGCGGGAGCACCGCCGGCGGCATGGGCTTGCCCCCGTCGGCCGGGGGCTCCGCCGGCTTCACCGCGCCGGGCGCCGCGGACTTCGCGGTCTTCCGCGCCATCGTCGACAAGGGCGAGGTGCCCGCGTCGGACGTGCTCGACGACCTCGGCTTCTTCGCCGAGCACAAGGTCGACTTCCCGCCGGCGGACTGCGGCGAGGACCTGTGCATGCACGGCCGGGTCGGCGTCATGAGCAACCTGATCACCGGCAGCACCTGCTCGATCCTGCAGATCGGCCTGAATTCGCCGATCGATCCGAGCAAGCTCGCGCGGCCGCCGCTGCACCTGGTGCTGGTGCTCGACGCGTCGGGCTCGATGGCGGGCGCGCCGATCGAGGCGCTGCGCGAGGGCCTGGAGCGGCTGCTGCTGGAGATGAAGGCCCACCGGCCTGATGACCTGCTGACGCTGGTGCGCTACTCCGACGGCGCCGAGGTCCTGGTCGGCGCAGCCAAGGCCGCGGACGCAGACGCGATCCAGGCGGCGATCAACAAGGTGCAGCCTGGTGGCGCCACCAACCTCTACGGCGGCCTGAGCCTGGGCTACCAGCGGGCCGGCGACACGACCCCGACCGGCTACGCCGCGCGCGTCGTGCTGCTCTCGGACGGCATGGCCAACGCCGGCCTCGTCGCGGCGGGCAAGGCGCGGCAGCTGGCGCGCAGCTGGGCGGCCAAGGGCGTCGGGCTGACGACGATCGGCGTCGGCGGCGGCATCGACCACGAGCTGATGACGTCGTTGGCCGAGGCCGGCCAGGGCAACGCCTACGTGCTCGACGATCCCAAGTCGGTGCGCGAGGTCTTCGTCGAAGAGTCGAAGACGGCGCTCTTCCCCGTGGCGGCGGCGATCGAGATCCGCCTCGACACCAGCGACGCCTGGGCCGCGCGCGCGACCTACGGCGCCCGCGACGTCAGCCGCGACGACGGCGGCGTGACGATCCGCATCCCGGCGCTCTACCTGGCGCATCGGCTCTCGGCGGCCGAGCCGATCGAGGGCGGTCGCCGTGGCGGCGGCGCGGTGATCCAGGTCGAGTTGATGCCGCTGGCCACGAGCTTCGACGAGCCCAAGCTGCAGGACGTGGGCACGCTCTCGATCCAATGGACCCATATCCAGCAGGGCAAGGCGCACAGCCAGACCACGGCGCTGACGATGCCCGCGCTCTCGGCCAAGGCGATCCAAGAAGGCGTGTTCGCCGACGCCGGCGTCGAGAAGGGTTTCGTCATGCTCAACCTGCTGGTGGCGCTGCGCATGGCCTGCGATCTGGTCGCGGTGGGCGACGCGGGCGCGGCGCGCGGCACCTTGACGGCGATCGCGGCGGGGGCCGCTGCCTGGTTGGCCGAGCACCCGGACCTCGACATCGAGGACGACCTGGCCTGGGTACAGAAGCTGCATGCCAACGTCATGGCATTGCCATTCAACCTGCAAACGCCGATGGTGCCGCCGCCGGAGCCCTGGCCGATCGACTGAGCGATCGCGCGCGCCTGGGGACTCCGCCACGAGGTGCGGATGCCTTCCCCGACGACGCTGCAGGGCCCGGAGCGGCCGCCGCTGACCCTGCCCGACGCCACGACGCTGGCGACCCTCGAGCAGGCGCTGCAATGGGTCGGCCGCGGCGCCCTGGGCATGGTCGACCACGCCAACAACAAGCCCGAGAACAAGGGCCGCAAGCCCAAGGTCGGCGGCCACCAGGCCAGCTCGCTGTCGAGCCTCGACATCCTGGTCGCGCTCTACCTGCACGTCGTCCGCCCCGGCGACCGGGTCGCGGTCAAGCCGCACGCCGCGCCCGTGCTCTACGCCCTGATGCACCTGCTCGGCCGGCTGCCGACCGCCAAGATGGGCCGCCTGCGCGAGATGGGCGGCCCGCAGCCCTACCCGACGCCGGCCAAGAACCCGGATTTCGTCGACTATACCTCGAGCTCCGAGGGCCTCGGCGTCGCCGCGACCATCTACGACGCCTACGCGCTGGCGGTGCAGAACCACGGCCTGCGCGCGCGCCTTGCTGCCGGCGGCGGCGACGCCGGCGGCGGCGACCGGGCCGGAGACCGGGCCGGAGACCGGGCCCCGTTGGCGCCGATCGAGGCCGTGCATTGGGCGCTGTGCGGTGACGGCGAGCTGACCGAGGGCCAGGTCGACGAGAGCCTGTATGACGCCGGCCGTTGGCGGCTGCCGGGCCTGGTCTGGATCGTCGACTGCAACCGCCAGAGCCTCGATCGGGTGATGGACGACACCGCCGTGGTCGGCGCAGCGGCCGGCTCGCCAGCGCCCGGGCGGCTCGACGCCTGGATCGAAGCCAAGTTCCGCGCCCAGGGCTGGCAGGTCGAGCAGCTGCGTTGGGGGGCGCGGGCCGAGGCGCTCTTCGCCCTGCCCGGCGGCGCGGCCCTGCGGGCGGCCCTGGATCGCGCGCCGGACGCGATCTTCCACGCCCTGACCATGCTCGACGGCGCCGGCATCCGCGCGCTGCTGCGTGGCGACAAGGCGGCCGTTGCGCCGACGCGGCACGCCCTGCTCGATCGGGCGGCGACGCTCTGGCCGCGATCGGCCGACGAATCCGCGGCGATCGCGGCCCTGCTCGCGGCGGTCGACGACGCGACGCTGCAAGCGGCGGTGCAGCACCTCGGCGGCCACGACCTGGGCCTGCTCTGCGCAGCGATGCAGCGCGCGGCGGCGGCCGGGGTGCCCGTCTGCCTCGTCGCGCACACGACCAAGGGCTACCGCAGCAGCCTGGCCGGCCACCCCGAGAACCACGGCGCCCTGATGCCGACCGACGAGGCGCTCGCCTTCGGCGCTGCGCACGGCGTGCCCGCGGGCGAACCGTGGCCGCTGCCCGTCGCCACGGACCAGGCGACGGCAGACGCGACGGCGGCCCTGCGTTCGTTGCTGCAGGCGCGGACGCAGCTGCTCTACGGCGGCCCGGCGGACGCGCCGTTCGACCACGGCCGCGTGTTCGGCCCGGGCGAGGCGCTCACGGGCCTCGGCCGGCTGACGGCGCCGGCGCGCCAGGTGCAGTCGACCGGCGAGGCCTTCCAGAGCCTGAACATGGCGATCCTGCGCACGGCGGCGGCGCCCTACCTGCACGCCGGCGCGCCGGACGTCGGCCAGACGACACACCTCGGCCCGATCATCAAGGAGACCGGGGTCTTTGCGCCACACCCCACCGTCGACGCCTGGGATTGGCTGCGCGACGAGCGCGCGCTGGCGTTCGATTGGCGGCCGAGCGCCCAAGGCCAGTTCCACGCGCTCGGCATCGCCGAGGGCAACGCGATGCTCTGGGCGGGCGCCATGGGCCGGCCGCGCAAGGCGATGGAGGGGCGCGCGGCGCTGCTGCCCGTCGTCACGGTCTACGACAAGTTCGTCGAGCGGGCGCTGAACCAGCTCGACGTCGCGCTCTACTCGGGCTCGCGCTTCGTCCTGGTCGGCGTGCCCTCGGGCACGGGCCTGTCGCGCGAGACCTTCACCCACCAGAGCGTCGGCACGCTGCGCATCGTCATGGACGTGCCGGGGATCTGCGCCTGGGAGCCGGCGTTCGCCGCCGACGTCGCGGCCATCTACGGCCACGCCCTGGCCGACCTCTGGCGCCCGGACGGCGAGGCCCACTACCTGCGCCTGACGACGCAGCCGCTGCAGCAGCCGACCGAGCTGCCGGACGACCACGCCACGCAAGCCATCGCAGGCGCCTGGTGGATGGTCGGCCAGGACGATCGGCCCGCAGCTCCGGGGCAGCCGACGGTGGTGCTCGCGGCCTCGGGGCGCAAGCTCGCCTGCGTCCGCGAGGCGGCCGAGACGCTGCACCGCGACCACGGCATCGGTTCGAGGATCCTCGTGATCACGAGCTTCGAGCGCCTGTGGCGCAGCTGGGACGCCTGGGCGTCGGATCCGGGCGCTTGGGACGACGACAGCCGCGGCCATGTGCTCGACCGGCTGTTCGACGACGACGCCTTGCTCCAGGCGCCGATGGTCGTGGCGGTGGACGCGTCGCCGTCGGTGGCCGAGTGGATGGCGGGAGCGCTGCAGCGGGTGCATCCGGTGCGGATCCTGGCCCCGCGTCGCTGGGGAGAGACCGGCGATCTGGCCTCGGTGGACCGCCTGCACGGGATGCACGCGGACGACATCGTGGCGGCCGCGCTCGCCGAAAAGCGCTTTCGTGTTGGTCGATAGCGGCACGACCCTCCCTTCACAAATCCTCGCGCCGGGGCCTTGCGGGCCCATACGGAAAGTCCAATCTGATGGAGCCTTCCATCGGAGTCGGACATGAAGCGCACCTGGGTCGGGTTCCTCCTCACAGCCACATTGATCCACCTCAGCGCCTGCGGCGGCGACGATTCCGTCGTGACCGGCCCGCCTGCGGGCGCGGACGTGGTCGGCGACGGCTCGGTGCAGACCGACGGCGTCGGCGGCGACAGCACCGCGACCGACGCGACGGCCCAGGACAGCGTCTCGACCGACACGGGCGACAAGCCCGACGTCGTCGACCCGGACACGGGCGACAAGCCTGACGCCACCGACCCGGACATCGGCGTCGACACGAGCGACCCCGACGTCACCGACCCGGACGTCACCGACCCGGACGTCACCGACCCCGACGCGGTCGAACCGGACGTCACGGACCCGGACGCAGGCACCGACGTCACCGACCCGGACGCCGGGACCGATGTCACCAACCCCGACGTCACCGACCCGGACGTCACCGACCCGGACGTCACCGACCCGGACGTCACCGACCCGGACGCCACCGACCCGGACGCCATCGGCGGCGATGACAGCGCCGGCACGGACGCCATCGGCGGCGATGACAGCGCCGGCACGGACGCCAGCGACCCCGACGCGGCCGATCCCGACGCCGGCAGCGACACGACCGACCAGGACGCCGGCGCCACCTGCGTGCCGACGACCCCGGCCGACGAGATCTGCGACGGCATCGACAACAACTGCGACGGCAAGACCGACGAGGCGACCTGCACCGACGGCGCCTGCACCACGAGTGTCTGCGCCCAGGCCGAGGACAAGACCTGGGGCTGCGCCGTGACGCCGAAGGACGGCAGCTGCAACGACGGCGACGCCTGCACGCTCGACGATAGCTGCAAGGCGGGCCTCTGCGTCGGCACGCCGAAGGTCTGTGACGACAACAACGCCTGCACCATCGACAGCTGCGCCAATGGCGGCTGTGAGTCCAAGCCGACGACCGGCGACTGCGACGACGGCAACGCCTGTACCGAGAAGGACACCTGCGCCAGCGGCTCGTGCAAGGGCACGGCGCTCGACGCCGGTGGCAAGGTCGCCTGCGACGACAACAACCCCTGCACCAAGGACGCCTGCGAGCCGAAGAGCGGCTGCGCCAACACCCCGGACGACGGCAAGGCTTGCGACGACGGCGACGCCTGCACCGAGAGCGACGCCTGCTTCGGCGGCGGCTGCGCCGGCAAGGCCAAGGCCTGCGACGACAACAACCCGTGCACGATCGACAGCTGCGACGCCAAGGTCGGCTGCGTCGGCAAGCCTGCGGATGGCGGCCCCTGCGACGACGGCGACGCCTGCACCGAGGGCGACGCCTGCAAGGACGGCGCCTGCGCCGCCGGCAAGGCCAAGGACTGCGACGACAACAACGCCTGCACCACCGACGCCTGCAAGGACGGTGGCTGCGCGTCGACGCCGAACGACGCCGCGAGCTGCGATGACGGCAACGCCTGCACCAGCAAGGACGCGTGCAACGCCGGCAAGTGCGGCGGCAGCGCCGTGCTCTGCGACGACGGCAACGCCTGCACCGATGACAGCTGCGACCCGACCGCGGGTTGCACCAAGACGCCGAACAGCGCCAGCTGCGACGACGCCAACGCCTGCACCGACAACGACGCCTGCAGCGGCGGCACCTGCAAGGGCGCAGAGAAGCCGAGCTCGGCGTGCGACGACAACAACGCCTGCACCAAGGACAGCTGCGATCCGAAGTCGGGCTGCCAGAGCGTGGCCGAGGTCGGCGCGCCTTGCAGCGACGGCGACAGCTGCACCAACAATGACGCCTGCGACAAGGACGCCAAATGCCAGCCCGGCGCCAATGTCTGCGAGTGCAAGATCGACGGCGACTGCAACGATGACGGCGACCTCTGCAACGGCACGCCGATCTGCCAGGGCAACAAGTGCGTGACCGATCCGACGACCGTCGTGGTCTGCGATCCGTCGAAGAACACGGGCTGCCAGGCCTCGACCTGCGTCGCCAAGTCCGGCACCTGCGAGATGCTCGCGACCAACGAGGGCAAGGCCTGCTCGGACGGCAACGCCTGCACCGTGGGCAACAGCTGCCTCAAGGGCGCATGCATCGACGGCGCCAAGCCCAAATGCGACGACGGCGACCCGTGCACCGACGACGCCTGCGCCAAGGACGGCAGCTGCAGCAACAGCGACATCAAGGGTTGCATCGCCTGCGTCGACGTCAGCGCCTGCGACGACAAGGATCCCTGCACCAAGGACAGCTGCAGCGCCGGTGTCTGCGCCTTCGCCCCGGTGGCCGGCTGCAGCAAGGACCCGCAGCTGGTCGCCGTCTCGGCCAAGCTCAGCGCCGCCAAGGCCGACGCCGGCAGCAAGGTCACGCTGACGCTGGTGATGAGCAACGCCGGCTACAGCGACGCCGGCGCCTTCTCGGTGGCGGTGATGCTCTCGTCGGACACCACGCCCGACAAGGCCGACATCGTCATCACCACGGTCAAGGTCGACGCCGGCCTCGGCGCGCAGAAGTCGACGACGCTCACGCTCGACATCGTCGTGCCGGCGGGCGCGTCGACCGCGGCGTACAACATCGTCGCGCTCGTCGACTCGACCGACGCCTACGTCGAGGACAGCAGCGACAACGTCGCCAGCGCCGTCATCGACGTCGTGGCCAAGCCCGACCTCGTCATCGCCAACTGGACCACCGACAAGGACTTCTACGGCTCGGCCACCAACATCGCCTTCGCCGCGACGGTCAAGAACCAGGGCGGGGCGACGACGGGCGTCACGAGCGTGCTACGCGTGGTCTTCTCGGCCGACGCGAACCTCGACGACAGCGACGCCATCATCGGCCAGCTGCAGACGGGCACCCTCGCCGCCGGCGCATCTGCGAACCAGACCGCGACGCTGAAGCTGCCCACGGCGACCCCCGGCACCTACACGCTCTTCGTCGTCGCCGACGCGGCGGCGGGCGTGGCCGAGGCCGACGAGGGCAACAACCTGGTCAGCAAGAAGATCCAGATCGGCCAGGTCGCCAACCTCTACTTCACCGGCTTCACCGCCGCGCAGCAGATCGTCGCCGGCCAGACGCTGGCCGTCAGCTACGCCGTGCGCAACAACGGCGACACCGAGGCCAACGAGCACAGCGACACGCTCTACCTGAGCAAGGACCAGACCTTCAGCGCCGACGACGTCGTGCTCGGCACCTACAAGGGCGGCAAGATCGCGGTCGGCGCGACCTCGGCCTACAACGTCACGGCCAAGATCCCCGAAGACACCGTCGGCGGTGGCTGGGCGCTGCTGCTCGTCACCGACAGCGCGCTCGAGGTGCCCGAGACCAACGAGGCGGACAACACGTCGATCCGTCCGCTGACGGTCTTCGGCCTGCCGGACTACGTCGGTGCGCTGACCTCGGCTGCCTCGGCGCCGCCGAACACGACCGCGACCATCACCGTGCGCGTCGACAACAAGGGCTCGGGCAACGCCGGCATCAACACCGTCGCCCGCGTCTACCGCTCGGCCAACGACGTCGTCGACAACGGCGACATCCTGCTCGGTCAAGCGACCATCCAGGGCGTCAACGCCGGCCAGTTCCGCACCGCGAACATCTCGGTCAACTACGGTTCGACGCCGGGCAGCTACAAGCTGCTGACCGTCGTCGACGCGACGGCGCTGCTGACCGAGCTCTCGGAGAGCAACAACCTGTCGATCACCCCGTTCAAGGTGCTGTCGCCGGCCGACCTGACCCCGAGCACGCCGACGCTCAGCGCGACGAAGCTGCCCGCCGGCGACGCCATCACCGTCAGCTGGAGCGACACCAACAAGGGCGACGACACGCCGATCGGCTTCGCCGACGGCGTCTACCTCTCGACCGATACGGTGGTCAGCAGCTCGGACATCCTGCTCGGCCAGATCGCCAGCGGCGCGCTCGCGGGCGGCGCGGTGGCCAACCGCCAGTTCAAGGGCACGCTGCCGACGTCGGTCACGCCCGGCATGTACAAGGTGCTCGTGGTCGTCGACCGCAACACCCAGATCGCCGAGTCGGACGAGACCAACAACCTCAGCAGCACGGATCTGGAGGTCACGGCGCCGAACCTGCCGGACCTGCAGGCGTCCAAGCCGGAGGTCCTGGCGGCGAACACGACGGTCGAGGTCGGCGCGGACTTCAACGTCCAGGTCATCGAGACCAACGCCGGCATCGCCGACGCGGGCAGCTCGCAGGGCACCTGGTACCTGTCGACCGACGCGACCTTCAGCGCCACGCAGGACACCGTGCTGCTGGCGTCGTCGCGGCCGAGCCTGGCGGCCGGCAAGTCGGCGACCGCCACCGCAACGCTGCGCCTGCCTTCGGCGACCACCAGCGGCACGCGCTACCTGTTCTACGTCGTCGACAGCGGCAACGCGGTCAAGGAGTCGATCGAGACCAACAACACCGCGCCTGCGCTGGCGATCAACGTCGTCGCCCGCCCGGACCTGGTGCTGCAGAACATGGTGGCGACGCCGAACTTCGGCTCCAGCGGCACCAACGTCCAGCTCAACTTCCAGGTGCGCAACGCGGGCGGCGCCAACAGCGCCAACTTCGCCATCCGCGCGGCGGTCAGCGTCGACGACATGATCATCGACATCACCAAGGACGCGCTCGTCGGCCAGACCAGCAACCAGCAGGGCCTCGGTGCCGGCCAGACCCGCAACGTCTCGATCAGCTTCCAGATGCCGACGGTGGCCGCTGGCAAGCAGATCGGCATCGGCGCCATGGCCGACAGCGGCAAGGTCATCACCGAAGCGGTCGAGACGAACAACACGGCCATCGTGACGTTCACGACGCTCGCGACCTCGGGCAAGCCGAACCTCTTCTTCCAGACCGCGTCGGCGAACCCGACCCAGGTCGCGGTCGGCAGCGCGTTCAACCTGACCACGACCTGGCGCAACCTCGGCGGCACCGCCACCGGCGGCTGGAAGGCCCGCATCGTCTTCGCCAAGGCCCCGGGCGTCCTCGACGGCGCGGTCGAGGTGGCGACGTCGAACGAGCCCTCGATCAACCCGGGCGCAGCGGTCAACCGGACCTGGAGCGTGACCGTGCCCAGCGATCTCGACTCGACGCTGCGCTACGTCACGGTGATCGGCGACGCGGACAACGCCATCGACGAGCTGGTCGAGACCGACAACCTCGGCTGGGTCCAGCTGACGATCCTGCAGCTGCCGAACCTGAAGATCGAGTCGATCAAGGCCTCGACCGAGACGCCGAAGCCCAACGCGACCGTGACCTATTCGATCGTCGTCACCAACACCGGCAGCGCCCAGGCGACCAACGCGCTCTTCGCGCTGCGTCGGTCGTCCAACGACACGATCTCGGGCCAGGACCAGGGCGTCTACTACCAGTTCGTGACGCTGGCGCCCGGGGCCAGCATCACGATCAACCGTGACGTCAGCGCGACGATCCAGAACGGTCAGACGACGTTCTGGATGGGCGCCCGCATCGACGATTCCGGGCAGATCAACGAGAGCAACGAGAACGACAACGTCGGCGTCGTGAAGATCACCATCACGCCGTAGCCCGCTCGCGCGCGCACCGCGGCCGCGGCCGCCGCTGACACGGGTCGGTGGCGGCCGCGGCCCGTTTGGGGCCGCCCGCGGCGGCGGCGCCGGTGACGTCTGCAGACCCCGACCGGGGGATCGCCAGCCGCCTTTTGCCTTGTCGCTCGACCACGGAGCCGCTAGGTTCCCGGTCCCAAATGACGGCCTGCGCTCGCGGTCCAATGCCTGAGGCTACCATGACATCCACCGGAATTCGCACCACATTCCTGATCACGGCCACGCTCGCTTCAGCGCTCGTCGTGGGGTGCGGCAGCGATCCGAACAGCGGCAACAACGGCACCGGGACCGGTGGCTTCGACATCTCGGGCCAGGTCGACACCTCAACGGTCGACACCGCGGTGGCCGACACGACCGTCGGCCAGGACGTCGCGGCCGATAGCGCCGGCGGCGACGGGGCGGGTGGCGACGACCTCGGCGGCGACGACGGCCAGGTCGACGACACCAACGCGAGCGATGTCAGCGGCGACTGCCCCGGCAGCGCGATGTGCGAGTGCAAGGACAACACCGACTGCGACAGCGGCATCTGCATCGACAACCCGAACGGTGCCTCGGCGACCGGCAAGGAGTGCGCGGCGACCTGCACCGACACCTGCCTGCCGGGTTACACCTGCGCGACGGTGCCGAACGGCACGGACGCGGTCTCGATCTGCGTGCCGAAGGCGCCGAACCTGTGCAACCCCTGCAGCGCGTCCAAGGAATGCGAGACGCTCGGCGACAAGAACGCGGCGTGCGTCGACCAGGCCGCGCTCGGCGCCTTCTGCGGCACGGCCTGCGGCAGCAACGCGGACTGCCCGGGTGGCTACGCCTGCAAGGACGTCAAGACGATCGAGGGCGCGAGCAGCAAGCAATGCGTCGTGGTGCCGGCCGAGGGCAGCAAGGACGCCTACGGCGCGTGCGCGTGCACGGCAGGCGCGATCAAGAAGAAGCTCGCCACGGTCTGCAAGGTCGAGGCCCTCGACGACAAGGGCAACGCCATCGGCACCTGCGCCGGCGAGCGCACCTGCCTCGCGGGCGGCTTGACGGCGTGCATCACCGGCGAGCTCGGCAAGGAGAGCTGCGACGGCGTCGACAACGACTGCAACGGCACCACCGACGACGGCGCCTGCGACGACGGCAATCCGTGCACGATCGACGCCTGCGATCCGATCAACAAGGTCTGCAAGACCGCGCCGGTCTCGGACGGCCTCGACTGCGACGCTGACGGCAACGCCTGCACCAGCGGCGACCAATGCCTGGCCGGCAAGTGCATCGCGGGCGTCAAGCTCGACTGCAACGACAACAACCCCTGCACCGAAGAGACCTGCGATCCGAAGTCGGGCTGCGCCAAGACCCCGCTCGACGCGGTCGCCTGCGACGACGACAACCCCTGCACCGTCGGCGACGTCTGCAAGGCGGGCAGCTGCGACGCCGGCACGGCCAAGGTCTGCGAGTCCGGCGACCCGTGCGTCAGCGCCAAGTGCTCGATCAAGGACGGCGGCAAGTGCGTCTACGCCGACCAGATCGAGGGCCTGCCCTGCGAGGATGGCAACGCATGCACCGAGAAGGACGCCTGCAAGGGCGGCACCTGCACCGGCGGCGCGCTGGCCGACTGTGACGACGGCAACCCCTGCACCAACAACACCTGCGACGGCAAGACCGGCTGCGTCGGCACCAACAACAACAAGCCCTGCGACGCCGACGGCAACGCCTGCACCGTCGGCGACTCGTGCGTCGGCGGCGCCTGCACCGCCGGCGCGGCCACGGGCTGCGACGACAACAACCCCTGCACAGTCGACACCTGCGACAACAAGACGGGCAAATGCGCCTTCGACGGCAGCAAGACCGCCGGCGTGCCATGCAACGACGACGATGTCTGCACCGACAAGGACGCCTGCACCTCGGGCGCCTGCAAGGGCACGGCCAAGAGCTGCGACGACGGCAACGCCTGCACCACCGACAGCTGCGATCCGAAGCAGGGCTGCAGCAGCGCCTCGAGCAACGCGTCGTGCGACGACGGCGACGCCTGCACCCAGAACGACGCGTGCTCCGGCAGCGTGTGCAAGGGCACGCCCAAGAAGTGCGACGACGGCGACCCCTGCACCGCCGACAGCTGCGACGCCAAGGGCGGTTGCAAGGTCGTGGCCGAGCCCGACAAGACGCTCTGCGGCGTCGGCAAGTGGTGCCTCGCGGCCAAGTGCGTGCCGAGCTGCGCCGACGACTGCACCAAGGCCGGCGAGACCAACTGCGATGGCGACGCCGTCATCACCTGCGGCAACGTCGACGCGGACCTCTGCCTGGACTGGTCAACGCCCAAGGCGTGCAGCGCGTTCGAGACCTGCAAGGCCGGCGTCTGCGTGCAGAAGGCCGCGCCTTACAACATCGTCATCAACGAGATCGTCTACGACGCCGTCGGCGCGGACGATGACACCTACATCGAGCTCTACGGCCCGGCGGGCGCGGACCTGACGGGGTGGACGCTGGTCGGCATCGACGGCAACGGCGGCAAGGCCTACAACGCCATCGATCTCAAGGGCAAGATCCCCGCCGACGGCTACTTCGTCATCGCGAACTCGAGCGCCGGCGGCTGGATCAGCAGCGTCGCGGACCAGGTCGCGTCCCAGGCCGATTACCAGAACGGCCCGGACAACATCGAGCTGCGCTTTGGCACCAAGGTCGTCGACGCCCTCGGCTACGGCGTGTTCGCCAGCGCGACCTTCGCCGGCGAGGGCCTGCCGGCGGTCGACGTCGACAACGGCGCCTCGCTCGGTCGTGACGCGAAGTCCACCGACACCGACGACAACAGCAAGGACTTCAAGTCCTTCGCCAAGCCGACGCCGGGCGCCGAGAACGTGATCGCGAACCAGCCGCCGGTCGTGGCGCTCAAATGCCCGGCGAGCACCTCGGTCAACCTCAAGACCGCGCTCGACACGACCGGCACGGGTGACGCCGACGGCCAGATCGTCAGCTGCTCGGTGCAGGTCGACGGCAAGGAAGTGAGCAAGGCCCAGACCTGCGCCCAGCTCGACGTCACGTTCAGCGCCGCCGGCACGCCCAAGGTCGTCGTCGTCGCGGTCGACGACAAGGGCGCCGACGCCAGCGCGTCGTGCACCATCAACGTCAGCGCGACCAACAAGCCGCCGGTCGTCGGCCTGGCCTGCCCGTCTTCGGTCGAGGTCGGCAAGGCTGCGAACTTCGACGCCAGCAAGTCGAGCGACGCCGACGGCACGATCAAGAGCTTCGCCTGGACCTACGGCGACGGCAGCGCGACGGTGACCGGCACCTCGGCCCTGACCAACCACGTCTTCGACAAAGCTGGCAGCTTCGAGGTCAGCGTCGTCGTCACCGACGACAAGGGCGCCACGGGCGCCGGCTCGTGCGTCGTGGCGGCCAAGGCGGCGAACGTCACGCCGACCGCCAAGCTGGTCTGCCCGGGTTCGCTGGTGCTCGGCGCCAACGGCACCTTCGACGGCTCGGGCTCGACCGACAGCGACGGCACGATCAAGAGCTACACCTTCGTCTTCAGCGACAGCAGCCCGACCGCCACCGGCACGGCGAGCAAGGTGACGCGCTCCTTCAGCAAGGCCGGCACCATCACGGTCACGATGACGGTGGTCGACGACCTCGGCGGCGAGGGCAAGGCCAGCTGCTCGGTGCCGGTCTCGGCGTCGAACCCGCCCGACGTCGTCATCGTCAAGCCGACCCAGGACGGCAACGTCACCCAGGGCGAGTCGGTCGCGTTCATCGTCGACGCCACGGCCAAGGCCGGCAAGACCGTGACCCAGGTCTCGTTGCTGGTCGATGGCACGCCCGTCGGCACCGACACGACCGCGCCCTACACCTTCACCTGGAAGGTGCCGGACAACGCGGTCACCGGCAGCAAGGCGCTGGTCGTCGCGACCGCCACGGACGACGCCGGCGGCGTCGGCAGCTCGACTGGCCGCACCCTGACCATCTTCAACGACCCGCCGAAGGCCGCCTTCTCGGCCGTCGTCTCCGGCGCGCTCGAGGCCGCCGTGGACGGCTCGTTCTCGTCCGACGCCGAGACGCCGACCCCCGACCTGGAGGTCCGCTGGGACTTCGAGTCCGACGGCACCTGGGACGTCGATTGGTCCAAGACCAAGGCCCTGAAGCACAAATACGGCAAGGCGGGCTCGTACACCATCACGATGGAGGTGCGCGACGCCGTCGGCCAGATCGGCAAGACGACGCGCAAGGTCGACCTGAACCTGCTGCAGACCGTCTTCGGCACCGTCAACACCACGACCTGGGTCGGCACCATCATCGTCACCGGCAACGTCACGGTGCCGGCCGGCCAGACGCTGACCATCGCCCCCGGCACCAGCGTGCAGTTCGCCGTGGTCGACCAGGACAAGAACGGCAAGGGCGACTACTCGATCACCATCGCCGGCAAGATGGTCGTCGAGGGCACCACGGACGAGCCCGTCGTCTTCACCCACTACGGCCCGCCGCCAGCCGCCGGCAAGGGCTGGGACAAGATCCTCGTCACCGGCGACGGCACGGTGATCAGCAACGCCATCGTCGAGTTCGCCGACATCGGCCTGCAGGCGCAGAAGATCGTCAAGCTGACGAACGTGGTCTTCCGCAAGAACCGCATCGGCCTGTACTCCATCAGCGGCGGCCAGCCCGAGTGCACCGACTGCGAACTGACCGAGAACGTCGAAGAAGGCGCGGTCGTCGGCCAGACCGCGGCCTTGCTGTACAAGGGCGGCAAGATCACGGCCAACGGCAAGTCGGGCGTCCGGGCGGAGTCCACCAGCCCCAGCACCAGCGTCCAGATCGACGGCACCCTGGTCAGCGGCAACCACTACGTCGGCCTCGAGATGCTGGGCGGAATTTCCGGTCTGATCACCAAGTCCAACATCACGGGCAACGACTACGAGGGCGTTCGCATCGCGCGCACGTCGTCGGTCGACCCGACGATCGCGGTGCGCCTGAACAACATCTGGGACAACGCCAAGGTCGGCGCCCGCGTCGCCAAGAACATCTCGGTCAGCGCCAGCCGCAGCGGCAGCGCGTACGGCACCAACACCTCGACGGCGTACGCGATCCCCGGCGGCAAGCGCGCCGATCTGCTCGGCTGGAGCTACTCCGAGATCGAGAACATCTCCTACTGCAATGGCGCGATCCGGGCGAGCAACGCCTCTGGCACCGTGCTCGTCAGCACGACGTCGTCCAAGAGCGATCTGACGGACGTGCGTTCGGGCAACGCGACCTCGATCGTGGCCCAGGCGACCAAGACCACCAGCAGCTCGAGCTACAGCGCGACGATGGTCATCAACAAGATCGTCTACGACGAGCTGGGCTCCAAGCGCGAGATCACGGTCATGCGCGTCGGCGGCAGCACGGACGCGCGTTGGAATTGGTACGGCACCTTCCCGTCGATCCTGCCGCTGACGACCATCTCAGCGCCCACGCACGTCGACCTGCAGGGTTTCGTCGGTGAGAAGTTCGACGCGACATGGAGTCGCGGCATCTACCACGGCGGCGAGACAGCGCCCGGCAACCTCGTCTGGAGCGGTACGGTCTACCTCACCGGCGACTTGACCATCGCTGCGGGCAAGACCCTGACGGTCGAGGCGGGCACGACGGTCAACGTGGTCAACCACGACCAGACCGGCGACGGCAAGGGAGACTTCACGCTGACGATCAACGGCACGCTCACCAGCGCCGGCAACGCCGGCTCGCCGGTGCTCTTCACCTCGCCCGGCAACACCGGCAAACCGGGCCTGTGGCAGCGCATCTACGGCGTCGGCTCGACCTCGAAGGTGGCGTTGACCCACACCACGATCGAGTCGACGACGATCGGCCTGCACCTCGGCTCGGGCACCCACAGCCTGACCAACGTCGAGGTGCGCACGGCCTCGGCCAACGGCGTCACCATCAGCGGCGCGACCAACGTGACCGCGTCGGCCCTGGTGTCCAAGGCCCACGGCGGCGTCGGCGTCGTCATCGACAGCAGCAGCAACGTGACGATCGACGGCGCGACGATCCAGGACAACGCCGGCCACGGCGTCGACGTCGGCAAGAGCACATCGAGCATCGTCCTGCAGCACATCACGGCGACCAAGAACAAGGGCGCCGGCATCGATCTGGACAATTCGACCGCGACGATCAGCTACTGCGACCTGACCTACAACGACGTCGGCGTCCACTACCTGGGTGCCTGTGGCGGCAAGCTCACGATGAGCAACGTCAAGTACAACAACTACGAGGGCGTGCTCGTCGGCAGTCATAGCTCGGCCAGCCCGACCGTGGCCGTGGTCAAGAACAACCTCTTCGGCAACGGCATCCTCAAGGCCGGCAAGACCTACACCGGCAACTGGTCGAACTCGATCAGCGGCAGCGCGTACGGCACCAAGGCCAGCCCCGACTGGAAGTCGCCCGACGCGTCGCCGATCCTGGCGTTCCAGGTTGGCTACTCCGAGGTCGAGAACATCTCGTACTGCAACGGCCAGCTGCTGAACAAGACCAACGGCTCGACGCTGTACTCGTTCACGTCGTCGTCGTCGACGCTCTGGTACGACCACGCCAACGCGCCGACCAACGCGCTGGTTGGCCAGGTGACCAAGACGACGTCGTCGTCGAGCTACTCGGCGACCATCAGCGTCCCGATGATCTACTACCGGGTCAAGGACGCCGGCACCGAGATGAGCGTGCTCACCAGCAGCGGCACCCTCGACTGCAAGGGCAACTTCTGGGGCGACGGCGCGTTCCCCAACGCGGTGCCGAAGCTCGCGCTCTCGCGCACCAACGCCGTCGACGTCCAGGGTCCGGAGCCCTTCCAGATCAGCGGCACCGGCCCGCAGAAGTAGCGTCGCCCGGCCCGGGAGGGCGTGTTCGCGCCGTTCGCGACCGCCCTGCCCGGCCCGGCAGATCTGCGCCGTGGCTCAGCGATCGGGGCTGTATTCGGCGACCGACTCGACCGGATGCAGCGTCTCGTAGACGCGCGCCAGCTCGACCGAGACGCGGCCGTCGGCGAGCGCGGCGTCGGCCACCTGCCAAAGCCAATGCGCCAGCCGCTCCGACGTCGGCGAGAACGGGAACACCGCCACCTTCATCCCGCCCGGCCAGCGGTTCTCGGCGCCGCCGAGCTGGATCGTCGTGCTGTCGCTGGTGTCGAGACGGCCGTGACGCTCGACCCGGCTGTGCAGCAGGCCCGCGCCGACCTGGGCCAACGGCTCGGCGATCTCGTCGAACGAGCGCACGCCGATGGCGAGGCTGTGGTCGAGCAGCGCATGGCAAGGCGCGAGCACGGCCTGCTTGAGCTGCTTGAAGTCGACGACGAAGCCATCTTCGTCGAGCGACGACGCGGCGAGCACGACCTCGAACTTCCAGGTATGGCCGTGAATGTGCACGCACGGGCCGGCGTGGCCGCGGATGTGGTGCGCGAAGTCGATGTCGATGCTCTTGCGGATGCGGTACATCGCGCCCCTCGCACACGCCCGGTGCGCGCGCCTCAGCGGTTGGCGAGGATCGTGACGACGGCGGTCTTGTCGTCGCCGCCCATGTTCGCGGCGAGGCCGATCTCGAGCGAGCGCGGCACCTGGTAGGCACCGCAGCTGCCCTTCATCTGCCGGTGCAGATCGAGGATCTGCTTGACGCCCGTGGCACCGACCGGGTGACCGAAGCCGACCAGGCCGCCGCCGGTGTTGATCGGCAGCTCGCCGCCGATGGCCGTGCGGCCAGCCGCGACCTGGGCCGCCGCCTCGCCTGGGGCGGCGAAGCCGAGGGCCTCCATCATCAGCAGCTCGGTGACGGTGAAGCAGTCATGCACCTCGGCGACGCCGATGGAGCCGGCCGACACGCCGGCAGCAGCGTAGGCGCGCTTTGCGGCGACCGCGGTCGTCTCGAGCGTGAGCGGATCTGCGTCGAGGTAGAGATTGCCGGTGGCGAGCTGCACCGCGAGCACTTCGCTGACGTCGTGGACCGAGCGGCCCAGCTTGCGCAGCCCGGCCTCGCTGACCAGGACCAGGGCGGCCGCACCGTCGCTGACCTGGCTGCAATCGCTGACCTTGAGGTAGTCGCGGAACTCCTCGTTGCCGAGGAACTTCGGGTTGCGCGGCCCCTCCTGGCTGGCGGTCTGCAGGTCCATCGTCACGGCCTTCATGTGCGCGAGCGGGTTGAGGTTGGCGTTGGCGTAGGCCTTGACCGAGACGTGGGCGAGATCCAGCTCGGTCAGGCCGCGGGCTTCGGCCAGGGCCTTGGTCCGGCGGGCGAAGAGCGCGGGGAAGGTGAAGTCGTCGATCTCGCGCTGGCGGGCGTAGTGCGCGGCGCGGGCGAGGTAGTCGCCACCCTGGCGCGCGCTGGCGGTCGTCTGGACCTCCGCGCCGACCACGAGGCAGATGTCGGCCCCCGCCGCGATGGCGTCCACCGCGCTGGCGAAGGCGAGGCCGCCCGAGGCGCAGGCCGCCTCGACCCGCATCACCGGCTTGAACATCAGGCCCGGATCGGCGCCGACGACGGCGGCACCGAGGTGGCCCTGGTTGTTGAACAGCTCGCCGACGAAGTTGCCGATCCAGGCGCGGTCGATGTCGGCCGCCTGGACGCCCGTGGCCTGCAGCGCGCCGCGCACGGCGGCCGTGATCGTGTCCTCGAGCGTCGGGTTGGTCCGGCTGCCGAAGTCGGCGTGACCCTTCCAGATGAAATCCGGGTGGTTCTTGCCGATGAAGGGCGTGATGTGGCCACCAAGGACGTAGGCGCGGCGTTCATTCTGCATCAGGTTCTCCTCGTGCTGGCAGCGCGCTCGGCGGCGCGGCGGCGCAGGGTAGCGCCAACCGCCGCCGATCCCAAGAGGCAGTTGACGCAAGGCAGGCCGGGACCAGGAGATGTCGACGCAGCCCGGCGTGCCGCATACTTGCGAGCCGCCCGGGACGCAGCCATGATCGGCAGCGTGAAGCGCACCCACCCCAGCAAGCCGAGCAAGCAGAGCCAACGCAGCGCCGGCGCAGTCGCGGTCGCCGCCCTACGCCGTTGCGGCCGCGAGATCCGCGAGATCGTGCCCGCGGCCCAGGAGGGCAACGACCCCGAAGCGCTGCACCAGCTGCGCGTCTCGGTCCGCCGGGCGCGGGCGGTGCTCGGCCAATACGCCGTCGCCCTGGAGCCGGACGGCGCCAAGGCGTTGGCGAAGCAGCTGCGCTGGCTCGGCCGGACGACCGCCCTGGCGCGTGATCTCGACGTGCTCGGCCTCGCCGTCGCCGGCTGGATCCGTGGCCTCGACGCGAGCGATCGCAAGGCGCTGGCGCCGCTTTGGGCGTCGCTGGACGGGGCGCGACAGCGCGCCCATATCGGCCTGACCAGCTCGTTGCAGAGCCCGCGCATGGCCGAGGCCCTGGCGGCGTTCGCCAGGCTCGAGCCCGCGAGTTCGGGCCCCGCGCTGGGCCAGACCGCGACCTCGCTCGGCGCGGCCCGCTGCGCGCAGACCTTGCGCCGTCTGTCGGCCGACATCTCGACGATCGAGGCGGGCCACCAAAGCGCGAGCGACGCGGCGCTGCACGCCGTGCGCATCGTGGTCAAGAAGGCCCGCTACCGGCTCCAGCTGCAGCGCCAGGTCTGCGACGCGACGCGAGGACGCAAGCTCCTGCGGTCGCTGACGAAGCTCCAGGCAGCGCTCGGCCGGCTGCAGGACGCGGCCGTCGGCCAACGTCGGCTGCTGGCGTTGGCCCGGCCAGCCGACGCCCAGGCGACCGTGGCGGCCGGGCGCTTGCTCGAGCGCATCGACGCGGCCCGCCTCGTGGCTGCGGCCGACGCGCGCGCGTTGCTGCCCAAGGTGCGGCGACGTGCCGACAAGGTCGCGGCGCGCCTGGACCGGCAGGTGGCGCGTGCGCTCGTCGAGGACCTCCTCCCGCGCGCGGCGCTGCCCCCGGCGAGCAGCGGCGACCGCGCCGGACGGCACGCAGACGCCGATCCAAACGCAGACGCAGATCCAAACGCAGACGCAGACGCAGACGCAGACGCAGAGCTCGGGAGCACACCATGAAGCCTTGGACCAGGGCCGCGGCGGCGTGGGCGCTGACATCGGCGTCGCTGGCGCTCGGCCTCGCGTGGCCCTCGGCGGCCCGGGGCGCAGGCGACGCCGACGCCGCCAAGCCCTGGGACGTCGAATCGACCTGGGGGCCGACCCGCGACGTGGCGATCGACGTGCGCGAGGGCACCTGGCTCTCGGTCGACGTGCACCCGGGCGGCGAGCTGCTGGTGTTCGACCTGCTCGGCGACCTCTACGAGCTGCCGCTGACCGGCGGCGACGCGCGCAAGCTGACCGACGGCGCGGCCTGGGATTTCGCGCCGCGCTACAGCCCCGACGGCAAGTGGATCGCCTTCGTCAGCGACCGCGGCGGCGGCGACAACCTCTGGCGGATGCCCGCACGCGGCGGCGAGCCGACGGCGATCAGCAAGGAGTCGTTCCGGCTGGTCAGCAGCCCGGCCTGGACACCCGACAGCCGGTACGTCGCGGGCCGCAAGCACTTCACCAGCGGCCGCAGCCTCGGCGCCGGCGAGGTCTGGTTCTACCACGCCGACGGCGTCGGCACGGGCCTGCAGGCCACGGTCAAGCCCACCGAGCAGAAGGACTTCGGCGAGCCCGCGCTGAGCCCGGACGGCCGCTGGCTCTATGTCTCGCTCGACGCCACGCCGGGCGCGCACTTCGAGTACAACAAGGACTCCAACGCCGGCATCTACGCGATCTTGCGCATCGATCGCCGAGACGGACGCTCCGAGCGCCTGATCGGCGGCCCCGGCGGCGCGATCCGCCCGACGCCCAGCCCGGATGGCAAGAGCCTCGCGTGGATCCGCCGCGTGCGCGGCAAGACGACGCTGATGCTGCGCACCCTCGCGGACGGCGCCGACGCCGTTCTCGACGACGGCCTCGACCGCGACCTGCAGGAGACCTGGGCCATCCACGGCGTCTACCCGCACCTCGCCTTCCTGCCGGACAGCTCGGGGCTGGTCTATTGGGCCGCCGGCAAGATCTGGCGGCTCGATCTGCGCGCGGCGCTCGCGGCACAGGCCGCGGGCAAGCCGGTCCCGCGCACGGAGATCCCCTTCCACGTCCAGGATCGCCGCCGCGTCCACGAGGCGCTGCGCACACCGGTCGCCCTCGGCAGCGGCAACTTCGACGTGCGCGCCGTGCGCTGGGCCGCCGAGGCGCCGGACGGCTCGGCCATCGTCTTCGAGGCCCTGGGCCAGCTCTGGCTGCAGCCCAAAGGCGGCGCACGCAAGCGCCTGGGCACACCAGCGGACGCGCTCGCCTTCATGCCGAGCTGGGCGCGCGACAGCGCCTCGATCGTCTACGCGACCTGGAACGACGCGACGGGCGGCAGCGTCCGCCGCATCGAGGTCGCCAAGGGTCGCGACAGCGTGGTGGTCGCCACGCCCGGACACCACCTCGAGCCAGCGCTCTCGCCCGATGGCCGGGCCATCGTCTGGCGTCGCGGCGAGGGCGGCTGGCTGCGCAGCCGGCGCTGGTCGGTGGACACGGGCATCTGGGTCGCGCCGGTCGGCGGCGGGCCGGCCTCGCTGGTGACGCGCGACGGCGAGTCGCCGCATTTTGGCCCCGAACCGGACCGCATCTACCTGCAACGTCGTGGCAAGGAAGCGGCGCTGGAGCTGTGGAGCGTCGCGCTCGGCGGCCATGACGAGCGCGCGCTGGTGCGCATCGCCATGGGCCAGGACCTGCGCATGGCCCCGGACGGCGGCCACGTCGCCTGGCGCGAGGGCTACCACGTCCACGTCGCGCCCTGGACGGCCGTCGCCCGCACCATCGAGCTCGCGGCAGACAGCAAGGCTGTGCCGGTTCGGCGGGTCTCGACCGACGGCGGCGAGTTCCTCTCGTTCGCGTCGGCGAAGAAGCTGCAATGGAGCCTGGGCCCCGAGCTGCTGGCCGTCGACCCGGCCGCGCCGGCGACGCCGACCTCGGTGGCGCTCGGCTGGACCGAGACCGCCGCCACGGCGCGTGGCGTCGCGGCCATCGTCGGCGCCCGGATCTTGACGATGCGCGACGATCTGCCGAACGGCGGCGTGATCGACGACGGCACCGTGATCTGGCGCGACGGTCGCATCGTCGCGGTCGGCCCGCGCGGATCGGTGCAAGTGCCGGCGGGCGCCCATGTGCTCGACGGCAAGGGCCGGACGGTGCTGCCGGGCCTGGTCGATGTGCACGCCCACGGCGCGCAGGCGACCGACGACGTCGTGCCGCAGCAGAACTGGCTCGACCTCGCGATGCTGGCTTTCGGCGTCACGAGCATCCACGACCCGTCGAACGACACCTCGTCGTTCTTCGCCGCGGCCGAGCGCCAGCAGCGCGGCACCCTGGTCGCGCCGCGGCTGATGTCGACCGGCACGATCGTCTACGGCGCCAAGGCCCCGGGCTTCTACGCGCCGATCCAATCGCAAGAGGACGCCCACCACCACCTCAAGCGGCTGGCGGCGTCGGGCGCGTTCTCGGCCAAGAGCTACAACCAGCCGCGGCGGGATCAGCGCCAGCAGGTCCTGGCCGCGGCGCGCAAGCTCGGCATGATGGTCGTGCCCGAGGGCGGCGCGCTCTTCCACCACAACATGACCCACGTCGTCGACGGCCACACCGGCGTCGAGCACGCCCTGCCCCTGGCAGACCTCTACCAGGACGTGCGGACGCTCTGGGCCGGCACCCGCGTCGGCCACACCCCGACGCTCGGTGTGGCCTATGGCGGCCTGGGCGGCGAGAACTACTGGTACGCCCACACCCGCGTCGACCAGCACGCACGCCTCGGGCGGTTCGTGCCGAAGTTCGCGCTCGATGGCCGCGCCCGCCGGCCGGGCCAGGCCCCCGACGAGGAGTGGAACCACGTCGCCGCCGCGCGGTTCGCCACGCAGCTGCTGCGCGCCGGCGGCATGGTCCAGCTCGGCGCCCACGGCCAGCGCGAGGGCCTGGCGGCGCATTGGGAGCTCTGGAGCTTCGTCCAGGGCGGCATGACGCCGCTCGAGGCGCTGCGCGTCGGCACCCTCGGCGGTGCCCGCTACCTCGGCCTCGACGGCTCCATCGGCAGCGTGCAGGCCGGCAAGCTCGCCGACCTCATGGTCGTCGACGGCGCCCCGGACAAGGACATCCGCCAGAGCGAGCGCGTGCGCTGGACCGTGCTCGGCGGCAAGGTCTTCGACGCGGCGACGATGGCCGAGGCGTGGCCGACCGCCGGGCCTGCGCCCACGATGTGGTGGCAGCAGCCGGGCAACGCCGGTCCGGGCCGTCGCGGCGTGAGCGCCAGCTGCGGCTGCGGCGCCCACGCGCCGTAGGACGCCGGCCTACCTGTTCGCGGCGCCCGCGTTGCGGCTGTCGACCAGGGCCTGCGAGAGATCCGTCACGCGCATCGCCAGCGACTGCGCGATCGACCAGAGGATCTTGACCGCGATCGCCTGGTCCTTCTGGCCGAGGTCGTAGAAGCCGTCGCGGCTGACGCGGAACAGGCGCGTCGGAACCACGGCGCGGACGGTCGCCGAGCGCGGCGCGCCGCTGACGAGCGCGATCTCGCCGAACGAACCGCCCGCCGCCAGCGCATGCACACGCTGGCCGTCGACGAAGACCTCGAGGCTGCCGTCGACCACGAGGAAGAAGTCCTGGCCGGACTCGCCCTGGCGGACGATGGTCTCGCCGGCGGGCACGTCGACCTCGTGCACATAGCGCAGCACCTTCATCCGCTCTTCGCTCGAGAGGTGGGCGCAGAAGTCGAGCGAACCGAGCAGGTCGAGCTTCTCGGTGTGGACCGTCGCCGGCGCCAGCGAGACCTGGGTGATCGGCTCGGCGACCACGGTGACCTGCACGACGATCGCGGCGACGTTGTCGGCCCCGCCGTGGTCGTTGGCCAGGTCGACGAGCATCGACGCCGGATCGGCGCTCGGCTGCAGCAGCGCGCGCAGGATGTCGACCTCGGCGACGAAATCGGTCAGGCCGTCGCTGCACAGCAGCAGCGCGTCGCCGTGGCGCAGGTCGACGTAGAGCAGGTCCGCCGCGATCGTGGCGCGTTCACCGAGCGCGCGCGAGAGCACGTTGCGGAAGCGAAAGCTCGCGAGCTGCTCGCGGCTGACGCGGCCCGCGCGGATCAGCTCTTCGGCCAGGGTATGGTCGACGCTGATCTGATCCATGTGGCCGTCGCGGATCAAGTACAGCCGGCTGTCGCCCACGTGGGCGACGCAGGCAGCCGCGCGGCCGACGAGCGCGATGGTCACGGTCGACATCATGCCGCGCAGGGCCTCGTCCTCGCAGGCGCGCTCGTAGATCTCGCGGTTGGCGGCCTCGACCGTTGCGGCGAGCGCGTCGAATACGGCGCGGCGCGCCCCCTCGTCGCCGTCGCGGTCGGCGGCACGCATCAGCTTGGCCAGGTTGGGCGCGGCCTTGCGCACAGCCTCGATCGCGATGCGGCTGGCCAGGTCGCCGGCGGCCTCGCCGCCGACGCCGTCAGCGACGACATAGACGCCCAGCGCGTCGTCGACGAAGACGGCGTCTTCGTTGCGTCCGCGCACCAGGCCGGGATCCGTGCGAGCAAAACTGCGACCGCCCATGTGCCCTCCCGCGATCGACTCTACGCCCAAGCAGGCGCGCCGACAACGCGCTCCCACCCCGGCGGAGGCGAGAGCGCGTTGCCGGCGGCCCAGGGCGGGCCGGGCTCCTGTCACAGGAGCCGCGGCCGGGGGCGCAGGGGGCGTGTCGATGGAGCGGCCGACACACGGCGCGGCGAGGTGTCGGGGACCGCGCCGCTCGCCCCGCGCGCTAGCCGCGGACGTCGATCGTGAGCACGACGCCTTCGCGGATCAGGTCGTCCGGCTGGCCGGGGTACTGCACGCCGAAGTCCTTGCGGTTGATGCTGAACTGGGTCTTGGCCTGCACCTTGCCGCCCTCGACCGTGATCGTCGCCGGGAAGGCGACGTCCTTGGTGATGCCACGGATCGTCAACTTGCCGGTGACGGTGTGGGTGGCGCCGTTCTCGCCGCCGGCCTTGATCTCGGTCGACTCGAAGTTCGCGGTCGGGTGGGTCTCGACGTCGAAGAAGTCCGGGCTCTTGAAGTGCGTCTCGAGCTTCTTGCTCCAATCGTTCGGCTGCTTGTAGTCGGCGACGACCGAGGCGGTCTTGACCTCGAACTTGAGCGAACCACCCTCGGCCTTGCCCTCGGCGAGGCGGAAGGTGCCGGTCCAGTCGGTGAACTTGCAGTCGTGGCTGCCGGTGACCTTGCTGCCGGTGAACAGGACGTCGCCGGTCAGGGCGATGCCGTCGGCTGCGGGCGCAGCGGCGGCGGGCGCAGCGGCGGGCTCGGCGGCGGCGGGCGCA
>CAZPHC010000057.1:0-28514 GCA_964586155.1 uncultured Enterobacteriaceae bacterium | reverse complement strand
GAGATCAACGGGATCGACGGCTATCGGCGCGCGATTCGACTCCCGGCGTCTCCACCAGTCCATCTGGCGCTCGAAGGCTCGGCTTTGCCGGGCCTTCGGTCGTTTTGGCCGCTGTCGTCGCGCGTCCGCCACCTCGGCTGCCATCCCGCCCTCGCCTTGCCCGCGTCGAGCCTGCGGTGCATCCTTGGGCATCATGATGCGGCACGAACTCGATGGCGCAGGTCCCGGGCTCGGACCGCCTGGCGGGAGGCGCAGAGATGGTCGGGTTCCGCATCGGAGAGCGCGAGCGCGCCGAGATCGTCGAGCTCTACGCCGAGCTGGGCAGCGTCGGCGCCGTGGCCAACTCCACCGGGCGCCATCGCAACACGGTGCGCAGGATCCTGGCCGCGCCGGCGCCGCAAGGCCCAGCCCGACCACCGGCGCCGCGCGATATCGGCGACGGCTGGGGCGATCGCGCGCCGCTGCAGACGACGCTGGGCGCCATGGAGCAGCGGCTGCTGCAGGCGATGTTGCGCAGCGCGCAGCTGCACGTCTGCCGCGATCCGGCGTGTCGCCAGGAATTCGCGACGTTCGCGATGGAGACCAAGTCCGGCAAGCGCCTGCGCGCGTTCTGCCCGGCGTGTGGCCGCGGCTCGATCGTGCGGATTCAACCGCGTGGGCAAGGCCGTGGACGCGGCGCTGCGTCGCGGACCGCCACCGACGATGCGGCTACCAACGATCCAGGCGATGCATGATCTGGTAGCGGATCTGGCGGCGCCACCACTGCCACTCGTGGGCGACGTCGTGGCCCCAGATGTCGGCCCAGAGCGGCACGCCGCGGCTCTGCAATCCGGCCTTGAGGTGCAGCGTCTCGCGCAGGCAGTTGGCCTCGAACGCGCCCTGGCCGCAGACCAGCGTGATGTGCGTGTGGCGGCGGATGCGGTCGAGGTGCTCGCCCTGCAGGTTCCAGACGTAGCTCGACGGATCCGAGAAGTAGACCTCGTCGGTCATGACGCCGTCGGTGAAGGTGCGCGCCTGGTAGCGACCTGAGAAGCCGACGGCGCGCGGCACGCGCTCGGGGTGCTTGAGCGCGAGGTTGACGGCGTACATCGCGCCGACGCTGGCCCCCATCACGATCAGGTCGCGGCGGCCGGTCTCGCGCCAGATGCGCGGGATCAGCTCGTACGCCAAAAAAGCCTCGTACGCCGCGTGGCGGGCCATGCGGTGGCCGATCGGCGCGTCGGCGTGGGTCCAGACCTCGGCGACGTTGGTCTCGGGCTGGTAGATGCAGAGCCGACCGGACTCGAGCAGGTCCGACAGGCCGTCGATCGCGCCCTGCTGCTGCCATTCGTGGGCATAGCCGCCAGCGGTCGGCAGCGCGAGCACGGGGCGGCCGCCGTGGCCGTAGCGCCACAGGTGCACGGGGCGGGCCATCGCCTGGCTGGGCATGCGTTCGTAGTGAGCGAGCATCGGGTCTCCGCATCCGGCGGCGCGTCGCCGCCACGAGCCCGACAGTCTGCGTCAGGACGTTGACGGGCGCCAGATCTCGCGGCCGCCGCGCGGGCTACTCCGTTTCGTGGTCGCGGAACAGCGCCGACGCACCGACGGCGTTGCATTCGTGGTAGGTGGCGCCCGGGTCGCCGGTGCCCACGAGCTGGAAGGTCGAGAACGTGCCGTCGCAATCGAGATCGGCGTGCGCGTTGGCGGTGTACTTCGCGTTCGAGAGCACGCCGGCGCTGGCGTAGTTGTACTGGAAGTAGTGCTCGTCGGTGATGGCGAAGCGCAGCGCCGACCAGGTCGCGTTGTTCCACGACGAGAGCGAGGAATCGCAGCGATCGTCGCCGTTGCTGTCGATGTTGCAGCAGCCCGAGCCGGTCGGCGTCGTGTTGACCGAGGCCGGGAACTGGCAGTGGACCTTGGTCGTCGTGCCCATCTTCATGCGCGGCGTCGCGTAGTACGAGACGCTGCCCTTCTTGATCACGTCGAGCATCTCGTTGGCTTCTGCGGACTTGGCCGATCGCATGTACTTGGTGAACTGCGGGACGGCGACGACGGCCAGGATCGCGATGATGGCCACGACGATCATCAGCTCGATCAGGGTGAAGCCGCGGTTGGGTTGCGTGCGCATCGAGGTGCTCCGAGGGGGGATCGGAGTGGTTGGCCCCAAGGCCATGGTGACGCGACGAACCCCTCGGACCGGGCGAGGCTTGGTCGCCTCGACAGCGTGGCGACTCCGCGCGCGGGAGACAAGGTGTGCGTCGGCGTACCGAGCAAGATCGCGTCTCAGGCGTCCGAGGTGCGCCCGATGAGCATGCCGAGCGCCAACGCCAGCAGCACCATCGGGCCCCAGCTGAAGAGCGGGCTGTCGGCGATGCCGTGCACAGCGAACGCGACGCACGCCGCGGAGGCCGCGATCCCGGGCAGATCGTCGTGGCGCCAGGAGCGCAGGGCCGCACCCGCGACCGCAGCCGCGATCCAGGCCAACGCCAGGGCACCGGCCGCGCCCATGTCGGCGAGGACCTCCAGCAGCAGGTTGTTGGCGTGCTCGCGGTCGTCGAGCCCGGGCGCAGCGATGACGCTGGCCTTGCGCACGCGGAAGGTGTCCGGGCCGTGGCCGAGCACGGGGCGCTGCATCCACAGCGTCAGGGCGGCTCGCCACAGCGTCGCGCGGCCTAGCGGGATCAGGCCGGCGTCGTCGGCGCCAGCGGCCGCCGGTGCGCCGGCAGCCGTCGCTGCCGCGCCGCCATCGGACGCGGCCGTCGCGCCGTCGAGGGTCGCCGCCCGGACGCCGAGCTCCGCGAAGCGCCGCATCCCGTGGTGGACCAGCTCGACCTCGGCGCCGCGCAGCGCTTCGACCTCGACCGGGAGCTGCCAGATCGCGGTCGCGGCCTCGTCGGTGCAGACGCGATGCGTCAGCGCACGGCGCAGCGGGCCGGCGTCGTCGGGTCGGTCGATGGCCGCGTCGCGCGCAAGGGGGGCCGCAGCGCTCGCTTCGCCCCCGGTGCCGGGGGGCAGGCGCAAGTCGAAGACGTGGCGATCGCGGCCCCAGGGGCGCCAGCACAGCGAGCCGCGGTTGGTCGCGGTGGCGACGAGCCGGCTGCCGCCGCCGGGCTCGCGCTCGGCGGTCAGCGTGTACTCGGCTGCGATCAACGGCCGAGGCCGCAGGCCCCAGCGGTCCTCGAACGACGGCGAGCGCGCCAGCAGCAGCACCAGGGTGACGACGGCGGTCGCCGTGAGTCCGAGCGGCAGCCAGCGCGGTCGGCCGCGCACGAAGTCGACGCTGCGCCTGGGCTGCGCGAAGGCCAGGAACGCCACCAGCACCGCGATCGCGGCCAGCCCGGCGATCAACCCCGCGCGCGAGAGCGTCGCCGCCAACGCCAACAACGGCAGGGCGATCAGGGCCAGCGCCCGACGCCAGTGCCGGCGTTCGAGGGCGGCGCCGGCCAGCAGCGGCAAGACCAACGCCAGCCAGCTCGCCGCGAGGTTGGCGTGGCCAAACGACGCAGTCAGGCGCCGGGCGCCGGCCTCGGTGACGCTGGCCTTGGGCCGGAAGCTGCCGAGCAACGCCTCGTCGAGGGCGGCTCCGCGTGGGCCGAACCAGCCATCGCCTCCGAGCTGCTCGAGCGCACCCAGGCCGACGACGAGCCCCATCGCCAGCATCAGCGCGGTGGCGATCGGCGAGCGCGGCGCGTGCCTGCTCGACTTGCCCTTCGGCACGGCGGCGTCGCGCAGGCTCAGGGCAAAGGCCCAGGCCAGCAGGGCGCTGCCGAGCAGGCGCGCGGCTCCCAGCCACGCCGTGCGCACCGCTTCTGGCGCCAGTGCGGCGGCCACGAGCCCCACCGCGGGCAGGACGAGGATCGCGCGCCCCAGCCCCGTGGGTCGCGGCCAGCCCCGCGTCTGGCGGTCCTGGATCAGCGTCGCCACCGCGCCGACGATGGCGAGGCCGATCGCCGCCTCGAGCGCCGTCAGACGCAGCGCGATCCCGGGCAGATCGATGGCCCAGACGTCGCTCTCGAACGGAGCAAGCGCCACGGCCGCGACGCAGCCGAGGTCGCGGAGCCGTGCAGCCCTCATGCCGGGTGGCGGCCCGTCAGTGGCGCGCGGCAATGGTCGCGCTCGGGGCCGGGGTCGGGGCCGCGGTGGGCCGAGATCTGGGTGGCGATCGAGCGCATCGGCGGTCTCCAGGCCTGCGGCCGGGGGGCGACGGCGGCTGCGTGCGCGATCTTAGAGAAACCTCTTCGCGTTGCAACTGGAGGCGCATCCGCGATCCGACGCAGGATGGAGGCGAGGGCGGGGTGAGAGGGGCAGGTTGAGTCGCCCCCGCCTCCATCGCTGCCGTCGTCGGGTTCCTCAGCGCGCAGCCGAGGCGATCCCAATGCGGTGCGTAGCCGTGGCTACGCGCGGTCGGTGCCCGCGTCGCGCGCGGGCGTGGGTCCTGCTGCGCGTCGGGTCGCGATCAGCAAGGCGAGCAAGGCGAACAGGCCGGCCAGCATGGCCGAGCCGGTCGGTGCGGTCGGGGCCGCGGTGCAGCCGCCGCCGCTGCCGCCGCTGCGGCTCGGGGCTCCGCCGCTGGCGTCGGTCGCCGCGTCGGTGCCGCTGACGTCGAAGCCGGTGGCCGGGCCGTCCCCGTCGGGGTTGTTCGGGTCGGGGATCACCGCATTGGCGGGCGGCAGCTTGCCGTCGACCCAGCCCGCCTTGGGCGTGCAGTTGCCGGGCTTGTTCCACACCGTGAGCTTGGTCGCGGGCGGATCGGAGGTCGGCGGCGCCCACGGCTGGGCCTTTGCCAAGCTCAGGGCGCGCGCGGGCGAGGGCTTGCCGGGCAGCGCGCCGGCGATGGCGGTGTCGACCAGGCCGAACTGGCTCTTGGCGATGACCATCGGCGCACCGGATTCGTCCATCGCTTCGACCACGCTGGCCGCCGGTGCGTCGAGGAAGCGGGCGTCCTTGACGATGGCGTTGGTGTCGAAGGGCACGATCCACGAGCCGACGCCGGCGATCTCGAGGCGGCGCTTGTCGGCCGGCAGCCAGCCGGTGGTGCAGACGTTCCAGGTCTTGGCCGTGCGCGTGCGCTCGACCGCCGGCAGCGAGGGGTGGAAGCCGAAGATCGGGTCGCGGTCCATCTCGGTCGGGCCGATGCGCATGACCATGCGGGTGACGGTCGGCGCGGCGCGCATGCCGTCGAACAGCGTCCCCAGCGGCTTGACGATGTCCGCGTCGAGCAGCTTGGCGGTCGCGGCGCCGTCGACCGGGATGGCCTTGGCGTCGGTGTCGTACAGCGCGTCGCTGCCGAAGGGGTTGCCTTGGGCGCGGCAGCCACCGTCACCAAAGGGCGTGCGCCAGGGTTGGGTCCAGACGGCGCCGCAGACCCAGAGCTGGCCGAGCACGGCGACCGGGTCCTTGACGCCGAACTTGAGGAAGATCGGCTCGACGATGCTGGCCTTGTCGGCGAAGACCTGCGCCGCGTCCGCATGCAGCCAGACCTGGCCGCTCTGGAACAGCGCCTTGCCCAGCTCGTAGAGGTTGGTCGCCTTGGCGATGCTGTCGGTGCTGAGCTGGTCCTTGCTCCACAGGCCCTGGATCTGCGCGCCGGGTTGCGCCGACTCGGTGACGAAGCCGCGACCGCCGGCCTCGTCGATGGCCGCCGCCACCAGCTGCTGGTAGTTGTTGGCGCCGCCGAACCAGTTGATCCGCGCCGGGTTCACCGTGACGGCCATGTGGTTCATCGGCACCGCCCGGCCCGGGCCGGCGAGCGTCACGACCACCGAGAGCTCGGCGCTGGCGGCGATGCTGGTCAGGCGCAGCGGCACGCAGGGGTCGGCGTCCTGCATCTCGAGCACGATCGGCCGGATCAGGTTCACGCCCTTGCCGCTCTGCAGCTTGATCGCGACGAAGACGTCGCCCTTGTCGGCGTGGCTCTGGATGATGGACGTCGCGCTCGTCGGGATCTTGTAGCCGCGCGTGTCGAGCCAGGCCTGCAGCTGCTTGGCGTCGCTGCCTTGGATCACGGCGTAGTCGTAGGGGCCGGCCTGGCCCTGGTCGAGGATGTTGACCTTGGGCTGATCGCCGCCGCCACCGGTCGCGCCGGAGTCGGCGCCGGCCGAGGCGTCTTCGTAGGAGACGTCGCCCCAATCGGATTGCTGCGGCTGACAGCCGCCCCAGGGGTCGCGGCAGTTCTCGGTGCCCTGGTACGACAGCTGGTAGCGCGCGGCGGTGCCCTGGTCGATCAGGTCGAGGCCGATCGTCGTGCCGACGGTGACGGTCGGCTGCTTGGGCAGCGGCAGCACCCAGCCGAAGTCCTCGGCGGCGCCGGTGTAGCGCACCTCGACCCAGACGCGGGTGCGGCCGGTCTTGGGGTCGTGGTGGAAGACGACGCGCTCGGCGTCCTGCAGCACGGCCTGGCCGTTGCCGGGCTGGCCGGGCGCCGGCGGCAACACCGGCGAGAAGCAACCGCCACAAGCGAGCGCCAGCTGGGGCGCGGCGACCACGCCGAGCAGCATCGCTGCCCACGCGGCGCCGCGTCCCAGCCGGGAGGTCGCGCGACGATGCTGGCGGTCTGGTGGGGATTGTCGCATCGTCACCTCCTCGGGCACCGGGGGGCCGGGGCACGGTGGTACTCAAAGCATCATCCGTGCCATCCGCGGCGGATAATGTGGAACATCCTGGGATCATGTCGAAACATCCGCGCGGTCCGCAGCTCCTTCGCCCTGGTTGATGTGTCGAAAAAATCCACATGTGCAAAACATGTGCGGGAATGGAGGGACCATGAGCGAGCCAGGATCCGAGCACCCATCGGCTGCCGCAGCCGCCGACGCGGGCGGTGGCCCGGCGCCACCGGGCTCCGAGGCGGCGGCTCCGGTCACCTCGACGGCTCCTGCGGCGCCAGCCGCGGCCCCGTCGCGGACGCCGTTGTCGCCACCCGCGTTCGCCCGCCTGGTGTTGGTGCTCGGCGGCGTGGTCTGGGGCGCGATCGGCCTCTGGGCGCTGTCGGATCCCGACGGCATGGCCGCCACGGTCGACCTGCGCCTGCGCTCGGACCTGGCGCGGCTCGAGATCCGCGCGATGTACGGCGGCTTCAGCCTGGCGCTCGGCCTGCTGCACCTGGTCGCGAGCAGCCGCGCGGTCTGGTTGATGCCGGCGCTGGTGGCCACGGGCACCTGCACCGTCGGCCTCGTCTCGGGGCGGCTGTTCAGCGTCGCGCTCGACGGCATCTCGAGCCCGACCGCGCTGATCTTGATCGGCAGCGAGCTGGCGCTGATCGGCGTCGTCGGCCTCGCGATCTGGCGCCTCGGCCTGGCGTCGCGCGCAGCGCGTCGGGCGGCGAAGCAGGTCGGCGCCGGCGCCTGAAGGCTCGCGCCGCTACGCCGTCGCGGCGGCCGCGTGCCAGCGCCGCGTCCAGGTGTCGATCGCCTGTAGCTCCCAGCCGACGCGGCGGCGCACCAGGGGCCGTGGCGTCCAGCCGTGGCGCTCGGCGATGGCGGCGATGCGCGAACGGTCGGCCGACGCGCCGAGCACCGTGACGAGGCGGCCGCCGGGGCGCAAGCGCGCGTCGAGCTCGGCGAACAGCGCCTCGACGAAGGCCAGGCCCTCGCCGGCGCGGAACGCGAGCTCGGCGTCGTCGCGCGCCTCGCCCTCGAACCACGGCGGGTTGCAGAGCACGAGGTCGAAGCGCGCGTCCGCGGGCAGGGCCGACCAGGCGTCGCCCGGGTGCAGCGTCAGCGACACGCCGTTGCGCATGGCGTTGTCGAGCGTCGCCACCTGCGCCCGCGGGTTGCGTTCGACGGCGTGGACCTCGGCCCCGCGCCGCGCCGCGGCGATGCCGAGCGCGCCGGAGCCCGAGCCGAGGTCGAGCACGCGCAGGCCGCGCAGATCCTGGCCCTCGATCCAGGCGATCATCGCCCGGGTCGAGAAGAAGATGCCGGGGTGGAACACGCCCGGCGGCGCGACCAGCGTCAGGCCGCCGACGTGGCTGGTCCGCGTCTGGCCGAGCCAGCGACGGGCGGCTGCTTCGAGCAATCGATGGACCGGACGGGGGCTGGGCAGGCGGAGCTTGCGCATCGCCGCAGCGTGGCATAAGGCGAGGCGGACTGCACCCAGGAGGCCCCAGATGTACACGCTCTACACCGCGTCGACCCCCAACGGCTGGAAGATCAGCGTCGCGCTCGAGGAGCTCGGTCTGCCCTACACCGTGCGCGCGATCGACTTCGCCACGCTCGAGCAGAAGCAGCCGTGGTTCCTGGCGATCAACCCCAACGGCCGGATCCCCGCGCTGGTCGACGATGCGCCGGCCGACGGTGGCGCCCCCATCACGATCTTCGAGTCCGGCGCGATCTTGCTCTACCTCGCCGAGCGGCATGGCGCGCTGATGCCGAGCGACGTGCGCGGGCGGTTCGACGTCACGCAATGGCTGATGTTCCAGATGGGCGGCGTCGGCCCGATGATGGGCCAGGCCAACGTCTTCCACCGCTACGCGCCCGAGAAGATCCCCTACGCGATCGAGCGCTACCAACGCGAGAGCCGTCGCCTGCTCGAGGTCCTCGACGGCCGGCTGCAGGGGCGGGAATTCCTCTGCGGCGCCGGCGCCGGCAGCTACTCGATCGCCGACATCGCCAACTGGTGCTGGGCCCACACCTACGCCTGGTCCGGCGTCTCGATCGACGGCCTCGACGCGCTCGCGGCCTGGTTGGAGCGCATCGGCCAGCGGCCGGCCGTCGTGCGTGGCAAGGCGGTGCCGGTCAAGCTGAGCGAGGTCGCCAACGCCGAGGAGGTCAAGGCGCGGGCTCGGACGATGCTGGTGTGACGGCGGGCACCGCTGCGACGGCGGACGCCACGACCGGGTCGCTGCGGGCCGCGAACTCGGCCCAGCCGAAGCGCTCGGGGTACTCGCGCCACGGACCCTCGCAGACCGTGCGGTGGCTGCAGCCCTGGCACGGCTCGCCCTGGGCCTTGCCCTCGCTCCAGCGGTAGTCGGCGTACGAGTCGATGACGCGGCCGCCGTCGAGGATCGCGGTCTCGGGCATGTGCTGCTCGGCGATGAAGCGCTCGAGCCCCGGCAGCAGGCAGTAGGGCACAGCCTCGGTCATCATGCGCAGGCCCAACGACTCGCCGAGCAGCAGCGCGGCCCGCAATTCCGGCACGATCTCGCCGTAGCGCGGCACGACCGCGTCGAAGTCCTGCGCCGCCGAGCCGAGCGCGTGGACGAAGGCGAACTGCGATTGCGCCACGCCCAGCCGGTGGAAGAGCCGGACCATGGCGACGAGCTCGGATTGGTTCGCCCGCACGATCACCGAGTTCAAGATGACGCGCGCGCCGCGCGATCGCGCGTGTTGGATGCCCTTGACCGTCTGCACGAACGAGCCCTTGGCCCGCGTCAGCGCGTCGTGGGTCGCGGACGTGGCGCCGTGCAGCGCCGGCGCGATCTCGTTGGCGCCGGCGTCGAGCAGGGCGTCGAGGTAGGGCAGGTAGCTCATGCGCCGGCCGTTGCTCTGGATCTGGATGGTGCGGTAGCCCAGGTCGCGGGCGTAGGCGACGAGCTCGAGCAGATCCGGGCGTAGCGTGACCTCGCCGCCGGTGAAGACGATGCCGTCGCATTGGCCGCGCCGCGCTGCGATCTCGGCGCGAGCCTGCTCGTGGGCGCGGTCGGGCTCATGGTCGCGCTTGTCGCCCTGGACGCAGAACAGACAGCGGTTGTTGCACTGGAACGTGAGCTTCAGATCCAGCCGCGTACTCGACATGCAGTCTCCACGCTGGGGGCGCGGCGCCGGTGCAGGCTAGGCACGGCCGGGGCGTTGCCAAGGCCAATCGACGCGGCGCCGTCACCGCGTCTCGCTAGCGCCGCCGCTGCAGCCACCACCAGCGGCCGATTCGGCGGGAGGCGTAGGCGCCGACGTCGAGCCCGGCGGCCGCCGCCACCTCGGCCACGGGCGCCGCGAGCAGGCCGCCGGTCGGCAGCAACGCGTGGGCGTCCTTTCGCAGGGCCGCGGGCTGGCAGGCGTCGGGATCGCGCAGCGCGGCGTCGTCGTCGAGGTCGATCGGCGTCGGACCATCGCTGACGGGCCAGAGGCAGACGTCGGCGTCGCAGAAGCCCAAGCAGCCCGGAGCGTCGGGCGTCCAGCGGGCGCGGCGGCGGCAGCGATCGTCGTGGACGACGTCGGCGCCGACGCAGCGGTCGGAGCCCTGCCGAAACAGCCCCCGCGCTGCCAGCACCGCCCGAGCGCCGGGCCGGACGCTGCGATGGCCGCCGTCGCTGGCCACCGTCCAGACCGCGACGTCGCGGCGCTCGCCGCCGTCTGCCGCGTCGAGGGCCGCCGCCAGGGCCGTGGCGTCGGTCCAGAGCGGCTGCTCGGCCCAAGCGGCGACCGCGCGCCCACCGCCCCAGGCGAGCCAGGCCAGGGCGACACTGGCTGCGGCCGTGGCGCGCCAGCGAGGCCGTGGCGCAGCGGCGGCGATCCAGGCCGCGATCGTCGCGCCGAGACCTGCCCAGAGCGCCGGCGCCAGCACCGCGACGTGGGCCCAGCGCAGCGTCTGCAGCAGCGTCGCGGCCACGAGCAGGCCGACGAGCATCGGCACCGCCAGCAGACCGAGACGGCGCAGCGCGTGGCCGCGGCCGTCGCCAGGGGCGCGCCAGCCGACCAGGACGGGCAGCGTCGCCAGCAGCGCCGCGAGCAGCGGTTCCGGCGCGTAGCCGAGGTCGAGCGCGCGCCAGGGCGTCATCGTCGCGCTGCCGCCGCCCGCCTTGCCGAGCGCGCCGGCGATCGCCAGCAACAGCGGCGCGGCGGCCCCGAACGCGATCAGGCCGAGCGCGCCGAGCCGTGCCCGCCGGCCCAGCGTGTCGTCGCGCACGTCGCCCGCCGTCCCCACGCGCAAGGTCGCCAGCGCCGCCAGCGCCACCCACGGCAACAGCGCAAAATGGGTCCAGGCCGCCGCGATCGCCGCGATCGCCAGCTGGTGCAAGCTGCGCCGCTCTGGTCGTGTCATCGCCGACGTCAGCGCCGCCAGCAGCCAGACCCCGGCCAGCAGCACCCAGCCGTAGGGGCGCAGGGTCGAGGTCTCTTGCAGCGACCACGGCGTCAGCGCCAGGCCGAGGCCCGCGATCGCGCCACCGACGAGGCCGCCGAGGCCGGGCGTCGACGCCGCCACCAGCCAGGCGAGCCAGCCCGCCGCGAGGCTCGCCGGCAGCACCGAGAGCAGACGCAGCGCGCGCACGTCGTCCACGACCTGGACGGCCACCAGCACGGCGAGCCGGAACGGCGGCGGGTGGTGCAGCGCCTCGTGGTCGGTCCACAGCGCGCGCAGCGAGCGCTCGAGCAAGGTGGCGCCCTCGTCGTCGCCCAGCGGCAGCGCCCAGGCCGCGAGCCCGTGCGCCGCCAGCGCCACGAGCGTGACGATCGCCGCGAGGACGAGCTCTGCGCGCCGGGTCGGCTGCCGCGCCATGGCTGTCGCCTCCTGCCGGTCGATGCGGCGCGCCGTGGCCGTCGCCGCCGCTACATCCAGGCGAACGTCGCCTTGACGATGGCGCTCTGCGAGGCCATCAGGCCCTCGAGCACCGTGGCCTGCCAGACCACGAAGATGTCGCTGCCCCGGCGCCAGGTCCAGCGCAGCCGCGCCATCAGCGGCACGCGGGCGTTCTGGCGGTCCCAGCCGGCGTAGAGGTCGAGGTTCAGGTTCGGGTTGAAGCCGATCGCCGCGCGCGAGTTGCTGACGACGACCAGCCGCTCGCTGGGGCCCAGGCGCACGCGTTGGCCGCTGCTGCCGAGCTCCAGGCGCAGCCAGGTGCCGGGCCGCCAGGTCAGGCCGCCGGTGGCGCCGAGCGCGTCGCCGCCGTAGTAGTCGCGGCCGGTCACGTCGATCCAGGCCGAGAGCGTGCGCACCGAGGGCGTCTCGCCGCCGACCAGCCAGCGGGTCATGTCGTACGAGCCGGCGGTGACGACAGAGCCGGCGGCGTCGAAGTCGGTCAGCACCGTCTCGTGCAGCCGCTCGACCTCGGCGCCGACCAGCCAGCCGGCGTTCCAGACCAGGTCGAAGCCGGCGCTGGCGTTGGCGTCGAGCAGGCCGCCGCGGCCGGCGCCGAGCTGGCCGTCGCGCACCACCGCGCCGGTCGAGGCCTCGAGGCGCAGGCGCTCCAGGCCGCAGCAGGCAAAGCGCGGCTCGACGACCAGCGTGGCGTCGGCCTCGTGCACGCCGACGCGGCGCAGGTAGCCGAGGTCGCTGCGCAGGCCGGGCGAGCTCCACAGCCAGCGCAGCGCTGGGCGCCAGAGCAGCCCGCGCCAGGTCGCGCTGACGCCGCCGCCGGCGCCGAGCTCCGCGTCGGCCGAGGCGCTGCCGGTCGCGGCGCCGACGTCCTGCACCGCGCGCCCGGCGTCGGCGCCCGTGCGCGAGACCAGCGCGAAGGCCTCGACCAGCAGCGGCTGCCGGCCACCGCGCAGGGCACCGTCGAGGCCAAAGACGGCGTTGTTGTCGCTGCCCGACGCCAGCGACTGGCGCTGGGTCCAGATCGCGCCGACGTTGCTGCCGCCCGGCAGCTCGACCTGGCCACGGAGGGCGCTGTGGCTGGTCCACGGCAGGTCGCCCTCGGGGCGCGTGATCACGTCGAGCGCACCGATGCGCACGCGCTCGCCGATCTCGCCGACGACCTTGGCGCCGCCGGCGATGGGCACGCGCTGGCCGCGGTCGAGGCCGATCTTGCGGCTGTAGAGCGCCTGCACCGCGTCGCTGCGGCCAAAGGTGAAGCGCTCGACGTCGCGCAAGAAGAAGTCGCGCTTTTCGGGCATCTGCAGCGAGAAGCGGTCGAGGTTGACCACGGCGTCGTCGACGTCGGCCTGGGCGAAGTCGGTGTTCAGCGTCGCCTGCGCCCGCCAGCTGCCCTTGCGCACCAGGATGTCGGCGCCGGCGTCGAGGCGGCCTTCCCAGGGCTGCGGCCGTGTGGTCTGCGCCGCCGCCAGCGCCCAGGGCACCACGAGCAAGCCGCGGTCGCTGGCGGCGTCGCCGTCCTCGCCACCGCCGCCGCTCGCGCTGCCGCTGACGGCCTCGGGCAGGCCGGCCAGGGCGTCGAGGCCGTCGACGTGGCCGTAGCGGCTGGCGGAGATCGGCGAGTAGGGTGGCGGCATCAGCGCCCAATCGTAGGTGGCGTTGCGGCGTGCGTGATCGCGGCTGAAATTCAAGCCGATCATCGAGGGCGGCGTCGCCGGATCGACGCCGAGCGTGCTCCAGGGCACGCGGAACTCGGCGACCCAGCCGCCCTGCACGACGCTGGCGGCGCCGGTCCAGATGCCATCCCACTCGCGGCGCATCGAGCTCTCGTTGACGCCGCGGTAGTCCATGCGCGCGCCGACCGGGTTGAGCACCAGGCCGATGGTCGTGCGCTGATCGTGGATCGGGTCGAGCTTGAGCGAGATGGCGTCGTCCGAGAAGATCGCGAAGTTGTCGCGGGTCGTCGAGCGGGCGACGATCGCGCTGGTGTCCGGTTCGCCGCAGAAGACGGCGACGTAGAGGTCGCTGCGGTCGTAGAGCAGGGCGAAGCGGGTCTCGACCGGCGGCTTGCCGCGCAGGCCGGGCTTGCGCTCGACGAAACCGGACGTCCATGGCGCAGCGGCCCAGGCCGCGTCGTCGAGCTTGCCGTCGATGGCGATGGGGCCGGTGCGCACGGCGGCGCGCGCGCTGGGCACATCGCGAGCGCCCGGCGGCAAGGCATGGGTCGAACGCGGCGCAGCGATCGTGGCGGCGATGGTCGCGACGAGGGCGAGCATCCGCAAAACCAAAGTCGATCCGGGCACAAGGGCTCCAGTGCAGGGGCGGCGACGCACGCGCCGGTCAACGGCCGTGCTTCGGCGGCTGGTAGATATGCTCACCGCGCAGGCTGTCGAGCCAGTCGCGAAGGTAGCGGCCAAAGGTCACGGTCGGCTCGGTCGGCTCGCCGCAGTCGGGCCACGGCCGCAGCTCCGTGTCCGGGTGCGGCAGCGCGAAGCAGGCCAGCGAGTAGCGGTCGCGATCGCTGCGGTTGTCGACGCGGTGGATGTTGGCGCGGGCGACGTCGTTGCTCCAATGCGCCAGGGCGTCGCCGACCTGGACCAGCAGGCAGCCCGGGCGGCCGGGCAGGTCGAACCAGGCGTCCGGCGCGCCGCTTGCGTCCCGCGTCGCCCACTGCAGGCCGTCGACGTCGTTCTGCGTGATGATCGTCAGCGGCGGGCGGTCGCTGTGCGGCGTCACCCCCGGGCGGTCGACGCCCTCGGGCAGCGCGGGGTAGCGCAGCAGGCGGATGCCGACCCCGCCCGGCGGCCGCAGCAGGTTCGCGCCGATCGAGGCCGGCGCCCCGAGCGCCTGCAGGCAGAGGCCCAGCGCCCGCTCGGCCGCGGCACGCAGCGACGGCACCACCGCGTCGATGCTGGCCTGCAGCGCCGGCAGCTCGTCGGGCCAGGGCTGCACGCCGGGGATCGGCCAGGCGTCGTCGCCCTCGGGCAGGCCGGCGGTGCAGAACCACGACTGGCGGTACTCGGCGTCGAGCGAGAGGTCCGAGAAGCCCCGCATCTGGGGCAGCTCGCCGGCCTGGACCGCCTGGCGCCGCGCCTGCGGCAGCATGCAGAGCGCGCCCATCGCGGCGTAGGTCGCGGCCAGCGCCGCCGGGTCCACGCCGTGGTCGGCGAGGTAGAACGCGCCGCTGGACGTCAGCACCTCGCGCAGGCCGGCGAGGTCGGGCGTGGCGAGCGAAAGGACGAAGCCGTGGTCGTCGTTCATGGCACCTCCGCCGCGGCCGCGCCGTCCGCATCGTTCGGCCGCGGCCTGCTCGGCAGCAGCACCGTCGCCTGGCCCTGGACGCAGACCGTGCCGTCGCGCTTGGTCACCAACGTCCGCAGCCTGGCGATCGGCTTGTCGGCGCGGACCTCGATCAGCTCCACCGACGCCTCGATCTGCTCGCCGAGGAAGACCGGCGCGCGGAAGCTGAGCTCCTGGCCGAGGTAGATCGTCCCAGCGCCCGGCAGCTCCTCGCCCAGCAGCGTGCTGAACAGGCTGGCGACGAGCATGCCGTGGACGATGCGCGCGCCGAAGCGCGGGTCTGCCGCGGCCGCCGCGTCGTCGAGGTGCACCGGGTTGTGGTCGCCGCTGAGCGCGGCGAACTGGCGCACGTCGGCGTCGTCGAAGGCCCGCACCAGGCGGGCGACCGCGCCGACTTGCCAGGTCGAGGCTGCGAACGGGCTCTGCATCGTGGCTCCTTGGCTGCGGCCGCGGCGTCACCGTGGCGCGCCCGAGACGCTAGCACGCGCAGGGCGCGCTTGCCGACAGATCCGGCCGCGAGGTTTCACGCAAACTCGCTGGCGACGCTTCGGCTGGCACGGTACCCTGCACCGGCCGCCCGCGATCGCGCCGGCGCCACGCCCGCCACCAGGGAGTCCGCCATGCCCGCCGCGCCCACCTTCGCCACCGCCTGCGCGGCCTCGCCGCCACGCCGTCGGGCGGGGACCTGTCGCTCTGCCCGCGTTCTCGGCCTGATCGCGGCGCTGGCCTGCTGGCTGCCGACGTTGCAGGCCAGCGCCGCCGTACCGTCCGCGGCCTGGTTCGAGGGCGCGCTGCGCAGCGCCGGCGGCGGTCCGGCCGCCGATGGGGCCTACAAGCTCACCTTCTCGCTCTACGCGGCGGCGCAGAACGGCAGCGCGCTCTGGCAAGAGAGCGGCGTCGACGTCCAGGTCACCAACGGCGCGTTTGCCTACGCGCTCGGCAGCAAGACGCCGCTCGATCCGAAGCTGCTCACCGGCAACCTCTGGCTCGGCATCCAGGTCGGCGCCGAGCCCGAGCTGCCGCGCGTCGCGTTGCAGAGCGTCGCCTTCGCCCAGCGCGCCGCGATCGCCGAGGCCATCGACTGCACCGGCTGCGTCGCCTCGTCGGCGCTGACCTTCACCGGCGACCTCGATCTCGGCGGCAACAGCCTCAAGGCCAAGAACATCACGGCGTCCGGCGATCTCGTGGCCAAGGCGGTGACGGCGGCCTCGTTCGTCGGCGACGGCAGCAAGCTGACGGGCCTGGCCAAGGCCAACACCAGCTGCAAGACCGGCCAGGCCGTCACCGGCATCGCGGGCGACGGCTCGCTGATCTGCGGCGCGGTCGGCTCGTCGGCGGATGTGCTGGGCGGCAAGCTCACCGACGTGATGACCGAATTCGCCGCGCCGCCCGGCCTGCCCGTGGCCATCCCCGACAACACCGGCGCCGAGGCGGTGGCCATCGCGACCTTCGGCGACGTCGGCACCGCGGCCAGCGTCAGCCTGCACATCAAGCTCAGCAACACCGACCTCAGCGCGGTGCGCATCGTCGTGCTGCCGCCCGACGACAAGGTCAAGGGCCTGACGATCTGCGACCCCTGCGGCGCGGCCAACGCCAAGTCCTACGACGCCGTGCTCACGAACAAGTCGACGCTCAAGTCCGGCACGCTCGCCACCTACGACGGCCAGCCGCTCAAGGGCACCTGGACGCTCAAGGTGCTCGACACCGACTTCTGTGCGCCGCAAGCGCCCGGCAACAAGGACCTCTGCGATACGGTCAAGAGCCTCGATGGCGCGATCGAGGCCTTCGACGTCAACGCCAGCGTCACGGCGAGCCAATCCGTGCGCACCACCGGCACCTTCCAGTTCGGCCTGTTCACCGCGGCGCCGTTCGCCTGCACGCCGTCCAAGAAGGGCCACGCCTTCTTCGAGACCAGCAGCGGCCAGCTGCACCTCTGCGACGGCACGGCGTGGCGTCAGGTGCAGACCGCGTCGCTCTGCGGCAACAAGGTCGTCAACGGCGGCGAGCAATGCGACGACGGCAACAACGTCGACACCGACGCCTGCACCAACGCCTGCAAGACCAACGTCTGCGGCGACGGCATCGTCCACGCCGGCGTCGAACAATGCGATGACGGCAACAGCGTCGACAACGACGCCTGTTCCAACGCCTGCAAGGCGGCGTTCACCACCGTGACCTTCACGCCTTGCAGCGCGAGCGGTGTCAACGGCCCGAGCCAGACGGCCTGCAACTCGGCCTATGCCAACTCGACCCTGGCCGGCAAGGTCACGGTCACCGGCGGCGTGCAGAAGTGGATCGTGCCGTTCTCGGGCACCTATACACTCGAGGCCTTTGGCGCCAAGGGCGGCGACGCGCCGGGCTTCCCGGGCGGCAAGGGCGCGCGGATGAAGGGCACCTTCGCGCTCAAGGAGGGTGACGTGCTCTGGATCGCGGTTGGCCAGTCCGGCGGCAACTCGCAGAGCGCGGGCGGCGGCGGCGGCACCTTCGTTGGCCTCGGCGCCACGCTGCTCGACGCCACGCCGTTGCTGGTCGCCGGCGGCGGTGGTGGCGGCCGCAGCTCCAGCCTGACCGGGCCCGGTCTGCCCGGCAACACGACCACCTCGGGCACCGCGGGCACCTACCCCGGCGGCACCAACGGCAACGGCGGCACCCGCAACGGCGGCACCGTCGGCGGCTTCGCCGGCGGCGGCTTCTACACCGACGGCCAGCAGAACGCCTCGAACTCGGGCCGCTCGGGCACGGCGTTCATCAAGGGCGCGCTCGGCGGCGTGCGCCAGGACAACGGCGCCAACCTCTGCGCCGACGGTGGCTACGGCGGCGGCGGCGGCGGCATGCACAACCAGAATCAGGGCTCGGGCGGTGGCGGCGGCTATTCGGGCGGTGGCGCGGGCCACGACTCCGGCGGCCCCGGGTACGGCGGCGGCGGCGGCTCGTTCAACAAGGGCAGCGCGCAGGACAACGCCACTGGATTCAACAACGCAGACGGCAAGTTGACGATCGGTCCGGGCTGATCGAAGCCGCCCGCGACGCCCGCGAGCCCCGGGCACGACGCACACGCCGGTTCGTGGCTGTGGGAACGGGGCGTCACCAAACCTCATACCGACTACACATCTGCAAGCACCTATCGCAGCCGTCCGGCAGTAAGGTTCCGAAACGCACACGGCTCGTGCGTTTTCGGGGGCTGCATGAACAAGACGCTCTTCACCCTGCTGGTGGCCACCGCGTTCAGCGCCGGCTGCGTCGACGGCCTCGACGACGGCGATCTCGGCCACCCCGCCTCGTGCCCCGACATGGGCGACCACGCCAGCGACTTCGTCGCCACGACCTACCCCGCCGCAGAGCCCGCGTCGCAGATGGGTTCGGCCGCGCGCGGTGTCGCCGTCGTCGCCGCTCCGATCGCAGATCCGCGCTGGAACGACGAGCACACGCTCGCGCTGGACGTGGCCCATGCCGTCGGCGCCATCGAAGGCGCTCCGATTGGTGGCGGTTCGGCCGCGGACGAGCCGGCGGTCGCCCCGACCCCGGACGAGCCCGTCGTCGAAGAGCCGACCACCACCGACCCGACCGGCGGCGCCGGCTCCGATCCGGCCGCTGGCGGGGCCGGCCAGGGTGGCGACCAGGGTTCGGCCGGCAACGGCAACGCCAACGGCGGCGGCGCCAGCCAGGAGCCCGCAGGGACCGGCGATCCGGCCGACCAGCCCGATCCGATCTTCGAGACGCCCTACGATTCGTCGGTCGATCCGCTGCAGGCCGTGCCGATGAGCATGGTCGACATGAGCAAGGACTTCGTCTGGACGCCGCAGTTCGCCATGCCCGAGGCGATGGCGAACTTCACCACCACCGGGCTGCAACCCGGCGAGAAGGTGCCGGACTTCACGCTCTGGAACATGGAGGGCAAGCAGGTCAAGCTCAGCCAGTACAAGGGTGTGTCGAACGTCGCGATCATCCTCGGCTCGGCGAGCTGCATGGTGTTCCGCCGCGAGTCGCTGACGATGTGGAGCTCGCTCAAGCAGGTCGCGGCCAACGCGATGGCCAAGAGCGGCAAGAAGCTCGAGATCCTCATCGTCTTCACCAAGGAGGCGCATCCGGCCGCGGAGCCGTCGGTCTACCTGGGCACGCAGTGGCTGGGCATCGAGAACGTCGAAGACAAGGTGCTCGTGTCGATGTCGAAGACCTTCGCCGAGCGCGTGACGCTGGCGCGCGGCCTGGACGCGCGGATCAAGCTCGACAAGCCCAACGTCTGGATCGACGGCATGGACGACGCGGTGTGGAAGCTCTTTGGCTCGGTGCCCAACGGCATGTTCCTGATCGACATGCAGGGCAACCTCGCCTGGAAGGAGCTTTGGGCGATGCATGCCGGCATGGGCGGCGGCTACGGCCAGGCGCCGGACCCCAACGCCAAGCCGACCGCCTTCACCATGATCGAGAAGCTGCTCGGCCTGTAGCAGCCGCCGGCCGGTGCCTTCGCGTGCCGCCACCCCCCGCTGCGTGCGACGGACGTTTGCCAAGGCCGCGCCCTCGGCGCTAGCTTGGCGCCGCTCCCCACGACCGCAGCGTCGAGCTCGGTGCCGTGCCGCGCTGGTGGGGGCGAGAGGTCCACGCTGTCGTCGCCCGAGCCGGAATCGTCGCCCGCGTCGCCTGCGTCGCCGGCCCCACCGCCGCCACCGCCCCCGCCATCGGTCGAGCGCCCGGGCTGGTTCGCCAAGGGCACGGGCTGGCTGGCCGCCCCCGCCGGACCCGATCGCTGGTTCACGCTCGCGCTGGCGCTGACCTCGCTGATCTTGGCGACGCCGCTGCTGCTGCACCCCTACCTGCCGCTGCTCGACGTGCCACAGCACGTCGGCGCGGTGGCCATCCTCGCCGGCGGCGACCCGGCGTTTGCCTACGAGCGCTACTACACGACCGATCTGCTCTCGTCGCCGTACCTGCTGCCCTACCTCGTCTCGGCGGCCCTGGCGCAGCTGATCGGGGCCAAAGCGGCCGTGCACCTGCTTTTCGCCGTGGCGGCCGGCGCTTGGCCCTGGGCCGTGGCGTCGGCGCTCGGCGGCCTCGGCCGCGACCGCTACGCGGCCCTGATCCTCGCGCCCCTGGCCTATGGCACCTTCGTCTTTCTCGGCTTCTTGAACTTCGCGCTCTCGCTGCCGCTCTACCTGGTCTGGCTCGGCTACGCCGCCCGCATCGCCGACGCCGGGCGGCTCCGGCCCCGCGACGCCGGGATCGGCGTGTTGCTCGGGCTGCTGCTCTACTCGGGCCACGTGATGACGCTGGCCTTCGCCATCGGTACGGCCGGCTTGCTGGTGCTCCTCGGCACCATCGACGGCGCGCACGGCGGTCGGGCCGGCGTCGTCCGCCGCGCGCGGCGCATGCTGACGCTGGTGCCCGGGGCCCTGGCGTTCGCTGTCTGGGCGCTGACGTCCGACACGGCGCAGAAAGGCGAGCTCGGCCGCATGATCGGCGGCTCGCTGGCGCAAGAGGCGATGCGCTGGGATCCGATGCTCGATCGACCCAAGGTGCTGCTGGACCACATGCTGGCCTGCTACCAGGGCCGCCAGGACGAGCGCCTGCTCTACGCCCTGCTCGCCGGCCTCGCGCTGCTGGCCCTCGCCCGCCACGCGAGCGAACCGCCGGTCGCCGCGCGCCCCGCTGCGCCGCGCGCCCTGACGCTGGCGCTCTGGATCGCCGCCATCGCCTGCGCCCTGTTGCTGCCGGCGTCGTATCGCGGCATCTGGCCCATCGCGGCGCGCATGGCGCCGTTCGTGTTGATGCTGGCGGTGCTGGTGCCGACGACGCGCCTGCTGCTGCCCAGGCTCTGGCTGCTGGTGGGCTTGGGCCTGGCGATCGCCAGCGTCGACGTGCACGAGCGGCATTTTCGCGCCTTCGACGAGGAGGTCGGGCCGCTGGACGACGTGCTCGACCAGCTGCCGCCCGGGCCGAGGCTGATGACGCTGGTCTTCGACCGCGGCTCGCAGGTCGTCGCCTGGCCGCCCTACCTGCACGTCTCGCAGTACGCCGTGGCGCGCCGGGGCGGGGTGGCGGAGTTCTCGTTCGTGAACTTCACCAAGAGCCCGATCCACTACGTCGAGGCCGAGGCGCCGCCCCGGCTGCCGGCGCGATTTGAGTGGACGCCGGAGCGCTACGACCACGCCGCCCACGGCAGCTACTACACGCACGTCCTGGTGCGTGGCTCGGCGCAGAAGGCCGAGGCGCTGTGGCAGGGCCGTGGCCCGCCGATGCGCGTCGTGCACCGGGCGGGCCGCTGGACGCTCTACGCCCGCGCCGATCTCGACGCCACGGCACCCTGAGCTGGGCGCCGAGGTCGGATCTGCGCGGTGATCCGGGCACGAACGACTTGTCCGCGCGTTCGCACCGAGCTACCGTTCCGCCGGACATTGCTGCTCACCCCGAGCCTTGTCGCCGCTGCGTGTCGTCGCAGTCGCCTTGTTGTCGCTGCCTGGTCGCTGTCGCCACGACGCCGCTGCGCCCACGTCGCCCCCGCGGCGTCGACGCCCGCGCCGCCGGCCGCGACGCCGGCCCCTGCGCTGCCCTCGCGCAGCCGAACCCGTGTCTGGAGGTCCTCGTGTCCCGCTTGTTTGCTCCCCTGCGTTGGTGCCTGCTCGCCAGCCTCGCCCTCGCCGCCGTCGCTTGTTCGGACGACAGCGACTCCGGCACGACCAAGACCGACACCGCCGCGGCCACCGACGCTGGCGCGGACACCGGCGACGGCGTCGACCTCGCCGACACCGCGACCACGACGAAGGCGGACGTCAAGCTGCTGCTCTTCAGCAAGACTGCGGGCTTCCGCCACGAGTCGATCGACGCCGCGCTCGCCGCGCTCAAGGGCGCCGCCGGCGACCACGGCTGGACGGTCGAAGCGACCGAGGACGCCAGCCGCTTCAGCGCCGAGGGTCTCGCCGGCATCGACGCGGTCGTCTTCGTCATGACGACGGGCGACGTGCTCGACGCGACGCAGCAGGCCGCGTTCGAGGCCTACGTCAAGGCGGGCGGCGGCTTCGCCGGCGTGCACTCGGCGACCGACACCGAGGCGCAGTGGCCGTTCTACGTCGATCACGTCGGCGCGACGTTCAAGGACCACACCAACGCGGGTACGCCCGGCGTCGTCAACGTGCTCGACCGCGCGCATCCGGCCACCGCCGAGCTGCCGCTGAGCTGGAAGCGCAACGAGGAGTGGTACGCCTTCACCTCGAACCCGCGCGGCAAGGTCCACGTGCTCGCCACCGTGCGCGACGGCGCGATGGGCCACGACCACCCGCACGCCTGGTGCCAGGTCCACGCCGGCGGCCGCAGCTTCTACACCGCGGGTGGCCACGACGCCGCCGCCTGGTCCGAGCCCGCGTTCCTGCAGCACGTGACCAAGGGCATCGACTGGGCCGCCGGCCGCGTCGACGGCGACTGCGCCGCGACCATCGACAAGGCCTGGAGCCGCGAGACCCTCGCAGAGGGCCTGCAGCGGCCGATGGAGCTCGAGGTCGCGCCCAACGGCGACGCCTACTGGATCCAGCGCAGCGGCGAGCTGCGTCGTTACAACGCCGCCACCAGCAAGGTCGAGGAGGTCGGCAAGCTCGACGTCGAGACGGCGCACGAAGACGGCCTGCTCGGCCTCGCGCTCGACCCCGACTTTGCGACCAACGCGCGGGTCTGGCTCTTCCACAGCGTCAAGACGCCGAGCGAAAACTGGCTCTCGAGCTTCGTGCTCAAGGCCGGCAAGCTCGACGCGGCCTCGATCAAGACCGTGATCAAGGTCCCGGTCGAGCGCGCGCTCTGCTGCCATAGCTCGGGCGCGCTGGAGTTCGGCCCCGGGCGGATGCTCTTTGTGACCACCGGCGACAACACCAACCCCTGGTCCACCGGCTACGCGCCGATCGACGGCCGCAAGGACAAGACCGGCTACGACGCGCGCCGCAGCGCCGGCAACCCCGACGACCTGCGCGGCAAGATCTTGCGCGTCCACGCCAACGCCGACGGCAGCATCGACCTGCCTGGCGACAACCTCTACAGCAAGGGTGGCGGCGCCAAGGAGGTCTACATCCTCGGCGTGCGCAACCCCTTCCGGGCCAAGGTCGACGCCAAGACCAGCCGGCTGTGGTGGTGCGAGACCGGGCCCGACGCCAAGACCGACGACGCCGCCAAGGGCCCCAAGGGCTACGACGAGGTCAACTTCGCCGACGCCGCCGGCAACTTCGGCTGGCCGTTCTGCATCGCCAACAACCTCGCGTACGGCAAGGTCGACTTCGAGACCGACACCGCCTCGGGCAAGTACGATTGCGCGGCGCTGGTCAACGACTCGCCCAACGTCTCGAAGCCCGCGACGCTCGGCGCGGCGCGGCCGGCGCTGGTCTACTACCCCTACGACGACATCCCCGCGTTCCCGGCCATCGCGGGCGGCGGCCCGCGCACGGCGCTGTTCGCCCTGATCCACCGCGGCAAGGCGGCCGGCGTGCCGCCCTACCTCGAGGGGCTGCCGGTGTTCATGGACTGGAGCCGCAACCGCTTCTACGCCGTGCACCAGGACGAGAGCGACGCCGTGATGGCGCTGGTGCAGCTGTTCAAGGGCGTTGAATTCACCGGCCCGATGGACGTCGACGTCGGCCCGGACGGGCAGGTCTACGTGCTCGAGTTCGGCAAGGGCTGGGAAGGCACCGACGGCGCGCGCTTGTCGCGGCTGGTCTACAAGCCGTAGCTCGACAGCGGCCCTCCTTCGACAGCGGCCCTCCTTCGACAGCGGCCCTACTTCGACAGCGGGTACCGCCGCACGATCCAGTCGGCAGATCCGCCACCGTTGAGCTCCGAGGCGGTCACACCGGCCGAGCCAAAGAGCCAGAGCCGGTTCGACGCGTCGACGTGGACATGGCCATTGCCTTCGTCGTCGATGGTCCCGATGCGGCGCGACCAGAGGTGCTTGCCGTCCGCCGTGAACTCCGCGAACGCCAGGTCACTGCGCGCCGACGGCCGCAGCGGCCCACCACCAAAGTCGAAGGCGCCCTGGACCGTGGCGCTGACGAAGATATGCCCGTTGGGCGCGACCGTCGTCGGGTAGACGTACGCGAAGCCGTCGGAGCCGATGGTCTTGACCCAGAGCAACTGGTTCTTGGCGTCAAGGCGCGCCAGCGCGACGTCACGCCCGCCGACGAACGGCAGCGCGGTGCCCAAGATGGAGCCAGGACCCACAAAGGAGAAGGTCACGACGACGCCGCCCTCGGGGTGCTCCACCACGCCTCCCGCCCAGTCGCGCCCCGCGGCTCCCCAGCTCTGCGTGTCGAGCAGGTTGCCCTGCGCGTCGAAGCGCAAGAGCGCGACATCCGAGCCCTTGGCCGGGAACTTGAGCGCCTTGCCGGCGATGGTCTGGTCGCCGACGAGCCCCGCGAGCAACATGAACTCATCGCCCGCGACGACGACCCCGCTCCAGAAGAAGTTCTCGAGGTCGCCCGTGGAGTGGTGGACGAAGCGCAGCGCGCCCGACTTGGTGTACTTGGCGAGGTACTGCGTCCGGGTCGTGGCGGTGATGGGTTTGCCGTCACCGAAATCGACCGTGCCCTCGAACGAGCCTCCGACCCAGAGCTCCTCGTTGCTGTCGAGCGCCGCCAGGTAGATGTAGTCGTCCTTCGCACCGCCAAAACTCCGATGGTTCAGCAGCTTTCCGGTCTTGGCGTCGAGCTCGGCGATCAGGATGTCGGCCTGCCCCTGCGAGGTCCAGGTCGCGCCGTTGCTCAGCGTCACGGAGCCGGTCGCCTCGCCGATCGCGAGGACGCGGCCATCCTTGGTCTCGAGCGCGTAGCTCGTCCTGTCGTAGCCGGGTCCAGCGAGATGCCAGGTCCATTTGACCTTGCCGTCCTTGTCGAGCGCCGTGACGAGCCCGTCCCACGCGCCTGCCAGCTTCAGGCTGGTCTCCCCGACGGCAATTGTCGGGCTCTGAAACATGCCGGACAGGTAGACGCCGCCATCCGCAGCCGGCCTGATGCTCCGCGCGGTCTCGCGCAGCGCACCACCTGCGGCCATCGCGAAGTCGGGCGCTGGGCTCGGGCCTGCCGCAGCGGGCAGCGCGGCGTCGGCGCCGGCCTTGAGCGTCAGCGTGATGGCGTCGGCCTGCTTGCCGAACGAGGCGACGATGGCGACGACGCACATCTCGTCGGAGGTATTGTCGCCAAAGGCCACGGGCTCCTTGTCGCCGCTGGTGTCGTAGAAGCAGCGCAGACGGAGCACCTGATCGGCGCGGAGGTGGAGCGGCTTGTCGAAGAAGTAGAACTGCTGCCAGTTGAAGTCCCACGAGGGCGTATTGGTCACGCACGCCTCCTCGCCAGACGAATCGACCAGCTCGAGGCGGATCCGCGTGCCGCGTTTGTGCATATGCGGCAGGACACCGTGGATCGTCAGGTCTTGGACACCAAACTCCGTGCCGCCGATGTCCAGGCTGGTCGAGGCCTCCTTGCGCCCCGGCGCCAGCATCATGTCGGTGTCGGCCAGGATCTGGGTGATCGCGATCACCTTGGCCTCGCTGTCGACCTGGAACGCGATCGAGGTCTCGTCCTCCTCCGTGCCGCCACCGAGGTAGTAGTGGACTTGCACGATCAGCGTCGAGTCGCCCGAAACCGCGAGCCCGACGCCCTCGGGCAGCCGCGTCGGCGGCGACCCTGGTGCCCAGCCGGCGAGGACCTTGAAGGGCGCGACACCCGGGCCACCAAAGCAGGTGTAGCCAGGGCCGTCCTCGCTCGCATCCTTCGCCTTGGCGGCCTCCGCCGCCGCCGCAGACCCTGCCTCATAGACGATGACATGGTGCACCGTTCGCTTGGAGCCCGGCATGACCTGGAACGCGGTCAAGAAGCCGTCGAACGCCTTCCCGGGGCTGGCGATGAAGCAGCGATAATCATCCACCTTCTGCGCGGCCGCCGGGGTGTACTTCGGCAGCGTCACCGTCACCGTCGGGTTCTGCAGATCTTGCGTCGCCCGCACGAACGGTGCGCGCTTGGCCGGGTCACCCTCTGGAGCGCCCTTGGCGATCCAGTCAGTCACGAGCTCGATCTGCGCGTCGGGCAGCCAGCGCGCATGTTGAAACGTGTTGCATTCGCCGCTGTTGTCCACACCCCACGGCGGCATCGTCCGGCTCGTGATGGACGCGCCGATGACGGCCGTCATCTGCTTGACGCTCTCGAAGTTGTCCAGCCGAAAGGGCGCTGGCCCGCCTTCGAAATGGCAGCTGGCGCACTGCGAATCGAGGATGGGCGCGATGTGCACCGCGTAGTTCGGCGTCGGCTCGGGCGCCGCGGCGCTGCTGCAGGCGCCGAGCGCGAGCGTGAGCGCCAACAGCCACGTCGCGGGGTGATGGCCGCAGGCAGCCGACGCCCGTTCGACTGGGTTGATTGTGTTCATGAACGAAACTCCGCCGCCGTAGGAGTCGCCAACGGCTGCTGACACTGACTCTTGCGGCGGAATGGTCCCGCGTCGCGCTGACGCTGACAGCGCTGGTCGACGCGGTCAATGGCGGGTCGAAAGAACGTGGCGGGCGCGGTTGGCGCGTGGATTCGAGGTTGGAAGCGGTGCTCGGCGGAGCCGATCTGCGCGGCCCCCATTTGGCGGGTAGGGACAGGCTTCCATGCCTGTCCGCCATTTTGACGCCCGCCCCAGCTGGCGGGTAGGGACAGGCTTCCACGCCAGTCCGCCGTTTGACGCCCCCCCATTTGGCGGGTAGGGACAGGCTTCCATGCCTGTCCGCCATTTTGACGTCCCCCCCACTTGGCGGGTAGGGACAGGCTTCCATGCCTGTCCGAGGTCACGATGACGAACCCACTTCCCCAACGACGCACACGACCGCGCTTGCGTGAGGCCGGCGTCGCGTACTTCGTCACCTGGCGCGTGCACGAAAGCACCCCGCCTCTTGCACCAGAAGAGCGCGACATCGTGATGCGCGCACTACGACACTTCGACGGCGAACGCTTCGAGCTTCTCGCTGCGGTCGTCATGGACGACCACGTCCATGTCGTGGTCTGGCCCTTCGGCGGCGTGGATCTCGACGCAATCGTACACAGTTGGCGCTCTTTCGCCGCCGGCCAGCTTCTCGCCCTCGGTCTTCGTTGTGCTCCCGTTTGGCAGCGCGACGGGTTTGATCGGGTCGTGCTGGATGGCGGTGAGTTGGACGAGAAGGTTGCGTATGTTTGTCGGAATCCGTGGAGGAGGTGGCCGGACGTTGGAGAGTATCCTTGGGTTTGGCCGGTGGTTGGGGGGCGGTCGCTGGGTTGAGGGCGGACAGGCGTGGAAGCCTGTCCCTACCCGCGGTTGGGAGGGCACCTGCGCAGCATGGGGCGTCGGACAGGCGTGGAAGCCTGTCCCTACCCGCGGTTGAAGGAGGCGATCATGTGGGAGGACATGGCACACGGGCTTCGGGATCAACAAGGAAGCGACTGCGATATTTGCTGCGCCGGGCTCACAAGAGTTTCCCAGGCCGAAATGCGAAGCGTCTCGCGCTCTCCCGGGCGGCGCGCCCGAGCAACCCGGCCCAGCCGAGCGATTCGCCCCCAGAGCCGCGTGATTCCGAGCTCGCCAGGCCGCTCGCGGTCTACCAAGACCTCGTGCAGGCGCAGGAGGTGTCGCCATGACCATCGATGTGGACAACCTCGACGCGATGCTGACCCGGCTCAAGCTCACGGCCATCCGCGACCGACTCGACACGCTGCTCGACGAGGCCGCACGCAAAGAGCTCAACATGCGCGAAACCTTGGCGTGGTTGTGCCGGGCCGAGACCGCGCACAAGGACCAGCGGCGCACCACGATGGGCCTGAGCATCGCGAAGTTCCCGTTCGTTCGATCGCTGGAGAGCTTCGACTTCGAGGCGCAACCCTCGGTCGACCCCGGACTGATGCGCGAGCTTGCGCTGTGTCGCTGGGTGGCCAACGGCGACGCGCTGCTGTTGCTCGGGCCGCCCGGCGTCGGCAAGACCCACCTCGCGGTCGCGCTGGGCCGAGAGGCTGTCGCTCGCGGCTACTCGGTGCTCTACACCTCGGCGATGGCGCTGGTCGGCGCACTCGCCAAGGCACATGCCAGCGGCACGCTCGACGAGCGCCTGGGCTATTTTGCCAAGCCCAAGCTGCTGATCATCGACGAGCTCGGGTATCTGCCGCTCGAACCCGACGCCGCTCACCTGTTGTTCCAGCTCGTGTCGCGGCGCTACGAGCGCGGCAGCATCCTGCTGACCAGCAACCGCGCGGTCGGAGAGTGGGGCCAGGTGTTCGGCGACAACGTGGTCGCGACCGCGATCTTGGACCGGCTGCTGCACCACAGCCACATCGTGACGATTCGCGGCGACAGCTACCGGCTGCGCAGCAAGCGTCGTTCGGGGCTGACCAAGCCCACGGACAGGCCCACCCCATGAGCTTTCCGCGCCCCTGCGGCAAGCCACGGCCACCCCTTCCGCGGGCGCTTTGCGCCCTTGTGCAGGGGACCCGGCCGGGCTTGCCTACGGGGCACGGAAAGCTCGTCGGGCAACGGAAGCCGGCCAGACGGGCTGGCCGGCTGCTATCAGAGGGGGGCCAGATTTCGTGTCGTTACTGGGCCAGTTTCTCGTGTCGCTTGACAATCGTACACAGTTGGCGCTCCTTCGCCGCAGGCCAGCTTCTCGCCCTCGGTCTTCGCTGTGCTCCCGTTTGGCAGCGCGACGGGTTTGATCGGGTCGTGCTGGATGGCGGTGAGTTGGACGAGAAGGTTGCGTATGTTTGTCGGAATCCGTGGAGGAGGTGGCCGGACGTTGGAGAGTATCCTTGGGT
>CAZPHC010000056.1:0-29496 GCA_964586155.1 uncultured Enterobacteriaceae bacterium | reverse complement strand
GTCCAGCGATGGGCCGCCCCGCTCGCGTTTTGGGGCCGTGGTGCGGGTGGTGGGGCCGCGGCTGGCCGACCTTCCAATAGGCCCGGGTCACGCCCTCAGGCAACCGGGCGACGAGCCGCCCCAGCGCCTCGCTCACCTCGGTCGGGTCCTCGACCATCGCGGTGAGCACGAGGCGGCGCACGCCGGCGACGCGACGGCCCTTGGTGCGCTCGGTGACGTCGATGACGAAACACGGCTTCTCGTCGATCTCGCGCATCGAGCGGCGGCCCTCGAGCCGGACGCCGACGGCCTCGGCGTCGGGCTCCTGGCGCGCCCGATGCAGATTGCTGGTCTGGAAGACTGCCTCGGCGCGACCTCCAGAGGCCCTTGGGGGCGATCGGCGGCCACGTCGTCGTCCTGCGCACCGCTTGTAGGGCGTCGATCCGCGGTGATGCACCAACAGCGCGCGGGATCGCCGCCGTGCCCGCAATCGAGGCCGACCACCGGTCAGTACGTCGAAGACGGGCAGCTCGCAGCATGCAGAGGCCCCGACGCCTTCCGCGCGCCGCTCGCGCGGCGCCGACGACAGGGCCCGCAACCACGCGCCAATTCGCTGCCCGGTTTGACAGCCGCCCCGCCGGTCGCTACCCCTGCGCACGCCGCGCCCAACGACCGGGTGCCCTGCCACAAGGAGTCTTCATGCGTTCGGTTTCCTCCCCATGGTCGCGCTCGTTGCTGCGCGGCTCGGTCCGCCTCCTCCTGGCCAGCGCCGTCGTCGTCGGCGGCGTCTCGCCGGCCCTCGCCCAGCTCGAGCTGCCCGCGGCGAGCCCCGCCGCCAGCGTCAGCCAGCGCGTCGGCCTGACGGACATCTCCGTCGAGTACTCGAGCCCCGCGGTCAGCGGCCGCAAGATCTGGGGCGCGCTCGTGCCCTTCGACAAGCCGTGGCGCGCCGGCGCCAACAAGGCGACCAAGATCACCTTCAGTCGCGACGTCACCTTCGGTGGCAAGGCCGTGGCCGCGGGTAGCTATGCCATCGTCATGCACCCCACCGCGTCCGGCTGGACCGTCGCGCTCAACCGTGACGTCGGCCTTTGGGTCGGCGGCTCCAAGCCCTACGACGACAAGCTCGACGCCGTTCGCGTCCCCGCGGCGACCAGCGCCATCGCGCCGCGCGAGCGCATGACCTTCGTCTTTGGTGGCACGACCGACAGCCAGACCTCGCTCGACCTCGAGTGGGAGGCGCTGAAGATCTCGGTGCCGATCCAGGTCGACACCGCCAACCAGGCCAAGGCCAACATCGAGGCGGCGCTGAAGTCGGCGTGGCGTCCGCACGCCCTCGCCGCGCGCTACATCGCCGAGACCACCAAGGACTACGCCACCGCGCTCAAGTACATCGACGCGTCGCTCGCGATCGAGAAGCAGTGGTTCAACACCTGGATCCGCGCCGACATCCTGCACAATGCCGGCCGCGACGCCGAGGCGCGCAAGGCCGCCCAGGCCGCCTGGGACCTCGGCAGCAAGGATCCCAACTTCTTCTATAAGGACCGCGTCGCCGAGGCCCTCAAGTCCTGGAAGAAGTAAGCACCCTGGCATAGAGCGCCAGGTAGCGGTCGATCGCCGGCTCCCGGCCGAAGCGCGCGACCGCCGCCTGGCGCGCCGCCAATGCCATCGTCGCGCGCCGCGCCGGATCGTCGATCAGCGCGATCGCGGCGGCCGCGAACGCCGCCACGTCGCCGACCGGCAACAGCTCGCCGGTCCGACCCGCGTCGACGACCTCGCCCAGCCCACCGGTCGCCGACGCCAGGACCGGCACGCCGCAGCTCAGCGCTTCGAGCGCGGCCAGGCCGAAGCTCTCGGTCTCGCTGGGCAGCACGAACAGGTCCGCCGCCCGCAGCCAGTCGGCGCAGCTCTCCTGCCGGCCGACCAACGCGGCGCGATCGCGCAGACCCAGGGCGCGCAGTCGCGCCTCGACGCGCGACCGCTCCGGGCCGTCGCCGACCAGCAGCAGGCGTGCGGGCCGCACCGCCGCCACCGCCGCGAAGATCGCGACCACGTCGTCCAGGCGCTTGACCGGGCGGAAGTTGGAGGCGTGGCAGAGCACGGTGTCGCGGGCCTCCAGGTCGGGGAAGAGCGTGCGCAGGCGCTGGTCGTCGCGGCCGAGGCCCGGCGCGAAGCGCTCGGTGTCGACGAAGTTCGGGATCACCTCGATCTGCGGGCCCGCACCGGCCGCAGCGCCGCCGTCGCGAACAGCGATGCCCGACGCGGGCGCGCCGATGCGCGAGGGCGCCAGCCGCTCGAGGGTCGCCTGGCGCAAGAAGGCCGAGGGCGTCGTCACCGCGTCGCTGCGCTCGATCGAGAAGCGCGTGATCGGCAAGAAGCTCGGATCTGCGGCCACGAGCGTGATGTCGGTGCCGTGCAGCGTCGTGATCAGCCTCGGCGCGGCCGGGCCGAGGACCTCGCGCGCCATCCAGGCCGCGGTCGCGTGCGGCACGGCGTAGTGGACGTGCATCAGGTCGATGCGTGCGAACTGCGCGACCTCGATCAGCTTCGAGGCCAACGCCAGCGGGTAGGTGCCGGTGTCTTGCAACGTGGCGTGCTCGCCGGTCGTCACTTCGTGCAGGTAGACGCGGTCGGCCGCGCGGTCGAGGCGCACTGGCACGCCCGCCGAGACGAAGTGGACCTCGTGGCCACGGCGGGCGAGGCCGAGGCCGATCTCGGTGGCGACGATGCCGCTGCCGCCGTAGGTCGGGAAGCACGTGATGATCACGCGCAGGGGCCGCTCGGGGCCCGGTCTGGCTCCGGCGCTCGTCATCGACGCTCCGGCCGAAACAGCGGCTCGGCGAAGCCGTTGGCGCGGCCAAAGGCGATCGGGTCGCGCAGGCCGATCATCGTCGGGCTGATGAAGGGCTCGCCGTACGCCGTGCCGATCAGGGCGCCGGCCATGCGGTCGCGGGCGTCCAGCGCGGCCATCGACAGCGACGAGGCCAGCAGCGTTGGGGCCAGCAGCGTCGGCGCCGCGTCGACCGCCGTCGAGTTCGCCTGGACGCCCACCTGGCTGGCGTGGCAAGCGATGGCGGCGCGCTTGGTCGCGATGTCCTCGCTGATGTCGATGACCAGCGTCGGCTCGGCCAGCTCGCGCATCGGGTAGTAGAGCACCTGGCGCGGCCGATGTGGCGCAAGCGCTGGGGCGTCCGTCGCGGCCTCGTCCGGGCCGAGGTCGTAGCGCAGCAGCCCGGCGAAGAGCAGCGCGCGCTCGATCAGGCCGTGGCAGGCCGTGTGGTCCGGGTGCCGATCGTGGCGCCACGGTGCGAGCACGAGCTCGGGGCGATAGCGCCGCAGCGCCACGACCACGGCGCGGACCTGCGCCTCGTCGTCAGCGCGCAGCCCGGTGTCGGGCAGGCCGAGGTTGGCGCGCAGCGTCAGGCCGAGCACCTGGGCGGCGGCGTCGGCTTCGGCGGCGCGGGTCGCGACGTCGCCACGGCTGGCCCGCTCGCCGCGCGTCAGGTCGATGACGCCGACCCGGTAGCCGCGCCGGGCCATCGCGGCGACGGTGCCGCCGCAGAAGAGCTCGACGTCGTCCGGATGCGGCGCGAACGCGAGCAGGTCCAGCGCCTCGCCGGCGTCGGCGGCCGTCGCAGCCTGGTTCGCCGGGCCCGTCATGGCTCGCTCCTCATGGCCGCAGCTCCCGCAGCGCGCCGTCCAGGGGCACACAGGCCGCCAGCACGGCCTGGACCAATGTCGCCGTGCCGACCTGCGCCGCGATCCCGGGCAGGCCGAGCACGCGCTCCTGGGGGGCGTCGCCGGGGCAGAGCGCCGCGCGCACGCGCGCCAACCGCGCCGTCGCGTCGGCGTCGCGGCGTGCCAGCGCGGCCTCGTAGCGTCCGAGCAGCTTGGTGACGGTGTCGTCGATGGCCCCGCGGCTGCGGCTCACGGTCTTGCCGAGGTTCGGGTCCAGGCGCTCCATCGCGACGCCGAGGCGCGCGAACACCGGGTCGAGCGCGGCCCGCAGCGCTGCGTCGATCGCCGTCGCCGGTTCGAACCCGTCCGCCACGGCACCGGCCGCCAGCGTCGCGCGCAACGCCGCCTCGTCGCCACACGCCTGCAGCGCGCCGAGGCCGAGCTTGTCGAGCAGTTGGGCCTGCCGCGGGGGCACGACGACAAATCGCGCGCGCGGCACCACCACCGGCATCGGCACCTCGAGCAACGCGTAGAGCGGCGGCAGCTGGGCGAAGTACGCGATCTCGCCCGGGCCGCCGACGTAGGCGACGGTCGGCAGCAGCGTGTCTTGCAGCAGCGGCCGCAGCAGCGCCGAGGTCGACGCGGCGCGAGGCTCGGCGACGATCCTGGCCCGCAGCGTCGCGTCGTCGAGCTGCAGGCCGTCGGGGTGGCCGACCAGCATCCATCGCCGCCCAGCGTCCGACGCCGTCGCGGCTGCAGCGCTCGCGGCGGCCGGCGCCAGGCGGTAGCGCGGGCCGTCGGCGCCCTCGGGGGCGAAGAAGAGCAGCGGCGCGCCCGGGCGGACGTGGACCTGCGCCGCGAAGCCCGCGGCCTCGAGCGCGTCGCTGCGGGCCGTCAGCGTCGCGGCGATGGCGTCGACCGCGTCGAGGCAGCGCAGGTGCAGCGCCGTCGCTTCTGCCGCCAGCGCCGGATCGCGCGGGTCGAGCACGAGCAGACCCTCGTCGGCGAAGAGCTGCGCGAGCACGTCGGCGAAGGCCTCGGACCAGCGCACCTCCGGGCGATAGGCCCGTCGTAGCAGGGCCAGCACCTCGGCCGCGAAGGGGGCGTCGTCGAGCGCCGTCGCCAGCGCCTCGAGCGCCGCGCCGATGCCGGGCCCCAGCGTGCGAGCGCCGACGGGGACGCGCGCCGCCGCGGTCGAGCCCGGCGCGCCGACCCGCAGGGTCGTCAGGTCACCGGCGGCCGTCAGCACCGCGCAGGTGTCGATCTCCTCGAGGTCGTGGTCCTCGGTCTGCAGCCAGAACACGGGCACGCAGGGGCGACCGCTGCGCGCGGCCAGGGCCCGGGCGTCGACGATCGCCGCAGCGGCCTTGTACAGGGTGTAGAGCGGGCCGAGGAACAGGCCCATCTGCTGGCCCGTGACCACGACGGTCGCGCCCGGCTCGCACAGCGCCCGCAGGTTGGCGCGGCGCGCGGGGCTTGCGCGTGGATCGTCGTCCGGGCCGTCGTTTCGGGCCTCGAGCGCGGCGAGCACGGCCGGCGCGATCGGGCGCGCGGCGGCGGCGGCCAGGGCGGCGTCCAGGCGGTCGTCACGGCGGAAGCCGTCGTCCAGCAACGCGAGGGCCTCGGGGTCGCCAGCCAGCCATGCAGGGGTGAAGGGGCGTCGCATCGGGCGCCAGCGATAGCAGGTCCAATCGCCGATCGCCAGGGGCTCGGCCCGGCGGGCAACGATGTCGCGTAGTCTCGCGGTCAGGCGCTGACCGGGCGCGCGCTTGCGCCGTCAGATCCGCTGGCTGCGCGGCGGTCGCTACCGCGGCCCCCGGCGGTCTGCTACGGTCCGCCGCCATGAGCCGACCCACCATCCTCCGTGCCTCGTCGCCCCTGCTCCCGACCTGGCTCCTGACCCTGTCCATGAGCCTCGCCATGAGCCTGTCGCTGCTGCATCCGTCCTTGCTGCCGGCCGCGTCGGCGTCGCCGGCGCCGCAGCGCAGCGCGGGCGAGATCGCCGCGGAGATCCGCCGCCTCGGCGTCGTCGGCAGCGTGCTCTACGTCGCCGCACACCCGGACGACGAGAACTCGCGGCTGCTGGCCTGGCTGGTCGGCGAGCGGGGGGTGCGCGCTGGCTACCTCTCGCTGACCCGCGGCGACGGCGGCCAGAACCTGATCGGCAAGGAGCAGGGCGACCTGCTCGGCCTGATCCGCACCTACGAGCTGCTGGCGGCGCGCGCCATCGACGGTGCCGAACAGCAGTTCACCCGCGCCCGCGACTTCGGTTACTCCAAGAGCGCCGACGAGAGCCTGCGCATCTGGGGCAAGGACGCCGTGCTCGCCGACGTCGTGCGTGCGGTGCGTCGCTTCGCGCCGGACGTGATCATCACGCGCTTCACGACCAGGCCGCCGAACCACGGCCACCACACCGCGAGCGCGCTGCTCGCCGCCGAAGCCTTCGCCGCGGCCGCAGATCCGGCCCGCTTCGCCGACCCGTCCGAGTTCCCCGGCGACGCGGGCAGGCCCTGGCAGGCCGCGCGCCTGCTGTACAACGTCTCGACCTGGAACCGCCCGAGCGACGAGCAGCTGGCGGCCTACCTCAAGGTCGACGTCGGCGGCTACGACCCGGTCTCGGGCCGCTCGTGGGGCGAGGTCGCCGCCGCCAGCCGCAGCCAGCACAAGAGCCAGGGCTTTGGCGTCGCGAGCCAGCGTGGGCCGATCCTCGAGTACTTCGAGCCGCTCGCCGGCAGCGCGCCCAAGGCCGATCCGCTCGACGGCCTCGACTTCAGCTGGGGCCGCTTCCCCGGGACCAAGGAGCTCGCCGCCGCGATCGGCGCGGCCGCGTCAGGCTTCGACCTGCGCGCGCCCCATGCCTCGGTCCCCGCGCTGCTGCGTGTGCGCAAGCTGCTCGCGGCGTTGCCGGCGTCCAACCGCTACCGCGCGCCGAAGCTGGCGGCGGTCGAGGCGCTGATCGCCGATTGCCTCGGCCTGCATGCCGAGGTGCGCGCCGAGCAGGACGTCGTGGTGCCCGGCGCCGCGGTCAAGCTGCAGGCCGAGCTGCTCAACCGCTCGCCGGTCGCGGTGCGCCTGGTCGGCGTGCGCTGGCCCTTCGCCGCGGCCGCGGCGCTGCAGGCTCCGCTGGCGCACCACGCTCCCTGGACCCAGGCGACGACGGTGCAGGTGCCGGTCGACGCCGCGATGTCGACGCCGATCTGGCTGCGCCAGCCCAGCGACGGTGGCCTGCACACGCTCGCGGCCGTCGACGACATCGGCCGCCCGGACGGGCCCGCCGCGCTGGTGGCCAGGTTCACGGTCGAGGTCGGCGGCGAGCGCCTGGAGCTGGAGCGTCCCGTCGTCTCGGTGACGATCGACCCGGTTCGTGGCGAGCTACGCCGCCTGGTCGACATCGGCCCGGCCGTCATCCTGACGCCCGATCGCGACGTGGTGATGGTGCCCGCCGGCGCGACGCCCGCGCTGACGGTCGCGGTGCGTGCCGGCACGACGCTCGTCGCCGCGCAGACGCTCACGGGAACCGTGCGCCTGGACCTCGCGCCCGGCTGGCGCGCCGAGCCGGCGTCGCTGCCCTTTGCCCTGCGCGCCGACGCGCTCGAGCAGGTGCTGCGCTTCCAGATCCACGCGCCGCCCCCCGCCTCTGGTGGCGGCAAGCAGGGCGCTCCGCCGGTGCCGGCCGCGATCGCCGGCGGCGTCGTCGCCGAGGTCGAGGGCCAGCGCAGCTCGTGGCGGGTCGACGAGGTGCGCCACGACCACCTGCCGCCGCTGACGGTGCGCCGGCCGGCCGCGCTGCAGCTGGTGCCGCTGCGCCTGGCGACCGGCGGCAAGCGCATCGGCTATGTGCCCGGCCCCGGCGATCGCGTCGCCGAATGCCTCGCCGCCGTCGGCTACGACGTGACGCTGCTGCCGCCCGACGTGCTCGCTTCGACCCAGCTCGGGCGCTTCGACGCGATCCTGGTCGGCGTGCGCGCCTTCAACGCCGAGCCGCGCCTCGCGCAGCAACGCGATCGCCTGCTCGACTACGTCGCCAAGGGCGGCCGCCTGGTCGTGCAGTACCAGACCAACAGCCGCGTCGGCCCGTTGACGGTGCAGATCGGGCCGTGGCCGCTCGAGATCGGCCGCGCCCGCGTCACCGACGAGACCGCGGCGATGACCTGGCTGCAGCCCGCCGATCCGCTGCGGACGCGGCCCAACGCCCTCGACGAGGCCGATTTCGCGGGCTGGGTGCAAGAGCGCGGCCTGTACTACGCCGAGCGTTGGGATCCGAAGTACCAGGCCGTGCTGCAGGCCGCCGACCCGGGCGAGCCGGCCCTCGACGGTGGTTTGCTGCTCGGCAAGCACGGCAAGGGCCTGTTCGTCTACACCGGGCTCGCGTTCTTCCGCCAGCTGCCGGCCGGTGTGCCCGGCGCCTACCGCCTGCTGGCGAACGTGCTCGCGCGATGAGCACCGACCCGCACGGCGCAGCGCCGCGCCCCGAGGCCGACGAGCCGCCGCCGATCCTCGGCAGCTGGCGCGCCATCTACGCCGTCACCATCGCCAGCCTCGCGCTCGTGGTCGCGCTGCTCTGGGCGCTGACGCAGGTGGCGTCGTGACTGCGCTCGACTGGCTGGTCCTGGTCGCCACGACCGTCGGCATCATCGGCTGGGGGCTCTGGCGCAGCCGGGCGACGGCGGCGACCGGCGAGGGCCATCTGCGCGGCGGCACCGACCTGCCGTGGCATACCATCGGACTGTCGGTGATGGCGACGCAGGCCAGCGCCATCACGTTCCTGTCGGTGCCCGGCCAGGCCTACGAAGACGGGCTGCGGTTCGTGCAGTTCTACTTCGGCCTGCCGCTGGCGATGGTCTTCATCTGCGTCTTCATCCTGCCGCGCTACTACGCGCTGCGCGTGGTCACGGCCTACGAGTTCCTCGAGGCGCGCTTCGACCTCAAGACGCGGCTGCTGGGCGCGACGCTGTTCTTGATCCAGCGCGGCCTGGCCGCCGGCATCACCATCTACGCGCCCGCGATCATCCTCTCGGCGGTGCTCGGTTGGCCGCTGGAGCCCACGATCCTCGGCATCGGCGGCGTGGTCATCGTCTACACCGTCTCGGGCGGCAGCAAGGCGGTGAGCCAGACACAGAAGCAGCAGATGATCGTGATGCTGTCCGGCATGGTCGTCGCCGCCTTCGTCATCCTGCACCGCCTACCCGAGACCGTGACGCTGCCGGGCGCGGTGGCCATCGCCGGCGCCTTCGGCCGGATGAACGCCGTCGGCTTCGACTTCGACCTCAGCGACCGCTACAACTTCTGGTCCGGCATCACCGGCGGCTTCTTCTTGTCGCTCGCGTACTTCGGCACGGACCAGTCGCAGGTTGGCCGCTACCTCGGCGGCAGCTCGCTGACCCAGAGCCGGCTCGGCCTGCTGTTCAACGGCGTGCTCAAGATCCCGATGCAGTTCCTGATCTTGTTCATCGGCATCCTGGTCTTCGTCTTCTACCAGTTCACGGCGCCGCCGCTGCTCTTCAACGAGCCGCTGCGCCAGCAGGTGCTGGCCAGCGCCGAGGGCCCCGCGCTCGCCGCGCTCGAGGCCAAGTGGACCGGCCTGCAGGCGCGCAAGCGGCTCGACGTCGAGCGCCTGCTCGCCGCCCGCAGCGCCGGCGACGTGGCGGCAGAAGGCGAGACCCGCGCCGCCCTGCGTGCCCACGCGGCGGACGCCAGCGCGCTGCGTGGCCGGGCCAAGGCCGTGGTGCAGCAGGCGCTGCCGGGCGCCGAGACCAAGGACGCCGACTACGTCTTCATCAGCTTCGTCACGCGCTGGCTGCCCTCGGGCCTGGTCGGCCTGCTGATCGCCGTCATCCTGTTCGCCGCGATGAGCTCGACCGCCAGCGAACTCAGCGCGCTCGGCTCGACGACGACGGTCGACATCTGGCGTCGCTTGCTGCGGCCCGACGCCACGGACCACCAGGTGCTGGTGGCGTCCAAGCTCTTCACCGTGTTCTGGGGCCTCGTCGCCCTCGGCTTCGCCAGCTTCGCCTCGCTGCTCGACAACCTGATCCAGGCCGTCAACATCCTCGGCTCGATCTTCTACGGCACGGTGCTCGGCGTGTTCCTGGTCGCGTTCTTCTTGCCGCGGGTGCGCGGGCATGCGGTCTTCGCTGCCGCGGTTGTCTCGCAATTGCTCGTGATCGCGATGTTCTTCGCTTCGTCGATCGGCTTTCTCTGGTACAACGTGATCGGCTGCCTGCAGGTGATGGTCCTGGCGAGCGCGCTGCAATGGGTGGCCGACCGCCGCGTCGCGACCTGAGCCCCGCGACGATTGCGGCCAGGATCTGCGCTCGGCGTCTGCGGTGCGCCAGGATCGCGTCGAGCGCTGCGCGCTGACCGGGCCTCAGCGCAGCCAACGACGCGTCAAGGCGCGTCGTGACGCCGGTGACGCCTGCAGCAGCGCCTGACAGCGGCCGAGTCGCTCGTCGCCGAGGCCGACGCAGCGACGCAACGCGGCGAGGGCCACGGCGTCGTCGCCGCGTTGGGTGGCGTCGAGCGCGCGCACCAGCAGCATCGAGGCCGCGGACGCTGGTGCAGGCGCAGGATCGGCCGCGAGCTGGCCCTGCAGCCGCGCATCCACCGCGGCCGCCAGCGCCGCCGCCGCGATGGCGTCGGTCTGCGCCTGGACGCGGCCGCCGACCTCGCCAGCGCGGCGGGATTGCCGCTCGCGCAGCAGCGAGAATTGCATCGCCACCAAGAACGCGGGCTCCGCGCGCGGCAACAACCAACGCATCAGGCCATGGCGAAACGCCGCCGGCGCCGCGGCGAAGCGGCTGTGCTGCGCCAGCAGCCGTTGCGCGGTCGCGGTCACGTCGTCGGCAGCGTCGACCGCGTCGGCGAGCGCCGAGCCCGGCGCGGGCGGCCAGCCCCGGCGCTGGTCGAGGCCATCGAGGCGCACGGCGCGATCGCCCCGCCAGAGCGCGCGCGGCGCCTGCAGCTCCAGGCGCGGCACGTCGTCATCGAGAACGTCGCCGCGGCCGGGGCCGCGGACGGCGGCGTCGAAGGCGGCCTCGTCGAGCGCCTGGAGCGAGTGCAGGCCCGGGATCCCGGCGACGTCGAGCCGCTCGAGGTCCGCGGCGACGACGGGCCGCTGCAGCCAGCGCCCGAGGCGCGCGTCGTCGAGCCGGATCGGCGCGTCGCTCGCCAGCATCAGCAGGTCGCCCGGGTGCAGCGTCCAGAGCGAGACGTGGGGGAAGACCTCGGCCACCGTCGCCAGCACCGCGCCCTGCAGCCCGTCGTCCATCTCGTAGGCGTGGAACCACTGCGCCAGCACCCCGCCCGGGCGCAGCCGCGAGCGCAGCGCCCCGAGCCATTGCCGCGAGAAGAGGTTGCCGTTGCCGGCCATCCACGGGTTCGACGGCTCGCTGACGATCACGTCCCAGCGCGCGTCGGGCCGCGCCAGCAGCCAGCCGCGGGCGTCGTCGCCATGGTGGCGCACGTCCGGGCGGCCGCTGGCGCCGTGGCTCCACGGGTCGAAGTGCGCAGCGGCGCGCTGCACTGCGGGCTCGAGCTCGACGACGTCGACGCCTGCCGCCCCGAGCGGCGCTCCGGCCCGCCCGGCCCGCTCCCGCTCGACCGCGAGAAGCTCCGCCGCGACGCCCGCCGTCACGCCCGAGCCGAGGCCGATCACCAAGATCTGCTCCGTCGCCGCCGCCGCCGCCATCGGCAGCCAGGCCGAGACCACCTGCGTCAGCATATCGCCGCGGGTGCTCGCGTCGGCCTTGCCCTGCAGGCTGAGCGCGAGGTCGCCGTCGCGCCGCAGCACCGCCACGCTCGCCTCGGCGCCGTCTTCGGCCGCGACGACCTCGTCGCGAAGCAGACGCTCGCGGAACGTCGCCCAATCGCCCGGATCGCGCGCGACGCCGCGAAAGGCGCCGGCGTGCAGCAGCCGCGCGTCCCAGCCGGGCAGGGCCCACGGCCCCGCGACCAGCAGCGTCGCGGCCACAACCAGCGTCGGCGCCGGCCGCCGCGCGCCCGCGCCGCCGCCGGCCGCGAGGGCGCTGCCGACGACCAGCGCGCCGCATGCGCTCAGCAGCAGCGTCCAGGCGCCATCGAGGCCCAACCACGGCACGAGCAAGGGCTGCGCCAGCGCCGCGCCGACGACCGCGCCGACGGTGTTGGCGCCGAGCGCCCAGGCGGCGCCACCAGCGATGCGGCCGCGGGTCGCGATCAGGCCGTCGGCGCAGAGCGGCAGCAGCGCGCCGAGCGCCGCCGCCGAGGGCAGGGCGATGGCCGTGGCCAGGGCGCCCTGCAGCACCAGCATCTGCACATCGCCCGGCCAGCTGGTGGCGGTCGCGAGGCCGTGGCGACTCGCGGCGAGGGCGTGGCCGATGCGTTCCGCGACGAGGCGCACCGCCAGCAGCCAACCGAACGCCGTCAGCGACGCCGTCACCAACGCGGCGCCCCGGCGCGCACCGCCGCGGCCGCGCGCCCAAGCGCTGCCGAGCGTCACGCCCAGGACCGTGACCGCGACCACGCCGGCGAAGGCGTAGGCCGACGCGCCGACCGCGAGCCCGAGCAGCCGCATCGTCACGCCCTCGAGCGCCAGCGCCGTGGCGCCGCCCGCAGCCGCCAGCGCCAGCCAGCCGACCATCGGCCCCGCCCCGGCCCGCTCCCGCTCGCCAGCGCCGGCCGACACGGACGTCGCAGGCCGTTGCGCGTCCGTCGCTTCGTCGCCGTGCAAGCGCTTCGCCAGCCACGCTGCCACCAACCCGAGCGCCAACCCGAGCGCCACCAGGACCGCGAGGCTCACGCGCATGCCGACGCTGCCGAGCAGGCCGACGCCGACGCCGAGCGCGCCGATCAGCGCTCCGGCGCTGTTCGCGGCGTAGAGCAGGCCGAAGGTGCGGCCTCCGCCACGCAGGCTGGTCGCGGCCGCGCGCGTCGCTGCCGGCAAGGTGCCACCGAGCAGCAGCGCCGGCGGCAGCAGCGTCCACGACAGCGCAAGCGCCCGCTGCCAGGCGGGCAGGCCCGAACTCGCGTCGGCCAGCGGGCCTGCCACCAGTGGCCAGAGCGCGCAGAGCATGGCGGCGCCGGCCTCGAGCAGGCCGTAGCGCAGCAGCGGCTGGCGGCTGGCGTCCGCGCCTGGGCCCAACATCACGGCACCCAGGCCGAGGCCGGCCATCCAGGTCGCGAGCACGGTGGCTTGGGCCGTGGCCGCGTGGCCGAGCAGCAGCCCGAGCCAGCGCGCCAGCAGCACCTCGTCGCCGACGCCGATGGCGCCCGAGACCACCAACAGCGCGGCGATCCAGGCGTCGCGCCGGAGGGCCGGTCGGGGCTGCGGGCGAGGTGGCAACGCCGGCTCCGGCGCCGGGTCTGTGTTAGAACGCCCAGCCGATGTTGAGGTTGAGCAGGACGCCGCGGGACGACTCGCCGGCGCTCACGCTGGCGCCTTCGCCAGAGGCAGACGCCTTGACCAGCATGACCGAGTAGCCGAGCTGGCCGTCGAGGACCAGGCCGAAGCCGAAGGTATGCTTGTAGCCGGCGAAGGCACCAGCCGAGAAGCCCTGGCCCGACGCCGATGCCGAGATCTCGCCGGCCGTCGCGCCGCCGGTGATGCCGAGCTGCAGCAACTCGACACCCACGTGCAGGCCGCTCTGGAACGAACCGGTCAGGTAGTAGCGCCCCTGGGCGCCGATCTCGTAGATGGTCAGGTCCACCTCGGTGTCGCCGCTGATGCCCTGGAGCCGGCCACCGCCGAGGATGCCGGCGACAGACAGGTTGTCCATCAGGCGGAATTCGCCCGTCACTTCGACCATCGGGATGAGCAGGTGCAGCGGCGACAGGGTGACGGCGACCGACGTCTCGCCCGCGGCGAACGCGTTCGGCGCGACGAACAGGCCCACGAGGGCGAGGAGCGAGGCTGCGGCACGGGCGCGCAGGCTGGGACGCTGGGGCTTGGACATCGGGGTCTCCTCGGACGGTGCGGCCGGGCGTGCGATCGCCCCGCGGATTCGGTGCGCGCCAGCGTCGCCCGCCCGTGCGCGAACGGTCAAGCGCCGTCGCGTCGTGCGTCGTCGACGCTTGACGATCCGGTCGCCTGCCGTCACGTTGCCCACCCCGCGCGCGCACGCGTCGCCGCGGCCATGGCCGGCAGGCCCACGGGAGGCGCCATGTTCCACACCCAGCTCCTCGCGCTCGACAGCGCCCACTACGAACACACGCTGACGCTGCTGCACGACGGCGACGCGCTGATCCTGGGCGGCCTGGATGCCGAGGGGGCCGCGCAGACGACGGCGCTGCGGTACGTCGTCGACACGGGCCGCTTCGAGCCCGTGGCGCCGTTGCCGCTGGCGTCGCGTCGCCATACCGCGACCCTGCTCGCCGATGGCGACGTGCTGGTCGTCGGCGTCGGCGAGGCGGACGGCGACGCCTTTCGCTACCGCACGGCCACCGACTCCTGGCAGCGGGTCGCCGCGCTGGCGACGCCGCGCATCGAGCATGCCGCGGCGCTGCTGGCCGACGGCAGCGTGCTGGTCTGCGGCGGCCGCGCCTGCGCCGACCTCGCCGGCAAGGACGACAACGAGCGCCGCGACGTGGCGCTGCTGACCAGCGCCGAGCGCTTCGATCCGGCCACCGGCGCCTGGACGCCGGCGGCGCCGCTGCTGCACGGACGCCGCAAACACGGCCTGCTCGCGCTGCCCGACGGCGCGCTGCTCGCGGTCGGCGGCAAGGTCCGCTCGGCCACGGGCGTGCAGCAGCGGCCGCGCACGGCGGAGCGCCTCGAAGCCAACGGCAAGGCCTGGGCCGAGCTCGGCAAGATGGAGGGCGCCGAGCGCGACTTCTGCGTGCTCGCCGACGGCCGCGTCATCGGCCAGGGCGGCCACCTCTACGAGCCGCGTCGGGGCGTCTGGCATCGGGTCGAGGCCGGCTTCCGCGGCGGTGGGCCGCTGCTGCTGCTCGCCGACGGCCGGGTCGCCTGCTTCGGCGCGTTCGGCGAGGAGCTCTTCGATCCGGCCGAGAAGACGTGGACCCCGGTCGGGCCGGCGCGCAAGCTCCCGCAGCGCGGGCACCTCGTGGTGCAGCTTCGCGACGGCAGCGTGCTCGCCGTCGGTGGCAACGCCAACCGTGGCAAGGCTGCGCCCTACGCCGCCCTGGTCGACATCGATCTGGACTGGCAGCCGACGCCGATCGAGCCCGACGACATGGACAGCGCCGAGCGCCTGCTCGAGATGCTGGTCGACAACGGCGCGCTCGAGCTCGACGATCCGGACGACGGCATCGAGCCCCTGATCGAGCCGGTCGCGCGGCTGCTGCGCTACACCGAGGGCGCCGGCAACCAGGCGAGCGGCCTGTCGCGGCTGCTGCTCGACCACGACGCGGTCGCCGACTTCTTCCTCGACGATTCGCAGCTCAAGAAGCTGCTCGCACAGTGGTAGGCGCCTGGGTCGTGGCCTGAGGTCCAGGGTGCGCCGGCGGCGACGACCTCAGCGCGGCGTCGGCGACCGCAGCAAGCCGCGCGCCCCGAGCAGCGCGCGGATCTGCGCCGCCACGTCGCCGAACGGGTCGATCCACTCGGCTTGCCAGCCACACGCGCTCGCGGCGTCGATGTTCTCGGCGCTGTCGTCGAGCAGCAGCAGGGCCGAGGCCGGCACCGCGAGCGCGCTCGCCACCGTGTCGTAGATCGCCGCATCCGGCTTGCAGACGCCGAGCTCGAAGCTGGCGAAGCGTCGCTGCGCCGCCTGGACGACCGGATCGCGCAGCAGCGTCTGCCAATGGCCAGCCGAGGTGTTCGACAGGATCGCGACCGGCACGGCGCACAGGGCCACCACATCGGCCACGCCGGCGTAGGGGCCGAGGATCTGCGCGTCGTAGATCTGCGCCACCTCGGCCGGGCTGTAGACGCCGCCGAGCGCCGCCGACAGCCGCTCGGCCAGCGTGGTCAGCGCGATCTCGCCGCGCTGCAGCGCCAGCAGGTCGCCCCAGACGCCGCGCAGCGCCGCGTCGCCGTCGCAGCCGGGGCGCAGCGCCATGCCGGCCGCCTGCACCCGCTCGGCCCACGTCCGCGCGATGTGCACCACCACGCCGCCGAGGTCGAGCACCAGCCAGCGCGGCGCGGGCGCCGAGGCAGCCGCGGCGCGGCGCAGGCGATCGTGCACCGCGGCGCCGATGCCCTCGGTCGGCAGCGGCGCGATGGCGATGCCGACGAAGCGGCTCGGATCGTCGGCGTCGCGCATCGCGGCGAAGAGCCGGCTCGCGGCCTCGCGGATCGAGCCGTCCGGCGACAGGTTGGTCGTGACGAGCGCGTCCAGGTCGCCTGGCACCTCGGCGAAGGGCGGCGTGCCGTAGACCAACCACGCCTCGCCCGGCAGCGGCCGGAGGACGTCGAGGCGCACGGGCAGGCCTGGCGCGTAGTGGCGCAGCGACATGCCCGGGGCGCGGATCTCGGGCTCGCCCGACGCGGCGTGGGCCAGCAATGGCCCGACGACGGCCTCGATCTCCGCGAGGTCGAGCGCCCCTGGCCGCAGCAGGCGCACGCCGTCGGGGTCCAACGCGACGATGGTCGACTCGAGGCCGAAGGTGCAGGCGCCGCCGTCCAGCACGCAGTCGATGGCGCCCTGGCCGGCGAGGTCGATCGCGGCGTCGAGCGCGCGCGTCGGGCTCAGGTGCCCCGAGCGGTTCGCCGAGGGCGCGGCCAGCGGCCGCCGACAGCGCCGCAGCAGCTCCTGCAGCGAAGGCTGGTGCGGCACGCGCAGCGCCACCGACGGCAGACCCGCGCTGACAGCGTCGGCGAGGCGTGCGTCGGGCTGGCGCGGCACCACCATCGTCAGCGGCCCCGGCCAGAACGCCGCCGCAAGCGCCTCGGCCCGCGCGTCCAAGACGCCGAACCTGCGCGCCGCGGCGACGTCGGCGCAGTGGACGATCAGCGGGTTGTGCGACGGTCGGCCCTTGGCGGTGAAGATCGAGGCCACGGCCTCGTCGTCCGAGGCGTCCGCGGCGAGGCCGTAGACCGTCTCGGTCGGCACGACCACCAACCGTCCCGAGGCGAGGGCGATGGCCGCGCGCTCCAGCGCCGCGGGATCGTCGGCAGGCAAGACATCGAGCATCGAGCGGAACCCCCGGGCCGCACACCGTGACGCCGGGTGGCGGTCGCGGCGGGCGGCGACAGGATGGCCCAGCGCCCGCCGCTTGCCAATGGTGGGCCACGCGCCGCGGCCCCCTCGCCGCGACCTGCGCGGCGACGATTGCGGAGCCAAAGGGCGACCGATACGCTACCGATCACTTGGAGGGTCCCATGCTGCGTCCGCGTTCGTCCTGTTGCTCCATCCTGTCGCTCCTCGCGCTGTTGGCGGTGCTCCTCCTCGACCCGCGCAGCGCTTCGGTCTCGTCGGCGGTCGCTGCCCCGGCCACGACGATGTTCGAGGGTGCGCTGCGCAGCGCGGGGGGCACGCCGGCGGCCGACGGCGACTACGACGTGACGTTCGCGCTCTACGAAGCGGCGTCCGGTGGCTCGGCGCTCTGGAGCGAGACCGGCAAGATCAAGGTCACGGGCGGTGCCTTCGCCACGGCGCTCGGCGCGACCCAGGCCTTCGACGTCGCCGCGCTCGCCGCCAAGTCTGCGCTCTACCTCGGCGTCAAGGTCGGCGCGGACCCGGAGCTGCCGCGCCAGCCCGTGCACGCCGGCCTGTTCGCGCTGCACGCCAAGGTCGCCGATGTCGCGGCGAGCCTGTCGTGCACCGGCTGCGTCCCGGTCAGCGCCTTGAAGCTCGACGACAACATCGACCTCGGCAGCAACAGCCTCAAGGCCGGCACCATCACCGCCGGCACCGTCACCGCCGACAAGGTCAACGCCAAGGACGTCGTCGCCCAGAGCGTGACCGCGGCGAGCTTCGTCGGCGACGGCAGCAAGCTCACGGGCGTCGGCGTCCCCGCGGGCGCCTGCCCCACCGGCCAGGTGGTCGTCGGCATCCTCTCGGACGGCAAGCTCAAGTGCGCGTCGACCGCGGGCGCCCTGCCTGCGGATGGCCTCGACGAGGTCAGCAACAAGCTGCTGACGACGCAATTCGCCGAGACCTTCGCCATCCCGGCCAAGGAGGTCGGCCTGAAGATCCCCGACAACACCGGCGTCGACGCCGTCTCGACCATCACCGTCGGCGATGTCGGCCTGTCCGAGGTCTACTTCGAGGTCGACGTCGAGCTCGCGAACTCCGACCTCTCGGTGGTCTCGATCTCGCTGCTGCCGCCGGACGACAAGAAGGTCGGCATGTTGCTCTGCGATCCCTGCGGCAAGGTCGGCGAAAAATCGCTCAAGACGACCTTCCCCAAGCCGACGGCGACCAAGACCGGCGACCTCAGCAGCTGGATCGGCAAGAACCCCAAGGGAACCTGGAACCTGCGGATCAAGGACACCGGCTACTGCATCCCGCAGCTCGACAAGGTCAACTGCGACGCCAACGCCGGCACCGACGGCAAGCTGCTGTCGTGGGCGCTTCGCTTCCAGGTGCAGTCGTCCAAGCTGATCGGCGTCGGCGGCACGCTGGTCGTCGGCAACGTCGGCAGCGCCCACTCGGACGCCGCCGGGATGACGTCGTCGCAGATCGGCAAGGCCGCGCTGGTCGCAGGCTGGCCGGCGCTGTGGACGCTGATCGTCCCGGATCTGCCGGCCCAGCTCGCGGTCAGCACTCCTGGCCAGATCGTCTACCGCACCGATCTGCAAAAGACCTTCGTCATGCAGGGCAAGGAGTGGCGCGAGCTGCTGACCGGGCCGATGTGCGGCGACGGCGTCCGCGCTGGCAACGAGGTCTGCGATCTCACGGACGTCGGGGGCAAGGATTGCGCCACCGGCTTCGGCCCCGGCTCGGAGGGTACGCTCGGCTGCAAGGTCGACTGCACCGCCTTCGACACCAGCAAGTGCAGCCAGCCAAAGGGCTTCCTCGGCACCAAGATCCTCGACGCGGCCGGGCAGCTCAAGGTCAACGGCTTCTACGGTGACAGCGCATCCGAGTGGACGCTCTGCTACCGCCGCAGCGACCACGGCGCCAACTCGTCGACGTTCCACAGCCTGTGCAACGGCAAGGGCCCGTCCATCTCGCTGATCCAGACCAACACCAACCAGGTCTTCGGCGGCTACAACGCCAATTCCTGGTCCAGCAACGGCAACTACACCTCGTCGTCCAGCAACTTCCTGTTCAGCGTCACCAACGACTTCAAGTTCCCGTACTACCAGAACGCTGGCAACGCGGCCTACAACGGCAGCAACTACGGCCCGACCTTCGGCGGCAACCACGACCTGTACGTCGAGAGCAACATGACCACGGGCTACGGAAACCCCGGCAACGTCTACAGCTGCGGCTCGGTCGGCTGCCAGTCGTGCACGGCCTGCCAGCAGAAGTTCGCAGGCTCCTACAGCTCCTGGCAGATCACCGAGCTCGAGGTCTGGATCAAGAAGTGAGCCGGCGCGCGCCCGCCGATCGTGCTAGACTGATGCCGAGGGTTGAGCCTGGGGCAGGCCGGAGGCGACGATGATGACGACACGGACCTGGGCGATCGCGTTGGCGATCGCGTCCGCTGCGCTGCTGGCGGCGTGCAGCACCGACAGCGGCGGCGGTGGCGCTGGCGCGGGGGACGTCGTCGACGAGGGCGGCACCATCGACGTCGCGGACGACACCGCCACGGCGGACTCGGCCGTCAGCGACACCGGCAGCGTCGGCGACACCGGCAGCGTCGGCGACACGGCGGCCAGCGACGTCAACCCGGCGAGCTGCCCGAGCGCGCCGCCGATCGGCACCAACGAGAGCTGCACCGACGGCGTGACCTGCAACTACGGCCAGGAGTGCTGCTGCGGCGCCTGCCACCCCTCGACCGTCTGCACCTGCACCGGCGGCAAGTTCGGCTGCTACGCCACCGACGCGTGCATGATCCCGCCCGACGCGTGCGGCGGTGACGCCACGGTCGACGACGCGGCCGACACCAGCGCTGGCGACACGGCCCCAGGCGACACGGCTCCAGGCGATACGGCTGGCGGCGACGCCAAGGGCGACGGCTCCCTCGGCGCCCCCTGCAACGAGGTCATGAGCAGCATCATGCCCTGCGTCGCGGGGCTGTATTGCGCGCGGCCCGCGGGCCAGTGCACCGGCATGGGCGCCTGCACGGCCAAGCCCCAGGCCTGCGACATGGTCTACGAGCCCGTCTGCGGCTGCGACGGCAAGACCCACGGCAACAGCTGCGCAGCGGCCAACGTGGGCGTCAACGTCAGCGCCAAGGGCGAGTGCGAGGCGCCGAGCAAGCTGCAATGGTTCGGCACCTGCGGTGATCCCGTGTGCAGCGGCTGGAAGCAGAAGGCCGACGTCGCCGACTGCACGACCGAGAAGGCCGGCCTCGCCTGCACCACCGAGAACGCCGTCTGCGATCCGCACGACAGCTGCAACGGCCTGCTGCGCTGCACCGACAAGGATCCGAAGCAGCAGCCCGGCGGCTGCCCGATCTCGCGCGTGGCGTTCAAGACCGCCATCGACTACGTCGACCAGGCCGAGGCGCAGGCGCTCGCGCAGCGGCTGCTCGCGGTCAAGCTCGCGACCTACCAATACAAGGCCCAGGGCCCGAGCGGCCGGCGCCACCTCGGCTTCTTGATCGACGACGATCCGGCAAGCCCGGCGGTCGACAGCAACCGCGACATGGTCGACCTCTACGGCTACCTCTCGATGGCGGTCGCCACGGTGCAGCAGCAACAGCGCCAGATCGACGCGCTCGCGGCCCAAGCGGCCAAGCAGCAAGCCGAGCTCGACGCCCTGCGCGCCGGCCTCGCCGTCCGGCCGCCGCTCTTGCCCTGATGCGTGCGCTCTGGGCGCTGCTGGTCCTGCTGGCGTCGTGCCTGTCGGCTTGCGGCGACGACTGCGGCTGCGCGGGGCCCGAGCCGCCGGGCTTCGAGGGCCATACCGTGGCGTCGGTCGAGAGCCTCGACGCCTTCCTGGCGATGGCGGCCAAGGACGTCGCATCGGACGGCACGCTGCGCCAAGCCGCCGTCAAGTTCGTGCTCGAGGGCTTCGACGGCCCGAGCTGCCAACGCCACCTGCTCGACGCGAACTTCTACAAGCTGCACGACGAGTGGATGATCTTCCGCCGCCTCAACGGCGTCGAGATCTCGGGCTGCGGTCCGCCGGCGGTGCCGCAGATCGGGCCGTTTGCCACGGTGCAGGCCTACTACGACGCCCTCGCCACGCAGGACCTCGCCGCCTTCGGCCTGCGCCGCCTGGGCGACGGGCGCATCTACGACTGCGCCTTCTACGAGCGCGTGATCGGCACCTGCTTCCCCAGCGTCAAGCCACAGCACTACGGCACGCCGAGGCTGGGCGGCGGCACCCTCATCTACCTGCCGCCCGACCCGCATCGCGCCGTGCCGGAGGCGATCTGGGCGTTTTCGCTCTATCGCTACAACATGCTCGACGCCGCGGGCATCGCGCGCTTCATGGCCCGACTCGAGCCGGCGCTGCCACCGGCGGTGCGCGGCAAGCTGCGCTGGCTCGCGGACGACGACGCCTGGGAGCGACCGCTGGCGCTGCAGATCCGCGCCGGCGGCGGCCCCCTGCGCGACCGGATGCTCCTGCCCGAGGAGTCGACCCGGCCCGGCGCCGCGATCGGCTACACCGGTGGCTTCGCCGCGGGCATCCCCCGGCGCATCCGCGCGGACGCCGCGGGCATGGCGACCTTCGCCGCGCTCGGAACCCAGGATATCGCGCTTTTTGACGAGACGCCCTTCGAGGTCGGCCCCGTCGCGGCCGTCATCACCGCCCACCAGCAGACACCCCAGGCGCACCTGAACCTGCTGACCTCGTCGCGCGGCACGCCCAACGGCTGGGCGCCAGCGCTCTTCCTCGACCCGGCGCTGCAGGCCGCCGTGGACGCGGCGACGCCGATCGCCATCCACGTCGAGCCTGAGCGTGTCCGCTGGATCCCGCTGACGGCCGCGCAGTACGCCACCTGGCTCGAACGCACCGGCGGCACGCACACGCTGGAGATCGAGGTCGCGCCGCTCGAGGGCATGGCGACGTCCGTGGCGCTCGATGGGCGGCCGCTCGACGTCGCGCGCGCCGATCTCGCGACCATCGGCGGCAAATGCGTCGGCACCGACGTGCTGGTCGACGCCCTGGCCCAGGTGCAGCGGCCCGAGGGCGAGCTGGAGGTGGTGCACGCCGCGACGCCGATGTGCCTGACCGTGGCCGGCTTCGCCAGGCAGCTGCCGCGCATCGGCGTCGATCTGGCGGCGCTCGCGCTCGACCCGCGCCTCGCCGACCAACGGGTGCGCCAGCTCACGCTCGAAGGGCTCGCGGCCTACGCCATCGCCCACGGTGGTGCGCCGGACGCCCTCGCGTTCGCCGCGGAGTTCCGCGCCGGGCTCGGCGCCGACGATCCGATCGCCCGCTGCATCGACAACGGCGGCCTCGGCGCCCTGATCGCCGAGACGCCCGCAGATCCGGCCTGGCTGCAGCAGGCCGTCGCCGCGATCGAGGCTCGCTTCGCCGCGCTCTCGCCGGAACAGGGCCTGCGTTTCCGCAGCAGCAGCACGGTCGAGGACACGGCGAGCTTCCACGGCGCCGGGCTCTACGAGTCGGAGTCCGGATGGCGGGCGGGCGCCAAGAACGGCAAGCGCAGCCTGGAGTCCGCCATCGCCCGGGTCTGGGGCTCGTACTGGCGCCTGGTCGCCTGGGACGAGCGCACCCTCGCCGGCGTCGACCAGCTCGCGGGCCGCATGGCCGTGCTGGTGCACCCGCGCTTTGACGACGAAGCCGAGCTGGCCAACGGCGTCGGCCTCGCCACGGTGCGGCGCACGGGCAAGGTCGGCGGCAAGCGCGGCTTCGACGTCGTGCTGCAGACCAACACCCAGGCCGGCTCGCTCTCGGTGACCAACCCGCCGGCCGGCAGCCTCGCCAGCCCCGAGATCTTGCGCATCACGCGCATCGGCGGCGACGACGTGCGCGTCCAGACGACGCAGTCGAGCGACCAGGTGCCGGTCGGCGAACGCGTGCTCAGCGACGCCCAGGCGGCCGGCCTGCTGCGCGCGCTCGAGGCCGCCGGCCGCGCCTGGCTCGAGGCCGAGGACCGCCGGCTGCCCGCGGTGCTGCGGCCCGAGGCCGTGATGCTCGATGTCGAGTTCCGCTCGATGGCCGCGGGCTGGCCGCGACGCGCCGACGGCGCCATCACGCCGCCGCAGCTCGTGCTCAAGCAGCTGCGTCCGCTGTCGCGCCGTGCCCGCGTGGACGTCGAGGCGCTCGGCTGGCAGGCACCAGGCGATTTCGTCGCCGCCACCCGCAGCGTCGACGCCTGGGTCTGCCAATCCGAGGCCTTCGAGGTCACGGTGCCGCGCTTGGTCTTCGATCCGGCCGAGGCGCTCCATGGCGGCGGCACGCGCTGGCTCGGCGCCGAGCTGCGGCCACGCCTCCGCGCGATCCCCGGCCTGCCGCTCACCGGCCTGCGCGCTGATTGGATCGGCGTCGCCCGTGGCGGCTCGACCGTCGCCGTCCAAGGGGAGCGCCAGCCGCTGCAGCTCGTCGTGCTGGGGGCGTTCGCGGTCTCGGTGCGCGAAGGTGGTGCCTGGACGCTGCAGATCGCCGGGCAGACGCTGCACGGACGCGGCGCGACCTGCGCCTGGCAGACCTGGGTCGAAGCGCCGGACGTCTGGCTCGCCTCGCTCTTTCCGAAGATTTGAGCCGACCTTCGGCGGCGTCGGCCCGGGGGCAGGCGCCTGGGCGGCAAATGCGGCAGTTCTGCAACAACTTCGACACGGCGGCGCAAATCTCGTCACGTCGTGCGGTTGCGCGTGATGACGCCGCTTGCGTCCGCGGCCCGCACATGCGAGCCAGTGCTTCGGTTGCGCAGGGTGCGCGCCGGAGGTGGCCGTGAATGACTCTGACCAGCCCCGCCCCGACGAGACTGCCGACGCCCTGCTCGCGGCGGCGGCCGGCAAGGCCGACGACGGCGAGGCCCGCACCAGCGCCGTCAGCGCCAGCCGCGTCGCCGTCAGCCTGCTGCAAGTCCTGGTGTTGCTGTACGTCTTCCTCGTCGGCGTCGAGGCGCTCTCGCACGGCATCAAGGGCCTCGGCGGCGGCATCATGGACGGCGCCATCGCCACGGCGTCGAACCCGTTTTTTGGCCTCGTGGTCGGCATCCTGGCGACGACCCTGGTGCAGAGCTCGTCGGTGACGACGTCGCTCGTCGTTGGCCTGGTCGCCTCCGGCCAGCTCGGCGTCGCCGCGGCCGTGCCCATCATCATGGGCGCCAACATCGGCACGACGGTCACCAACACGATCGCGTCGCTCGCCCACGCGGCGCGCTCGGACGAGTTCCAGCGCGCGTTCGCCGCCGCGACCTGTCACGACTTCTTCAACTACCTCGCCGTGTTGACCCTGCTGCCCGTCGAGCTCGTCTGCCGCAGCCTGTTCGGCGTCGGCGCGCTCGAGTGGCTCAGCGGCCTGCTGGCGTCGTTGGTCGCCGGCGGGCCGACGACGGGCGACTTCCACAGCCCGCTCAAGGCCGCGTTCAAGGCTGGCGTGCACACGGTGCAGGCGGGCGTCGAGCTGACCGGCCTCGCCGGCGCGGCGGCGGCGACGGCCCTGGCGATCGCCGGCGCGGTGCTGATCTTCGTCACGCTCGCCCTGATCGTGAAGGTGATGCGCGTGCTGGTGCTGGCGCGGCTCGAGGTCTACCTCAACCGATTCTTGGGCGCCGGCGGGCCGGTCGCGATGCTGGTCGGCCTGGTCGTCACCGTGGCGGTGCAGTCCTCGTCGATCACGACCTCGCTGCTGGTGCCGCTGGCGGGCGCGGGCGTCGTCTCGCTCGGCCAGATCTACCCGATCACCCTGGGCGCCAACGTCGGCACGACGATCACGGCCTTGTTGGCGTCGATGGCGGCGTCGGGCGCCTCGGCCGAGGCGGCGGTCCAGATCGCGCTGGTGCACCTGCTGTTCAACGCCGTCGGCATCGTGATCTGGTACGTCCCGCCCGTGCTGCGGCGGGTGCCGCTCGCGGCGGCCACCTGGCTCGCGGCGATCGCGGCCCGCTCGCGCAAATGGGCCATCGCCTACGTCGTCGGCGCGTTCTACGCGGTTCCTGCGCTGTTGTTCCTGCTCGGCGAGATGCTCGCCGGAGGCTGATCGGAGGCTCGGATGTGGAAGGAGTTGCTCGAGATCTTTCGGGGTGGCAGCTCGCCCCTGGTCGAAGTCGCCGAGGAGTTCCAGCGCATGATCGCGCTGACGTTGCAGATGGCCGACCTCGTCGAGCCGACGGTCTTCGCCGGCGGCATGTCGCTGCAAGAGCGCAAGCGCGTCTATGACCTCGACGTCGAGGTCAACAAGCTCGAGCGCGTCATCCGCAAGCGCCTGGTGACGCATTTGACACTGCAGCCGAGCCAGGTGCCGTACTGCCTGCTGCTGATGACGATGACCAAGGACGTCGAGCGCGTCGGCGACTACATCAAGAACGTGGCCGAGGTCGCGGACATCGGCGGCGGCGGTCCGGGCAGCAACCTGCCGGCCGACGGCCCGCTGCGCGCCGAGCTGATCGACCTGATCGCCGTCGCCCGCCGCCTGCACAGCGAGGCCGGGCCGGTGCTGCGGGCGCAGAACCGCGAGCGCGCCATCGAGCTGGTGCAGGCCGGCCGCGCCGGCGCCAAGCGCTGCGACCAGCTGGTCAAGGAGATCGCGGCCAGCGGCCTGTCGTCGGCCGAGGTCGCGTCGCTGGTGCTGCTGACGCGCTTCTACAAGCGGGTCGGCGCCCACCTGGTCAACATCCTGTCGTCGGTCGTGATGCCGCTGCACAAGGTCGACTTCTTCGACGAGTCCGAGCTCGGCACCAACGGCAAGGGTTCGATGACCTGAATCCCAGCGGCGCGCGCGGGGCCGGATCTTCGGCCCGTGCACCCAGCTCGGCGGTGCGACTCAGGCGTCCGAGAGGCCGCGGCTGTTGCGCCAGACCACGACGCCCAAGAAGCCGACCGCGCCGATCGCGGCGCCGAGCAGCAAGAAGAGCACGCCCGAGACGTCGCCGGCGGCCTTGTCGTACATCTGGCCGATGACGAGCTCCTGCACGATCGAGCCCACCGAGCCGAGCCCGTTGATGATGCCGGCCGCGAGGATGGCGCCGCGGCGGCTGCCGATGTCCATGGCGCCGGCGCCGGTCATCAGCGCGTCCGGGCCATAGAGGCACAGGCCGATCAGGCCCATCGAGATGGCGAAGACGGTGGTCGAGGTCGCGCCCAGCGTCGCCAGCAGCAGCGTCGCGCCGACCATGCCGACGAGCAGGTAGAGGCTGACCTTGGCCCGCCGGCCGGCGAAGTAGCGGTCCGAGAGCCAGCCGGCGCCGACTACGCCGAGGATGCCGGCGAAGTCGAAGATCGTCGCGACGTAGCCGGCGTCGTCGCCCTTGAGGCCGAAATTGCGCTCCAGCAGGAAGGGCGCCCAGCTCCACAGCGCGTAGCGGATGAACTTGACGAAGAAGTAGAAGCCGCCGACCAGCAGCACGCTGGTCCAGGTCTCGCGGCTCCAGCCGGGGTTGTGGCCGCCGCGCGCGTCCGCTTCGTCCTCGGCGGCCTGCTCGGCCTCGCTCTCGGCGGGCAGGTCGGCAAAACCCTTGTCGCTGGGCTTGTTGGCCTGGTTGGCCAAGAAGAACAGCAGCACGCCCGCCAGCACCGCAGCGCCGGCCCAGAACGCCGATTGGTAGCCGTAGCGCACCAGCAGCCACGCCGCCATCGTGTTGGCGCCGACGCCGCCGACCTGGTAGCAGGTGGCCCAGAAGCCCATGACCGTGCCGCGTTCGCTGCGGCGGAACCATTGCGCCATGTTGCCGACGGTGCCGCTCCAGCCCGTGGCCTGGGCCAGGCCGTTGAGCGCCATCAGCGCGCCGAGCGCCAGCGCCGTGGTGGCGAAGCCGAAGCCGATCGACGCGCCGATCGCGGTCGCCATGCCGAGCACCAGCAGCCGCCGCGCGCCGAGCAGCTGGCCGAGGCCGCCGGAGGCGAACTGGCCGAAGGTGTAGGCCAGCAGGTAGACCGAGCCGATGGTGCCCAGGGTCGCGGCGTCGAGGTCGAGCGCCTCGCCGAGCTTGCTCTTGACGATGAAGAACGGCTTGCGCGCGAAGTAGAGGCCGCCGTAGCAGAGCCAGGTCGCGGCGAAGACGCGCCAGCGCCAGGCCGCGAACGAGCCGAAGCCGGTCGTCGGCGTGCCGACGTCGGGCGCGAGGGTCGGCGTCGAGCTGGACATGGCGGGCTCCGTGCGCGTGCGGTCGCGGCTCAGCGACGCAAGCGATCCGGGCGGCGGAGCCCGCCCATCGGGGACGCGACGATCGCGCGGATCGCCTCGACGAACGCCACCGTGGCCGCTTCGACCTCGCGCAGCTCGCCGTGCAGGAACGCGCCGCCGAAGTTGGTCTCGGACGGCGGCGGGATGTGCTTGGCCAGGCGCACGTCGGCGGCCTTGAGCGCGGCGTCGATGCCGACGACCGACTCCAGCGGTGGCGCGATCAGGTAGGCCATCGAGGCGCCGAGCGGGATCCCGGCCTCGGCCGCGAGGTAGCTGCCGACCGAGCCGATGGCGTGGGCCAGGAACGCCGGCCCCTCGGTGCGCTCGAAGCGGTGGAAGCTCACCTCGCGCAGCGCCTCGCGCACGGCCCAGACGCCCTCGGCGACGTGCTCGGGGTCGGCGCCGGCGACGATGCCGAGCACCTCGCCCGAGAGCGGCCCGGAGGCATGCGCCGCGCCGGCGTAGAACGAGCGGCCGAAGACGACGTCGACGTCCGCCTGCTTGGTCGCCTCGTCGAGCGCGACGTAGAGCGCGTCGTCCGAGTCGCAGGTCAGCAGGCCGACGCTGGTGTGGCGCAAAGGGTCGAGGCCGAGGGCCTGGGCCAGCTCAGCTTGGATCTGCGGGATCTGGCGCACGGCCAGCAGCGACGCCGGCACGGCCACCAGGCCCGGCGGCACCGGCTCGAGCGTCAGCCCGAGCGCCTTGCGCGTGGCGCCGGGCGCGGTCGCGGGGCTGGCGCCCGGGCGCTCGACCCGCGTCGACTCAGGCGGCATCGGTCTGGCTCGTCAAGTGCACGCCGCCACCGCCGGCGGTGAAGGTGCGCTTGAGCAGGACGGCGGTCATCGTCGCGGCCTCGTCGACCGGGATGCCGAGCGGCCGGATGTTGCTGATGCAGTCCTTCTCGGCGTTGTCCTGGCCCAGCTTGGGCGCGAAGGCCGTGTAGACCGAGAGCGAGTCGCCCGTGCCGAGGCCCGGGCGCTCGCCGACCAGGATCACCGTCGCCTTGCAGCCGAGCAGCACGCCGATCTCGTCCTGGACGCCGACGCGGGCGTGGTGCACCAGCACCGGCTTGCCGAGCGAGAAGCCGACGGCCGCCAGCTCGCGCTGCAACGCCGGCAGCAGCTCGGGGCCGTTGGCCTCGAGCGCCCAGGCCGCGAGGCCGTCGCCGCAGATGATCTGGACGTCCGCGCCCTTGCTGCCCTGCTGCTCGAGCAGCGCCCGCGACTCGGGGTGCAAGCGGCGGCCCTTGTCGGGGTAGGCGAGGTAGTCGGCGTGGTCGGCGGCCTGGCTGCGCAGCTCGAGGCAGCCCAGCGCCGCGGCGAAGCCCTCGGGCAGGGTCGAGTGCACCGCGTCGAGCGCGACGGCGTGCTCGGCGCGCAGGCCGATGGCCTTGTCGGTGGGGTAGCGCGTGCCGACGCGGCCCTGGACCAGCCGCGCGGGCGACAGCGCCTGCAGCTTGGCGATCTCGGCCGGCTTGAAGGCCATGCCGTCCCCAGCGAAGCGGGCGCGGCGGTACGGCTTGGCTGGCTTGGTCGCGGCGGGCGCGCTGGCGCTGACGCTGGCCTTGACCGCCGCAGCGGCGCCGGCGCTGCCGCCGACCTCGCCGCGCTCCTTGGGCGTGTCGATCTCCAGATCCGGCGTGACGCGGTCGGTCTTCAGCGCCGCCAGCGCGGCCTCGATCAACGCGGCGTCGGCCTTGGCCTGGGCGTCGGCCTTGGCCTGGGCGTCGGCCTTGGGGCCGGCCTTGGCGGCGGACGACGCAGCGGGGGCGGCCGCCTCGAACTCGGCGACGACGGCGCGCACGAGGGCGGCGATGCGTTGCGGGTCCAAGGGCGGGGTGCCTGTCACAGTCGAACTCCCTGGGCGCCGGCGCGGCGACTGCTCGGCGCATCCTACGCTGGCGGCGGGCGTGAGGTCCAGGGCAGGGCGACATCTGGAGGTTCGCCGTGCTGCAAGTCGTCCTTGGGGCGCGCGCGACCAGGGACGCGAGACGCAAGGCGGGCGCGCCGTCCGCAGCCGAGCTGCGACGGCCGGCGTATGGCCGAGCAGGCCGCGAAGCTGTGCGACGACGTGCTGCCCGTCGCGCCGATGCGGCAATACGTGCTGTCGCTGCCCCACGCGCTGCGCTATCGGCTGGCGTGGGACCACAGGCTGCTCTCCGAGGCACTGGCGATCTGGGCGCGCGAGATCGAGCGCGGGCTGCTACTGCGGGCGGCGAAGCAGCTGCGCGACGCCAGCGTGTGGCGCGTCGGCGCTGCCGCCGGATTCACGGGGATCCAGCGCTTCGGCGACGCGCTGCGGCTGAACCTGCACCTGCATTCGGTGTTCGCCGACGGCGTGTGGGTGCCGCAACCAGGCAGCGAGGTGCCGCAGTTCGTCCGCGTCCGCGCACCAAGCCAGGGCGAGGTCGAGGCGTTGGCCAGCACCGTGCGCCCCAAGGTCCTCCGACGCCTGGCGCGGCTCGGCGTGCTGCGCGACGCGGTCGAGGCAGAGCCAGAGCAGTTCGATGCGTTTGCCGAGCGCGAGCCGCTACTCGCGCATTGTCTGTCGGCGAACGTGCTGGACCGCGTGGCGCTCGGTGAGCGAG
>CAZPHC010000055.1:0-30532 GCA_964586155.1 uncultured Enterobacteriaceae bacterium | reverse complement strand
GCGCTGTCTCGCGGCCGCCGCTGCCTACCGCAGCGCGCGATCCACGTCAATCGCGACGAGACCTCGGCTCAGGCCTCCGGCGCGGGCAGCGAGCGACCCGCGAACACGTGCTCGGCGACGCCGTGGGCGAGGGCCATCGCCGCCGTCAGGCCTGGTGATTCGATGCCGAACAGATCGATCCAGCCCGGCGCGCCGAGGTTCGCCCGGCCCTCGATGGCGAAGTCAGCGAAACGGTCCACCGCCAGCTTGGGCCGGAAGCCGCTGTAGTCGGGGCGAAGGTCCTGCAAGCGCAGGCCCGGCAGGAAGTGCGACGCCGCCTGGTGGAACGCCGCGGCGCGGCCCGGATCGACGGCGAAGTCGAAGGCGGTCGCGTCGAGCTCGACGTCGGGGCCCAGGCGGGCGCGGCCGGCGAGGTCGAGCGTGAGGTGGGTGCCGAGCCCGACCAGGTTCGGTCGCGGCACGGGGTAGACCAGCGTGTCGGCCGGCGCCGGCCCGGCGATCGCGAAGTAGCTGCCCTTGACCGGGATCTGCGTCGGCGCCGGCAGCCCGGCGAGCCGCGCGACGTCCGGGGCGCCGTGGCCGGCAGCGTTGACGACGACGTCGAAGCGATGGACCTCGCGCGGGCCGCCCTGGCTCGGCTGCAGCGTGACCTCGTGGCCCGCCGCCGACGGCTGCGCCGCGACCACGCGCTGGCCGAGCAGCAGCAGCGCGTCGTGGCGGCGGGCGCGGTGGGCGAGGCGCTCCATCAGGCCGTGGGCGTCGACCACGCCGGTGCCGCCGGACCACAGCGCCTCGACCGCGCGCACGGCAGGGGCGCGGGCGTGGACCTGGGCCGCCGACCAGCGCTGCAGCGGCACCGTCGCGCCGGCGGCGGCGGCGCGCGCCTCGATGGTGTCGAGCGCGCCGCGTTCGTCGTCGGCGCAGGCGACGATGAGCTTGCCGACCAGGCGATGCGGCACCCGCTCGGCGGCGCAGAACGCCAGCAGCCGCAGCCGCCCCTCGATGCAGAGGCGGGTCTTGAGGCTGCCGGGCGGGTAGTAGATGCCGGCGTGGATGACCTCGGAGTTGCGGCTCGAGGTCTCTTCGCCCAGGTGGCCGTTGCGCTCGACCAGGACGACGTCGGCGCCGCGCGCCGCGAACTCCGCCGCGCACGCCAGGCCGACCACTCCGCCGCCGATGATCAAGGTGGACGTCGCCATCATACCCCGCTGCGCTGCCGGTCCGGCGCAAGCGCCGAACGCTGGCGATGGTCTGGCGCCTTGTCAACTTGGCGCCCTGTCAACTTGGCGCCTTGTCCCGTTCGTCCGGCCCCGCCGATGCGTCCCGCTGGCTCGTGCTTGACGCTCGGCCCGCGTCGTGCGACGTGGCGCTGCGATCGCCACGGCGCGGAGTTCAACCCGCCGGTCTGCCAGGAGTCCCGATGCGCACCGTCGTCCTCGTCGCCCCGTACTCGATGCCCAACACGCTGCGCTACGTCGACGCGCTCTGCGACCTGCCCGGCGTGCGCGCCGCCGTCATCTCGGCCGACCCGCCGCAGCGCTTCCCGCAGCAGCTGCGCGAGCGACTGGCCGCGTTCGAGGTCGTCGGCGACTGCTTCGACGGCCCGACCCTCGCCGCCGCCTGCAAGCGCATCGCCGCCCGCACCGGCTCGGTCGATCGCCTGCTCGGCGTGCTCGAGCAGCTGCAGCTGCCGGTGGCCGAGGCCCGCGATCGGGCCGGGATCCCGGGCATGGGCCTCGAGATCGTTCGCCGCTTCCGCGACAAATCGGTGATGAAGCAGCACCTGCGCGCGGCCGGCGTGCCCTGCGCCCGCTACGCCCGGGTCGAGAGCCACGCCGACGCCCTGCGCCTGGTCGAGGAGGTCGGCTACCCCATCATCGTCAAGCCGGTCGACGGCCTCGGCACCCGCGCCACCTTCCGCGTCACCAACCGCGAGGAGCTCGACCATGCGATGGCGGCGCTGCGCCCGAGCCCGGGCCGGCCGCTGCAGGTCGAGGAGTTCCTGGTCGGCACCGAGCACAGCTTCGAGACCGTGACCATCAACGGCAAGCCCGTCTGGTCGAGCTCGACCAACTACATCCCCGGCCCGCTCGAGGTGCTCGAGACGCCGTGGATCCAGTACTGCGTCGTGCTGCCGCGCGAGACCTCCGGCATGGAGCGCTTCCGCAAGGTCAACTACGCCGCGCTCGAGGCGCTGGGCATGCAGACGGGCCTGTCGCACATGGAGCTGTTCACGCGCTCGAACGGCAGTGTCGCGGTCAACGAGGTCGGCGCGCGGCCGCCGGGCGTCAACATCATGCCGATGATCTCGCTGACCCACGGCGTCGACTTCGTGCGCTCGTGGGTGCGCCTGATGGCCCTCGATCAGTTCGACCCGCCGGTCCGCCGTCGCGCCGCCGGCTGCGCGTTCTTCCGCGGCCAGGGCCAGGGCAACCGCGTCGTCGCGGTGCACGGCGTGCAGCAGGCCCACGACGAGATTGGCAAGTACGTCGCCGAGGCCCGTCTGCCCACGGTCGGCCAGCCCCGGGCCGACGGCTACGAGGGCGAGGGCCACGCCATCGTCGTCGCCGACACCACCGACGAGGTCATGCACGCCCTGGCGCGCCTGGTCCGCACCGTCCGCGTCGAGCTGGGCTAGTCGCTGCGGCGGCGCGCTCGTCGGACCGGACCGCCGGGCCCGTGCACGGCCGCGCTCGCCGGTCGCCCGGGCCGAAGATGTGACTTGATCGCCTGCGCGCTTGGGGCACAGTCCAGGGTGCAGGAGGTCCCATGACACGCCCGATCGAGACGACGACCCAAGCCCAGACCCCACGCGGTGCCGCTCGCGGCCACTGCACACCACGCACCTGGCGCCGGGTGGCGCGCCTGGTCGCCATGGTCGCGGTCGCGGCCGTGATGGCGCCCGCCGCCGTGCTCGCCGTGCCGGCGCAGACCACCATCGAGGGGGTGCTCTCGTCGACCGGTGGTGTCCCTGCGGCGGACGGCGCCTACAAGGTGAGCTTCGCGATCTACGGCGCGCAGACGGGCGGCACGGCGGTCTGGAGCGAAGGCCCGGTCGATGTCCAGGTCAGCGGCGGGCGCTTCCACCATCGCCTCGGCAGCGTCAAGCCGCTGGACGCCACGGCGCTCGCTGCGCTCACGACGCCGTTCCTGGGCGTGACGGTCGGCGCAGATCCCGAGCTCCCGCGCCGCCCCGTCGACGCGGCGCCCTACGCGCTGCTCGCCGGCGTCGCGGGATCGCTGCAATGCAGCGGCTGCGTCGGCAGCGCGGCGCTCGGCGACGGTGTGGTCGCCGCGGCCAAGGTCGGCTTCAACTACGCTGCGTCCACCACCAAGGGTGGGCCCGCGCTCGACCTGAGCTGCACCGGATGCGTCTCGGTCGCCGAGCTCGCGTTCGACGGCGACGTCGACCTCGGCGGCAACAGCCTCAAGGCCAAGAACGTCGTGCTCGCCGGCGACTTGACGGCCAAGACGGTCACGGCGACCGCCTTCGTCGGTGACGGCAGCAAGCTCAGCGGCATCGCCTTGCCCACGGGCAGCTGCGCCGAAGGTCAGGCGGTCGTCGGTGTCGGCCAGGACGGCAAGCTCGTCTGCAAGGGCGTCAGCGCGACGCTGCCCGCCGACGGCCTCAACGAGGTCAGCAACAACCTGATGACCAACCAGTTCCAGGATGTCGTCACCGCCAAGGACAAGGCCGTCGCCATCCCGGACAACACCGGCGCCGACGGGGTGAGCGAGCTGATCTTCCCCGACATCGGCACCGCGCAGTCGATCACCTTCAAGCTGACGCTCAGCAACACCGACCTCTCGACGGTCTCGATCGTCCTGCTGCCGCCCGACGACAAGAAGGTCGGCTACACCGTCTGCGACCCCTGCGGCGACAAGGACGCCAAGGCGCTGAGCGTCGACAGCAGCAAGTCGGCGTTCAAGTCCGGCGACCTCAAGGCCTGGATCGGCGCCAACCCCAAGGGCCTGTGGACGCTCAAGGTCAAGGACAGCAACTTCTGCCTGCCCCAAGCCCCGGGGAACGCGACGCTCTGCGATCCGGTCAAGAAGACCGACGGCGTCCTGACGGATTGGTCGATCGGCATCGGCACGCTCAGCAACCAGAAGGTCCAGGTCGACGGCCGCCTGCTCGTACGGGACGGCCTGACCTTGCAGACGGCCAAGCCAGGGACCATGGCCTGCGACGACACGCGCCGCGGCACGCTCTATTGGGATGGCTCGGCGATCCAGGTCTGCACCGCGGCCGGGCTCTACCCGATCAGCGTCGGCCTGCCGGGCAGCGAGGCCAACCCCGCCAGCAGCTGCAAGGACGTGCGCGACAAGGTCGCTGGCGCCAAGACCGGCAGCTACTGGATCGACCCCGACGGCTTCGGTGGCGCGCCCTCGTTCCAGGTCGAATGCAACATGGACGTCGCGGGCGGCGGCTGGACCAAGGTCAGCGAGTACGCCGAGACCTCCTACGCCAACCTCGCCGAGCGGCATTCGCTCGCCTACCAGGACGTGCTGATCCTCGAGGTCGAGCACGGCGTGAGCCCGCCGCTGGTCAAGTCCACGGTGACCAACCAGACCTGCTACACCTCGCCGAAGAAGGGCTTCCACTCGACCGCGGCGGGCGGGCCGCACTGCGACACCGGCATCCAGGTGCGCATCGGCGGCACGGGCGGCTCCTGCGGCGACAGCGAGAACGGCTGCTTCGGCATCTACAAGGGTGCCACCGTCTTTGGCGACGCGACGGGCTGCAACTGGGATTGCACCCCGGGCGCGGTCACGGTCTGGGGCAAGGGCTACAGCTGCAACGGCTGCCGCTGCCGCAACACGCCGTCGACCACGACCGCCGCCTGTGGCAACGGAGCGAACGGCGGCGCCGTCTGGGGCACGCTGCGCCATTGGATCCTCGTGCGCTGATCCTGGCGGCTGCCGCGCTGCCCCCCGGGCGTCCCGGAGGTTGATTTCGGTTGCCCTGCGGCGTCCCCTCCCTGTCACATCCGACGGAACACCACACCATGCCAACGGAATTGTGGACTCTCGAGAACCTCGCCGCCTTGCTGAGCCTGGCTGGCCTCGAGATCGTCCTCGGCATCGACAACCTCGTCTTCCTGGCGATCGTCACCGGTCGACTCAAGCCCGAAGAGCGTGATCGGGCCCGCAGATTGGGGCTGCTCGGCGCCATGGCCAGCCGCATCGGCCTGCTGCTCGGCCTGACGTGGGTGATGGGCCTGCACGAGCCGCTGTTTTTCGTGCTCGGCCACGGCGTCAGCGGTCGGGCCATCGCGCTCGGCGGCGGCGGCCTGTTCCTGCTGGCCAAGGCCACGATGGAGATCCGCGAGGCCGTCTCGCCCGAGGTCGAGCAGATCGACGCAAGGCCCGCGGCCACCTGGACCTCTGCGGTGCTCCAGATCACCGTCATCGACATCATCTTCTCGCTCGACTCGGTGGTGACGGCGGTCGGCATGAGCGACCAGATCGCGGTGATGATCACGGCGATCGTCGCTGCGGTCGCGGTGATGCTGCTGTTCTCGCGCAGCATCTCGGCCTTCATCGAGCGCAACCCGACGACCAAGATGCTCGCGCTGTCGTTCCTGCTGCTGGTCGGCGTGATGCTCGTCGCCGAGGCGATGGGCAACCACATCGAGCGCGGCTACCTCTACTTCGCGATGGCGTTCTCGCTGCTGGTCGAGATCCTCAACCTGCGCGCCGCCCACCGCCACGCGGCTGCCCGCCTCGCCGCCCACGACCATTCGGACGTCTGAGGCGCAGGCCGCCCCGTCAGGCGGCCAACCACGCCGCGTGGCACCGGCCCATGCTTGTCGGCGGCGGTGCGAGACCGTACGATTCGGGCCCGAATTCCCGCCCACCCCAAGGAGCCCGCATGCTCGCCCCTAGCCTCGAACCCTGCCTCGACCCGCATACCCTCGCCGCCGGCCTGTCGGGCCTGCACTACATCGGCGGCGCGATGGTGCCGTCCGTGTCGGGGCGCCGCTTCGACGTCCACTTCCCGGCGACGATGGAGGTGATCGGCGAGGGCGCCGCCGGTGACGCCGACGACGTCGACCGCGCCGTCGCTGCGGCCAAGGTCGCGCAGCAGGCGTGGGCCAAGGTCCGGGCCCGCGATCGCGGCAAGCTCGTGGCCGCCTGCGGCGCCAAGCTGGCCGCCCACGTCGAGGAGCTGGCGCGGCTGACGGCGCTCGAGACCGGCAAGGCGATCCGCACCGAGAGCCGCATCGAGGCCGGCGTCGTCGCCGACGTCTTCACCTACTACGGCGGCCTGGCGTCCGAGCTCAAGGGCGAGACCGTGCCCTTCCACCCGGACCAGCTCGTCTACACCGTGCACGAGCCGATCGGCGTCGTCGGCGCGATCATCCCGTGGAACGTGCCGATGTTGTTGATGGCGCTCAAGGTCGCGCCGGCGCTGGTCGCGGGCAACGCCGTCGTCGTCAAGTCGTCCGAGGAGGCGCCGTTCGGCGTGCTGCGCATCGCCCAGATCATGGGCGAGCTGCTGCCCAAGGGCGTGTTCAACATGGTCAGCGGTGACGGCCCTGGTGCCGGCGCGCCGCTCGCGGCCCACCCGGACGTGGCCAAGGTCACGTTCACCGGTTCGGTGCCGACGGGCCGCAAGATCGCCCACGCTGCGGCCGAGAAGCTCGTGCCCGTCACGCTCGAGCTCGGCGGCAAGTCGCCGATGATCATCTACGCCGACGCCGACCTCGACACCGTGGTTGGTGGCGCCGTGGCCTCGATGCGCTTCTCGCGCCAGGGCCAGTCGTGCACCGCGGCCAGCCGCATCTTCGTCGAGCGCCCGCGCCTGCGCGCGTTCGTCGACGCCTTGCGTGCCAAGGTCGATTCGCTCGTCATCGGCGACCCGCTCGACGAGGCCACCGACATCGGCACCATCATCTCGCCGCGGCAGATGGCGACGGTGCAGCGCTACCTCGGCATCGGCAAGGCGCTGCCCGGCGCGGTCTGGCACGAGTGCAGCCAGATGCCCAGCGATCCGCGCTTCGCCGAGGGCCTGTTCGTGCGCCCGCACATCTTCGAGGGCCTCGACAACACGACGCAGCTCGCGCGCGAAGAGATCTTCGGCCCGGTGACGATGGTCATCCCCTTCGACAGCCACGACGAGGTAATGGAGATGGCCAACGACAGCCACTACGGCCTCGCCGCCAGCGTCTGGACCAACAACCTCAGCCGCGCACTCGACGCCGTGCAGCGCCTGCAGGCCGGCTTCGTCCAGGTCAACCAGAACCTCGTGGTGCAGCCGCAGCTCTCGTACGGCGGCTACAAGACCAGCGGCATCGGCAAGGAGGCCGACCTGGCCGCGATGGTCCACCACTTCACCCGGCAGAAGACCGTGCTGATGAAGGTGCGCTGAGATGCGCGCCCACGCCCGCGCCGCCGTCCTGGTCTGCTCGCTCGCGCTGACCGCGGCGGCGTGGGCGCAGCAGGCCGGGCAGCCGGAACCCGCGCCGCCGCCGGTCCAGGAGCCCGAAGCCGACGGTGCCGCGCCGCCGCCGCCGATCGCCGGCGCCCTCGACGATCTCGCGCCGCCCTCGCGCCCACCCCCAGCGGCCAACGGCGACGAGCCCCAGCGCGAGGCCCGACCGGCGCCGATGCCGCCGCGACCCGCGGTCAAGGTCCCTTCGCGCAGCTGGCTGCCCGCTGGCTGGCGCTCTGCCCAGGTCGAGCGCGTCGAGGACGGCGATCTGGTCCAGCGCGCGCTGGCGCTCGAGTCCGCCGGGCTCTGGGCCGACGCCCAGGGCGTGCTGCGAGCGGCCGCCAGAGCGGGGCTCGGCGAGCTCGGCCTCGAGGCCGGCCGCCGCGCCGACGCCATCGCCGATCTCGAGCTGGCGCAGGAGCTCGCGCTGCAGCGCAAGGCCAAGCCGGCCAAGGCGGCGTGGGCTACGGCGGTGCAGATGCTCGCGCGCCAGGAGCAGACACCCGGCTGGCCGATCCGTCCTGCGCTCGCGGCCCAGATGGCCGCGGTCGGCGCGCGCGTCGGGCAGGGCAAGGCGGCTGGTGTCTGGCAGGCCCGCGCCCGCTCTGCGGTCGGGTTCTCGGCGGCGATCGCGGCCTCGGCGTTCGACCGCGCCCAGCGCGTCCGCGCGGCCCGCTGCGTCGGCGGCGTCGACGCCAGCGCCGCGACCGACGTCGTGCGTCTGCGCAGCGGCATGGCGCTCGCGGTCGGCCACGGCGGCCTCGGCGACGACGAGCAGGTCTGGTTCTGGCAGATCGACGGCCTCGGCCGTCCCGGGCGCGGTGGCAGCTTCGGCGCCGCCGGACCCGACGCCGCGTTGGCCGCGCTGGCCTGGACCGACGGCGCCTGGCTCGCCGGCCGCACCACGGGGCCCGGCGGCGGCGACGCGCTGATCTTGCGCCTCGACGGCCAGCTGCGCCCCGTCGCGCAGCACGACCTCGACCTCGGCGGCGCCGAGCGCGCTGTGGCCCTGCTGACCGACGCGGGTGGCAGCCCGTGGGCGCTGGTCGAGGGCGACGTCGCCGACCCCAGCGGCCCGGGCAAGGTCGCCTGGTTGGTCGCGCTGCGCGACGACGGCACGCCGCGAAAGCAGGTGATGATCCCGCTCGGGCGCACCGGCTTCGTCACCAGCACCGCGCTCGACAAGGAGGCGATCCTGCTCGGCGGCGGCCGCGGCCCCGGCGAGGCGGCCGGCGGCCTGCTGCGCACGATCAACGCCGGTTCGGCGACCCTTGTCGACGGCGAGGGCCCCGACTTCGCCGGCCCGCTGCTGGCGATGGCCGCGCAAGCCAAGGGCGCCGTGCTGACCGTCGGCCGCCAGGGCGACGGCAGCGGCAGCAAGCTCTGGTGGGGAGGCCGCGATGCCAAGCGCCGCTGGGCCCCGGGCAAGGCGATCGCGCCGTCGATCCAGGCCGATCGCGTCGGCCTGCTGCAGCTCGGGCGCTCGACGCTGCTCTGGACCGCCGGCGGGCCCGTCGGCGATCCGGCCGGGGCGGCCTACCTCTTCGGCCGCGGCAAGGCCAAACCGGTCATGATCCTCGACGGCTTCCGCCCGGCCGCCGCCATCACCGAAGGCAAGGACGCGCTGCTCGTCGGCAGCGCACGGGGCTGCGGCCGCGCTGGCGTCGATGCCGCGGTGGTGCGGATCGGCCTGTAGCGTCGGCGCGCCCCAGCGGCCCGACGCCGTCCATGGTGCCCGGGTCGCCGTCGCCTCTGCCGCGTCAGGGCTCGCCGCCGAGCAAGAGCTTGGCTGCGGCCCGCGTCTCTTCGACAAAGGCAGCGATCACCGTCACATCCGCCAGGGCCTTGGGTGTCAACAGGCGCCTGGGTCGATCGCGGCCGACGAGGTCCGGCAACACCGGCACCAGCTCCCCGTCCGGGATGAACGGTGGCTGGGCCAGGGCGGGCTCGAAGGGCATGAAGACCAGCCCACGATCCTGCAACGCGAGCCCGATCAGGGCGCCGAAGTCCTCGGTCGCGGTCGCGATCGCCACGGGCGGCGTCTGGCTGCCGTTGCGCAGCGGCAGGACGGTCGGCGTACCGGTGTCCGGCGCGACCCAGGCGAAGAGCGGATGCCCCGGCAGGTCGCCCAGGCCCGTGATCGGCGGGTGCGCCTCGAGGTAGCTGCGGCTGGCGACCAGCTGCTCGCGCACCACGCCGAGCTCGACGGCCACGAGCGTCTCGTCCGGCGGGTCGAGCTCCAGGGCGAAGCGGCAGTCGACGCGCTTGCCCAGGTCGTCGTTGCTGCGCGAGCCCAGCAGCTCGAGCCGGACCCGCGGCCACAGGTCGTGGACGGCGTCGCTCATGCCGGCGACGATCTGGTGCGGCAGGCCCATCGGGATCCCGACGCGCAGCAGCCCCTGCGGCGACGCACCGACCGTGCGCACCGCCCGCGTCAACCCGTCAAAATCGGCAATCATCTGCCGCGCGCGCTCGGCGAAGAGCTCCCCCGCGGCCGTCGGCTGCAGGCCACGCGCACCGCGCACCAGCAGCTGCACACCGATCTCGGCCTCGAGCGCGTCGAGGCGTCGCCGCACGGTCGGCCGCGCCAGGTCGAGCGCGCGTGCTGCGCCCTGGATCGACCCGGTCTCGACCGCGGCCAGGAACACCGGGATGACGTCGATGGAGTTTGCCATGGTCAATCGTGTACCACCGTCGTCCATGATTCGTCCACTTGTATGCCACATCGGCACCGACTACCGTGCAGACCACCAACTGGGGAGGACAACTCGTGAACGCCTACCTTCCAGCGCTCGCTGGCGGCCTCATCCTCGGCCTCGCCAGCGCCCTGCTGTTCATCGCCAACGGCCGGATCCTCGGCATCAGCGGCGTGCTCGGCGGCGCCCTGCGCGTCCGCACCCGCGAGGCGCGCTGGCGCTGGGCCTTTGTCCTGGGGATGCTGATCGCCGGCGCGATCATGGCCCAGGTGGCACCAGCCTCATTCGAGAACCCGCTGCAGCGTAGCCCCGGGGCCTGCCTGCTGGCCGGCATCCTGGTCGGCGTCGGCACCCAGCTCGGCTCGGGCTGCACCTCCGGGCACGGCATCTGCGGCATCGGCCGGCTGTCCAAGCGCTCGATCTTCGCCACGCCCGTGTTCATGGCCAGCGGCGCGGCGATGGTGCTCATCGTGCGCCACGTCTTCGGTGGAGGTCTGTGATGCACCTGCTCACTGCGTTGGTCGCCGGGCTGCTCTTCGGCTTCGGCCTCGCCCTGTCGGGGATGACCGAACCTGCCAAGGTCGTTGGCTTCCTCGACTTCACGGGGGCCTGGGACCCGTCGCTCGGCTTCGTCATGGGCGGGGCGTTGGCGATCTTCTCGCCGAGCTTCTTCCTCATCCGGCGGCTCCGCGCGCGGCCGCTGCTGCCGGGCAAGTTCGACCTGCCGACCGCGACCGCCATCACGCCGCGTCTCGCCCTCGGTGCGACGATCTTCGGCGCCGGCTGGGGCCTCGCGGGCTTCTGCCCGGGCACGGTCGTCACGTCCTTGCCGACGCTCTCGTCGACCGTGCTCTACGTCGTGGGTGGCGTGTTCCTGGGCATCCTGGGCACCTGGGGCGCCGAAGCGGCCATCGCCCAGCGCGACGTCGAGGTCCACGCCGACTTCTAGCGGCGCGAACGCTGATCCCGCTGGCCGCGACGACCGGTTCGCGTCGTCCGCGCGCTGCGCGTCGCTAGAAGCGGACGAGCGCCGTCAGGTTCGGCGACACCTGCCAGAGCGAGAACGACTCCTTCTTGCCCAGGATCGACGTCGTCGCGATGACGTTCGACACCGCGAGCTCTGCGCCGACGAACACCCGCTTGTAGCCGAGCCACAGCGCGGCCGTGCCGCCGACGTGGTGCGACCAACCCTCGGTGTCGGTGTCCGGCAGCACGCCGTCGAGGATCTTGCCCGCGATCTCGTCGAACACGGGCACCTCGGGCGTCAGGCTGAAGGCGTGGCGCGAGAGCAGGTAGTGCGGGCCGACCTGCCACCAGCCGATCGAGCCGATCCTGCGGCCGAATTGCGCGCCCAGATGCAGCGAGTGCCGGCTGCCCTCGGGGATCTGCAGCAGCTCGGTGGCCTTGGCCAGCACCGACGGCGGCTCGCCCTTGGTGCGGCTGTAGCCGACCAGGGCCGTGCCCAGCCAACCCGGCCCTTCAGGCGCGCCGAGAAATTGCCACATCAGGTCGAGACGTTGACCGCTGCTCGCCAGGCGCGCCCCAGCAGCCAGGCCACCGCCGAAGCCGTACAGGCCGCTGAACTCGGCGTTGATGTCGAACAGGCCGGCGAGCCCGACGCCATAGGTCGCGCGCAGGCCGTCGCGCAGGCGGATCGACGGCAGGCAGTCGCTGCGGTTCTGGGTGTCCTTGCACTGCCACTGGCTCTTGACCAGGTCCTTGCCGCTCGACTCGGCCTGATCGAGCAGGTCGAGCGCGCCGGACGAGGTCGAGGCCCCCAGGCCCACGCCGACCTGCCAGGTGCCGGCCTTGGGCACCTCGACCGGCTGGGCGATGTGGATCGGGGCCGAGCAGGCCGCCGTCAGCACGAGCGCCAGCGCGGTGAGGGTTCCAACGCCACTCCGTACGGACATCGAGACCTCCCAGCAACACGAGGCGTCTCGCGCGGCCACGGTGTCGCAGCGGTCCTCGGCGTCCCGACGCTGCGCTGCCTGCCAGACGCTGTCAAGCGTCCGCTTGGGCGACACGGACGATGCCCCCGCCGGGCGATCCGGTCGCGTCGTGGCGTCACGATCGCTGTTGGCGTCCGTCGAGTCCGCTGGACGGGAAGGGCGCGGCCCAAGCGGCGACGCCTGGGCCGATCTGGCCGCGGGCATTCTTCATGAGACACCGTGCACGAGACAATGTTCGCCCGTGTCCGACAAAGCGACATTTGCCCTTGCAAGGACGGCAACCGCGTTGTACGTTGGCGAAACGACGTACCGAAGATCGGTCGTCTGATGACTTATCTTCTTCGGTCGTGCACTCGTGCGGCCACGAGGTCCGGCCATGTCCAACCGTATGCGTGAACGTTTCGCCATCCTTGCTGGAGGCCTCCTCATCGCCAGCCCGGCGGCGGCAGGCTCCAAGGTCGATGTCTGCCACCCGGCAGGCAAGTCCGGGAACATCCTGAGCCTGAACGTGAGCATGAGCGCTCTCGACGCCCACATCGGCCACGGTGATTGGGAGCCAGTGGCCTACTACGGCGACACGGACGGCGACGGCTACGGCGACGAGGCGCTCGCCACCATCGCCTGCATCCAGCCGAGCAACACGGCCGTGGTCGCCGGCGACTGTGACGACACCAACGCTGGGGTGAACCCCGGCGCGACCGAGATCGCCTACGACGGCCTCGACAACGACTGCAACCCGGCCACTCCGGACGACGACCTCGACGGCGACGGCTACGGCATCGACAACGACTGCGACGACAGCGACCCCGCGCGCAATCCTGGCAACAGCGAGATCCCCGGCGACGGCATCGACAACGACTGCAACGGCGACACGCCGGACGTCGTCGAGCCGGCCTGCATCACCGTGCTGCTGCACTGCAACGCGATGTCGGCCCCGCTGTACAAGGTCTGCGCCGGTGACGGTGTCGTCACGCTGCCCTCGTGGGCCATGAACGGCTCCAGCTACGTGCTGTTCTCCGGCCCGGTGGCGCAGGTCAACCTGACCAACCGCTGGGGCACGGCCATGACCATCACCTCGTCGCTGAACCTCTGCGACGCGGGGGGGGCCTACGGCCCGTGGAACGACGACCTGCGCACGGTCGAGGTCATCGCCCAGACGGGGATGGAGGAGGCCGAGTTCTCCGAGGCGCGTGAAGATCTCGCCGCGCTCGAGAAGGACTACGAAGAGGTCGGCGCCGAGTCGGCCGACGTCGAGGGTGAAGAAGAAGTCGAGGAGTAGCGGGCTCGCGATCGCTGGAGCGGGGGCGCATCATCCGGGCGCCCTCGCTCCGCTCCGCTCCGCCTGCCGGTCGACCGCCGACCCCGCCATCAGGGCACGGTGAGCAGCGTCGGCCGCCAGAACAGCCACACCATCGACAGCAAGCCGGCGACGTTCATGCCGATGCCCGCCAGCGTGTGTTCGGCGCGGCTGTAGCTGCTGCGGTCGCGGGCGTAGACCAGCAGGTCGTAGAGCAGCCAGCCGCAGCCGCCGAGCAGGAAGCCGCCGAGCACCCAATCGCCAAAGACCAGGCCGCAGAGCAGGCCGAGCGCCGCGACGATCGCGATGACCAGGACCTTGGCCCTGGCGACGCCGATGGTCGTGGCCGTCGTCACGCGGCCGGCGGCCCTGTCCGGCTCGACGTCCATGATCTCGCCGATCAGCTGGGCCTGCAGCACAAAACCGCCGAGGTAGAGCCACGACGGCCAGGGCAGGGCAGGGCGATCGTTGAGCAGCAGCGAGATCGCGACCACCAGCAGGTAGCCGAGCGGGTTGAGCAGGTCAAAGGGCGGCCGACCGCGCAGCCCGCCGATCGTGGCGTTGTAGCTGGCGTTGAGCGCGACGATCCCGGCCATCGTCGCCAGCAGCGGCGCCGCGCGCTCGGCGCCGCCGAACCAGGCGAACGCGAGCACGAACGGCAGCTGCGCCAGCGCCATCACCGGCCGCAGCGCCCGCAGTTGGGCGAGGCTACCGCGCGCGCCAAAGAGCCAGCTGTCCTTGCGCGGGTTGCGCGCGTCGACGTCGACGTCGACCAGATCGTTCCAGCCGTAGACCAGCACGTTCAGCGGCCAGGTGACGTAGAGCAGGCCGACCCAGAGCGCCGGCGACGACCACTCGGCGCCCGTCGTCAGCGGCATCAGGTAGAGCCAGAGCGTCTGGAACCACAGACCGGGGCGCGCCACCTTGAGGCAGAAGCGGAGGTCGAGGCGGGCGTTGGCGTCCGGGGCGGTCATGGCGCTGCAGCCTACGCGGAGCGCTCGTGGCCGCAAGGTGGCCGCGCCGCGAAGTGCCCGCCGCGAAGTGCCCGCCGCGAAGTGCGTGGCACCTCGCAGGGCAGCCGCCGAGCCGAGCGGTGGCAACATGTGCCTGCATTTGCTAGGATCTGGATGCTTTCATGCTCCTGAGCGAGGACTTCATGCCCCTATCTCGTGTCGCGGTCGCCATCGAGCCGGGCGCTCGGTGTTGCGCCATGCGTTCCCCTCGAATCCAGCGCGTGGCGTCGCTCGTCGTGTGGCTGGTCGCCATGGCTGGCTGCGGGCCGACCAACGGCAGCAAGGGCACCACGTCCGCCGACGACGCAAAGGACGCCGCCTCCACCGATGTCCAAGGCGACAGCGCCGCGGCCGACACCGTCGGCGCCGACACCGCCAGCGCCGATACGAGCCGTACGCCGCAGCCGGGCTCGATCGGCGCGCCCTGTTCGTCGCCGAACGACTGCGACTCGACGCTCTGCCTGGAGACCCCCCAGGGCCAGCGCTGCTCGAAGTTCTGCGGCGACGGCGTCTGCCCGTCCGGCTGGGCCTGCGAAGGCAAGAAGGGCGGCGCCGACGCGACGTTCTTCTGCATCCCCGTCGGCGGCCTGACGTGCCGGCCCTGCACCGCCGACGCCCAATGCGAGGGCAGCGGCCACGCCGGTGCGCGTTGCGTCGACTACGGCGATGTCGGCGGCTTCTGCGGCGTCGCCTGCCAGGACGACGGCGGCTGCGGCAGCGGCCAGGCCTGTCGCGAGGTGGCCAGCGTGCAGGGCGGCGCCAAAAGCAAGCAATGCGTCCAGGCCGGCACCACCGCCGACACCCTCGGCCTGTGCACCTGCTCAGCCGACGCCAGCGACAAGGGCTTGCAGACGACCTGCTACGTCACCACGGGCGACGCCATGGCGCTCAAGCGCTGCAAGGGCAGCCGCGCCTGCGGCGCCAATGGCCTCGGCGCCTGCCAGCCGCTCCAGGGCGAGTCGGCGGTGTGCCAGGAGGCGCAATGCCTCGACCTCAAGACCGCCACGCCGCTCGCCGACGGCACGGCCTGCGACGACGGGCGCGCCTGCACCGAGGGCGACGCCTGCAAGCAGGGCGTCTGCCAGGCCGGCAAGCAGACCTGCGCCTGCGAGCCCGGCATCCTCGACTGCCCGGCGGCCAGCGGCGACGAGGCGAGCAACAAATGTCTCGGGGCGCCCTACTGCAAGGCCCAGCCCGCGGGGGCAGCCAAGCCGTGGGCCTGCGTGCCCAACCCGGCGGGCACCAAGGTCTGCGACGCCAGCCTCGACGATGCCTGCAACACCAACGCCTGCGCCCCGCTCTCGGGCAGCTGCACCGTGACGGCGATCGAGCGCACCGAGGAGATCTGCGACCTGCCGCCGGCCAAGGACGGCGCGCCCAACGGCTGCCGGCGCCAGGTGCTGCCGAGCGCTGCGCCGCCCAAGCCCGCGGCCGCTTGCGACGACGGCCTGCCTTGCAGCCCGGGCGACGCGTGCAGCGACGGCGCGTGCAAGCCGACGTCGCTGGCCGCTTGCGGCTGCGTCAACGACGTCGACTGCAAGGACGACGGCGACCTGTGCAACGGCACGCCCTATTGCGACAAGACCGGCAGCGACGGCGGCGGCAACCCGGTCTGGCAGTGCAAGACCAACCCGGCGACGATCATCACCTGCGACCAGAGCAAGGACTCGGGCTGCCAACAGACGAGCTGCGAGCCCAAGAGCGGAGTCTGCGCCAAGGTCGTCAAGCCCGAGTTCGCGCCCTGCGACGACGGCGTCGCCTGCACCAAGGGCGACGTCTGCAGCAAGGACGGCGCCTGCCAGCCAGGCACATGGACCTGCTGCAAGGCCGACGCCGACTGCGCCGGCGAAGAAGACGGCAACCTCTGCAACGGCACGCTCTTCTGCAACCTCGCCAGCGGCAACTGCGAAGCCAACCCTGCGACCAAGATCAGCTGCCCGAGCGTCGACGACACCGAATGCCTGCAGGCCCAATGTGCGCCCAAGACGGGCAAATGCGGCCTGGTGCCGGTGAACGTGGGCGGCAAGTGCAGCGACGGCAACGCCTGCAGCGATCTCGACACTTGCGACGCCAAGGGCAGCTGCACCCCGGGCAAGGACACCTGCCCGTGCAAGGTCGACGCCGACTGCGTGCAGTTCGACGACGGCGACCTCTGCAACGGCACGCTCTACTGCAACCCGATCGCCGGCCCGGACGGCACCGGCGTGTGCCGACCCAACCCCAAGACGGTGGTGGTCTGCCCGACGGTCGACGACACCGCGTGCAGCCGCAACCGCTGCAACAGCAAGACCGGCACATGCGGCGTGGTCCAGCTGCCGGCCAACGTCACCTGCGACGCCGACGGCACCGCCTGCACCGCCAACGACGCTTGCGACGGCAAGGGCAGCTGTGTGCCCGGCACCATCGTCTGCGCCTGCCAGACCGACGCCGACTGCGCCAACAAAGAAGACGGCGACCTCTGCAACGGCACGCTCTTCTGCGACAAATCCGGGCCCGCGCCGGTGTGCAAGCTCAACCCGGCGACGGTCAAGACCTGCCCGAGCGTCAACGACACCGCCTGCAAGAAGAACGTCTGCCAGCCCCTGACCGGCACCTGCGTGGTCGCTGCGCTGCCCGCGAGCGCGCCGTGCAGCGACGGCGAGGCCTGCACCGGCGGTGACCACTGCGACGGCGGCGGCAGCTGCGTCGCCGGCCCGATCGAGGCCTGCGGCTGCAAGAACGACGCCGACTGCAAGGGCTTCGACGACGGCGATGTCTGCAACGGCGCCTACGTCTGCACCAACAAGGCCTGCGTCTTCAACGGCAAGGCCCTGAACTGCAACGACGACAACGTCTGCACCAAGGACAGCTGCGACGCCGCCAAGGGTTGCCAGCACGTCGGGCTGACAGGATGCGTCACCTGCACCAAGGCCGACGACTGCAACGACGCCAACACCTGCACCTTCGACCTGTGTAGCCTCGGCCAATGCGATTGGCAGGCCGCGCCGCTGGCCTGCGAGGACGGCGACGCCTGCACCCTCAACGACAGCTGCGCGGACAAGGTCTGCAAGGCCGGCAGCGCCAAGACCTGCAACGACGGCAACCCGTGCACGGTCGACAGCTGCAGCCCGGCCAAGGGCTGCGTCTACGACGGCAGCTCGCTCGAAGGAAAGGCCTGCGATGTGGGCGGCAGCGGCGTCTGCACCAAGTCGATCTGCAAGCTGACGTGCGGCCCCGGTTACGATGAGGTCCAGCTCGACGTCAACGGCACGAGCGAAGTCCGCTGTGCCGCCAACAGCCCTGTGTGGGGGTTCCGACCCAACAAGCCCGTGGGCGTCTACAGCGTCGACAAGATCGGCAACGACGAGGTCGTCAACGACAGCCAGACCAAGCTGATGTGGCAGCGCGCGACCTCGACGAGCACGAAGCAGTGGGCCGCCGCCAAGGCGCACTGCAACGGGCTCGTCTTCGCCGGGCACGCGGATTGGCGCCTGCCGACCGTGGTGGAACTCGCGTCGCTCATCGACCACACCGCCGCAAAGAGCGCCCCGCACCTCGACGTGTCCGCCTTTCCGACGGTCGCTGCCGCGTTCCATTGGGCCGCGACACCGCGCGCGGACCTGACCAGCGAAGGCTGGGTGGTGAACTTCAGCAACGGCGCGGCGAACCCGTTGACGCCGGAGCAGCTCCTAGGGGCGCTCTGCGTGCGCACGAGCGGCCTCGTGGCGCGGACCACGCCTCGGTTCCTGTTGGCGAGCAACGACACCATCGTCCAGGACACCTGGACCAAGCTGGAGTGGCAGCGCGGCAAGTCGCCGGAAGACAAGGTGCACAGCGCAGCCATCGACTATTGCACCACCCTCGCGCTCAACGGCAGCGGCTGGCGGCTGCCCACGCCCCGTGAGCTCCATTCGCTCATCGACTTCCAGAAGTTTTCGCCGCCGATCGACATCACGTTGTTTCCTTCGACGCCGGTCGCTGGCTTCTGGACCGCCACGAACTACCCGCCAGGTGACGACGCCAACGCGATGGGCGTGGAGTTTTGGATCGGCAATATCCAGATCGGCGGCACGCAGTTTGGCCATCCGGTGCGCTGCGTCCGCGGCGACGGCACCTGAGCCGGGGCGGCGCAGTCCCCGCGAGCGCCCGCGACGCCTCGATCTCCACCCGCCACCGCTTTGACACGATCCGCGAACGTGCCATGATCTCGGCCCGTGTCGCGCACGCCACCGCGCGTTGGAGCCTCGCCATGACCCAGCCCCGTATGTCCTCCGAAGAGATGATCGCCACTTGCCGCCAGCACTCGATGTTCTCGTGGTCGCGCGGTGACCAGGTCGCGCCGATCCCGGTGCAGCGCGCCGAAGGCATCTACTTCTACACCCCGGAGGGCGAGCGCTGGGTCGACTTCAACAGCCAGCTGATGAGCGTGAACATCGGCCACAGCCACCCGAAGGTGCTGGCGGCGATGAAGGCGCAGATCGACGAGCTGCAGTTCGTCTACCCGGGCACCGCGACCGAGCCGCGGGCCAAGCTGTCGAAGCTGCTCAACGAGCTCGTCCCTGGCGACATCACGTCGTTTTTCTACACGCTCGGCGGCGCCGAGGCCAACGAGAACGCGATCCGCTGCGCCCGGCTCTACACCGGTCGGCACAAGATCCTCGCCCGCTACCGCAGCTACCACGGCGGCACGCACCTCGCGCTCTCGCTGACCGGCGACCCGCGCCGCTGGCCGGCCGAGCCCGCGTCGCCCGGCATCGTCCACGTCATGGACCCGTGGCCCTACGACTACTCCTTCGGCACCACCGACGAGGAGATCACCCGCAACAACCTGACCTACCTCGAAGAGGTCATCATGTACGAGGGTCCGCAGACCATCGCCGCGATGATCGTCGAGACCGTCACCGGCACCAACGGCGTGCTCGTGCCGCCGAAGGGTTGGTTCGTCGGCCTGCGCAAGCTGCTCGACAAATACGGCATCCTGCTCATCTGCGACGAGGTCATGGCCGGCATGGGCCGCACTGGCGCCTGGATGGCCTACCAGCAGTTCGACATCGTCCCGGACATCGTCACGATGGCCAAGGGCCTGACGAGCTCCTACGCGCCGCTCGGCTGCATGGGCGTCAGCACCAAGATCCACGAGCACTTCCAGCACAACGTCTTCTGGGGCGGCCTGACCTACAACGCCCACCCGATCGGCCTCGCCACCGCGGTCGCCGTGCTCGAGGTGATGCGCGACGAGGGCATCGTCGACAACGCGCGCAAGCTCGGCGCGGTCATGCGCAGCGAGATGGATCGACTCACGGCCAAGCATCCGACGGTCAAGGTGGGCCGCAACATCGGCCTCTTTGGCATGATCGACCTGCAGAAGGACAGCAAGGGCACGCCGATCGCCCCCTACAACGGCGCGTCGCCGGCGATGGCCGCGCTCGGCAAGGCGTTCCGCGACCGCAAGCTGTTCACGTTCACGCGCTGGAACAACTTCACCTGCAACCCGCCGCTGAACATCACCGAAGAGCAGCTGCTCGAGTGCTTCGCCATCGTCGACGAGTCGCTCGAGGTCACGCACCCCTACTTCGAGGGCTGAGCATGACCGCCCACGCGCCCGCGACCGGCTGCCTCGACGGCGTCCGCGTCCTCGACCTGTCGCGCATCCTCAGCGGCCCGTTCTGCACCGCGCTGCTCGGCGACCACGGCGCCGACGTGGTCAAGGTCGAGAGCCCGGAAGGCGACGACACCCGCCGCTTCGGCCCGCCGTTCGTCGCTGGCGAGGCGACGTACTTCCTGAGCTGCAACCGCAACAAGCGCTCGGTGGTTCTGAACTTCAAGGATCCCGCCGACCACGCGACGCTGCTCGAGCTCGCGGCCAAGGCTGACGTGCTGGTCGAGAACTTCCGCCCCGGCACGCTCGAGAAGCTCGGCCTCGGCCCCGACGCGCTGCACGCCCGCAACCCCGGCCTCGTGATCTGCCGCATCTCGGGCTTTGGCCAGGCCGGCCCCTGGCGCGAGCGGCCGGGCTACGACCTGGCGGTGCAGGGCCTGTCGGGCCTGCAGGCGCTGACGGGCGACCCCGACGGCGAGCCGTTCAAGCTCGGCGTCAGCATCGCCGATCTGGTCACCGGCCTGTACGCGTCGCAGGCGATCCTCGCGGCGCTGCTGCGGCGGGCGCGCCAGGGCGACGCGGCCTGCGCCGGCGAGGTCCTCGACGTCGCGATGCTCGACTGCGTCGCGGCGCTGCTGACCTTCCAGGCCCAGCGCACGCTCTCGGCCGGCGAGACGCCGCGGCGCATGGGCAACATGCACCCGAGCATCGCGCCCTACGAGACGTTCCGCGCCGCCGACGGCTGGATCAACGTCGCGGTCGGCAACGACAAGCTCTGGCGTGCCTTCTGCGCCGCCATCGGCCGCCCCGATCTGCTGAGCGATCCGCGCTTTGTCGGCAACCCCGACCGCGTCGCCAACCGCGCCGAGCTGCGGCACGAGCTGCAGGCGACCCTCGGCGCCGCCGACCGCGCGGTCTGGATCGAGGCGCTCGAGGCCGCGGGCGTGCCCGGCGGGCCGATCCTCGAGGTCGAAGAGGTGCTGCAGCATCCGTCGCTGCTCGAGCGGGGCGCGCTGTCCGAGGTCGAGCACGCCGCGATCGGCGCGCTGCGGCTCTTTGGCCATCCGGTGCAGTTCGCCCGCGCCGCGACCGCCACGCGCCTGCCGCCGCCGCTGCTGGGCCAGCATCAGGCCGAGGTGTTGGCGGAGTGGTTGGGGCGTTGAGGGGGGCACCGATCGCGAGGGGGCCGATCGCGAGGTACCGATCGTGAGGTACCCGATCGCGAGGTACCAGACGATTCGCGAGCGGACGATCCGGGAGCGGCAGCGATGTCGGCAGGCGCCCCGGAGCGGCCGCGCCTCAACGCACCCATAGCGATCCGCCCAGACAATCGCCGACCCATCCGTAATGCATCGCGCAGCTGCCGCGACCGTAGAGGCTCATCCGCTCGAAGCCGCGAGTCGCGCCGGTATTGGCGGCACCGAGGAAGAACTTCCAATCGTCGCCGTTGCTCAGGTCCACCCAACTCGGCGTGGCGCTGTAGCTGCTGGCACCCCAGACGCAGTCGCTGTCGCAGGCGTCGGCGTAGCTCGTGCAGAGCGTGCACGAGGCCTTGCCGAACTTCTTGACGTTGTAGACCTGACTCTCGTGCATCCGGATGCCGATGGCGTTGCCGTCCTTGGCGGTCGCCTTCAGCACCGCGTTCATCTGCGCGTCGCTCAGCTTGTGGTGGACGTTGGTGCCGGGCTGTTTGGTGTCGAGCAACGCCGCCGCGTCGCCCTGCGCGCCCGTGCTCCAGCTGTGGCCGCTGCCGTCGCCGGTCTTCAGCACGAGCGTCCAGCCACCTCCGTCGCTCGTCATGTCGCAATAGGCCTGGAACGCGGCCGCGCCGCCAGCGCCGTCGGGGTCGATCCAGTGGACGCCATCGGTGAGCTTCAACGCGGCGGCCTTGCCCTTGTCGAAGACGTCGCGGCAAGAGAGCCCGGGTTTGCCGGCCGCGAAACCGACCGATGCGACGCAGGTCGGGCTGCAGCCGTCGCCGTCGCTCACGTTGCCGTCGTCGCACTCTTCGCCCGATTCCAGCACCCCGTTGCCACAGCTGTCCGAGAGCGCCCGCCAGACCGCGCCGTCGCAGTAGCGCAGTTTGGCGAGCTTGGTGTCGAAGTAGGCGTGGCCCACGCGGGCCGCTTCGCAGTCAAAGGGCGCGGCGCCGAGCAGGGCGAACTGCAGCGTTCCGCCGAGCTTGACCGATTGCGCCGAGGTGACCGTGCCGCTGACCTCGAACTTGGCGATCGCGCCGTCGGTCTTGTTGGCGACGTCGCAGATGCCCTGGTTGGCCGGGAGCTGCGCCAGGCAATAGGACGTGTCGAGGACCTGCAGCGTCCAGATGCCCTCGAGTGACTTGCCGATCGCGTCCGCGAGGCTGCCGCTCTTCAGTGTCGACTTCTCGGTCAGCGTCACGTCGTAGGATTTGGCGTCCTTGTCGCCACAGGGATCGCACACGACCATGCCGACCTTCTTGTCGTCCGGCGGCAACAGCGCGATCCGCACCGACGAGAGGTCGGTGTTCGCGAGCTTGACCTGCACCGAGATCGTCATCGCGGTCCCGACCTTGCCGAAGCTCGCCTGGGCGACGGCCGTGACGCCGGTGTTGTCGGGGATCGCGACCGGCAGCGGCTCGTTCTTCGCGACCTCGGTGAAGACGGTCGTGACCATTCCGCCAAGCGCCGAGTTGCCACCTCCACCGGCCGCGCCGCAGACGACCGTGCCGTCGGGCTTGACCGCGACCACCGCCTCGCCCGTCTTGCAGGTACCACCGGCGACCTGCACGCCCGTGAGCTTGCCTCCGTCGCCGACGAAACTGATCGCCGTCACCGTCTGCGCGACCACGCCCTTGGCCTGGACGTTGCCCGTGAACGTCGCGCTCGCGGCCTTGAGCGCGTTGCCGCCGAGGTCGAGGTCGCCATCGAACTTCAGCGCAGCGACGCCCACGCAACCCGTACACGCGAGGCTCTTGGCGCTGTCGGCGCTCGTCGCCGTGTCTGCTTTCGTCGCGCTCGCGGCGAGCTCCGCCCGGAGTGCGAACGGCACCGTCCGCAACGGCCGCCGCGGAAGCTCAGGATCGTCGCCGACCTGCAGCCCAAGCCAGGCGCCCTGCGCGACCACGGCGGCCGTCAGCGGGACCTTCTCGCCGAGGGCCAGGGACAGCCGCCCGCCGCCGACGACGGCCTGCAGCGGCCCCTCGGTCCAGACCGCGGTCCCGCCACTCTCGGAGGTCCATAGACGCGCTGTGACCGCGTACGTGCCGTCTGCCGCGGGCCCGGCGCTGCTCTGGAGCACGCCTTCGAGCGCCACCGCGGTCGGCCCCACGGCGAACGCGGTCGTCGGGGACGTCTGCACCGAGAGCACCGCGACGCAGAGGGTCGTGAGGGCCGCCCTGGTCCGGGTGCCGCGCTGCGCAACGGGGCGCGCCGCGACTGCGGTTGTGCGTTTCATGGCGAACCTCCTGCGCGTGACGCTGCGTCACGACTCGCTTTCGCGACGCGCAATGATGCGCGACTTGCGATCGGAACACCACCTCAAGAGCGGGGGGCCGTGCCTGGCGCGCCATCCTGCCGAGGCGGTGTCGGCGTGGTGGGGGCAGTGCCCGACCGTTGCAAGCCGCAGCGTCGCGGACGACGCGCCGTGGAGGTGTCGTGGTGACGATCGCATGGCGCTGTGCCTGGCAGCCTTGGCTCCCAGCGAGCTGCCGTGGCATCGTCCCCCCTGCGTTGCCGCTCCTCGCGCGGCCTCGGGTCGTCCTTCGCCGCGGCGCCTTGTTCACGGGGCTCCAGGTCGCTCGCGCTGACGAAGTGCCTTCGCGGAACGCCTACGGATCCAGGAGCGAGCATGTGGCGGCCAAGCACCCCCTCCCGGATCGCGCCGATGGCGTTGGCGTGCAGCGCGGCGATCCTGCTCGCGACGGCCGCGTCAGCCCAGCCGGCGCCGCTGCCAGAGGCAGTCAGCCCGGGTGCTGCGCCTGCCCCGGCGCGACCGACGTTGACCACGGTCCGCTACGGTCAGGGCGTGACGTTCCGTAGCGAGGACAGCGCCTTCACTGTCAACATGCGGGTCCGTGCCCAGCTGCGCTACACCCAGACCGTCGCGCTCGACGGCTCTGGCACCCACGCAGAGGAGATGATCGTGCGTCGCGCGCGTCTGCTCGTGCGCGGCCGCCTCTTCCATCCCGACGTCGATTACTACGTCCAGCTCGGCTTCGCCCACCCCGACCTGGAGGCCGACCGTCCCGTGCCGCTGCGCGACGCCTACGTCACCTGGCGCGCGCACCGCGACGTTCAGCTCCGCGCAGGCCAGATGAAGGTCCCCTACGCCCTGCAACGCCGCACCTCATCGGGCTACCTGCAATTCGTCGACCGCTCGCTGACGACGGCAGAATTCAACCTCGACCGCGACGTCGGTCTGGTCCTGCGCAGCGACGACCTCTTCGGCCTCGGCGGTCGCCTCGGCTACGAGCTCGGTGTCTTCGGTGGCGACGGCCGCAACCGCAACAGCGACGCCCCCGGCGTGCTGTGGGTCGCACGCGCGGTCTTGCGCCCCTTCGGCGGCTTCGTCGAGCTGGTCGAGTCCGATCTCGATGGTAGCCTGCGGCCCGGGCTGGCGCTGGGCGCGGCGGTCGCCCGCAACGACAACACGCGCCGCGTCCGCTCGACGTTCGCTGGATTCTACGATTTCGCCACGTTCCGCTACGACCACGCCGAAGTCGACGTACAGCTGAAGTGGCGCGGCGTGTCCCTGGTGGCAGAGTGGATGCTGCGCCGCGCAGACGTCGCCGCCATCGTCGATCCCGCAGACGCCGACCGCGTCGAGGCGAGCCGCTCGGGCTGGGGCTGGTATGTCCAGGCCGCCATGCTGGTTTGGCCGCGTTGGGAGGTCGGCGCGCGCTACGCGACGATCCGCCCCTTGTCGACCGACCGCTCGAGTCTTCGCGCCGCCCAGGAGGCCGGCGGGGTGCTGTCCTGGTATCGGCACAGCCACGACTTCAAGCTGCAGCTCGACGCCATGCACCTCCGTCGCGACGGCGACCCGAACGCGCTGCAGGTGCGGATGCAGACGCAGTTTTGGTTCTAGCGCCGCGACGATCGGGCCCGGGGGGCTCGGTGCAGAGATGGCGGCGGCGGCGGCTCGCTAGCGCCGCTGTCGGGCGAAGCGGGCGAGCGCAGCTGCCAGTCGCCGGAGGTGTCGCCGTCCTTGGTCGGGTCGGCGCGGACGATGCTGTCGCCTGTGCCCGCGATCAGCGCCCGGCCGGCGTCGAAGCCCTCCCTGGCCACGAAATCGACGGTGGCGCCGAGTTGGCGCATGGCGGACCCCTGTTGGAACCAAGGGGCCGAGGCACTGCCGCGAGGGGCACGCCAATGCAAGGGAATCTTGCGCAGCCCGGCGAAGCCGATCGGCGCGCAGCCGACGACGGTGGACCAAGCAGCCAGCGCTTGGACGGGACCGCACCACTGGCCGCATTCCCAGCGCCGGGACCTTCGTCTCCGCCGGGGCCGCGTCGGTCGTGACCCAGGCCGAGGCGGCTGCGTCGCGGCGCGCAGCTCGAGTGGCCTTGGTGCGGCGAGCGGGCCATGGTCCGCACACCCACCGTCGCGCCCATCAGAAAGGCGTGCAGGTCGCCGGCAGCGCCGTCTCGTTGCCCGCGTAGCGCAGGCTGGTCGCAGCGCCGCTGCTCGCGGGCAGCTTGCAGGTGGTGCGGGCGAAGCCACAGTCGGCCGTGCAGCCGCCGGGCCCGGTGTCGGATTCGACGACGGCAGAGGCCGTCACCTGCAGCACCGCGCCGACGAGCGTCACGCTGCACGTCGCGTCGCGCAGCGTGTCGCACGAGCTCGACAGGCAGCGGCCGAAGTCGACGCGGACCTCGCCGCCTTGGATGCAGGCGCTACCGACGTTGGTCAGCGTCGTGCGGGTGGTCATCAGGTCGCTGCTGCAGCCGCCGGCGACGAGCGCCGCCGCGACCAGCCAACGGCCGTAGGTTGGGGAACACGCACGTTCGCGCATCGGGACTCCTCGCTGCCGCCTCGGCGGGGATGGTAGCTGCGTTGGGGCCGGTGGCCAAGGTGGTTCGCGGACTGGTTCGAGGTGTGGCGGCGCGACCTGCCCACATGTGGGCAGGTCGTGGAAGGTCGCTGGTGCAAAGCGGAATCTCGGCTAACGCGAAATTAAATCGGTGGGGGCGTTGGCGAGCTCGGCGGGTGAGCGCGGGGGGCGGTGGGCGCCGCGCCTGCCCGTTCCTGCAGGACATCTTGCGGCGTCCGGCCAAAGACCTGCGGACCGCCTGCCGACTCTCAGCACGGGTAGCTGCATGCGCGGCACCTGCAGACCGAGGCGGTGTTGGACTACGTGCGAGATATGGATGCCGAAGAGTGAGCGCATGGCGAGACGCAGGTACAGCACGCGATTGTAGCTTCGGTTGCGGAGACGTTTCCTTGGGCTCGGTAGCATGGGCGGAATTGGACGCGGCGGGTTCGACGAGTTCCCGGGCGGGAACTGAGGTGGCTCATGGCGTGACCTGCCGGCTCGGCTCGTTGATCTACTGAGGATGCGTTCGCAACAGCGTTGCGCTATAGGTCCAAGGGCTGCTGGGGCGCTGTTGCAAGCTCGTCCGCCTTCTTGCGCCATGCGGCGAGTACCTTTCTCGGCGCAAGGCCTGCATGCCGATCTGCCCGCCTCTCCGCCACGAGGGCGGGGGCTGCCTGTTTCAGCTGTTCCTCGAATCGCTCGAACTGCTGCCTTCGATTGTCGGGAACGCGAACAGCGCCAAGGTATCCTTTGGCGAATGGCCAGATGTCTTGCGGACGCAGCATCGGAAGGTCGACAGGTTCGCCGAGTCGCTGCAGCAGCGCTCGATAGTCGGTCTCGAGGCGACTACGCACTTCAGCAGGGCCGGATAGGACGTCCGCGTCCACGGTCGTATTCCAGGCCAACAGCAGGGCGATCGGTGCGCCCGCAAGCGACTCGTCGACGAGGTGGCGCAAGTCGGTGAGGAAGCGTGCGCGGCGTGTGGGGGTGATCACATTGGGCCGCCAAAGCTCCTCGAGCTGGTCGATGAAGACGAACCAAGCGTGGAGCAAACCAGCGGCATTCGCCAGGCGGATGAGATCTGCGATCGCGCTGATTGCCTCGCCTTCGCTTTGCAGCACGCCAGACAAGCCCAACTTCGCGCGCTGAGTGGGCGTGGTATACTCGCGGCGCAACCAGCGTGACAGCCAAAGGATCGATTCTTCATCGTCCGCGTCGACAACCGCGAAAAACGGTGACTGGACGGGGCTGCCGGGACGGAGTGATTTCAGCATGCGGTCGCGGTTCGACTTGCTGGCACGGGCTGCTCGGACGAGCTTTCGCAACAGGCCGGTACCTGGTTCGTGACTGTCGTTCGAGAACGGAAGGTACCGCAGGAACAGGTCTGCGAGCACGAGGCGCGTCATCCCTTCATCTGCGAGCCCCTTGCGGAGCACGGGCGTCGACGGGTTTCGGCCGAGCCCTTGCTCGAGGATGCTGAGCATGTGGGTCTTGCCGACACCAAGTGAACCGAATACGGCCAAGGGCGATACCGACTCGGGCTTGTCGCGGTCGCCTGTGGTGGCGGTCGCAACGTCGTCAATCCACCGCTGCATTCGCTTGAGTTGCTCGATCGCGTGGTCCTGAAAGAGAACGCCGGACTCGACCCCGCTGGGAGGAAACGGGTTCCCTTCCAAGCCGAATTTCTCGAACGGATTCTGTGTCGACCCGGCCGCCTCACCGATCGGGAGCCGAAAGAAGTCGCTCATGGCCTGCCCCTGTAGACGAGGTCTCGGATACCGCCGATGGACTCAAGGTCGATGCGCCTGGTTCGCCATCCCTCATACGAGAACTCCGCCACCTCTTGCCTGGTCGAACCCGAAGTGCCTCCCTCGCGCGCCTCGAAGTCTTCGAAGACGCCGGCACTCCAGAGATCTTCCCATCGCGCCAAGACTCTGGCTGGCGACACGCCCAGGCCAACGAGAAAGACATCGATCAGAAGCCGGGCGATCGGTATCGCCCGCAGGCTTGACTCTGGCACCGCCGACAGCACGGCAGCTCGCATGTCGGCAACCGATGGCCTTCGACCGCCGCGGACCCATTTCTTCGTCGCGGGGTGGTAGAGCCCCTGTCCCAGCAAGCCCGCAAGAGCACGCGCGACTTGACATGTATTGTCGGGACGCTTCGGTGGCTTGTCCTCGGTCGCCCATTCGTCTAGCACAGCCCAGCGGCGCACGACGTCGAAGATGCCGTCAAGGTCGTTTTCAGCCCATGCTTCTCGCAGGCGGCCGGCCGCTGGGCCTGGCCGCATCTCCAGGCCCGATTCGTCGAGCGAGGCGAGGTCCGTGCCCGCCAGGAAGCGCCCGACTTGATGTTTGCTCGCCGAGGTCTCGTATACACTCGAGGGCACAGCAATTGAGGGCTCCGAGCCCAGCGCTAGCGACGCGAGCAAGTCCATCACGGCTCGCGACGGCAGCCGAAGGTTGTCGTCCAGACGCTCGGCCTCCTCGAAGGTGTACCAGAAGTCCGTTGGTTCAGCGTCCGTCGCCGTCGCGTTTCCGCTCGAGGCCTCGGTTCGGGCCGCGACCGCAGGGATATTCGATTCCGTCACGGGCTCGGGATCGACCGCGCGGTCAGCGGAGCCGTTTGCTGCGTCTGGCAGCCGCTCGATCACCTCGACCCACGGCTCAAGGTAGTCACTCGGCCACATCGGATTGCCGAACGCTCGAATTTCCCAACGGCGTTCGTCGTCCGCCACGAGATTGACTTGCTCGCCGACAGCAAGCAGCTCCCAGGCGAGCCGCGCCGGGTGGCGCACGACGCGCAGCCCTTGATCGGGGCCGGGCCACCACGCGCAAGGGAACAGCGTCTCGCGCTCGCGCAGTTCGCGAACCTGCGCGGCGATGACGCTGCCCCTCGGGAGTTCCGTTGCAGCTCTCCGCGCCAGTGCTGTATCGCCAGTGACGAAGAACCGTTCGAGGTTGTTGACGCGGTCGTGGATGCTGCGACGAACCGCGCGCAGGAGCAGCGTGTCGGACTCGGAGGATTTCTCGCCGCTAGATCCGCGAGAAAGCAGGAGCGCCGTATCGTCCACTTCCAACTCGCGCCAGAGCACTCGAGGGGAGGAGGCCCGCTCCCGGAGTCGGTGAGCGGCGAGGTAGAGCTGCCGCGCTCCGAGGATCTTGCCACGGTCCTGTGGCTTTTTCGTAACCGATGGATCCAGGCTCGTCGTCCAGCCTGCCCTGTTGTTGGCGTCCTGCAATTCGCGAAGCGTCACGGCCGTGATGACGAGGTCGCAACGATCCGCGAAGTGGTCCACCAACCAGTGGGCTACTCCCTCGACGAGCGCGTTGGTATCGAGGATGAACTCCAGACGCTCGCAACTTTGGCGGAGCTCCAGCAGACGTACGAGCGCGGCAGGATCGAGTACAGGTCGCACCCAACCCGCGCGCGTGAAAGCCTTTGCCAAGAGCCTAGTCGGACGTTCCGCGCCCTCTGTGAAGTTGACCAAGTCTGGATTGAACTCGAAGAGCATGCGGTTGTTGTGCAAGCGGCCAAGCTTTATGGCATACGATCCCCATTGGATCCCGAGCGTCAGCCACCCTTGGGGCAGGCCTCGGTCCCACCAATCCGAGAAACCAACGGGCGCTGAGAGACGCATCAGGAGTCCTCCCGGACCATCAAGCGGTCTCCAGATCCGAGCAGCGATGCCAGAAAGTCGAGCACGTCCGCAGCCAGGATCTCCCACGGCACCCCCGGAGCCTCTGCGACGGGAAGCCCCCAACCCGAGTGTTCGGAATGAAGCGCACTGAGCGGACTCTCCGAGGTCAGCGAAGCTGCCTTGACTGCTCCTTGGGCAACGTTCTGCGCCAAGTTTCGTAGCTCATCGCCAGACGAAGTGGGCGGAATGCGAACAGCAACCGCACTGTTGGCGACAGCTTCATTGAACGCTCGAAGAGCTCCGTCCAGCGCCATGCGCTCCGGCGTAGAACTGGTAGCCGATGGTTCCCGTGTGGGGCGTTCGATTTGGAGGTACATCGTGCTTCCGGCGACGAGTGAATCAGAGAACTGACGGACCAAGGTACCGCAACGAGGCGCGGCCCCGCGGTCCAAGGGTATGCGCATGCGGACCGTGCAGCAACCTAGCATGATGAAGCGATGAGGGGCGTCGGCAGAGTCTCCGTCGAGCGACCTGCCCAAGTTCCCGCGCGGGAACTCAGCGCGGTTGTTACCGTCATCAAGTCGGGCCGCCGACAACGTCGTCGGCAACAAGCGAACACCGCATGGACGGCGAGCTCAGGCCTCCTCTGACTCGCCCGCACGCGCGCTCAGATTGGCATCCGCGCCAGACCGCCGCCGCGCCACTGACCGGCCTGACAGCGCCGGCACCGCACCTCGATCCCTCGCGACCAGGCAGCCAGATCCACGCTTGACGCCGAGATCACAACGCGATCTGCTGGCCTCCCTACCAGGAGGTGAGCAATGCCCGGAGCGCTTTCCAAGGACCTACGACAGCGGGTCGCCCTTGCCTACGACAACGGCGAGGGCAGCTACGCCGAGCTGG
>CAZPHC010000054.1:4263-31235 GCA_964586155.1 uncultured Enterobacteriaceae bacterium | reverse complement strand
ATCGACCAGGCGCTGATGGACGAGCTGTCGGAGATCCGCCGCCGCCGCGTGCCGGACAACACCCTGCTCGTCATCGACGCGATGATCGGCCAGGACGCCGTCCGCACGGCCAAGACCTTCCACGACACGGTCGGCATCGACGGCGTCGTGCTGACCAAGCTCGACGGCGACGCCCGCGGCGGCGCGGCGCTCTCGGTCAAGGTCGTCACGGGCGCCCCGGTCAAGTTCGTCGGCATGGGCGAAGGCCTCGACAAGCTCGAGGAATTCCGCCCCGAGGGTATGGCCAGCCGCATCCTCGGCATGGGCGACATCGTCGGCCTGATGTCAGACTTCGAGAAGGTCATCGACGAAGAGAAGGCCGAGGCCGACGCCAAGAAGATGCTCTCGGGCAACTTCACGCTCGGCGACTTCCTCGAGCAGATCAAGACGCTCAAGAAGATGGGCAGCCTGCGCGACGTCATGGAGAAGCTGCCCTTCTTCGCTGACTTGCAGGCCGATGGTGCCAAGTTCGACGAGAAGGAGCTGGTCCGCATCGAGGCGCTGATCCAGTCGATGACGCCCAAGGAGCGCAAGCGCCCGGAGCTGATCAACGCCAGCCGCGCCAAGCGCATCGCCCTGGGCTCGGGCCGCAACGTGCGCGACGTGCAGGACCTGCTGCAGCGCTACGGCGTGATGCGCGAGATGATGGCGCGCATCGGCCAGACGCCGGGCCTGCTAACCAAGCTCCCCGGCTTCTCGCAGATGGGCAACCTCTCGAAGATGAAGGGCATGGACGTCGGCAGTTTTTTCGATGAACTCGAAGCGATGCCGGCGCCGCAACGAGAGTCCCAGGGTGCGCCGGCGCAGAAGCGCGCCTTCGACCGCGACAAGCGCAAGCAGAAGGCCAAGATGGCCAAGCAGAGCAAGAAGGCCAACCGCAAGAAGCGCTGAGTGACGCGGCGGGCGCCTTTTCACGATCCAGCGGCAGGCGGCATCCAGGCACGCGCCCCTGGCAGCGGCGCGGAGGCCCATGGCGAACCGTCCCTGGCAGGTCGCGCGCTGGACGTTGCTCGTCGGCCTGATCGCTGGCGGCGTCTGGTGGTGGCGTGACGCCGAGCGCGCCGACGCCGCTGCGGCGGTGCCGACCTATGAAGCCGTCCCGCTCGCGCGTGGCACGCTGACGGTCAAGGTCAACGCGACCGGCACGGTCTCGCCGCGGGTGTTGGTCGCTGTCGGCAGCCAGGTCTCGGGCCGCATCGCCGAGCTGCTCGTCGACTTCAACGATCCCGTGCGCCAGGGCCAGGTCATGGCCCGCATCGACCCGCGCCTGTTCGAGAACGAGCTGCAGCGTGCCGAAGCCAACCTCGCCGCAGCGCGGGCGAACGTGCGACGGGCCAAGGCAGAGTTGGCCTTTGCCCAGCGCCAGGCCGGGCGGCTCGGGCCCCTGGTCGAGCGTGGCGTCGTGGCCGGGATCGAGGCCGATCGCGCCCGCCAGGAGCAGAAGCTGGCCGAGGTCGCGCTCGAGTCCGCCGAGGCCAGCGTCGAGATCGCCAAGGCGGCCGTGGCGTTGGCCAAGACCAACGTCGAGCTGACGACGATCGTCGCGCCCACCGACGGCATCGTCATCTCGCGCGACGTCGACGTCGGCCAGACCGTCGCGGCTTCGCTCTCGGCGCCGCAGCTGTTCACGGTGGCCCAGGACCTGCGGACGATGGAGGTGCACACCCACGTCGCCGAGTCCGACGTCGGCCGCCTGCGCGAGGGCCAGCAGGTCGAGTTCCGCGTCGACGCCTTCTCCTTCCGCACCTTCGCGGGCACGGTGAAGTCGGTCCGCTACGCGCCGCAGGTGGTGCAGAACGTCGTGACCTACGACGCCGTCGTCGCCGTCGACAACGCCGACCTGTCGCTGCGGCCGGGCATGACGGCCGACGTCAGCTTCATCGTCGAGCGCCACGACGACGCGCTGCTGCTGCCGAGCGCGGCGCTGCGGGTGCGCGTCGGCGACCCAGGTCGCGAGGCCGGCGGACGGGACCGGCGCGGCAGCGAAGGCGGCGGCCGCGGCCCTGCTGCGGGCGGCCCCGGTGGCGACAAGGCGGCGGCGCGCGGCGGTCCGGGCGGACGGCGGCCCCGCACCGTGCACGTGCTCGGCGACGACGGCGTGCCCAAGGCCGTGCAGGTGCAGCTCGGCAGCAGCGACGGCGAGAACGTCGAGGTCGTCAGCGGCCTCACGGTCGGCGATCGCGTCGTGGTCAAGGTGGTGGCACCGGGCGGCGGTAGCGACAAGGCCGGCGCGACCAAGCCCAAGTACGGAAGGTTGCTGTGATCGCGCCGCCGCGGGATGCAGCCGGGTCCACGGCGCCGCTGATCGTCACCGACGACCTCGGGCGCGTCTACGACGCCGGCGACGTCGCGGTCCACGCCCTGCGCGGCGTCGACGTGACCATCCACGCCGGAGAATCCGTCGCGATCATGGGAACATCCGGCTCCGGCAAGTCAACGCTGATGCACCTGCTCGGCTGCCTGGACCGCCCCAGCCACGGCCGCTACCGGCTCGCGGGCGTCGACGTCGCCGGCCTCGACGCCGCCGCGCTGGCCGGCGTGCGCAACCAGACGCTCGGCTTCGTCTTCCAGGCCTTCAACCTGCTGCCGCGCACCAGCGCGCTCGAGAACGTCGAGCTGCCGCTGGTCTACCGCGGCGTGCCCGGGGCCGAGCGCCGCCGCAGGGCGAAGGCGGCGCTCGAGCGCGTCGGCCTCGGCGCCCGCTTGGACCACCACCCCAACCAGCTCTCGGGCGGCCAGCAGCAGCGCGTCGCCATCGCGCGGGCCATCGTCGGCGAGCCGCGGGTCGTGCTGGCCGACGAACCCACGGGCAACCTCGACAGCCGCACCAGCCTCGAGATCATGGCGCTGTTCCAGGAGCTCGCCGCCGCAGGCATCACGGTGGTGCTCGTCACCCACGAGCCCGAGATCGCGGCCTTCGCCAGCCGCGTGCTGGTGATGCGCGACGGCCGATTGGTCCAAGATCGCCGCCAGCAGCCCCACGCGGCCCTCGCGGCGCTGGCCACGCTCGACGCGCAGGCCGGGGCAGATGCCGACGCTCCAGGTGCCGGGCCGCCCGCGACGGCGATCGGCGGTGCGCCATGAGCCCGTGGCAGGTGCTCTGGGTGGCGCTGCGGGCGTTGCTGCGCAACAAGCTGCGCGCGACGCTGACCACGCTCGGCGTCGTCATCGGCGTCGGCGCGGTGATCGCGATGACCTCGATCGGCGAGGGCGCCAAGGCGCGGGTGGCCGAGACCTTCGAGGCCATGGGCAGCAACATGCTGATCTTGCGCCCCGGCGCGCGCCAGGCCGGCGGCGCACGCGGTGGCGCCGGCAGCGAGCAGACGCTGACCTGGCAGGACCTCGACGCCATCCGCGGCCAGGTCGACGCCGTGGCCGCTGCGGCCGCCGTGCTGCCGATGAGCGCGCAGCTGCAGGCCGACGGCCAGAATTGGGCGACGAGCGTGCAAGGCACCTCGCCGGAGTTCTTCACGATCCGCAACTGGGACGCCGCCAGCGGCGAGCTGCTGCAGGCCTCGGACATCGAGACCGGGGCCAAGGTCGTGCTGCTCGGCCAGACGGTCGCCGACAACCTCTTTGGCCCCGGCGCCGACCCGCTCGACCAGATCGTACGGATCCAAAACGTGCCTTTCCGCGTCTGCGGCGTGCTCGCGCGCAAGGGGCCGTCGAGCTGGGGCAGCGACAACGACGACGTCGCCTTCGTGCCGCAGACGACCTTCCGCGCCAAGCTGCAGGGCGGCCTCGCCAACCTGATCCCGGGCTCGATCTACCTCAGCGCCGTCGACCAGGCGCGCACCAGCGTCGCCCAGGAGCAGATCGAGCAGCTGCTGCGGCGGCGCCATCGCCTGCGTCCAGGCGCGCCCGACGACTTCACCGTGCGCAACCTCTCGGACATGGCCAACGCGCAGCAGGAGGGCGCCGAGACGATGACGATGCTGCTCGCGGGCATCGCCCTGGTCAGCCTGCTGGTCGGCGGCATCGGCATCATGAACATCATGCTGGTGAGCGTGACCGAGCGCACCCGCGAGATCGGCCTGCGCATGGCTCTGGGCGCGCGTCCGGTCGACATCCTGGCCCAGTTCCTGGCCGAGGCGTTGGTGCTGTCGATCGTCGGCGGCGCGCTCGGCATCGCCGCGGGGCTCGGCGTCGCGACCTGGCTGGTGCAGACGTTCGACTGGCCGATGCTGATCCGCGTCGACGTGATCTGGCAGGCGGTGGCGATCTCCTGCACCGTCGGCGTCGTCTTCGGCCTCTGGCCGGCGTGGAAGGCCTCGCGCTTCGATCCGATCTCGGCGCTGCGCTTCGAGTAGCGCGCTACTTGCCGATGCAAAAGCGGGCGAAGACGATGTCGAGCACGTCGTCGGCGACCACGGTGCCGATCAGCTCGTCGAGCGCGCCGGCGGCGTCTCGCAGATCTGCGGCGACGAACTCGAGCGGCAGGTCGTCGTCCAAGGCCGCGACCGCGCGCCGGGTGGCCTCGGCGGCGGCGCGCAAGGCGGCGGCGTGGCGCTCGCGCAGCAGGACGAGGCCGCCGTCCGGGCCCAGCCGTCGCTGCAGCCGCTGCTCGATGGCTTCGCGGACTGCGGCGACCGCGGCAGGGTCGTGGGCGCTGACGACCAGGTCGGCGTCGGGCCAGGCAAACGGCGACGACGACGACGACGGCCCAAGGTCCGCGCGCGAAGCGATGCGCAGCAGCGCCGTGTCGGGCGGCAGCGTGGGGGCAGGACCGGCGTCGCCGTCGTCGCTGCCCGCAGCGTCCCGCAGCCAGAGCACGACGTCCGCGGCCCGCAGCGCCGCGTGGCTGCGCGCGATGCCCGCGGCCTCGACCGGGCCGGCGCCATCGCGCACACCGGCGGTGTCGACCAGCACGACCTCCAGGCCACCCCAGACCACGCGCGCCTCGACCACGTCGCGCGTGGTGCCGGGCGCTTCGTGCACCAGGGCACGGTCGTCGCCGCAGAGCGCGTTGAACAGCGTGGACTTGCCCGCGTTGGTCGCGCCGAACAGCACCACCCGCGCCCCGTGCAGGCGCAGCCGCGCCGCGTCGGCGGTCGCCGCCAACGCCTCCATCTCGGCGGCGCGCGTGGTCGCAGATCGCGCCAATCCGCGCCGATCGAGGGTGTCGACGTCGTCCTCGACGCCGAAATCGAGCCGCGCTTCGACCTCGGCCAGCGCCTCGACCAGGGGCGCCCGCAGGCCCGCGATGGCGGCGGCGACCCTGCCGTCCAGTGCCGCGAGCGCGGCCTGGCGCGCCGCGTCGGCCCGGGCGCCGATCAGGTCCGCGGTCGCCTCGGCCTGCAGCAGGGTCATCTTGCCCGCGAGCACTGCGCGACGGCTGAACTCGCCCGGGCCCGCCGGCACGGCCCCTGCGGCGGCGAGGGCGCGACCGACGGCGGCGACCACCGCAGGCGAGCCGTGCAGGTGCAGTTCGGCGACGTCCTCGCCGGTCGCGCTGCGCGGCGCGCGGAACACCACGACCATCGCGTCATCGAGCAACGCGCCGTCGCCGTCGCGCAGCCTCGCCCGGCGCAGCTGGCCGTGGCGCAGCGCGGCCGCGTCCTCGCCGCAGAGCGTCCCGACGATCGCCAACGCGTCCGGCCCGGAGAGGCGCACGATCGCGAGCGCGGCGGCCCCAGGCGCGGTGGCCGGCGCGAAGATGGTCGACGCGTGCGGGCTCATCGGCGGATGCTAGCGATGCGAGCCGTTGTGGACCAGCTGCATCAGCTCCGAGCGCGTCATCGGGTTGTCGCGGAACTCGCCGAGCATGGCGCTGGTCACGGTGATGGCGTTGGGCTTCTGCACGCCGCGAACGACCATGCACAGGTGGGTCGCCTCCATCACGACCGCGACGCCGGTCGGATCGAGCGCGTCTTGCAAGGCCTGGGCGACCTGGGTCGTCAGCCGCTCCTGGACCTGCAGCCGGCGGGCGAAGGTGTCGACCACGCGGGCGAGCTTGCTCAGGCCGACGACCTTGCCGTTGGGGATGTAGGCGATATGCGCCTTGCCCATGAACGGCAGCATGTGGTGCTCGCACATGCTGGCGAAGTCGATGTCGCGCACCAGGACGATCTCCTGGTTGTCGACGGTGAACAGCGCAGACCGCAGGATGGCGAGCGGATCTTCGTCGTAGCCCTTGGTCATGAAGCGCATCGCCTTGGCGACCCGGTCCGGCGTCTTCTTGAGGCCCTCGCGTTCGGGGTTCTCGCCGATCTCCACCAGCATCTGGCGCACCAACTCCTGCATCCTTGCTCCCCCATGGCCAGCCGGGACGCTGGTCGGTTGCTCACGCCGGACGGCGTCTCGGCGAGATGCACCACAGCGCCCCGAGATGCGAGGCCTGCGCGCAATTGTCCTGGGTCTACGGCTGGTCTGGCGTCGTCTCGGCCACGGCGGCGATGGCGTCGATCTCGACCAGGGCGTCGAGCGGCAGGCGCGCCACCTCGACCGTCGCCCGCGCCGGGTACGGCGCCTCGAGGTAGCTGGCGTAGACGGCGTTGACGGTGCTGAAGTCTTCGAGGTTCTTGAGGTAGATCGTCGTGCGGACGATGTCGCGCAGCGAGCCGCCGGCCGCCTCGAGCACGGCCCGCAGGTTGTGCATCACCTGCTGCGTCTGCTCGGCGACGCCGCCACGGACCATGCGCGCCGTGGCCGGCTCGATGCCGATCTGGCCGCTGACGAAGACCATGCGCCCGGTCGAGACGACGAACGCCTGCGAGTACGGCCCGATCGCCCGCGGCGCGGTCTCGGTGTGGATCGCTGCGAATTCGCGGGTTTCATCGATGCTCATGGGGGCTCCTGGGGCGGGGGTCGTGGTCGTCGTCTCGGCTCAGTCGAGGCCGAGCTCGGCGTTGATGGCCTTGCGCAGCGCCGAGATGCGCTCCTTGCTCGCGGCGCGGACGACGTCGAGGTCGGCGAGCGAGCGGACCTTCGCCATCGTCTCGACGTAGAACTTCACCTTCGGCTCGGTGCCGGAAGGCCGCACGATCAGTCTGGTGCCGTCTGCGTCGACGTAGATCAAGACGTCGGCCGGGGGCATGCCCAGCGGGCGGGCGCTTCCGTCGGCCGACCAGACGCTGTCGTCGCGCAGGTCGCGGCGCATCACGACCGGCGATCCGGCGAGCATCTGCAGCGGCTCGGCGCGCAGCTTGGCCATCGTCGCGGCGATCTTGGCCAGGCCGTCGTTGCCGGCCATGCGCGCCGACCATTGGTCGCCGGACGGCAGGCCATGCTGCAGCGCCAGCTCGTCGAGGCGATCGAGCAGGGTCTGGCCGCGGCTGGCCAGGAACGCCGTCAGCTCGGCGACGCGCACGGCGGCGTGCACGCCGTCCTTGTCGCGCACGATGCCGCCGACCTCGTAGCCGATCGCCTCCTCGTAGCCGAAGACAAAGCGGCTGCGGCCCTCGGCCTTGGCCTGCATGCCGGCGTGGGCGAGCCATTTGAAGCCGGTGAGCACCTCGGCGTAGTCGGCACCCTGGGCCGCCGCCATGCGCCCGAGCAGCGACGAGCTGACGATGGTCGTCACGACGAGCTTGCGTTCGCCGCCGGTGTCGAAGTGCTCGAGCGCGTCGGCGCCGAGCAGCCAGCCGACCTCGTTGCCCGAGAGCTGGCGCCAGCGGCCGTCGCGGCCCGGCAGCGCGACGGCGAGGCGGTCGGCGTCCGGGTCGTTGGCCAGCACGAGCCTGGCGCCGACCTCGGTCGCCAGCGCGAACGCGAGGTCCATCGCGCCCTTCTCCTCGGGGTTGGGGAAGGCGACGGTCGGGAAGGCGCCGTCCGGCTCGGTCTGGGCGCTGACCTGGGCGACGCCCTCGAAGCCGGCGCGACGCAGCGCGCGCATGACGTGCTTGGCGCCGACGCCGTGCATCGCGGTGTAGACGATGGGCAGCTGCACCGTCGCGGCGACGCCGGGGTGCATCGAGCAGGCGGCCATCGCGTCATGCCAGGCGGCGTCGACCGACGCGGGCACGGCGACGCGCAGGCCAGCCTGGGCGGCGGCGAAGGGCGAGGGCCGGCGCATCGACGGGATCGTCGGCGCCTGGGCGATCCAGCCCGCGATCTCGCCGTCCTGCGGCGGGATGATCTGGCCGCCAGTCGAGTGGTAGACCTTGAAGCCGTTGTCTTCTGGCGGGTTGTGGCTGGCGGTGACCATGATGCCGGCGGCGGCGCCGAGGTGGCGCACGGCGAAGGCGCAGAGCGGCGTGGGCACGACCTCGTCGAAGATCCAAGCCTTGACGCCGAGCCCGGCCAGCACCGAGGCCGTGTCTTCGGCGAATTGGCGGCTCATGCGCCGGCCGTCGAAGCCGATCACCACGCCCTGCTGCGCGCCGGGCCCCTCCTGGCGCGCGACGACCGCCCTGCCGACGCCCCAGGCCGCCCGCATCACGACGACGCGGTTCATGCAGGCCGTACCCGGGCCGATGGCGCCGCGCAAACCGGCGGTGCCGAACTCCAGGGTGCGGGCGAAGCGCGCGTCGAGGTCAAAAGCGGCGTCGGCGTCGCCGGCGACGGCGCGCTCGATCAGGGCCGTGGTCCAGGCGGCGTTCGCAGCGTCGGGATCGTCGGCGGCGTACGCGCGCGCGCGATCGACCAACTCTGCGGACAACGACAGCAATTCCGTGCCATTCGACATGTGCGCCTCCAGACCGCCGCGGGCGGTATCGCGTCGTTCAGGTCTACCACTGTGGCCACCCTGCGAGCAATCGCCCCTGCCGCCGGGCGTTCAGATGTGCTAGCGTCCGTGGATCAGGTGGATCGGGAACGGAGCGCGGGATGAAACGTCGTGATTTTCTAGGCCAACTCGGAGGCGCGACCGCGCTCGCAGGCGGAGCGGCGCTGGGGCTCCCGGGCTGCGGTCCGATCGAGGTCGTCCGCCCCCCCAAAGAGGGCTACGCCGAGGCCGAGCGCCAGCTGCTGGGCGTGACGCTGTCGAGCCGTCGCGCCGCCGTCGTCCGGCACCACCTGGGTCCCGCGCTGCGCCCGTGGGCGGCCAACGCGCGCCTGACGCTGGCCCGTGGCGCCGAGGCCGATCGCCACGACATCGAGCTCAACTACGACGCCATCCTCGACATGTGGCTGCAGCAGCTCTTCGCGCCGCCGCCCGAGGGCATCATGATCTTCGCCGCGGACCCCGAGGTGCGCGTGCTCGGCGTCGACGCCACCGTCCGCTGCACCGTGCGCGTGATGGCGCCACGCTTTGGCTACACCCAGCGCGAGAACTACTCGCTCTGGCTGTCGGACTCGGGCTGGGTGATCGTCTCGGCGCGCTGGATCCCGATCGACGAGACCGCCAACGGCGCCACCGTCGCCTTCAACGCCTACGAGTGGCGACGCCGCGACGCGCGGGTCAAGGAGGCCCGCGAGATGGGCGATCAGGCCTCGCTGGTCGACGCCCTGCGCGACGCCCACCGCTGGCCCGAGGCCCATGACGAGCTCGAGCGCTGGACCAAGAACGCCGAAGCGACGATGCCCAAGCCCGAGGCCGCCAAGCTCTGGGCCCTGCGCGGTCGGGTCGCCGTCGAGGCCGGGCGCGCGCGCGACGCGCTGCCCTGCTTCCGCACGGCCCTGCGCATCGATCCGAAGGTGCGGCTGCCCAACTTCAAGGCCGCCGCCGACGCCCGCTTGGGCTAGGCCGTGGGCCAGGTCGACGCGATCTGCCGCGCACGCGCCGCCAGCGCGGCGTCGATCAGCTCGGCGGCGAGGTCCGGCCCGCCCATCGCCAGGATCTCGCGGATGCCCGTGGGGCTCGTGACGTTGATCTCGGTCAGGTGCTCGCCGATCAGGTCGATGCCGACGAAGATGTGCCCAGCCAGGTGCAGCGCGGCGCCGACCTCGGCGCAGAGCTCGGTCTCGCGCGGCGTCAGCGTCGACAGCGAGACCGTCGCGCCGACGTGGATGTTGCCGCGCAGGTCGTCGGCCGGCGGCACGCGCAGCAGCACGCCCCGCGCCACGCCGTCGACGAGGATCACACGCTTGTCGCCCTGCACCACGGCCGGCAGGTAGCGCTGCGCGAGCACGAACTCGGTACCCATGCGCGTCGACATCTCGAGCAGGGCGTTGGTGTTCAGGTCGCCGGGGTGGATGGCGACGATGCCGTTGCCGCCCGAGAACGACAGCGGCTTGAGCACGATCGACCCGCCCTGCTCGGCGGCGAAGCGCTTGAGCGCAGCGATGTCACGGCTGAGCAGGCAGGCCGGCGCCCAGCGGCCAAAGCGCAGCACGGCGGCCTTCTCGTTCCAATCGCGCAGCGAGTTGGGGCGGTTGACGACCAGGGTCGTGGCCGGCGCGCGCTCGAGCACATAGGTCGCCGCGATGTACGTCAGGTCGAAGGGCGGATCCTTGCGCATCCAGACCAGCTCGAAGTCGCCGATTGGACGCTCCTCGACCTCGCCATAGGCGACGTGCTGGCCCTGCACCGCCTGGACCTGGATCGCGCGGCAGCGGACACGGGCGCCGTCGGTGCGGCCCTGCAGCCCGTCGGTCGTGCAGTGGTAGATGCCGTGACCGAGCGACTGCGCCCGCAGCATCAAGCCGAAGGTCGAGTCCTGATCGACGCGCCAATTCGCCATCGGATCGGCGACGAACAAATGCCGGACCATCGGGTTCTCCTCGTTGCCCACGCTCGTGGGATCGCAGCAGGGGCGAAGTCACACCACCCTGGATAGACAACACTTCGCGAGATTGCCGCGCTTGTTGGCAGCCCTGGCCACGGCCGGGACCGCCGCCGCGGACGGTCAGAGCCGCAGAGGGTCAGAGCCGCGGCGGCGCCGCCGGGTTCGCCTTCGTCGGCGTCGGCTCCGCCGGCAAGTCTGCGCCGAGCACCCGCGCGGGCTCCAGCACGACGTCGTGAACCCGGCCACCGAGCTCACGATCCACCGTCAACACGCCCTGCACCTCGAGCACGCTGCCGGTCTCGAGCGGCTGGCGCGTGCCGAGCAGCAACAAGCCCCGGCGGCCCTGGGCGCTGCCGTCGCGGACGATGGCCCAGTTCAAGCCGGCGACGCGCGGGATCACGCGCCAGACCTGCGCCCGCAGCCGCACCGACGTCCCCGCGAGCTCGGCGCGGCGGTCGTGTAGCTCGGCGATGCGCGGGCCGACGGGCTCGACCTCGACCGCCTGCAGGCCCGTGACCTCGATCGGCGGCAGCAGCGGATCGAGCACGGCCTCGTCGCCGATCGACGCGAGCGTGACGTCCGAGCCGGCGAGATCGGTGACCAGCAGCGTACGCTCCAGCTCGCCGACGACCTCGGGCGCGTCGCCGCCTTCGACCACGACGTAGTCGAAGAGCGTCACGGCCTCGTGCGGCGTCGCGGCCAGGGGCAGCGTCACGATCCAGGCGTCGACGCCATCGTCATCGCGGACCTTGAGCCAGGCGTAGGAGTTGGCGAGGTAGGCCTGCTGCACGCGCACCCGCAGCGGGTCGCGGGTCGTCTGCTTCAGCGCGTTGCGCAGCGTCGGCGGCGCCGAGGCCAGCCAGGGCGCAGGCGCCCGCTCGGGCGGTGCCAGCGGGCGCGGGGCCCTACCGCTGTTGCCACAACCGGCAACCAGGAGCGAGCCGAGACAGCCAAGAGCGACGAGACGACGAACCAAGGCGAACCTCCGTGCCGCGAGGTTCTAGCCCCAGGCGCGTCAGGACGCAACGCCAACGCGCCCCGGATCGCCGAGATCGACGGGCGATGGCGGCCCGATCGGCGGTCGCCCCGGCCTCGGATGCGACGGACTGTGACCTATCGGCGCGCGCGCCCCCTTGAACCCGGCCCCAGGTCGGCCCATCGTGACGCTGGCAGCCGGCGCAGCGAAGTCGTGATCACGGGCGGCGGGATCACGGGCGTGATGGCCGAGGAGGCGGGATGGCGCTGGTGGTGCACCGATCGGCAAGGGTGGAGTCGCTGGCCGACGCGCTCGACCGCACCCTCCGACGGGGCTTCGCCCACGGCGCGGCGCGTGGCACCGCCGATCCCTTCGCCCCGGTGCAGATCATCGTCGGCAGCCGCGGCATGGAACGCTGGCTGCGGCATCGCCTGGCGTCGGGCCCGAGCCGGATCGCGGCGCAGCTGCAGTTCCCCTTCCCGCGCACGGCGTTGGAGGCCGCTGCCGACGCCGTCCTCGCCGCTGGCGAGCCCGCGGAGCTGCAGGTGATCGCCAAGGCCGAGGCCGCAAGCCGCTGGTCGTTGGACACGGTGGCGACGTCGCTGATCGGGCAGATCCGCAGCTTCGCGGCCGATCCCCGGTTCGCGGCCGTGGCAGGCTACGTCGGCGGCGAGGTGGACGGTTGGGCGGACGCGGACCGTCCGGTGCGGGCGCGCGAGCTGCTCTTCGCTCGCGACGTGGGTGCCGTGCTCGACCGGCTGCTGCACGATCGGCCCGAAGACGCGCTGCGCTGGATGGCCGACCCAGCTGAGGCGCCTGCGGACCACCAATGGCTGGCCGAGCTGCTGCGCGCCTGGCGCGACGCGGCCGATCCCGTGCCGTCCCCGGCCGAGCGCTTCGCCTCGTTGCTCGCGGCGCCGCCGCGGCCGCAGCCGTCGGCGCTGCACCTCTTTGGCCTGTCGACGCTGGGTCGCCAGGAGATCGCGCGCATCGGCGCCCTGGCGCGCAGCTTCGACGTGCACCTCTACGCGCTGGCTCCGTCGGCGGTGTGGTGGGAGCACGTGCGCACCGCGAGCGAGACGCGCCGTGCGCTGCAGCAGGCGGGCTCGAGCGCCGCGGTGGCCGAGATCCAGGCCGACGTCGAGCGCCAGAACGCGCTGCTCTCGTCGTTGGGGCGGCCGAGCCGCGACCTGCAGGCCTGGCTCGAAGCGGTCGGCTACGTCGAAGAAGGCGACGCGCGCGCGCCCGACGCTGCGGCCGCCCCGCACCACCAGGATGACCGGGACGACGCGGACGACGCGGACGACGCGGACGACGCGGACGACGCGGACGACGCGGACGGCGAACGGCCCCCCGCGACCCTGCACGCGCTGCAGCGCTGGGTCGAGCATGCCGGCGACCGCGACCAGCTCGGCCCCTTGCGACCGGACAACAGCCTCGAGTTGCACGCCGCCCACGGCCCGCTGCGCCAGGTCGAGGCGCTGCGCGACCGCCTGCTCGCCCTGCTGGACGCCGATCCGACCCTGACGCCGCGCGACATCCTGGTGATGACGCCTGATCTCGAGACCTTCGCCCCGCTGTGTGCCGCGATCTTCGCCCGACGCGGCGTCGGCAGCGACGGCCAGCGCCTGCCCGCCCTGCCGGCGCACGTCGCCGACCTGGGCCTGCGCAGCACCAACCCGTTGGCCGCCCTGCTCTTGCAGCTACTGGCCCTGAGCGACGAGCGGCTGACGGCGGCCGGCGTCTGCGACCTGGCCACGATCGAGCCGGTGCGCCGCCGCTTCGGCATCGACGGCGACGACCTCGCCGGCATCCGCGCCCTGGCGCAGCAGAGCGGGATGCGCTGGGGCGTCGACGCCGCCGACCGCGCCGCGCACGGCCAACCCGCGGACGTCGAGCACACGCTGCGCTTCGGCCTCGAACGCCTCGCCCTCGGCGCGCTCTGGCCCGACGACGACGCACCGCTCGACGTGGTCGAACCGGGCACCCTCGACGCCAGCGCCCCGGCGACGACGATGGCGGTGCGGCCGTTGCCGCTGGGCAGCGCTGATCAGCGCCGCCGCTTCGGCCAGCTCGCCCACCTGATCACCGAGGTCGATCACCAACGCAACGCGCTGCGGACGCCGCGCGCCGCCGCGGCCTGGCGCGTCGATCTGCTCGCGGCCGTCGATGCCCTCGGCCTGGTCGTCGACCGCGCGACCTGGCTCCGCGCCGAGCTCGACGAGACGCTGGCGGGCCTGCTGCCGGACGACGGACCCCATGGCGTGCCGCTGCCGCCGCTCGAGGTCGACGCCGTGCGCCGCCTGCTGCAGGGCGCGTTCGAGATCAACGCCAAGGGCGACCGGCCGATCACCGGCGCCGTGACGGTCTGCGCGCTCGAGCCGATGCGCTCGGTGCCCTTCCGCGTCATCGCGCTGCTCGGCCTGGACGACGGCAAGTTCCCGCGCAGCGGCCGGGCGCCGACCTGGAGCCCCTTCGCCACGCCGCAGCCGGGCGAGCGCGACCGGCGCGAGGTCGACCGACACCTGTTGCTCGAGGCGCTGCTCTCGGCGCGCGACCACCTGCTGGTGCTCTGGTCCGGCTTCGACCTGCAGAGCGGCGACAAGCTGCCGGCGGCGGTGCCGATCGAGGAGCTGCTCGACCTGCTGGTCGATCGCGGCGCCGAGAGCCCCGACGCGCGCAGCCGCGACGCCTGGGTCCAGCGCTGGCCGCTGCAGCCGTGGAGCCCGAGCCGCTTTGCGCCGACGGCGCCGCCGGTCTTTGACGCCGACCTCGCCGCTGCGGCCGACGACCTGCTGCGGCAGCGCACCGACGGCAGCCTCGGGGTGCCCCTGGGCAGCGCGGCGCGCGAGCTGGCGACGATGGGGGCGCTGCGGCCCCTGCCAACGCGCGAACGCGGCGACACCGAGCTCGACGCCCGGGTGCTGGCGCGGGACCTGGCGTCGCCCGCCACGACGCTGCTGGCGCGGCGGCTGCGGGTCGGCGGCCAGCGCGACGAGGACACGCTCCAGGACCGAGAAGACTTCGATCTCGGCGCGCTGGCGCGCTGGGGCCTGGAAGACCGGGCGATCGAGGCCCTGCTGGCGCACGCGGACGAGGGCGACTTCGCCGCGGACGGCGGGGAGGACGGCGCAGTCTCGCTGGCCGCGCGGCTGCTGCGGGCCGAGCGCGGCAGCGGTTCGTTGCCGCACGGGGTCTTGGCCGAGGTCGCGATCGACGGCGCCGTCGAGACGGCAACGCGCGTGGTCGGCCGGCTCACCGAGCCGCAGCGTCGGGCCGCGCGGACGGGGCGGGTGCCGCTGCGCTGCGCCATCGACGGCGTCGCGCTGCGGACCTCACCGCGGATCTGCGTGGACGATACGCTGATCTGGCTGACGGCGAGCAAGGCGGCCAACGCCAAGCTGCGGCTCGAAGCCGCCTACGGCACGCTGGTCGCCCGGGTCGCGCGCGCCGAGGCCGGCGTCGACGACGCGCAGCCGGTGCGCGGGCGCTGCATCGGTAGCGCGCCCAAGGCCGAGCACGCGTTCGCCGACTTCCTGGCGCCGGACGCGGCGACGGCGCGCGCGTGGCTGCAGCAGGCGCTGGCGCTGCGCGAACGGGCGTTGCACGAGGCGCTGCCGCTCTTTGGCGACGTCGGCTGGGCCCTGGCGACGGCGCACCTGGTCTCGGAGGGCAAGCGGCTGAGCGCCAAGCAGGCCGCCGCGCTGCGGGCCAAGGTCCACGAGGCCTGGCATGGCAGCTTCGGCGGCCGCCCGGGCGAGTGCGAGAGCGCCGCGGTGCAGCACCTGTGGCGCGGCTGGAGCCCGGTCGACACGCTCGACGACGGCGATCCGCTCGGGACGATGGCGTTGGCGTACGCCTTGTGGGCACCGGCGCTGGAGATGATGTCGGCCGCCGGGTCGCACATCGAGGCGTCGATTCGAGCCGAGGACGACACATGGGTGCCGTGAGCGCAACACCGCCGACCTGGACCGGGCGCGAGCCGCTGGACGCCGCACCGTCGCGGCTGCTGGAGGCGAGCGCCGGCACGGGCAAGACGTGGCAGATCGCCCACCTGGTGACGCGCCTGGTCGCCGAGTCGCCGGCGGTGCCGATCGAGCGGATCTTGGTGATCACGTTCACCAACGCCGCCGCGGCGGAGCTGCGCGACCGGGTGCGGCGGCGGCTGACCGTCGCGCGCGACGCGCTGCGCGCCGATCGGGCGCCGGCCGACGACGCCGACCCGTTGCTGGCCCGCCTCTGGCGCGGCGAGGGCGCCGACGACGACGCGCGGGCGCAGCCCATCGACGCCGCCGCCGAGCGCGCGACGCGGCTGCAGCGCATCGAGACCGCGCTGGCGAGCTTCGATCTCGCGCCGATCTCGACGATCCACGGCTTCGCCCAGCGGATGCTGCGGGAGCTCGCGTTCGCCTCGCGCCAGGAGCCGGGGCTGGAGCTGCTCGCCGACACCGGGCCGCTGCGTGACCGCATCGTGCTCGACACCCTGGCCTGGGGCCGCGCCCACGTCCGCAACGCAGACGAGCTCGAGGCGCTGACCGCCGACGGCTTCACCGCCGAGCGGCTGATCTCGGTCGCCAAGGCCGTGACCACCGCGGCGACGCCGGTGATCTTGCCCGACCCCGGCGATCTGCCTTGCGATCCGGGCCGCCCGGCGCGATCGGCCGAGGCGGCCGAAGCCGCGTTGCTGGCCGATTGGCCAGAGCTGCGCGCCGCCGAGCACGCCGCCGTCTCGCAGCTGCCGGGCGTGACCAAGCGCACCTGGACCGGCATCGACGGCTGGATCGAACAGGAGCTGCCGTCCGACGCCCGCTGGACGGCGAAGAACGATCCCGTCGCCTGGGTCCGCACCGTGCAGGGGCTGCGCGGCCAGGGCAACGCGCTGATCGAGCGCCTCTGCGCCGTGATGGAGGCGCAAGATCGGGCCGAGGCGGTCGGCCTCGCCGCCTTCGCCCGCGACGTCCGCTTTGGCGTCGAGGCCGAGCTGCTGCGCCGCGGCGTGCTCTCATACGACGCGATGCTGTCGCGGCTGGCCGAGCGGATCGCCGCGGACGGCCAGGACGGCCCGCTGGCGGGCGCCATCGCCGATCGCTTCGACGTCGCGCTGGTCGACGAATTCCAGGACACCGACGCCGCGCAGTGGGCGATCTTGCGCGCCGTCTTCCGTCGCGCCGGGCGGCGCCTGCTGATGATCGGTGACCCCAAGCAGGCCATCTACGCCTTCCGCGGCGCCGACGTCTTCGTCTACCGCCGCGCCGCCGCGGGCGATGGCGACGCGCCTCCGGCGCGGGCGACGATGCGGGTCAACCATCGCTCGGACCCGGCGTTGCTCGGCGCGCTGAACACCCTCTGGGGCGGCGGCCGCGAGATCTTCGGCCCGCTGGGCTTCGACTACGTCGAGGTGCAGGCCCCGGACCATCGGCCCGCGGCGGAGCTCGCGCTGTCGGGCATGACCCACGACGACGCCGGCCCGCGGCCCCGACGCGCGCTCGAGCTGCGCTGGATCTCGCAGGCCGCGTTGCGCCGGCCCAAGGCGGCCAGCGGCGCGACGGGCAGTGACGACGGCGACGACGAGGACGACGCGGACGGCGCCGACCCGCGACGGACGCCGATCGGCACCAAGGACAAGGGCCTCGAGCTCTGCAGCCGCCTCTGCGCCGACGAGGTGCTGGCGCTACTCGACGGCCGCCACACGCTCGGCCCCCAAGGGCGCGTCGTCCACCCGAACGACATCGCCGTGCTGGTGCGCACCCACCACCAGGGCCAAGGCGTCGTCCGGGCGCTGCGGGCGCGCGGCGTGCCCGTGGTCGCGGGCGGGCGCGGCAAGGTGCACCAGAGCGCCGCGGCGACCTGGCTGCTGGCCCTGCTCGACGCGCTGACGGCCGACGGCGACGACAGTGCGGCGCGCGCGGTGGCGCTGACGCCGCTGTTCGGGCTGTCGCCGGCCGACCTGGAGCAAGCGCTGCGCCAGGACGACGCGGCGTTGCGGCATGACGACGCGGCTGACGACGCGGCTGACGACGCGGCGGCGTCCGCCGCGTCGTCAGCCGGGCGCGGCTGGTCCGAGCTGCGCGCGACGCTGCATCGTCTTCGCGAGCTCTACGACCGCGCGGGCTTCTTTCGCGCCTGGGACGCGCTGGCCGACGGCGAGCGGGTCGTGCGCCGCGTCCTCGGCCACGAGGACGGCGAGCGCCTCGCCACCGACCTGCGCCACCTGGCCGAGCAGCTGCACCGCCAGGAGCGCCAGACGCGGTCGAGCCCGAGCGCGCTCGCGGCCTGGCTGCGGCAACGCATCGCCGACGAGGCAGAGGACGACGAAGACGCCCTGCGGCTCGAGAGCGACGCCCGCGCGGTGCGCGTCGTCACGGTGCACAAGTCCAAGGGCCTCGAATACCCCATCGTACTGCTGCCCTTCGCCTGGGACCAGGGCAGCCGGCGCGGCGAGACGCTCTACCACGACGACAGCGACACCCTCTGCCTGGACCTGCACCCGCGCCGCAGCCAGTTCGCCATCGACGCGGGCAAGAAGGCGGACGAGGAAGCGGACGAGGAGGCGATGCGCCTGCTCTACGTCGCGATGACGCGGGCCGCGCACCACCTCGTCGTCTGGCATGGCGCGGTCGGCCGCTCGGGTCCTAGGGACGTGCGCGAAAGCGCGCTCGGGCGCGTGCTGCTCGGGCGCAGCGACGAAGGCACAGATCTGCTCGACGCGATGATGGCCTTGGACGCCCCCGAGGCCAGCGTCGGCGTTCGGGTCGAGGCGCCGCCCCCGCGACCGCACGCGCGCTGGCAGGGCCTGGCGGACGACGACGCGACGACGCTGCGGCCGCCGCAGCCCTTCGGCCGGACGACGCTCAGCGACGGCTGGTTGGTCGCGAGCTACACCAGCGTCGTCCGCGGCAAGGCCAGCCAGCACGACGACCGCGTCCTGCGCAGCGAAGCCGACGCCGAGCCGGAGCAGGACGACGTCGAAGCGCGGCGGGCGACCAAGGGCGGCGACGGCCGCGAACACGGCCGCGACGACGCCGACGACAGCCACGGCGACGACGACGACCCGAGCGAGCCGCCGCTGGCGAACTTCGTCCGCGGCCGCGAGGTGGGCGTCTGGGTCCACGCTGTGCTCGAGCAGCTCGACTTCGTCGCCGACGCCGAGGGCGCGCTGCGGGCCCGCGACGGCCGCGACGCCGCGACGCTGATCGCCGAGCTGGGCCGGCGCCACGGTGTCCTGGCCGCCAGCGCGCATCGGGCGCTGGAGCAGGCGCTGCCGGCGATCCTCGCGACGCCGCTCGGCGGCGCGGGCACGGCCTTCGCCGCCGACGTCTGCCTGGCCGACCTCGACCTGGGCGACCGGGTCGACGAGATGGCCTTCGACCTCGGCCTCGGCGCGCCTGGCCGGCGGGTCCGCCCCGAGCGGGTGGCGGCGGCGCTGGCGCTGATGCGGCAGGAGCGCCCGACCTGGGACGGCCTGCCCTGGCTCGACGCCTGGCTCGCCGGTGCCGCGGCCGCGACGCCAGGCGATGCCGGCGGCGACGCGGACGGCGGCACGGACGGCGAGACGCCAGACGTGCTCCCAGGCGACGAGAGCGCGGACGACGACGGCGCGGACGACGACGGCGCGGACAACGACGGCGCGGACGACGACGACGCGGCCGCGCGGGGCGTGTTCCCGCGCTTGTGGGGCATCCTGACCGGCTTCGTCGACCTCGTGCTGCGGGTGCCGGGCCCTGACGGCGCGCCGCGCTATGTCGTCTGCGACTACAAGACCAACCGCCTGATCCGGGGCGGCGACCGCAGCCGCAGCCCGCGCAGCTGCTACAGCCGGCGCGGCCTGGCCGAGGCGATGGCCGAGCACCACTACCACCTGCAGGCGCTGCTCTACACCGTGGCGCTGCATCGGCTGCTGCGCCAGCGCCTGGGCGCCAGCTACGACTATGACCGCCACGTCGGCGGCCACCTGTACCTGTTCGTCCGCTGCATGGAGGGCCCGGACGCGCCCCGCGTCGGTGGCATGGCGCGCGGCGTCTACGCCGATCGCTGGCCCAGGCGTGTCGTCGAGGCGCTGGACGCCGCGCTCGACGACCGCGAGCCCGACGCGTCGCCCGGAGGTCCGCGATGATCGTGTCGTCGCCCGAGCTCGCCGCCAAGATCGCGCCGCTGCTGGCCGAGGGGCTGGTGCAGGCCGAGGAGGTCCTGGCGGTCGAGATCTGCGGCCGCCGCGACGGCGAGCGCGACCCCGACGTGCTGCTGGGGCTGATCCTGGCCGCCCGTGGCCCGCGCGCCGGCCACGTCGGCGTCGACTTGCGCAAGGTCGCGGCGCTGCTGGCCGGCGAGCGCCGTCCGCGCCGCAAACTGGACGGCAGCGCCCCGGACGCCGACGGGCCGCCGCCCTGGCCGAGCGACGTCGAGGCCTGGCAGCGGGCGGTGCTGCGCTCGCCGATGGTCGGTCCCTACGAGACGCGGCGCGTCTTCGTCGCCCAACCCCAAGCGGACGGCAGCGTGCTCGTCATGCCGCGGCGGATGGCCCGCGAACAGCAACGCGTCGCCGAGGGCCTGCGCGCGCGAGCGCAGATGGTGCCGTCGCCCTCCTGGGACGACGCGCCGGTCGAGGCCGCGATCACCGCCCTCTTTGGCGCCGACGCCGGCTCCGAGGCCGCGGCTGCGGTGCGGACGGCCGCGCACGGCGCCCTGACGGTCGTCACCGGCGGCCCCGGCACCGGCAAGACCTACAGCGTCACGCGCACGCTGGCGCTGCTGCGCGGCCTCGGCGGGCCGTCGCTGCGCATCGGTTTGGCGGCGCCGACGGGCAAGGCCGCCGTGCGCATGCAGGAGGCCATCGCCGAGAACCTCCAGGGCGCGCACGATCCGGGCGGGTTCCTGGGCGATCCCGAGGTCCGCGACGCGATCGCCGGGCTGCAGGCGCAGACGCTGCACCGGCTGTTGGGCGTGCGCCCCGACGGCAGCGTGCGCCAGACGGCGGCCAACCCGCTCGACCTCGACGTCGTGGTCATCGACGAGGTGTCGATGGTCGACCTCGCGTTGATGCGGATGCTGGTCGAGGCCCTCGCCCCCGGCGCGCGGCTGGTGCTGCTCGGCGACCGCGACCAGCTGGCCAGCGTCGAGGCCGGCACGGTGCTGAGCGATCTCGTGGCCTCGGTCGAGGGCCCCGGCGCGCAGCGTCGGAGCGCGCTCGCCGGCCGCGTCGTCCGCTTCACGCAGTCACGGCGCTTCGCCAGCGCGCCGACGATCGCCGCGATCGCCGCCGCCCTGCAGCGGGCCGACGCCGCGAGCATCGACGAGGCAGTGGCCTGGATGTGCGGGACGGCCAAGGTCGCGACCGACCCGGAGCACGAGCGCGTCCGCTGGCTCGACGTCGAGCACCGCGAGATCGACGCCGCCGCCGCGCACAGCGCGTTGCTCGACCAGCTGGCCGCCCCGTACGGGCGCTTGCTCTGGGCCTCCATCGGCGACGACCTCGCGGACGGAGCGGCTGGCCTGGCCCGACTCGCCAGCGCCGACCGCCAGCGTGCGCTGCTGCTCGCGCTCGAAGGCTACCGCGTGCTGGCGACCCACCGCGCCGGGCCGCGTGGTGTGCAAGGACTCGTCGAGGGGCTCGAAGAGCGGGCGCGCCGGCGCCTTGGCCGCGCCGTGGCGAGGCTGCCGGCGGCGGATGTGCATTGGCTCGGTCGGCCGCTGCTGGTGACGCGCAACGACCGCGACGTCGGCCTGATGAACGGCGACGTGGGCATCGTGCTGCCGGCGGGCGAGCAGCGCCGGCTCGCCGCGATCTTCCTCGACCGCAGCAGCGGCGTGCCGACGCCGTTCGCCGTGCCGCTGAGCCGCTTGCCGCCGCACGAAGGCGCCCTGGCGATGACGGTGCACAAGGCCCAGGGCTCGCAGTTCGGCGAGGTCGCGCTGGTCCTCGCCGAGGGCGACTCGCCGATCCAGACGCGCGAGCTCGTCTACACCGGCATCACGCGCGCGGCGCAGCGGCTGCGTTGGTCGGGCCCGGCCGAGACGCTGCGGCGCGCGTTGGCGCGGCCGGTGGCGCGGGCGTCGGGGCTGCTGCCGTTGCTGGTTGACCCGAACGACGTGCCCGAGAATGCGGGCACCTGAAGGATCGCGGAGCCGACATCGCGACACACGACAACGAGAGGCGCGCGACCAAACCCAAGGCGAGAGCGCTCGACGCAGCACCAAAGGACCCAGGCGCGTCCCAGATGACGACACCTTCGCCGCAGTGCGAGCAGGCATCGACTGAAGGTCCTGCAAATCGCGCGGACCTCACGCCCCAACCCCCTCTCGATGAATGGAGAGGGGGGCTGTGACGCCACGGCCTCTTGCCTCGCCAGGGATCGTGAGGGGGGACCGAGGCGGGTGAGGTCTTGCTCGGCAACGACTGCTGCATCTTGCCAACGAGACGTCGCGGTCGAGAGTACTAGCCACCACATTTCGCGGCGTTGCACACCTTGCCATCGCCGCAGCCAATGCCGTCGGGAACCGCCGTCTTGCTGCAACCGCCTGCCGCCGCGCACCAGCCGACGACGCAGGGATCGCTCGATGCGCAGGCGTCCAGGCTGAAGTTGACGCAGGCGCCCGACGCGGCGCAGCTGCCATGGCCGAACGCGTCGACGCGCGCCACGTCGAAGACGCCGCTGACCGCCACCAACATGCCGCCTGGGGCCGCGCGCAGCATCGACATTGACGTGTTGCTCAAACTTGACGGCGCTGGGTTGGGATAGTCGACCAGCGACGTCGTGCCGTTGGCGTGGATCGCCAGGAGCTTGAGCCCATTTGAGCCGACGAGCGTCCAGAGCGCCGAGCCCACGTCCAAGCCGGGCGCAGCGACCTGCACTGAGCCGGGCAGCTTGCGATCCAAGACGAGAGTCTCGGCGTCAGAATCGATGCGATACAGCATCCTCGGCGAGTCGCTCGGGGTCTCGCCGCAGACCACCATATCGCCCTTGGCCTTCCATGCGCCCAAGAGGCGGCACGAGGTGTCGATCGACAGCTTCGCGGCGATCTTGAACGCGGGTGTCAACGCATAGGCGAGCCCCTTGCCGGCGAGGATCGTCGCGCCACCGTCCACCGAGGCCGTGATGACGCCCTGGCCGGTGTTCCAGCCGTCCTTCTTGGCGTCGAGCTCACGCTCCATCACGACCTTGCCGTCGGCCGCGAGCACATACGCGATCAGCACCTCACTGGCGCTTTTGGCCTGCGCCGAGAGCAGCAGCAGCGACCCGTCGTCACGCGCCTGCAGCGAGAGCACAAAGAAGCTCTGGACACCGCTCGGCTGGAACGACCACATGAGCTTGCCTGCAGCGTCGAAGCGTTCCAGCTTCGCCTGGCCACCACTTGCCGTGTTGCCAACCACAGAGCCGTCGGCCCACATCGCGACCGGCGAGCCAGGCTTGAGGCTCAAGTCGAGCTTGCCGACCTCGACCGCGTCCCAGGTGAAGTCCAGCCGTGTCACGGGGCCGCTGGTCGAGACCGACCGCAGCGCGCGAAACCCGCCCTGGTGCGCCACCAACCCCGGCAGCAGCCCCGGAACGAGCGCCTTGCTCCACAGCTTCTGCTTGGTCGCCTGGCAGGTTCCCGCCTGGCAGGTCCCAGTGACGCAGGCATCACCGCTGGCGCAAGCGATGCCGTCGATCCCGGGCCCGGCCTTGCAGGCGCCCGCCGCGCAGCTGTCGTCGGTGCACGGATTGCCGTCGTCGCACGCGCTCGGCTCGTAGCCCTTGCCATCTGTCCCGCACACGCCGATGGACTTGCCGTCGATGCATTGCTTGGCGCCGGGCGTACAGACCTTGGCGCCGGGATCGTCGACACATGCGCCGCTCTGGCAGACCTTGCCTGCCTTGGCGCAGTCGGCGCCGGCGATCCAGGTGGCGCCCGCGCCATCACAGGTCTGCACGACGGCGCCCTGGCATTGCGTCGCGCCAGCCGTGCACAGCGGCGTGGGCTTGTCGACGCAGGCGCCATCCGCGCAGGCCTTGCCCTTGGCGCCGCAGTCGTCGCTGACCTGGCCGGGTTCGCCGCCTGCGCCGCACTCGACGATCGTCGCGCCAACGCAGAGCAAGCTGCCAGGCGCGCACGTCACCGCCTCGCACGCCGTGACGCCGCCTTTGGTGGCGCAGAGGGTCTTTGCCGGGCAAGCGCTCTCGTCGTAGCCGCTGCCGTCGGCCTTGCATGTGCGGAGCTTGTTGCCGTCACAGACCTTGCTGCCGGGGGCGCAGACCTGCGACGACGACGGCCCACAGCCACCGTCGCTGCAAGTTTGGTCGCTGCCGCAGGCCTTGGTCACGTAGCCCAGGCCGCTGGCCTGGCAGGTGCGGACGGTACTGCCGTCGATGCAGCTCGACGTGCCCGGTTGGCACACGAGGTCCGTGCAGACCGTCTGGAAGCAGACCTGGGTCGCTGCGCAGTCGTCGTCGCCAACGCAGTCGACACAGATGCCCTGGGCGCTGTCGCAGATCTGGCCCAATCCTGCGCAGTCCTTGCTCGAACCACAGCTCGTCGGCGGCGGCACGCAGACGTTGGCCTTGCAGCTGAACTCGGCCGCGCAATCGGCGTCGGCGTTGCAGGCGACGCAGAGGGCCTTGGCTTTGTTGCAGACAAGATCGATGGCCAGGCAGTCCTTGTCGCTCTTGCACGGGACCGGCCCAGCGTCTGCGCTCGAATCGACGGTGTTGGACGCGTCGCCCTGGGTCTCTGCGTCGACACCAGCGCCGTCGCCAGCCTCAACATCGGCAACATCGGCGGTCCCGCCGGTGACCCCTGACGCGTCGGCGTTGGCATTGGCGTCGTCGCCCTTGCTTGCGTTCGGCGTCACCGGATCGCCGCCGCCACAAGCGGCGAGTGTGACGAGCGACCAGGCGGCAACCGCTCCTGCGACGTGGATGGGACGTGGCATACCAATCCTCCGGACGTGGCGCGGTCTCAGCCGCCAATCGGCACGACTGAGCAGAGATTGGTCGGTCAACCTCGTTGGGGCATCCTTCAACAACAGGGACATTGCGTCAATTCTGAAGGTTCGTCGCTTCGTCGCTCCTTGGGGCTGCGGCACGGGCGCCCGCGGCAGGTACCCCGCGCCGTCGGTCGGTTCGACGGGACCGATCCAAATGGGGCCTTCATCGTCACAATCTTCGAACACATCCATGAGCTTGTTGATGCCGGCCTTGCCGGCCCACGCGGTGGGGAAGTCGCGAGAACGTTACATCTCGCGACTGAGGGACGCCCCCCCGGCGTAGCGAAGACACCGCCGCGTGCCACACTGAGGGCGCCATCGATCAAGCGCTTACGGCGACGGCCGGCCCGCGACCGCAGCGTCCGCGGCGGCGCCCCAGCGCCTGCGCGCGGCGTCGAGCAGCGTCTCGGCGTCGGCGCGCCAGCCATCTGGATGCCACCAGCGCACCGTGCCATCCCAGCTCGCGGTCAACAGGCTCGCCGCCGCGCGCCGATCGACCAGCAGCGCCGCGACGCGCTCCCGATGGCCCGCCAGCAGCGCCAGGACGTGGCCATCGCGGATCCGCCGGACCTGCGCGGTGCCGTCGAGCAGCGCGAGCGCGAGGACGTCGGCGTCGACGGCGAGATCGGACGGTCGGACGGACAGCGTTTGCGCCCAGCGCCGCCCGTCTTGGGCGTGGCCCCAAAGCCCATCATCACCAGCAACGATGACGCCGCGGGCGCTCGGGATCGCGCAGAGCCGCGCCCCAGCGTGCTTGACCAGGGGTTCGAGCCGCCACGTTGCGGCGCCGCCAGCGCCCGACGCCGCGCGGAGCGCAACGACCTCGCCGTCGCGGCCGGCGACCGCGCAGGGCTCGCCGGCGGCCGTCGGCTCGCCGGGGTCCAGGTCGATCCAGTCGGCGACAGCGGGACCGATGAGCCGCGCCGGGTCGCCGTCTCCGCCTCGCCACAGGCCGCCCACGATGGTCGCCGCGAACCATCCTCGATCGTGCGCGACGATGCGGCGGATCGGTTGCGACAGGGGCCACGATTCCTTGCGCGCGCCATCGCGTCCGTCGAGCTCGACGACCGCGTGTTCGCCCATCGCCGCGACCCAGACACGCCCGGTGGCGGCGTCACACGCCACGGCCTTGACGACCTGGCGCTGCCATTGGGCGTGCCACAGCAGCGTCTCGCCGGAGGCCGTGAACTTCTCGACGGCGCCAGGGCCCTGGCCGACGACCAGCCCGTCGTCGAGCCGACAGAGCGAGGTCGCGCTGCGCCGTTCGGGCAGCAGCAGGCGTCCAAGCGGCCCGGCTCCTGGCAGGCGCCAGCGCCGCACCTCGGCGCCGCCCGTGATCAGGTCGAGCCCACGACCAACGAGCGGGCCGTGACCGACACCGGGCAGCGTCGACGCGACCTGGAGCGTCAGGGGATCGAGCAGCTGGACCTGACCGTGATCGCCACGCGCCACCAGCCAGGGGCCGACGCGGCGCAACTCACGGATCATGCTCGCCATCGGTCGCGCGAGGCTCGATTCGGCGGCGGCGCGCAGGGTAGGCTGCTCGAGGTCGACCAACGCTGGTGCGGGCAGGTGTGCTCGCGCTGACGGCAGGTCCAGACGCTCAACGTGGCCCTTGGAGCTGGCGACCCAGGCCACGTCGTCCAGCACCGCCACCGCGGTGGCGTTGGCCAACGGCGGGCGCAGCGTCGTCTGCGCGATGCGCCGCGGTCCGTTGCCGTCGTGGAGCCAGAGCGCGCCGTCGCTGCACACAACCCACCAGCCCGCCGGCTGCGCGGGCGTCACCGTCTCGACCAGCAGGCCCTCGCCGCCGCAGCCCTCGATCCGTCGCTGCTGGCCGCTGCGCAGGCTGGTCAGCGCCAGCTGGGGGCCGAAGGGCTGCGCGACCACATCGTGCGCGACGTGCAGCGGACGCGGTCCACCTGCAAAACCCGGCGGCCCCACCGGCTGGCCGTCGCTGCGGCGCAGCACCTGGAGCGTCTCGTTGCCCGTCTGCACGACGAGGCGGTCCCCGCCGACGGTCGCCGCGTCGGGCAACACCGCCGCCTGCATCGCGCGGTCGCTGCGCCATCGCGGCGCCGATGCGCCGGCGGGCCGTCGCTGCGCATCGGTTTGGCGGCGCCGACGGGCAAGGCGGCCGTGCGCATGCAGGAGGCCATCGCCGAGAACCTGCAGGGCGCGCACGATCCGGGCGGGTTCCTGGGCGATCCCGAGGTCCGCGAAGCGATCGCCGGGCTGCAGGCGCAGACGCTGCACGGCCTGCTGGGGGTGCGTCCCGACGGCAGCGTGCGCCAGACGGCGGCCAACCCGCTCGACCTCGACGTCGTCGTCGTGGACGAGGTGTCGATGGTCGACCTCGCGTTGATGCGGATGCTGGTCGAGGCCCTCG
>CAZPHC010000054.1:0-4163 GCA_964586155.1 uncultured Enterobacteriaceae bacterium | reverse complement strand
GCGGCGCGCGTTGGCGCGGCCGGTGGCGCGGGCGTCGGGGCTGCTGCCGTTGCTGCTGGACGTGGAGGTTGCGGCGCGTGGCGCTGGTGGCTCAGGTTTGACCGATTGGGTATCGGGATAGGTGGAGGCACGGGGCTCAAGGCCGCGCAGAGCAGCAGCCCGCCGTCGTGCGCCTCGCGAAATTGTGAAAACTTGTGTGCGGACACCAATTCGTCGCAATAAGGGCTTGCGAGCGAGCGAGCGAGCGATGCTACCCTCATCGGGGTTGGCTACAAGCCCCACGTGGGAGTTCGCCGATGGGGATCCACCTCGCGCACGCTAGCCTGACCACCGGAACGATCGACGTCAGCGTCGACACGGACTTCACGTTTGTTCCAACGCCAGACGGCTTGTTGCCCGTCGTCGGCAGCCAGTTTCAGGTCTCTCGACCGCTGCGCGTCGCGGCGGCCTGGGCCGGCGCGGAGACGGCGACGCTGTTCCCTGCCTCCGCCACCGACAGCCTTGCAGACGTCCGCATCGAGACGCCCGCGCTGGCAAGTATCAGCCCGGCGTCGATCCGACCACTTGCGCCGCTGGTGAGCGGTCTCCCCCTGGATGGGCTCCGCGTCGCAGACTTCGCCTGCGATCCCTTGCCGCTGCGAGCCGGCGATCCTCTCTCGGTGATCGGGACAGTGGCGCCCTCGGGGACCGGCGGCTCGGTCTCTGTGGCCGCGCACGCGCTGATCTGGTTCAGCGACGGCTGCCAGCCCGTCCCGCCGCGGCCGGCAATCACTGTTCCCTTCGTGCTCGCTGCGGCTCCACCGACGACGACGTTGGCCTGGGTTGCGTCGGCGATCCGTTTTCTCCGCCCGCTACCCGGCCGCCGCTTCGCCATCATCGGCATTGAGCTGGTCGCGAGCGCCGGCATCCTCGCGGCGAGGCTCTCGTTGCCTGGCTCGCCCCTCAAGCCAGGCGTGATCGCCGCGAGCGGGGCCAACGCCACATCGTTCCGTCAGGCGCGCGTGTTGGAGTCGCTCCACATGGGTGTGCTCGGTGTCTTCGACGCCTTCGCGCCGCCGACGCTCGAGACACTCTCCGTAGCGAGCCCGGCCGCGGCCAACATCCGCGGCTGGCTCACGATCGTTCCAGTCGACAGCGCCGACACGTCGGAAGCTCGCGGCTGCGGCGATGGGCGGTAAGGCCGATGTCGCTGCCTGGCTTCCGCGTCCAGACCTTCGTCCTCGCCGCGTCGCCTGCCTCGACGCAGATCGCGTCGGCGTCGAGTGGTCGAAGCCGCGTCATGTTGAGCGTGCAGCCGGGAGCGAACTTCGCTGCGGTCTCGTCTGATGCTGGGGTGACAGCCGACGTTGGCGTGTTCATCAGCGCAGACAGCGGGCCAATCGAGATCTCGGCGGCAGAGCATGGGGCGTTGGCGCAAGTCGCGTTGTTTGCCTCGGGGTCGGGGGCTGGGGTACGGTTGACGGTGGTTGAGGTGTTCGGAGCTTCGGTTGCCGATGGCCTTGGAGGACCTCGTGCGTGATGCACAAGCAAGTGGCAGGCTGAGCCATGAGGGACTGCGCGGAAAGGTCAGTGACCTTGGCGGCCACCCGATCGGTGGCGTGCAGATCCGAGCCGCGAGCCGCGGCGCGTACGGCAACGCAGTCACGACAACGACGGCGCCGGATGGGACATTCGTGCTGCCGCGGCCGATCGTGCGCGGTCGTTCGCTCGGTATTGCGCAGCTCGTCTTCAATATCGGACGTTCAGTCACCACTCCGCGATCGCGTGACTTCGACTGTGTTGAGTTGGTGATCGATCGTGACGAGGTACCCGAAGCGGCGCCGATCCTATCAGAGTTCGACGGAAGGCGGGCTCTCCGGATGGAAGCGCTGGGACGCCACCGAGGTGTCGCGCAGGCCGAAGCACTCGGGCGCGAGGTCGAATGCAGTTTCCGAACCGCCGCCGGTGAGTTTCGCGAGCAGTGGTTCGGTCTGTCGCCGATGCAGCGCATGCAAGTGCGACGTACTATACGGGTCCGCACTTCGGTGGCGAGAGCGCCGTGAGTTGGTTGAGCCTGCGAGGCTGTTTGCGCGAGTATCACGGCTTGACTGCAAGTGAGTGGTCTGTTCGCGACGTTTTTCAGCGGGATTGGTCCGAAGAAGAGCGCATCGAGTTGATGCGGTACATCTTCGATCAGTTCTATTTCTTTGGCGACAAGGGTATCGAGTATGTCGAGGCGGACACGATTGACCCGGACGGCAGTACGGCGGCCACGATCGTCGCCCTCCAGAACCACATCGAGATTGCCGAGGCGATCGCTAATCTCTTTCTCTCCTTCGTCAAATCTAAGAGTACAGCGTCGATCGCAAACGTACACGCCAAGGCACAGGCCTGGACGAAATATTACCTTGACGAAATCAGCAAGCCGTTAGGAACTGAGTTTCAACTTCGATCGGCCCTTGATGTTCCGCAGCTCGAGGTGCGTGGGATCAATTGGTGTGATGGTATGGGCCCCTGGGCGAGCGTTCTTTATGACTTCCGCCAGTGCTGGAGCCAGATCACGGTACGCATCGATCTGGATTGGGATTTCTGGGACGATGTGGCCAAACCTGTGCGGAATGCCTTGAGCGAACTTTGGCGGTTCTGCATCGAGACTTGGTGGAATGGTAGATGGGCAGTGCAATTCGGGGACGAGTTGCCTTGTCCAGTTGAGTTTCGCGTTGTATATGGCGGCGGGCCGTCGGATTGGGATGTCGGTATTGAAGTTGGCGATGTTTATGACACTTCAGTCCTCGAATGGTACTTTGATCCCGCTTCGTTGAAGCTGGTAGTAACTGCGCCAGACAGCGAGGACGTAGTCAAATCTGCATTAGTTGCGGTGCATGAATTTGGCCATATGCTTGGCCTTCGGGACGAATACGCGCATCTCTGGTTTTGCGGAACAGATCAGGAATTTCTTGATCATGTTGGCAAGGAAAATAATGACCAGGGACCTATGACAATCATGCGAAGTGATCGCTTTGATGATGCGAGCTTTCCGAAATACTACTTTGAATCATTCGCCACAAGAATCGGAGGAAAAGCGGTGCCGCTAGCGCCTGGGCTTCCGGCCTTCGATCTTACTGCAGCACGAAATGGACGGGTTGAGCGGACGGCCGCTGTTGCGAGTCTACTATGACGCATAGGCTGCGATGCTTGGTTTGGGCTTGGATCCTGGTGCTATCCACAGCGACGGTCGGGTCGTGCGCATCGGATTCGCCGAGTGACTATTGCGCTGTGAGAGATTGCAGTCGGTGTGAGGATATGCCAAGTGCATCGGTCGCCGCGAAGAAATGCGCGACGTGTTCAGGGGTTTCGGAGGACGATCCTACGGCTGAGGAGGAGTGTCTCGAAAGGTGGATGCCGATCCACGGTACCTGGGCACGAGGCCTATGTTCGTGTGTTGGCTATCCGGTCGTGGATGGCAAATATGTCGTGCGATATTGCCAAACCGATGGAGATTGTGTGAGTTTGGAAGATACACGGTGCCAGGACAAGACCGGCCCGAATACTTGCCAGTAGATTCCATACCAGAGGAGCGCGTGGACGTGCGACGTTTGATGCAAGTTGATAAACAACGTTTGTCGTGCTGCCATTGTTGCACAATACGCATTACTAAGCGAGTCATCGAATTGATTCTGAGTGCGCGAACCAAACAACCCCTCCATGCCCGTCCCCGAGGAAACGAGCCATGAATTCCGACCTTCGCTTCGCCCCTGATCGTGTCACCATCCAAGCCTGGGACCTCGAGCTCATCCATCCCGACCGCCGCGACGCCAACCACGGCCCGTCCCCCCACCGCCGCGCCCTTGTCGTATCCACCCCACCAACCACGCCAAGCCAAACGACCGCAGCGGTGCGAGAGTCCAACACGCTGCCCCCACACCAACCCGACGCCGGCTCGGGCTACGCAGAATCGTCCGTCGCCGCCGCGGTTGCCTCCGCCACCGGCGCCAGCGGCAGCAGGCCATCCAGGTCCGACATCTTGGCGTCGTCCAGCCTCATCAGCGTCGTCTTGAGCCATTGCTCCGGGTTCAACCCGTTGGCGACCGCCGTCGTCAGCAGCGACAGCAGCACCGCATAGCGCTGAGCGGCCATGTCGTTGCCCGCGAACATCCAATTCTTACGCCCAATCGCCACCGCCC
>CAZPHC010000053.1:0-31319 GCA_964586155.1 uncultured Enterobacteriaceae bacterium | reverse complement strand
CACGATTGCAGCTTCGGAGGCCGGCGTCAGGATGGGGTTGGCTGGGCCTTTACGACGCGACGGCTGGCGACGGCGGGCCGCTCGACGGCGATGCCGCCGACTCCGCCGACGTCGACGACACCGACGACGACACCGACGACGTCGACGACGTCGACGACGCCGACGACGCCGACGCCGACGACGGCATTGGCCGCATCGACCTCGACATCGCCCAGCCGGACAGTGACGGTCCCGCCGTCGCGCTCGATGGCGGCGACCCTAGCGCTGACGGGGGCGCAGCCGAGGATGGCGCCAGCGACACTGGCGCGGCGGATGCGGGACAGATCGACGGTGGTGGTGCAGGCGTCGACGCCGACGACGTCACCGCAGCGGACGTGGCAACGGACGCGGCGGCGGACGTCGCGGAGCCGCAGGATGGCGGCGCGGTCGATGCTGGTGGTGCCGACGCCGGGCAGGGGGACAGCGCCGCGGCCGATGTCGCCGACGACGTCGACATGGCCGACGCGGCGGCGGACGTCGCGGAGCCGCAGGATGGCGGCGCGGTCGATGCTGGTGGTGCCGACATGGGCCCTGGCGACGGCGGCGGTGCAGACGTCGGCGACGTTGGCGCGCCGCAGTGCAAGGCCGACGTCGATTGCGACGACGGCAACGTCTGCACCAGCGACGCCTGCAAGAGCGGCGCCTGCGCCAGCGCCCCGGCCGACGGCCCGTGCAGCGACGGTGATGCCTGCACTGGCGCGGACGCCTGCAGTAAGGGCAGCTGCGTCGCCGGTGCCCCCAAGGTCTGCGACGACGGCAACGCCTGCACCACCGACGCCTGCAAGGACGGGACCTGCGTGTTCAGCGCGATCGCCGGCTGCGGCGCCAAGTGCCTGAGCGACACCGACTGCGACGACGGCAAGCCATGCACCAAAGACGCCTGCAGCAACGGCGCCTGCGCGAGCGCTCCCATCGCTGGCTGCAAGAGCTGCGGCAGCCCCGCCGAATGCAACGACAGCAACGGATGCACGACCGACGACTGTGTCCAGGGGAGCTGCAACAACAAGAAGGTCGACGGCTGCGTCCCCTGCACGCAAGCAAGCGAGTGCCCGATCCTCGGCCAGTGCGGGACGCCCAAATGCAACTTGGGTGTCTGCGACTTCGAGCCGATCCCAGGCTGCACGGCCAAGTGCAAGGTCGACTCCGAATGCCAGGACGGCAACGCCTGCACCAAGGACGCCTGCAGCAACGGTAGCTGCACCGCGACGCCCATCGCCGCTTGCAAGCCGTGCAAGTCGGAGGCCGAGTGCGACGACGGCGACGCTTGCACCGGTGAGGCTTGCAGCTCCGGCGTGTGCAAGTACGAGCCCATCGTCGGTTGTGGCAGCTGCAAGGCCGACGTCGAGTGCGACGACAAGGACACTTGCACCAAAGACGCATGCAGCAACGGGGCCTGCACCAACGACAAGATCCCTGACTGTGGCGTCGCGTCGTGCAAGGTCCCGGCCGATTGCGACGACAAGAACCCCTGCACCTCGGAGGGCTGCTTGGCCGGCAAGTGCACCCACCAAACAGACGTCAGCTGCGTGCCCTGCAAACTCGGCGACGCGTGCGACGACAAGAATCCGTGCACCAAGGACGTCTGTGGCCTCAACGGAGCCTGTGTTCACACCAAGATCGACGGCTGCGGCGGCTGCAAGGTCGCGAGCGACTGCCAGGCGCCGCCGGAGTGCTTCACGGTCGCGTGCAACGCGGGCAGCTGCAACTACACCAAGAAGGACGGCTGCGACGCCAAGTGCCAGAGCGACATCGAGTGCTTCGACGCCAACGCCTGCACCAAGGACGTGTGCAGCAACGGCAGCTGCAGCAACACCCCGGTCGCCGGCTGCAAGAGCTGCAACGACAAAGCCGACTGCAACGATGACGACCCGTGCACCGACGACGGCTGCTCCGAGAAAGCGTGCAGCAACACCCCGGTCGCCGGCTGCAGCAAGTGCGAGGACGACGCTGGCTGCAACGACGGCAACAGCTGCACCAAAGACAGCTGTAGCGCGGGCGCCTGCACGTCTGCTCCCCTCACCGGCGACTGCGACGACGGCGACGCGTGCACCAGCGGCAGCACCTGCAAGGACGGCGCCTGCCAGGGCGCGACGCCCAAGAGCTGCGACGACGGCGACAAGTGCACCCTCGACAGCTGTACGGCGGGTGTGTGTCAGCACAAACCCATCGCCGGCTGCGCCGTCAAACCCTGCACCGTCGCGTCGAATTGCGCGGACAACAACCCCTGCACTGACGAGACGTGTAGCGGCGGAGTCTGCAGCAACCCGCCTGTGCCCGGCTGCAAGTTGTGCAAGCTGGCCTCGGAGTGCGACGACGGCGACAAGTGCACCACCGATACGTGCCCGGTCGACATCTGCCAGCACCAGCCGGTCGTCAACTGTGGCGGCTGCTTCGGTCCGAGCGACTGCGACGACAAAGATCCCTGCACCGCCGACGGCTGCCTCGACGGCAAGTGCCAAAACGCGCCCCAGCCTGGCTGCAAGCCCTGCAAGGATCCGGGCGAGTGCGACGACGGCAAGAAGTGCACCTTCGACGCCTGCGACGGTGGCGCTTGCAAATCGACGTCGATCCCCGACTGCAAGCAGTGCGTCGCCGCCAGCGATTGCGCCGTCCAGGGCAAATGCAACAAGGCCGACTGTGTGCAGAACACCTGCCAGTTCAGCAAGATCGCAGGCTGTGTCGAGAGCTGCAGCGCGAATAGCGAGTGCATCGACGGCAAACCGTGCACCAAGGACGCGTGCATCAACCAGCTCTGCAGCTTCGCACCGATCGACGGCTGCAAGGAGTGCAGCGACGCCAAGATGTGCGACGACGGCAGCGCCTGCACCACGGACAGCTGCACCGAGGGGATCTGCGCGCACGCGCCGATCAGCGGCTGCGGCGGCTCCGGCTGCAAGACGCTCATCGATTGCGACGACAACAACGCCTGCACCACCGACGCCTGCACCTCCGGCAAGTGCGTCAACAGCAAGATCGAAGGCTGCGGCGAGGGCAAGTCGTGCAAGAGCCCGGCGGAGTGCGACGACAGCGATCCGTGCACCCTCGAGGACTGCCTCAACGGCAGCTGCAAGTGGTCGCCGTCAACGACGCCGGAGTGCAGCGGCAAGAGCTGCACGATCGGCAAGGTCGGCGAGTGCGGTGCCGGCAACGGCTGCTTCGGTCCGCCCGGTGGTTGCGGCGGCCCCGGCAAGTGCGAGTCGCTCTCGACCTGCGGCTCGATGAACGGCGTCATGTGCGGCTGCGACGGCAAGACCTACGCCTCGCCCTGCGATCTCGCCAAGGCAGACGTCGGTGTCAAGTCGATGGGACCTTGCCCGTAGGCCGCAGCGCCAGGACCTCATCGCCCGACGGGCTCGGCAGGGCGGCGCCGAGAGGTGCCAGCCGATTGTCGTGGCCGGTTCGGTCGGTGGCGCGGCCAGGCGGCGCGCTATTCGATCAGGATCTTCGGCCGCGCCGCGGCGGGCTTGGGCTTGGGCGCCGGCTTCGGCCGAGGTTCGGCGCTGGGCGCGGGCCGTGCAGCAGCGGCCGGCGCAGCAGCGGCCGGCTCGGGCGCGGTCGGCTCGGGCGCGGTCGGCGCGGTCGGCTCGGGCGCGGTCGGCGCGGTCGGCGCGGTCGGCTCGGGCGCGGTCGGCGCGGTCGGCGCGGTCGGCTCGGGCGCGGTCGGCGCGGTCGGCGCTGCGGCCGGGGGAGCGGGCGCTGGAGCTGCCGCTTGCGCCGCCGCGGGCGCTGCCTGCCGGGGCAGATCTGCAGCAGCGGCAGCCTGGGGCGCGACAGCGAGCGCCGCAGACGCCGCAGGCGCTGCAGGCGTCGTCGTGCGCAGCGTCAGCCACGCGGCCAACGCCAGCACGACGGCGACCGCCGCGATGGCGCCGCCGACGATCGCCGGCGAGCGTGGCGCCCGCGCCGGCGCATCGGGTGCCGGCGCAGCGGCGTCAGCGTCTGCGGCGTCAGCGTCTGCGGCGGCATGCGCCCGCAGCGCGGCGCGACGCGCGTCGATCTGCTCCGACGTCAGCGCGATCGTGGCGGCCGCATCCCCAGACACCGGCGCCTGGGGCGCTGTCGCTGGTCGCCGCGCCGCCGTGCGCTCCGTCGCAGCGCGCGGGCGGGGGACGGCGGCGGTCGCCACGACGTCCAGCGCCGGCGCGGCGACCGTCTCTGCCGTCACGTTGGCGGTGGCCACGGTGTTCGCGCCTGCAGCCGCCACGGGCGCGGTGACCGTCTCTGCCGCCACGGGCGCGTGCAGCGCCTCGCGAAGCGCCTTGGCCATCTCGCCAGCGTCGGCGAATCGGTCGCCGGCCTCGGTCGCCATCGCCTTGCGCACGGCCAGGCAAAGGGCGTCGGGAACCGGCAAGAGGCGATGGCGTCTCGCGTCCGGCGGCGGCGTGGTGATGCGGCGGATCAGCGTGTCGATCGGCGTCGCGGCCGCGAAGGGCACTTGGCCGGTCAACCCCTCGTAGAGGATGCAGCCCAGGGCGTAGAGGTCGGTCCGGTGGTCGATTCCGCTGCCACGCGCCTGCTCGGGGCTCATGTAGGGCGGCGTGCCGATGATGACGCCGGTGGCGGTCTTGACCGAGTCGTCGCCGCCGAGGCTCTTGGCGATGCCGAAGTCGAGGACCTTGACGAAGTCGTCTTCGCCAAAGATGTGCGTCAGAAAGATGTTGTCCGGCTTGAGGTCACGGTGCACCAGGCCCTTGGAGTGGGCCTCGGCCAGCGATTTGAGCACTTGGGCAGCGATGTGGACCAGGCGCTCGGCTGGCAGCGGCCGGTCCGCCGTCATCACGTCGGTCAGCGTGCGGCCGTCGAGGTACTCCATCGCCAAGAACAGGTCGCCGGCCTCGGTCTGGCCGAAGTCGAACACCCGCACCGTATGCGGCTGCTTGAGGCTGGCCGTGGCCGCCGCCTCGCGCTGGAAGCGGGCGACGCCCTCCGCGCTGCCCGCCTGCTCGGTGCGCAGCAGCTTGAGCGCCACGGTGTCGCCGGTGCCGGTGTGGCGAGCCTGGTAGACGGCGCCGAAGCCGCCCTCGCCGAGCAGGCGCTGCACCTCGTAGCGGCCGTGGATGGTCTTGCCGATGAGGGCGGCGGCGGTGGCGCCCGACAGCACCGTCGCGACACCATCGTGCGGGCAGCTGAGCTCTAGCGTGGCCGTGCCGCACGTCGGGCATGAGCGCATCGTCGTCATGGAGCCTCGCTTGGGTTCTAGAATGTGACGTGCAGGGCGACGCCGCGCCCGACGGGCAGCAGCCGCGCTGCCGGAGCCGGGCGCGCGGCGCTGGGGCGCCCAAGCCAGACACCGGTGATGGCGCCGCCGACGCCGAGCGCGCAGAGGCCGATGCCGCCCCAATAGCGCAGGGACGCGGCGTCACGGAGGTCGGTGTAGGCCGCGTAGGTCGTCTTGCCGGCGATGAAGTCGGTGTTGGCTTCCTCTGTCGCCCGCGCCGCCGTGATCCACAGCGTCGCCCCGGCCGACGCCGCGAGCACCCCGCCGCCGATCGCGACCCATTGTGTCGTCGTGAGGCCGCTCGAGGGCGCGGGCGCGCGGACCCCGGCCGGCGACTGGCCCGGCGTCACGGCCGGGGGCGTCGCGGATGCCGAACCGGGCGTGGCTTGCGCGTCCGTCGCCGCCGCCGCCGCCGGGGCGCGCGCCGCCGCCGTGCGCAGGCGGTCGATCTCCGCGGCCAATCGGCGCTTTTCGGCTTCGTCGGGCGCTGCGAGCCGCGCCACCTCGAGCTGTTCGACAGCGCGCAGCAGGTTGGCGCGGCCACCAAGGGCCTCCAGCGCGCGCGCGGCGGCCTCCTCCAGCCGGGCGTGCGGGTAGGCGCGGGTCGCCGCAGCGAGGGCCTCGGCCTTCTGGGCCGGCGTCGCCGCCCGGAGCTTGTCGAGGCTCGGCTGGATCGTCGCGCGCGCCTCGGCGTCGGTCTCCAGCTTGACGTAGCGCTCCAAGAGCGCCAGCGCCCGCTCCCAGTCGCCGATCTCCTGCCAGCAGCGGCCGGCATAGCGCAGCACGCGAAAGTCTCGGGGATCGATGGCGTAGGCCCGCTCGAACGCGGCAGCCGCCTCGACGTACTGCTTGCGTTTGAACAGCGCCGCGCCCTTGTCGTTCAGCGCCAGGGCCGATTCTGTCGGGCCGGCGGCGGCCGCCGACGGCGCACCGGCGATGGTCGCCAGGAGCACCAGGAGCAGACCGACCCACGAAGCGCCGCGCCGTCCCACGCAGGTGCCCGACGGCAAAGGACCGCAAGCGGTTCGGCGACATGGAGGCGGCAAGGGGTCCTCGCTGCAAGAGCCTCGGCGGCGGCTGGTGCCAACGTGAGGATGGCATCGAGCCGCAGCGCTGACAAGCCGCCAGACTCCGCCCTCCTGGACCACGGCGCGCGCCACACGGCGTGGTGGCGACACCTCCAAAGGGGGCCACGTCGCGCGTCTACGCGCCTTTGGACGCAGTCGGCCGCGGCCGCGGCCTTGGCGGACCAGCTGCGCCAGTGCCACTTGGCAGGCGCCAAGGCCCCGGCTATCTTGCGTTCCTACGCAGCAGCGAGAACCGAGGAGCGACGATGGCGATGCGCAAGTTCCGGCGGCTCGCGGTGGTGCTCGGCGCCCTGCTGGCGGCGTGCCAGGCAGAGTTGTTGCCAGCGTCGGCAGGCGGTGACAGCGGCGGCGTCCTCGACGTCGGGGCGACCGACGTCGGCAGCGACGCAAGTGGCGACACCTCGGGCGCGACGGACGCGAGCGATGATGCCAGCGCCGACGCCGTCGAGGACGCGGTTGGCGAGGACACCGCAGACACGGGCGCCGACAGCGACGCGACGACGGACAGCGACGCCGACGCCGGCGCCGACGGCGAGGACACTGCGGACACGGGCGCGGACAGCGAGGACACCGCGGACGCCGGCGCCGACGGCGACGCGACGGCGGACAGCGAAGACACCGCGGACACGGGCGCGGACAGCGACGCGACGGCGGACAGCGACGCGGACACGGGCGCGGACAGCGACGCGGACACGGGCGCGGACAGCGAAGACACCGCAGACACGGGCGCGGACAGCGAGGACACCGCAGACACGGGCGCGGACAGCGAGGACACCGCGGACACGGGCGCGGACACGGGCGCGGACAGCGAGGACACCGCGGACACGGGCGCGGACACGGGCGCCGACAGCGAGGACACCGCGGCCGGCGACGCGGCCGGCGACGCATCCGAGGACGCGGACGCCCTCGAGGACGCACAAGACGCCGGGTCCGACGCCGGCGACGACGCCAGCGCCGACGACGCGGCGACCGACGCCAGCGCCGACGACGCGGCGACCGACGCCGTCGACACCCTCCCTGACCCCTGCGCAACCAAGGTGTGTGACGACAACAACGTCTGCACCACCGACGGTTGCGCCGCTGGCGCCTGCACGCACGAGCCCACCGGCGGCGTCTGCGACGACGGCGACGCCTGCAGCGACAACGACAGCTGCCAGGGCGGCGCCTGCAAGGGCGTCGCCAAGGTCTGCAGCGCCGGCGCGACGTGCACCACGGCGTCATGCGTCCAGGGGGCGTGCGTCACGGCCAAGGCCGCGGACGGCGCGCCCTGCGACGACGGCAACGGCTGCACCGTCGCCGACGCTTGCAAGGCGGGCACCTGCAGCGGGGGCGGGCCCAAGTCGTGCGATGACGGCAACGTCTGCACCAAGGACGTCTGCAGCGACGGCGCCTGCAAGACCTTCGGCAACCAGGGGGCACCCTGCGATGACGGCGACGTCTGCACCCTCGGCGACGCTTGTTTGGGCGCCACCTGCGTCGCCGGCGGCCCCAACGGCTGCGACGACAAGGACCCCTGTACCGCCGATAGCTGCGCCAAGGGCGCGTGCGTCAACGCCAAGCAGGGCACGGCGCCCTGCGATGACGGCCAGCCGTGCACCGCCGTGGACAGCTGCGTCGACGGCGTCTGCATCGGCGGCGCGCCTGCGCTCTGGTCGCTGCTGCATCCGCTGCCGAACGAGCAGCAGGCCAATGGCGTCGCGGTCACCAGCGATGGCGCGGCCTGGGTCGTCGGCTGGACGATGAGCGCCGGCAGCGTCGAGACCCGCGACGCGCTCGCCCTGCGCTTCGACGCCCAGGGGACCTTCCTCGCCCAGGCGATCGTCGACGCTGACGGCGCGAATGGTCAGGGCGACGACGTGCTCACCGCCGCGGTCGCGGCCGCCGATGGCGGCGTGGTGGCGACGGGGTACGCGAGCCGTCCCGGCCTCGATGCCTGCACCGACCTCTGGATCATCGGACTCGACAAGAACGGAACCAAGGTCAAGGAAGGGTTCGTCGGCGGCTCGAGCCATTGCGACGCCGGCCAGGCGCTCGTGGCGACCAAGGACGGATACGTCGCCGTCGGCAGCAACAGCAGCAAGACCGGCTCGCCGCAGTCCTGGGCGGTGTGGTTCAACCAGGCGCTGTCGCCGACGGGCAAGCAGGCCGCGCATGGCTCGTCGTCGGCCCACGAGCGCTACTTCGCGGTCCTCTACGAGGCCTCCGTGGACCGTGTCGTCGCCGCTGGCGCCAGCGGCCTCGCGAGCACGGGCGGCTCGACGCCGATCGCCCGCGCCTACGGCCAGGACGGCGCGCTGGTGTGGACCGCCAACCTCCCGGACACGCCCGGCAACGACTACGTGGTCGCGATCGCCGCCCAATCAGGCAAGTTGATGCTCGCGATCCCGGTGACCTCGAGCGCGGGCGACCCGAATATCTCGCTGGTCCAGCTCGATCTTTCTGGCAAGGTGCTGGGGAGTTCGACCTTTGGCGGGTCCGGCCAGGACGCGATCACCGGCCTCGCAGCGGCGCCCGGCGGCGTCACCATGGCCTCGGTGATCCGCGCGTTGGAGCCGGGCAAGTCCGCTCGCGGCGGCTGGTTTGCCCTCGGCGGTGCCGCCCAGCCGCTGGCGCACCGGATGTTCGAGCCCGACGCGCCGAGCGCCCTGCGGGGCGTCGCGGTCGGCAGCGGCAGCCGGGTCTGGCTCGTCGGCGACCGGGCCTCGAGCAAGGGCGATCTGGACGCTTGGGTCATCCGCCTCGACCAGCACGGCAACGTCTCTTGCGCCGACAACGCCGGCTGCGACGCCAAGTCTTGCGACGACGGCAAGCCTTGCACCTTCGACGGCTGCCTCAAGGGTGGCTGCGTGCACAGCGCCGCGCTCGACGGCACGCCGTGCGGCACCGACAAGGTCTGCGCCGCGGGCACCTGCACACCTTGAACGCCGCCGCTGCCTCGCGCGGCTCCCCGTGGTGCGGCTCCCGTGGCGGTGCGGTCGAGGGCGTGACCAGCAGGCCGTGCGGGTCGCGGCTCCAGCTACGTCGAGACAGGCGCACCGAGAAACCTGAGAGATTTCGGACATTGACGGTCGTCGGTGCAAGCGGTAAAATTTCTGCGTGATCCCCGCGAGGTGCACGCGCTGCCAGCGCATCGCGGTCGGTCATGCCCGCACGTTGGTTCGGCGCTTCGGCCATCAGGGGCGCCGCCATCAGCGCCCGATCCACCCGTCACAGGGTCCGACGGACCTGGCGGTTCAGCCACAACTTGGACGCATCCCACCGCCGCCGGGCGTCCGCGGCCTGGACTGCTGCATGCCGCAACCCCGCTCTCACCGAGCCCGCACCTTCCTGCAGATCGTGCGCTTCGTGCAGTGGAAGCACTTCTTGCTCTTGCCGCTGGCCGCCCTCTGCGTCGAGACCGAGACACGGCCCATGTCCGTCCGCTGGCCCGACCTCGCGGTGGGGATCGGCGCCGCGTTCGCGGTGCTGGGCCACGCCTACGGCCTGAACGCGGTCGCAGATCGCCACAGCGACGTGAGCCGGCTGAAGAACCCCCTGATTGGCCAGCACACGCTGACGGCTGGCACGCGCTGGTCGTTGGCCGCCATGATCCTGCTCGGGCTGCTCTGCGGGACCCTTGCGGCGCCGACACCGCGGCTGGCGACGCTGGTCGCCTTCGTGGCGGGCACGGTCTACAGCATCGGGCCACGCACCAAGTCGGTGTTCGTGCTCGGTACCCTGACGAACGTGCTGATCTTCGCGCCGCTGCTCCTGGTCGGCGTCGGCTCGGCGTCGCTCGAGGTCTCCTTGGGCGCCACCCACCGGCTGCTGACGATGTTTGTCGTCGTGCTGTTGCAGAATCAGCTGGTGCACGAGATCGCGGACGCACCAGAAGATCGCCTCGCGGGCGACCGCACCACGGCGCTCGTCCTCGGGGACGTGCGCGCGCGCCAAACGTGCGTCGCGCTTGGCGTTGTCGGTGCGGCCCTGTGCCTTGTGGCCGACCGCACGCTAGGCTCGTGGTGGGCTGCGGCCGGGATGGTCGCTGGCGGCCTGGTGGCGTTGCGGCCCATCGACGCCGCGTCGTTGCGCGTGCACCATCGGTTCGTGGCGCTGGGCATGGGCGCAGTCCTGTTCGGCCTTGAGGTGCTCTCGCGATGACGCCACCGCTGCTGCAAGCGCGCAAGCTCGTGCGATTGGGGGCCCATCGGGCGCTCGGTCGACGCCTGCCGTTTTCGATGACCTTCATCCTGACGCATCGGTGCAACTTCCAGTGCATCTACTGCAACGTGCCCGCCAACGCCGGCGCCGAGATGACCGAGGCGCAATTCTGCGACGCCATCGATCAGCTCGCAGCCGCCGGCATGGCCCGCGCCAGCTTCAGCGGTGGCGAGGCGTTGCTGCGCCGTGACGCCGTCCCGATCATCAAGCACGCCAAGTCGCGGGGGCTGTTCACCTCCCTCAACTCCAACGCTTGGATCCTCGAGCGACGCCTGCCTGAGCTTCACGGTCACCTGGACATGCTGGTCGTCTCGCTCGATGGCCCGGAACGCGAGCACGACAAGGTCCGCCAGCAAAAGGGGTCGTACGCCCGCGTGGTCCGGGTGCTGGATCAGGCGCGCGACCTCGGCATCCCGACGGCGACGATCACGGTGCTGTCCGAGGCGAATCTGCACGTTATCGACGATGTGCTGCAGCTGGCAGAAACGCATGGCTCTTGGGCGTATTTCCAGCCCGCCTACGAGAACTGCTTCTCGACCGAGGACGGTCTGGACCCCGCCATCACGCCGCGGATCTACAGCGACCTCGCGACCCGCCTGCGCCAGGCCAAGGTGAAGGGGCGGCCGGTCGGCGCGTCGGCGCCCTATCTCGAGCGGCTGGCGCAGGGGCCTCGCTTTGGTGACTGCGCCCGCTGCCACGCCGGTCATTACTTCGGCACGGTCATGCCGGACGGCACCATCGTGCCCTGTCATCTGCGATCGGCGGAGAATCCTCGTCTGAACGGGCTCGACATCGGCTTCGCCGAGGCGTTCCATCGCATGATCCCGCCGCAATCGGGCCCGGGCTGCGCGATCAGCCCGTACCAGGAATCCGATCTCATCTTTGGCCTCGACGTCCGCGCCGTGCGCGATGCGCTCGTCCGCATGCGGCGGCCCGCCGCGAACACGGCTCCATGAAAGCCCTGTTGCTGGCCGTCGTCCTCTTCGTCGCGCAAGGCCTGTGGTTCGCGTCCACGATGCCGCTGTGGTCGGAGCAGACCTCGGCCATCGTCGCCCCGACGTTCTCTGTCGTCGATCCTGACGGCAGCGTCGCCGCCGGGGGCGTGGTCGCCGCCCCTGCGTGTGCTGGCCTGACCCGGTCGGAGGTGCGTCCCGTCGCCTATGTCTGCGCCGGCGGACTCTCGTGGCCGGTGCTGGGCTCGCCCTATGCGTCGGCGATCGCCGTCTGGCCCCTTGGCGTCGTGCCCTGGCTCGGCGGGACCGTCCTCCATGTCCGCATGGCGGGCCTGCTCATCGGCGTGTTGGGGCTGCTGCTGCTGTTTGCCATCGCCCGCCGCCTCGAAGACGACGCGTTTGCCGGGCGCGCGGTGGTGCTCGCGTCCGTGCTGTCTCCGTTCTTGATGCTCCATGCCCTCGCCGTCTACTACGAGCTGGTTCCGACATGGCTGATCTTGCTTGGCTTTGCGCTGTGGGCGCGCTCGCCGACGATGTCGGCCGCTCGCGCCGCGCTCGTCGGCTTCCTTTGGAGTTTCGCCATCCTGTCCAACGTCAAGGCGCTCGTCATCTTGACGCTGCTCTTGGTGGGGGTGCGGGTGCTCGCTCCGGGCCGCTGGCCGCTCGGGCGCATCGGGCTGGTGCTGCTGGGCACCTTGCCCGTCGCGGCGTTGCTGGTGCTGCTGGCAGCGACCGACCCGCACGCCGGGGTGGCCTCGCAGCTCGACACTCGCATCGCCACGTTCTTCGCCCATATGTCGCCGAGCTACGTGCTGTTCGAGGCCGCGAATGTCGCCATGTTCGCGGCCGACTTCGGTTTCTACACGACCATCGCGGCGGGCGGCGAGCTGGCGTTCCCTTGGACGTCCATCGCGGGCTTCGCATGCGCTGCCTTCGCGCTCGCGGTGGGGACCTCCACGCTGTGGCAGGCGGTGCGGGGCCGGCCGGCGTCGCGTCTCGCGGCCGTCAGCATGGTCGTGGTCTGGGGCTATGTCCTGTTCGTTGCGCTGGTGTACCAGCAGACGCCGTCGGCCAACTACGGGCCGATCATCCCCTTCTTTCCCCTCCTGCTGGCGCACGCCACGCGCGGGTCGATCCACGAGCTCTGGTGGTCGCGGCTGGCCCGCGCGCTGCGGGGAGCCGGGCGTCCTCCGGTCGCGGCGGATGCCGAGCGGGCCGGTCACGACGGATCGTCGGGCCGACCTTGGACGCGGCCTGCCGTCGCGCTGCCTGCCGTCGTGTTGCCCGTCGTCTTCGCCGTCACGACGCATCTCAGGCAGCCGGTGATTCCGACGTTGGATCCGCACCTGCTCACCGACGTGGCGACGGAGCTGCGACGCCTCGCGCGGCCTACGGACGCTGCCCCGGTGACGCTGACCTACAACCAGGCAGGTGTGTTCGACGCGCTCGCGCCGCTGCCCCAGCCGACGCTGGCCGCGCACCGCTTGTTTGCCGACTGCGACAGGGAGCGACCGGACGACTGCATCGACAGCCGCATGGCGCTGGTCGCGTGTGGGCGGGCCAGTCGACTCGTGGTCGTGCCGCGGCGAACCGCTCGCGTCGATGAGGAGATCGCCGGGCGCCTGGCCGCGGCGCTGCGGCGCGCGGCAGATCGCTGTGGTGCCACGTTGCAGGTCGAGGCCGCGCTGCCCGCCCACGACGCCCTGGTCGACGTCGTGCGCGTGGCGCCCAAGGCCGCGCCGTGAGTGTCGGGTCGCGGCGTCGCTCGTCGCACGGCAGCAGGACGCGCTCCCGGGCCTGCAACGCGGCCGGTCGAGCGCGCCGCTACTCCGCGACGAAGCCCGCCGCCTTGTGGCTGCCGTCGCAGAAGGGCTTGTTCTTGGACTGGCCGCAGCGGCAGAGCGCGCACGACTCGGCGCGGTAGGCCGGGCGCCCGGCGGCGGTGTGCAGCGTGACGGCGCCTTGCAGCAGCAGCGGCCCGTTCTTGGCCCGCCGGATGCTCAGCTTGCCGCCGGCCTCGACGAAGCCCCGGCCGCGCTCGCCGATGGCGCCGCGGTCGACGAATCCGGCCCGTTCGTGGCTGTTGTCGCAGAAGGGCTTGTTCTTGGACTGGCCGCAGCGGCAGAGCGCGGCGCGGAACCGGGCGCCGCCCATGCTGGCGTGGCGGCCGTCGATGTCGAGGTCGCCGCGGACGTAGAGCGGCCCGTTGTTGGCGACGTGCACGGTGTTGGCGCTCGGCGCGATCTCCTCGACGCCGTCGCTGCGCTGGTAGGTCAGCGCGCCGGTGGGGCAGCGCTCGACCACGTCGACCACGTCGTCGAGCGTCGAGACGTCGGGCTGGCACCACGGCTTGCGGCCGCCGACAAAAAGCTCGCCGCTCGAGCGGCCGCATTCGCCGACGTGGATGCACAGACCTTGATGCCAGCGCACGGTCGCCGCGACGCCGGGGTAGTCGTAGGTCTTGTTCGGATCGGGCTTCTGCTCGTCGCTCATGGCGTCCTCGCTGCGATGGGGCGGCGCGCGAGCCTCGGGGCACGGTGTCCCGCTCCTGGCGCCATGGTCGTCGCCCGGCAGCGTGCCACCGCGCGGCCGCGTCGCCAACGCTTGAGCCCCCCAGGGGGCCGAGATCGCGTCGTTCGCGCGGCGCGATCGGCGCCGCGACGCGCAGGTCCGCCGCGCTGCGGCGTTGATCAGGGCTGGCGCGGCGGCAGCCGACAGTCCAGCAGGTGCGGGTCGAAGACCGGGCCGACCAGCAAGCGGCGGCTGCCGTCGCGCAGCGTCAGCGGCGTCGCGGCCGCCGAGCCCGAGAGCTGGGTGCCGTCGTCGGCGAGCACGTCCTGCACGGCGTGGCTGCGGCCGTCGATGCGCAGCACCTGCGACGGCGAGCGCACGGCCGGGTCGCGGGCGTGGCGCAAGAAGGTCACGAGCTTGGGGTGGGCGCCGAGCCAGAGGTCGCCGGCCTCGTCGAGCTGGATGTTGTCGACGCCGGTGCCGGTGGCGATGCGTACGCGCTCGCGCAGGTCGCCGGTCGCGGCGTCGCGGTCGTAGCCGATGACGGCGGTGTCGGTCGTCGCCGCGACCCAGATCGTCGCGCCGTCCGCGCTCGCGGCGATGCCGTTGGCGTAGCGCAGGCCGTCCGCCACCCGTCGCGCGGCCTTGCCGTCCCAATAGACCACGCCCGACCAGGCCATGCGGGCGAAGTCCTCGACGCTGCGCAGCGCGCCCTCGGCGTGACCGTGGTCGATCGTGGCGTAGAACCGGTCCGCGTCGACGGGCACCACGTCGTTCATCGGCCGCAGCAGCGGGTCCTGCACGCTGGCGCGGTGGCGCAGCGTCGCGTCGTCGACCACGTCGAAGAGCTCGACCGCGTCGTCGCGGGTGTCGAAGACGCCGCCGCCGCGGTGGTTCACGACCGCGAGCGTCGCGGTGACGTTCCCGATCGACGCGCCGCCGGCGGCCGCCGCGTGGCGGAACAGCCCGAGCCCGTGCGGATGCAGCGCCACCGGCTCGGCCGGCGTGACGTCGCGGGCCGCTGGGTCGTCCGCGCCGATCCGATAGAGCCTGCCGCGGCCGTTCGGCTGGTCCTGGGCGGCGCGCCGGTCGTCCGCGGCGACCCAGAACACGCCGGCGGGGCCGGAATCTGTGGCCGAGGCGGCCTGCGCGTCGACGACGATGTCTTCGCCGCCGACCACGCCAGGGAGCTGCTTGCAGCCCTCGGTGCCGAACGTGGCGACGTCACGGAACTCGCCCGCGACGACCAGCGTGAAGACCACGCGGCCGATCAGCAAGGCCAGCGCCGCCGCGCCCAGCAACCGAAGCCAACGCCGGCCGCTCATTGGACCTGCCACGGCGCCTTGACGTCCTTGTTCGTGCCGTCGCCGACCTGGCCCAGGTTGTTGCCGCCCCAGCACCACATCGCGCCGGCCTCGGCCCGGACGCAGGTGTGATCGTCGCCGAGCGCGACCTCCGCCAAGGCGCCGAGACCGACGACCTCGGTCGGTACGTCGACGATGAACGACTTGCTCGCCGGCACCGCCTGCAGCTTGGTGTTGGCGCCCCAGCAGAACAGCTTGCCGTCCTTGAGCGCGCAGCTATGCGATCCGCCGGCCGCGATGGCGCTGGCGCCGCTGAAGCTCGGGATCAGCGCAGGCGTCAGGTTCATCGAGCTGCCCGCGGTGCCGGTCTGGTGGCTGCCATTGGCGCCCCAGCACATGACCTGGCCGCCGCCGACCAGCGCGCAACCATGCTCCGCGCCCGTCGCGATCGCCGTCGCGCCCGTCACGCCCTTGGTCGGCACAGGCTTGGGCTGCTCGGCGCTGGTGCCGATGCCCAGCTGGCCCGAGCCGTTGTAGCCCCAGCAATGCGGCACGCCGCCAACCAGCGCGCAGCAGAACGACTTGCCGCAAGCGACCGCGCTCGCAGAACCCGGCAGCAGCGCCACCACCGGCGGGGTCGCGACGTTGCCCTTGCCATCGCCGAGCTGGCCGTTGTTGCCGAGGCCCCAGCAGCGCACGCTGCCGCCGGTGTCGAGCGCGCAGCTGTGGAACTCGCCGAGCGCGATCTGCACCGCCGGCACCGCCACCAGCGTCGGCACCTTCTGCACCGCGTTGGGCTTCTGGCCGTCGCCCTTGCCGCTGCTCTGGCCGAATTGGTCGTCGCCCCAGCAATAGACGCCGCCGCCGGTCAGCGCGCAGGCGTGCTCGCCGCCCATCGCGATCTGCTTGACGACCGCGCTCACCGCCACCGGTTCGGGGAGGTAGAACCACTTGCCCTGGGTCTTGGCCGAGCCGATCTGGTAGGAGGTGTCGTCGCCCCAGCAGAAGGCCTTGCCGGCGGCGCCCTTGGTCAACGCGCAGGTGGCGAACGCCTTGGCGCTGATGCTGACCACGCCGCCGCCCACGCCGCCGCCGCATTGGCCCGCCTGGCAGGTCTTGCCGCCGCCGCAATCGCTGCCCTCGGCGAGCCCGACGTGCTTGCAGCCGGCCGGCTTGGCGCAGCTGTCGGTGGTGCAGGCGTTGCCATCGTCGCAGTCCTTGGCCTTGCCCGGCTGGCACGTTCCGACGAAGCAGACGTCGCCGGTGGTGCATGGGTCGCCGTCGTCGCACGCGCCGCTGTTCGCCAGCAGCGGGTAGCACAGGCCGGTGCACTGCCAACCGGTGCATTGCGACGGAGCGGTGCCGCAGTCCGCGGCCGTGGTGCAGGGCTTGCCCGTGGCGTCTTCGCCAGCCGTGTCGTTGCCGCCGGTGTCCTTGCTGACGACGTCCGTGACGACGGTGTCGTTGGCGATGGTGTCGTTGGCGATGGTTTCGTTGGCCACGGTGTCGTTGACGGTGGTGTCGTTGGCCACGGTGTCGTTGACGGTGGTGTCGTTGGCCACGGTGTCGTTGGCGGTGGTGTCGGTCGTGCTCGTGTCGCCGCCGGTCGCCGTGTCGCCGCCGCTCGTGCCGTCCGCGCCGAGCGTGCCGTCGCCGCCGGGCGCGCCGTCGCTGGCCGAGACGGTGCCGAAGGCGCTGGCGTCCGGCGCCTCCTGCGGGCAGCCGGCGAGCGGCAGCAGGCACAGCAGGGCGAACCAAGGCGAGCGGCACAGGCGGCGGATGGCCGCTGCGGGGGGGCGAGTGCTGGGACCGTGCATGGACATCCTGGGTCGTGGCGCCGTCGACTGCGTCGGCCCATGCTAGGAGCGCCGCCGCCAAAGCTCAACGCCGGGCAGGGCGATGTCGCCGCGCAGCAGCCAGCCGGCGTAGCCGAGCAGCGCCAGGCACGCAAGTTGCATCAGGCTCAGCGGCCCGACCAGCGCCGGCAGCGGCTTGAGCGCCTCCCAGCCCAGCCGCTGCAGCCCGTACACGGCGCAGAAGAGCGCAAAACCGCGCTCCGTGGCCCACGGGCGCCGCCGCGCCAGGCCGCCGGCCAGCACCGCGGCGAAGCTGGCCATCGTCGCCGCCTCGTAGAGCGCGACCGGATGCCGCGGCACGCCGTCCTCGAGCGCCAGGGCCCAGGGCAGCGCGCTCGGCACGCCGAAGGTCGCGTCGTGCAGCCCGTCGAGCTGGCAGCCGATCCGCCCGACGGCGATGCCCACGGCGCAGGGCAACGCCCAGACCGGCCCCGTCGGGCGCTCGATGGCTGCGGCCTTCTTGTAGACCTCGACCGCCAGCGCCCCGCCGAGCAGCGCCCCGAGCACCGAGCGGCCGATGCGCGGCTCGCCGGCGAGCACCAGGTTCCAGGTGCCGAGGCTGTAGGCGCCCAGGGCCGCGCCGCCCGTCAGCATGGCGATGTAGCGCAGGTCGCGCGTCTCGGCCGGGGCCGGCAGCCAACGCGTCCGCACCAGCCGGGCGGTGGCGAGCGCCGCCAGCCACGACAGGCCGTCAACAAGCAGGTGCCAGGCCATCGGCGCTCCGTGGCGGCCGCGGGCCGCCGTGCGAGGTCGCGAGCATCGCGTCGGCAGGTCCGCTCGGCAACCCAGGGGCCGCCTCCACGCCGTCCTTGACAGCGAATTGGCGACTGCGTAGCGTCGTGCAATGCGAGCCCCCCCGAACAAGGCACGCACGCCCGATGTCGACATCCAGCGCTCTGAAGCCCCTCTGTCCGAGGCGCCTCGCGTTTGTGTTCAGCCTGCTCATCCTCGCGGCTTCCTGCTCTGACGACACCATCGTCGAGGGCGGTGCCGCTGCGTCGTCGGACGGCACCGGCAGCGACGGTAGCCTCTTGGACGTCGCGCTCAGCGACGCCAGCGACGTCGTCGGCAAGGACACGGTCGCGGGCACCGACGTCATCTCGATCGACGACACCGGCGGCGGCACCGACAGCGACGCGGCCGACGGCGCCGACAGCGGCGACGGCGCCGGCTGCACCGCTGCGTCCTGCGACGACGGCAACCCCTGCACCGACGACACCTGCGACACGGCCAAGGGCTGCACCCACGCCAACAACGTCGCCAGCTGCGACGACGGCGACGCCTGCACCAGCGGCGACGCCTGCAAGGACGGCAGCTGCGTGGCCGGTGGCGCCGTCGACTGCGACGACAAGAACGTCTGCACCAGCGACAGCTGCGACAAGGCCAAGGGTTGCGCCCACGCGCCCGCCAGCGGCGGCTGCGACGACGGCGACGGCTGCACCGAGAACGACACCTGCAACGACGGCAAGTGCGGCACCGGCGGGCCCAAGACCTGCGACGACGGCGACCCCTGCACCGACGACACCTGCGACAAGGACAAGGGCTGCAGCGTCGCCAACAACACCGCGCCCTGCACCGACGGCGACGCTTGCACCCAGGGCGACGCCTGCAAGGACGGCGCCTGCGTCCCCGGCAGCAAGACCGCCTGCGATGACGGCAACCCCTGCACCAGCGACAGCTGCGACAGCGCCAGCGGCGGCTGCGTGGCCCTGCCGCTCGCCGCGACGGCCTGCGACGACGGCGACCCCTGCACCGGCGGCGACAGCTGCGGCGGCGGCGCCTGCAAGGGCAAGCCAGGCCTCTGCGGCTGCAACGACGCCAGCGCCTGCGACGACGGCAACCCGTGCACCCAGGACGCCTGCGAGCAGGGCGCGTGCAGCAGCGTCGCCCTCGCCGACGGCGCCACCTGCAGCGACGCTGACCCGTGCACCGAGCAGGACCTCTGCGCCAGCGGCAGCTGCAAGGGCGTCGCCATCGCCTGCGACGACGGCAACCCGTGCACCGCGGACTTCTGCCTCGCCGGCGTCGGCTGCAGCGCCAAGCCGCTGACCTCGACCGCCGATGCCCCTGCGACCTGCGACGACGGCAACGCCTGCACCAGCGGCGACAGCTGCCAGGCCGGCAGCTGCGTCGGCGGCGCCGGCAGCTGCACCTGCGCCAAGGACGCCGACTGCGACGACGGCAACCCCTGCAGCGACGACGCCTGCGTCGCCGGCAAGTGCGCCAGCAAGCCCGCCGGCAACGGCAAGGCCTGCGAGGACGGCAACGGCTGCACCGTCAGCGACAGCTGCAGCAACGGCGTCTGCGTCGCCGGCAAGCCCAAGGTCTGCGACGACAACAACCCCTGCACCAGCGACGCCTGCGCGCCCAAGACCGGTGCCTGCAGCGCCACGCCGAACAAGGCGCCCTGCGACGACGGCAAGCCCTGCACCACCGGCGACGCCTGCAAGGACGGCGCGTGCGCGGGCCCGGGCGTCAAGCCCTGCGACGACAGCAACCCCTGCACCGACGACGCCTGCGACCTGGCCACCGGCAATTGCACCACCAAGGCCAACGCCGCGTCTTGCGACGACGGCGACGCCTGCTCCACCGGCGACACCTGCGTCAGCGGCGCGTGCAAAGGCGCCGGCTCTCTCTCGTGCGACGACGGCAACCCCTGCACCGACGACGGCTGCGATCCGAAGGCCGGCTGCACCAAGAGCAACACCGCCACCGGCAAGGTCTGCGCCGCCGCCAGCTGCGAGGCCGGCAGCTACACCGCGCCCGCGACCTGTGACGCCGGCACCTGCCAGGTCGCGACCAAGACCAAATGCGACGACGGCAACCCCTGCACCGACGACGCCTGCGATCTCGCCATCGGCTGCACCGCCACGGCCAACAAGGCGCCCTGCAGCGACGGCAGCGTCTGCACCGTCGAGGACGTCTGCGGCGGCGGCGCCTGCGTGCCCGGCGCGGCGACCGTCTGCAACGACGGCAACATCTGCACCGTCGACGCCTGCGATCCGCAGAAGGGCTGCACCGCCAGCAACGCCACCGACGGCATCGGCTGCGCCACGCCGAGCTGCAGCAGCGCCGGTTGGGACGCGGGCTCGAGCTGCAAGAGCGGCACCTGCACGCCGCTGGCCGCGGTCGCCAACTGTGACGACAACAACCCCTGCACCGACGACGCGTGCAGCGTCGCCTCGGGCTGCCTGCACACCGCCAACGCCGCCGAGTGCACCGACGGCAACGCCTGCACCCAGGGCGACGGCTGCGCCGGCAGCAAATGCCAGCCCGGCGCGCCCGTGGTCTGCAACGACGCCAACCCCTGCACCGCCGACAGCTGCGACATGGCCAGCGGCTGCACCGCGACCGACACCACCGACGCCTGCACCGACGGCAGCGTCTGCACCAAGGGCGACGCCTGCGCCGGCGGCAAGTGCGTGGCCGGCGCGTCGATCGACTGCGACGACGGCGACCCGTGCACCGACGAGTTCTGCGACGCCAGCAGCGGCTGCGCCTTCAACTACAACACCAAGGGCTGCGACGACGGCAACGCCTGCACCGACGCCGACACCTGCGACGGCAACGGCCTGTGCAAGGGCACCCCGGCCGGCGTGAACTGCGACGACGGTAACGCCTGCACGGTCGACAGCTGCGACACCAGCGGCGGCTGCGTGCACAAGAACGCCGCCGACGGCGCCAACTGCATCAACGGCAGCTGCGGCCCGAACGGCTTCGTCGGCTCCGCGGTCTGCAGCGCCGGCACCTGCGGCGCGCCGCCAGCGGCCAAGAGCTGCGACGACGCCAACCCCTGCACCACCGACCTGTGCAACCCGATCGCCGGCTGCTCGTCGGCGCCCAACACCTCGTCCTGCGACGACGGCAACGCCTGCACCAAGAACGACCTCTGCGGCGGCGGCAGCTGCAAGGGCGAGGCCGTCGCGTGCGACGACAGCAGCCCCTGCACCGACGACAGCTGCAACGCCAAGACGGGCTGCGTCTTCGCGCCGAACAGCGCCGGCTGCGACGACGGCAACGCCTGCACCAGCGCCGACGTCTGCGCGGGCGGCAAGTGCGCCGGCCCGACCAAGGTCGTCTGCGACGACAACAACCCGTGCACCACCGACAGCTGCGACCCGCTCAAGGGCTGCCAGTACGCCAACAACGCCCAGCCCTGCGACGACAAGAACGCCTGCACCACGGGCGACACCTGCGGCGGCGGCCTGTGCACCGGCTCGACGGCGGTCATCTGCGACGACAAGAACCTCTGCACCAACGACAGCTGCGACCCGTCCAAGGGCTGCCAGGCGGTGCCGAACAGCGCGCCCTGTGACGACGGCGACCTCTGCACCGGCAGCGACACCTGCACTGGCGGCAAATGCGTCGGCGCCAAGATCGACTGCAACGACAAGAACGTCTGCACCAACGACAGCTGCGACTCCTCGTCGGGCTGCCACTACCAGGCCAACACCGCCGGCTGCGACGACGGCAACGCCTGCACCACGGCCGACGGCTGCGCCAAGGGCAGCTGCGTCGGCGGCCCGGCCCCGGTCTGCGACGACAAGAACCCCTGCACGGCCGACAGCTGCGACGCCAAGCTCGGCTGCCAGAACGTCAACACCACGCTGCCCTGCGACGACGGCACGGTCTGCACCCAAGGCGACGCCTGCAAGAGCGGCGCCTGCGTGCCCGGCGCGGCGGTCGACTGCGATGACGGCAACGTCTGCACCGACGACAGCTGCGACAAGGTGGCCGGCTGCAAGAAGGTCAACAACACCAAGCCCTGCGACGACGGCAACGCCTGCAACAGCGGCGACTCGTGCAGCGGCGGCGTCTGCGCCGGCACCGGCGGCAAGGATTGCAACGACGGCAACCCCTGCACCAACGACACCTGCGACTCGACCGGCGGCTGCAAGCACATCAACCTGACCGACGGCGCGGCGTGCAGCGGCGCGGGCTGCGACGGCGGTGGCTACCAGGCCGCGGCGATCTGCACCGCCGGCAAGTGCGGCGCCAAGCCGGCGCTGAAGTCCTGCGACGACGGCAACGTCTGCACCACCGACTTCTGCGACGACGTCAAGGGCTGCAAGAGCGTGGTCAACACCGCGCCCTGCTCGGACGGCAACGCCTGCACCAAGAGCGACAGCTGCTCGGGCGGCGCGTGCTCGGGCGTCAAGGTCGTCTGCGATGACGGCGAGGTCTGCACCGACGACAGCTGCGACGGCAGCAAGGGCTGCGAGTTCACCAACAACGTCGCCAAATGCGACGACGGCGACGCCTGCACCAACAGCGACAAATGCAGCGGCGGCGCCTGCAAGGGCATCCCGCTCGGCGCGGTCGGCGGCATCGTCTGCGACGACGGCAAGGTCTGCACCGACGATTCGTGCGACAAGATCAAGGGTTGCACCTACGTCAACAACACGACGAGCTGCGACGACGGCAACGCCTGCACCACCAGCGACAAGTGCACCAGCGGCGTCTGCGTCGGCGGCGCCGCGCCCAACTGCGACGACAACAACCCCTGCACCAACGACGCCTGCGACAAGCTCCAGGGCTGCACCCACAGCAACAACACCCTGAGCTGCGACGACGGCAACGCCTGCACCAGCGGCGATGTCTGCGCCGGCGGCAGCTGCAAGAGCGGCGCGGCGGTCGTCTGCAACGACAGCAACCCGTGCACGACCGACAGCTGCGACAAGCAGAAGGGCTGCCAGGCGGTGAACCTGCCGGACGCCACGACCTGCGGCGACGCCTCGTGCGCGTCGCTGATCTTCCAGGCGATCCCGACCTGCCAGGCCGGCAAGTGCGTCAAGCCGGCGACGCAGAACTGCGACGACGGCCTCGAGTGCACCGTCGACGCCTGCAACGCCGGCAGCGGCTGCGGCCACACCAACAAGGCCTGGGGCACCAGCTGCACCAACCTCAGCGTCAGCGACGCCTTCTGCGCCGGCAGCCTCTGCACCGGCGTCGAGAGCGTGGCGGCCCAGGTCGGCGGCAGCACGATCCAGCGCGGCGTGCTCTACGGCGTCGATCGCTTCGCCGGCGGCAAGGTCTACGCGGCCGGCGGCGACTCGAGCCTCAACTCGCTCAACGGCCTGGTCGCCAACGTCGTCGAGTCACCGGCGCTCGGCCTGCAGTACAACGCCGCGATCAACAGCGGCTCGACGGTGCTGCTGGCGTCGCGCAACCGCCTGGCCGTCGGCGGCCGCACCGACAACAGCCAGAGCCGCTCGATGATCCTCGACCCGACGACCGGCTTCTGGAAGACCACCGGCACGCCGAACCTGTCGAGCTTTGTCCGCTCGATGCGCGGCCTCGACATGGTCGTGCCCGGCTCTGGCCAGGAGACGTACTTCATGGGTGGCGACAGCGCCAGCGGCAACACGGCGGTGCAGATCGGCCGCACGACCTTCGCCAACAACAGCTGGTCGACCACGCTGCGCATGACGGCGTCGGCCTCCAAGGCCAGCTGCAAGGTGCTCAACGTCAGCGTCAGCGCGGTCTACGCGGCGTCGCCGTCGGCCGTGTTCTTCGCCGGCAGCTACAACGCCAGCGGCGCGACCTACACCGGCGTCGGCTACTGGGACGGCAACACCACCAGCAGCTGCGACAAGCTCACGGGCATCTCGGGCGTGGTCTACACCGACACGACGGCCTACAAGCAGGCGTTCAACGTCTCGGTCAACACCGGCTCGGTGCCGGCGCACGGCCGGCTGACGACGATCTCGGGCACCTCGGCGACCAACGTCATGGCGGCCGGTGAATTCGGCACGATCATGGCCTTCGACGGCAACGCCTGGCAGCAGCTGTTGCCGGCGTACACCGGCATCCCGATGGCCTGGAGCAACGCGTTCCAGGTCGGCGCGGTGCACCTCGCGGGCGACGAGGCCTGGTTGACCGGCACCATCGACCTGGCCGGCGTCGGCACGACCTGCCGCAGGATCTGGCTGCTGCACGGCGTCCGCAGCAACGGCAGCTGGGCCTGGAACAAGCTGATCGTCTCGGCCGACACCAACCTCGCCGTCTGCTCGACCAACAGCGGCGTGCGCGCCTACCTGCAGGCCAACGCCATCCGCTACGACGCCACGGCGGGCGCGGTCTTCGTCGCGGGCAGCCGCGGCGGCAACACCAGCAACCAGGCGACCGTCGTCAACCCGACCCGCCAGCTCGAGATGGTGTTGCGGATCAAGACCCAGTAGGCGGCTGAGGGGGGCGCGACGCCCGTGTTCGCGTCGCGCCCCCACGGCCTCGCATCGAGGCCAGCCAGCGGGCGCCTACTTGCAGACCGGGGCCTTCTCTTCGACGCAGACCGGGTCGTTGGCCTCGGTGTCGCAGTCCAGGCCCTCGGCGCAGGGGATGCCGCTGCCGCAGGCCGCACCCTTGGCCAGCGCAGGACCGCACTTCTTGGTCGCGCCGTCGCAGTAGCCCGACAGGCAGGTGATGTACTGCGGGAAGTCCATGCTGAACGGCGTGCAGGCCTCGCCCATCTTCGGCAACGTCGCGCAGGTACCCTCGGCGGCGCCGGTCTCCAAGCCCTTGCAGTACTGGTCCAGATCCAGGCACTGCATGTGCGACTTGCAGGCCGCGCCGGCCTTGGCGATCGGCAGGCAGGACTGCTTGCCGGCGGTCATGCTGCCGACCAGCGCGCAGATGTGGCCGCTGACGCAGACTGCGGTCTCGCCCATGTCGTCGCACTCGGCGTTGGCCTCGGCGGGCTTGGTGCACTTGTCCTGGGAGCAGGCCAGGCCCGTGGCGCACTGCCGCGTGTCGTCGCACGGCTGACCTTCGGACTGCAGCTTGCGGCACTTGGGCACGCCGCCGCCGCTGTTGTAGTCGCAGAACAGGCCGGCACCGCACTCGTTGGTGTCGCAGTCGTCGCCCTCGGCGCCTTGCTTGGCCTCGACGCATTTGTTGCTCTGGTTGTCGCACGCAAGACCGGTCTTGCAGCCGACCTCGACGCAGGACTCACCGAGCGCGGCGCGGGCCTTGCACTTGCCGTTGCAGCCGTCATTGTCCTTGACGCAGCTCGCCTCGCCCTTGCACTCGACGCTGGCGTCGCAGGCGGCGTCGACCTCGAGCGTGCCCTGGAACGCCTCGTCACACGCCGTGGGCTCGGTGTCGAACGAGCAGGCCGCCTTGATCGCGGCGACGCACTGTGCAGCCTTGGCGGCGTCATACTTGACCGTGCCCTTGGTGACGTACGCGAGCTCGTCTGGGGCGCCGATTTGCTGCGAGCTGGCGGCGAAGATCTTGCAGTTCTCGACCGACGAGAAGCGTAGGTCCTGGCCGGGGCAGGTCGTGGCCATCTCGCAGTACATGTTCTCGACCGCCTTGGGCAGGTCGGCGGCCGCAATGGAGGCCGCGCCGCCGGTGCCGCCGGTGCCGCCGGTCGAGCTGGTGCCGCAGCCGACGAGCGCCAGGGCCACGACCGAAGCGAGGGTGAGGGGATGGATGGTACGCATGCTCGTTGTCTCCTTGCGCCAGCGGCGCGTGTTCGGCGCGCAAGCTATCGGGATCTGGTGCGGTTGCAAGGGATCCTCGGATCGCGGGCCCACAGCCATCGCCGTCGCCCGTGGACCGTGACGCGTCGCCGCCCGCTTGACGCGCGATGGCCCTGGGCCTATTTTGCCTCTTGAGTTTGAACGGTTGCGGCGCCCGCTGCTCCAAGCCTCGTCCCCACGACGGCCTTCGGCGGCGGGCGCTGTGGAGGCGGCATGTCCTGGTGTCGACACCTCGCGCGCGTGGTGGCTGGCGCATCCCTGGCGCTGATCGTCGGCTGCTGGGCCGACCACGACCTGCGCCGCGCGGACGCCGCCTTCGAGCGCGGTGATTGGTCCGACGGCAAGCGCGGCTGGGGCCTGCTCGGTGCCGAGTGTGCCTTCGCGCCGACGCCGATGAGCGCCATCCGCCTGCGCTGGCAGGTCGAGGGCCTGGCCATGGGGGAGGGCAGGGCTGGCGAGCGCCTCGACGCGCCGGGCCAATCGGCGTCGCTCCTGCTCGGCTACGACCGCGTCGTGGTCGAAGCGGGCTGGACGAGCCGCAGCGTCATCAGCACGCGCTCGCAGCGCTTCGGCACCAATCGCCTCGACGAGAGCGCGCACAGCGACGAGCGGCTGCTGCGCCTCGGCGTGGGCTGGCGCTTCTGACGGCGCGGGCGTCGTCGGCGCGCGACCGCCGTGCACGACCTGCGTTCGCGCTAGCCGCGTCGGGGGCTCCGGCCGGGACCGGCGATCGTGGCGTGTTCGAGGGCTGCTACCTCTGCCAAACCAGCGAGAGCACGCCGCGGACCCCACGCGCCGCGACCGACGGCTCGAGGATGCCCGCCCGCGCTTCGAGCAGCAGGCCGAGGCCCCCGACGCGCACGCCGGCTCCGAGCGCGCCGCCCAGGGGCGGAGCGCCAGCGTCGGCCCCCGCGAGGGTCGACCAGAACGCCGCGCCGCGCAGCAGTAGCACCAACGGCCCGAGCGGCTGCGCCCACGTCGCGTCGAGCGAGCCGCCGAGGCCGACCACGGTGCCGCCCGGGTTGGGCGCCCGCACGCCGATGTCCGCGCCGAGCTGCAGCCGCGTCCCCACCCAGCGCCCGCCCGCGACCAGGCGCAGCCCGGGGACGTCCGTGGTCAGGCCGAGCAGGTCGCCGGGGGCTGGCGGTCGCCGGTCGCTGGCGTTCACCTTGCCGCCGAGGGTGCCAGCCTGCAGGGCCACGCCGTAGCAGAGACCGAGGTCGTCGGCGCCGCCACGGAGGCCGATGGCCAGCCAGGTGGCCGCGACCGCGTTGACGCTGTCCAGCGAGCCGCCGCTGGCGCCGATGACCCAACGCCGACGCAGCACGTGGTCGGCACGCACGGCGAACCCGTCGATCCGGGCGCGAAGGCGCAGGGCGCTGCCCGGAGCGACCATCGCGCCGTCGAAGTCGCTGGCCAGGACCAAACCGGCGGCACGAGGTTCGGTCGCCGCCACGGGCGCAGGTGCACAGAGCCCGGCTGCGGCCAGCACCACGGCGGCCCAAAACGCCCACCGCGGGGCGCGTCGTGCGCGCCGCGGCGCGGTTCTGGTGCAGGCGGCGACCTCGCGTGCGTCGCGCATCTGCGCGAATCGACGACCTCGCGACGACTCGAATCCGTCCATCGAATCCTCCCGCCCGGGCCAGTCGCTGCAATCCGTCGTTGACCCCAGGCTGCCGAAAGGTACGCTGCACGGCAACCTCGGCAGTGAGAGTCGACGCGATGGCACGACGCAGAACGATCGCAGCGATGGCCCGGAGCGTTGTGCTCGCTGCGGCCGCGCTGTTGCTGGTCGCGTTGCCAGCGCGCGCCAGCTCGCCACGGCTGCGGCTCGGCGTCGCGATCGGCGCCGCCAGCGTGGTCGCGGGCGCGCCCGTGGCTGAGCACTGGCGCTCGCCGGCCAGCGCGCCGGCGCTGGTGCTGACGAGCCTGGGCGTCGGCGCCGTCGTCGGCCTCGCCTCGCCTGCGAGCCTGACCGACGCCGAAGCGGGCATGCTCGGCAGCGCCGCCATGGTGGGATCGCTCCACGGCGCGGCGCTGGCATTGTCTGACCGTGATCTCCCCCTGGTCGGGCCCGTCGGCCTGCTCGTCGGTGTTGTCGCCGGTAGCCTCGTGCTGGACCACGTCGACGTGACGCCGACCCGCGCCCTGGTCGCCGACCTCGGCGCGGTGGTCGGGGCCGGTGTGGCCGCTGTGGTCGCCGCACGCGCCGGCGCGCACCGGGCGTGGATCCTCGCAGGCCTCGACGGTGGCTGGCTCGCCGGCTTGCTGCTCGCGCCGCAGCACCACGAGCGCCTGCTGGCGGCGCGGCCCATCCTGGCCGGCGCGGCCCTTGGCGGGCTCGGCGGCGGCACGGTGATGATCGCGACCAGCCGTGGGTCCAGGCCCGGCTCGACCGCGATCGCCGTGGCCAGCGGCGCCGCGCTCGGCGGGCTGGTCGGCTGGCTCGTCGCCCGCGTGGGCCCGCGTCGCTGAATTCGGGCCGGGCCTCGGGCGCCTGTCGCCTACTTGCAGACGTCGCCCGCCACGCGTGCCCCCAGCCGCGGCGCCGCCGGTCCGCGTCCCGATCGGTCGCTAGCCGCCGCCGGGGCACAGGACCGGCGGCACGGCGCAGCGACCAGCGATGCAGCGCGCTGGAGGCTGGCAGCGCGGGCCGTCCCAGCCGCCGCATTCGGCGCCGTCGGCGGCAAACGCGAGGCAATGCCCGGCGCCCATGTCGTTCTGGTTGCGGCACGCGCCCCGGCGGCACTCGCTCAACGTGCCGGTCATGATGCCGGTCATGTCGCAGCCTTCGCCCGCAGGCCGCATCGGGATCGACCGGCAGCGCTTGGTCGGGCCGTGGCAGTGCAGGCCGAGGGCGTGGGCGCAGCCGCCCTCGCTGCAGTCGGCGCCTTCGACCCGGGCTTCGTCCGGGCAGGGGCCGCCGCCGCAAGCTTCGGCGACCGCGGCCGTCTTGGCGCAGACGCCGCAGCCCGCGGCGTCGAGGTTGCAGCGCAGCGACGCACATTGGCCGTCGACGGCGCAGGCGGCGCCCGCAGCCGCAGCGCCGGGGCGGAAGCCGCAGGTCGGCAGCGTGCCGGGGATCAGCGTCGCACAGCTCGTCGCCAGCGGGTCGAGGCAAGCGCCCAGGTCGTCGACCAGCCCGGCGGCGCCGGGCGCGGCGGCGTTGCGGCTGCAGCCGAGGGCCATGCGCGCGGCGCAGGCCGCCTCGTCGGCGAAGTCCACGGCCAGCCAATGGGGGTTGCAGCGGGCGAGCGCGGCGCAGTACGCCGCGGCGACCTGGTCGCAGCCGGTCTGTACCGGAGCCGCCACGACGAATTGCCGCGCTTCGCCGGGGCCGGGCTGCGCCTGGCCGACCACGGCGACGTCGGGCTCGGCGCTGCACGCTGCCACGATGAGCGCGAGGCTGCCGGCCACGAGCAGGCCGACGCGGTCCGGGGAGCGGTGGTGGGGCGAACGATGGCTGCGGTGGCGCATCCAGGACCTCGCGCGCCAGCGGCCGGCGCCGGGCCCCTCTCGCGCTCGAGCCTACGCACTGCCTCGGGCGGCAGCAAGCAGCGGCTCGAGGTTCAGCCGGTCGTGACGAACGCCACCGCGACTCGACGGGACGCGACCGTCGCCTGCGGCTCGCCTATCGGGCAGTCAGCCACGTCACCTCGCTCGGCAGCGATGGCAATCCGACGACCTTCCAGCGTTCCGTATGTCGTTCGTCGTGCCAGAGGATGACGATGTCGACTTCGCTGTTCGAGACCACCCGGACCTCCTCGATCTGGATCCCGTCGAGCGTCATCGGCGTGCCATATGTCTTGCTGCCGTCGTTTCGTACATAGCGTCCCGGCGTCATCGCCATCGGAGGGGGGCCTGGGCTGTTCTCATTGCCGCCGCCGACCATTGCCGCGACCACGAACGGCCGTGTGCCGATCCCTACTCGAAGCCCGCAACCGTCGCCTTCTCGGTGCGGAACGTATACGCGCCCGAGATCCCGTCCGCGATGCCGTCGCCGTTGGTGTCGATATCAGGCGGGATCACGCCCAGGACCGTCGCCATCAGCGACTGCGCGTCCAAGCCGATGACCGGGCCGGCCTTGGCGACGAGCGCCAGCACCGCGCCGTAGATCTCCTCGGGCTGCCAAACGCCGCAGATCACGCCATCGTTGGTGCCATCCCACGTGACGCCGCCGACGAGCTGCCCGCTCCATCCCGCTGTGGCGAGGCTTGCCGGCACGTGCAGTCCGGCAATGTCGGGCGCGCCGCTGTTGGCGTGGCCGACGAGGGCGCCGGCGGTGGCCGTCAGCGCGACGCTCGTCTGCCACGGACAGACGGGGGTGTTTGCGCTCAGGTCGAGATCGGCCGCCCGCAGCATCCAGCCGCTACTGACCTTGCGCGCCCGAACGACGCCCAGTGACATCGACTGGCCGCCCGAGGTCCAAGCCGTCGGCAGCCAGACGAAATCGGGGAATTCGCTCCCGCCGGCGGTCCACGAGAACGCGGCGCCGCAGCCGGCGCCACCGTTGGCGAACGGGCCGCCGATGGCGTTGTCGATCGTGCCATCGCCGTCCAGGTCGCAGCCGACCGAAGCCGGCGCGATCGCGACGTCGACGAGCACGTTGGCGTTGGCCAGCGACGCCGGTCCGGGCAGCGCGCAGCTCGGCGTGACGCATTGGACGCCGTCGCAGAGCTGGCCCGAGGGGCAGCTGCCGCAGCCAGGTTTGGCCGGCGCAATGGCGTCAAGCCCGGCGACGGCGCTGGTATCGACCGCGCCCGCATCCACGCCGCCGAAGCCGCCGAAGCCGCCACCGCCGCCAGATCCGACGCCGCAGAGCGCGACCTTGTCGCTGCAGCAATCGCCGACACTGTCGCAGAAATCGTCACATTGGCACGCAGCTGCGTCGACGTAGTTGCCGCAGTTTCCAGCGCAGCTTGTCGAGAGCTGTGCCGCGCTTCCGTCGACGACCGCGCCGGCGGCGCCAGCCGCGTCGCTCGCGTCCGCGCCGCAACCTCCGCCGGTGAGCGCCGAGAGGAAGACCTGAAGGCCGCCAGCGTCTGTGAAGCCGCCGACGCCGGTGGAGCCGACGTTGGTGTCGGCGCGGGCTTCGGTCGAATCCGCGACGCCTGCGTCCCCGCCGCCCGCGCTGCCGTTGGTGCCCGCGTTCGGGTCCGCGGGGCGACAACCGACCACGGCGGCGGCGGCGACCAACGTGGCGACAGCGAAGCGGACGCGATTCCGGGCGTTGGCGGCGCAAAGCATGGCGGACCTCCATCGCCCATTGGGACGGCACGCAGCGCCGCATGTCAACGAACAATTGCGCTGGGACGGCGTAGGCTCGTTGGAGGCATGGGCGCACGTCCGACGCTCTCCATCTCCCCCCCCCCGGGCTTGCACCGAGCTGGGACAGGGGCGCTGCCGCTCCAGCTCGCGCAGGGCGCGACCATGGTGATGGAGAACCTCGGCGCGCACCGGGCCAGGCGCATCCGCGAGCTGCTGGCCGGGCACAAGGTGAAGGTGCGCGCCATGCCACCGAATTCGCCCGAGCCCAACCCGATCGAGTTGTGTTGGTGCTGCCTCGAGCATCGGCTTCGAACTTGGCGCGCGCGGTTCCGGGCCGTGTTGGGCGACGCGATCGGCGTGGTGATGGACGAGTTGTCCGCAGAGATCGCGCAAAACTGG
>CAZPHC010000052.1:31995-32104 GCA_964586155.1 uncultured Enterobacteriaceae bacterium | reverse complement strand
CGAGCCAACCTCATGGCGGGTAGGGACAGGCTTCCATGCCTGTCCGGCTCCGCCCCAGGGCGTCGGTTTGAGGCCGTGCGAGCCAACCTCATGGCGGGTAGGGACAGGC
>CAZPHC010000052.1:0-31895 GCA_964586155.1 uncultured Enterobacteriaceae bacterium | reverse complement strand
TTCCATGCCTGTCCGGCTCCGCCCGGGTTGTGGAACTCATCCCCTCGCGTCGCGTCGTTGCGCTGGCCGCGCTGGTGATGCTCGCCGCCGGCTGTAGCGGGCAGGGCGCCACGCCCGGCGACACCGCAGCAGACGGTGGGGCCGGCGCCGCATCGGACGCGCCGCAGCTCGATGTCGGCGTCGACGCGCTCGAGGACGCTGCCGTCGCGCAGGACGCTGCAGCGGCCGACACATTCCGCGCGCCGACCGACGCAATGGATGCAGAAGAGGCTGGCGCCGTCGATGCAACGGTCGAGGATTCCGGGCCGTTCGCGAGCGACGCCTCTGACACCGCGGACGTCCCGGACGTCCCGGACCCGCCGGACGCGGCAACCAGCGTGGCCGATACGAGCGCGCTCGCCGACACGTTCGTCGCAGACAGCCTCGCAGACAGCCTCGCCGGCGACGCCGCTGCCGGCGCGCCGACCACGTTCACCGCGCCGCTGGCCAGCGCCGACCAGATCCGGCGCCTGTTCAACCTGCACCAGCTCGCCGCGAACCAGAGCCTCTTCGTCGCCGACAAGCTCTACGGCCTCGGCGACGCGAGCTGCCCGGGCGTGCAGACCGCGACGGTCCAGAGCGTCAAGGGCCTGCTCGAGAAGACCTGCGCCATCGTCGGCAGCGGCAAGGACATCCAGCTCGATGGCCGCATGGAGTTCGAAGTCCCCAACGTCTGCAAGGGCTCGACCTCCAAGCTCTATGCGATCGAGACCAAGGCGTTCCAGGTGCTCGGCACCCTCAACGGCGCGCCGATCGACCTCGCGTTCGACCTCGTCTACCAGAGCGACACCGTCGCCGGCGTCACCACGCGCAGCTGGACCGGCTCGGCCCACTACGGCGCGGCGCCGAACAACTGGTTCCTCAACGTCTGGACCTGGCTGCAGGGTGTCGACGTGCACGGCTGGGACGTGCAATGGCTCGGCGACTCTGGCGTCAACGGCGCACTGTGGACCGGCGTCCTCGACGTCGCTGGCGAAGGCAGCGTGCAGTTCACCACGCCGCAGAAGGTGCTCACCGCCGAGACCGCGTCGGGCTGCTACGTGCCGAACAAGGGCCAGGTCGTGCTGCACGGCGCGGTCGACGCGGTCGTGACCTTCGACAGCAAGGGCGTCTGCGCCAACCCGACCTGGACCCGCGCCGGCGTCGAGATGGGCGAGCTCAAGCTTGATTTCTGGGGCTCGTTGACGCTTTGCGGCGCGGCCAAGTGACGAACACGCCGCGGACGCGCGCTCAGTTCGCCTTGGCCTTGACCGGCAGCGCCGCCGCCAACGCCGCGTCATCGAGCTCGCCGGCGTGGCGCCAGGTCTCCTTGCCCGCCTCGCGCAGCGCCAGCACCGGCACGCCGACGACCTTCTCGCGCTTGGCGAGCTCCTCGCTGGCGTCGATGTCGACGTGGACGACGTGCAGCCCCAGCGTCGTGGCCAGCGCGTCGATCCGCGGCTTCATCCGCTGGCAGGGCGCGCACCACGGCGTCTCGAACGAGACCAGCGCCGTCGGATGCTGCGCCAGCAGCGCGTCGAACGCCGCCGGCGTGACGCCTTCGCCCGCGGCGGCGCCGGCGTTGCCGCGCTCGACGGGCAGGTTCTCGCTCGTCCAGGCGTAGATGCCGCCGTCGAGGTTGTAGACCTCGGCGAAGCCCATCCGCACCAGCTGGCGTGCGGCCGCGGCGCTGCGCGCGCCCGAGGCGCAATAGACGTAGACGGCGCGCTCGCGGGCCATCAGGCCGACCTTCTCGGCAAATCGCGGATCGCCGATGTCGACGACGCTGGCGCCCGGCAGGTGCGCACGCGCGACCTCGCCGGGCGTGCGCACGTCGAGCACGACCACGCCCTCGCGCTGCACGCCCGCGGCGAAGGCCCTGGCGTCGAGGGTGCCGAAGGTCCCCGGCGCAGGTTTGGCCGTCGCGGCGGCATTCGCGGCGTTCGCGCTCGCGCCCGGTGCGGCGCTGGCAGCCGGGCCGGCGGCGAGGCCGCTGGTGGCGGGGGCGGCCTGCTGGCAGCCCGCGAGCGCGAGGGCCGCGACGATGGCGGCGGCGGTGGTCAGGCGTGCGTCGGAACCAAGCATGGCAGACTCCCTCGTGGCGTCGGCGGTCGGGATGGACGCGCCGTAACCTGGAGCCAACAGCGCCCGGAAGTGTTTCGTCGCGGCGCGCCCGACGCCGCCAGCGTCGACGGCCAGGCGCGACGGCGGTGGACGCCGCGGGATCGCTTTGACCAGTGGACCATGGTTCTCTAGCCTCGTTCATGGCACGCCGACATCGGCGCGGCGCCGGGGGGCCTCTGTCGCCCACGGCCCGGAGAGCGCATGACGACGCGCAGGACGACGCGCAGGACGACGCGCAAAGCCTCGGCGCTCTCGATCCGTGCCGCCGCGGTCGCGGCCGTGGCCTCGTTCGGACATCAGGACCAGGGGTGAGCGACGCCCCCGGCCAGGCTGCCACCCCGAGCCACCGATCCGGTCGCCTGGTCGGCGTCGTGGCGGCGGCGCTGGTCGCGGCGGTCGCGCTCTGGCGCGGGTTGGCCTGGACGACGCTGCTGGTCGACGACGCGTTCATCAGCCTGCGCTACTCGGCGCGCCTGCTCGCCGGCGATGGCCTGACCTGGGACGACCACAGCCGGGTCGAGGGCTACTCCAACCTACTCTGGGTGCTGGCGACCGCGGCATTGGGCGCGCTGCCGATCGACTGGATCACCGCGATGCGGATCGCAGGCCTGGGGGCGACAGCGGCCGCGGCGGTCGCGCTGACCCGCGTCGCGCCGGCGCGATCGTGGCCAGGCGCCGCGCCCGGCGTCGTCGCGGCGCTGCTGGCGACGGGGACCGGCAGCTGGGGCGCCTGGTCCGTCGGCGGCCTCGAGCAGCCCTTGTTGGTCGCGCTCTTGCTCGGCGCGTTGCCGTCGCTGGGGCGTGTGCTCGACCGGGAACGGCCGGCGGCCGGGCTGCGCGCGGACGCGACGCTCGCCGGTGGCCTGCTCGGGCTCGCCTGCTGGACGCGGCCCGATCCGCCGCTCTTCGTCGCGCTCGCCGCGGCCGTCGTCGTGCTGACGCGTGGCAGCGCCAGCGCCGGCCTCTGGCCCCTGCTGGCCCGGTTCGCCGGCATTCCTGCGGCCTTCGTGCTCGCCCAGCTCGGCTTCCGGCTGGCGTACTACGGCGATTGGCTGCCCAACACCGCGCGGATCAAGCTCGGCAGCGTCGTCGATCGCAGCCCTTCCGGCGTCGCAGAGCTGCAGGCCTTCGTGCAGCACCACGGCCCCCTGCTGCTGGCCGCCGCGATCGCGGCCATCCTGGCGTTGCGGACGCCACGCGCCCGGCCGCTGGCCGCGCTGCTGCTGCTGTGGCTGCTGGGCTGGGAGGCCTACGTCGTGCACATCGGCGGCGACATCTTCCCGGCGTTCCGCCACCACGTCGTCTCGATAGGCTTCGCGGCTGCGCTCGTCGCCCTGGGCCTCGCCACGGCGATCGCCCGTTGGCCGGTTCGCGGCGGGCTCGCCGCGCTGCTGACGCTGGTGCTGGGATCGCTCGGTCAGCTCGCCGCCGAGCGCGACAGCGACGAGCTCGCCCGCGCCCGCGCACCGAGCTGGGAGCGGCACGGCCTCGCGGTCGGCGCTGCGTTGCGGGCGACGTTCGGGCCGCTGCGTCCGCTGGTCGCCGTGGACCCGGCCGGGGCGATCCCCTTCGCCTACGGCGGCCCCGCGCTCGACATGCTCGGCCTCAACGACGGCCATATCGCGCGCCACGGGCGCCGCAAACGCGCGCAGATCGGCCACGACGTCGCCGATGGCGGCTATGTGCTCGACCGCGCGCCGGACCTCATCGTGTTCTGCAGGCCGCGTGGTGGCCTGGAGCCGTGCTTCCCGACCGGCGAGGAGATGGTGCAGGACCCGCGATTTGCCCGACGCTACCGACCGATGCGGCTCTCGGTGCCGCTCGACGGCCGACCCGACGCCGTCACGCTCTACGTGCGCCGGGACGGCGGCGCGCTCGGCCCGCAGCCCCGGGGCGACGCTCTGCTGGTGCCGGCATGGCTGCTCGGCGACGTCGACCACGTCGTGGCGCCAGCGCCGCCGGGTGCCGCCGGCCCCGCGTTGACCCTCGCGACCGACGCGAGCCTGGTGCTGGCCGATCTGGCGCTGGCCCCCGGCTCCTATCGCGCCGAGGCCCGCGGCGAGGGCGAGATCGCGGCCTCGGTCGAGTGGCAAGCCGACGGCCGGGCGACGCTACGCGTCACAGCCAAGGGGCCCGCGACGCTGCGCGAGGTCGCGCTGATCCCGACAGCCGCGCCGCGTTGACGCTGCCCCGGTCGCGGATGGGCGACAAGGGGCGATCCGCCCCTCGAACCCGACGAAGAGACCAGCGATCCGTCGCGATCAGCCGATTCGACGCCGCAGCGCGAGGATCAGCGCCGCCAGCGCCAGCACCAGCGCTGCCACGGCGCTGTGGCCGGCCGGGCCCGCCCCCGATCCGGGCGCGGCGCTGCAACCGAGGTCGGTGGCGCCGCCCGCGCTCTCGGCGAGCTGCAGCTTGGCCGGCGCGTCGAAGCTCTCGCCGCCGTCGACCTCCCAGACCGGCAAGTCGGGCAGGGGCTGGGCCTTCCAGGCGTCGAGCCAGGAGCCGACGGGCCGGATATCGGCGTTGTGCGCCTGCAGCATGTCGAGCGTGTCGACGAACGACTGCGGCGTGACGTACGAGTCGAGCGGCGCGTCGGGATCGGCGCGGTGGTAGATCAAGATCAGCCAGGCGCCATCGATCGTCTCGGCTTGCTGCACCCAGCTCTCGATCTCGTCGACCGTCGTCGAATTCGCCACGACGTAGCCCTTGAGCTTGGTCACGTCGTAGGGCAGCAGGTTCAGCCCCGGATCGACGGTGCGCACGTAGCTGTAGGTCTGCTTGGCGCGCTTGGCCAGCTCGGCGTTGTAGTAGCCGTATGGCCAGGCGAAGCCCGCGATCGTCGTGCCGAAGTTGGCCAGCGCCAGCTTGGACAGCTCGAGGTTGTCGTTGAGCGCGGCGCTGCTGACCTTGGTCATGTCCTCGTGCTGCAGCGTGTGGCTGCCGACCTCGTGGCCGTTGCCGAGCAGCTCGCGGATCCGCTTGGTGCCGATGTAGTCGGCGGTGTAGCCGGGCTTGTCGATGTAGCCGCTGATCAAGAAGTGCGTGGCGCGGATGCCGCGTTTGTCGAGCTCCGGCACCAGCCAGGCGTAGGCCGTGACCCAGCCGTCGTCGAAGGTGATCGAGACCTTGGCCGGGTGCTTGGGAGCGGTCGCCTGCTCGACCAGCGTCCAATCGTCGGTGTCGACGCGGCCGCTGGTCGGCAGCACGACCATCAGGCGCACGGCGCTGGCCCAGCCGGGCACGTCCAGCGTCGCCTGTAGCGGGGTCCACGTCGCCTGGATCGGCGCGTCCTGGAGCAGGATCCACTGCTCCTTGGCCTGGCCGGCGCTGGTCGTCCCCGTGGCGAAGGCCATCAGCCGCGACGTCGCGGTCGAGCGCAGCCGCAGCCCGACAGTCAAGCGGCTGCCACCCTTGACCGCGATCGGATCGCTCCACCATTTGCCGTCACCGTCGTCGAGCGTGCTGCCGGCAGGCTTGGTCCCTTCGACGCGCAGGCAGCGGTTGCCCGCGGCGCAGTCGCCCTGCAGCCAGGTGAACGTCGCCTGCAGCGTGCCCCAGGCGTTGTTCGACCAGCCGGCCGGCTTGGTCGCGTCGGCGGCGTCCGCCAGCTCGGCCGAGGGGTTGGCCACGGCCGGCGCCGCCAGGGCCTCGGTCGCGGCCCCGGACCACGCGGCCGTCGCGCCGAGCAGGGCGACGAGGAGTCGAGGAATCCGGGCCGATCGCAGGGTGGTCTGCGCTGCTGCCCGTCGTGGCGCTCCGTTCATTTCGCCTCCAACTCGCCGTAGAGCTTCTGCAGGGCGGTGTACGCCGGCTTGAACCGCTCCTTGGAGCTCACGCTGGTCCAGGTCGGCCAGGTGAACAGCGGCAGCTCCTTGGCCTGCAGCGGTGTGCCCGGATGCCAGGCCGCCCGGGGCAGGGCGTCGACGACGGTGAGCTTGCCGTCGGCGCCGCGTTTGGCCGTCAGCACCAGGATGCGCACGCCGCCCGTCGGCTTGGCGTCGAAGCCGGCGGTCGCCTCGTCGTCGTAGAGCACGTTGCGGCCGGCCGGATCGGTGATCCAGAGCGCGTGCCAGGGCAGCCGCGCCTCGACCACACCGTCCGGGCCGGCGAAGACGTGCGAGAGCGTGTCCTTGGTCGCGTCGCCGTAGCGCAGGATGCCGGCCTCGTAGTAGTGCTTCTCGGGGATCACCGACTTGGCCTCGGCGATGTACTGCGCGTTGTTGTTGACGATATGGCTGGCCAGCACGAAGAGCCCGTCGTCGTTGACCTGCGGTGTGCCGCCGGCCTTCTTGGTGCCGTTGAGCCTCGGCGTCGGATCGTAGAGGTTGTCGACGCGCAGCTCGTGCTTGCCAGCGGCCTTGTCGAGCGTCAGCCAGAGCTCGAAGCCGAGGTCGTCGGCGGTCTGCAGGCCCGGGAGCTCGGCCAGCTTGCGGTCGCCGGTCGCGCCGTCGATGGTCGAGATGCCGACCAGCACGACGGTCTCGCCCAACGCGGCGGCCCCGTCCATCGCCTTGGCGTTGGTGCCGCCGTCGCCGAGGGCGAGCTTGAGGTAGAGGAAGGCCGGATCGTGGGCGAGCCAGGTGCCCGTCAGCGTGCGCGCGGCGTCCTTGCCGTCCGCAGCGGGGGCGAGCGGCGTGGCGGCCTGGCTGGCGACCTCGAAGGTGTTGCTCGCGCCGATCCAATCCTTCTCGAGGCCGTCGACGTCGCGCGAGAGCCCCGGCACGGGCCAGTAGCTGACGAGGCCGAAGCTCTCCTCGGGGCTGATGACGTCGTACCAGAGCGGGCCGTGCTCGGCCGGCAGCATCGTCGGCGTGCAGGTCCAGGTGCGCTTGAACCACTCGTCGATCCACTCGAAGACGACGGTGCCGGCCATGTTCGCCGCGACGCAGGACTCGATCTGGTCGACCAGGATCTCGGCCTGCTCCTGCTCGTTGTAGCCGCCGTGGTCGTAGGCGTTGTGGTTGACGTGGGCGACGCCCATGCTCGACGGGATGCCGAGCTCGCTGACCAGGACCGGCACGTTCTTGTGATGCGCCTTGAGATCGAGCAGGTAGCCGAGGTAGCTGTTGATCTTGCCCTTGCTGTCGACCGTCGCGGCGTAGCCCGGGTCGTGGATGATGAACTCCGGGTTGAACGGGTAGATGTGGTAGCTGACGTAGACGCCGCGGTCGAAGCCGCCCTTGGTCTCGTACTTGCCGAAATCGCAATCGACGACGTCCTGGAGGAAGGTCGTCGGCTCGGTCGGGTGGTGGATCGGGTCGAGCGCCGGCCAGTTGCTCCAGCCGACCGGGTAGCTGCGGCCCCAACGCTCGATCGTGCGCGCGGCGACGAGGTCGAGGCCGCGCGCGACCCAGCCCTCCGTCGGGGAGCCCTCGGTCATCGAGATGTAGCGGCCGTTGTAGACCGTGTACGGCGCCCAGCGCAGGTTGCCGTCGCGCACGGCGTTGCCGTCCATCTCGTGGCCCGGCAGCAGGCCCATCAGCCAAGGCGAGACGTCGGCGGTGTAGATGCCGGACGCCTTGCCCAGCCGCTCGGCGATGGCCGCGTCGCCGTGGACGGCGTCGACGACGTAGGCGGTCTCTTCTTCGAGCTGGGCCGTCCGCTCGGTGATGTAGTCGCAGTGGATGGTCACGCCGCTCGGATGTTTCTCGCTGACGTCGCAGTGCTCGATCTCGTCGAGCCAGATGCCCTGCAGCAGGTAGAGCGGCTTGTCCTTGTGCGCGAGGTTGTAGTCGCGCAGCGCCTCGTAGAACGCCGGGTAGTGCAGCGTGTAGACGCGCAGCAGGTCGATGTTCGCCGCCGAGATGCCGTCGAACCAGCGCATGTAGTCCGCGCGCGTGGCCGACAGCTCACCGGGAAAGAAGCCGGGCTTGGCGATCGCGAGGTCGACGCCGCGGGGGAAGTAGCGGCGCCAGCCCTTGCCGTCGCCCTTGTCGATCTCGAAGTGGTCGCCGTTGGCGCGGAACTCGGTGCGGGGGACGTCGGCGTCCTGGTTCGAGCAGGCGTGCAGCGCGACGAACGCGAACAACAGCGCGGCGAGGCGCAGGGCTGTGGTCAGGGGGGCTGGCATGTCGCGGCGGCTCCGTGGGTCGGTGCGTGCTGGCCGTGGCGCACGCAGTGAGTGCCGGGCGATAGCCTACGTCGTGCCGGGGGACGGCGCTACCCGTTCGCGGGCGTGGGCGTCGCGCCGGATCGGCGTCTAGGCCCGATCCTCGCTCTGTGCAGTGTCTGCGCTCCCCGTTTCGCCGCTGTGTGAATGTCCCTCCGCAGCGGGGCAGGCCGGCTTCGACGGCGCGGCGCCGTCGAAGCCGGCACCACAGCCGTGCGATCGTGCAAGAGTTGACCTCAACGCCCCTGGCGCGTGTTTGCGCCAGGATGCTGATGGAAGCGTTCCCGCTCGATTGGTTCGCCGACCGCGTGTCTATCCGCGGCACCACATGCGCCAACCTAGAACTCGGCTGGTCCGCTGCGTCGAGGGAGGGGTCGAAGCGAGCGCGATGAGCGCCGTCCAGCGCACGGCCGGGAGGCAAGGATCGGCGTCGACGGCGTGGCCGATGAGGGCCAGTCGATCGTCGTACGCGGCGAACGGCAGTCCGGCCGCTCGTCGCAGCCAGCCGGTGGCCACAAACGCGGCGTCGGTCCGCTCGATGGCGTGTTGCGCGTCGGCGCCGAGCGCGTCGCCGTGACCCTGGCCGTCGCGTTCGAGCCAGAGCGCCACGCGCAGGCCGGCGAGGGCTGCTGGCCACGGCTGGCGGTACGCTGCAGCCGCGCGCGGGTCTTGGATGGTCGCCATGGCTGGATCTGGGGCGGCGCGAGCGTACACGGCGTGGGCTTGACCTCCTTCGCCGCGAACCAAGATCAGCGCAGCGCCGGCGCGACCGAGTTTGGTCAGGGCCTCGGTGTCGGGAGCCAGCGCGCGGGTCTGGACGCCACGTGACCGTAGCCATTGGTGGAGGTCGAAGACGTCCACCCCGTCACGGTGCATCGGCAGCGCGGCGGTGATCCGGCGTGGACCGATCGGATCGCCGAGGTCGGCGAGCGCGGCTGCGGCGGCGCGTGGCAGGCAGTCCGGGGCCGCGGCGGCGAGGTTGGCCGCGAGCAGGGCGAGGGCGAGGACGCGGCTGGGAACCATCAACTCCGTCGCGGAGCCCGCAGCCCGAGGCGCGGCCAGTCTTGCTCGGATGGACGTCAAGGCCTACGGGACGATGCGAATCGGGAACTTGATGTCGTCGGGCAGGCCGACCTCGGCGGCGGTCACGAACTCGACGGTGGCCATCGGACCCGGATTCTGAACAGTCGTGGCCGAGCAGCTGCCACTGTTGCTGGTCGACGACTCTACCCCGCCGATCTTGGGATAGGATTGCACGCTGACTGTTCCTGATGCCGTCAACGTAGGCCGAAGGTACTTCTTGTGAAACGGCGAATAGACGATCCAGCCACCCAGGATCGCAGATATGGTGGTCACCGAGCTCGTAGTGAATCCCTTGCTTTGCTGGAACGAAGGCGGATACGGAACATAGGCCGTGCCAGAGCAATCCGCGCCGACGTAGTAGATGTACGATGCGGATGCCGGTACATGCTTATCGGGCAACATTCGAATTTGATGGCCAGCCAAGGTCGTAAAGACGACTTCCCTGCCGTAGGTGGCCAAGACTGGTTGGTGACCGAGCACAACGCCCGCAGCGTCGATCACCTTCGGACCCGCGACCGTCGCGCCGCCACCGGAGTTCGCCAACGCCGCCACTTTGCCCTTCAACGTCTCGATCTCCTTGGTCAGTGCCGCCATCTCCCCCGCAAGCGACCCCTGCGCCGCGCTCGCCGCGCCGGCCTCCAGCGCGTACGGCACCGCACCCAGCTTCTGCCGCGGCAATGCCGTCTTCGCCGGCCCGACCTGCACTTCGACCCATAGGTCCGCCTTTGCGTGCACCGCGTCCGCGCACGCCTTCGGCAGCACGACCGAGAACCGCCCGCTGCCCGCCGCGGCTTGCACCGGCGCCGCAGCGCAGACGCCCGCCCCACCGCTGGCGGCGTCAAAGACCGCGACTGTCACGTCCAGCGGCGCGACAGGGGCCGTCCCTGCGCTGTCGGTGACCACGCCGGCGTACGTCAGTGGCGCCTCGACCGGCACGCCGGCGGCGTGGACGCCACCTGCCCAGGCGCCGATCCCGCCAGCGGCCACGACCAGCCCCGCGATCATCCAGGTCTTTGGTTTCATGGCGTGATCCCTCCGAGGACGCAGTAGCCGCCGGCGCAGCTCTGCTGGCTGACGAAGCCCTGGTCATGGACCCGCCACGCGCCGCCGACGACGTCGCCCACGGTGACGAAGCCGCCGTGCACCTGCCAGACCGTAGCAGGTTTGACCACGCAGGCGCCGGCCTGGCAGATCTGTCCGCCCGTGGCGCAGTCCTGGCCGGCTTCGAGCTTGGTGCCCGTGGCGTTGCAGGTGGCGACGACGTCGCCGATGCAGGCCTTCTGGCCCGTCGTGCAGACCTTATCGACGCAGGCGCCCCCCTGGCAAGTCTTGCCGTCGCCGCACGGCGCTTCGGCCCAGCCGCTGCCGTCGGCCTTGCAGGTCGCCAGCACGCCGTCGCTCTTGCATTGGCTCGCGCCGGCGCTGCAGCCCGGGGCCTGGCAGCTGCCCGCCAGGCAGATCTTGCCGACCGTGGCGCAATCCTCGCCTGGATCGAGCTTGGTGCCCTTGGCGTTGCAGGTGGCGACGACGTCGCCGACGCAGCTCGTCTGGCCAGCGGTGCATACGACGGCGACGCACGCGCCATCGACGCAGCCCTGGCCGCTGCCGCACGCTTGCAGGTCGTAGCCGCCGCCGTCCGCCTTGCAGGTGCCCAGCGTGGCACCGTCGATGCATTGCTTGCTGCCGGCGCTGCACGTCGCCGCGACGCACGCGCCGGCCTGGCAGAGCTTGCCAGCGGCGCCGCAGTCGTCAATCAGCGTCGTCTTGACCCCGTCGGCGTCGCAGCTGTGCAGCTGGGCGCCGACGCAGAGTTTGTCACCCGCGGTGCAGGCGGGCGTGGCGCAGCTGTTGCCGCTGCAGACCTGGCCGCTCGGGCAATCCACCGCGGTCCAGCCACTGCCGTCGGCCTTGCAGATCTGGAGCTTGCCGCCCAAGCACTCGGTCTTGTTCGGCTTGCACGCCTGGGGCAGGCAGACGCCTTCGACGCAGAGAGACGCGTTCGGGCAGTCCTCGGCCGTCACGCACTCGACGCAGCCGGAGATCGCCTTGTCGCAGACCTGGTTGGCGTCACATTCCTTGCTGGAGACGCAGGGCTTGGCCGGCGGCAGGCATTGTTGGGCCTTGCAGACGGTGCCGGCTGCGCAGTCCCCGTCGCCAAGGCATTGCACGCAGACACCGGTCGCGACGTCACAGACCATGTCGGCGGCGGTGCACTGCTTGTCGGATTGGCAAGGGATCGGCGGCTGGCAGGTGCCGTTGATGCAGCGTTCGCCTTCGCCTTTGCAGTCGACGTTGGTCTGGCATGTCGGGGCGATGGTGTCTGCGGAGTCGTCGTCGGGGGCGCCGTCGACGTCGGTGTCGGCGCCGACATCGACCGCGGCGCTGTCGTGCAGGCTGGCGCCGTCGTCGCTGACGGTGGCGTCTTGCACCGCGTCAGCGCGCGGCTGCACCGTGTCGTTGCCGCAGGCAGTGAGGGCGCAGAGCATGGCGGCAAAGGAGAAGCGCTTCATGGCATTGTGCTCTTGCCCTGTTCTGGGCCGGTGGGCTACGGGCCGCAACAGACGATCGGCCGAGCTTCGTTGCAGGGAAGCGGCTTGATCGTTCCGTCCGTGCCTACAAAGGCTCCCTGGCCACTCGAAGACTTCCAGAAGCTACAGTTCGACTGAGGCGCCGAGGTGATGGTACTCATGGTGCACTCGGCCAGCTCAGGACACTCCGCATCGCGGCGTAGCCAGAACAGCGCGTCAGTCGGCGCTTTGAAGTGGGGAACGGCCTGCATCAACATCCCCAGCGTACAGATGCGCGCCGCGCCGAATTCCAGCGCGCACATCTCATTGATGACGTGCAACCCGCCGGCGTTGGAGGGCAAATAGGTCGCCTTGGTCACCCCCTTGACCTTCCATACCCCACCACCGCCGCCGCCGCTGCCCGCGTGCGTATGCAACGCGTCGGCGTTGCCGCCACCCGTCAGCGTCTTCACCGCAGCGGAGGCGAGCTCGTCTCCCGCCCCCGGGCCGAAGTCCACCGCCCCGGCCTTGAGCGTCTTGCCGCCGAGGTCGACGTCGGCGTCGAACTTCATAGCCGCGACGCCGACGCAGCCAGCGCACTCCACCCCATGGGCCACTGCCGCCCCCTGCGCCTGCAGTGCATAGGGCACCGCGCCGATCTTCTGCCGCGGCATCAAGACCTTGGACGGACCGACCGCGACCTCGGCCCAGAGCGCGCTCTTGCTGTGCACCGCGTCGACGCACGCCTTCGGCAGCGTCACGGCGAACCGGCCCGTCCCCGCCGCCGCCTGCGCTCCGCCAGCGCTGCAGACCGCGGCGCCGCCGCTGGCGGCGTCGTAGAGCGTCACGGCGACGTTGGTCGCGACGGCGGGCGCATTGCCGGCGCTGTCGGTGACGACGCCGCCGTACACCAGTGGATCTTGGGTCGGCGCGCCGGTCGCGAGCACCTGGCCAAGGAAGAATGCGCTGGTGAGCGCCAGCATCGCAACGAGGGTGCCGATGACCAGAATTCTTGCTCGTGGTTGGAGCATTGGACCCCCTCGGCGCTAGTGCCACTTTCGCCCGAGGATACCGAAGCATGGGGATTCCCGCAAGGCGCTAGATGCGGCTTCGCCCACACGCCCCTGTCTCCGCGCACACGGGCGTCGCCGCGCCGACGGACTTCGCCGCGCAGGCTGGTGTCCCGGCGCACATCTGGCATCCTGCCGCCATGAAGATCGTCGACCACATCGAAGAGGTCCCCCTGCGCCGCGGCGAAGGCCGGATCAGCGGCGCGCTCAGCGTCTTCTTCGGCGCGCTGAGCCTGCTCGGTGTGCTCTGCTTCCACTTCCCCGAGTACCTGACCACGCCGCGCCTCCGCGCCAGCTACGACCTCGGCCTGCTGCGTTCGCTGCTGCTCTTCGCGATGCTCGCGGCGGTCGGCTTCGGCACCTTCACGTTCTTCCGCTGGCGCAACAAGCGCCTCGGCGCCGTCGGCATCTTCCTGGCCCTGGTGACGTCGTGGCTCGGCGGCGCGAGCGTCGAGATCGACGACTTCCAGCAGCCGGCGATCTCGTTCGGCCTGGATTGGTTCGTCCTGGCGCTGCTCGCCAATACGCTGATCTTCGTCGTCATCGAGCGCGTCTTCCCGCATCGCCGCGACCAGCTCATCCTGCGCAAGGAGTGGCAGCTCGACCTCGGCTACTACTTCTTCAACCACATCATGATCAGCGTGATCTTGCTGACGACGACGGCGTTTTCGCAGCAGCTCTTCGGCTGGGCGGTGCACGACGGAGTCCAGGCCGCCGTGCGCTCGCAGCCGGTCTGGTTGCAGCTCGTCGAGGTCCTGTTCGCCGCCGACCTGGTGCAATACGCCGGCCACCGGGCGATGCACGAGCACCCACGGCTGTGGAACATCCACGCGGTGCACCACTGCCCGGCCGAGATGGACTGGCTCTCGGGCTCGCGCATCCACTTCGTCGAGGTGTTGTTCACGCGCTCGACCGTGCTGCTGCCGATCTATTTGCTCGGCTTCTCCGAGACGGCGGTGAACCTCTACGTCGTCTGGGTCGGCATCCAAGGCGTGCTCATCCACTCCAACACCGACCTGCCGCTCGGGCCGCTGCGCTTGCTGGTGACGACGCCGCATTTTCACCACTGGCACCACGCCGCCGACGCCGAAGCGATCGACAAGAACTACGCCGCCCACCTGCCGGTGATCGACATGATCTTCGGCACCTGGGTGCGCGGCGAGGCCGACGACGGCGGCCTGCGCTGGCCCGAGCGCTACGGCGTGGTCGGCAAGTCGCTGCCGCAGGGCTTCTTCGCCCAGCACCTGTATCCGTTCGTCGCGCCGCCCAAAGGCGCGGCGGCCGCAGGTGACGACACCGCCAGCGCCGACGCGGCTGCGCCCTCCGGCCGAGCCCCGGGATGAGCTCCGCGGCTCGCAGGTCGGACGTCGCGCGCGGCTGTTCTGGGGCCTGCGGCGGCGGGCGAGCGACGGGGGCCCGTGAGGTTGCCGTTGACCATCGATGGCAGCGCCGGCACCCTGGGGCGGCCCGGACGCCGGGCTGACGGAGGCCGTTGCATGCGGACGTGGGCTCGCCGCGCGCTCCAGGGGGACGGGACGCTCGCGCTGCCGCGACCGGCGCTCGGTGCGCGGCTCGCCGCGACGGTTGCGTCGGTCGTCGCGCTGCTCGTCGCGTCGTCGCTCTGCGCCGAACCGCTGCCGCTGCACGGCGATGGGCTCGTGCCGACCGTGCACGTCGGCCGCGAGGACCAGCAGACGCTCGGGCCGGCGGGCTTCGCCGTCGACGACAAGGGCGTGTACCTGGCCGATCCGCTGGCCTCGCGCGCGATCGAGTACGACCGGACCCTGCGGCCGCTGCGGGCCTGGCCCTTCGCCATCGCGCCGCAAGATCTGCTGCGCCGCGCGAACGGGCACCTTTGCGGCGTCGACGCGGCGGCCGAGCGCCTCGAATGCCGCATGTCTGCCACGGCGGCCGGCCCGTCGGTGACGCGGCGGCTACGGCCCGGGACGGTGGCGCTGGTCCACGGTCCTGCCGACGCGGTCTGGGCGCAGCGCGGCGACGGGTTCGCCGGGCCGGCATGGGGGGCCGAGGCTTTGGTGCATGCGACGCCGTTGGGCAGCGGCGCGGCGTGGCAGGCGGCCGGCCTGTGGCGCGGGCCCACCCGCGTCGAGGTCTTGCTCTGGCCGTGGGGCGTGCGACCGGACGACAAGGGCGTCGAGCCGAGCCGTCGCCTGGCGCTGCAAGCGCCCCAAGGGCGACGCGCCGGCAGCGTCCGGCCGCTGCGGATGGACGCGCAGGGCCGCGTCTACGCGGTCGTGGAGTGGCTCGGCGGCGAGCGCGCGCTCGAAGTGACCGAAGAGGTGGTGCGCTTCGACGCCGCCGGTCGGCGGGCAGCGATCCGTTGGCGTGCTGCCACCTACGCGCCGGGGCTGCAGGACCTCGAGGTCGACGCGGCCGGCGTGGTCTGGCGCCTCTACCACAGCCCTGGTCGCGTCCACGTCGACGCCTTCCCGGCCGACGCCTGGCAGGCGGTGGCGCGATGAGGCGGACGATACCGACGCCGAGGTCGCTGTGGCTGCTCGCCGCTGCGGTCGCGCTCGTGGCAGCGCCGACGCAGGCGATCACCGTCAGCAAGGTCATCAGCAACGCCAAGAGCTTCGCCAACCACACCTGGACGGCGACCTCGGCCAACACCAAGGCCAGCTGCTACGCCAGCTACGTCAGCCCCTTCCTGACCAAATACGGCTTGGGCAAGCACGTCGGCTTGCCCTACGACTACGCGAATTGGGTCACGTTGGCGCAATTCGACGATCAGATCGCCAAGGGCTACGGCGCGGGCAGCCAGACCAGCTTCGGTGTGCTGAGCTGCACCACCGGGCACGATTGCTCGGGCTTCATCAGCCGCATCTGGGAGCACCCCAAGCGCTACACCACCCACTACATGCACCAGATCTCCAAGGAGATCCCGGCCACCAGCATCGCCCAGGCCGATATCTACAACTACGCGGGCAAGCACGTCGTGCTCTGGGACAGCGTCGCCAGCAACGGCGCTCCTCGCTTCTACGAAGCCGCCGGCGGCGTGTGGAAGGTCTGGTACGCCACCACCAAGTCCTGGTCCTACCTCAGCGGCTACGTCGCGCGCCGCTACAACAACATCGAGGGCTCGGGCGGCGGCGGCGGCGGCGGCGGCGGCGGCGGCGGCTCCACGCCGACCCCGGTCATCATCCCGGTCAAGAGCTTCCCGTTCACCCACAGCGCCAACACCGTCTCTACCGGCGCGGCGATCTGGAACGACTACGGCGCGGCGTGTCCGCCGCCCTCCGGCGGCGAGCTCGGCCCCGAGATCATCTACGCGCTCGACATCCCCACCGACGGCATGCTCAAGGTCGTGCTGAGCGACGGCGTCGGCGTCGACCTTGACGTCCACCTGCTGACCGCGCTCGACCCCAAGAGCTGCATCGCCCGGCACGACACCACCATCGGCCCGATCGCCGTGCAGGCCGGCAAGCGCTACGTCGTCGCCGACACCTGGAGCAACAGCTCCGGCGTGCCCAAGCCGGGCCCGTACACCATCACCATGACGTTCACCTCGAGCTGCGCGCCCAAACCCGAGGTCTGCAACGGCGCAGACGACGACTGCGACGGCGACGTCGACGAGGGCGTGCTCTGCGACGATGGCCTGGGTTGCACCGACGACGTCTGCTCGCCCGCCGGCGTCTGCGAGGTCGAACCCAACGGCGAGGGCTGCTACCTGGCTGGTGCCTGCGTCGCGGCTGGCGCGACCAAGGCCGGTTCGGCCTGCACCGTCTGCGACGTGGCGACGCCGACGGTCTGGTCCGCCGCCGACGGCAAGGCCTGCGACGACGGCGCCCCGTGCACCGCCAGCTCCAGCTGCAAGGGTGGCAGCTGCGTCGCCGGGATCCCGGTGCAATGCGGTCCGCCGTCGGGCCCCTGCACGACGACGGCATGCAACGCCACGACCGGCTCCTGCGACGAGGTGCCGCTGCCGCTCGGCACTCCCTGCGCGGCCGCCAGCTGCGTCGACGGCCAGGCCACGCCGTCGGCCACCTGCGACGGCGCCGGCAGCTGCAACGTCGGCGCCGCGTCCAGCTGCGGGGCCTATGCCTGCGCGCCCGACGGAGGCTGTCGCAGCGACTGCAGCGCGGACGCGGATTGCGCGCCACAGGCGACCTGCATCGCCAAGGTCTGCGTCGTCGACCTCGGCGGCGGCGATGGCGGCGGCGGTGATGTCGGCGGCGACGACGTCGGCAGCGGCGACCCTGGTGCAGGCGGCAGCGACGCGGGCACCAGCGCGGACGCCGACCCGCAGGCCGCCGACGGCACCACAGCGGAGCCGGACGGCGCGGCAACGGACGATGGCCAACCTGGCGGTGCGGGCGGTGGCAGCTCCGACGTGGCCGCGCTGCCCGCCGACGCCACGGCCGGGCGCGATGATCCCCTCGTCGGCCGCGACGTCTCGGCCGATGCCGACGCACCTGCATGGAGCCCGCCTGCGACCGGGTCGTCAGGCTGCAGCGCCACGAACCGCGCCCCGACGCCGGGCAGCTGGACGGTCGCGGCCTTCGCGCTCGGGCTGCTCTGGGTCGCCCGCCGGCGACGACGCGTCGGCAACGCGGCCTGACGAGGCCCATGCCCTCGGGCCCCGGGCCGGCCCGACCCCGCAGGCGGCGGCGATGCGGCGCGCGTCCGTCCTCGAACGAGCCGACCAGGCACGAGCGGACGCCTCCCGACCGACGCACGACGTGGCCGCGCATCGCCATGGCGTCGGCTGCATCCAACGTCAGGCGGCGGGCGGCGGGCGGCGGGTGGCAGGCCCTGCGCCGCCGAGGAGGCGAGCGATGTCGAACGTGCTGTTGCTCTTCGCGCGGGGGGCCAAGTGGACCGCGCAGGTGCCGAGCGAGGGGGAGCGGCATTTCGTCGTCCGCGGCACCCTTCGTTCGCTTGACGCCGATGGCGTGCGTGCCCCGCGACCCGATCGCGTCGTGCTCGAAGCCGTCACGACCGGCCGCGTCCGCGAGGTCACGCTGGCCGAGCTGGCCGACGCCGGCCGCTGGCGCCCCGGCTGGGGCCGCAGCGAAGGCCTCGCAGCGTCGACCGTGGCGCGTTCGCCGTAGCGCCACGACCTGCTTGCCGGCGGGGCCCTGGCGCAGGAGGGGGCCGCGCCCTAGCGGCGGCTGGCCCCGACTCGTTGCGGCTCGCGCGTTCGTCCCCCGGGTCGCGATCCGCAGCGCCGCGACGCCGCGCGTTGACGACTGCGCGACGTTGGCGCGATGTCGACGCGATGTCGACGTCGACGCGATGTGGACGTTGACGCGCTGGCGAACTTCGCCGTAGCTTTCCAAGTGTCATTGCTGCCTTGGTTGGCTGCCCCAAGAGCTTGAGAACGCGTCGCATGCCCTTGATGCCCGTTCGTCGTCGTCTGGTGCCTTGGCTGCTCGCTGCGGCGGTGGTCGCGAGCGCCTGTGCCGAGCCCGACGCGGGCCCCACGCCCGACATCGACCACAGCTTCGATACACCGAACGTCGAGGTGCTCGATCCCGGCACCGGCGCCGCGCCGCACGCGCCCTTGTGGCCGCTCAGCATGACGTGGGCCTCCGACCTCGGCTCGGTCCAGGGGGCCGTCCGCGTCGACGGCCGCACGCTCGTCGTCGTCGCCGGACCGTCCATCGGCAGCCGCTACCTCGTCGGCCGCGATCCCGCGGGCACGTGGCTCTACGGCAGCCCGCCGACGCTATACCGACGCCCGATGTTGCTCCTACCGCTCGAGCCGCGCGAGGGGATGCGCTGGCGGATGCGCGACGTCGTCGCCGCCGGCGACACGATCGAGATGACGATCTCGCGCGACACCAAGGGGCGATGGCACGTCGACGGCGGCCCCCCGGCGCTGTCGGTCTTCGTCCCGGGTTGGGGGCCGATCAGCGCCAGGGTCGAGGGCGTCAACGCCGTCGACGTCGCGCTGCAGCCCGTGGCGACCGACACCATCGCCCTCACCGCCGTCAAGGCGCCCGCGCTCGATGGCGTGGTGTTCGACGCCGCCTGGACCGACCTGCAGGCCGTCGCCGACGACCAGGCCGGCGACAAGGGCGTCGACGTCACGATCCGCTACTCCACGCCGTGCTCCGCGGGTCTCTGCGCCCAGCCAAAGCGATGCTTCCGCCTGCTCGACGGCAAGGTCGTCGGCGAGACCGCAGACTGCGGCGTCGAGCCGACGGCGCTGCAGCGCGCGGCGAACGATCCCTCCTGGGCCAACGCCGGCGGCGTGCCGGGCGGCCTGCTGACGCCACGCGCGGACCCCGCAGGCAAGGCCCAGGTCGCGCAATGGGTGCGGATCAACGGCGCGGGCGAGGTCGATCTGCTGCGGGTCGTCGACCGCAAGACGGCGCACTTCGAGCGGCGCAAGGTCGGCCGCGTCGATCGGGCGCTGTGGGGCCATCTCTTCGCCGTCTGGCTCGCCCCGCGCGGCCCGGATCGCGGCGATGTCTACGTGCTGACCGGCGAGCTGATCGACCCGTCCGCGAGCGCGCTGCAGCGCCTGTCGCTGTGGACGGCCCGCGGCGTCGCCATCGGTCCCTGGGAGCCGCTGCCGGTCGAGCAGACCTGGCGCGCGTTCTCGACCTACGACGACGTCGAGGTCTGCTGGTCGGCCTCCGAGGACGGGCACCCCGAGGGCGAATGGCGCCATGACCGCGCAGACGGCAGCACGCATCCGGTGTTCGGACCCTACCTCGACCCGCACAGCCATTGTGCGCTGCTGGTGCGCGATCTCGACGACTCCACCTCCTGCGGCAGCCAGCTGGTCGTCAGCGGCCCCTTCGGTGGTCATGGCACGGTCCGCGCCGGCGCGCTCGCCAGCGAAGGCAAGCCCGCAGACCCATGGAGCCCGGCCGCGCCGCTGAGCGAGGGGGGATTCGTCACGAAGTTCGGCCTCTACGGCGTCGGCGGCCGCTTCCTCCGCGAACACGCCCTGCCGGTGAAGTTCGTCGAGGCCGGGATCGCCTCGCAGCGGGCCGACAAGCGCGGCGCCGGCCTCTGGTCGCTCAACGTCGACGACGGGACGGGCGCGGCCCTCGGCGTCGCACTGCTCGGCGCCGAGGCCAAGGTCTTCCGCGCGGCCGGCGCCGTGGCCACCGACGGCGGCGTGCGCGCCTATCGCGACCCCATCGCCCTCGGCGGCGGCGGCCTGGCGCTCGAGGTCCATCTCGCCGAGGGGTGGCGGCTGCACACGCTCGACGCCGCCGGCACCTTCAGCGCCGTCGCGCCGATGACCGACGGCGTCGCGGTGCCGGTCCTTCGCGGCCGCACCAACGACGGCACCCTCTGCGGCGAAGACGGCACCGGCCCCGTGACGCAGCTCTTCTGCCGGCAGGCGGCCAGCAGCGCGTCGCAGCGCGTCGCCCACGCCGGCGACGCTGGCGGCGACTGGTTCCTCGGCGACGACGGTCGCTTCACCATCGTCGCCGGCTCCAAGGTGCTGCGCCTCGCGCCGTCGACCATGACGCTCGAGGTCCTCGCGACGCTGGACGGCAGCCTCAACAGCCCGGTGCGCGCCGACGATGGCGAGATCTTCGGCCAATATGCCTGCTGCGGCGGCACGAGCGAGGTCTGGCGCGTGACGCCCGCCGGCACCGTCGCCCGGGCTGCGCTCTTTGCCACCGGCCAGGACGGCTGCAACCGCAACTACCGCGACGACTCGATCAGCGCCGTCGTTCCCGACGGAAAGCTGCTGGTGCTGCGGGATCGGGCGACGGAGCTGCCGTATCGGATCCCTCGGGCGCGGCTGCAGTAGCGCAGCGGGCTGCGTGACGGCACGAACGGCGACGGCACCCATCGCGACGGCGCCGACCCGTGCCAGCCGGCACGCTCCAGCGTCCACGTGCGCGCTACTCGGCGCCCCGCTGCGACGGCCCTGCCGTCGTCACCACGATCCGCTCGACGTCGACCGACCCCTGCTTGACCAGGATGGCGACGGCAAACGAACGCATGCCGCGCAACGCCGTCCGCGCCCGGTAGCGCACGCCGTCGGCCTTGAAGTCGTGGATCTCCAACGCCACCGTGCCGAGCCGCGTGCGGCCGGACGGGACGTTGGCGATCGAGCCGATGTAGAGCGTCGGGTCGATGCGTTCGGGACCCGGCTGCACGAGGTAGACCTCGGCCTCGGTGCCCATCGCCGCCTCCACGCCGTCGAGGTAGAGGTAGACCGTGCCACGGGCCTGCGAGATCAGGTCCTTGAGGAAGATCGTGCCGAAGAAGTGGGCCGTACCTTGGCCCGGAATCTCCACCGGCGGGCTGCGGCCACGCAAGATCTCGCGGGGATGGCGCGTCGGCGGCTCGGCGGCCGTCGGCGCGGCGACCTCGGTCGCGGTCGCCGCGGGCGCCTCGGCAGCTGGCGTCGGGCTCGGTTCGGCGGCGGCGGCCGCGGCGACGGCTGGTCCCGGCTCGACGGCCGTCGCGCCAGGGGCTGGCGTCGGCGCAGGGGCCGCCGGGGCAGCCAGCGTCGGCGTCGGTGCCGTGGCCGGTGGCTCGGTCGCCGTCGTGCGCGTGCAGCCCGCGACCAGCAGCGCGCCAAAGCAGACGATGGTCGGGCGCATGGCGGCACTCCCCCAGGCAGGTGCGACGATGGAACCGATGAGAACGTCGGCGATTGTCGCTCCGCGCGCAAGACCATTCGCAGCCGATGTGCGCCCACGACGCGGCGCCGACGGCCAGGGCCGCCGCAGCCGAGGCGCCCAGCCCGCCTGGTTTGACCCCCCCGACCGCGCTGGCAGGCTCGCCGCACGCCAGCGCGCCCGCGGCGCAACCTCGGACCCGATGACCACGACGCGCCGATCTCGCTGCTCGCCCAGGATCTCGACCGCCGCCAAGGGCGCGATGCTCGGCGTCGTCGCGTTGCTGGCCCTGGTCGCCGGCGGCTGCCGAGACACCTGCGCCGGCCCGACGATGCGCAATGCGTCGCTGGCCGGCCCCGTCAACACGGCGGTCGATCGTTCGCTGCGCATCGCCTGGGAGCCGGGCTTCGCGCTGCCGGCCGCGTACTTCGACAAGGCGACGGTGCAGGGCGAAGGCGTCGCGTCGGTCGCGCACACCGGCGACCGCGAGCTCACCGTGACGCTCGCCCCCGGCGCGGCGCCGACGTCGCTCACGCTGGAGTTCCCCGACCGTCGTGCCTTCGTCGACTGCACCCACGTCGGCATGGACGACCACTACGTCGTCGAGGTGACGCTGCAGCGCGACGGCGACGTCATCACCGGCGCGACGTTCCGCGACGACGTGCTGCCCGGCGGGCTCTAGGCAAGCGGCGACAACGTCGTGCCCCGCGTCTGGGGCCTGGCGCCGGGCGTCTCGCGGCCGACGTGTGACGTCTCGGCCCACTCCGCCCCCGTGACCCGCTCGGCAACTCCAGGCAGACTCGCGGCTGCCTTGGAGGCCCATGTCCGCGCCCGCCCCCGCGACAACCAGCACCAGCCCCGGCGCCGCGGCGCCCGCGCCGACGCCGCGCCAGACGCCCTGGTGGCCGTGGGCCCTCGCCGCGATCGGCGCGCTGACGTTGCACGCCCTGCGCTACGGGCACATCGCCGACGACGCGTACATCTCGTTCCGCTACGCCCGCAACCTCAGCGAGGGCCTGGGCCTGGTCTACAACGCGGGCGAGGCCGTCATGGGCTTCTCGAACCCGACGTGGACGCTGCTGCTCGCGCTCTTCGCCGCGCTGGGCCTCGATCCCGAGCTCATGGCCCCGGCGCTCGGCCTCTGCGCCAACGCCGCGCTGCTGGTGCTCTTGCTGCGGGTCGCGCCGCCGCCGTCCAGCGCGACGCTGCTGCGCGTCGGCCTGCCGCTGGCGTGCGGCAGCTTCGCGCTCTGGACCACCGCCGGCCTCGAGGGTCCATTGTTCGGCCTCGCGCTCACCGCGGGGCTGCTGCTGGCCCAGCGCGCGGGGCCGGGCGCGTCGTTCGGCGCGCTGGCGCGCATCGGCCTGCTGCCCGCGCTCGCCGTCTGGACCCGGCCCGAGGGCGCGCTCTTCGCCGGCGCCCTGGCCGCCGGCCTCGCCGTGGGCGGCCGCACCTGGCCCGAGCGGCTACGCGTGTTCGCCGCGCTGCTGCTGGCGCCGGCGCTGGCGTGGCTGGCGTTGACGTCCTGGACGCTCTGGCTCTACGGCAGCCCCGTGCCGAACACCTACTTCGCCAAGGCGCAGCCGATGACGCTGGCGCTGCTGGCGCGTGGCCTGCGCTACGCCTGGAGGTTCCAGACCACCTACAGCCTGGTGCCGGCGGCGCTGCTGGCGGCGTGGCTGGGCCTCGGCGGCTGGCGTCGGCCCGGGCTCGGCCGCCTGGCGGCGCTGCAGCTGCTGGCGTTCGTGGTGTTCTTTGTCGGCATCGGCGGCGACGCCCTGGTGCTGCATCGGATGTGGGCTTGGACGCTGCCGTGGTGGTCGCTGGTCGGCGCCGAGGCGCTGGAGCTCGCCGCCGCGCGCGGCATCTCGGCCCGGATCTGCGGGCTCGTCGCGACCGCCGCGCTGGCCCTGGTCGCCGCGCCGAGCGTCGCGGGCAAGCACATCGACTACCTGCGCATCGACGAGCAGGTCGTCGACAGCGGCCGCCGCCTCGGCGACACCCTGCGCGCGCTGGCGGCCCGCGAATCCGCGCCGATCGTGCTCGCCGCCAACACCATCGGCGCCGTCGGCGACCGCTCGCGCCTGCCGCTGATCGACATGCTCGGCTTGACCGACGCCGCGATCGCCCACAGCCCCGGCAAGGCCTTCGCCACGCCCGCCCACGAGAGCCACAACGGCAAGCTCGTGCTCGACCGCGCCCCCGACCTCATCGTCTTTGGCGTGCCCTTCGTCCGCGCCGCGCCGATCGACGCCGCGCACCTGGCCGCCAGCGCGCAATACGCCTCGGATCGCGATCTGCTCGCCGATCCGCGCCTGGCGAGCGACTACCACGCCGGCAACCTGCGCGTCGGTGACGGCTTCGTGCCGCTCTGGGTGCGCCGCGCGTGGTGGCGGGCGCATCCGTCGCTGCATCCGGCGTTCGTCTCCGGGCGCGCGGCCAGGCAGGACGGGGCGGCGCGACCGGCAGACAATGCCCCCTGAGCAGATCGCGTCTGAGGGTGCCTACGCGGCGGTCGCGATCGCAGCGTCGGCCGCCGTGGGCGCGGGTCCTTTGCAGCGATGCACAGGGCGGCGACGCGCCCCGAGCGTCACGGTGCGCGTTTTTCGTCGTCACTTCTGGCGACGTCGTGCATCCTACTGCCGCGTCTACCAGGAGTTGACCATGCCGATGCTTTCTCCCCGCCCGCTCACCCCTGCACTCGCCGCCCCGCAGCCGTCCAGATTCGCCACGCTTGGGCGCCTGCTCGTCACGGCGCTGGTCGTGGCCGCCGCCGGCTGTTCCTCGGCCGCCGAGGCCCCCGTCTGCGGCAAGGAGGGCACGGCCTGCTGTGCCGGCGCGAACGCCTGCGACGCTGGCCTCGGCTGCTCGGCGTCCATCTGCATCGCCGCGCCCTTCGCTGCGGGCGCCGCCTGCACCCAGGCCAGCGAGTGCGCCAGCCAGGTCTGCGGCGGTGACGGCCTCTGCGCCGCGCCGTCCTGCACCGACGCCGTGCGCAACGGCGACGAGGCCGACGTCGACTGCTCGGGCAGCTGCCCCGGCAAATGCGGCCTCGGCCAGGGCTGCGCGACCAAGGCCGACTGCGCGCGCGGCACCTGCATGGAGGGCATCTGCGCCTTCGAGCCCGGCGGCCTGCTCGGCCCGGGCGGCGCCTCGACCACCGTCGCCTGGACCCAGATCGCCGGCGCCGCCGAGGGCATGAAGTGGCCGTCCGACCTCGCCTTCAGCCTCGACGCCCCCGAGCAGCTCTGGGTGGTCGATCGCGTGCGCGACGCCATGTTCGTCATCACCCACCCCGGCACCGACAAGGCCGTCAAGCGCCGGCTCGACGACATCTCGCAGCACTTCCTCGAGGAGGTCGTCGCCATCTCGTTCGACGGCAACGGCACCTTCGGCACCTGCGGCGACTCGCGCAACGCCTACGGCGGCATGGCGCAGCCCAACGACTTCATGGGCCCCGTGCAGTGGCCGTCCGACCTCGCGGCCTACCCCGAGAAGCAGAGCGCCCACGAGCAGCATTGGGACATGCTGCACAGCACGCCGAATTGCGCCGGCATCGCCGCGGTCGGGCCCGACCAATTCCTCTGCTTCAACGGCCTGCTCGGCTGCATCGACTGGTACGACTTCCACGAGCCGCACGTGCCCGGCGGCGACGACCACAGCGACGGCGAGAAGCGCCGCTACCTGGACCCCAGCATCAAGCTCAAGCGCGTCGCCGGCGTGCCGTCGAACCTGGTCTACGATTGGCAGCAGAAGCTGCTCTACATCGCCGACAGCGGCAACGGCCGCATCGTGCGCTTCAGCGCCGAAGGCGCGACCAAGGGCAAGCTGGTGGCCTCGTTCCCGCTCGACGGCAAGATGCACCGGATGGAGAACTTCAGCATGGACGTGATGGTCGACGATGGCCTCGTCATGCCGACCGGCCTCACGCTGCACGAGGGCACGCTCTACGTCGCCGACCGCGGCTCGGGCAAGCTCCACGCCTACGACCTCGGCGGCAAGTTGCTGCGCAGCCTCGACACGGGCCTCGGCCCCAATCGCCTCGGCGGCCTCGAGGCCGGCCCCGACGACCGCCTCTACTTCGTCGACGCCGACGGCAAGCGCGTGATGCGCGTCGAGCCCAGCTTGTGATCTCTCCGTGTCTGCGCGCGTCGGCCGCCGCCTTTGCGACGCTCTGGCTCGCGTTGGCCGTGGCCGCGTGCGCGGGCCCCAAGGCCGCCGCTTCGCCTGACCCGGATCTCGCCGCCGATCGCGCGCTCGACGCCTTGCTGCAGCAGCTCGACGGCCACGCCCACGACGGCGGCGAAGGCGCCGACCACGAACACGGTCCAGCCGACGACGCCGCCAGCGCGGACGTCCACGTCCATCCCGCAGACGACGCCGAGCCAGGCGACGCCGGCCACCATGGCGCCCACGACGTCGGTCCGCCGCAGGGCGCCTGCGCCGAGCCGACGATCTCGACGATGCACCCGAGCTGCCAGGGCAACGAGGGCTGCACCGTCCACACCATCGCGCCCTGCGCCTGCGGCTGCGCCCGCTGCTGGTACGACGAATGCGTCGAGCTCGCCTGCGACGTCACCCCGGGCTGCGCCCAGCCCTGATCCATCCTGGCGCCACGCGTCGCCACCGCCCGCGGCAGGCTTGGAATCACGGCCCATCCTCGGTACATCTAGGGCACCATCCGCCGTCGGGCCGCGCGCGTCTTTTTGGGCCCAGCGCACCGCCGGCGACGGACGACTCCAACCCGCGAGGCCCCCGCGTGAAGCAACAACACTTCGTCCTGCTTGGATTCATCGTCGTCGGCGTGGCGGTCTTCTGGATGCTGACCGCGCGCGAGGCCCACGTCGCCGCGCCCGCGGCCACCCCGACCGCCGTCGCCGGCAACGCGGCCGAAGCAGCCGCAGCGCCGGCGGTCTCTGCGGCGCCGTCGTCCGCCGCGCCGTCGTCCGCCGCGTCGGTGGCGCCCACGCCGATGCCGCCGGCCCAGGCCGTGGCCGAGGCGGGCGCCGCCGTCGCCGCTGCTGCCGAGGCCGAGGCGCCGATTGGAGCCGGTGAATTCGGCCTGTTCTTCACCTCGAACACGATGGGCGAGCTGATCGACTGCGGCTGCCGCCAGAACCCGCTCGGCGGCCTCGCGCGCCGCGTGCGTTGGATCCGCGAGCGCGCTGCCCGCTACCCGGCCAAGCTCGTGGTCGACACCGGCGGCACGCTGGTCGCCGACGCCGCCGCCGTCACCGAGACGCCCGAGCAGCTCGAGGCGCGCGCCGAGATCTACCTCGCCGCGCTCGAGGCCAACGCCGCTGCCGGCCTCAACGTCGGCGCCCAGGAGCTGACGCTGCCGCCAGCGAAGCTGCAGGCGCTCGCGACCAAGCACAAGGTCGCGCTGCTCTCGGCCAACCTGCGCCGCGGCGACGCGCCGGCGTTCCAAGAGAGCCTGCTGCTCGACGTCGCCGGGACCAAGGTCGGCGTCTTCGGCCTCGTCACGGCCAAGGTGCCCGCCGCCGACAAATGGGTCGCGGGGCAGGGCCTGCGCATCGACGATCCGGTGGCGGCCGCGGCGCGCGTGGCCAAGGAGCTCAAGGCCAAGGGCGCCAAGCTGATCGTGGCGGCGGCGCAGCTGCGGCAAGACGAGATCGACGACATCGGCGAGAAGGTGCCCGACGTCGACCTGATCTTGGGCAGCTGGGAGATGGACCTGACGCAGCGGCCGAACTTCCTCGGCCGCGGCTTCCACCTCGACGCCTACAACAAGGGCAAGTGGATCGGCGAGGTCCGCGTCCGCCCCGGTGTCGGCGACCGCTGGTTCGTGCCCGATCTGCGCGACAAGCTCAGCTACGAGCAGGGCAGCCTGCAGCGCCAGATCGCCTACTACACCGAGCAGTTCGCCAAGGACGACGCGCCCGGCGCGACCAAGGCCATGAGCGACAGCGAGCGCAAGTTCGCCGAGGAGCGCATGGTCATGCTGCGCGCCAAGCTCGGCCGGGTGAACCTCGAGCTGCAGGGCGGCATCGACCAGCCCAACGGCGGCGCGGCGCTGCTGCCCGAGCTGACCGCGGTCAAGGTCGAGCTGCCCGAGGACGAGGCCATCGCCGCGCTCGTCGCCGCGCACCACAAGATCTGGCCGCCGCCGGCCAACCAGCACTGAGCGGCGCCCAGGGGCTGCCCGGCGCGCGCGGCGATGCCTCGGCACCCCACGCCCAGGCCGCCGCGCGCCGAAGATGTTGAAGCTGCGCGACGATCCAGGTACGGATCGCGGTGCAGGAGGCCCCATGCCAGATCCGACCGAAGCAGAGTCCGCGCAGCAGACGCAGGCGCCCGAGTCCGAGCAACGCCCGGGTGGCAGCGAGGCCCAGGGCCCCGGCCTCGCTGGCGGCAAGCCCGAGGTCGCTGGCGCCAAAGCCCAAGAAGCGCAACGCAAATCCGCAGACCTGCTGCGCGCCGAGCACGTCGACAAGGGCGCCCCCGGCGAGCGCTACGCCGACACCAAGGCCAAGGTCGCGCCGCCGGCTGCGGCCGTCACGCCCCTGCCGAGCAACATCCGCGGCGCCATGGAGCGCTCGTTCGGCACCTCGTTCGGCGACGTGCGCGTCCACCACGGCTCGTCGCAGGCCGATCAGCTCGGCGCGCTCGCCTTCACCACGGGCAACCAGATCCACTTCGGCAGCGACGCGCCAGATCTGCGCTCCACCGAGGGCAAGCGCCTGATCGCCCACGAGCTCGCCCACGTCGTGCAGCAGCGCAGCGGCGCCGCCGCCGACAAGCCCGCCGATCCCGAAGGCGAGGCCGACGCCGCCGCCGCCGCCGCGCTGGCCGGCAAGCCGGCGCAGGTGTCCAAGGGCAGCATCCCGCACGGCACGATCCAGATGGGCGGGCCCGAGACGGCGGCCGGCACCGGCACCAAGCGCCAGCCCTCGGCCAAGGCCGTGGCCAACGCCCAAGAGCGCGTCAGCGAGAGCAACGTCAACCGCACCGGCGACTTCTCGGTCGCGGGCAAGGCCACCGGCAACGACTACGAATTCGTCAAGAACGGCGGCAAGTACTACGTCCGGCGCAAGCCGCAGGCGACCAAGGACGCCAACACCGTGCGCAACGCCGGCGGCGATCCCGCCAGCACCGCCAAGAAGGGCGCGCTCAAGCCGCAGCACGACAGCAGCGCGACGCTGTTCGAGGCCGAGGCCGGCGCGTCGGCCAACGCCTTCGAGACCGGCGAGGGCGGCAAGGAGCTCGCCAGCGGCCGCGCCGGCACGCTCAACGTCGAGGGCAAGGCCCTGGGCGCCGGGGCCAGCGCCAGCGCCAGCGGCACCATCGACGGCGACGGCGTCGAGGTGAAGGCCGGCGCCGCGGTGAACCTCACGCTCGTCGACGGCAAGCTGACGTGGACGCTGCCGACCGCCGACTTCGACATCCTCGGCGAGAAGCTGCGCGCCACCTTCGGCACCGAGCTCTCGGCCCAGGTCGCCGCCAGCGCCGAGGGCAGCGTCGCGCTGAGCGCCGGCAAGAAGGACGGCGGGGTCAAGGTCGGCGCGGCCGGTGGCGGCGAGGCCTTCGCTGGCGCGCGCGCCGGCTTCAAGCTCTTCGGCAAGGGCAGCTGGATCACCCCGGACGGCGAGAAGGACTTCGTCGGCGCCTTCGCCGGGGCCGAGGCCTGGGCCGGCGCCGCGGCGGCCGCGCAGTTCACCGCCAGCCTGCTGCCGTCGGTCAAGTTCGAGGGCTACCTCGGCGCGGCGGTCGGCGTCGGCGCGAGCTGCAAGGTTGGCGTCGAGGCGCACCTCTACCACATCGGCGCGCTCGGTTACGCGCTGGCGCGCAAGGGCCTGCCGATGGCCTTCCAGGGCCTCGAGCAATACGCCACGCAGATCACCGACTACATCAGCAACGGCGCGGCCTGGCTGCTCGAGAGCGGCATGGTCTACGTCGACGCCGTCAGCTCGACGCTGCTCGGCGACTCCGAGGCCGTCGACGCCGTCAGCCGCGGCCTGCACCTGCACATGCGGCCCAAGGATCGCGCCGGGCTGCTGAACCAGATCCTGGCCGGCACCTGCTGGGACGCCCAAGAAGACGCGATCCTGCAGATCCTGCGCGACTCCAAGCGCCGCGGCGAGCTCTGGACCGTGGTCGCCGCGGTCGAGGGCGGCGTCGACCAGATCTTGTGGAAGCTCGACGGCGAGCAGGACGCTGCGGCTCGCCAGCTGCTCGGCGTCTCGTAGGATGGGCGCCACGTTGCCCGCCGCGCTCGCGCCGTCCACCTCCGTCGAGCTCGTCGTCTCGGTCGCGGACGGCGACGTCGCCGTCACGGCGCTGCGCTTTCCGGGCGTGGCGATGCTCGCGACGGAGATCCGCCAACACGGCACGACCCGCGGCGCGCCGGAGTGGCCGGTCGACGCCGCGACGCTCGACGCTGCGCTGCTGGCGCTGATCGCGCACGTGCCAACGGTGCCGGCCGGCACGGGCCTCACCGTCGAGGTGCGCCGCGCCGGCCGGGTCGAGCTGCAGCGCTCGCTGGCGCCCGCGGTCGCCCGTGGCCAGGCCGACGTCGCCGCAGCGCTCGACAGCGTCTGGGCGATGGTCGCGGCCGCCGACGCCGACCTCGGGGCGGTGCTGGCCGCGGCGTGGGCAGGCGCGTGAGCGTGGCTGGCGGCTCCGACAGCACCTGGCATTGGCTGCCGCGCGACCTCGTCGGCCCCGAGCTCGCGGCCGGGCAGCTCGACCTCGCCTTGCAGATCGCCCTGGTCGCGCTGCCGCGGGATCTCGCCGCCGCGCGCTTCGCCATCGGGCGGGTCCAGCTCGCACGCGGCAACGCCGAGGCCGCCGAGCGCTCGTTCTGGGCCGCGCTGGTCGGCCAACCCAGCGCCCGCGGCATCCGCGGCTGGATCGCCAGCGCCCGCTTGATGCGCGCTGACGCCCAAGGCGCGCTCGACGTGCTGCGCGACGAAGGCGAGGCGCCCGACGACGCCCTCGCCGCCAGCGCCCGCGCGCGGGCCCACGCCGCCCTCGGCGACCTGGCGCGCGCCGCCGGCATCGTCGAGCAGGCCCTGGTCGCCGCGCCCGACGACGCTGGCCTGCGCCTGCTGGCGGCCCGCATCCGCGTCGACCGCGAGCCCGCCGCGCTGCCAGAGGCGTTGGCCGCGATCGACGCCGTCGCCGCCGCGCATCCGGCCCTGGCCGACGCGCCCCTGCTCAAGGCGCAGCTGCTGGCCAGCGCTGGGCACTTCGACCTCGCCGACGCGACGCTGCAGGCGCGCCTCGCCCTGGCCGCGACGGCACCAGAGCTGCCGCTGCTGCTCGCCGAGCTGCGGCTGCATCGGGGCGACCTCGACGGCGTCTTCGCCCTGTTGCCGCTGCTGGGGGCGGTCTGCGCCGGCCGCGCGCCCTGGCTGCGCCAGCTGGCCGCGCTGATGGCCGCGCTCGGCGACGACGCGGGCGCGGCCATGCTCGCCGCTGACGCCGACGCCCTGGGGCAGGCCATCGACCCGGCGGCTGGCGTCCAGCGTTGATGCCGCCCGATCTCGCAAACGTCGGGCTGCCGGCCATGCTCGACCTCGGTACGGGCTCGCTCGCGAGTGACGCCGCGTTCGCGGTCATCGTCAGCCTCGGCTTCGCGGTGCAGGCGACCGTCGGCTTCGGCTCGATGCTGGTCATCGTCGGCCTCGCCGGCCAGCTGCTGCCGATCGCCGAGCTGGTGCCGATCGGCGTGCTGCTGTCGTTGGTGCCGAACACGATGCTGACGTTGCGCGACCGTCGCCACGTCGGCTGGCGCATCCTCGCGCTCGGCGTGCTGCCGATGATGCTGCTCGGCGTGCCGCTGGGCGTCGCCCTGATCGCGCACCTGCCGAACGCGACGGTCCGTGGCCTCTATGGCGCCTTGATCCTGGCCATGGCCAGCCGTGAGCTGCTGCGCATGCAGCGCAAACTCGGGCCCGAAGCGCCATTGGGCCGCGGCGCGGCCGGGCTGCTGTTGCTGGTGGCCGGCATCGTCCACGGCATGTTCACCACCAGCGGGCCGATGGTCGTGACGGTGCTGGGGCGCTTGGGGCTGTCGAAGCAGACCTTCCGCTCGACGCTGCTGGCGCTCTGGCTCAGCCTCGGGCTGTGGACCGCCGGCAGCCTCGTCGTCGCCGAGCGCCTGGACGGCGGCACGGTCTGGACGGCGGTGCGCCTGCTGCCGACGTTGCTGGTCGGCACCTGGCTCGGCGACCGGCTGCATCGGCGCGTCGATCCGACGCAATTCGCCCGCTGGGTGCAGATCTTGCTCGTGCTCTCGGGTATCTCGCTGATCGTGCGTGCGCTGGGGGGTTGATCCGCCGGGGGCGTCCGGGGCGAGGGAGGCGACCGGTGCCGTCCGCGGCGCGGTCGGCGGCTACGGCTTGCCCGGCATCTGCCCCGGGCAGAGCTCCTTGCCGGTGGCGGCGTCGAG
>CAZPHC010000051.1:0-34600 GCA_964586155.1 uncultured Enterobacteriaceae bacterium | reverse complement strand
CGTGACGATCTGGCCGCAGTACGACGGATCGGTCACGATCTCCTGGTAGCCCGTCGACAGCGGGTGCCGCGAAAAAAGCGGCCGTCTTCGAGCACGAGCACACCGTTCATCCACGTCCTCTCTGTCGCCGCGATCGACGACTGCACGCGCGACGGCGGGCGCGGCGGCGGAAGCGTGGACACCGCTGCAACCGCTGTCAACGCCGGTTCGCCCTTGGACCCGTGATCCTCGGGGACTGGCGCGTCCGCGGCCCTGGCGCGCACCTCGGTCGGCGCGGGCGCATCCAGCTTGCAGGGGCGGGCCCGGGCAATCAGCCGCGCCGCTCGACCCGACGGACGGCGACGATGCGCGACGACGACACACCAGCGATGACCGACGACGCCGGCGCGGGCCCCTGGCTCAGCATTGGCGCGCTGGCCAAGGCGTCGGGCATCCCGGTCGAGACCTTGCGCACCTGGGAGCGCCGCTACGACTTTCCGCAGCCGACGCGCCTGCCCTCGGGGCATCGTCGCTATCCGGCGGGGGCCATCGCCGTGCTGCTGCGGGTGCGTGCGCTGCTGGGCGAGGGGCACCGGGCCTCGGATCTGCTGACGCAGGCGGCTCGTGGGGCGTCGTTGGCGCCTCGGTCGGACGAGGCGGCCCGCGCGCCGGCGACCGCGACAGCCCCGCCCGCCCCGCCCGCCCCCGCGTCGCGCCTGGCAGACGCGCTGCAGCGCTACGAAGTCGACGACGCGGTCGGGCCGGGCAGCGGCCTCGCCGAGGTCCTGGACGCGGCCTACCGCCTCGACGCAGCGCGGGTCGACCGGGCCTTGAGCTGGCAGTGGCAACGGCGCGGCGGTATCGGCTTCCTCCAGGGCTTCTGCGGCCCGCTCCTGGTCCACATCGGCCTGCTCTGGCGCGATGGCGTCTTCGACGTCCACCACGAGCACTTCGTCAGCGAGCGGATCCGCGACTTCCTCGTCGCGCGGGCCCACGCATTGGCCGCTGGTGCCGAGGTCTGCGTGGTCGCGGCGACCATCTCCGGGGAGCGCCACGTGCTCGGGTTGCACATGGCTGCCACGGCGCTCGCGATGGCGGGCGTCGGCGTGGTCTTCCTCGGCGCGGACATGCCGATCCGCGAGCTCGCGACCGCGGCCGAGCAGGTCGGCGCCCGCGCGATCGTGCTGTCGGTGTCGGCGGCGAGCCGGCCGGCACAGGTCGCGGCGCAGCTGATCGCGCTCCGCGCGGCGCTGCCCGCTGCCCACGACATCGCGGTCGGTGGCCAGGGAGCGCGCACCCTCGGGCCGATCGAGGGCATCCGGGTGCTGGGCTCCTTGGACGATCTGCAGCGTTGGGCGCACGCCCTGCGCGCCCCGACGCAGGAGACCGCCTGACATGACGACGATCGTCTGGTTCCAGCGTGACCTGCGCCTGCACGACCACCCGGCCCTGGCCTGGGCGCTGCGTCGCGGCGCGCCCATCCTGCCCGTCTTTGTCCTGCCGCCGGACAGCGAGGAGGGCGGCTGGCCGCTCGGCGGCGCTGCGCGCTGGTGGCTGCACCACAGCCTGGTCGCGCTCGACGCGGAGCTGCGGGCCCTCGGCTCGCGGTTGGTCGTCCGGGCCGGGCCGACAGAGGCCGTCCTGCAGGATCTGATGCGGCGAGCCGACGCCGACGCCTTGGTGCTACACGCACGGCCCGAGGCGTTCGCGGCCAGCCGCGAGCGCGCGCTGCAGCAGCGTCTGCCTGGCGTCGTGCGCCTCGACGACGCCGATCTGGCGCGCGTCGGCGACGTCCGCACCCGCGACGGCCGCCTGTTTCGCGTGTTCACGCCGTTCTGGCGGGCGTTGCAGGAGCTCGGGCCGCCGCCGGAGCCGCTGCCCGCGCCATCATCGTTGCCGCCGCTGCCCGCCGTGGTCGATGCCGCGATCGACGACCTGCCGGTCGCCAGCCTGGGCCTGTTGCCGCGGATTCCCTGGGACGGCGGCCTCGCGGCTCGTTTCCGCCCGGGCGAGCACGCGGCCCGCCGCACCCTCGCGGCGTTCGCCGCCGGGCCGATCGCGGACTACGAGGTCGCGCGCGACCTGCCGGCCGTCGCCGGAACCTCGCTGTTGAGCGCGGCGCTGGCGTTCGGCGAGGTCTCGCCGCGCAGCGCCTGGTGGGAGGCCGAGGCCTCGCCCGCGTGGCGGCGGCAGTTGGCGTGGCGGCTGTTCGGTCGCACGCTGCTGACGACCGCGCCGGATCTCGCCGACGCGCCCGTGGATCCGCGCTTTGCGGCCTTCCCCTGGCGGCCGGACGAGGCGGACGCCGAGGCCTGGCGCCGCGGACGCACGGGCGTGCCGATCGTCGACGCGGCCATGCGCGAGCTGTGGACGACCGGCTGGATGCACAACCGCGCACGGATGATCGTCGGCAGCTACCTGGTCAAACACCTGCTGCAGCCGTGGCAGGTCGGTGAGCGCTGGTTCTGGGACACGCTGGTCGACGCCGACCTCGGCAACAACGCCATGGGCTGGCAGTGGGTCGCGGGCTGCGGCGCCGACGCCGCGCCGTATTTCCGCGTGTTTGCGCCGACGCGGCAGAGCGAGCGATTCGACCCGCACGGCGTCTACCTGCGCCGCTGGCTGCCCGAGCTGGCGCGGCTGCCGAATCGCTGGATCCACGAGCCCGAGGCCGCGCCGCCGCTCGAACTGGCGGCCGCGGGGGTCCGCATCGGCGGCAACTGGCCGCAGCAGCGCGTCGGCCTGGCGCAAGGCAGGGAGCGCGCCTTGGTGGCGTTCGCGACGCTGCGCCAGGCGCCGCCGGGGTAGCGCCTAGAGCGTCGGCACGCAGGCGTTGCTCTCGCCCTCGCCGCAGAAGCCGGTCTGCGCGGGCACGCCACCCGACGTCTCGGACTTGTTCTCGGGGGCGCCCGGCGGGTTGCTGCCGCCCTGGGCGTCGGCGCTCGGTTCGTAGGCGTTGCCGTTCGACATCGCGGGCACGTCCGCGCCGTTGACGACGACCGCGTACTTGCCGCCCACGAACGTCGTGCCGTCGATCTCGACGTCGACCGTCCCGTCCGCCTTGGTCGCGGCGGCGTGGACGAGCACGGCGGCGCGGTCGTTGTCGATGAACTTGGCGTTCTGGATCGTGGCGCGGGCCCCGTCGAAGACGCCGACGCCGTCACCGACCATGCGATCGGCGCCGTCCGCGCCGATGTCCTTGGCGTGGGTGTGGCCGGCGCGGCTGCCCGTCATGCGCAGATCCGCGCCGCCCGTCGCGCCGACGGCGCAGAGCACGTTGCCCCAGAACACGGCCTTGGCGTCGGTGCGGATGACGCTGCCCTTGCCGTTGACCCACAGGCCGACAAAACCGTTGTCCGAGACCTCGGCCGAGACCGTCACGTCCGTCGCCGCCAGCGCCACGACACCGCCGCGCGCGTTGCCCGTGATCACGCTCTGATCGTCGATGATCAGCGTGTTGACGCGCGCGACCTTGCCGGCGAGCACCTGCACGCCGTCGGCCCACGGGCCCTTGCTGCCGACGGCCGTGTCGTGGATGGCGCTGGCCTCGATCCTCGCGTCCGCGCCGAACAGCGCCACGCCGAAGCCCTTGTTGGCGCGTACTTCGACGCCACGCATGGTCAGCGAGGGCGCGGGTTCGTCGCCCTTCGGCGCGAAGATGGGCTCGACGATGGCGATCCCGCCCTGGCCGTTGTCAGCGATCAGCGCCGCGGGCTGGAAGATCGGCTCGACGATGCCGATCTTCTCGTCCCCGACGCCGCGCGGCGGCTTGGTGAAGATCGGCTCGACGATCGAGATCGCGCCGGAGCCCTTGGCCAGGACGCCGATGCCGGCGGAGCCGCGCACCGTGGTCGAGACCAGGCTCGCGCCCGCGACGCCGTTGAGCTGCACGCCGTGGCCGGTGCCATCGGCCTTGGCCGTGGTGCCCTCGACACGGACGTCCTCGAGCTTGAGCGTCACGCCGGTCGCCTTGATGCCTGCGCCGCTCGCGTTCACGACGTCGACACCGCGCACCGTGGCGACGCCGCTGCCGCCGAGCGTCAGCGTCTGGTGCAGGCGCACGCCCCGCGGCTCGGCGCCGACGATGGTCACGTCGCCGTCGAGGCTGAGGGCTTCGTCGTAGTCGCCGGCGAGCAGGACGATGGTCCCCTTCGTCGACGCGTCGCCGATCGCCGCGAGGCCGGCCAATGGCAACGCTGCGCTGCCGTCGGCGCCGAGCTGACCGCAGCTGCTCGGTCCGACGAACGTCACCTGGCCGCTGACCCCGAGCGCCGCGAGATCGACGCCGCTGCCGTTCTTGCAGCCGGTCTGCGTGGCGTCGCTCGTGCCCCCAAGGTCGCAGGCCGCCAGGGTCGCGAGCAGGGCCGCGAGCAGGTGCAGCGAACGGGGCGTGGACAGCATCGAGATCCGCATGGGCAGCTCCATCGACGTCGGCGAGCGCGAGGCGTGGCGGTCGGTCGGACGCGCGCATGGTAGCAGATTTCGCCGCCGCTTCTACGCCAGCGCGGCCAAAGGCCCGGGGCGTGGGTCAGAATCGTCACATGTTCGCCATCTTCGGCCCCTGGACTTCACCTGGGGCATCGGCAAGGCTCACGGCCCGGCCTCATTGGCCGACCTCACCGGCCAGGCCAAGGACGCACCATGGCACCGCTGATCTTGATCGTCGACGATGAGCCCGATCTCGTGCGCGCGTTGGACTACAGCCTGCGGCGCGAAGGCTACCGCACCCGCCTCGCCACCACCGGGACGGCCGCGCTGGCCGGCGCCTTGGAGCAGCCTCAGCCGGACCTGGTGCTGCTCGACCTGATGCTGCCCGATATCTCGGGCACCGAGGTCTGCCGCCGCCTGCGCGCCACGGAGTCGACGCGATCGCTGCCGATCGTGATGTTGACGGCCAAGGGCGAGGAGATCGATCGCGTCGTCGGCTTCGAGGTCGGCGCCGATGACTACGTGGTCAAGCCCTACAGCGTGCGCGAGCTGACGCTGCGGCTGCGCGCCGTCCTGCGCCGGAACCAGCCACCCGCCGAGCCGGCAGCGGCGCCCGAGCCCCAAGGCGCCCACGGCGTGCTTCGTGTCGATGCCGTCGGCCATCGGGTCTTCGTCGCGGGCGACGAGACCAGGCTGACGGCCCTGGAATTCCGCCTGCTCATGACGCTGCTCGAACGCAAGGGGCGCGTGCAGTCGCGAGAGCAGCTGCTCGTCGATGTCTGGGGCTACGCGCCCGAAGTGACGACCCGCACGGTCGATACCCACGTCAAGCGGCTGCGCGCCAAACTCGGTGCCGCCGGCCCCTACGTCGAGACCGTCCGCGGCGTCGGCTACTGCATCCGCGAGCTCGGCGAACCGACCGCCTGAGCCAGCCCCGCCGGGCAGCGACCGGCGGCGGAGCCCACATGGAGACGCTCGTCCCCGACCGCGACCTCCGGCGCATCGCGCTCGGCCTGGCCGCCGACCGCAAGCGCCTGGTCGCCGTGCTCGACGCGCTCGAGGACGCCGTGCTCGCCGTCGACGCCCAAGGGCGCCTGGTGCTGGCCAACCCGATGGCGCGCGCCTTGCTGGAGCTCGACGACGACGCGCTCTCGGCGCCCCTGCTCAACCGCGTCCGCCTGCCCGCGCTGCACGAATCGCTGCGCGACGCGTTGCGGGGGGCGCGGATCGACGTCGACTGTGACCACCCCGGACCGCCGCGGCGCCGCCTGCACCTGCGCGCGGCGCCGATGCCGGGGGGCGGCGCGATCGCCGTGCTCGCCGACATCACGCGCCTGGAGCGGCTCGAGCGTGTACGCCGCGACTTCGTCGCCAATGTCAGCCACGAGCTGCGGACACCCGTCACGATCATCAAGGCCAGCGCCGAGACCCTGCTCGACGGCGCCATCGACGACCCCGAGGCAGCCCGCCAGTTCACCGACGCCGTCCTGCGCAACGCCGATCGCCTGGCGGCGCTGGTCGGCGACCTGCTCGACCTCGCGCGCATCGAGTCGGGCCGCCAGGTCCTGGCCCGCAGCGCCTTGCCGCTGGCCCGGGTCATGGACGACGCGGTCAAGACCCTCGAAACGGCGGCGTCGAGCGCGAATGTGCGGATCGTCAACGAGATCGACCCGGAGATCGTGGTCCACGCCGACGCGCGGGCCAGCGAGCAGGTGGTCGTCAACCTGGTGCAGAACGCGTTGCAGCACAGCCCCAGGGGCGCGCAGGTCGTGCTCTCGGCCCTGGCGGGCGGCGATACCGTGCGCATCGAGGTCCGCGACTCCGGCGTCGGTGTGCCCGTGGAGCTGCGCTCGCGTCTGTTCGAACGCTTCTTCCGCGTCGATCCGGCGCGCGTCCGCATCGCCGGCGCGCCGGCGCTGGGCGGGACGGGCCTCGGCCTGGCAATCGCCAGGCACCTCGTCGCGGCGATGGGCGGCACCATCGGCGTGGAGGATCCGCCGAGCGGGCAGGGCAGCGTCTTCTTCTTCACCCTGCCGCGGCACCAGTCCGTGCTGACCGTCGCGTTGCCCGACGTGCCCGAAGCGCCCGACGGGGGCGTGGACGACGACCTGGCGCTGTTGGACCTCGACGTCGTGGACGAGACCGACGAGCCGCCGGCGAGCAACGAGGCCCGAATCCTGGGCCTCCGCCCCGAGGTGCAGGAGCTGCGACGGCAACTGCTGCGGATGGCTGGCCGCGTCGAGGAGATGATCGGCAGCGCGGTCCGGGCCGTGGTCCTGCGCGACGACGAGCTGGCCAGCCGCACGATCGCGTCGGATCGCGCGGTGAACCAGGACGAACTCGAGGCCGACAGCCTCTGCATGCGCCTGCTCGGCGAGGGGCCGCAGGACGCCATCGAGCTGCGCTTTGTCAGTCGATCGATGAAGATGATCACCGACCTGGAGCGCATCGCCGACCTCGCGGTCAACATCAGCGAGCGCGTGCCCAGGCTCGGCGTGGCCGGCCGTCTCGGCGAGGACGCGACGTTCGAACGCATGGCCGAGATCGTGCAGGCGATGGTGCGGGATGTCATGGACGCGTTCGTCGCGGGCGACGTCGCAGCCGCGCGCGCCGTCATCGGCCGCGACGATGAGGTTGACGCGCTCTACCACGACACGTCGCGCCGCTTGATCGCACAGATGGCCGCCGACGCTCGCCTGGTCGAGACCGGGATCCACCTGCAGGCGGTCGCGAAGTTCCTCGAGCGCATCGGCGACCACGCCACCAACCTCGGCGAACAGGTCATCTTCATGGCGCGGGGCGACGACGTCCGCCACAGCGGCGCGCGCGATCGCGAGCACCCCGGCTGATCCGCGGCCATTCGCGCGGCGACGACGCGGTTTCGCCCCGGAACCGGGCTCGGATGGCAGAGGACGGCGCAGTTTCGGTTGAACGCGAATCGTCGATTCTGGTAGACGCGCCGGCAGTGCGCAGCCAGCGTCCGGCAGACCGCCGGCATCCACCATGCAAAGGACTCCACCATGCAGCATTCTCGCCCCTCTGCTCGCCAAGGTGCCAGCCACCGGACCGCCCCCCGGACGCCCGCTGTCCCGCGTTCCGTGCGGTGCGTGGGCGCCGCCCTGCTCGCGTTTGGCATGTCGATGGCGTCCGCGGTGCCGGCGTCCGCAGACGACGTCCCGCCGGATGTCGTCACGGCCGACCTCGAGAAGCAGGCTGCGGCCAGGCTCAAGGCCAAGGAGGCCAAGACGGCTTGGAAGCGCAAGCTCGCGCTGGGCGCCACCGGTTCCTCGACCTCGTCGAGCAACGTCGTCGGTGCCGTCGACGGCACCACCATCCAGGTCGGCTTGCTCTTGGACGGCGAGGCGGTCCTGACCTCAGGCGCCCACGAATGGCAGAACACGCTGAAGATCCAGCACGCGCGGTCCAAGACGCCGGTCATGGAGTCGTGGGTCAAGTCGTCCGACAACCTCGAGCTGCAGTCGACCTGGTTGTACCGGCTCGCGTCGCTGCCCTGGGTTGGCCCGTTCGCCCGCGCCCGCCTGCAGACGCAGGTCGTCAGCGGCTACGACGTCCGACCCGGCGACGTCACCATCGAGCGCACCGCGGTCGACGGCACCGTCAGCACCTTGACCGGGCCGGCCGAGACCAAGACCGAGCTCACAGGCGCGTTCGAACCGATCATCGTCGCCGAGACGCTCGGGTTCTTCGCCAACCCGCTCGACGGCAAGAAGATCGCCCTCGCGGCCAAGCTCGGCGCCGGCGGCCAGCACATCTTCACCCGCGGCGGCTTCGCCCTCAGCGGTTTCGACGCCGACACCCAGACGGTCAAGATCAAGGAGGTCGAGACGACCCACCAGGCTGGTGGTGAGCTCGAGCTCGAAGCCAAGGGCGAACTGACCGAGATCATCAAGTGGAACGCGCGCTCGCGCTTCTTCATGCCGCTGGTGACGCAGAGCGAGCAGACCCTGTCGGGCGTGGACGCGATGACCACCGAACTCGGCGCAGGCGTCTCGGTCAAGCTCGCGAAGTGGGCGAGCCTGGACTACGTCCTGACCGTGCGCCGCATCCCGCTGGTGTTGGACGAGTGGCAGGTCCAGCACGGCCTGCTGTTGACGACCGGTTTCAACTTGCTCTAGCACGGCGGCGCGATCCCCGGCGTGCCGCGCTGACCTCTGCGCGGGCCCTTGCGGCCGGGGCGCTGCGATGCGATCCTCGTGACGCAGGAGCGCCGGGAGGCCCATGTCGGTGTCGGAGACGCAGAATCGATTGTGCCCTGTCTGCGGCACCGTGACCGACCTGGCGCATTGCCCCAAGGACGGGACCGGGACGATCGGTGCGGTCGCGTTCACCAAGCATCCGCGCAACTACGAGGCCGGCGACATCGTCGGCGAGCGCTACCGGATCACCGGCGAGCTCGGCGCTGGTGGCTTCGCGGCGGTGTTCGCGGCCGAACACACCGGCACCCACCAGGCAGTCGCCGTCAAGCTGCTGGCGCTCGATCCGAGCGAGGATTCGGCACGCGTCACAGTGCGTCGCTTCTTTCGCGAGGCCCAGGTCACGGCGCAGCTGAGCTCACCGCATACCGTGCGCATCTTCGACGTCGGCCAGGACGACGGCGGCGCGCTCTACATCGCGATGGAGCTGTTGCGCGGGGAGTCGCTCGAGTCGTTGCTCAAACGGCGATTGCGCGCAGACGATCCGATGACCGAGGAGGAGGCGATCGACCTCGCCGTGCCGATCCTCGAAAGCCTCAGCGAGGCCCACTCGCACGGGCTGGTCCACCGCGACCTCAAGCCTGCCAACATCTTCTTGGCGACCAACCGCGACGGGTCGCTGCAGGTCAAGGTCCTGGACTTCGGCATCGCGAGGACGGCCGACTCGTCGCTGACCCTGGGCGGATCGATCCCTGGCACGCCGCCCTTCATGAGCCCCGAGCAATGTCGCGGCGAGGAGGTCGACGGCCGCTCGGACCTCTATGCGCTCGCGGTGATGCTCTTTCTTTGCACGACGGCGAAGCTGCCGTTCCACCACACGAACGTGCTGAAGCTGATGCGAATGCACGCCTTCGATCCGCCGCCGGATCCGCGTTCGATGACCCAGCGCGAGCTCTCGGACGGCTTCGTCTCGCTGCTGATGCGCTGCCTGTCCAAGCAGCCGGCCGGTCGCCCGCTGACCGCCGCCTCGCTGCGCGACGAGCTGCTCGCGGTGCGAGATGGCGCCTGGAGCGAGGGGGCCTGGGACGGCCAGACCGGCAGCAACGCGACGGTGGCCGCCGTGCCGCCCGTCGTCGGTGACGCACGCCGGGCGCAGCGCGCCTCTGGAGGACTCGTCGGGGACGCGGCCGATCGGGCCGCGCAGCGGCGACCAGCATCCGGAGGCCGGGCCCCGCTCGCGTCGGCGGCGCTGGCTGAGGTCGCCCCCATCGAGGCGACGCGCGACGATGCACGGGTCGTCGCGCCGGATCCTGCCGTCGATCCGATCGTGGCCGCGGTGGCGGCCGCGCCCCCGGCGCCTGCGGCGGTCGCGCCCGTGGCGCCTGCGGCGACCGATGCGCCGCTGGTGGCCGCAGCGCCGCGCAGCCGTATGGGGCTGATCCTCGCCATCGTCGTCTTGGTCCTGGCGGGCGCCGGCGTCGGCATCTTCGTCGCGTCGCGGGGCACCGACGCCGCGAAGCTCGAAGCCGACGTCGCCGCGCGCTATGCGCTGAAGGAGACGGATCCGGCTCGCCGCGTCGACCTGGCCCGTGATGCGGTTCGGCTCGCCCCGGACAATCCCGCCTACCGCAAGTTGCTGGCCGAATCGGAGGCGCTGCTCGCGGCCGCCACTGCGCCCGCCGCTGCTGCGCCCGCCGCTGCTGCGCCCGCCGTTGCCCCCGCCGCTGCTGCGCCCGCCGCTGCTGCGCCCGCCGCTGCCGCGCCCGCCGCTGCGCCCGCCGCCGCGCCCGCCGCTGCTGCGCCCGCCGCTGCTGCGCCCGCCGCTGCGCCCGCCGCTGCTGCGCCGACTCCCGCTGCGCCCGCTGCCGCCGCGCCGACTGCCGCTGCTCCCCCCAGCGGCGACAAGCCGGCCGCCAAGGCGACGAACTTGAGCCGCCCGACCTCGCCGGGGCCAGCGACCAAGCCGGTCCCGGGCCCGACCCAGCGACCGGGCAAGGGCGGGATCGCCTCGGAATTCATCGACGACTGAGCGGGCCGTGGCGCCCGAGCCGTGGCGGTTCTCTTGACCCGATGCCGATGGCCAGCCCGTCCGACGCCACGGAGGGGGCCGTCGCTTCCACTCGGCTCAGAACTTGAGCGAGACGCGCAAGCCCCTGAGATCCGGGCGGGGCTGGACGGCGATGCGCTTGCTGCTGCCCGAGAAGAGCATCCAGACACCCAAGCCACCCGACACCAGGCCCGCGCCGAGCATGGCGCCGCCGATGCCGACGCTGCGGTTGCCGTCCCGCTCGCGTGACTCGGCGACATCGCGCGACAGGCTGCGGATGATGCCGTCGGCCGAGCTGTCCTTGGCGAGCTTGAGGTCGCTGTCGAGCTTGTCGAGCGTGCTGCGGCCGTCCTGCACGAAGAAGGCACCGGCACCCACGGCCGCCACGCCGACGGCGACGCTGATCCAGCCCACGGGCCGCCGCCAGGCGGGCACCGAATGGCTGACGACCGACGTCACGGGCTTGCCCTTGACCTGAGGGCCGGCCGCCGCAGCCTGGGCCGCCTCGCGTTGCTTGCGCGCCTCTTCGGCCCGCTTGGCCTCGCGCAGCTGCTCTGCCTTGCGCTTCTGCTCGAGCTCTTGCGCCTTGCGACGCTGGGCTTCGAGAGCCGTCTCGCACTCGGCGCGATAGCCTTCAGCCTTGCTGCGCAGGGCGTCGTCCGGCGGCGCGCGCAGCAGGAACGTATCGTAGTGACGCATCGCGGCTTCGTATTGCTCTGCCTTCTGTTCGCAGCGCGCCGCGCTGTACAGGTAGCCGAGCGTCGCCGGATCGATGTCGAATGCCTTGCGGTACAACTCGGCGCAATGCGTGTAGTTTTGCTTCTTCGCCTCTTCTTTGGCGATCTGCGAGAAGGCCGCCGCGCGCTCGGCGTCGGTCAGGGCCTGGGGCTGGGCCTGGGCCAGGACGGTGCACGGGGCCATCAGGGCCAGCGCGGCAGCGGTCGCGAGGGCGATGAACTGGCGTCGCAACGGCGCTCCAACTCGCGCGCGAACACCCCGACGCTCCGGCATCAGGAGGCCGCTGGCGACGGGCGCGGATTGTGGACGCCGACTTTGCACGCCTCGATCCTACTCGTCGTAGATGGCAGCCGGCAAGCGCGATCGCGGCTTGGGCTCCGGCTGGGTCGTCCCGGGACGGGCCGGACGACCTCCCTGATGACCATGGTGCGTTGTTCGCGGCGAATTGTGCAAGGCCGATCCTGTTCGAACCTTCGGGGCCTTGGGGTCTGTCGCCTCGGCGCGTGGCTCCTGAGGACTCGCGGTCGTCGGGCCGGCATCGGTCGCCGGGGCGGTCGGCGCTGCGGCCTGCGCCTCGGCCGGCGCGGGGGCTGTTGGGGCCGTGGCAGGTGCTGACGCCGTCGCCGGATCCGTTGCTGGAGCCGCCGCTGTCGCCGGAGCCGCTGCTGGAGCCGCCGCTGTCGCCGGAGCCGCTGCTGGAGCCGCCGCCGCTGCTGGAGCCGCTGCCGGCACGCGGACGGGCGGTACGATCGCCACGGGCGCGGGCAAAGGCGCGGGCCGACTCGAGCCGCCCAACCAGACGCCAACGCCCACGGCGACCAGCAGCAGCAGACCTCCGAGCAGCGCGATCATCCAGGTCGGCGCGCGCGTCTCGACCTGCGGACCGGGCGCGGCGTCGACGGCCTCCCCCGTGCTCGACTCGGCAAAGAAGATCGAACTGTTGCTCGAGGGTCGCTCTGGAGCGCTCGCCTGCGCGGCCTGGGCCGCCATCGCCGCGGCGTGGGCCGCCGCCCGCCGTCGGCCCGTGGACGACGCGTCGCTCGCGCCGCGCAGGCGTTGGTAGGGCATCGTCGCGGCGTCGATGAGCTTGCGTTCGATGTCGGACTCCAGCGGCCCCGGTCCGGCCTTGCGTCCTTCCCACGCCGTGGCGAGCAGGCCGGTCAGGACGCTGGCCTGGCCCGAACGCGGGCTGCCGCTGATCTGCGTCATCCCCGCCAGGTGGCGGGCGTGGTCGTTGGCCTGCAGGCGCAGCGCCTCGAGCGCCTGGCGCATCTCGTTGGCCGAGGCGAATCGATCGGCCGGATCCTTGGCCAGGGCCCGCTGCAACACGCGCGAGAAGCCCTCGCTGACGCGTCCCTCGGTGAGTTGGACGGGATCCGGCACCGGGGCGTGCGCGTGCTGGTACATCAGCGTCAGCGGCTCGGGCCCCAGGAACGGCAAGCGGCCGCAGAGCGCGCGGAACAGGATCACGCCGAGGCTGTAGACGTCGGCGCGCCCGTCGAGTTCGTCGCCGTTGCATTGTTCGGGGCTCATGTAGCCCGGGGTGCCGAGGATGGTGCCGTCGCCCGTGAGTTCGCTGTCCATCGTGCGCGAGCAGCCGAAGTCCAGGACCTTGACCATCGGCTCGTTGCCGCTGACGTCGGCGAGCATCACGTTCGCCGGCTTGAGGTCGCGATGGACCAGGCCGTTGCCGTGCGCTTCGGCCAGGCTGCCCAGGATCGGGACGGCGATGGCGATGGCGGCGGCCTCGCTCATGGCGCGGCCGCGCTCTTCGAGCCGCAGGAGGATCGACTCGAGCGTCGGGCCGCGCAGATGCTCCATCACGAGGTAGAGCGGGCCGTCCTCGGCGCGGCCGACATCGAAGACCCGGACAGTGTTGGGGTGCTGCAGCTGCGCGGTGATCCGCGCCTCGCGCAAGAAGCGCGCGTTGTGCTGCTCTTCGATCTCGCCGTCGCCCGAGGGTGGCGTCAGCATCTTCAGCGCCACGGACTGGCCGGTGCCGAGGTGCTCGCCGCTGTAGACTGCGCCGAAGCCGCCGCGGCCGAGCATCGTCACGACGCGATAGCGCCCGCCGAGGACGTCGCCGGCCTGGTAGCTGAATGCGTCACGTCGGAACAACGCCATCGATCGTCCATGGTCGGGCGGGGGCCCGAAGCGACGATGCCACGGGCCTGGGGCCCGCGCAAACGTGCGGCCTGATCAGCCCTTGCTCTGGCAGACGCCCTGGTTGCACAGACCGGCCGCGCCGTCGACCTGGCAGGGCGGACCGGTCAGCGCCTTGTTCTGGCAGCCCAGCGTGCTGTCGCAGCTGTCGAGGGTGCAGATCTTGCCGTCGTCGCAGGTCTTGAGCACGCCGCCGCTGCAGAGCAGGCCCACGCAGGTCTGCTTGTCGGTGCAGGCGTCGCCGTCCTCGCAGGGCTTGCCGGCCTTGGCCAGGATCGGCTCGGCGATGCAGGTGCCCGACGACGGCTGGCAGACCATCGCCGCGCAGGGAAGCTGCAGATCCGGGCAGACGACGACCGAGCCCGCCTTGGGCTTGCACGTCCACGGCAGGGCGGTCTTGTCGCACGCCAGCACGCCGTTGCAGGGGTTGCCGTCGTCGATCTGGTCGCATTGGGCGTCGCTGGTGCAGCCGCAGCTCGACACGCCGGGCGTGCACGAGCCGTTGGTGCAGACGTCGCCGACCGTGCACGGCTGGCCGTCATCGCAGGGCGTGTTGTTGTCGACCGGCGCGGGGCTGCACGTGCCCTTGGCGGGATCGCAGACCGCGACGCTGCAATCGGTGTCCTTGCTGGGGTCGCAGGTGACGACGGTCGCCGGGTTCGGCTTGCAGGCATAGGGCAACGCGGTCTTGTCGCAATACGGCACGCCGTTGCAGAGGTCGCCGTCGTCGAAGGCCTTGCAGTCGGCGTCGACGTTGCAGGCGCACGCGCTCGGGCCGGCGACGCAGGTCCCGCCGCTGCAGGCGTCGCCGATGGTGCAGGCGTTGCCGTCTGCGTCGCAGCTGACGCCGTTGGTCAGGTTCGACGGCGCGCACAGGCCCGTCTTGGGTTGGCAGAGGTTCGCCTTGCACGGGCCGAATTGGCCGCCGGGGCAGGTGACGACGGTCTTGGGGTTGACGGTGCAGACCTTCGGCTCGGCGCCCGTGTCGCAGTAGAGCGTTCCGTTGCAGAAGTCGCCGTCCTCGGAGCCCTTGCAGTCCGCGTCGGCCTCGCACGGGCAGACGTTGGGGCCGACCTTGCAGCTGCCGGATTGGCAACTGTCGCCCTGGGTGCAGGGGTTGCCGTCGGCGTTGCACGAGGTGCCGTCCATCGCGGGCTCGAACTTGCAGCTGCCGTCGCTGGGTTGGCAGCGGTTCTTGGAGCAGACCGTGTCCAGGTGGGACGGGCAGACGATGGGCGTCGCGGGGTTGGGCCGGCAAACGAACGCGCCCGGCTTGGAGGTGTCGCAGTAGAGCGAGCCGAGGCAGAGGTTCTTCGGGTCGTGCGCGGCGCAATCGGCGTCGCTGACGCAGGTGCAGACCGTCGTCGCGCCGACGCAGCTGCCGTTGGCGCAGGTGTCGCCACCGCTGCAGTCGTTGCCGTCGTCGCAGACGGCGGTTCCTTGGATGGGCAGGGTGACGCAGCCGCCGGTGGTCGGGTCGCAGCTGGTGGCCTTGCAGGCGCCGTCCTTGCTCGTGTCGCAGGTGGGCACCGACGGCGCGAAGACCTTGCACACCGGCGGCGTCGCCTGGATGTCGCAGTAGAGCGAACCGTTGCAGGGGTTGCCATCGTCAGAAGCTGCGCAGTCGGCCGTGACCTTGCAGCCGCAGACGGCCTTGCCCGCGGTGCAGCTGCCCGCTTTGCAGACGTCGTCGACGCTGCACGGGTCGCCGTCGCTGCAGGCGCTGCCGTCCGCTGCCACGCCGGGCACGCAGCCGCCCGTGGCGGGATCGCAGGCCTGCGTCGTGCAGTCCTTCGCGTTGCCGCCGGGGCAGACGACGATGGTCGAGCCCTTGACCTTGCAGGTCGGGACCAGCCCGGAGGTGTCGCAGACGAGCGTGCCGTTGCAGAGGTTGCCGTCCTCGAAGCCGGCGCAGTCGGCGTCCTTGCTGCACACGCAGACGTCGACGCCGCCCTGGCAGCTGCCGCCCTTGCAGGTCGAGTCGGTCGTGCACAGCGTGCCGTCCTCGCACGGCGTGCCGTCCGTCGCCGGCTTGGCGACGCAGGTGCCGGTGGCTGGATCACAGGCGATCGGGGCGCAGAGCGTGCCGTCGTCTTCGCAGACGACCGCGGGTGCCTTGGGCAGCTCGCAGACGCCGGGCGACGTCGTCGTGTTGCAGACGGGCTTGGCCGCGCAGAGGTCCGCGCTGGCGAACTTGGCGCAGCCGGCGTCGTCGCTGCAGCCGCAGCCGCCCTCGGCACCGACGCACGCGCCCTGCTTGCAGCCATCGCCGACGGTGCAGGTGTCGCCGTCGCTGCAGTCGGCTCCATCGGCCGCCCAGACGACGACGCAGACGCCCGACTTGCCGCAGTGGGCGCTGCGACACGGCGCCGCCAGCGACGCGCAGGCGTCGTCGTCGGCGCAGGCGACGGCGGTGGTCTGGGCGTCGGCCACGGCGTCCTGGGGCGTCTCGCCGTCGTCCGACGTATCGGCGCCCGCGTCCTCGTCAGCGGCGTCGCTGGCGGCGTCGGCCTGGGCGTCGTCGGTCGTCGCGCTGCTGTCGTTCGCGACGTTGGTGTCGAGCGGGGTGCCGTCCTGGCTGTCGAGGGCCGTGGCGTCGGCTCCGGCGTCCTCGCTGGCCGGCTCCGTGCTGCAGCCGACAAGCGCGGCGAGCAGCGCCCAGCCGGCGGTGACGTGGCCCGGGCGCAGGGCGCGGCGGCGAGCCAACGACGCTGCTGGCGGCGCGACGAGCGGCAACGCGGCTGCGGCGTGGTCCATCATGGTGCTCCCTCGGGCCTCGCGTGAGGCGGGATTCGGGGTGTCGCAGCGCGCCCCCCGCATGCTAGCAGCATCCGGGCATGCATTCGAGCCATGGGCGCCTCGGCCCCCGCAGCACGCCGCAGCGACGGCGCGAACCTCACAGGAACCGTTCGACTGCGTCCTTGCCCGCTTGCCCGTCGGCGCTCGGCAGGTGCCGCTCGTCCAGCAGGCCGGCGATCGCGCGCATGACGACGTCGATGCCGCCGCGGTAGGCCGACGCGTGCGCGTCCGCGGCCTTCGTCAACGGGATCACGTCGCTCGGTACCGCGAAAGGCGCGAGCTCGGGGCCGGTCAGGCGCAGCGGCGCGCCGATGCGATAGACGATCTCGCCGCCCTTGGAGAACGGCGAGTTGCGCGGATAGCACAGGTCCGATCCGTTGCAGCCCACGGGCACGATGTCGTGGCCGAGGTGCCAGGCCATCTGCATCAGGCCGACCTGGCCCTTGCCCAGGCGGACGCTGCGCGTGCCCTCGGGGAAGACCAGCAGGTTGTTGCCGACCTCGTCGAGCGCCTTGCGGGTCAAGCGCAGGATCTCGTGCACATAGCGCAGCCACAGCGCGTCGAACGCGTCGCGGAAGGCCTCGTCGCTCGCGTCGCCGCAGAAGGCGCGCAGGAACGCGGCGGTCTCGCCAGGCGTCGCCACGGCGGTCTTGCCGTCGACCCGGTCGCGCAGGGCGCGGTACTCCTCGCCGGTGGGTTTGCGCCCCATCCGGGAGCGGAATTCCACGCCGATCACGAAGCCGCGCGACGGCAACGGGATGTTGTTGCAGGCGTCCATGAACGCCGCCATCGCCGGATGCTCGTAGTACTTGCCCTTGACCCAGGTGGCCGTGAACGGCAGGCCGCGCCGGTACATCTGGTACTGGAACGGCCAGTAGTTGTAGCGATCTGTGTGGTTCATCGCGAAGATCACCGCGCGATCCCGCGGCACGTTGTCGACGCCCTCCAGCACGATGCGCGTCGGTCTCGGCAGGCGGAAGTCGGCGAGCAGGATGGTGTTGGCGAAGACCACCTGGCCCAATGGGCGTCGGGCGAGGCGAATCGACTGCATCCGCTCAAGCGTCAACATGCTCGGTCTCCCTGGCCACGCGGGCCGTATCGACGTCGAGGTGGGCGTCTCGGGACAGGCCCAGCGGCCGACCGCCCTGGGCGGCGCTGGCGGCCGAGACAAACAGCACCGCCGGCAAGCCGGCGACCTTGGCCTCCTGCGCCTGCGCCCAGGCCGCGCCGTCACCCTTGCCCGGTCGCTGCAAGCCGAGCACGACGAGGTCGGCCTTGGCGCTGCGCTGCCGCAGCAGTTCGAGCGGCGGCGCGTCGCGCTGCGAGGCGTCCATCACGACGACCTCGGCGTGGACGCGGCCCTCGGCCAGCAGCGCGCGCAGGGCCTTGTGCCGCGGCGCGATCTCCTCGCTGCTGTTGACCACGGTGACCACCCGGACCCGTGCCCGCGCCCACGCAGCGTTGCGCTGGATGAAGTGCGCGATGATCAACATCAAGCCGCCGTTGACCTGGTTGGTGCCCCACCAGACGTCGAGCTTCTGCCGCTTGCCGAAGCCACGCGCGCCGTCTGCCTTGAGCAGCAGCACGTTCAGGTCGCGCTGCAGCAGGGTCTCGACGCTGCGGGCGTAGTCGTGCGCCCGCGCGGCGCGCCGCGGCCAGCCCAGCATCGCCGCGTTCGGCTCCATGCCGACCAGGCCGTACCAATGCGCCGCCTGGGTGATGCCCTCCGCGACCGTCGGGCAGCTGCGCGTGGTGTGGAAGACGCTGTGCAGGCGCAGGTCTTCGTAGCTGTCCATGGACGGCAGGCTCATCGCCGGATCGGTGATCTCGGCCCGTTCGGCCTGGGGGTCGTCTTGCGTGCTCAGGCCGAAGGCGCCCGACGCGCGCCGCTCGGTCGGCAGCAAGGTGAAGTTCGTCAGCAGCCCGTGCTCCTGCACGATCCACTGCGCCAGCCGCAGCAAGTGCGGCCGATGGCCGGGATGGCCGCCAAACAGCAACATGTGCGGCCGCCAGGTCGCGCCATCGGCGCGGGCCCCGCGCAGGCGGTACAGGCCCGAGCGGACCAGCGACTGCCAGATGCCGGCCCAGATATCGGCGCTGTCGAGCTCGAGCGAGCGACGCTTGACCCAGAGGTAGAGCAGGGTGACGGAGCCGAGCGCCAGGACCATCGCGGCCGCGTCCACCTTGAACATGGTGCCGAAGCAGACGATGGCGCCGATGACGCTGAGCCACGACGCGATGCGGAAGCTGGGGCGGAAATCCGGGTTCGCCCAGCTCTCGAGCGCGCAGGCCAGGTTGAGCACGCCGTAGGTGGTCAGGAAGAACATCGTCAGGACGCGGGCGACGATGTTCAGATCACCGACCAGGATGCCCATCTCGGCGATGACGAACGTGGCGATGGTCGCGATGCGCGGCTCGTTGTCCGGCCCGGCGCCGCGGGCGAGGATGCGCGGGCCGACGCCGTCGAGGGCCAGGGCCTGGAGGATGCGCGGGGCGCCGAGCAGCGAGCCGATGGCGGACGAGAGCGCCGCGCCCCAGAGCCCGGCGAGCACCAGGCTTGGCCAACGCGCCGTCGCGCCCCAGACGTCCTTGGTGATGGCGCCGCCGCCACCCGGAATTCGCACGCCATGACGCAGCGCCTCGCCATCGATCGTCATGCTGAAGAAGATGACGAGCCCGACGTAGATCCCGAGCCCGGCGAGCACCGCCGAGACCGTCCCCAGGGGGATCGAGCGCAGCGGATCCTTGAGATCGCCGCTCATCGCGACGCCTGCGCTGAAGCCGGTGACGGCTGGAAAGACGATGGCGAAGACCTGCTCGAGGGGCACGGCGTCCCCAGGGGGCCAGAGCCGGACCGTGGCCGCTGGTGACGGCGAATCGCCGAGCGCGAGGCTCGCGACGGAGAGCGCGATCGCGGCCAAGATGACGTACTGCGCCTGCATGGCGAAGGCAGCCGACGTCCAGGCGATGGCCGTGAGCGCGACGAGTGCGATCGTGCCGGTCAAGCGGATGCCATCGGCGCCGCCCCCGAGGTCGAAGGCGGCGTTCAGGGATTCTGCGAACCCGATCGTGTGCAGGCTGATGCCCAGGCCGATCGCCAGCGAGAGCGCGCCGCCGATCGACGCGCCGACCGGCAGCCCGAGGCTACGCGAGATGATGTAGTAGACGCCGCCGCCGCCGACGGCGCGGTTGGAGGCCAGGCTCGCGATGCTCAGCGCCGTCGGCAGCGAGATCGCGTGGGCGAGCATCATGATCGCGATCGCGCCGAGCATGCCGGCTTCGCCGACGACCCAGCTCAGGCGCAGGTACATGATGACGCCGAGGATGGTCAGCAAAGACGGCGTGAACACACCCGCGAAGGTGCCGAATCGCCCCTGGCTCGCTGCTGTGGTCGTCGTCATCCCCGCCCCTGGCACCGCGAATTCGGCGCGTCCGCCCATGTCGGGGTCGAAGCCCCGCTGCGGCTCGACGCCGGCACGCTGGTACCTCGCAGTCTGGCACGGTCGGCCTGTCGTCGGGAAGATGGCCAGGCGAGCGCCCGCGCGGCAGCAACTTCAGCTTGCGTGATTGCACGCTTGCAACGATCTTGCCGCGCCGGGATCGGCCCTGGCCACCTCGATCTGTGGTATGCCGCGCGCCGATCGCCGTCCTGGCGTAGGGGACCTTCGATGCTGGTCAAGCGCATTTGCACGATGATGTTGACGAATTGCGAGGTTCCCAGTCGTCCGGCCGTCGCCGTCGGCGCGTGGCTCGCGGCCCGCTGGATGGCGATCGTGGTGACCGCCGTCGCGGCCGGCTGCGTCGAGCCCGACCCGGTGACGGGATTCCTGCAAGGGACCGACGCCATCGTCCAGGCCGACGGTTCGCTCGACGGAACGGATCCGCCAGACACCGCCACGCCCACCATCGTCGTGCCGGACGGCTGCGTCCACGACAGCCAATGCGCCGCCTACGGCATGGTCTGCAACACGGCGACCAACACCTGCGTCGGCTGCCTGACCGACCAGAACTGCCCTTCCGCGCAGTTCTGCCTCGACCAGCAATGCTGGGACGACGTGTGCACGCCCGGTGACACGCGCTGCTACGGCGTGCCCCAGATCGCGATGTGCGCGGCCAACGGTGGTGCCTGGCTGCCGACCGACTGCCCGGCGGGCACCTACTGTGCCAACGACGCCTGCGTGCCGCTGGCCTGCAAGCCCGGCAGCGTGCGCTGCGACGGAACCGTGGTGATGCAGTGCCGCGCCGACGGCAGCGGTGAGGATGCCGACGAGGACTGCGCCAAGACGGACCGCGTCTGCGTCGCTGGCGCCTGCAAGCCCAAGACATGCGCCAAGGGGCAGGTCGGCTGCGCCGATCAGGACACCGCGCTGCTGTGCGAGAATCCCGACAAGGGCTGGAAGTCGGTCGAGTGCGACGACGGCGATCCTTGCACCTTCGACCTCTGCCAGGCCGGCACCGGCTGCACCCACCCGCCCAAGCCCAACGGCATGGCATGCGGCCAGGACAGCTGGTGCATGGCCGGCCAGTGCACCGCCGTGACCAACAACCTGATGGTGATCTTCGACACCTCCGGCTCGATGAGCTTCAAGGTGCCGGGCAAGATCTGCTACGACCAATCGTGGCCCAGCTGTGTGCAGCCCAACCAGGCCTGTGATCGCATGGGCGTGTCCAAGAATACGTTCGCCAAGGCGTTCTCGTTGGTCGACTCGAGCAAGACGCGGGTCGGGATGTTCCGCTTCCCGCAGGTCTGGCTGCCGCCAGAGGCGACCGTCACGCCCAAGCCACCGTACTACAAGCCGCCGGTCGCCTGCGCCAACGGCTACTACTTCGGCTACAACACGATCACCGGCCATACGCAGGAAGAGACCATCAACGGGGACACGGGCTGGTTCTGGGACAACCTCGACGAGATCCTCTGCGTGCCGTTCCCGACCACGGCGGGCGTCGACCCCAAGGCCGAGATCCTGTCGTGGATGGACGGCAAGGAGGAGTACGGCGTCGAGCCGGAGCTGCGCGCCATCGGCGGCACCCCCATCGGTCGCACGCTGTTCTACGTCGGCGAGTACCTGCGCAACCGCGTCGTCATCGACGGCAAGCCGTGCACGGTCGACGCCGACTGCGCCAACCCGAACTACCTCTGCGACGCCGGCGCATGCCGCGATCCGGCCCGCGCCTGCCGCCAGACGACGATCGTCGTCTTCACCGACGGTGGCGAGAAGAACCTGCCCGACAAGCTGTTCTCGCCGTGGGTCCAGGCCAAACGGCTCGCCTACGGCCTGCGCTGCAAGTCGGACGCCGACTGCGTCGGTGGCGCGCGCTGCCTGTGCCCGCCGACGCAGCCGGGCTGCGCCGACGCCCAGCGCGAGTGCCTTCCCGAGTCGCTCGAGACGGGCTTTTACTGCCGCGAGACGATGGCTTCGTGCATCCCCAGCGCCGATCCGAGCGCGCCGGGGTATTGCCCGAAAAAGAACGGCCAGAACCAATGCGTCGAGGATCCCGTCGTCGGTGTCGCGGCCGAGGCCGACGTCTTCGCCAACAACGTGTTGCGTTCGCCGGACGGCCAGCCCTTTGGCGTCACCGTGCACGTCGTCGACATCTCCAATGAGCCGATCGGCGTCGAGCGCTCGGGCAACCTCGCCCGCGCCGGCGGCGGCCTGCTCCTGGCGCCCGACGGGGCCGACGAGAACGCGTTCCTGGCCAGCCTGGTCAAGGCGTTCGACGTCAAGCCCAAGCCGAGCTGCGGCGTCGGCGTGCTGCCCTGCGGAACGGCCGGATTCTCGGCCTCCTGTGATGATGGCAACGCGTGCACCAACGACGCCTGCAACCAGACGACGGGCACCTGCAGCCACACCGTCAACGTCTCGGAGTGCGACGACGGCAACGCCTGCACCCTGTCGGATCGCTGCCTCGACGGCGAGTGCCGTCCTGGCATCGCCTGGGTCGAGACCAAGGCCGGCAACGGCCTGTCGCAGCCGTCCCTGGGCGAGGCCCTGGTCGCGGGCCTGCCGACGCCACGTGGGCCGCTGGAGCTCGACGACGCCAGCGTGGTCGTCAGCGATGGCAACCGCCTGGTCCGCCTGCAGGACGGCAAGCTCGTCGCTTTCGCTGGCACCAAGGATCCCGGCACCAAGGACGGCCCCGCCAGCGAGGCGCGTTTCTTGTTGCCGTCGGGCCTCTCGGCTCGGCAGGTCAGCGGTGGCGCCGGGATCGGCGGCAAGATGAAGGCCGTCGTCGTGGCCGACACGGGCAACCGCCGCGTGCGCTCCATCGAGCTCGTGTCCCAGGACGGCGCGCTCGTCGCTGGCGCGGTGACCACGTTGGCCGGCAGCGTGGCCGGATTCGTCGATGGGCCCGCCGCGACGGCCCGCTTCGCAGACCCGATCGACGTCTCGGTCGACCACGACGACAGCGTCCTCGTCGTCGATCGGGGCAACCAGCGCCTGCGCCGCATCGCGGGCACCGAGGTCTCCACCATCGTCGGCGACGGCATCGTGGGCAACATCGACGGTCCGCTCGCCAGCGCCCGCCTGGCCGACCCCATCGCCGTCGACGTCGGCGTGCCGGGGACCATCTTCCTCGCCCAGCGCTACCGCATCCGTCGGATCAGCGGCGGCGGCATCCTCACCGTCGTCGGCGGCGCCCCTGGCTACAGCGACGGCGTCGGCGACAAGGCGCAATTCGACGAGATCAGTGGCATCGCGGTTCGAGGCGATGGTGGGCTCGTCGTCGCCGACCACGGCAACCATCGGATGCGCATGGTCAGCCCGGCCTTCGCGGCCACGACCATCGCCGGCAACAAGCAGTCGGGCTGGATCGACGGTTTTGCTGGCGGCGCGCGCTTCTGGGGCATCGCTGACATCGACCTCGGCGCCGGCGGTCGCATCTGGATCGCCGACCAGGACAACCATCGCCTGCGTCTGTTGCAGCTGCCCGAGGTCAACTGCCCGGACGGCGGCCCGTGCAACGCCGGCAGCTGCGATCCGGCCAAGGGCACCTGCGTGTCGAAGCCACGCCCCGACGGCGCCGCATGCGACATCGGCACCTGCCTGCAGGGCGAAACCTGCAGCGCGTTGGTCTGCCAGGGCGGCACGCCGGTCGATTGCGATGACGGCGAGGCCTGCACCGCCGACTCGTGCCAGCCCGAGACCGGGCTGTGCGTCCACGCGCCGATCCAGGGCAACTGCGACGACGGCTCGGCTTGCACCGAGGACGACAGCTGCAACGCCGGTCTCTGCATCGGGTCGCCGCTGAACTGTGACGACGGCGACTCCGTCACGGCCGACAGCTGCGAGGCCGGGCAATGCCTGCACCGCGTGACCAGCTGCACCAAGGACGGCGAGTGCTACGACGGCGAGAGCGCGTGCAGCGTCGATACCTGCAAGGACGGCGCCTGCGTCTACACGCCCACCGGCAAGGCCGGCTGCTGTCAGCCGACGCTCTGGCGTGTCGACTTCGACGACGGCAAGGCCGGAGATCTGCAGCTGATCTCGAGCCTTGGGTCGGGCAAGGGCTGGCTGCCCTGGCTCTCGGACCTCGACGCCGCCAAGGTGCTCGCCTATGGCGATCCCAAGCTCGGCAGCTTCGACCTGGTCCCCGGCGCCGGCCACAGCGGCCAGGCGATCCGAGCCAAGCTCGCCCTGCCGCAGGGGCGCAAGGCGGTCGTCGCCGCGCGGATGTGGATCGACACCGAGCGGGCGGCGCTCTACGACGCGTTGACGCTGCGGGCACGGTGGCCCGGCAACGACGTGCTGCTCTGGCAGAAGGGGCCCAAGACCACGATGAAGACCTGGATCACGGTCGAGGCTCCCCTGGATGCCTACGCTGGCCGGACCATCGACCTCGAGCTCGGCTTCGACACGATCGATGGCCAGCAGAACACCGGCAAGGGCGTGTTCGTCGACTGGATCGAGATCCGCGTCGAGTGCGCCCAGTAGGGCCGCGAGGTCACGGCCGCTTGTTGGTCGGCGAGGGCTGGCGCGGCCAGTGGGCGTCGTCAGGGGGCTTGTGGCCGCCGGCCTTGGTGTCCCCGGCCTTCGTCTTCACGGCCTTCGTCTTCTCGACCTTCGTCTTCTCGACCTCGGCGTCCCCGGCCTCGGCGTCCCCGGCCTTGGCGGGGGCGGCGCTGGCGGCGGCGGCCGCGGCCTCGGCGTCGGCTTGTGCCTGGCGCGCCGCCGCGGCCTTCGCTGCTGCCTCTGCCTCCTGCGCGGCGCGCTCGGCGGCCACGCGGGCGGCGTCGACGCGGGCCTGCATCCAGCGCCGATCGGACGACGCACGCAGCGCCAGCGCCGACTTGGCAGACGAGACCCGCGCGGCGTCGGTCGCCGCCGCCGTCAGGTGCGTGAGCGCCTCGGCCTGTTCGCCGCGGGTCCAGAGCTCCCAACCCAGGCGCACATGGGCGTAGGCACCGAGCTCACCGACGTCAGCCTGGCCGCAGAGCGCGGCCCAGCGGGCGGTGGCGAGGTCAGAGCGGCCCTGGTTGGCGTCGTCCTCGGCCAACCAGACCGTCGCCTCGGCGCGGCGCAGCGAGGCCGGCAGCTGCTGCTCGAGGCGCGTCAGGCCCGCCAGGGCCGCCAGCGCGCGGGCGACGTCGTTGTCGGCGCGTGCCTGGCGCAACGTCAGCACCGCGATCTGGATCTGCACCTCTGGCGCCCGATGGTGCTGCGGTCGCTCGGCGAGCAGGCGTTGGTACGCGAGCATTGCTTCGCCCAGGGCCAGAGGGGCGGGCGGGCAGGCGCTCGCCACCGGCGGGGCACTGGCCTTGGCTGCGCCCTTGCGCGCTTTGGTCGACGCGGGATGCGCCGCGGCCGCCGCCGCCGCCGCCGTCTCGCGCTCGCACGCGAGCTCGCTGGCGTGCCATGCCGTCAGCGCGATGTCGCGCTCGATGGTGGCCAGATCCATGTCGCGGGTCGCGGCGTCTGGGGCCATCGGCGACCTGGCGCGCGCCTGCTGCAGCGCCGTGCGTCGCGCCTGCAACGAGGCCACGCGCTTGGCCAGCGCCCTGGCGTCGGCGACGCCGACTTGCGCGCGCTCGAGGTCCGGCAGCGTCCAGGAGGTCGGGGTCGGGGCCGTGGCCAGGTCCACGGCACCACGCCCGTTGCCCCCACGCCCATTGCCCCCGCGCGCGTGCGCGACGGTGGGCGCCGCGACGACCGCGAGTGTGACCGCGCAGGCCACCAAGGCGACGAGGCCGGGCAAGGCCGTGGCGTCGGCCAGCGTGCGTGGTCGGGAACAGCGGTGCGGGTGCCAACGGGCCATGGAGCCTCCAGGTGTCAGCGCCGCATTGGGCCAGAAACGCTGCGGGCACGCTAGCCCCGCGTCGGCTCAACCGCCGGTGGTCGTCGCCGTGGCCGGCAGCGGCGGCACGACGAGATCGGCGTCGATCAGGCGCTTGGCGCTCAAGACCGCGTCGAGCGCCGCACCGACCAGCGCGTCGCGGCGCGCCAGCCACGCCTCGTCGACGTCATCCTCCTCGGCGAGGTCGTGTTGCTCGGCGACGTCGTCCGGCGCGAAGAGCCAATCCTTGCGTGGCCAGGCGCGCGAGATGACCGTCGCGTCCGTCGCCCGCACGCGCACCAGCCCACCCGCGAGCACGTTCATCGAGATGGCGCGCTTGGCCCGCTCGGCCGCAGGTCGCGCCAGGTCGCGGCCCATCGAGGCGTGCAGCGTCCGCACCCCGAGCACGCCCAACACGGTCGGCAGCAGATCGAGGCCGCTCGCGGGCGCGTCGAGGTCCGCGCCATCGAACCGGCGCAGCAGCTCCGGCCGCGCTGGCGCCCAGATCAGCAGCGGCGTGTGGACGTTCTCGCCGAACAGGCCGCTGGTCGGCATCGTGTTGCCCGGGTGCTGCTCGGACGCGTGGCCATGGTCGCCGGCGAGCAGCACGAGCAGCGGGCGGTGGTGGCCGCCGCGTTGCAGCGCCCGCGTCCGCTCGATGAACGCGCCCAATTGGTCGTCGACGTAGCGGCTCGTCGCCTGCAGCTTCTGCCACATCGTGCGCTCTGGGGCCCCCTTGGGCGCGGGCGGGGCTCCGGGCACGACGTAGGGGTAGTGGTTGGTGATCGTCTGGGCCACGAGCAGGAGCGGGGCGCTGCCACGCCGCTGCGCCTCGAGTCGGCGGCTCAGGTAGGCGAACAGCGCCTCGTCGGCCAGGCCCCAGGCGCTCGGGCGGTCGTGGACGCCGAGCAGGTCGCCGATCTCGTTGGCGCCCTTGATGTCGGCAAAGCCCATGTGGAGGGCGAACGCGCCCTGCTGGTCGAAGGCCGGGTTGCCGTTCTGCGCGAACTCGGCGCGGTAGCCGACCTCGCGCAGGATCGCCGGCAGGCAGCGAACGCGCAGGCTGGGGCTGTCGCGCGTCACCATGGCGCCCCAATGGTCCATCAACGAGCACATGGCGCTGACGAAGCCGCGCGCGGTCTGGGTGCCGGCGGTCTCGTAGCGGCGGAACAGACGCGCGTCCTCGGCGTGCGCCAACGCGCGCATCGCGGGCGCCGCGTCGGGCACGTCGCCTCCGGTCTCTGGCAGCAGGCGCGCCGGCAGGCCCTCGAGTTGGACGATCAGGACGTCGGGGGCGTCCTGGTCGAGGCCGTCGCAGTCCTGGTCGACGCCATCGCGCGGCGTATCGACGGCGCCGGGGCGGATCGCGGCGTTCGTGTCGTCGCAGTCTCGCTGCAGCGGCAGGCCGTCGGCGTCGGCGTCGGCGTCGCACCCCTCGGTGCGCAGGCCCATCCGGCACAGCCCGTGCGGGTGGGCGCGCGCGAGCGGGTAGCGGTCGTCGACGAAGACCTCGCCGCTGGCGTCGGCCTCGACGCCCCAGGCCGCACGGACGTCCGCCTTGCCGTGGTCGCCGATCCAGCCGGCGTCGCTCTGCAACAGCCACGAGACGCCGTCGGCGTGCGCGACCATCTCTGCCCGGTAGTCGCGGGCCGCGACCACCCGCGCGCCGATCAGCAACACCGCCGCGACCGCGAGCGACCAGACCGGCAGCGGGCGGCGACGATGCCCGGCGGCGCACCAGCGCCACCACGCCAGCGTCGCGACGATGAGCACCACCAGGCGCGTCGCGAGCAGAGGCACGTCGACCGGCGCGACGATCTCGTCCTGGGTCGCCAGATCGAGCACGTATCCCGCCATCGACCAGTCGAGCGGTGCGGAGATCTCGCCGATCACCAGCAGGTTCAGCTGCGTCAGCAGCAGCGCGACGAGCACGAAGGCGCCGAGGCCCCAGGCGCGCATCGCGGGCGCCCACGCAGGCCGCACATGCAACGCTGCCGCCACGAGGGTGCCGACGCCAAGGTCGTGCAGCGCCCCGGCGCTGAGGCTCCAACCCGACGCCCGCCAGTGGACCTGGGTCAAGTCGCGCCACAGCACGAAGTCCACCCGCATCACCAATTGGGCGGCCGCGAAGACCCCGGCGATGCCGAGCACCGTGCCCCATGGCGCCCGTGTGGACGCGCCAGCCTCGCTCGAGCTCGTCACGCGCGTCGCTCGGTCCGCAGGGACGCCGCGACCGCCTCGACGTCATCGAGCAGCGTCACGAGGTCGTGTTCGTCGTGCTCCGGATCGACCACGGCCGCGCGGATGGCGACCTCGCCGGCGACGTCGCCGTGGCCGACGAGCTGCAGCCGCTCGGCCCCCAAACGCGCACAGATCGCGTCGGAGGGCACGTCCGGGACGACAAAACAGACGTTGAGCGACATCGGCGGCTCGCACAGGCGCAGGCCAGGGCGCTGCTCGACCAACGCGGCGAGGCGCAGGGCCAACGAGCGCTGCCGCTCGACGCGCGCCTGCCAGCCGGCGTCGCCCAGGTGCTGCCAGGCGGCCCAGAGCTTGAGCGCGTCGTTGCGCCGGCCGCATTGCAGCGAGCGCGTGCCCGGGTTCAGCACGTCGCTGTCGTCCTGGAACAGGTAGCTCGCGGACTCGCCGAGCTGGGTCGTCAGCAGGCCGCGCTGGCGGACGAAGACCGCCGAGCAGAGCAGGGGCACGCCCATCAGCTTGTGGGCGTCCCAGGCGAACGAGTCCGCGCGCTCGAGGCCGGCGAGCAAGCCGCGCGTCTGCGGCGAGAGCAGCAGGGTGCCGCCGAACGCGCCATCGACGTGCAGCCACACGCCGTGGCGGGCGCAGACGTCCGCGATGGCGTCGATCGGGTCGAAGGCGCCGCGCACGGTCGTCCCTGCGGTCGCGACGACCTGCACCGGCACGCGGCCATCGGCCTTGTCGCGGCTCAGTTGGTGGTCGAGGTCGTGCGGGGCCATGCGGCCGGCGCGGTCCACGGCCACCTTGCGCACGTTGTCGCGGCCGATGCCGGCGATCATCGCGGCCTTGCGGATCGAGTAGTGCGCCTCGTCCGAGGCGTAGATCCGGCCCGCCTGGCTGGCGAGGCCCGTCGCGCCCACGCCGTCGAAGGCGAGGTTGCGGGCCACCAACAGCGCCGCGAGGTTCGAGATCGACCCGCCGGGCGCCAGCGCCGCCTCGCCCCCGGCGAAGCCGGCGATCTCGGCCATCCGCTCGAGCACCAGGTTCTCGATCAGCACCATCGGCCCGGCGACCTTGTAGGTGTACATCGAGTTGTTCGCCAACCCGGCGAGCATGTCGGCCACGGTCGCCGCAGGTTGGCGTCCGCCAAAGAGCTGGTTCCAGAAGCGCGCGCCCGCCGGGTTCGGCGTCGCCGCCAGGATGTCGCCCAGCGCGCCCAGGACCTCGTCCAGGGGGCGGCCCTGCGCCGGCAGCCCCAGCGAGAACGCGGCCTCTGCGTCTTGCGGCCGGAGCGCTGGCCTGAGCCGATCGCGATCGCCGTCGGCGAGGATCCGGGCGGCGAGCGACGGCAGCTGGCGCAGCGCCGCATCCCACTCCTGACCGCCCGAACCCGACATGCAGACTCCGCCGCGCCACCCGACGCTCGCCGGTATCGTGCCGCTAGTTGATGGTGCCGTCACCTGGCAGCAGGAACCCGCTGGCCAGCCGCGCGTTCGCCTCGCGCTCGTCGTCCGGCTCGCCTGCGTGCATGTCTTCGAGTCGACGACGCAGCTTGTCGCGCCGCCGCGACGCGGTCTGCGCAGCGTCTGGCGCGACCTGGAAGGCCAGGCGCCAGTTGTCCGGCATCCGCAGATGGTCGTCGAGCACGTTGCGCAGCCGCTTGCGGTTGAGCTCCTCGCCGAGCCACTCGGCCAGGCCGGGCGAATCGACCCGGAGGATCAGCTTGACGCCGCGGATCTCGACGGCCTCGATCGACGCGAGCAGCTCGCCGCCCAGCTCGCCGATGGTGCGGAAATACGCGCGGATCTCGGGCCACTGGCTCGTCACCTGCTCCCAGCCGAAGGCGCGCTCGGCGCGCGGCACCGGCGACGGCACGGGCTTGGGCGGCGGCAGGCGCAGACCTTGGGGCATCGGTCGCGCTGCGCGCAGCGAGCCGATGGCCCAGGCGACGGCGAAGCGATCCAGGGTGAAGTCGCCGACGCACGCCGGGCAGCCGCGCGGGCATGCACAGTCCTGGACCAGGCTGCGGGCCTGCTCGAGGATCTGCGGCGCGAGCTCCCAGGCCTTCTGGGCGAAGCCGATGCCACCCGGATGCGAGTCGTAGAGCACGACCGCCGTATGGCGTGCACCGCTGAGCTCGTCGACGTACGAGAAGCTGGTGCCGGCGAGGTCGCTGGCCTCGGCCATCGTGGTCATGCGCGCCACGGCGCGCAGCGCGTGCACGACGCCGACGAGCAGGTCGGTCGACTCGCCACCCAGCGCCGCCAGCACCGGCTCGGGCATCGGCCACCAGACGCCTTCGGTCTCGAGCTTGAGCGTCAGCGGCTCTTGCAAGACCTCGTAGCCGAGGTTCTGATGGTTGTGGAATTGCAGCATCTTGAAGCCCACGACCGACTCGTGGACCCGCACGTCGCCGAAATGCGCGGCCGAGACGCCGACCGAGCGCGTCTCCTGCGTGTTCAACACCTCGATCTCGGTGCGAACATCGGGCTGCGTATAGAAATTCTGGTCGACAGGGATCACGATGGCCCGATGTTGGACCAGGTCGAGCGCCTCGACCATGTACTGCTCGCCGTCGTGCAGGTAGACCGCGCGCGGATGTGCCTCGCGGTAGACCTGCGGTCGCGTCATCTCGGTCAGCGTGGTGCCGGCGATGCGGTCGACGATCTTCCAGCGGCTGCCGTCGTGGGTGCGCAGGCTGAAGTCGCCCGCCGGGAAGGGCCCGCCCTGCCAGTACCAGGTGCCGGCGACCTCGCGCAGCTCGCCGGCGTCGCAGAGCACGGGGATCGCCTCACCGAGATCGGGCCAGATCGCGGCGTCGTCGATGGTCAGCGGCATCTCGGCCGCGGCCGAGCGGATATGTGCCAGGGCGATGCCGAGGTTGTTCGGATCGACCGCCGCGTGCTCGGTCGGCTGATCCATCAACCACTCCGGGTGTTTGGCGATGTACTGATCGATCGGCGCCATGGCCAGGATGACGATCGCGTGCGCCGTATGACCGCGGCGGCCGGCGCGGCCTACCTGCTGCCAGAAGCTGGCGCGCGTGCCCGGGAAGCCGCCCTGGACGACGACCTCCAGGCTGCCGATGTCGATGCCGAGCTCCAGCGCGTTGGTCGAGACGACGCCCACCAGGCGGCCTTCGATCAGGTCTTTCTCGACCCGGCGGCGTTCTTCGGGGGTGAAGCCGGCGCGGTAGGCGCCCAGCAGGCGCGACTCGTCGTGCTCGCCGTGGGTGCGGCTCAGGCGATCGCGCGCCTCCTTGACGATGATCTCGGTCTCCTTGCGGCTTCTTGCGAACCCGATCGTGCGAATTCGCTTCTCGATCAGGTGGGGCAGCAACATCGCCATCTCGCTGGCGACGCCGCGGCGGATCTCCTCGTCGACCATCGGCGGCAGCCAGAAGTGGACGCGCTTGCCGCCCGAAGGCGAGCCGTCGTTGTCGACCAGTGTGAAGGGCTGCTGGCACAGCCGCTCGGCGAGCTCCTGCGGGTTGGCGATCGTCGCGCTGCTGCACAGGAATTTGGGCCGGCTGCCGGCGTGGCGGCAGACGCGCTGGAAGCGCCGCATCAGGTTGGCGATGTGGGAACCGAACGCCCCGCGGTAGGTGTGCAGCTCGTCGAGCACGACCCAGCGGACGTTGCGGAACAGGTGCGAGAAGCCCTGGCGCGCGTGCAGCGGCAGCATGCCGGTGTGCAGCATGTCGGGGTTGGTCAGCACCAGGTTGGCGCGCTCGCGGATGCGGCGCCGTTCGGTCGGCGGCGTGTCGCCGTCGTAGACGCCGGCCTCGATGCGACGGCCGCCAGCGACCGAGAGTTCGTCGCAGAGCTGCTGGATCGCGCGCAGCTGGTCGTGCCCGAGCGCCTTGGTCGGGTAGAGCAGGAACGCCCGTGACGACGGATCGTCGAGGATGCCTTGCAGCACCGGCAGCAGGAACGCGAGCGATTTGCCCGAGGCGGTCCCCGTGGTGATGACGACGTTCTCGCCGCGTCGTGCGGCCGCCGTCATCTCGGCCTGGTGGCTGTAGAGCTCGCGAATGCCGCGCTCGTGCAGCGCCTGGCGCAGGGCGGGGTGCAGATCGTCCGGCAGCGGCGCGGTCCGTGCCTCGCGCGGCGGCAGGTCGAAGGTGGCGACGATCCGGTCAGAGAAGCGTGCAATCGGCAGCATGGGCAGCCTCCAAGGGCGTCGATGCTAGCGGGGACTGAACAGATGTCCAGTCCCGACGCGTCGCGACCCGAGCGTCGACAGCCCGGCCAGGGCGCGGTATCCCTCACCGACGGACCGGCGTGGATCGGAGGAGAGGACGTGGGTCGAGCACGAACGTTACGAGGCCCTCTGCTTTGGCCGTGGCGCTGGCCACTGGCCTCGGGCCTCGCCGCGGCGGCGCTGCTGTCGGCGTGCGCGGCGCCACGGCAGGGCGTCGACGCCCCGACCGCGCCGAAAGGCGAAGCGGACAACGACGCCGATCGGGCCGACGAATGGGCCTCGCCGGCGCTGCCGACGCGCTGCGTGCTCGCGGCCCCGCCCGCCTCGATGGGCTGGCTGCGCGACGGCGTCGGCTACCAGATCTGGGTCCGCAGCTTCCGCGACAGTGACGGCGACGGCCACGGCGACCTCGGGGGCGTGCTCGCCGGCCTCGACAGCCTGCGCGACGGCAAGCCCGGGGGCCTGGACCTCGACGTCGACGTGCTCTGGCTGAGCCCGATCGTGCCCAGCCCTTCCGACCACGGCTACGACGCCACGGACCATGACCACGTCGCGGCAGCCTTCGGCGGTGACGCCGCGCTCGACGCGCTGCTGAAGGCGGCCCACGCCCGCGGGTTGCGCGTCGTGCTCGACCTCGTGCTCAACCACACGAGCGACCAGCATCCGTGGTTCGTCGCGTCCAAGGGCGGCGCCGGCGCGGCCAAGCGCTCGTGGTACGTCTGGCGCGATACGGCCGCGGCCACGTCCGAAGGCTGGGGGCAGCCCTGGAACGCCAAGGCGACGGTCTGGCATCCCGCAGCTGGAAACGCTGCAGGCCCCCAATGGTACTACGGATTGTTCTGGTCCGGCATGCCCGACCTCAACTACGCCGAGCCGGCGGTCGCAGACGCCATGCTCCAGGTGGCCACGGGCTGGCTGGGCCGCGGCGTCGACGGCTTCCGCCTGGACGCCATCCGCTACCTGGTCGAGACAGGGCCCGGCGCTGGCCAGGCCGATACGGCGCAGACCCACGCCCTGCTGCAGCGGCTGCGCAAGGAAGCGCGGGCCGCGCGGGCGGACGCCGCGCTCGTCGGCGAGGTCTGGACCCAGAGCGCGACCGTCGCGACCTACCTCGGCGGCGACCAGCTCGACGCTGCGTTCGACTTCGACACCACCGCCGCGCTGCGCAAGGGCATCGAGCTGCAGAGCGCGACCTTCGTCCGCGACGCCCTCTGCGCCGGCGCGGCGAGCCATGGTCGGCTGCAGCGCTTCGCCGGCAACCACGACATGGAGCGTCTGGCCGACATCGCGACCACGCCGGCCTGGCGACGGTTGGCGCTCGGCTTGACCTTGCTGCTGCCCGGTACGCCGTGGATCTACCAGGGCGACGAGCTCGGCCTACCGAGCGGCGACCAGCCCGGCGACCAGCGCTTTCGCTTGCCGTTGCCGTGGACCCCGGACGGGCCGGGTCTCGGCTTCAGCACCGGCACGCCCTGGGCGCCCTTGCCGCCGAGCTACGGTCCGCTCGCGATCTCGCTGCAGGACGCGGATCCTTCGAGCCTGCGCGGCCACGTGCGCCAGCTCATCGCGCTGCGGCGTGCCCATCCGGCGCTGCGGCGCGGTGAGGTCCAGCTCCTGCAGCTCGACGGCGATCTGGCGCACCAGGCCCTGGCCTGGGTCGCGCGCGACCCGGAGACCGGCGAGCGGCTGCTGGTCGTGGCCTCGTTCGCGGCCGAAGGCGCGGCCCTGATCGTGCCAGTATCGTGGCGTGGCGCGGGCGAGGCGCTGTTGGGCGTCGGACCTTCGGCCGACCGGCTCACGGGGCCCGGGGTGGCGGTCTGGCGCCTGGGGCCGTGACGAACGCGTCGCCACGGTCAGAGTCGCGCACCGATGCCGTCCCCCAACCGCGCCGTGTCCGCTGGCCTGGGTGGGCGGTGGCCGGTAGGGCGGGGGGAGCGGCGGCCCCGTCGAACGAGGGAGCGCTCTTCGAGGACGTGCAACTTGCCACGGGGACCTCTAGACTGCTCGCGAGGTGCCCGCGTTGGTGGCACTGGATGCCAAGCGTATCGGGGGACTCCATGGTCGACACCACTGCAGCAACACTCAGGATTCGCGCTGGCGTGCTCGCGCTCGCGCTGGCCCTCGGCGCCTGCTCGGGCGAGGACACGGTGGTCGTCGGGCCGGAGGGAGACGTCGGCGTGGTCGGTGACGCAGATGGTGGCACCCTCGGCGGCACGGACACTGTCGGCGGAACCGACGCGATCAGCGGGACCGACGCGATCGGCGGCAAGGACGACGTCGCCGACGTGCTGATCAGCGACACCTCGAACGCCGACGATACGTCCATCGTCGACACCTCCGAGCTCGACGGCAGCACCGAAGACGACACCTTCGCGCTCGACGGCAGCACCGAGGACGACACCGGCGCCGACACGGCGCTCGAGACCGACACGGCCGTCGAGACCGACACGGCCGTCGCGACCGACACGGCCGTCGAGATCGACACGGCGATCGAGACCGACACGGCCGTCGAGACCGACACGGCCGTCGAGACCGACACGGCCGTCGAGACCGACACGGCGGTCGAGACCGACACGGCCGTCGAGACCGACACGGCCGTCGAGACCGACACGGCCGT
>CAZPHC010000050.1:0-36795 GCA_964586155.1 uncultured Enterobacteriaceae bacterium | reverse complement strand
GACAGCGTCGCCCCGGACAGCGTCGCCCCGGACAGCGTCGCCCCGGACAGCGTCGCCCCGGACGGCGCGGTCGCCGACAGCAGCAGCAACGACGTCGGCCCGGACACCGCGGCGCCCGCTTGCGGTGACGGGGTCAAGAACGCCGCCGAAGAGTGCGACGACGGCAACCAGGACAGCGGCGACGGCTGCAGCAAGTTCTGCCAGGTCGAGACGCAGATCCCCGCAGGCAGCCTCGTGATCAGCGAGCTGATGGTCGACTCCGAGAAGACCGCCGATCAGACGGGCGAGTGGATCGAGGTCACCCACATCGGCAAGGCCGCCATCGACCTGCGCGGCCTGCAGGTCGAGGCCGCCACCGAGGGCGCGACGTGGAAGGTGACGGTCGTCGGCGCCGCGCCGATCCCGCTCCAGCCCGGACAGCGCGCCGTCCTCGCCGGGTTCGCCGATCCGCAGGTCAACGGCGGCCTGACGCCGGTCTTCGCCTACGGCAGCTACCCGCTGGCCAAGAAGGGCGCGAAGGTCTCGCTGCGATCGCTCGGCCTCGTGCTCGATTCCCTGACGTACGACGTCAGCTGGCCGGTCAAGGCTGGCCACGCGCTGCAGCTCGACCAATCCAAGCACGACGTCACCAGCAACGACAGCGCCGCGAACTGGTGCTGGGCGCTGCTGTCCTACGGCGTCGGCGACTACGGATCCCCCGGCAGCGCCAACCACGGCTGCACCGGCTACAAGCTCGACGACGACGCCGACGGCGTCGCCAACCCGATCGACAACTGCCCGCAGGTCAGCAACTCCGACCAGAAGGACAGCGACGGCGACGGCTTCGGCGACGTCTGCGACCTCTGCGTCGCCGCCGGCGGCGGCCAGGCCGACAGCGACACCGACGGCATCGGCGACGCCTGTGACAACTGCCCCAAGGTCGCCAACACCGACCAGAAGGACAGCGACAAGGACGGCATCGGCGACGTCTGCGACGCCCCTGTCTGCGGCAACGGCGTGATCGAGGGCAACGAGAGCTGCGACGACGGCAACACCCAGGGCGGCGACGGCTGCAGCGCCACGTGCGCGCTCGAGGCTGGTCCGCCCGCCGTCGGCGAGCTCGTGATCACCGAGATCATGGCCAAGTCCGTGGTCGGCAGCCCGGACTACGGCGAGTGGGTCGAGCTGCACAACCCGACCAAGAAGACGATCGTGCTCGACGGCCTGACCTTCCGCTACAAGGCCGTGCTGGTGACCTTGCCCGCCTCGACGCCGGCCAAGACGATCCCGCCCGGCGGCTACTTCGTCTTCGGCCGCTCGGATGACCAGGTCCAGAACGGCGGCGTGCCGGTCGGTTGGGGCTGGGGCGCCACGATCTCGCTGAGCAATTCCGGCGGCCTCGTCGCGATCGAACACCAGGGCACCGTGATCGACGAGGTCAGCTACTCGACCGACGGCACCTGGGTCTACGTCACGACCGGCCGTAGCCAATCGCTGCAGCCGAGCGTGCTCAACGCCGTCGCCAACAACACCGGCAGCAACTGGTGCCTCGCGTCGGACGCCAACGGCGCGCCCACCTTCGGCAACCCGCCGCTGCTCGGGACCCCGGGCAAGCCCAATGTCTGTGCTCCCAACCCCTGAACCACGACGCCGGCGCCTGCCGCCGGGTCGACGAGTCACGCCATGAAGGTTGTCTTTATCCAGCCCTCGTACCCCGTGGAGCAGCAAGAGTTTTGTCGTGGTCTGGCCGAGGTCGGGGCCACCGTGATCGGCGTCGGCAGCGGACCGTTGGCGCAGCAGCCGGCGCGCATCCACCGCTACCTCAGCGCGTGGGTCGACGCCGGCAACCTGCTCGACATCGAAGGCGCCGCGCGGCGCATCGCGGCCAAGGTCGGCTCGGTCGGCGTCGATCGCGTCGAGTCGCTCTGGGAGCCGACGGTCGAGCTGGCGGCCCGTGTTCGCGAGCTTCTCGGCGTGCCGGGCATGTCGCTCGATACGGCGATCGGCTTCCGCGACAAGCAGATCATGACCGAGCGCGCCCGCGCCGCCGGCGTGCGCGTGCCGCATTCGTTCCGGGTCAAGACATCCAAGGAGGCGTGGGCGGCGGCCGAGGAGATCGGCTTCCCGGTGATCCTCAAGCCGATCGCCGGCGCCGGCTCGGCCGACACCTTCCGCTGCAACGACGGCGACGCCTTCGCCCAGGCGCTGGCCAAGACCCGCCACGTCGCCGAGGCCGTGGTGGCCGAGTTCATCGAGGGCGAGGAGTTCACCTGCGACTGCGTGGTGATCGACAACAAGCCGGTGTTCGAGAGCATCACGCAGTACTTCCCGCGGCCGCTGATCGCGCGCTCGGAGCAGTGGATCTCGCCGGCGCAGATGACCTACCGCGACCCCTATCGCCCGGACCTGATCGGCGGCATCGAGATGAGCCGCAAGGTGATCAAGGGCTTGCAGCTCGGCACCGGCTTCACCCACATGGAGTGGTACCGGACCAAGAAGGGCGAGATCGTCTTTGGCGAGATCGGCGCGCGCAACGGCGGCGGCCACCTCGTCGACATGATGAACTGGAGCAACGACGCGGACATCTACCGCGAGTGGGCGCGCTCGGTCTGCTGGAAGTCGTTCGAGGCCAACGTCCAGCGCAACTTCTTCGTCGGCATGGTCTTCAAGCGCGCGCTGGGCAACGGCCGGATCAAGGCCAAGGTCGGCGTCGAGGAGGCGACGGCGCGCTGCGGTCGCTGGCTGGTGACCGAGCAGCTGCTGCCGATCGGCGCCCAGCGCCGCGACTGGAAGCAGACGCTCGTCAGCGACGGCTTCGCCGCGATGCGCCACCCCGACGAGCAGGCGGTCAAGGCGATGATGGACGTCTGGATCCGCGACGTGCGCCTGTTCGCGGGCTGACCGGCGGCCGGGCGGCGCCGCCTACGCACGTTCGAACGGAAAGACCAGCACCTCGTCGATGTCGTCGTAGCCGCCGACCGCCATCAGCAGCCGATCGACGCCGAGCGCGACGCCAGCAGACGGCGGGCAGCCGCGCTGCAGCGCCTGCAGAAAGCGCGTGTCGATCGGGTACACGGCCATGCCGCGCGCGACCCGGGCGGCGACGTCTGCGTGCAGCCTGCGCTCCTGCTCGGCGGCGTCGACGAGCTCGCCGAAGCCGTTGGCCAGCTCGACGCCACGCAGGTAGATCTCGAAGCGCTCTGCCAGCCACGGCGCCCCGGGCACCGGCCGCGACAGGCTGGCCAGGCTCGCCGGCCACGGCGTGATCACGACGCAATCGTGGGCCTGCAGCGCCGGCTCGACCAGCGTGGCGAAGATCGCGAGCAGGACCGTGGCCTCGTCGTCGCCCGGGCGTACGTCGACGCCCTTGGCTGCGGCGAGCCGCCAGAGCGTCGGCAGATCCGCGCAGCGCCCGGCGTCGTCCGCGGCGTCGATGTCGGCAAAGCGTCGCAGCGCCTGCAGGAACGACAGCCGCAGCACCCGCTTCGGCCGCCAGATCGGCAGCGCCACGCCGCGCGCCCGGCGCTGCCGCGCGAGCGACGAGGCGACCCGGCGGATCAGCGCCAGCACGTCGTCGATGATGACGTCGACCTCGGCGCCGGCGCGGTACCACTCGAGCATGGTGAACTCGGGGTTGTGCCAGCCGCCGCGCTCGCCCGAGCGGAAGGCCTTGGCCAGGCTGTAGATCTGGCCGACACCGGCGTGCAGCAGCCGCTTGCAGTGCAGCTCCGGGCTCGTCACCAGCCAGCGCCGCGTCATCGCGCCGCCCATGCCCTCGCGCACGTCCACGCCGATGGCGTCGAGGTGCAGCTCCATGCCTGGGCTCAGCGCGATGGCCGGCGTCTCGACCTCGACGAATCCGCGCCGATCGAAGGTCGCCCGGATCGCCGCCAGCATCGTGGCGCGCTCGCGCAGCGCCCGGTCGCGGCGGCCGTCGTCGGCCAGCAGCCGCGCCAGGTCGCCGTCGGCGGCGAAGGCGTCCGCGCCCGGATCGGGGCGACCGATGCAGATGGCCCGGCCGTCGCGCTCGATCGCGATCAGGTCGCCGGCGGCAAGGCCCGCGCCGGTCACGTCGCGGCGCGCGCCCTCGACCCAGGCGATGGCGCCGGCCTCGGTCAGCGCCAGCACGCGGCCGACGCTGCGGCTGGCCAGGCTCACTGGACCTCGAGCACGCCGGTGCGGTCGATGGCCGATTGGTCGAGCGCCGAGCGGACCAGCTCCCAGACGGGCGGCATCTGCGCGACGAACGTGCCGTCCGAGCGCTCTTCGCCGCGCAGGATGCGCAGCTTGACCACGTCGTTCTCGCCGCTGGTCGGCGGCGGCGTGCCCGCAGGCTTGCCGACGACGCGGATGCCGTTGTCACCCGGCTTGAGCAGCGTCGTCACGTCGACGGTGAAGGCGGCCGTGCCAAGGTCGATGGTGCGGAAGGGCTTGCCGTTGATGGTGATCTCAAAGGTGAACGGCACCTTGGCGTTGGGCTCGTAGACCAGGACGTAGCGCTGCGAGAGCGCCGCCGGCCGCCGCGCCGCCGCGCCGCCAAAGTCGGACTGGCCCTCGATGCGCAGTGGCTTGCCGTCCTTGTCGACCGCGACGCGGTAGCCGGGCGAGAGCACGTGCAGGTTGCCGTCGGCGTCGATCTTGACGGTGCAGTGGACCATCTCGGCGTTGCGCAGGCCGGTCGCGCGCATGCCGTTGATGTAGAGCTCGGGCCCCGGCACGTCGCCGGCCGCGAGCAGCAACGACGCGAGCAGCAGCGACGAGAGGGTCGTCAGCACCGCCGCCCACACCGACGTCGAGGAGGGGCGTGGCGCGCAGGGCGCAGCGGCGCGACCGAGGTTGCTGGTGGGGTTCATGCTGGCCTCCTGGCAGCGCTCGCGAAGCCGCGGCGCATGGATCCGGACGCACGGCCGAAGCGATCGCTTCGATCGGCGCCGTCCGCCAGCCTGCCATCTCCTGGCGTCGGCGCCAGATTCCCGGTCAGGGGCCCTGGTGCGTCGTGTCGCCGTTGCAGACCTTGCCGCATTGGTCGGCGTAGTAGGTCGGGTCGCAGACCTTGGCCGTCGTCGCGACGCTGCCCTGGGCCTTGATCTGGCACTTCTTGCACGCCTCGACGGGGGCCGAGACCACCCCGTTCGGCGTCGCCTCCTGGAAGCAATTCCACGAACAGCACGTCAACGGCGAGGTCTGCGTGTCCCAGAACTTGCAGGTCTTGAGGAAGGAGCAGTACGACTTGCACACCTGTTTGACGTTCTGCACGGCGGGATCGGTGACCAGCGACTCCCACTCGCACGTCACCGGATCGACGACGATCTGGCCCTGGGTGTCGGGCGCCTGGCAGACCTTGGTCGGCAGCTCCGGAGCGAGCTTGACGTTCTTCCACGTCGGCACGCCGCAGGTCTGCCAGATGCCCGAGATCGCCTTGCATTCGGCCGTCTGCTGGCACATCGGCACGCAGAAGCGGCGCTCGCTGCCCTGGAAGTCGTCGCCGAGCTCGATGCAGAAGCCCTGCGGGCCGCCGGTCTCCTTCTCGTCGCAGAAGGTCTTGGGCTCGGTGCAGGTGCGGCCGCAGAAGGGCTTGGGTCCCCAATCGCCGCCGATGCAGGTCAGGCCGGCCTTGCAGTCGCCGTCGACCGCGCACGGGGCGCCGAAGGCCGCGGTGCCGCCGCTGCTGGTGTCGGTCGCCGCCGGGCCGACGTCGTCGCTGCCGCAGGCGCCGATCAGCGCCGCGAGCGCCGCCAGCGCCATCACCTGGCGCGCACACGTCGCGGATCTGCGGCCTCGTCGCCACGTTGCTCGCTGCATCATCGGCCCTCCCGGCTCACGCCGACGTCGGTCGCGGCCGGCTGTTCGCGCCGCTCGCCGACCCTGGCCGGCAGTCTGCCTGACTGCGGCGGCGAATTGCAGCGTCCCGCAGCCGTGGTAGCCTGCGGCCACAGCGGCGTCGGCGCACGTCGCAGGGGGATCCACCATGTTCGAACGCGTGCTGCTGTTGACCGATCTCGACGACAAGCCCGACCTCACGCTCAAGCCGCTGCAGGTCATCTCGCAGGTCTGTGCGGGCAAGCTGATCATCTTCCACGCGGTCAAGGGCAGCTCCGACCTGTTCTACCTCGAGGGCGAGGCGGCCAAGGTCCGCGCGCTGATCGACGAGCAGGCCGAGAAGGCCGCGTTGCCGCGGCTGCAGGAGCTGCAGGCCCAGTTCGAGGCCGTCGGCATCTCGACCGGCATCGTCACCCGCATCGGCTCGACGTTCGACCTCGCGGTCAACGTGATCAAGGAGCTGATGATCGACCTCGTCGTGATCCCGCAGGAGGGCTACGCCGACTTCACCGATCGCGTCAGCGGCAGCACCACCGCGCGCATCCTGCGTGACTCGGACGTCGCGGTGCTGACGATCAACCACCACTTCGCCCGCCGCGCCGAGTCGTGGACGGGCTTCCACCGCTGCCTGCTGCCCTACAGCTTCGGCCCGGGTGGCGACGAGCGCCTCGCCGCCGCCGAGCATTTCGCCGCCGAGTTCGGTGGACGGCTCGAGGTCGTGCACGTGGTGCAGCCGATCCACGAGCAGACGCTGCAGACCCCCGAGGGCCAGGTGCTGCTGCCCAAGGACCTGCACTACCAGCTCAAGTCGCGGCTCGAGGCGCAGCTCAGCGAGGCCGCGCACACGATCACCAAGGTCCCGGCCGATTGGCGCCTGCTCGAGGACAACAAGCCCGGCTCCGGCGTCATGAGCTACGCCGACCGCGCCGGCCACGACCTGATCATCGTGCCGCCGCTCGGCCACACCGAGGTGCGCAACACCGTGCTCGGCAACGTCGCGGAGCACGTGATCAAGCACGCGCGCGTGCCGGTGCTGACGCTGCGCAAGGGCTTCGAGAAGTAGCCGCGGGCCGCTCTGGCGGTCATGTCGGCAGGGCCCTCGGCGCGATCGTCGGGGCGACGGAATCGGCGGATGGGCACTTCGGCGCGCGGCGGCGCAGACCTCTTTGACCGCGCCGGGCGAAGCTCTCCCCTGGCGGAGCGCGTGCGGCCGCGGCGGCTCGACCAGGTCGTCGGCCAGGACCCCTTGCTCGGCCCCAAAGGCACGATCACGCGGGCGCTGGCCGCAGGCCGGCTGCCGTCGCTGATCCTCTGGGGCCCGCCGGGCACCGGCAAGACCACCATCGCGCGGCTGCTCGCCGACGAGACCCAGGCGAGGTTCGTCGCGCTCTCGGCCGTGATGGAGGGCGTGGCGCGGCTGCGCGAGGTCGTCGACCAGGCACGCGGGCTGCGCCGCAGCGGCCAGCACACGTTGCTCTTCATCGACGAGATCCACCGCTTCCACAAAGGCCAGCAGGACGCGCTGCTGCCGCACGTCGAGGAGGGCCTCGTCACCCTGATCGGCGCCACGACCGAGAATCCGGCCTTCGCCTTGACCGGCGCGCTCGCCAGCCGCGCGATGGTCGTGGTGGTGCAGCCGCTCGACGACGCCGCGATCGTCGCGCTCTTGCGCCGCGCGCTGACCCACGCGGACGGCTACGGCGGCGCGCTGCAGGCCGACGACGAGGCGCTCGGCCGCATCGCCCGCGCTGCCGACGGCGACGCACGCCGCGCCCTCGGCGACCTCGAGGCCATCGCCGACCAGCTGCTGGCCGAGCACGGCGCCGCCGCGGCCTCGGACGCCGCCGCCGCGCCCCCGACCTTGGATCTGCAGGCGTTGCTGCGCATCGAGCGCGTCGGCGGGCCGCGGTCGGGGCGCGGCACGACCGACGCCTTCCACGTGCTGTCGGCGTTCATCAAGGCGATGCGCGCGTCTGACCCGGACGCCGCGCTGTATTGGCTGGCGCGTATGCTCGAGGGCGGCGAGGACGGCCGCACCATCTGCCGGCGCATGGTCGTGTTCGCCGCCGAGGACGTCGGCAACGCCGACCCGCGCGCGCTGCCGCTGGCGGTGGCGACGGCGCAGAGCCACGAGATGGTCGGGCTGCCCGAGAGCCGCATCGCCATGGCCCAATGTGCGACCTTCCTGGCCACGGCGCCCAAGAGCAACGCCAGCTACGCCGCGCTCGACGCCGCGATCGAGGCCGTCCGCCGCCACGGCGCGCTGCCGGTGCCGATGGCGTTCCGCAACAGCTCGACGGCGCTGGCGGCCAAGCTCGGCTGGGGCGAGGGCTACGCCTACCCGCACGACGCGGGCGGCTTCGTGCCGGTCTCGGCGCTGCCCGAAGCGCTGGTCGGCACCGAATTCTACCACCCGAGCGGCAACGGCCACGACGCCAAGATCGCAGAGCGGCTCGCCATCTGGCGCAAGCTGCGTGCCGAGGCCGAGCCCTCGGCGAAGGAGTAGCGTCGTGCGCGACGTCGCCATCGTCCTGGCCTTGACCGGCACCGGCCTCGCCGTCGCCCGTGCGCTGCGCGGCAGCGGCATGGTCGTCATCGGCGTCGACGACGATCCCTGGCGCCCCGGCGTCTGGAGCCGCGACCTGCATTGGGTCAGCGGCCTGTCGGAGCTGCCGCTGGGCGAGGCGCTGGTCGACGCTCTGGCCGCGTTTGCGGCCCGCGAGCGCTGTCGCCCGGTGCTCGTGCCCGCTGCCGACGACGCCATCGAGTGGATCCTGGCCCATCGCGCCGCGCTCGCGCGTTGCTGCACGTTCTCGGCCGGCATCACCGACGCGCGCGCCGGCGTGCTGCTCGACAAGCTGCGCTTCGCCGCCCGCTGCGTCGAGCTGGGCATCGACGTGCCGCTGACGGTGCTGCCCGAGAGCCGCGCCGACGTCGACGCCTTCGTCCGCCAGGCCGGCCTGCCGTGCATCGTCAAGCCGCGCTCGGGGCATAAATGGCGCCAACGCCTGCGCGGCCAGAAGCTCCTGGTGCCGCAGACCGAGTCCGAGCTGCACCGGATGCTCGACGAGATCGTCGGCGATCCGTCTGCAGTCGTGCTGCAGGAGCTCATCCCCGGCGAGGAGGCCGCGATCACCGTCGGCGCGGTCTGGGTCGCCGAGGCCGGCGCGCTGCGCGGCGTGCTGACGGCGCGCAAGATGCGGCAGTTCCCGCGCGACTTCGGCTCTGGCAGCTGGGTGCGCACCGAGGCGCTGCCCGAGATCGCGCGCCTGTCGGCAGACGTGACGGCCGCGCTCGACGTCCGCGGCCTCTGCGGCACCGAGTTCAAGCGCGATCCGCGCACTGGCCGCCACCGCCTGATCGAGATCAACCCGCGACCGACGCTCTGGTACGACCTCTGCCGCGCCGCAGGCGTCGAGCTGATCCGCGGCCACGTCGAAGAGCTGCGCGACGGCACGCATTGGCCGTTGGCAGCGCAGCGCGACGGCGTCAGCTGGCGCTATTGGACCCGCGACGTGATCGCGATGGGCCAGGCCGCAGGTGGCCTGCGCGGCCTGCCGACCTGGCTCGGCCAGGAGTGGGCGACGCCGCACGCCGACACCGAGGCGACGATGTCCTTGCGCGATCCGACCACGATCGTCGCCAGCGTCGCCCACACGGGCTGGCAGGCGGTGCACCACCTGCTGCGGCGCGGCGAGACCGAGTAGGGTCGAAGGTCAGCCCCTCAGGGCCGGGTGCAGAACAACGCCGTCGACACGCAGACCGGGTTGGCCTTGTGGCAGCCCGAGCACTCGGCCTTGAGGTCGCAGTTGTCGTGGTCGTCGCATTGGCCGTCGCCGGTGACGGACTGCCACTGCCAGTCGCCGTTGCTCGGATCGGTGCCGGCGGCGAGCTTCTTCATCGCGGTATAGCCGATGACCTCGGCGCATTTGGCGTCGTCGAACTGCGCCTTGACCACGACCGTGCCCTCTGGGAAGTCCATCGTCCCGGTCGTGCCGGCGGGCAGGGCGGCGTACGCGTCCCAGGTCGCCTTGCCCTCGGGGCTGAGCCAGGTCGTGACGTAGGCGGCCTTGGGGTGGGCCGACTTCCGGCAGTCGTGCAGCTTGGTGTAGCTGCTCTCGTAGCCGGGCAGGAACACGGCCTTGCCATCCCAATCGGCGGTACAGCCGGTGGACGCGACGGCGATCGCGGCGAGGCCGAGCGCGCGCGCGGCTCGGGTCGATGGGGTCTGCTTCACTGCGGAACGGGGCATGCGGTCCTCCTCGGCGCGTCGGCGCCCCTGTATGGTCGGCCAAGCGCACGGAACGTGACAAGCGTCGGCGGCTGATTTCTCGACAGCGACCCGGCGCGGGCTACAAGCGATCGCAGGGGGTTCGCCCCCAGAGTCGGAGGTCGCTGATGGTCCGCGTTTCGAAGAGCCCGCAATCTCGGCCTGTCCCCGCCTCGTCGGTGCAGGCCTCGGCCGTGGTCCCGAAGCGGCGGGGAGCCTTGCTCCTCGCGGTGGTCCTGCTGGCCTCGACCACCAGCGGCTGCATCGCCGTCTCGCGCCAGACCTACGACCGCGACGTCGCCGCGCTGCGCCAGCAGGCCGATTGGCTCGAAGCGCAGAAGCGCAAGCAGGCCGCAGATTCGGCCCAATGGAGCGCCAAGTACGCCGCCAGCCAGGAGGAGCTCGCCGTCTGCCGCAAGAACGCGTCGGACCTCGACGACGCCGTGCGCAGCTGCGAGCAGAAGCTCAACGACGTCGCGCGCAACAACCTCAAGTGCGGCGACCTGTTTCGCCAATGCGAAGACGAGAAGGCCAAGCTCCGCGACGAGCTGCTGGCCGAGCGCAACAAACGCGTCGAGCTGGCCAACCGCCTCGCCGACATCCAGCGCCAGCTCGACGAGCTCAGCCGCTCGATCGGCGACGTGCGTGGCCGCCTGGCCGAGCTGATCAAGGCCGGCAAGCTGCGGGTCGAGGTCAAGAACGGCTTCCTCGTCATCGGCTTGGAGAGCGACATCCTCTTCGACACCGGCAAGAGCGAGCTCAAGGCCGACGCCCGCCCGGTGCTGCTCGAGCTGGCGAAGGTGCTGCAGCAGTTCAAGGACAAGCGCTTCCAGGTCGCCGGCCACACCGACAAGCGCGGCGGCGGCGACGTCAACTGGCCGCTCTCGGTCAACCGCGCGCTCAGCGTCGTGCAGTTCATGATCAAGAGCGGCGACGTGCCGGCGCATATGCTCTCGGCCGGCGGCTACGCCCACTACCTGCCGAGCAGCGAGGGCGAGGACAACGACAGCTTCCGCCAGAACCGCCGCGTCGAGTTCCTGCTGATGCCGGACCTCACCGAGCTCTACAAGCTGGCGACCACGCCCGCGCCAGCGCCCGCGCGCAGCAAGCCCTGAGGCCCCGCGCGGCGTCGCTGCGCGCTCCGAGCCCGACGATGACCGGATCGCTCCTGCAGCCAGGCGCCGTGCTCGAGCAGGACCTCCACGTCCGCCGCCACGTCGCGTCCGGCGGCATGGGCGACGTCTACGAAGCCTGGGACGACGGCCTCGGCCGCCGCGTCGCGGTCAAGGTGCTGCGCCGCTCGCAGCAGGTCGACGCGACCACGCCGACGCTGCGGGCCATCCGCGAAGGCCGGGCGACGGCGCGTGTGGTGCATCCCGCCATCGTCGCCGTGCACCGCGTCGGCCGCGTCGGCGGCGTACCGATGCTGGTGATGGAGTGGGTGGACGGCCCGACCTTGCGCGCCGCGCTCGCGAGCGGCCCGCCGCCGGCGACGACCGCGCTGCGCTGGCTGGCCGAGATCGCCGACGCGATCGAGGCCGCCCACGCCAGCGGCGTGCTGCACTGCGACCTCAAGCCCGAGAACGTCCTGCTCGCGAGCGACGCCGACGGTCAGCAGCGGGTCAAGGTGGTCGACTTCGGCCTCGCCCGCGGCGACGCGCTGCCCCAGCGCTCGACGCAGCTGCGCCACGGCACGCTCGCCTACCTGCCGCCGGAGGCCGGCGACGCCGAGCCGGGCCCGGCGCTGGATCTCTACGCCCTCGCGGTGATGGCCTGCGAGCTGCTGACCGGGCGACGCCCGACGACGGGGCGTGGCGGGGCGCAGCCCGACGTGATGGTCGCGGCCCTGCCGGGGGACGCTGCCCGGGTGCTGCTGCGCGCGCTCGACGAGGAGCCGTCGCGCCGGCCCCGCAGCGCCGCAGCCTTCGTCGAGGCGCTGGCCGCCGCGTTCGAGCCGATGCCGACCGAGGCCGAGGTCGAGGCCGACCCCGCGGCTGCCGCTGCGTCCGGGCCGGCGGCGGCCGTCGCCGGCCAGACCGGCGCGTCAGGTCTCCAGCGGCCGGCATGGTCGGGCCTGGCGCGGCCGACGCTGCGGGCTGTGGTCCAGGCCGCGTTCGCGTTGAACCGACGCGTCGATCTCGGCGCGATCCAGGACGCGCTCGCCCCCGCCTCGCTCGACGAGGTCGTCGCGGACCTGCAGCGCGACGGCTGGCTCGTCACCGGGCCCGGTGGACTCGCGCCAGCGGACCCGACGCTGGCCCAGATCGCGCTCGACGGCCTCGATCAGGAGCTGCGCGCCGCGCTCCACGGCAGCCTCGCGGCCGTCTGGGGGGCCCTCGGCACCGGCGACGACCGCTGGGGCGACGAGGCCATCGTCGCGGCCTGGCTCGCCGCAGGGCGCCCCGACGCCGCGGCCCGGCGCGTGGCCGCCAGCGCGCGGCGCAGCGCCTCGGTGCGCGGACGCGATCGCGGCCTGGCCCGGGCTGCCGCGTTGCTCGAGCAGGGCGGCTCGCCGACGCTGCGCCTCGGCATCCTGCTCGAACGCGCGTCGCTCGCGGTGGCTGCAGGCTGGCACGACGCCGCCCGCGACGCCCTGGTCGGTGCCCGCTGGCTCGCGGCCGGTCTGGGCCTGGGCGCCGCCTCGTTGCCCGCGCTGCAGATGCGCAGCATCGACGCCGCGCTGCGCCGCGCGGTGGGGGATGCCGACGGCGCCGCGCTGCGCCTCGCTTCGGTCTCGCGCCAGGCGGCGACCGCGCGGCCGGCGTCCGCCGGCGACGCCGACGCGCTGCGGGCGCTGGCGGTGCGGACCGGCGCCGAGGCCGTCACGGCGGCGCTGCTCGCCGGGACGCTGTCGGTGGCCGAGGCGTCGGTGCGGCTCGACCTGCTGCAACCGGACGTCGAGGCGTTGGACCTCGGGGACGAGGCGATGGCGGCGTTGGCCGCCAACGAGACGGCGCGCGCCTGGGTCGCCGCTGGCAGCGAGCGCGCGTTCGCCGCGCTCGCGGCGCTGCGCCGGGCCGTGGCCTGGCAGCTCGAGCGCGGCGACCGCCTCGCCGCCGCGACGCTGCTGCTGCTGATGGCCGAACTCGGCGCCGCGTCAGACGCTCGCGTCGCCGCGACCGCGCTGGACGAGGCCGAGGCCTTGCTCGACGGCGTCGGTCAGGTCGGCGCGACCGCGACGCTGGCGTTGCTGCGCGCCCGGCAACGCGACGCGGCGAGCGACGCCTTGGGCGCCCAACGTTGGGCAGCGGTCGCGCTGGCCCGCGCCGAGTCGCTCGATCTGGCCGTGATCGCCGTGCAGGCGGCCGAGCTGCTCGCGGACCTCGCGGTGGCGATGCGCGACGACGCCGGCACCTGGCAAGCGCGCCAGGCCCGGGCGCTCTGGCTCAGGCGCCAGCGCGGCAGCGCGCCGCAGCGTTGACCGCCGCTTCGCGCCGCGCCTCGCCTCGCGCGGCGCGGCGACGTCAGACCGCCTGCGGCTCAGCCGACGTGGTGGGTCTCGTGATGCGCCGGCACTGGAGGCGCGTCCGCCGTGTCGCCGGACTGCCAATGCAGCAGGCCGCGCTCGGCTGGCGTGCCCGGGATCACGTTGTCGAGCAGCATGGCGATGAACGCGCCGACCGCCATGCCGGTCTTGCCCAGGGTGTTGAGCACGTCGGCCAGCCAGGTCGGCTCGAAGGCCAGCGGATGCGCGCTGACGTAGGTCGGCACCGACAGGCCCATGAAGAAGGCGAAGCCGATGATGAAGAGGTTGCGCGCGCTGTTGAGGTCGACGAACTGCAGGTTGCTCATGCCGACCGCCGCGATCATGCCAAAGAGCGCGCAGTACATGCCGCCGACGATCGGCTGCGGGATGGTCGTGAACAGCGCGCCGAACTTCGCGACGGCGCCGAGCACGAGCATGATGCCCGCGCCGTACTGCACCACGCGGCGGCTGCCGACCCGCGTCAGGCCGATAGCGCCGATGTTCTCGGAGTAGCTGGTCGTGCCGTTGCCCGTGCCGAACACGCCGGCGATGAAGCAGCCGATGCCCTCCATGCCGATGCCGCGGCTGATCGTCTTGGGCGTCGGCACCGGCGCGCCGGCCATGCGGGCGCAGGCGTAGTAGTCGCCGATCGATTCGACGATGCTGGCGATGTAGCCGGCGATGATGCCGACGGTCGCGGCGACGGTGAACGTCGGCGTGCCCCATTGCAGCGGGTAGGGGATGCGCACCCACGGCGCGGCGTGCAGCTTGTCGAGGCTGGTGTAGGCCGGATGTCCGGGCTCGAAGATGCCCGCGGCGGTGCAGAGCGCGGCCACGGCCCAGGCGCCGCCCATGCCGAGCAGCACGGGGAAGAGCTCGAACACGCGGTGCTTCTTGCGCAGCACCTGCGAGAACAGCACGATCAACAGGATCGTCAGGCCACCGATGCCCCAATGCTTGCCCGCCTCTGGGGCGCCGAAGGGGTAGAGCGACAGGCCGATGAGCGCGATGGTCGGCGCGATGGTGATCGGCCCGACAAAGCGCGTCAGCCTGCCGACCAGGCCCGAGTAGCCGATGGCGATCTCGACCAGCGAGCCCAGGATCACGGCCCCCTGGATATGCTGCATCTTGACGTCGAAGCCAGCCTCCTTGACCCCGACCATGCCGCAGATCGCGATGGCCGGCGTCAGGAAGCTGAAGGTGCCGCCCTGGATGATCGGCAGGCGGTTGCCCCAGGTCGCCTGGAGCAAGGTCGTGATGCCCGAGACGAAGAACATCGTGCCGATCAGCGCGCCCAGCTGGACCGGATCGTCGGCGATGCCGAGCGGCCCGGCCATGATCAGCGGGATCGCCACGGTGCTGCCGAACATCGTCAGGTAGTGCTGCAGGCCCAGCGCCAGACCGACGCCGACCGGCGGCACGTCGTCGATGCCGTACACCAGGCTGTGCCCGGCCTCTGCTGCTGGATCTGCGCTCGCGCTCTGGCTCGTCGCCATGGTGCCCCCGTCTCGGTCTGCCGTGCGCCGACGCCCACCAGCTGGCGGTGGTCGCGGCTTCGCGTCGGTCCTGTCGTCCGGGGCCAGCGTAGGCCAGCGTGCCGCTGGCAGGCAAGCAGCGAAGCCGCTACGCTCCCTGCTCGTGACCACGCACCACGCCACCGCCGCTCCCGTTGCAACCGTCGTGCGGCACGTCGTCGTCACGCTGCTGCTCGTCGCGGGGCTGCTCGGCTGCAAAGAGCGTGAGGTCGTCTACGAGCCGCTCTGGCAAGGCGACGTGATCTCGCCGAGCTTCGGCGACGGTGCCAGCAGCGCCGACACCGTCAGCGGCGGTGCTGACGCCGCGGCGACCGACGGTGGTGCCCTTGGCGACAGCGCATCGGGCCCCGACATCCTCGGCAGCGACGTCGGCGACGGCGGCCCGATGGGCGACGGCGCGAGCGGCGACGCGACGACCGACACCGCCCAGGACGCCGGCGACGGCACGATCGCGGACGCCCAGGGCGACGTGGCCGACGCTGTGGATTCCAGCGTGGCCGACGCCGACGCCGGCGGCGACGCGGGCGGCGACGGCAGCGCGGACAGCGACGCCGGCCCGACCGTGCCGACCAGCTTCGTCATCTGGTCGGAGGTCCTGCAGCCTTGGGGCTGCACCAGCGCCGCGTGCCACGGCAGCAAGACCGAATGGCCGCTTTTTGTCGACGTCTTCAGCTTTCGTGCGCTGTTGGTCGGCAAGGCCGCCGTCGGCCCCTGCGCGCCCGGCATCCTGGTCAAGCCCGGCGACCCCGACGGCTCGGTGATGGTGCACAAGGTCGACCCCAAGGTGAGCACCTGCGGCCTCGAGATGCCGACAAAGGGGGGCGTCGACGCGGCGACGGTCAAGCTGCTGCGCGCATGGGTCGCGGCTGGCGCGCCGCCCTGAGCCCCGACGGCGCAGACGGCGCCGATGCAGCCTTTGCTGCCACCCGGCGCTCGACCAGTCGCGGCTAGTTGCAGCGCGGCGCGGCCCCGGACACGCAGGACTTGCCGATCGAGGCGCAGTCGAAGCTGCGCGGCTGCCCTTGCTCGCAGTACCAGACCTCGGAGCCCTGGCAGCGGCTGACGTGGCTGCACGAGCCGCCCTGGCCGCAGAGCGCCGACTCGCAGGTGGCGTTGTCGGGACAGGCCGGCGCCAGCACGCCGAAGTCGTCCTGCAGCAAGCAGACCGATTGCGCCGGGCAGGTCGTCTCGACCAGCTTGTTGGCGCTACACGTCGCGAGCTTGGCGCCCTCGCAGGCCGGGATGCCCGAGCCCGCCGCAGGGCACGCGCTGGCCGCGCCGCATCCGGCGGCGATGTTGCTGGTCGGGTTGAGGTTGGCGACGCATTGCAGGCCGAGCGCGCCGCAGTCGATCTTGGCCGCCCGGTTGCCGGCGCTGGTCTGCAAGCAGACCGTGTTGACGCGACCGGCGCAGGCGCTGACGTCGCCGATGGGGCAGGGCGCGTCGGCCAGGCAGCGCGGCTGACCCGCGACCATCGCGCAATTGACGCCGATCTTGGCGCAATCGCCGACCACGGCCGCGCCGCCGTTGCAGTGCCAGGCGAGGTTGCCGTCGCAGCCGCTCGCAGCGCCGCCGTTGCACTTCGGCTGGGGAAACAGATGGATGCACTGCGCCAACGTCGCGCAGGAGTTCGACGTCGAGATGCAGGCCAACGCCGGCGCGAGGCTGGCGAAGGTCGCGATCATCGGATCGATCAGCGCGCCGCCGCCGGCATCGGCGGCCTCGAGCGAGGGTGCGAGCGCTGCCCGCATGCATCGCTCGAGCGACTGTGAGGGCGCAAAGCAGCTGATGGTCCGGGCGCAGGCCGCCGCGAGCTCGGCGTGGCTCGACGCCGGCACGCTGCACGAGAGCTGGGCCGGTCCCGAGGGCTGGGCCTTGGCCGCACAGACGCCGAAGCCGCAATGGGCCAGCGGGGTCCAGGCACCGAGGATGCACTCGAGCCGCAGCTTGCCGTCGACGCTGCAGGTCTTGCTGCCGTTGGCGCCCTTGCAGCTCGACAGCGGCACGGCGGGGGCCGGCCCCGCAGGCCCGGCGTCGCTCGCAGCGGCGTCGGCGTCGTCGGCGTCGGCGTCCTGGGCCGCGTCTTGGGCCGCGGCGTCGCCGTCGCCATCGCCGTCAGCGTTGCCGTCGGCGATGCCCAGGCCGCCACCGTCGAGATCGGCGCCGACGATGGCGTCCTCGAGGCCCGTCACCTCAGAGGTGTCGTCGCCGTCGTCGCCGTCGCCGATGCTCGCGGCGTCGTCGGCGTCGGTCGCGGCTGTCGCGTCGGCGTCGTCCGACTGCGCGTCCGTCACGTCGTCGGCACCGTCGGCGCCGTCGGTGGCGTCGGCGATGGCATCCGCGGCGCCGTCATGGATCGACGTCGCGTCGTCGTCGCCGTCGACGCCCACGGCGTCGTCCACGGTCTCCTCGGAGCTGTCCTCGGCCGTGTCCTCCGCGCTATCCGGCGCCGTGTCCGCGGCGGCGTCCTGCGTCGGGTCCTCGACGGTGGCGCCATCGCCCGTGCCATCGGCGACGTCGCCCCCGCCGAGCTGGATGTCGATGCCGCGGAAGCCGCCGCCGCCGGTGCCGCCGTTGCCGACCGTCGTACAGCCGACCACGCACCAGCCGAGCACGGCGTACGCAGACCAGACCCAGGGCCAACGCGGCACGGATCTCCGGGCCGAACGCGGATCCGTCATGCCGGCGATCAGAGCGTCTTGAGGTAGGCGACCAGCGCGTCGAGCTGCTTCGGCGTCAGGTGGTCGGTGTGGCCCATCGTGGTGGCGGTCTTCTTCAGCGCGTCATGCAGGGTCGGCGCGCTGCCGTCGTGCAGGTAGGGCGCGGTGTAGAAGAGGCCGCGCAACGACGGCGTGTTGTACGTCGGCGCCGGCTCGCCCTTGGCGGCCGCGACCTTCTTCTCCACCTCGGTCGCGGTGCCGACGTCGTGCTGGGCGCCGTCGGTGCCCGGGCCGGGCATGTGGCAGGTCGCGCACTCGACCTTGGGATCGTGGAAGATCGCCTTGCCCTCGAGCTGCTGCGCCGTGAGGCCTCCCGGATCGAGGTTCGGGTTCGGCGGCGGCTCCAGGCCCTGGAGCAAGAACGCCGCGAGGCCCTCGAGCTCGTTGGGCAGCAGGCCAGTGCCGCCCATGCGCGCCGTGGTGTTGATGACGTTGTCGGTCAGCTTGAACTTGGTGCCGAGCCAGTTGTACGGCGCGGTGTCGTGCAGGCGGCCGGCGAGCGCCGGCGTCTGGCGCGGGCCCTCGGCGATGAACCAGACGGTGTGGTCCTCTTGGCCGTCCAGGTGGCAGGTCGCGCAGGCGAAGCGGCCGGCGGCCGACAGTCGCGGGTTGCGGGCGAAGTGGAAGACCTGGCGTCCGATCTGCGCCGCGGGCGGCAGCGGATCGACGCCGTAGGCCGCAGACGCGGCGCTGCCGAGCAGGATCGGGTCGATCTTGGGCAGGGCGTTCGGGTCGGTCGTCGTCGACAGCGCCGGGGCCAGCGCGAGCAGCGGCTGCAGGTCGACGCGGTGGACGGTGAAGTCGTTGGCGCAGAGCACGTACGCGACGTCGCCCTTGGGCGCGATGGCGACCGCCTTGGGGCCGGCGCCGACCGCGATGTCCGCGATCGGCCAGCGCATCGGATCCGGCGACGCGGTGTTGATGACCAGCACGTTGTTGCTGCCGCGACCGGCGATCAGCGCGATCGTATGCGTCGGATGGTGCGCGATGTCGCTCGGCTGGTCGAAGCGGGCGAGGAAGCTGCGGCCGCTCTCGGCGTCGACGATCGGCATGTCGCCGCTGGTCAGCGTGGCGAGCACCGTGCCGTTGGCCGCGATCGCCGAGACGGAGGGCTCGTACGGCCGCGCCGGCGCGCCCACGCACGGCGGCTTGCCGGGCGGAGGCGGCACGACCTTGCAGGTGCTGCCGTAGCCGCCGCTGCAGATGACCTTGGGCGGCTGCGGGATGTCGACCGGCTTGATGCCGGCGCTGTCGAGCACGTCGTCGGACGAACCCGGCATCGCCAGCACGTGCGACACGAGCACGGCGCCCGTCTCGGGCTGCAGCGTCGCGGCGATGGCGCGGTTGGCGACCCGCGCTTCGATCGTCAGCTTGTCGCGGCACGACGGCGTCGGGTTGAAGGTGCGCAGCGCGACCGGGGTCAGCGAGCCGATCATGTCCTGCGGCTGGATGCCGAGCTTGGCGCTCTCGAGCTGCGCGTCCAGGTCGAGGTTGGCGCCGATGAAGGCCTGGCCGCGGCCCGAGAGCGCGACGATCGTGTCGTCGGGGCGGACCATCAGGTGCAACGGCCGCGTGATCGACGGGAAGCGCACGAGCTTGACGCCGCTCGACGCCTCGACGCCGACGATGGCGTCCTCGCCAGCCAGCGCGACGTACAGGACCTTGCCGTCGTTGCGCAGCGCCATGCCCGTCGGATCCTTGCCGACGTACATCGGCAGCACCTGACCGGTCGCCCAGGCACCCCAGGCGAGCGTCGCGATCTTGGCTTCCTGGCGCACACTGACGAAGACCTTGCCGTCAGGGCCGACCACGACCGAGTCCGGCCGCTTGCCGACCGGGACCGTGGCCTCGATCTTCAGGGTCGCTGCGTCCATCACGACCAGGGCGCCGTTGTCGGTGTCGACGACGAAGAGCTTGCCGGCGTGCAGCGCCATGGCCCGGGCGCTGGTCCACGACGCGCTGGCCTTGGCCAGCAGCGCGCGCGGGGCGCGCGGCTGCGCGGTCGGCGTGCCGGGGGCCAGGGCGTCGAAGGCCTGCGGGGGGAAGGGCGCGGGCTTGCAGTCGTCGGCGCAGGTCTTGGCCTCGTCGCCGTCGCACAGGCCGTCGCCACAGACGAACTTGTCGCCGACGCAGCCGCCTTGCTTGCAGGTCTGGCCGTTGGTGCAGGCCTCGCTCGGGTCGAAGCCGAGGCCATCGGCGTGGCAGACGGCCGGGCGCTGGCCGTCGCAGAACGACTCGCCCGGCACGCAGACCGTGTCGATGCAGAGGTTGTTCTTGCAGGTCTTGCCGTCGCCGCAGCTGGTCGTGACCCAGCCCATGCCGTCCGCGGCGCAGGTGGCCTGCTGGCCGCCGAGGCAGGTCTGCACGTTGGGCACGCAGGTCAACTCCACGCAGGCGCCCGCCTGGCAGATCTTGCCCTCGCTGGCGCAGTCGGCGATCGGCTTCTGGTGCAGGCCGAGGGCGTCGCATTCGGTCTGGATCGCGCCGTCGCAACTGATCTCGTTGGGCTGGCAATGCGTCTGCAAGCAGGCCGCGACGCCGTCGCCGCCGACCGCGCAGATGCGGCCCTTGGCGCAAGGCGTGACGTCGAAGCCGGAGCCGTCGGCTCGGCAGACCGCGAGGCCGTTGCCGGTGCAGAGCGCGGTGCCGGCGACGCAGGCGTCGGGCAGGCACGCGCCGTCGGTGCAGGTCGTGTTCGGACCGCAGGGCGTCGCCGGCAGGAACGAGGTGCCGCGCGCGCTGCAGATCGCGACGCCGTCGGGGCGACAGGTGGCGACGTTCGGCACGCAGATCTTGGGCCGGCAGGCGCCGTCCTCGCAGACGCCGTCGCCGCAGGGCGTCTGGCGCCAGGCGTTGTCGGTGCAGGCCTCGGCGGTCGCAAGGTCGGCGCATTTGCTCGCGCCTTCGACGCAGACGACGGTCTTGCCTTGGAACTGCGTCGTCGGGTCGGCGGTCTTGCCTCCGTCACCTTGGCCGCAGCCGGCGGCGAGCAGCAAGGCGAGCGCTGGCCACGCCGCACGGAGCGTCGTGGCAGCGGAGCGCGGCAGGGCGACGAGGCGGAGTCCGCCAGGGAAGAGTCGTGCGTCGAGCATGTCGGACCTCAGGGGTGGGACATCCACGATCAGGCAAATCTGTCAGGATGGCAAGCGCTTTCTTGTCCGTTCCTGGCCGGTCGCCGCCGACGGTGCGACGGGCAGGGTCGCGAGGGCCCGCGTCACGGTCCGGCGCCGATGACGGAGGCGAAGCCGCTGGCCGTGCCGTAGCCGTGCACCAGCGCGGCACACGGGCCGCCGCAGCGAAGCGCGTGGCTGCCTGCGGCGAGCGGCATGCGCCACGCGACGAAACCGCTGCCGCCGATCGCCACCCCGCCGACGCCGGCGACACCATCGAGGGTCCAGGCCATGCCCTTGGCCGCGACGAGCGTCAGGTGGCGCTGCGCCCAGCCCGCGGCCGGCACCCAGAGCTCGGCGCGCTGGCTCCAGCGTTCGACAGGTGGCAGCAGCGCCATCGCCGGATCGCCCTGCGCCGCGGCGCCGAGGCCCGTGGCGCCGCCGCCGGCCAAGAGCTGGAGCACGGCGACCTTGCCGGTGGCGACGATCACGACGTCCGCAGGCAGGTGCAGGTCGAGCGCCTCGCCGGCACCCAGGATCGCGGGCGGCCCCAGCGCCGGCTCGGTGACGACGACGGTGCCGTCCTGGTCCGCGACCACGCGCACGGCGTCCGCCTCCTTGCCGCGGCTGACGCTGCGGCCGACGACGTGCACCGTTCCCCAGCGCGCCACCGGCGGCAGCGCCGTCAGCAAGGCGTCGCCACAGCAGGGGGGCGCGCAGTCGGCGTCGACGAAGCACAGCCCGCCGGTCGCCTGGCAGCTGCCGACCTGGCCGGGGCCGGTGCCGTCGGGCTTGAGGCAGCGATCCACCGCAGGGACCCTGGCCGCGCGGTGGCCGACCCATAGGGTGATGGGGTTGTCCGCGACGAGCTGGACGCCGGTCAGGTCGGCGCTCGGGGCCGCCAGCAGCACGAGCGCAGCGCCCGCAGGCACCGAGAGCTGCGCCGCGCCACCCGCGGCCAGCGCCGGCACGCCCGGCCCGGCCTGGATCATGGGGGTCGCCGCCGTGGCGGTCGTCGACGGCAACGTCAGCGTCAGGCTCACAGGTGCGCCGCCGGCCAGGACCGCGATCCAGCCCTCGGCGCCGACCCCCTGCGACGGCCAGGCCGCCACGCGGTAGGCGCCGGCCTCGGGCCGCCCGGGCAGCGCCATCAGTTCGCCGCTGCTGCCGTCGGCGGCGTGGATCGCGATCACGCCGCTCGCCGCCGCCGACGTCGCGAGGCCGAGCGCCGGGGCGGGCCCGGTCGTCGTCGCCGCGCCGCCCGGGACGGCCCCGAGGCCCTGCAGGCCCACGATCAACGGCGTGCTCGCGGTCGGCGGCGCGCTGCTGCCGCTGCCGGGAGCGCTGCTGCCGCTCGGCGCGGTCGCGGCCGCGCCGGCCCAACTCGTCGACTGCGCCTGGATCGTCGTGTTACGGGCCAGCAGCACCAAGGTCGCGGGCGGCGCCGAGGGCGAGGGATCGGTCCGGGGCGGGTCGATGGCCGCGAAGCCGCAGCCGACCTCGCCAGCGGCCTCGCTGCACGGCGCGACGCAGGCGCCCTTGACGCAGACGCCGCCCGCCGCCGCACAGTCCTGCTGCAGGGCCAGGCCGCTGCCGTCCGGCTTGCAGCTGGTGACCTGGTCGCCCATGCAGGCGAGCGCGCCCGGCTGGCAGAGCGCGCACGTCTGGCCGACGCAGACGCCCTCTTCGCCGCAGGTCTTGGTGATCGTGCCCGCGTTGCCGCCGAACGCGCAGCTCAACAGCGACGAGCTCGCCGCCTGGCCCGGAAGTGCGGCGCTACAGGCAAGGCCGGGCACGCAGCTGCAGCCGGCGTTGGCGCAGACGAGCCCCTGCTTGGCGCAATCCTGGTCCAGCGTCAGGCCCGCGCCGTCCGCCGCGCAGACGAGGCGCTTGCCGCCGACGCAGCGCGCTTCGCCGGGCAGGCACGCCTTGCACGCGCCCTCGCTGCAGACCGCGATGCCCGGGCAGGGGGCGCTGTCGACCCAGCTGAGGCCGTCGCCGGCGCAGGTCTGGCGGCCCGGGCCGGCGCCCTGGTCGGCCTGCAGCGGCGTGCAGCGAACCTCGCCCGGCGTGCACAAGGCGCATTGGCCCGCGAGGCAGAGCGGCGTCGCCGACGCGCAGGGATCGGCCAGCCAGCCGCCGCCGTCGTCCTGGCAGCGTTGGCGCGCGCCGTCCTCGCAGCGCGTGGCGCCGGCGAGGCAGACCTGGCAGACGCCCTGCTTGCACGCCTGGTCGGCCTTGCAGGGCGTAACCTGGTCGAAGTCGGTGCCCTTGGCGTTGCACACGGCGACCTGGGCCACGCCGCCGGCGTCGAGGCAGCTGACCTGGCTCGGCGCGCAGACCTTGCAGACCGAGGCGTCGCAGACGGGCTTGCTCGCCGGGCACGGATCGGCCTGCCAGGCACCGTCGTCGTCGCAGCGTTCATGGCCCGAGGCGGCGCAGCGACCCTGGCCGGGGGCGCAGGCCACGCAGGCGTCGACGAGGCAGTAGGGCGCGTCGGCAGCGCAAGGCTCGGCCTGCCACGCCCCCGACGCGTCGCAGCGCTGGCGCTGGCCGCCCTCGCAGCGCGTCGTCCCCGCCACGCATCCCGGCGCGGCGTCGTTGCCGACGGTCGCGTCGCTGTCGGTCGATCCGCCGGCGGTGTCCGGGCTTGCGACGGTGTCGACCGTGACCGCGGCGTCGCTGCCGAAGCCGCTGACCTGGGCCTTGACCCGGACGGTCTCCTTGCCGCAGCCGAGCAGGGCGAACAGGCCGAGCAGGCCGAGAACCCAGGGCAGGGCGTGGCCGCGTGGCGGCGCGTGGGGGCGTGCGTTCATGGCCGCCAGATCCGCACGTGGTCGATGGCGACGTTGGCGTCGGTGGTCTCGACCACGACACGAACCATCACCGCGTCGCTGCAGGGCCGGAAGCCGAAGAACTGCGCGGCCGGGTTCACGGTTGCGCAGCCGCCGCCCGGCGCGCTGCTGAAGACGAAGCTGTCCTCGGCGACCTGGACCCCTGCCGCGTCATAACCGCGCAGCACGAACGCCGGCTTCGCCTCGCTCGATGTCGGCACGGCGGCGAAGCCGAACATCTTCGCCGGCGGGTTGAGCAGGATCTCCAGGCCAGGGACGCCGTTCGGCGCCGTCCAGCCGCCGCCGACGAAGAGGCCGTGGTCCGCGAGCGGCGCGGCGGCGTTGCCGGTGACGCAGGTGACGAAGGTCGTCAACATCCCACCCTGGAGCGTGGCGCCGATCTTGGCCAGGGCGCCAGCCGGAGCGCACTCCAGGCAGTCCACCGCCATCGTCGCCGGATAGCTGCCGTCGCTGTTGCAGCAGCCGCATCCCGTGCAGGTCTCGAAGTCGACCCCGACGCTGCCCAGCGGCATGTCCGTGATCGAGGTGACGGCGCTCTGGCAGAAGGCGGCGTCGGCGTCGAGAATCGCGGTCGCGTCGGCGTCGTCGCCCGCGTCGGCCGTGTCGCCCGTGACGCCCGTGTCGGCATTGTCGACGACGTCGGCAGCGTCGATCTGGGCCGCGCTGTCCACGGCGGCGCCATCCTCGATGGTGGCGTCGCTCGACGTGCCGGGCGCCGTTGTATCGCCGCCGCCGTCGTCGCTCGCGTCGGCGGCTTGCGCGTCGGGCAGCGCGGCGTCGGCCGCGACGTCGTCGACCGAGACGTCACCGGTGGCGCTGGCGTCGACGCTCACGCTGTCTGCGCTCGCCGCCGCGTCGCCCTTGGCCGGGGTGCTGCAGGCCGTGAGCAGCGCGAGCACCAGCGACGCCGGCACCGACGTCGCCCGGGCCGCGCCAGCCACGTCACGGATTCGACCTCCGGCGGCGGCCCTCATGATCAGCGCCCCTCGACGGAGGCAGCCAGCGCCGCCAGCGTCGCGTCATCGAGGCGGTGGCCGCCGGCGAAGGTGCGCAGGTCCAGGGGCACGCCGGCGGCCGCGAGCGCCGCTCCGATCGCGGCGCGACGCTCCTCGTTGGCGAATTCGTCGCGGTCGCCGAGCACCAGGTGCAGCTTGCCGTCGCGGCTGCGGCTGGCGAGCTCGGCCGGCGACACACCCTGCGGCACAGCGCTGCCCCAGAGCACGACGGCGTCCCAGATCCGCGGCCGGGCCACGGCCCAGCGCGCCGCGATGATGCCGCCCTGCGAAAAGCCCAGAAGCACGCGCTTGCCGACGCCCGTCTCTGCGTCCAGGCGCTCGGCGCAGGCGTCGAGCCAGGCGAAGGCGTCCGGCAGATCGATGGAGCGGTCCGGGATCGTCGTCCAGCAGGCGCCGGCCTTGTCGGTCTTGAAGTCGAGGATGGTGCGCGACAGGCCCTCGGGGGCGAGCACGCGCCGATCGTCGCCGCCGCCAAATCGCGCCCAGGGGGCGATGAACTCCTCGGCGCGCTGGTGGATGCCGTGCAGCACCAACCAGCCATGCGGCGCGCCGACGTTGCCGGTGCTCGCCAGCAGCGCCGTGCGCCGGACCTCGACGTGGGCGACGTCGACGCGACGCGCGCTGGCAACCTCGCTGGCCGCGGCCTGGCTCATCGGACCACGGCCGTCGGCTCGGCCTGGGCGTTGCGCAGCGTCTGCGCGTCCCAATAGGCCGGGAAGCAGGGCCGATCGACGTACTTGCCCCAGCCGGGCTCGGCCGTCAGCGCGCCGCGGTTCCACAGCAGCTTGCCGCGCGACCAGGTCATCGCCGGGCCGCCGACGACGGTCATGCCCTCGTAGATGTTGAAGTCGATGCGCTGGTGGTGGGTCTTGGCCGAGATCGTGCGGCTGATCTCGGGGTCCCAGACCACGACGTCGGCGTCGGCGCCGACGGCGATGGCGCCCTTGCGCGGGTACATGTTGAAGATCTGCGCCGCGTTGGCCGAGGTGGCCGCGACGAACTGCTGGCGCGTCAGCCTGCCCGTGCGCACGCCGTGGTGCCACAGGACGGCCATGCGATCCTCGACGCCGGAGGTGCCGTTCGGGATCTTGCGGAAGTCGTCCAGGCCGGCCCGCTTCTGATCGATGCAGAAGCAGCAGTGGTCGGTCGCCGTGGTCTGCAGCACGCCGGATTGCAGGCCCTGCCAGAGCGCGCGCTGGTGGTTGCGCGGGCGGAAGGGCGGGCTCATGACGTAGCCGGCGGCCTGGTCCCAATCCGGGTTGCGGTAGACGCTGTCGTCGAAGACCAGGTGCTGCGCCAGCACCTCGCCGAAGGCGATCTGGCCCTCGAGCCGGGCGCGGGTCAGGGCCTCGAGCGCGTCGATGCAGCTGGTGTGCACGAGGTACACCGGCGTGCCGAGCACCTCGGCGATGCGCAGCGCGCGGTTGGCGGCCTCGCCCTCGACCTCTGGTGGCCGGCTCAGCGGATGGCCCTCGGGGCCGCGGATGCCCTTGTCGAAGATGGCCTGCTGCAGCCTGTAGACGAGCTCGCCGTTCTCGGCGTGCACCGTCGCGAGCGCGCCGAGATCCTTGGCCCGCAAGAAGCTGTTCACCAGCACCTCGTCGTCGCACATGATGGCGTTCTTGTACGCCATGAAGTGCTTGAACGAGTTGACGCCGCGCTCGCGGGCCAGGGTGCCCATGTCGTCGTGGACACTCTGGTCCCACCAGGTGATGGCGACGTGGAAGGTGTAGTCCGCCGCGGACTTCTCGGCCCAGCCGCGCCAGGTGTCGTAGGCCTCGAGGATGCGCTGGCCCGGGGACGGGATGACGAAGTCGATGATGGTCGTGGTGCCGCCCGCCGCCGCCGCCGCGGTGCCGGTGTAGAAGTCCTCGCTGGCGACCGTGCCCATGAAGGGCAGCTGCATGTGGGTGTGCGGGTCGATGCCGCCGGGCAGGATGTACGCGCCCGACGCGTCGACGATCTCGGCGCCCGCCGGGGCTGCGAGGTCGGCGCCGACCGCAGCGATGGTCTCGCCCGTGATCAGGACGTCCGCCTTCCACTCACGTTCTGCGTTCACGACGGTGCCGCCGCGGATCAGGGTCGTCTTCATCGCCTCTCCCTCGATGGCGCGCGCTGCGCCTGGGCATTGCGCCAGACGGTACCTGCGCTGCGGGTCGCGCTGCAACACCTCGTCGATCTGGCGCGCTCACGGCGCTAGCGTGCGGCGATCCACCCTGGCCGGGTTTCGACGCGCGGTGGCCACTGCCGCACGCGTCGTACGGCGGCGGACATTGACCAGCAACCTGCGACAATGGCATCGTTCGCTCTCTTCGATCCCCCAGGATCCGGACGCGACACCGATCGTTGTCGTGTCCGGCGTTGTTGCATGGTCTCCATCTTGAGGTTTGGCATGGCTGCATTTCGGATGCGCTGGCACGGTGCGCTTTTGTCGCCTGCGGACTCGGCTCGTTCCCGCCCGCACCTAGTGTCCACTCGGGTCGCGCCGTGGCTGCTGGTCGCCCTGCTCGCCGCCTGCGGCCAGGACGAAACCGCGGCAGGCGGGGCCAAAGACACCCAGGCAGTCGACGACGCCGACGCGGTCGCCGCCGACGCCAACGCGATCGACGTCGAGGCCGAGGACACGACCAAGCCATCCAGCGGCCCGTGCGACGACGGTCGCGCGTGCACGGTCGGCGACGTCTGGAAGGACGGCGTCTGCGTCTCCGGGCCGAGCGTCTGCAATTGCGAGCCAGGGGTGCAGGAGTGCCCGACGCCCGGCGAGTCCGACGTCAGCAACCTGTGCAAGGGGCCGCTGCAATGCGTCGCGCAGCCGCCGGGGGCCAAGGCACCCTTCGCTTGTGTCTCCAACGCGGCGAAGCACAAGGTCTGCGACGACAGCCTCGATGGCGTCTGCGTCAAGAACGCCTGCTCGCCGCTGACCGGCTCCTGCGGCCTCGTCGCGGTCGAGTTGACCCAGCAGATCTGCGACCTGCCGGATGGCTCGTGTCGCCGCGAGCTGCTCTCGCAATCAGCCGGTGCCGGCTCGCCCACCCCGTGCGACGACGGCGTCAGCTGCACCGACAACGACACCTGCAAGGGCGGCGCCTGCAAGGGCGTCGACAAGAGCTGCGCCTGCGCCAAGGACAGCGACTGCGTCGACGACGGCGACCTCTGCAACGGCCTGCCGTATTGCGACAAATCGGGCGACGTCTGGTCGTGCAAGGTCAATCCCTCGACGATCGTCGTCTGCGACACCTCGACCGACAATCCGTGCACCAAGACCGCCTGTGTCGAGTCGACCGGTGCCTGCAAGAAGGAGCCCAAGCCGCTCGGCGTGGTCTGCGACGACGGCGTCGATTGCACCGTCGGCGACGCCTGCGACGGCGCTGGCAAGTGCGCGTCGGGCACCTGGACGTGCTGCAAATCCGACGACGATTGCGTGGGCGCCGACGACGGCGATGTGTGCAACGGCACCTACTTCTGCAACATCGGCAGCGGCCAATGCGAGTTCAACCCCGGCTCCATCGTCAAGTGCAGCAAGGCCAACGACACGCAATGTCGCCAATCGATCTGTGCGCCCAAGACCGGCACCTGCAGCCTGCAACCCGTGCTCGAGGGCAAGGGCTGCGACGATGGCGCCGAGTGCACCTCTGGCGAGATCTGCACCAAGGGCGTCTGCACGGGCGGCACCAACACCTGCATCTGCAACTCGGACGCCGACTGCGCGGCGAAGGAAGACGGCGACGCCTGCAACGGCACGCTCTACTGCAACAAGGCCAACGGCAAATGCCAGCTGAATCCCTCGACCATCGTCACCTGCAAGACCGCCAACGACACCACCTGCGCCAAGACGGTCTGCGTCAAGGAGACCGGCGCCTGCAACGTCTCGGCGACCAAATTCGGCACACCCTGCGACGCGGACGGCACGCTCTGCACGGCCAATGACGCCTGTGATGGCAGCGGCTCGTGCGTCGCCGGCACCGACGTCTGCCCCTGCCAGAAGGACAGCGACTGCGAGGCCGGCGAAGACGGCGACCTGTGCAACGGCACGCTCTTCTGCGACCTCACGGGCGCCAAGCCCTCGTGCAAGGTGAACCCGGCGACGCTCGTGACCTGCCCCTCGGCCGACGACACCGACTGCCAGGCGAACCTGTGCCAGGCCAAGACCGGCCAATGCCAGATGGTCTCGACCGTCAAGGACACCCAATGCGAAGACGGCGATCCCTGCACCGGCGACGATCGCTGCGACGGCGAAGGCGCTTGCAAGGGCGGCGTCCAGCTGCTCTGTGGCTGCCTGGTCCAGGCCGACTGCAAGGCCTTCGACGACGGCGATGTCTGCAACGGCAGCTACGCCTGCGTCCAGAACGCCTGCGTCTTCGACGGCAAGTCGCTGACCTGCAACGACGGCAACCCCTGCACCATCGATAGCTGCAAGGCCGTCACCGGCTGCTTGAACGTGCCGCTGCCCGATTGCGTCACCTGCACCAACGCCGCTGGCTGCAACGACAGCAACGTCTGCACCGCCGACTTCTGCACCCTGGGCCAATGCAAATGGCAGGCGTCGCCGCAAGCCTGCGAGGACGGCGACGCCTGCACCGCGCCCGATGTCTGCGAAGGTTCGGCCTGCAAGGCGGGCAACCCGCAGACGTGCAACGACAACAATCCGTGCACCGACGACGCCTGCGACAGCAAGAAGGGCTGCGCCCACCTCGCCAACGAGGCGACGTGCACCGACAACGACGCCTGCACCGAGGGCGACCATTGCGTCCTGACCCAATGCATCTCGGGCATCAAGGTCAGCTGCAACGACGCCAACGATTGCACGGCCGACACCTGCGACGTCACCAAGGGCTGTGTGCATCAATCGCTGCCCGTGGGCTCGCTGATCGCCTGCTACGAAGGGCCCGACGGGACCAAGGGCGTCGGCGCCTGCCAGCAGGGCAAGCGCGCCTGCGAGGCCGGCGGCCAGGTCGGCGCCTGCGTCGGCCAGATCGTACCGACGCCCGAGGACGCCTGCGGCGGCGGCGACGAGGACTGCGATGGTGCCACGGACGAGGACTGCTCCGGCGCGTCGCAGATCAACCTGGCGTGCGGCGGCGGCCAGATCGACCGACCCGGCGCGACGTTGTTCGAGCAGATCACGATCCAGGTGCTCGACCCCGACGGCGCGCCCGTGCCCAACGCCAAGATCGACTGGACGGCACCCTCGGGCGGCGCGCCCAAGACGGCCCAGACCGTCACCAACGCGCTCGGCATGACGAGCAACCACTTCGTGCTCGGCAGCAAGGACGGCGAGACCAACGTGATCCGCGCGACCGTCCACAACAGCAAGGTGGCGCTCGACATCCAAGCCAAGGTCGACGCCAGCCTGTCGCAGTCGATCCTCAACTACGTCAACTTCTGCGATTCGACCTACCTCAAGCTCACGGGCGTCGCCACCATCGAGCCCGGCCAGCTGCGGCTCGTCACCGGCGGCGACAACCAGAACGGCTCGGCCTGGTACACGCAGCCGCTCAAGTCCGGCACGACCTTCTCGACCCGCTTCGACATCAGCGGCTTCACCGCCGGTTACGCCTTCGTGATGCAGGCGACGGCCAAGGGCATCGAGCAGACGGCCGGTGGCTACGCCGACAAGGGCACGCTGACGCTCTCGCCGGCGTTCGTGGCGCAAGTCTCCGGCGGCCAAGGCGGTGGCAAGGTCGGCGCTGCGACGCTGACGCTGGCGCTCGACGGCGCGATCCTCGCCACGGTTCCGGACTTCCTCGCCGTCAACCAGAACAACAAGCCACAGACCATCTGGATCGACTACGACCCCGGCACCACCACGATCGCCGTCTACGTCGCGCCCGTCGGCGACGCCAAGCCGCAGGTTCCCGCCGCCAAGGTGGTCAAGGACCTCTGGTTCGCCCTCGGCGCGACCGGCAAGCCCATCTACGCCGGCTTCACCGCGGGCAACTCGTCGGCAGGCGTCAACGGCAGCAAGTTCCTCGACCGCTGGACGTTCTCGGTGCTCGACTCTGAATGCTTCGCCAAGAGCCTGTCGTGCGATGACGGCAACCCCTGCACCGACGACTCCTGCGACCAGGTCAAAGGCTGCCTCAACGTCAACAAGACCGGCGGCTGCTCGGACGGCGACGCCTGCACCGTGCCCGACCTGTGCGAGAAAGGCGCCTGCGTGCCCGGCCTCAAGCTCGACTGCGAGGACGGCAACGCCTGCACCATCGACAGCTGCGACAAGGTGGCCGCCTGCCAGAACCTCGCCGTCACGCAGCCTTGTGACGATGGCCAGGTCTGCACCGACGGTGACGCCTGCAAGGGCGGCGTCTGCGTCGCCGGCAAGGCCGCCGCTTGTGACGACCAGGTCTCGTGCACCATCGACAGCTGCGACGACAAGGCCGGCTGCAAACACGTGGCGTCCGACGCGCTCTGCGACGACGGCAAGGTCTGCTCGAGCGAGACCTGCGACGCCGTGGCCGACTGCAAGTACACCTACAAGCCGTCGGGCTTCACGGTCGGCTGCTACGACGGCCCCGAGGGCACCGCGGGCGTCGGCAATTGCGTCACGGGCTCCATGCAATGCGACGGCAAGGGCGGAAACTCGGCCTGCGTCGGCCAGGTGCTGCCCAAGGCCATCGACGATTGCGGCAACGGCAACGAGGACTGCGACGCGCTCAGCAACGAGGACTGCGGCACCCCCTACAAGCTGCAGAAGGTCTGCGGCAGCGGCCAGAGCGTCAAGCCGGGGGCCTCGCCGACGTTGCCCATCGTCGTCAAGGTGGTCGATGGCAGCGACATCGCGCTCAAGGGCATCACGGTGCAGTGGACCGCGCCTGACGGCGGCACCCTCGGCGCCCAGAGCAGCGTCTCCGACGCGAGCGGTCTGGCGAAGGTCACCTTCACCGCCGGCAGCACGGGCGGCAAGAACTACGCCGTGCGCGCCACCATCGACGGCACCAACGTCTTCGTCGACACCTTGGTCAACGTCGACGCTTCGGCGCCCGACTACGTGTTCAACTACCCGACGTTCTGCGACGCAAGCGCGCTCGCCTTCACCGGCGTCGCGGTGATGGAGGGCAACAGCGTCCGCGTCGTGACGGGCGGCGACAACCAGAATGGCTCGTTCTGGATCAAGAAGTCACCGACTGCCGGCAAGAGCTTCCAGACCCGCTACAACGTCTCGGGGTATTCTTGCGGCTTCTCGATGGTGATCCAGTCGACGGCCTCGGGCGTCGGCGTCCCCGCGGGCGGCTACTGCGACGGCGGAATGGTCAACCTGACGCCAGCGCTGGTGTTCAAGGTCACCGGCGGCAAGGGCGGCGGCTCGTATAGCCCGCCCGACCTCGGCATCTACCTCGACAAGGTCAACCTCAAGTACGTCTCGGGCTTCATGGGCTCCAACCAGAACAACCTCGACAAGACCTATTGGGTCGACTACGACCACGACAACACCAAGCTGAGCATCTACGTCGCCGCCGCGGGCGCGGCCAAGCCGACGACGCCGATCACCACCGTGGTCGCCGACATCTGGAAGAACATCGGCAGCAGCGGCAAGCCCATCTACCTCGGCTTCACCGGCGCCAACGCCTCGGCCGGCTCCAACGGCACCAAGTACATCACCAGCTGGTCGTTCTCGCAGTTCTAGCGACGCGACCCATCATCGTGTCGATCGCGACGCGCGTCCTTGGTTCCGCGGGGCCGGCCGCCCAACGCGGCGCCCAACGCCAGCCTGGAACCTGCGGTGGCCTGACGCCGAGCCGCCGGGCGAAGACGCCACGCCTTCGGCCCACGCCCGCCGGCGTCGTGCACCATCGCTGGCTGGCTTCCGGGGGCCTGGCGGCGCCGCCCTCCGCGACGAGCGTTGCCGGCCCGATGGTCGTGGCGGTCGCCGCATCGCGCCTGACGTAGAACTCGACGCTATGGGCAGGTGTTGCAGGCGCCAGCGCTGGTGCAAGCGTCCGCGCCCGAGGTGCAACCGGTCGGGCAGGTCAACGTGCCGCACGAAGTGCTATCGCAGGTCGCGTTGCAGGCGCACGAGTTGTTGCAGCGCACCTTGTCGTCGCACGAGCTGCCAGTGCAGCTGACGTCGCAGGTTCCCGAGCCGCACGTGACGTCGCCGCTGCACGAGTTGCCCGAGCAGGCGATGTCGCAGTCGCTCGAGTTGGCGCAGTTGACCTTGGCGGTGCACGAGGCTCCAGAGCAAGCGACGTTGCAGTCGCCCGCGCCACACGTGATGTTGTCCAGGCAGGAGCCGTTGCTGCAGGTGACGTTGCAGTCGCCGGTGCCGCAGAACATCTTGTCGGCGCAGCTGCCCGCGCCAGAGCAGGTGACGTCGCAGGGCTGGCTGCCGCACGTCACCTTCTTCTTGCAGCTGTTGCTGCCCGAGCAGGTGACGTCGCAGGCCGCGCCGGTGCAGGTGATGTCGCCGCCGCAGCTGCCGCTGGCGCTGCAGGTGATCTGGCAGCTGGCGGCGTTGTTGCAGTTGATCGTGCCGTTGCAGCTGTTGGTGGTCGAGCAGTCGATCTTGCAGTTCTGGCCGGCACCACAGGTGCAGCCGTTGGTGCAGCTGAGCGTGGTGCAGGTGTCGGTGTGGCTGCAGCCGGTCGCGCTGCTGCAGCTGTCGGTCGTGCAGAGCACGCCGTCGTCGCAGTTGACGGCCGAGCCGCCGGTGCAGCTGCCGCCGCTGCACGCCTCGCCCGTGGTGCAGGCGTTGCCGTCGTCGCAGGTGGCCGTCGTGTTGGTGTGGACGCAGCCGCTGACGGAGTTGCAACTGTCGGCCGTGCAGGCGTTGCCGTCGTCGCAGTTGACGGCCGAGCCGCCGGTGCAGCTGCCGCCACTGCAGGCCTCGCCAGAGGTGCAGGCGCTGCCGTCGGAGCAGGCGGCGGTGTTGTTGGCGAAGACACAACCCGAGCTGGGGTTGCAGCTGTCGTTGGTGCAGGCGTTGCCGTCGTTGCAGGTCACTGCGCTGCCAGCGACGCAGTTGCCGCCCGAGCAGGCGTCGCCGCTTGTGCAGACGCTGCCATCGGCGTCGCAGGTGGCCGTGTTGTTGGTGAAGACACAGCCCGTGGTCGCATTGCAGCTGTCGTTGGTGCAGGGGTTGCTGTCGTTGCAGACCTTGGCGCTGCCGGCCTTGCAGGTGCCGCCGTTGCAGGCGTCGTTCTCGGTGCAGACGCTGTTGTCGGCGTTGCAGCCGGTCGTGTTGTTGCTGAAGACGCAGCCTGACGTCGGGTTGCAACTGTCGTTGGTGCAGGCGTTGTTGTCGTTGCAGACCTTGGCGCTGCCCGCGACGCACGAGCCACCGCTGCAGGTGTCGTTCTCGGTGCAGACGCTGCCGTCGGCGTCGCAGGCGACCGTGTTGTTGACGAACGAGCAGCCCGAGATCGGGATGCAGAGGTCGTTGGTGCAGGGGTTGCTGTCGTTGCAGACCTTGGCGCTGCCGGCCTTGCAGGTGCCGCCGTTGCAGGCGTCGTTCTCGGTACAGACGCTGTTGTCGGCGTTGCAGGGCTGGGTGTTGTTGGCGAAGACGCAACCCGTGCTGGCGTTGCAGCTGTCGTTGGTGCAGGGGTTGCTGTCGGCGCAGACCTTGGTGCTGCCGGCGACGCAGGTGCCGCCGCTGCAGGCGTCGTTCTCGGTGCAGACGCTGCCGTCGGCGTCGCAGCTCGCGGTGTTGTTGGTGAAGACGCAGCCGCTGGTCGCGTTGCAGCTGTCGTTGGTGCAGGGGTTGCTGTCGTTGCAGACCTTGACGCTGCCCGCGACGCAGACGCCCGCGTTGCAGGTGTCGTTCACGGTGCAGACGTTGTTGTCGGCGTTGCAGCCGAGGCCCTGGTTGACCGCCGTCATCGAGCACAAGCCGGTCGCCTTGGCGCATTGGTTCACCAGGCAGGTGGTGTCGCTCGCGGCGTTGCACGTCACGACGGTCGAGGTCTTGACCTTGCAGGCGAAGGGCTGGGCCGAGGTATCGCAGAACAGCGTGCCGTTGCAGAGGTCTCCGTCCTCTTTGCCGGCGCAGTCGCTGTCGAGCTTGCACTCGCAGAGGTTGGTGCCCGCCTTGCAGCTGCCGCCGTTGCAGACATCGCCGTTGGTGCAGGCGTCGCCGTCGTCGCAAGCCACCGTGTTGTTGGCGAAGACGCAGCCGGTCACGGCGTTGCAGCTGTCGTTGGTGCACGGGTTGTTGTCGTTGCAGACCTTGGTGCTGCCGGCGTTGCACGAGCCGCCGCCGCAAGTGTCGTTCTCGGTGCAGACGCTGCTATCGGCGTTGCAGGCGGCGGTGTTGTTGGTGAAGACGCAGCCTGTGGTCGCGTTGCAGGCGTCGTTGGTGCACGGGTTGTTGTCGTTGCAGACCTTGGCGCTGCCAGCCTTGCAGCTGCCACCGGCGCAGGCGTCGTTCTCGGTGCAGACGCTGCTGTCGGCGTTGCAGGCGGCGGTGTTGTTGGCGAAGACGCAGCCCGTGCTGGCGTTGCAGCTGTCGTTGGTGCAGGGGTTGCTGTCGTCGCAGACCTTGGTGTTGCCGGCCTTGCAGGTGCCGCCGTTGCAGGCGTCGTTCTCGGTGCAGACGCTGCTGTCGGCGTTGCAGGCGGCGGTGTTGTTGGCGAAGACGCAGCCCGTGCTGGCGTTGCAGCTGTCGTTGGTGCAGGGGTTGCTGTCGTCGCAGACCTTGGTGTTGCCGGCCTTGCAGGTGCCGCCGTTGCAGGCGTCGTTCTCGGTGCAGACGCTGCTGTCGGCGTTGCAGGGGGCGGTGTTGTTGGCGAACACGCAACCCGTGGCGCCGTTGCAGCTGTCGGTGGTGCAGGGGTTGCCGTCGTTGCAGACCTTGGCGCTGCCGGCCTTGCAGCTGCCGCCGCTGCAGGCGTCGTTCTCGGTGCAGACGCTGCCGTCGGCGTCACAGGCGGCGGTGTTGTTGCTGAAGACGCAGCCCGAGGTGGCGTTGCAGCTGTCGTTGGTGCACGGGTTGTTGTCGTTGCAGACCTTGGCGCTGCCGGCCTTGCACACGCCACCGGCGCAGGCGTCGTTCTCGGTGCAGACGCTGCCGTCGGCGTCGCAGGTGGCGGTGTTGTTGGTGTAGACGCAGCCCGTGCTGCTGTTGCAGCTGTCGCTGGTGCACGGGTTGTTGTCGTTGCAGAGCTTGGCGCTGCCGGCCTTGCAGGAGCCGCCGGCGCAGGCGTCGTTCTCGGTGCAGACGCTGTTGTCGGCGTTGCAGGCGGCGGTGTTGTTGGCGAAGACGCAGCCCGTGCTCGGGTTGCAGCTGTCGTTGGTGCAGGGGTTGGCGTCGTTGCAGAGCTTGGCGCTGCCGGCCTTGCAGCTGCCGCCGGTGCAGGCGTCGTTCTCGGTGCAGACGCTGCCGTCGGCGTCGCAGTTGGCGGTGTTGTTGGTGAAGACGCAGCCCGAGGTGGCGTTGCAGCTGTCGTTGGTGCAGGGGTTGCTGTCGTTGCAGGTCAGGGCGCTACCGGCCTTGCACGCGCCGCCGTTGCAGACGTCGCCGACGGTGCAGACGCTGCTGTCGGCGTTGCAGCTCAGGCCCTCGTTGACCGGCGTCATCGAGCAGGTGCCGGTGGCCTTGGCGCATTGATTCGCCAGGCACGAGGTGTCGCTCGCGCTGTTGCAGGTGACGATGGTCGACGCCTTGACCTTGCAGGCGAAGGGCTGCGCCGAGGTGTCGCAGAACAGCGTGCCGTTGCAGAGGTCGCCGTCCTCCTTGCTCGCGCAATCCGCGTCGATCTTGCACTCGCATTGGCTGGCGCCGGACTTGCAGCTGCCGCCGTTGCAGGCGTCGTTGGCCGTGCAGGCGTCGCCGTCGTCGCAGGCCGCGGTGTTGTTGGTGAAGACGCAGCCCGTGAGGCCGTTGCAGCTGTCGGTCGTGCAGGGGTTGCCGTCGTTGCAGGCCTTGGCGGTGCCGGCCTTGCACGAGCCGCCGCTGCAGGCGTCGTTCTCGGTGCACACGCTGCCGTCGGCGTCGCAGGTGGCGGTGTTGTTGGCGAAGACGCAGCCCGAGCTGGCGTTGCAGCTGTCGTTGGTGCAGGCGTTGCCGTCGTTGCAGACCTTGGCGCT
>CAZPHC010000049.1:8188-40138 GCA_964586155.1 uncultured Enterobacteriaceae bacterium | reverse complement strand
GAGCCGAAGCCGGAGATCTGCGGCGACGGCGTCGATCAGGACTGCGACGGCGCCACCGATGAGGGCTGTAGCCCGTAGCGGCGCGAATCACGCACGCGGTGGCCGGGCGCGAGCTCCCAGGCCCCCCGGGACGTGGTCCGGCGCAGACGGGTCACCCCTCGGCGACCTTGCCGCCATCGCTGCGCGGGGCTAGCTTCCCCCAGCGCTCGCTACGACCGGAGGTCCCCGATGTTCCACCGCCCTGCCCCCACCGGACGCTCGTCGCGATGCGTCGGCCTCGTCCTGCGCGAAGTTCGCGGCGTCGAGGGTGCCGCCGCTGCGGCCCTGCTCGCGATGTTGGCCCTGGCGCCGGGCGCCCGTGCCGAAGAGGCACCTGCGGCCGCGCCGGCTGCCGCTGCTGCCCCGGTGGTCCAGACCGCCCCTGCCGCCCCTGCGGCGCCGGCTCCCATCGTCATCGGCAGCGAGGCGGCGGCGGTGAAGGCGGTCGAGGCCGCGGCCGAGGCGACGCCCGCCGGCACGCTGACGCCCGAGACCATGGCGACCAAGGATCCGCCCAGGGGCTTCATCTGGAGCGTGCTGCGTGACGTGCTGATCGACGAGGTCAGCGACACCTACCTCTACGTCAAGTCGAGCAAGAAGGCGCAGAGCAGCCGCGCCGTGCCGATCCCGAAGGATCGCAAGCTGCTGGCGACCTGCATCGCCGGCGGCACGGTCGACGACCTGGTCCGCGGCACGACGATCACGGTCAAGTTCGACTCCAAGGGCGAGGTCAAGCCGGAGATCGTCATCCAGGAGAAGGTCGAGATCGAGGTGCTCAAGGGCGCGAAGGTGCTCGACCGCGGCGGCAACAAGCTCTACGTCGTCACCGCCGACGGCCAGTCGCGCGGCTTCGAGATCGAGGGCGACGCCAGCGCCTGGAACGAGGTCGTCGAGGGCGGCGACGCCTCGGGCCTGCTGATGGGTGCCATCGTCACGGTGCAGTTCGACCCGAGCGGCCGCGAACCGTTGAAGATCCACATCGACCAGCCGAGCCCCAAGGCGCTCACAGGAAAGGTCTCGGGCGGCGGCGGCGGCGGCGGCTGCGGCTGCGACACGCGCGGCGGTGGCGCGCCGAGCGCGGGCAGCCTCGCGTTTGCGCTGGCGATGCTGGCCCTGGTGCTGCGTCGCCGGCGTGCTTGACTTGCGCCTGGAGGGCCGCGACCCTGCGGCTGCATCACGCAGGACGGCGTCGGCCGGCGCGTGAACAGGAGCGCCCGCGACGGCGGGTGGGGAGATCCCGATGGCGTCTGATCGCGAGCTCGAAACCCTGGTCCAGGTCATCACCGAGCGCGTCCGGGCCGAGCTGGCCGGCAAGGGCGGCGGCGCGACGACGGCGTCGGCTCCGGCGGCCGGCGGCGGCCATGGCCACAGCCACGGCCACAGCCCCAGCCACAGCCACAGCCACGGCCACAGCCACGGCGGCGGCGCGACGCCGGGCCGTCCCTGCACCGCGGGCAAGGGCGAGTGCACCGGCTGCGGCTGGTCGGTCTCGCGGCGCCCGGTGGACACCCAGAAGATCGTCGACCTCGGCGCGGCGCGCGTCGCCGCCAACGCCGCCGGCATGGACGCGGCCCTGGTCCGCGGCGATCTCGCCCGCTACATCGACCACACCCTGCTCAAGGCCCGCGCCAGCCGCGAAGAGCTCGACAAGCTCTGCGACGAGGCCGCGCGCTACAAGTTCGCCTCGGTCTGCGTCAACGCCGCCAACGTCGCCTACTGCGCGCGCAAGCTGCGCGGCTCGGACGTGATGGTCTGCGCCGTCGTCGGCTTCCCGCTCGGCGCGATGACGCCGGACGCCAAGGCCTTCGAGACCCGCGAGGCCGTCCGCTCCGGCGCGAGCGAGATCGACATGGTGATCAACATCGGCGCGCTCAAGTCCAAGGACTACGGCCTGCTGCTCGAGGACATCCGCAAGGTCGTCGAGGCCGCCGCGCCTGCGCGGGTCAAGGTCATCCTCGAGACCGGCGAGCTCGACCACGACGAGAAGGTCATCGCCTGCGCCCTGTCCAAGGTCGCCGGCGCCGCCTTCGTCAAGACGTCCACCGGCTTTGGCCCCGGTGGCGCCACCGCCGCCGACGTCGCGCTGATGAAGCAGGTCGTCGGCGCCGAGCTCGAGGTCAAGGCCTCGGGCGGCGTGCGCACCTCGGACGACGTCGACAAGATGATCGCCGCCGGCGCCACCCGCATCGGCGCTTCGGCGTCGATCGCCATCGTCCAGGGCGCCAAGTCCGAGCCGACCGCCAAGGCCACCGCGGCCAAGCGCTGGGGCGGCGGTGGCTACTAGCCGGGACCCTCGCCAGCATCGACGTCCAACGGGGCGCGTCCTCGCCGCGTTCACCCTCGCGTTCGCAGCGTCGCTCGCGCTGGCGGCCTGTGACGGCGGCACCGGGGCAGACGCAGACGCCAGCGCAGACGCCGGGCCGACGCTCGGCGACGACCCATGGGCGGGCCAGCAGAGCGGCGTCTCGGCCCGCTACGATCTGCACGGCAGCGGCTGGCACGACGCGCCCTTCCCCAGCGAGCTGCGCCGCCGCGACGACGGCGGCCTCGATCTCGGCGGCTTCCCCGAGCCTCGCAGCGGCAAGCCCGATCCGCTGCTGCTCTCGTACGTCGAGGTCGGCAGCAAGGAGCTCGACGGCTGGGGCATCGCGCCGACGATCTACGTCGCGTTCGACGGCGCGCCCAACGCCGACAACCTGCCGCGCGCCGCCGAAGCGATGGACGAAGGCGCGATGGTCCAGCTGATCGACGTCGATCCGGCCAGCCCGGAGCGCGGCCGACGCTTCCCGCTGCGGGCCGATCTCTCGGGCTTCGAGCGCGGCAACCTGCTGCTGCAGCACCTGCTGATGGCGCAGCCGACCTGGGGCGCGGCCCTGCTGCCCAAGACCAGCTACGCGCTGATCGTGCGCCGCGGCCTGCGTGACAGCGTGGGGCGGCCGCTGGGCCAGCCGGAGCCGCTGCGCCGCGCGCTCGACGCCGCGTTTGGCCTCGGCGAGACGCCGACCGACGCCAAGGAGGCCCGGCTCGCCGCGACGTTCGCGCCGCTGGTGCAGGCCGTGAGCGACGGCGTGCTGACGCTGCTGCCGCGCGATCTGGCCGCCGTGACGGTCTTCCGCACCGGCGCGCCGGCGGTGCAGCTCGCGACCGCCGCCACCTGGCTCAAGGCGTGGCCCGGCTACAAGGCCGCGACCGGTTGGAAGAAGATCAAGGACAAACCCGGCTACACGCTCTACACCGCGTCGTACCTGGCGCCGAACTTCCAGCACGGCAAGCCGCCCTACACCGCCGCGGGCGGCGGCTTCGTCTTCGGCGCCGACGGTGCGCCGGTGCCGTACCGCGAGGACGAGCCGATCCGGGTGGCGGTGGCCGTGCCCAAGCTGCCGCCGGGCGACGGCCTCGACGTCGGCGGCCTGCATCCGGTCGTCATCTACTCGCACGGCACGGGCGGCGACTACCTCAGCTTCACCAGCAACGGCCCGCATTCTCCGGCCGAGCTGCTGACCGATCGCGGCCTCGTCGTCGTCAGCATCGACCAGCCGCTGCACGGGCTGCGCGCCGGCACGACCCTGGGCAAGGAGACGCTCTACCTCGCGTCGTTCAACTTCTTGAACCCGGCGTCCGGCCGCACCACCTTCCGCCAGGCGGCGCTCGACAACGTCGCCCTGGTCGAGATGATCAAGCGTGGCCTGATCGAGGTGCCTGGCAGCGTCACGGGCGGCGCGCCGATCGGCCTCGACGGCAACCGCCTCGCCTTCTACGGCCACAGCCAGGGCGGCCTCGTCGGGCCGCTGCTGGCCAGCGTCGAGCCCTCGTTCCGCGCGTTCGTGCTCTCGGGCACCGGCGCCGGCCTGTCGCAGACGATCGTGCGACGCAAGGACATCATCGACTTCCCCGAGCTCGTCAGCACCAAGCTCGACCTCGACGACGGCGAGCTCTCGGAGTTCCACCCGGCGATCAGCCTGATCCAGATGATGGTCGAGACCGTGGACCCGATCGCCTATGGCCGGCTGGTGCTGCAGCGGCCCAAGGGCGTGCGGCCGCCGCATATCTTCCACACCGAGGGGCTGCTCGACGAAGCCACGCCCGCGGTCGCGAGCGAAGCGTTGGCCGTGGCGATGGGCATCCAGCTGCTCGAGCCGGTGTACCAGCGCAACGACGCGATGAAGGCGCTCAAGACGCCGAGCGTGACGGCGCCGGTGCAGAACAACGTGACGATCGGCGACCAGAAGGTCACGGCCGTGCTGCGTCAGGTGCAGAACGGCAGCCACTACGCGATCTTCGACTTCGCCAACGTCGCCAACCTCGCGGCGGACTTCCTGGCCTCGGTCGCCAGCACGGGCGAAGCCATCATCGGCAACGACGGCATCTGAGGTTCGCGCCGGTTCGCTCCGGGCGGCGGCGTCGCGCCGCGGAATCGAACGGCGGCGGCCGGGGTTGTGCGCGTCGTCGACAGCGAATCGAGTGGATCGCCTCGTTGCCGCGTTGTGTTGCCTGGGCGAGGCCTTCGCGCTTGACCCCATGCCGTCGAGGCGCGATAACGCGCGCCCCTTGCCCAGGAGGATCCGATGCCATCGCTCGTCCAACTCGTCGCCCGCCCCTTCGCCGCGCTGCCCGTCTTGCCGCCCATGCGCCGCACCGCGCTGCCCGCGTGGACGCTCACGGCCGCGCTGACCGCCGCGGTCGTGCTGCCGACCTTCGCCGCGCCGACCGCCGCGCTGGCCAGCGACGAGAAGATCGCGGTGGTCGACCTGCAGAAGATCCTGTTCTCGACCAAGGAAGGCCAGGCAGCCAAGAAGTCCTTCGAGGGCATGCAGAACAAGAAGAAGAAGGAGCTCAAGCGCCGCGACGACGCGCTCAAGGCCCAGGAGCAGGGCCTGCTGCAAGAGCGCGTGGCGATCGAGAAGGAGCTCGCCGAGGCGGCCAAGAAGGGCGCGCAGTCGATCCCCGAGGACCTCAAGACCAAGGCCCAGGCGTTCCAGCAGAAGGTGCTCGACTTCCAGAAGGAGGTCATGGAGTTCCAAGAGACGCAGAAGAAGGCGCTCGACGACCTGGCCAAGCAGGAGTCCGAGCTGCTCAAGCCGATCGAAGACAAGATCCGCAAGCACATCGGCGCCATCGCCAAGGAGCGCGGCTACTCGGTCGTGCTCAGCCGCGTCGCCGTGGTCTACGCCGTCGACGCGGTCGACATCACGGACGAAGTCTCGAGCCGCATGGGCAAGTAGCGCATGCGCGCGCTGGCCTGGATCGCGTGCCTCTGCACCCTGGCCGCTCCAGGATGCAAGCGCGACGCCGACGCGCCGCTGCCGCAGAACGAGCTCTTCCCGCCCTCACGCCCGCAACCCCTGACCGAGACCGCCGTCGAGCCGCTGGCTCGCCTGGGCGACGCGCGCGCCGTCGAGCCGGACGACGATCCGAGCCACGCGCTGCGGGTCGCGCCGGGCACGGTGGTCGAGGGCGCGTTCGGCGATCAGGCCGGAGATCCGGGCAAATCCGGCGAGAGCGACTGGCTCCGCATCGAGCCGCTGCCGCCCGCGGGGCAGATGCTGCACATCGACGTGCGGCAAGGGCCCGGCTGCCTGCGCCTGGAGCTCTACGATCGCGCCGAGGGCCCGCCGTTGCGCAGCGCGCAGCCCTGGCACGGCCAGCTGCCGGCCCTGCCGGCGCTGCAGCTGCAGGGGACGGGCGTATGGCTGTGCCTGCGCTGCGTCGGCAAGCAGGAGCCGGGCCCCTGGCGGGTGGCGCTGACGGCGCGCCCGGCGACGCTCGACGACGAGCGCGAGCCCAACGACGAGCCGAGCGCCGACTCGCGCCTGCTCGGCCTCGGCCAGACGGTGCAAGGCCTGCTGGCGCCGGTCGGCGACGTCGACGTCATGCGCCTGGAGCTCGGCAACGCCCTGCCCGGCGACGCCCTGCTGCTGTCGGTGACGGGCGTGCCGGAGCTGGCGCTGGAGCTCACGCTGCTGGCGGAGCCGGGGGCCGAGCCGATGCTGCGGCGCCGCGGCGGCGTCGGCGAGCCGATCCTGGTGCCCAACCTGGACGTGCGCCGGGTCGGCGAGCGGCCGTGGTTGGTGCTGCGGGCGCTCAAGGGCCAGCGCACGGACTCGGCGTACGCGCTGACCGTGCGTCCGTTGCTGCCGGCGGGCTGTCGCGCCCAGGGCAGCTGCCCGGAGCGCATCCCCGTCGAGCGCGAGCCCAACGAGACCTCGGCCCAGGCGATGGGCATCCGCGCCGACTCGCTGATCACCGGGCTGCTCGACAACCCCGACGACGTCGACGTCTATGCCGTCGACGCCGAGCCCGGGGATCTCGTCGATCTCGAAGTGGATCCGCCCGAGGGTGTGCGGGTCGAGGTCAGCGTCGCCGAGGGCGGCGAGACCTGGGCCACGATGGTCGCCGCCGAGGCCGGCGCGCCGGTCGCGTTCGCGGGGCGGCGCGTCCGCGGGCGGCGGATCCACGTCACCATCGCCAGCGGATCCGGCGCCAGCCGCACCTCGCCCTACACCCTGCGCGTGCGCGCCCGCGCGTCGCTCGACTTCGAGCACGAGGGGGACGCTCGCGACCTGCTCGGTCGGGTCGACGCCGTGGACTTCGTCGGCTGGCGCAGCCGCGGCGCGTTGCAGCCGTCCGGCGACATCGACGAGTTCGGCCTCGACGTCAGCGCCCCCGAGGGCCAGGACCGCGTCGTGCAGCTCGGCTGCCAGGGCGACGGCGCCGATGGGCTACGCTGTCGGCTCCGGGGCCCGGACGGCGGCTGGCTCGCCGAGATCGCGGCGCCTGCCGATCCCCAGGCCACGGCCAGGACCGCGCCGATCACGTTGGCCCCCGGCCACCACCACGTCGTGGTCGATCGATCGGGCCCGGAGCCGTCGCTGCGGCCCTACCTGGTCGAGCTGGTCGATCTGGGCCCGGTCGCCCGCGTGGGCCTGCCCGCCGAGCCGACGCCGACCCAGGGCATCGGGGCCGGGATCGCGGCCCCGATGGGCGGTGCAGTGGCGCCGGCCGTCGGGCCCGCAGCGGTGACGGTGCCAGCGGCACCGACGGCACCCGCGACCCGCGCGCCTAGCCCGCCAGCGGCGCCAGCACCGCGCTGAAGGCGGCGGCGTCGCAGCCGACGACGCTGGCCTGCACCGTCTGCCGCGGCTCGACCAGGACCAAGATGGCCGCGCGGGCCCCTGTGGCGTCGGCCAGCGCGCCGAGTCGGTCCGCGGCGGTCGCACCTGGGTCTGCGTGGCAGGGCGGCTCCACGGCCGCCCCAGGGCCCCGCACGAGGAAAGCGACGTCGACGCCGCGTCGGCCTCGGAGCGCGTCGTCGGCCACGGCGCGCGCCCCTGGCAGGTCCGCCGCGTCGAGCGAGACGAGCAGCGTCCAAGCGCCGGGCGCGAGCGAGAGCGTGCTGGCCTGCTGCGGCAGCGGCGGCAGCGGGTCGCCGCGGCGCAGGTGCAGCACCGGCGGCTGGTCGGCCGTCCCGGCCACGGCGTCGCGGGCGCTGGCGGTCATCAGAACGAGTTGCCGATGGTGAAGGCGAAGACCGGCGGCGGCGCCTCGCCGGACTTGCGGTCGAGCGGGATGCCCCATTCGAAGCGCAGCGGGCCCACCGGCGAGAACCAGCGGATGCCCCAGCCGATGGTCTTGCGCAGCGACTGCAGCGAGATCGTCTCGCCCTCGCCGTAGGCGTTGCCGATGTCGAAGAAGAGCAGGCCGCGCAGGTTCACCGGCGCCTGCAGGATCGGCACCTCGAGCTCGTTGTTGAGGTAGAGCTGCTTGTTGCCGCCGATGTTGAAGGGCGCGAGCGACGCGGCCGGATCCGAGCTCGCGGGCACGCCGATCTTCGGCCCGAGCGTGTTCCGGTTGAAGCCGCGCACGTCGAAGATGCCGCCCATGAAGAAGCGCTCGAACAGCGGCACACGCTGGCCCTCGGGCGCGGTGATCAGGCCCGAGACGAAGTTGAACTTCAGCACGCCGCTCAGCGGCAGCGGGAAGTAGCGCCGCACGGTGAGCTTGTAGCGGTTGAACTCGTTCTGCGAGAGCAGGTAGCTCGAGGCGAACTCCGCAGTGCCGCTGACGAACCAGCCGTTGGTGGCGATGAAGCGGTCGTTGCGCGTGTCGTAGGTGAGCGACAGGCGGACGCTCGACGTCAAGCCCGAGTTGAACAGGCTGGCGATCGGCACGTCGGTGCGGCCGTTGAGGCCGCCGATCTCGGTCTGGACGCGCTCGAGGTTGTAGGCGACGTCGCCCATCAGCTCGGGCGTGAAGCGGTAGCCCCAGCTGAAATTGCCGCCGAGCGAGGTGCGCGTGAAGTCCGAGTAGATCTGCTGGAAGTTGTAGAGCTCGATGGCGAACGTGACGTTGCTGTCGAGGAAGTAGGGCTCGAAGAAGCTGCCCTGGAACATCGTGCGGATGCTCGAGACGCTCGCCTGCAGGCTCAAGCGCTGGCCGCGGCCGAGGAAGTTGTCCTTGGAGATCTGGGCCGTGGTGATGAAGTTGTCGAGGGTCGAGAAGCCGGCGCCGACCTGGAACGTGCCCGTCGTGCGCTCCTTGACCTCGACCTCGACGTCGACGATCTGCGGGTGCCCGGTCGGCCGCGTCTTGATGTCGACCTTCTCGAAGAAGCCGAGCCGCTGGATGCGCGCCTTCGACAGCTCGAGCTTGCTCTCGGAGTAGAGCTCGCCCTCGGTGAAGCGGATCTCGCGGCGGATGACCTTGTCGCGGGTCGATTGCGCGCCGACCATGCGGATGCTGCCGAAGTAGACCTTCTTGCCCTTCTGCACGTGGTAGACCCAGTCCACCGCCTTGCCGTCGGCGCTGGGCACCGACTCGTTGCTGACGGTCGAGAAGGCGTAGCCGAACTCCTTCTGCCGCCCGGCGATCATCTGGGCGTCCTTCTGCACCAGCGAGTAGTTGAAGATGTCGCCTTCCTTGAGCGCGAGATCCTTGACCAGCTCGGCCTTGGCCACGACCGAGTCGCCGCTGACGTCGACCTTGCCGACGCGGAATTGCGGGCCCTCGTGGACGCGGATGCTGACGGTGACGTAGCGCATGTCCTGCGAGAGGCTGACCTCGGGCTCGTCGACCTTGACCTGGATGTAGCCGCGCGTCAGGTACAGGTATTGCAGCACCTGCACGTCGTACTCGAGGTTCTCGCGCTTGAACGCGCCGTCCTTGCCCAGGAACGAGAGCACCGAGCCCTCGCGGGTCTTGAGCACGCCCTTGATCTCGTCGTCGCTGATGCCCTTGTTGCCGAGGATCTCGACGTGGCGGACCTTGATCTCGGCGCGCTCGTCGACGCGGAAGCGGACGGCGACCTGGTTGTCCGGCCGCTCGACGACCTCGGGGCTGACGCGGGCGAGGAAGTAGCCCTCCTCGACGTAGAGATCCTTGATCTTGTTGGCGTTGTCCTGCGCGTCGGCGGGCTGGAACAGGTCCCCCGTGCGCAGGCTGACGACCTTCATCACCGCTTCGTTCGAGAGCGCGACGTTGCCCTGCAGCTCGATCGAGACGATCGACGGCCGCTCGAGCACCTGGAAGCGGACGATCACCTTGCCGTCGGGCGTCTGGCGCAGGCCGACGCGGACGTCGTCGAACAGGCCCATCGAGAAGATGCGCTCGATATCGGCCGAGATCTGCGGGCCGTCGACGCGATCGCCGGCCTTGGTCCGGATCTGCTTGCGCACGGCCGCGGCGTCGACGCGCAGCACGCCGCCGAGCTCGACGTCGGCCACGATGGGGCGCTCGACCGCGCGGCGCACGCTCTTGCCTTCGAGCGAGAGCTCGCCGTCCTGGGCCGACGCCGGCGCGGCGCCGACGACGCCGAGCAGCGCGCAGAGCGCGAACGTCAGCACGCGCGCCCACGTCCGGGCGCGCGCTGGCAGCGGGCGACGGATCATGCCATCGCCTCCTGCTCGGCCGCCTGGACCGAGGCCGCGATCTGGCCGTCGCTGCGGCCCGATTGCAGGCCGCTGGCGGGATCGACCAGGCGGCCGTCGCGCATCTCGAGCACCCGGTCCATGCGGCCGGTGAGCTCCTTGCTGTGGCTGACGATGACGAAGGCGGTGCCGGTCTCGCGGTGCAGGCGGTCCATCAGGGCGTGGATCTCGTCGGCGGTGGTCGCGTCGAGGTTGCCCGTGGGCTCGTCGGCGAAGACGGCGCGCGGCGACATCACCAGCGCCCGGGCCAGGGCCACACGCTGCTGCTCGCCGCCCGAGAGCTCGCCGGGGTGGTGCTCGAGGCGGTTGCCGAGGCCGACCATCTCGAGCAGCCAGGCCGCGCGCTCCTGCACGATCTTGCGCCGCTGCCGCGCGATCAGGGCCGGCATCAGCACGTTGTCGAGCGCAGTCAGCTCGGGCAGCAGGTGATGGAACTGGAAGACGAAGCCGATCGTGCGGTTGCGGAACTCGGCGATCTGATCGTCGCTGCGATCGGCGAGCGATTGACCGAGCCAGGAGACGGTGCCGGCGCTGGGCGCGTCGAGGGCGCCGAGCAGGTGTAGCAGGGTCGACTTGCCCGAGCCGCTGCGGCCGACGATCGCCAGGCGGTCACCCGGCCAGACGTCGATGTCGACGCCGTGCAGCACCTCGATCTTGCGGCCTGCGAGGTCGTAGGCCTTGACCAGGCCACGCGCGCGCAAGAGCGGCTCGGCCGAGCGCGGATCGACGCTCGGTGCGGCTGCATCGCGCTGCGGTTGGACCATGCCCGTGCCTTCAGTCATGCCGCAGCCCTTCCAACGGACGCGAGCGGGCTGCCGTTCTAGCAGGAAATGCCGTGGCGACAAGGCTCACGGCCAGCGAAGCGAGCACGACGCCCACAACTTCGACTGGCACGACCTCGACCGGCAGCTCACGCACGTAGTACGCGTCCGGCAGCTTGATCCCCAGCGCAGCGACCAACCCGCAGGTGCCGAGGCCCAGGATCAGGCCCGCGCTGGTGCCGATGGCGCCGATGACGAAGCCCATCTGGACGAACGACGAGCCGATCGTGCGCGCGCTGGCCCCCATCGCCGAGAGCATCGCGATGCCGTCGCGCTTTTGCAGGATCACCATCGTCAGCGCCGAGACGATCGCGAAGCTGGCGACCAGGATGATCAAGCCGAGCACCAGGAAGATCACCAGCCGCTCGAAGGCCAGCGCCGAGAACAGGCTGCGGTTGAGCTCGCGCCAGTCGACGACCTTGAGCTCGGGCAGCTCGAAGCCGGCGAGCGAGGCGCGGATCCCGTCCAGCGTGGCGTCGGGCTCGGCGGGCTCGTCCAGGCGCAGCTCGACGACGTTGACGGCGCCGTCGAGGTTGAAGTAGCGGCTCGCCTCGGCGACGTCGACGTAGGCGACCTTGCTGTCGGCCTCGTACAGGCCGGTCTCGAAGGTGCCGGCGACGCGGAAGGTGCGCAGCCGCGGCCGCAGGCCGGTCGGGCCGATGTCGGCGTCCGGCGTGATCACCTCGACCCGATCGCCGAGGTCGACCTGCAGGCTGCGGGCCAGCTCGACGCCGAGCAGGATGCCCGGCGAGACGGGCATGTCGCGCTCCTCGTCGTCGAAGGGCATCTCGAGCAGGCGATCGACCGCGGGGTTGCTGGTCGGCTGGTCGTCGACCTTGGGCAAGGCGCCGCCGGGGGGCGCGAGCTGCACGTCGCCGACCTTTCCGCCGCCGAGGTCGACGCCGCCGAGGTCGACGCCGCCGAGGTCGATGTCGCCGACGTCGATGTCACCGGCGCCGAGGCCGGACGGCAGCGCGCCCGCGCCAGCCCCGGCACCGACGTCGTCCCGCGCCCCGGGCATCGCCGACGGCGCCGACGGCAGCGCGATCGGCGGCCGCGGCGCGTCGGGCTCGGCCGGCCCCGGCGCGAGCTGCAGCAGGGCGTCGATGTCGCCGTCGTCGACGCCGGATTGATCGCTGCTCGCGGCTATGGGCAGCGCGACGGCCGGGATGTCGCGGGCGCTCGGATCCTTCTGGCCACGCCAGGACGGCCGGCCCATCTCTTCGGGCCGCGCCAGCAGCGACAACGAGCCCGAGACGACGGTGGCGCCGATGGCGCGACGGACCTCCGGCAGCGCCGGATCCACGCCGCGCAGCGACACGAAGTTGTGGACGTTGAACGACGAGCCGAGGATCGCGTCGCCGTGGACCTGCGGGCTGACGGCCGCCACCCCCGGCAGCGCGCGCAGCCGCGCCGAGAGCTGCGCCGCCTGCTGGATCGGCGCCGCGCCGCCGGGCCGCTGGACCAGGGCGTGGGCGTTGGCGACCAGCATCTTGGCGCGCAGATCCGAGGCGAAGCCGCCCATCACCGAGAGCACGACGATCAGGGCCCAGGTGCCCGCGGCGACGCCGACGATGGCGACGAACACGGGCACCGAGACGCGCGCGGCGCCGTGCAGCAGCAGCAGCAGCGCGGCGACCAGCAGCAGCCCGCCGGCCTGCGCCGCGACGATCCAGCTGCCCGCGGCGACGCCGGCGCCCGCGGCGACCAGGGCAGCCGCCAGCACGACCAGGCCGACGCGGCGGGCGACGCGATCGCGGCCCTGGCGCGGCAGGCGCGAGACGCGGACCACGGCCACAAGGCCCAGCAGCAGGGGCACCAGACGCCAGAAGCCGCCGCCGAGCATGGCCAGCGGCGGCAGTTGATCGAGCAGCGTCACGGCCGCCAGCAGGGCGACGACCACCAGCGTCGGCAGCGCCAGGCGCAGCGGCCGCCACGGCGCCGAGGCCGCCAGCAGCAGCAGGCCGTGCAGCGCCGCGGCGACGCCGAGGTTGCGCAGCAGCACCAGCGCCGACGCCACGAGCAGGCCGCCGCTGTCGCCGCCGCCGGCGGCCAGGATCGTCCAGGCCGCCGCCCCACCGCCGCCCGCCAGCAGCGACAGGCCCACGGCGGCGCCACGCAGGCCGAAGCCCGGGGCCGCGAGCGGGCCGGCGTCGAAGGCGTCGCGCACCGACCACCACAGCCGCGTCAGCAGCGGCTCTTCGAGCCGCGAGGCGCGCAAGAACGACCAGGCGACGAAGGTCGAGGCGCGATCGCGCCACGGCCACGACAACACGCGCACCAGGCCGAGGCCGAGCACCGAGAACATCGCCGCGATCGCGATCGCCGCGACGATGACGCCGAGCAGCTGCAGCACCATCCAGACCTGGAACGCGACCTCTGGCTCGGCGCGACGTACCGCGAGCTCGGGGATCGCCACGGCTGCGCCGAGCAGCGCGAGCGTCGCGAGCCGCCGGGGGTGCAGCGTCGAGGCGGGCGTGCTCAGGCGGGACCGTCCTTGGCGCCGCCGGTGTCGCCGCCGGCGTCGCCGCCCGCGTCGCCGTCGCCGAAGCGCTCGGGCCGCAGCAGCGGGAACAGGATCACTTCGCGGATGCTCGGCGTGTCGGTCAGCAGCATGACCAAGCGGTCGATGCCGATGCCGCAGCCCGCCGTCGGCGGCAGGCCGACCTGCAGCGCGCGGATGTAGTCGAGGTCCATGTCCATGGTCTCGGCGGCGCCGCCGGCCTTGTCCTTGACCTGCTGGGCGAAGCGCTCGTACTGGTCGTCGGGATCGTTGAGCTCGCTGAAGGCGTTGGCGACCTCGAAGCCGCCGGCGTAGAGCTCGAAGCGGTCGGCCAGGCGCGGATCGGCGTCGTTGCGCCGCGACAGGGGCGAGACCTCGATCGGGAATTGCGTGACGAAGGTCGGCTGGATCAGGTGCGGCTCGGCGACGGCCTCGAACAGGTCCATCTGCAGCTTGCCGATCGAGGCGCCCTTGGGCGCGTCGACGCCGGCGGCGGCCAGGCCGGCGCGCAACGCCGCCTCGTCGTGGACCTCGGCCTCGCTCAGGCCGCCCCAGCGCTGCAGGCCCTCCCAGACCGAGACGCGGGCGAAGGGCGCGGCGAACGAGAGCACCCGCGCCTTGGCCTTGGCCGCTTCGGTCGTGCCGCCTTCGCTGGCGCCGTCGTCCGCCGCGTCAGCGGTCTCGCTGCCGGGCTCGAGGCCGAAGGTGATGTCGGTCGTGCCGTGGATCCGCATCGCCAGCTCGCTGAAGAGCTGCTCGACCAGGACCATCAGGTCCTCGTAGGTGGCGTAGGCCTGGTAGAACTCCAGCATCGTGAATTCGGGGTTGTGGCGTTGGCTCACCCCCTCGTTGCGGAAGTTGCGGTTGATCTCGAACACGCGCTCGAGGCCGCCGACGACCAGGCGCTTGAGGTAGAGCTCCGGCGCGATGCGCAAGAACAGCGGGATGCCGAGCGCGTTGTGATGCGTCTCGAAGGGCCGGGCCGCGGCGCCGCCGATCAGCGGATGCATCATCGGCGTCTCGACCTCGAGGAAGTCGCGGTCCTCGAAGAAGCGCCGGATCGCGCTGACGATGCGCGCGCGGCGCGTGAACACGGTGCGCACGTCGTCGTGGACGATGAGGTCGACGTAGCGCTGGCGGTAGCGGGCCTCCTTGTCGGCGAGGCCGTGCCATTTGTCCGGCAGCGGCCGGATGCCCTTGGTCAGCAGCCGCAGCGAAGGCGCGCCGTCCGGGCCGCGCCGCAGCTTGAGCGAGGGCTCGCCGGTGTTGGTGCGGAACGGCAGGCCGCTGGCGCCGACGATGTCGCCGACGTCGAGCATCGGCGGCTGATCGCCGTCGCTCTTGCACAGCAGGTCGAAGAGCTCGGGATCGTCGGCCCGGCTGAAGAAGAACTGGAAGGTCGCGGCCGAGGCCTCGCGCTCGGGCAGGCCGGCGGCGGCGCGTTGGGCCTGCTCCTGCTGGCGCAGCGCCGGCAGCTGCGCGGCGCCGCGATCCTGGACGCGGATGAAGGCGAGCTTGCCCTTGACGTTGATCGCGACGACGCGGCCGGCGACGCGCATCCACGGCATCGTCAACACCGCGCCGCGCGGGTTCTCGGGCGCGGGCTCGCCCTCGGCGAGCGGCGAGAACGGGCTCAGCCGCTCGGTCGCCTGCAAGAAGAAGGCGTTGACCTCGGCGGTGCTGTGCGTCGGGCGGAAGTCGTTGGGGAAGCTGGCGTAGCCAAGATCGGCGAGCTGCGCGCGCTTGGCTTCGCGCTGCCGCATCAGGTCGTTGCGGTCGAGCATGGCACCTCCACCGGCACCGGGCACGCCGGGCGCAAAAACGACTTGCGCCGCCGTGAACGGGCGGCGCAAGTGTGTGTCCGGCTCGCGTTGGCGTGGGCCATCACGAGCGTCTCTGGTCGGGGCGACAGGATTTGAACCTGCGACTCCTTGACCCCCAGTCAAGTGCGCTACCAGACTGCGCTACGCCCCGTTCGGGAAGGCCGTGACCGGGCGAACCGGTGCGGCGGAGCGCGGACGTAGCACGATCCCCAACCCCATGCAAGCGCCCGAAGGCGGGGATCGCCGGCTCGCTCGCCAGACAAGAGCCCGGACACCGGGCGTCAAGCCACGGCAGGTCCGACGCCGGCCCCGTGCACGGGCAGATCCAAGGCGAAACACGTCCCGACGTCGGTCGGCACGATGGTCAGGTCGCCGCCCATCGATCGTGCCGCCATGCGCGAGAACGCGAGGCCGAATCCCAGACCATCGTTGGACTTGACTTGGAGCTTGACCTGCATGTAGCGGTCGAAGACCGCCTCCCGTTCCCCTTCGGGGATGCCCGGCCCCTGATCGACCACCATTACACGCAGCCTGTCCGTGCCGAATTCGCAGCGGACGACGATCGGCCCACACTCGTTGGCATAGCGGACGGCGTTGGCCACCAGGTTGCCGACGATGCGCGAGACCATCCTACGATCACTGACGACCTCACAGGCCACGCCGCGGGACAGGCCTTGGATGGCGATGGGCGTCGACGCCAGGGCGCCGTGGGTCGCGATCGACTCCTGCAGCAGCTCCATGAGGTCGAAGGCCTGGAACCGCAGGGCATACCGGCCTTCACGCAGCTGCGCCACGATCAGCAGGTCGTCGATCAGGCTCGAGAGCCCCCGCATGGCAGTGACGGCGCCCCCGATCACCTTCCGCTCGGCCTCGTCGCCGCGACGGAGCATCAGCCCCTCGAGGACGAAGAGGACGGACGCGACCGGATTGCGCATGTCATGGACGAGGTCGCCGGCGAACTCGCGGCTGCGCTGTTGCTCCTCCTGCAGCACGACGAGGCGCTGCCGGAACTGCGCGAACTGCGCCTGGAGTGCGAGTTGGGACGCGCGGAGCGCGAACTGGCGCTCGAGGACACGGGCGAGGACCTCCAGCGCGCCGACTTGCTGCTCATCGATGTCGCGCGGCACCCTGTCCAGGAAGCAGAGGGTCCCGAGCACATCGCCCTCGACGGACCGGAGGGGCACGCCCGCATAGGCGCGGATGTGCTCGTCGCCGGTGACGAGTGGATTGTCGCGGAAGCGGCCTTCCTGGGTCGCGTCGGTCACGACGAGTGGCTCGCCCGTGCGCACGACGTGGTCGCAGAACGCGATGGAACGCTGGGTCTCGGGCAGATCGAGTCCGTAGCGCGCCTTGAACCACTGCCGGTCGCTGTCCATGAGCGAGACCAGGGCGATCGGTGCCGAGAAGAGCCGACTCGCGATGTACACGACGTCGTCGTATTCGGGCTCGGCTGGGGTGTCGAGGATCTCCAACTCGCGCAGGGCTCGCATCCTTCGGCCCTCGCGCTCCATCGCGAGTCTAGCTTTCTCCGGCATTTACCAGCTCCATTTGCACGGTCAACAAGCCTCAAGAATCTTGCAGGTCCTCGTCCTAGACAAGTGATCGAACCTCAGAACGGAATCCTGCGCCGTGGGCTCCGTCACGGGCGCGATGCTTCTTCTTCAGCTCTGGCGCCGCCGAACGCGGACGACCAGACAATTCCGCGTCCCGGTGCAGCGTTGGTGACCGCCTCGTGGCCGCAGTGCTTGGCAAGCGTGGGGCTCAGCGCCACGTGCCCGAGTGGAGACCCCGCGAGCAGCTCGAGCAGCTCCGCCGCGAGGGAACTCGCCGCTGGCTTCTTCTGCCCGGGCCCACCTCCGGCCCAACAGATGGCCGCGGCGACGCCGAACGGGCGCAATGACTCCGAAGTCAACGCCGTCGAGAGCCGGTTGACCCAAGCGAGGACGGTCGCGCCGTCTGCCGTCGGCAAGGAGACCAGGCCCGTCATGGCGTGCCGTCCGGCGCCGAAGACGTCGACGTCGACCGTAGCGAGCGCCGCCAGGAGCGAACCGCGCCCGGCGTCGTCGGCCCAGCGGACTGCCACCACGACGCAGGGTCGATCGGCGCGCGACAATTCGTAGATCCGGTCCTGCAGCGGCCCCTCGATCACGTCGAAGGCCAGCGCCGCAGTCGCGTCGGCGATCGGTGCCGCCCCGCTGCGATGAAGCTGTTCTTCGACGTAGGCCTGCGCGATGGCGCGCTCGCGGCGCAGTCGGGTGTCGTCGCGGCCTTCGAGCAGCCAGTCGTGCCGCCCGGGCAGTTGGCGCAGCGTCCAACCGACCGCGCGGTGGTGGTGTTGTTGCAGGTGGAGGCTTTCGAAGCGGATGGCTGCGTTGCGTAGCATCCGCGACCGCACCCCCTCCTCGCGGAGGGTGCTCCCGAGTTGGAGGATGGAATCGCCAACCCGCAGCCCCGTCCAGCCGGCCATGGTCGCGTTCATCCAAGCGATGGTCAGCGTCTCGCCGTCGAAGAGCGCGACCGCGAAATCGATGGCGTCGACCAGATTGCGCGGATCGGGCAAATGCGGCTTGTTCATGGCACCTCCTCGCTTCCACCCGGGCCGGCGGGCGCGGCCTCGATGATCTCGCCGGCCAGCGCGCCGATCGAGGCGAGCATGGCGTCGATCTCCTGGTCGGGCCAGCCATGGTCCTCTAGGGTCTCTCGAAGCAGCGTGGCAACCGCTTGAAAGGCCTGCTGGTCGATGGCCAGGCCGCGATGCGCGTCGCGCAGGGAGCGGCCATGGTACTCGGCCGGTCCGCCGATTGCGCTGCCTAGGAAGCGAACCTGATGCTCGACCAGGGCACTGGTGTCGACGCCGACGAAATAGGGAGCGAGTGTCGGATCGAGCACCACCCGTTCGTAGAAGTCGTGCACGATGGGGGACAGGCCAGCGTAGCCCGCGATGCGGGTCCAGAGGTTCATGATGATTGGCTCCTCAGGTTGGGTGTGTGGTCACGGGCCGGTCGCGCCATTGGATCTGCACCGGGCTCTGTGATGGCGACCCAACGACCGGCACCACGCACGGTGCGCACCTGGCTCGCCCTGCGGCGACGCAACTCGGGCCGCTCCGGCCGCAGGTCGGCCAGGCATGTCAAGAACTGCTGACGCCGATCCGCCCCGCAGTCGACCTGCTCCAGGATCCAAAGGATCGCTGCAGCGGCTTCGTCGTCGAGTCCGAGGCGCCAGTAGTCACGGGCGGCGTGGCGGACGCTCTCGACCGCCGCATCGACCTTGCCGTCATGCAACAGGAACGCGGCCGCGGCCAAGGCGACGTCCGCCTCGATCTGGGTGCCGGCGAGCTTCGAAGCCTCGCGGCGCACGTGTTCGAGCTCGCGACGTCCGAGCGCGACCTGATCCAGGTGCAAGGACGCTTGTGCCAGCAGCAAGCGCATGCGCAGGTTGGCGCCCTTGACGTGCTGTTCGTCAGCACGCTCGGCCACGCCGAAGGTGTCGGTGTTGGCGTCGTAGACCGAAGCGCCCTCCGGCTCTCGCCACGAGGAGATCCGGGCTTGGGGCCCGGCAACGAAGGGGCCTGATCCGGTCGCCGCAAAGTAGAGCCGGACGACACGTCGGGTGTCCTCGAAGGACCCCTGCTCGAAATGCAGCTCGGCGAGGATCTCGCAAATATCGGCAAAGACCGACTCCTCGTGTTCGTGCTCAGCCAGGACCCGAAGCGCACGTTCCAACACCGGCAACGCCTCGGCGGCCCAGCCCAGCCGCCGAAGGGCGATGGCGCGCGCGCGATCGAGCTGTGCGGCCTCGACCACGTCGATGGACTGACGCTGGAGATCATCGCAATGTGCCAGCACGACCTCGGGCTCTGCGTGCAGCGCCGAGAGCTGCAGTTGCATGAATGCCAACTCCATGCCGAGCGAACGGCCAAGCAGCGACGAGCTCGCGCCCCCAGTCGCCAGCCTGGCCGCAGCGTAGCCGAGCAGTTTGAGCGCCAACCACGGGTCGTCGTGACGGGTCTGGTTCGCGGCCGTGAGCAACAGGCGCACGGCCTCGAGGCTGTCGCCGTCCTCGGCCACAAGGGTGGCGAAACGCACGACCAGGTCGATCGAAAGCTGGCTGTGCCCACTCACGCACGCTTGGCGGGCGGCGCTCCGCTGCGCACGAGCCTCGTCGGCGTACTCCTCGCGAATCCAGGCCTCCAGGCCAGGATCGCGCACAGAGACCGAGACGTCGGCGCCGTCGTAGCGGGTGTAGTCGACCTCGACGAATCCGAGGCCGGCGAGGACTTCGATGCAGCCTGCGACGTCGACGTCGGCGAGCAGAGTCGCGACCACCGAGTACATGGCGTCTTGGCCGATCGCCGCGATGGCGCGCAAGCAGCGAGCCTCTTCGCTGCTCAGGAGCGCGAGCAGAGCTGCGCGCAATGTGTCAGGCTGATCCGCCAGTTGCGACAAGATGTCGACCAGTTGACTTGAATCGATCGCTTGGGTCGCGAGGTGGGTGATCAACGCGAACACCTCGGAGACGGACGAGACGCGGCCGCCGGTCAAGCGCGGCAGCGCGTCTTGCAGGTCGGGGATACGGCTCAGATCGGGCAGCACCGCCGTCAGCGCGGCGTAGCCGCCGTCGGGAAGGATGGCGTCAGCGTCCAGGACTGTGAAGTGGCCGTGCATGGGATTGCTCGGCAACGCCGCAGCACAGCCTAGGACCAGGCAGCTGCCCGGTCCCCGCTTCTCGACAAGCCGGAACAGTTGGGTCACATCTTGGGTCGACAGGCTCGAGGCCTCCTCGACCGAAATGACGAGTTGCTCGGGCAACAATCCATCGACGGCACGCCACATGATCGCCGACAGCGCACCGTCGATCAGGCCGAACTCCGCTTCCTCGCCTAGCTCGGAGTTCGCGCGCAGCAACAGCTGTGCGTCCGAGCGGGCACGCTCGCGCGAGTCACCGGCCCGCAGCAACGCCTCTGCCACGCGCTTGGTGCGCTCGACGACCTCTGGCCAGTCGACCAAGGCATTGCGCATCAAGGTCTTGACCACACCGAGCGGGCGGTGTTGGTGACCGCGTCCGGGCACGACGATTTGCCCGCCGCCATGCTTGTCTAACCACGCCCGCGACACCTCGGTCACGGCGGCGCGGCGGCCGTCGGCAGAAGACGCCTTGAGGATCACCGCAGCCGCACGGTCTGCGCCGCAGTGGGCTTGAGCGCGGGCGATGAAGTCCGCGGTCGGGAGCGGCAGGCGCAGGGCGGCGCCCCCGAGTTCGAGTACGCGGACGCCGTCGTGGATGCGCTCGCTGGACGAACCCGGCGGGAGCAACCTCGCCGCGTGGCTGCCCACCCAGACGCCTCCCTCGCCGTGGAGGCGGGCGGTCCAGGCGAGCCGGACAGCCTCGCGGGCCGCAGGGTGGTCGAGTTCGAGTTGGCCTCGGCGGACGCCGAATCCGCTGCCTTCCTCGGACCCGGCCTCGACCGCGATCGCCAACGACGAGGTCGGCAACTCGAGCGCCTGACAGACCCGCCGGTGGACGGAGAACGCCACGCGCGTCGCCTGCAGTGCGGCGGTCGGGGCGGCGCGCGTTCGTTCGAACGTCGCGACGAACTGCGCACCCACGATGCCGAGGAGCTGGCCGCCACTGCGACGGACCTCCGACTCCAGGGTGAATCGGGCGTCAACCCGATCGAGCGCATCGCCCAGCGCGACGAGCACCGCGGGAGTGCCGATACGAACCACCGATTGGGTCTTGGTCGGACGCCGGGGCGGGCGACGAATGATCAGACTTCGATCGCAGGTCAGGCACCGGGTCGACAGACACGGGTCGGTGCTGTTGCCGCAGTTCGAGCAGCGGGTCGGCAACGCCTGCACGCCACACTCGGCGCAATAGTCGCCGGCTGCGATGTTGGCGCGGGCGCAGCTCGGACAGCGCGCAGAGACGACCTCGACCAGGTGCGGCTCGAGCGCTCGGTGGATCGCCTCGACGAACGCCGTAGGCGAGTGGGGACGACGCTTGGGGTCCAGGGCGATGCCCTGGAGCAGCGCCGCTTCGAGGCCGTCGGGCCAAGGCAAGCCACCGGAGCGGACCGGCAGCGTGGGTCGTTGCGGGCTGAGGTGGGCGTGCACGGTGGCCGCAAGGTCGGCGCGGGTCATCGGCGAGTGGCCGGTCAACAGCTCGAAGGCGATCAGGGCCAGGCTGTAGATGTCGGCTTGTGGGCCCATGGCGCCGCCGACGAGCCGCTCGGGCGCGACGTAGGCGGGGCTCGCGGCCAGGCGCTCCGGGCGCGAGTCGCGATGGCCCGAGAAGCCGAGATCGATGATCACTGGAGCGAACCGAGCGTCGTGCATCGGCCGCAAGAGCACGTTCTCAGGCTTGAGATCGCCGTGGACAATGCCGCGCTGGTGCAATGCCTCGATTCCCGAAGCCATGTCACGCAACAAGCGGTGCGTCTCGGCGAAGCCGAAGGCACCTTCGCTGACGAGGACATCGCGCAGGTTGGGCCCGGCGATGAACGCGGTCACGAGGTAGTTGCGGCCGTCGCGGTGAATCCCACGATCGAGCACAGAGATGACGTTGGGGTGGTTCAATTCGGCCAACGCGTCGAGCTCGGCTTCGAAGGCGGCCGCATCGCTGTCGCGGTGAAAGAGCTTGACCGCAACATGTCTGTCGAGCCACTCGTCGCGGGCCAGGTAGACTTGGCCGGACCCGCCCTCTCCCAGGGGCCGCACGACCACGTACGACTCGCCGATCCGCCTCCCCGGTGGCAATCCAGTGCCGACCTTGTGTGCAGACTCAGCGTTGTTCACCGCAGCCCTCCTCTCGGCCTGCACGGTAGCACTTTGGATGTTGTTTGGTGGCTGATGAGCCGAAGGTTGCTGAACCGAGGGGCGCACGTCAAGCGGCGCGAGATGCCGCCTGCACCGGCACGCGGCGCGCCAGGATCTCGGTCAACGCATGGACGAGTCGCTCGCCGGTGAACGGCTGTCGTAGCATCGCGTCGCTGCGTTCGCGCAGGGCGACGACCTTGGCGTCCGCTATTTCCTCGCCGACGATCGCGACCAAGGGGCGACCGGCCCCGAGGGTTCGCAGCATGTCCATGCGCATTCCGATCGGCTCGGGCAGCGTGGCGACATCGACGAGGATGGCGGCGATCGGCTGCGAACTGGCGAGTCGCTCGAGCAGACAGGTGTGTGTGTGGCAGACCATCAAGCTCGCACCTGCGGCCCCCAGGCTGGCCTCGAGCGCGGCACCAAGCTCGACGTCCCCGACACTGATGACGACCTCGCCAGCGTCGACGAGCTGGAGCGGCGCATTGCTCAGACGCGGCAACCAGACGCGGACTTCGGTGCCGACGCCGCTCGCGCTCCAGATCTCCAGCAGTCCGCCGCTATCGCGCACCGCCGCAACGACGGTCGACAGGCCCAGGCCCGTGCCCTTGCCTTCGGGCTTGGTGGTGAAAAAGGGCTCGAGCACGCGCTCGATGAGCTCGGAAGGAATGCCGGAGCCCTGGTCGACGACGCGCAACAAGGCGACATCGCCGCGCGGCATGGAGCCCGAGGCGACGCGACGAACATCGGCGGCGCCGCTGTCGGCGAAGGGGGAGCTGAAGGTAGTCGACGCCGTGGGGGTCGCAACCTCGATCGCGACCGGCGTCCCGGGTCGCCCCGCGTCGCGGGCGTTGACGACGAGGTTCACCAGGATCTGGGCGATCGTGGCGTCATCGACCGGCACCGTCGCCAGCTCGTCGGTGGCCCGAATCCGCAGCGGGGTGTCGGACCCCAAGACCGAGCGCACCAGTTCGACAGCCGATTCGACGGAGGCACCGAGCTCAGTGCGGCCGCCGACCGCGGCGCTGGGCGCGCCCAGTCGCTGCAGACGCTGGGCCAAGCTCTTCGCCTGTGTGAGCCATTGGCGCAACGACTCCAGTCGTTGGGCCGACTCCTCCGGGCTGCCCTGGCCGAGCTGCTCCAACGCCACGACGCTGCCGACCGCCGTCAGGATGTTGCACAAATCGTGGCCGAGACCACTGGCCATCGCCCCGACCGACTGCATGCGCTGGGCGCGGTCGAGGTCGGCCATCAAGCGCCGGCGTTGGGCGTCTGCGTCGATGCGTGCACCGACGTCACGGGTGATGCAGAGGATGCCACCGGTCTGCAGGATGGTCAGCGAGACCTCCTGGCGGACGCTGCGACCGTCCCTGGAAACACCGTAGGCGTTGCCACGCCAACGCTTGCCCGGGCCATCGAGGTTGGGGAAGACCTCGCGGACGAAGCGCTCGACCTCTTCGGGGGGGTAGAGCACCGACCAGGGCAGGCCGAGCAGCGCGTCCTTGTGGTCGTAGCCGAACATCGTCGCATGCAGCTGGTTCATGAACACGAAGCGGCCCTGGTGGTCGGTCAGCGCGATGCCGTCACCGGCCTCCTCGATCGCGATCCGGAAGATCTCGTTGCTCTCGCGGTCTTCGGTCTGCGAGATCGCCGCGACGAGGTCGTCGACGGTCGTGCCGGACCACTTGGCGATCTCCCGAAGCAGCTCCGGGTCATGGACGCTGGAAGGTTGTCGTGACATGAAGGCGCTCCTGGGTCGCCTGCGGTGGTGGGCGACTTTCCCAGTGGACGGTTTTTGTACGGCGCCGCCAATACGTCGGATCACGTACGCGATTCTCCGACTTCGCGCTTGCACCCGGCTGCGGATTTGCCGATCCTTGCGAAGGGCAGTCCGGCCAAACGACCGCCGCCGGACAGGAGAGGTGGAGCATGTCCCAGGAGTCCGTGGTGCACGTTGTCGACGACGACGAGATGGTTCGCTCTTCGAGCCAATGGCTGCTCGAAGGCCACGGCTATCGGGTCGAGACCTGGCCGGACGCCGAGACGTTCCTGGCCAAAGCCGAGCAGCGTTCGCCAGGCGTGATCCTGCTCGATCTGCGCATGCCGGGCATGGGCGGCATGGCCTTGCTCGAGAGCCATGCGGAGGCGATCCGCCTCCCGGTGGTCGTGGTCACGGCCCACGGTGACATCCCGCTCGCGGTGCGTGCGGTGCAGGCTGGTGCGCTGACGATGCTGGAGAAGCCGGTCCGGACCGAGGCTTTGTTGCGTACCGTCGACGAAGCGCTCGAAGAGTCGCGCCGCCGGATGCAGGGCGACGCGGAACGGGAGGAGCTGGTCGACCAACTCGAGTCGCTGACGCCGCGCGAACGCGAGATTCTCGTGCTGCTCGCCCACGGTCACCGCAACAAGACGGTGGGTGAGATGGTCGACATCTCGCACCGGACGGTAGCGGTGCATCGCCAGCGGATCCTGACCAAGACTGCCAGCGACACGGTCACCGATCTCGTGCACCGGATTTCACGCCACGGACTGCTCGAACGCTACGCCATGGAGAGCCCGGTGACGATGGGCGCCGAGACCCACTGACACTTCGCGAGGGCGTCATGAATCGGATGGGTCGAGAGATCGTCGACACGCTTCTCACCGCGCAAGAGGCGTTCCTCAAGAACATTCCGCAACTCGCGTTCTCGCGGCTGTTGGACGCGTACCTTGCTGCGACGCGAAGTGGCTACGGCTACATCGCCGAAGTCCGCTTCGACCCTGCGACCGACCAGCGCTATTTGGTCTCGCGGGCCCTGTCGAACATCGCCTGGGACGAGTCGAGCCGCGCGCTATGGGAGCGGACGCTTGGCGATGGCATCGAGTTCCGCAATCTCAACACCCTTTTTGGCCACACGCTGCGAACCGGAGAGCGCATCGTGGCCAATCACGTCGAGAGCGATCGCCGCGCAGGCGGACGGCCGAGCGGCCACCCCCACATGCACAACTTCCTGGGGGAGCCGATCTACGCCGGCGGCGAATTGGTCGGCATGGTTGGCCTGGCCAACCGCACCGGCGGCTACGACGACGCGGTCATCGACGGCCTGGCGGGGCTCGACCTGGTCTGCGCCCAATTCCTTGTCGGCCTCGAAGAGTCGCGGGTGCGCGTGGCGCTGCAGGCGGCGCAGGCCAACGAACGCGAACGGCTGCTTGCGGTGTTCGCCTCGCTGGAAGACGGTGTGGCGATCGTGACCCCGGACGGCGACGTGGTGGCCGAGAACGACGCGTTCGAGCGCGTGATCGGCCAAACCTTGACAGAGTGCCTGGCTCCCCTCGCGAATGGCGCTTCGCAGAGCGACGGGATGAACCCGCTGAACGACTACGTCCGCGATGCTCGGCTGCGTCAGGTCCTGGCGGCCCCGCGAGACGTCGCGCTGAAAGTGCGAAGTGAACTTCGTTGGATCCGGTTGTCGATGCGCGCGACCGCAGGGCCCCCGTGGACGTCCCAGATGGTCCTGGTCGCGCGCGACGTGACCAGCGACGTGCGCCAGGCCGAATTGCTGCGGGCCGAAGCGCACCGCCTGGGTGAGGTCGCACGTAGCCGAGCCGCTGCCCTGGCCGCGTCGCGCACGGCCCTGGATCGAACCGCCCGCGACCTGCGTGCCAGCGAGGAGGTCTTCGCGAGTCTGCTCGCGGCGACGCCGTCGGCGGTCATCGTCCTGCGCGATGGGCAAGTCGTGCAGGCGAACGAAGCCGGCATGGCCATCGGCGAGCCCTTGTTGCAGGCGATGAACGAGGTCCAACACCGCGATCGCAGGAACCGGGCCATCGAGGCGACGGAGACCGGGCCGCTCGAGTCGAGCGACGGTTTCGAGGTAAACCTCTCGGTGGACGACGAACGTCACACCTATTGGGTGCAGGTCAACGAGGCCAGGACGTCAGACGGTCCGCTGATGATGATCACGGCCGCGGACATCAGCGCCAAGGTCGACTATGACGGGCGCAGCCGGCAGGAGGCGGCCAGCATTGCCCAGATCGGCCGCGCCATGCTCATCGGCGGTGTGACCCAACAGCTGGCCCACGAGTTGAACCAGCCCATGCACGCGATCGAGAGCTACGCCCAGGGCTGCCTGGCGCGGTCGGAGAAGCTGGGGTTGGATCGCTCGCTGCAGTTCGCGTTGCGGCAGATCAGTGCCGAGGCCATCCGCGCGGGGACGATCGTCAGCCGGCTACGCGGCGCGTTCGGAATCCAGCGTGTCCGAATCGACCGCTTTGACATCTGTGGAGCGGTCCTCGAGGCAAGCGCGCTCGCCGGCGAGACCCTCAATGGAGCGCAGGTCGAGACGCGAGTGCCGGATCAGAACTTGGATGTCGAGCAGGATCCCACGCTCTTGCGGGTCGCGCTCTACCACGCGATCGTCATGCGGGCCGCCAAGGTGCTCGTGGGCGAAGCGGTCAATGTCGAGGTCGATCTGCAGGTCGAGGCAGAACGCGTGACCCTGACTTTGGTCGATTCCGGTGCGCCGTTTGGCCCGGCTGAGCTTTCGAACCTGCGCCACGAGCCCATGGCCGAGAGCGTCGGCGGCGTCAATGCCAACGCCTTCCTCGTCGGCCGACTCGTCGCGGCGCTCGGTGGTCGCATCGAGGTCCATGGCAATGGCCACCACCGCCTGGTGATCCGCCTGCCGCGCAAGCTATCGCAAGACGACGGGGCGGCCGAGATCGCGCTGGGCGTGGACGCCTGACCGCTTGGCGGCGCACTGCGCCTGCGGTCAATGGCCACACGCTGCGCCGACGGCGTCGCCCTGCCGCGCGACGAGCTCGCCGACCAGCGTCAGCGCCACGGGCAGCGCCGGCGCCGACGGCCCCATGGGACGCGACGCGATCGCCCGCCACGCGCCCTCGCAGCGCGCGTCGAGGGTGATGTTGCCCTGTGCGGCGCGCAGCCGCAGCAGCGCGCGGCCGGCGGGGGCGTCGAGCGCCGCCGTGGCCTCGTCCGTGGCGAAGAACCGGGCCCCCGTCAGACGCAAGGTGGCCAACGGCGCGGCGCCGAGGCTCGCTTCGTCCCAGAGGACGCGCGCGACGTCGGCGCCCCCGGGCCCGGCCAGCAGCGTCGGCCAACCGGCGGTGCCGAGCGCGGCGAAGATGGCCTCGGCCGTGACGGCACCTCCCAGGCGCGTCTCGAGCGCAGCGACGCGCCGGCCCGTGGCTCCGACAACGACGCAACGCTTGCTCCCGCTGCGCGTGCTCAGCACGATCGCGAGCTCGAACAGCGAATCGCCGTCGGCGTCGAGCGCGATGACCTCGTGGACCGTCGCGACGGGCTCCTCGACCGCGATCGGGTGGCGACCGACGCCGTCGGCCTGCAGCTGCAGCGTGCCGGCCTCGTCGCGCAGCAGGCTCCACCAGGTGTAGCCGTTGCTCGCCAAGGGCACCCGAACCATGGGGGCGACGGCCTGCTCGGTCGCGCTGGAGGCGGGCCAGACGCCAACTTGGACCTCGTCCGGTGTGGCCGCGATGGCGGCGTTGGGCGCCCCCTGCAGCGTCAGCGTGGCGAACTCGGCCTGCCCCGCCTTGGCCGGCAGCATGCCGATGCGGCCGATCGCGTCGAAGCGCCCGCCGATCGGACGCGCCTGCATCGCTTGTCGCAGCGCGTCGTGGCCATCGGGCGCGCTCGGCCGCAGCACGACGAGGCCGCCGGACGGCAGCTGCAGCGCGACCGTCGCCCAGCCCTCGAAGGTCGACGGCAGCGAACGGCCGCGGACGTGCACGACCTTGCCAGCGTGGGCTTCGGCCTCGGCCGCGGTGGTGACGAGGATCGGCAAGGCGTCGGCCCGGCCAGGGACAGCTTCGACGGTCGGCACGGTCGCGGCGGCAGGCGTCGCAGGATCTGGCGCCGCCGGGGCCTTCGGCGCGCAAGCGAGCAGCGAGATCAGGCAGACCAGCACGAGCCATCGCGTCGACATCGCGGCCTCCGGGGGCGGGGTAGAAAGCCGAGGCTGCCAGCGCCATCGCGGGGGGTCAACCACAAGGTTCCCAAGGGCTTGTGGCTCGCCGCCGCCGCAACGTCCGGGAACGACGTGCCGCGACGACGGGTCCGCGCGCCCGATCGACGCACGTGGGTTCGCTGTCCCATGCGACGTAGACGCGAAGCACAATGTCCGTGGAATCATTGCCAGCGAACACAATGTCCGGAACATGTCGCAACCGACGCATGCAACAAGGAACAACATATGCATTTTTCGGTAGACATTCGACGCCTCACGATCTAGATTTGGGGTCCTGCTGATGAGGGGCGTCTCACGTCGAGGTGTGTCTCTGTGGGTTGTTTTGGACATGCATTGGGGGATGACATGAAGGGAATGCTCAAGATCGCAACGGTTCTCGTGGCTCTCGGCGTGCCGATGGTGGCGCAGTCTGCGACGATCGAGGTCTGCCACCAGATGGGCGGCGGCAAGATGGCGAAGCTGACCACGAGCGAAGCCGCGCTCAAGGGCCACCAAGGCCACGGCGACTGGGTCGTGACGGCCGAGATCTGCGGCGACGGCATCGACAACGACTGCGACGGCCAGATCGACGAGTGCATTTCGACCTGCCCCTGCTTCAGCCAGGCCGAGTTCGACATCGCCAAGAACGTCGTGACGAGCACCCAGTGGACCAACGTGCTCGGCGCTGGAGGTTGCGAAACGCCTGACCCCTCCAACCCGCAAGTTGAGCCCACCTTCGAGGCGGAAGTGGGCGAGGGCGGCGAGTACGTGTACGGCTTCAGCTTCTACGTTATTTCTTCCGGCCGCTGCGGCGTCACCTACTACGGCAACGATCCGTCGGGGACCTACTCGCGCAGCGTGACCGCGGCCGAGGCGAAGGCGTGCATGAGCCAGCTTGCGACCTGGTGCGGCGTCATGGGTCCGATCCTGAAGACGTTGGGCGGCAACTAGGCCGGCGCACGATGCGGGTGCCTGGCCGGGACGCGCCGCTTGCGGTCCCGGCCATGGCAGCCCGCCGATGCGCCCGCTCCGGCGGATGACGCACCCTCGCGACAGGTCCGACTGCGGCCCGCGAACCTCGAGCCAGCCAAGCTGAACGTGCAGCGTGTCGCCCACCTCGCGACGCCTGCGGCCTTGGACCAGCCGAGCCCGCGCCGTCTCCTTGCAGAATTCGCATGCGCCGCTAGATCGGCCGGCGGTGTGGTGCGTCCTTGCCTCCCTGGCGTCGACGCCATCCACCCTCTCGCCCGATCTCGGAGGCCCCCATGCTGTCCTGCCCGCCCTCACCCACCCCGTCCCTGCGCCGCCGGCTGGGCCTGCTGACCGTCGGCCTGCTGGCGACCAGCGCCATCGGCTGCGGCGCCGGCACCACCACGGCCGTCAAATCCGACAGCGCCGCGCTCGGTCGCGTCGTCGTCTACCGCAACGGCGTCGCCTACTACGAGCGCCGCGCGGTCGTCACCGACGGCAAGCTCGTGATCACGGTGCCTTCGGACAAGATCGACGACTTCCTCAAGTCGATGACCATCACCGACGTCGCGACCAACCAGCCGCTGCCGATCTCGTTCCCGGCGCCCGGCACGCGGCCGACGCGGCCCAACGGCACGACCGATCTCGTGGTGCAGGTGCCGCCAGCCGACGGCGTCAACCAGGGCAAGCGCGAAGTGCTGCTGACGTACGTGACCGAGTCTGCGGCCTGGAAGCCGTCCTACCGCGTCGTGCTGCACCAGGCCGCGGACGGCTCGACCAAGGACGTCGAGCTGCAAGGCTGGGCCGTGGTCGACAACACCTCGTCCGAGGATTGGTCACAGGTCAAGGTCGGCGTCGGCTCGTCGTCGGCGCTGGCGTTCCGCTACGACCTGCGCTCGATCCGCACGGTGCAACGCCAGACGCTGCACGGCGAGACGCAGTTCGTCCGGGCTCCGCCGCGTGGCGGTGGCGTCGGCGTCGAGCGCGAGGCCAACAACGAGCGCGAGCTGGCGCAGGTCGATGACGTCGATCTCGCCCGGCCCGATGGCCATCCGGACGTCGCCGAAGACGAGAAGAGCGAGCGCCGTCCCGTCGAGGTCGCGGGCACGAAGTCCATGGTGATGGGTCACGGCGGCAGCGGTGGCGGTCGCCGCGGCAAGGCCTCGATGGCGCCGGCGGCGGCCGAGGCGCCGATGCCGACGCCGCCGCAACGAGCCCGCAACTACCGCAAGGAAGACGCGTCCAAGCGCAAGGACACGGCCTACAACAGCGCCCAGGGTGCCCAGGCGAACCAGCGCGACGCGCGCGACGCCCAGATCGACGCGCTCGCCGACCGGCTGCGTCGCACCGGCGAGAACGTGCGCATCGAGGGCTACGCCGACGCCGGTGAGCCCGACGCCCACGATCGCTCGCGCGACCGCGCCAACCTGCTGCGCAACCAGCTGATCGAGCGCGGCGTGTCGCCGGCCCAGGTCGCCGCCGCCGGTCGCGGCAACGTCCCCGGCCGCGGCGCCAGCGTGCGCGTCGTCGCGATCCCGACCTCGGAGCAGAGCGGCGGCAAGAGCGAGGCGGCCGGCGACGCCGCCCCGGTCGGCGAGAGCCACTTCGAGAGCAAGACGGCGATGACCGTCACGCGCGGCAGCTCGGCGATGGTCTCGATCGTCAAGGCCGCGACCAAGGGCGACATCGTCTACCTCTACGCCCCGGACGGCCCGAGCGGCGACGCGCGCTACGCCTTCCGCGCGGTGCGCTTCTTCAACCCGACCAACTCGACGCTCGACCCGGGGCCGATGACGGTCTACGGCGAAGGCCGCTTCATCGGCGAGGGCATGGCCGATCCGATCCCGCCGGGCCAGAGCGCGGTGGTGCCGTTCGCGCTGGATCGCCAGGTGACGGTCGAGCGTGACGAGGAGAGCGGCGAGCGCATCGACCAGCTGATCAAGCTCAATCGCGGCGTCCTGACGGCCGAGGTGCAGCGCCTGCGCACGACCAGCTACCGCGTCGCCAACCGCGGCCCGTTCAAGGCCACGGTGCTGGTGCGCCACAGCTCGACCCGCGGCTGGAAGCTGGTCAAGGGGCCGAAGTCGTCCGAGCGCTTCGGCAACGCCCAGCTCTACAGCATCGATCTGGCCCCGGGCGAGGTGAAGACCCTGGCGCTGCAAGAGGCGACGCCTCTCGAGCGCACCATCGACCTGCGCACCCCCGTCGGCGTCGACCTGGTGCGCGTCTACCTGCAGGCCGGCGCGCCGAGCGACCACCTCAAGGCGGCGATGGCCGCGGTGCTCAAGCACCACGACGCGATGGTCAAGGCCGACGCCCAGATCGAGCACCTGCGCGAGCGCGTCGGCGAGCTGCGGCTGCGGCTGCAGGAGCTCTCGCAGCAGCTCGTCAGCCTCGAGGGCATGGCGCGCGGCGCGAGCCTGGAGTCGCACCTGCAGCGCAAGATGAAGGAGACCAGCGAGGCCGTGCAGAAGGCGACCATGGCGATCGTCGAGGCGCAGCAGGAGCGGATGCTGGCGCGTGTGCAGTTCCAGGACAAGCTCTCGGAGCTGACGCTGGCCGAGCCGAAGGCCGCCGCCGAAGGCCCGGCCGCGATCGAGGGCAGCAAGGTCACCCCGGCGACCCGCGGCTGAGCCCGCTGGCCGGGCCGCGCTGCGTTCGAACGCCGCGGCCCGGCCCCCGCCCGACACCGCCCGCACAACAAGCCGTTGCCGGCCGTAGGTGGAAGCCCTAGCCTGCGCTGCGCCTCGGAGGGCGAGGCGCGAAGCGGCCCGGATCTGCGGGCCAGCGGGCGGGGTGGATCGATGATGGCGCGGCAGCAGGTGGATGTGGGGATCGTCTGGATCGGGCTCGTGCTGCTCCTGGGTTGCGGCACCTCGGCGCCGGGAGGGATCCCGGCCACGTACGACACGGGCATCGCCGCCGACGGCGCCAACCTCGCCGACGCGCTGACCACGACGGACGCGACGGTCGGCGACGACGCGAGCACCGTCGACACCGCGACCGCCGAAGACACCGCGACCGCCGACGACACCGCGACCGCCGACGACACCGCGACCGCCGAAGACACCGCGACCGCCGACGACAC
>CAZPHC010000049.1:0-8088 GCA_964586155.1 uncultured Enterobacteriaceae bacterium | reverse complement strand
CCGCGACCGCCGACGACACCGCGACCGCCGACGACACCGCGACCGCCGAAGACACGACCGTCGCCGACACCGCCAGCAACGACACGACCGTCGCCGACACCGCCAGCAACGATACGACCGTCGCCGACACCGCCAGCAACGACACGACCGTCGCCGACACCGCCGGCAACGACACGACCGTCGCCGACACCGCCGGCAACGACACCAGCGTCGCGGACACCGCAGGCAACGACACCAGCGTCGCGGACACCGCAGGCAACGACACCAGCGTCGCGGACACCGCAGGCAACGACACGGCGGACACCGTCGATCCCTGCCAGGGCAAGAACTGCGACGACGGCAACCCCTGCACCATCGACCTCTGCAACAAGGACTTCGCGGCCTGCGCCCACATCGACTCGACCGCGCCGTGCGACGACGGCAACGCGTGTACGTCTGGCGAGTCCTGCAAGGACGGCGGCTGCAAGGGCGGCACGGCCAAAGCGTGCGACGACGGCAACGTCTGCACCGACGACAGCTGCACGCCGGCCACGGGCGCGTGCGTGACGACGGCCAACACGGCGCCCTGCGACGACGGCAACGCCTGCACCAGCGGCGACGTCTGCGCGGCCAAGGCCTGCAAGGCCGGCACCGCCAAGTCCTGCGACGACGGCGACTCGTGCACGAGCGACGCCTGCGACACCAAGACCGCCGCCTGCAGCCACACCAAGACCTGCCCCGACGCCGAGCAGCTGCCCTACACGACGGACTTCCCCTGCGGCGGCAAGCCGGCGGGCTGGACCTGGAACGACTATCCAGCCGTCGGCACCAAGGCGTTCTGGGCGGTCGACGCGACGCCCTCGTCGCCGGCGCCGAGCTCGCCGGGCTGCGCGCTGAATTTCAACAACGGCACGGACTTCAGCTGCTCGAGCGGCTACATCTCGGCCTACGCCACCTCGCCGTGGATCGACGCGACCGCGGTGCCGAAGGCCCTGGGCCTGGAGCTGCGCTTCCACTACGCCGGCAGCTGGGAGGCCAACTCGTACGACGACTTGGACGTCGAGGTCAGCACCGACGGCAACAACTGGAACCTGCACAGCACCTACAACGGCGGCGGCGCGGTCTGGCAGAAGGGCGTGCAGGATCTGTCGTTCTACGCCGGCAGCAAGCTGAAGGTGCGCTTCCACTTCCACACCTCGGACTGCATCAGCAACAGCGGCACGGGCCCCTTCATCGACGACGTCGAGATCGCGACCAAGGCCGGCTGCAGCAGCGACGCGGGCTGCGACGACGGCAAGCCGTGCACCACCGACACCTGCGACAAGGCGACCAAGCTCTGCAGCAACACCGCCGCCAACAGCGGCAGCTGCGACGACGGCAATGCCTGCACCACCGGCGACAGCTGCAGCGCGGGTGTCTGCAAGGGCGGCGCGGCGCCCTCGTGCGACGACAACGACGCTTGCACCGTCGACAGCTGCGACAGCAAGACGGGCTGCAAGCACGGCCCGAACGCGATGTGCGGCAAGGCCGCCCTGCCCCTACCGTACAGCACGGCGTTCGACTGCAGCAGCGCGGACTTGAGCAACTGGACGATGACGGGCGTCAGCGGCGGCCCGGGCTGGAAGGTCGACGCCAAGCCCACGGATTGGGATTTCACGGGTTACAAGAGCGCGTCCTGCTCGGCGAACTTCAACGACGACACCGACTTCCAATGCCCCAAGGGCACGGGCGCGACCAAGGTCGAAGGCGCGCTGACCAGCCCGCCGCTCGACGCGAGCAAGGTGGCCTCGGGCGAGCACGTCTACGTCGAGTTCTGGATGGCCGGCGACATCGGCTATGGCAACACCCTCGCCCTCGAGACCTCGACCGACGGCGCGGTCTGGAGCCAGGTGCGCACCTTCGACACGAGCCTGTTCAGCAAGACCAAGTGGCGACAGATGGTCGTCGACGTGCCGAACGTCGCCGGCAAGACCTTCTCGTTCCGCCTGCGCTTCGCCAGCGCCGACTGCGTCAGCAACAACAAGAGCGGCCCATACATCGACGACCTGAAGGTCTACGCCGTGGCGCCCTGCGGCCAGACCGACGTCTGGGCCAAGCAGGACCTCGACTACTACGGCGGATTCAACGTCGGCAGCTACCAGATGGGCAGCAGCCCGTCGCTCTCGCTGGACCCCAAGGTCGTGCTCAAGCCCAACGAGACCCAGCTGGTCTATTGGTTCGTCTGGGACTCGTTCAGCAACCCGATGAGCGTCGACGTGACCGTCAGCGCCGACAACCCGATCGACGTCTGCGTCGTCCACCAATGCTACAAGAGCAAGGCCTACGACTGCACCGTGACCTGCCCGTCGACGATGACCAAGACGGTCAAGGGCGACGGCTGCTGCATCAAGTCGAAGTCGATCGGCCTGTTCAACTTCAAGCCGCTCGGCAACGGCATCACCAGCGGCTACACCAAGGTGACGATGACCAACAAGTCGTCGCTCTGCACCAACGTCGGGGTCAAGGCCTACTTCTGAGCCCCCGCGCCGGCGCCCCCCTGGCCACGCGGACGTGGCCGATCCCGTGATCGCGCGCTACTTGCAGCGCGGGTCGTTGTCCTGGATCGCCCGGATCACCGCGCCGCCGATCGGCAGCGGATCGCAGCCGTGGTCCTGCTCGCAGACGAGATCCCACTTCGGCTCGGCCTTGTTGTGGCAGCCGAAGCAGTTGCCGCCGAAGCCGTTCTTCACCTGGGTCGCGCCGCGGTCGACGATGGTGCTGCCCTTGGCGTCCACCTTCAGGAAGAAGAACTCCCAATCCCGCGTCTGGGCCGAGAATCCGGGCTCGCGCTTGACCATGGCCTCGGTCGGCACGAGCTGGATGACGGTGCCGGTGGGGTAGACGCCGCCCTCCGGGTTGTTGGCCACGGCGAGCGCCGCGTCGACGCTGCCGAGCAGGCTCTTGAGGTAGAAGCCGCGGACCTTGGTCCAGCCCTTGAGGCAGTCGAAGTCGGCGGCGGTGATGTCCAGCGGCAGCGCCGCGCCGTCGGTGCCGCCGACGTCTGTCGTGACGTCCGTGGCGGCGTCGCTTGCAGCGGCGTCGGCCGCGCCATCGGCCGCCATGACGGTGTCGAGGCTGGTCGCCGTGCCGTCGGCGCCGCCACAGGCCGCGAGCAGGGGCACGACGGCGAGCAGGACCCGGGCAAGGGGCACGAACGTGGCGGCGATCCAGGCGGGCTGGCCCTCTGGGCGCGACAGGGGCGAGGACGGCGCGATCCTGCGGCGCAGGCGAGACGAGGTCATGCGGACTCCGGGGCGTCGTGGTCTGGCCGTGCGCCGGAGCGCCGCGACGTCGACACCATGGCAATGGACGCTCCCCGGGCGCAAGTCGGGCGGTCGAACGTCGCGCAGGCGTGGGCCGCGGGCGCAGCGACCGGCGCGGCGCTCAGGCGCGGGCGGTGCCATGCGCGGGTTCGGGTCGAGGCGCCTGCCGGCAGCCCTGGTCGCCCCTGCACCTTCGAGCCTGGCCGCATCAACCGCCGCAGGCGCCGAAGTTCACGATCCGCGTCGACAGCGTCGGCGGGATGTCCTGCTTGCAGTCCATGGTCACGGTCTTGACCGTCGGCGTCGTGTCGCCCGCGCCGCAGGTCAGGCTGTTGAACTGGGTGTAGGTGAAGGTCTTGGCCGCGGCGTCACAGACGAACGTATCGGCGGAATTCTCGCCGGAATGCCCGGGCCAGCAATAACACGCCGCGTCCTTGGCGACCGGGAACGCGTTCTGCGCCACGGGCTCGCCGCTGCAATCGCTGGTCGTCCAGAAGCCGACGATGACGTATTGCGTCGCGTCGAGCGCGTGGACGGTGCAACCGGAGTCGTCGCTGTCGCTGCACGACCAGGCGGCGCAGACGAGCGCGAGGCCGAGCAAGATCCGCGATCCCGTTGGTGTCTGCATCAGGTCCTCCGCCGATTGCCAGGCCGGCAGCTTGGCGTCGTGGGGCTGGGATTGCAAACCCGGACCGTCGGTTGCGACGCGCTGCGCCCGGCCCCCTGCGGGGGCGAGGAGCCGGGTGTGCCGCTCGCCTGGCCGCGTCTGCCGCGCCACCGCGCGCGCCCGGTTGGCGGTCCCCGTCGCCGGGTCCCCGCGCTCAAGCTGCGACGTAGCGCAGCGCCGACGCCGATCGACAGCTGACGATCGCCGGCACCTGCCGCAGCAACGTGTCGTCGGTCAGCGCGTGGACCATGAACGCGGCGAAGTCGACCCGCCGGGTGCGGTTGCTGGCCAGGATCGGGTCGCCGACGTGCGCGCTCCAGACCGGCAGCCCCTCGCTCGGCCCCTCCTCGAGGTCCGAGCCGCGCACGACCGTCCAGGCCCGTTCGCTGGCGAAGATCGTGTCGCAGGCACGAACCTGGTCGGCGACGTCGGCGAAGCGCAGCAGTCGGCCCAACCAGCCGAAGACCGCGAGGAAGACGCGGAAGGCGAGGCCGTAGACGTCGCGGCCGTCGCGGCTGATGTGCCAGCCGCACGAGAAGACCAGCCGCGCGTGGGGCTCGGCGTGACGCAACACGGCCGTGGCGGTGCCCGTCGCCAGACCGTGGACGCCGAAGGGCACGAGCACCGTGAGCACGCCGTCGCAGCCGCGGACGGCGCGGGCGATCACGTCGGCGTCGTCGGTGTGGCCAGCCTCGATGCGGATCTGGCCGGCGAAGTCGTCGAGCTTGCCGACGCTCTCGGGGCGGCAGACGCCGACGACGTCGTACCCACGGTCGAGGCAGTGGCGGATCATGAAGCGCCCGAGTTTGCCGGAGGCGCCGACGATGCAGACGCGCAGGGGAGTGGTGGTCATGGTGCTGGCTCCTGGTCGTGGGTGGTCAAGACTTACAGTGTAAGTCACGTGACAGGGATAGACTTACAGCATAAGGTTGTCAAGCGATTCGATCGCGGTCGGCCGATCGCGGCAGACCCAGTGGGACGCAGCAAAGCGACCGCGCAGGAGACGGCATGGCCCAGGACGAAGCGGAGCGGGAGCCCCTGAGCCGGGCGCGGGTGCTCCAGGCGGCGCTCGCCCTATGCGACGCGGAGGGCATCGACAAGCTCTCGATGCGGCGCATCGCGCAGCGCCTCGGCGTCGAGGCGATGTCGCTGTACCACCACGTCGCCAACAAGGACGCGATCCTCGACGGGTTGGTCGACGCCGTCTTCGCCGAGATCGCGCTGCCTCCCCGCGAGGGATGCGACTGGCGCGAGGCGCTGGCGCTGCGCTGCCGCTCGGCGCGGGCCGTGCTGCTGCGGCACGGCTGGGCTGTCGGTCTGCTCGACTCGCGCCGCACGCCGGGCCCGGCCACGATCGCCCACCACGACGCCGTCATCGGCTGCCTGCGGCGGGCCGGATTCTCGCTCGCGGCGACGACCCATGCCTTCTCGCTGATCGACAGCTACCTCTATGGCTTCGTCCTGCAGGAGCTGGCGATGCCGATCCGCACCCCCGCCGATCTCGACGAGGTCGCAGGCGACCTGCTGCAGACCCTGCCTGACGACGTCTTCCCCGCCTTCTCGGAGATGGTGCGGCACACGCTGACGCACGGCTGGGACGCCGACGCCACCTTCGACGTCGGCCTCGGTGCGGTCCTCGACGCCGTCGCGCGGCTGGGCGGGGCCGCCCCATAGACGCGCTGGCCGCGCAGATCGCCGCGGGCTGGCCGCAAGCGACGGCCGCGCGCCGTTTCGCCGCGGCGCCGCACGGCCTCAGCGCGTCTTGGCGCCGTCCGCGGCGGCCGCGCCAGCCAGGCCGCGGCGCACCAGCAGCGGCCCGAGCTCCGGCTCCCGGCCGAGCAGCCCGCGCACCAGCACCATCGGCTCGACGCTGCCGCCCCTGCTGAGCAGCGCTTCGCGGAAGCGGTCGCCGTTGGCGCGGGTCAGGCCGCCCTGGCGCTTGAACCACTCGACGGTGTCGGCGTCGAGCACCTCGCTCCAGAGGTAGGCGTAGTAGGCAGCCGCGTAGCCGCCGAGGATGTGGCTGAAGTACGGCGTCCGGTAACGCGGCGGCACGGGCGCGAAGTCGAGGCCGTCCTTGGCCAGCGCCGCCGCCTCGAACGCCATCACGTCCTTGGCCTCCGGCACCGCGTCGGGCGCGAGCGCGTGCCAGCGCTGGTCGATCAGCGCCGCCGCGAGGTACTCGGTCGTAGCAAAGCCCTGGTTGAACTGCTGCGACGCCAGGACCTTGTCGAGCAGCGCCTTCGGGATCGCGGCGCCGGTCTCGTGGTGCCGGGCGTAGCTGGCGAGCACCTCGGGCCACGCCGCCCACATCTCGTTGACCTGCGAGGGGAACTCGACGAAGTCGCGCGGCACGCTGGTGCCGGCGAACTGCGGGTAGCGCACGTTCGAGAACATGCCGTGCAGCGCGTGGCCGAACTCGTGGAAGGCCGTCTCGACCTCGTCCCAGGTCATCAACGTCGGCTGGCCGGCCGGCGGCTTGGGGATGTTGAGGTGGTTGGCCACCACGGGCTTGGTGCCGAGCAGGTGCGACTGCGGCACGTAGGCGTTCATCCAGGCCCCGCCGCGCTTGGACGGCCGGGCGTAGGGGTCAAAAAGGAAGATGGCGAGCTGGCTGCCGTCGGCCTCGAAGACGTCGAAGACGCGCACGTCCGGGTGGTAGACGGGCAGGTCGCGGCGCTCCTTGAACGTGATGCCGTAGAGCCGCGTCGCCGCGAAGAACACGCCGTCGCGCAGCACCCGATCCAGCTCGAGGTAGGGCCGCAGCTCGGCCTCGTCGAAGGCGAAGCGCTCGCGCCGGACCTTGCCGGCGTAGAACTCCCAATCCCAAGCCTGCGGCTCGAAGTCGCCGCCGTCCTTGCGGATCGCAGCAGCGATGTCGGCGGCCTCGCGGCGGGCGTTGGCGACCGCGACCGGCGCGAGCCGGGTCAGCAGACCGAGCGCGGCGTCCGGCGTCTGCGCCGTCTCGTCGGCGAGCACGTAGGCGGCGTGGCTCGGGTAGCCCAGCAGCTTGGCCCGCTCGGCCCGCAGCCGCACGACGCGGGCGATGATGGCGGTCGTATCAAACGGCCCGCCGCGGCTGCCCCGGGCCATCGACGCCCGATGGATCCGCTCGCGCAGCGCCCGATCGCGCAGCAAGGCGTTGGGCGGCTGCGTGCTGGTGTTGGTCAACGCCAGCAGCCACTTGCCGTCGAGCTTGCGCGCCTTGGCCGCCTCGGCCGCCGTCGCGATCTGCGCCGGCGAGAGCCCGTCGAGCTGCTTGACGTCATCGACGACGACCGCGGCGTCGTTGACCTCGGCCAGCACCTTCTGACCGAAGGCGGTCGAGAGCGCCGCGAGCTCGGCGTTCATCGCCTCGAGGCGGCGCTTGTCGGCGTCGGCGAGCCTGGCGCCGGCGCGCACGAACGCGAGGTGCGTGCGCTCGACCAGTCGCAGCGACTCGGCGTCCAGCCCCAGCGTCGCGCGCGCCGCAAAGAGCGCGTCGATCCGGGCAAAAAGCGCGGCGTTCAGGACGATGGCGTCGCGGTGGGCGGCGAACTTGGGCGCGTACGTCGTCTGCAGCGCCTTGCGCGCGTCGGTCTGGTCGGCGCCGAGCAGCGCGAAGAAGATCGTCGTCGCCCGCGTCAGCAGCCGCCCCGAGCGCTCGAGCGCAACGAAGGTGTTGTCGAAGGTCGGCGCTTCGGCGTGGTGGGCGATGGCGTCGATCTCGCGGCGATGCTCGGCCATGCCGCGGTCGAAGGCCTCGCCAAAATGCGCGTCGGCGATGGTGTCGAAGTGCGGGTACTGCAACGGCAGCGTGCTCTCGTGCAGCAGCGGGTTGGTCACGGGGGCCTCCGGTTTCGCGGTCGCGGTCTGCTGGGTCGCTGCCGGCCCGCAGCCGGCGAAGGACGCGGCGGCGAGGCTGACGGCGGTGAGCGTGGCGGCGGTGCGGGTGGCGAGTCGGGTCTTGGGCGTCGTGGGTCGGTTCATGGGCTGCGGTATCGCAGGAGTGTCGGCTGGCGACAAGCGGGGGGCATGGGGCACGTGAGTTTGGTACGGAAGGTTCGACCTGCAGGAGTCCGACGGCACCTCGGGACGCCAACAGCAGCGTCACAGCGCCGATCGCAAACGTAGCGCCCGTTCATGCGCACTTCCGACGGT
>CAZPHC010000048.1:22814-40391 GCA_964586155.1 uncultured Enterobacteriaceae bacterium | reverse complement strand
CGTTGCAGCTGTCGGTGGTGCAGACGTTGTTGTCGTCGCAGTTGACCGCGCCACCGGCCTGGCAGGCGCCACCCGCACAGGCATCGTTGGCCGTGCAGGCATTGCCGTCCGAGCAGCCGGCGTTGTTGGCCGCGAAGACGCAACCCGACGAGGCGTTGCAGCTGTCGGTCGTGCAGACGTTGTTGTCATCGCAGACGATCGGGCTGCCGGCGCAGGTGCCGCCGCCGCAGACATCGCCGCTGGTGCAGGCCGAGCCGTCGTTGCACGACGCGGTGTTGTTGCTGAAGACGCAGCCCGTCGCCGGGTTGCAGCTGTCGTCGGTGCACGGGTTGCCGTCGTTGCACGACACGGCGGTGCCGTTGCAGGCGCCGTTGTGGCAGATGTCGCCGGTGGTGCAGGCGCTGCCGTCATCACACGTCTGCGCCGGAACCTGGACGATGGCCTCGAAGCCCGTCGACGTGCCGCCGTAGCCGCTGGGGGCGTCGGTGGCAAAATCGAGGTGGTCGCCGGTGTTCATCGTGATGTTCAGCGTGAAGCTCGTGCCCGCGTTGCTCGAGACGACCGTGGTGCCCGGGATCAGCACGCCGTTCTTGAAGACGTAGCTGGTCGAGGTGCCGCTGTGCAGCTTCTGCGTGTTGATGCCGATGACGTACGGGCCCGAGGCCGGCGCGGTGTAGCGCACGACGACATAGTGGGCCGGGCCGCCGGTCTGGCCGGGGTGGATGAGCATCCGGCCGGCGGGGACGGTGATGCCGTAGGGCATCGCCTTGGCCACGTTCGTCGTGTTGACGACCACCATCGGCACGTAGGCCGAGATGTCGTTGACCCAGCCCTCGATGCCGGCGACGCCGTACCAGGCGTTGGTGTGGTGGCTGGCCTGCATCGGGATGAAGTTGGTGTTGACGTTGCCGGCGGCGGCGAAGCCGTAGGTCCAGACGCCGTTCGGGTTGACCTCGGAGCCGTTGTTGGCCTCGCTGGCGATCAGGTCCTTGCTGGCGTAGGCGTTGACGGCGTTGTTGACCGCGGTGTGGACGCAGCCGGTGGCGGCGTTGCACGAATCGGCGGTGCAGGCGCTGCCGTCGTCGCAGTTCGGCGCGGTGGTGCCGAGGCACGAGCCGGCGTCGCAGACGTCGACCGTGGTGCAGGCGTTGTTGTCGTCGCAGCCGGTGTTGAGGTTCTGGTAGACGCAGGAGCCGAGGTCACACGCGTCGGACGTGCACGGGTTGTTGTCGTCGCAGACGATGCCCGCGCACGGATCGACCGGCGGGCCCGCCTTCGAGGTCAAGAAGGCCTGCACGCCGCCCTGCGGTGCCAGCGCCCACGGCGAGCCGACGATGAGGTCGTTCTTGCCGTCGCCGTCGACGTCGCCGAACGGCGCCAGGCGGCCACCCATGACCTCGTTGACGCTCTGGCCGTCGATGATCTGGGCCGGCGTCGCCGACAGGCCGCTCGTCGAGCCGAGGAAGATCATGATGGTGCCGGCGTTGGCGATGCCGGGCAGCAGGTCGACCTGCGACATCACCATGTCGCCGAAGCCATCGCCGTTGAGATCGCCGCCCTCCAGATCCATGATCGAGTAGGCGCCGGAGTTCGGCGAGACCGTGGCGTTGAACGTCGCGTCGGGCGTCGCGCCGAACACGCCGCCAGCCTTGCAGCCGTGGTAGACGTCGACCCATTGGATGCCCGCGTAGATCGAATTGACGACCGCGAAGTCATCGCAGCCGTCGCCGTTGACGTCGCCCAGGCCGGCCATCGTGTTGCCGTAGTAGACCCAATCACCCGCGCCGTCATGCGCCCAGGCGGCGGCGGCACCCGGGCCGGACGCGCTGCCGAGGAAGAGCTGGATCTGGCCGGCGCCGCGGCGCGTGCCGCTCTTGTGCGTCGGCGAAGCGATGATGAAGTCGGCGAAGCCGTCGTTGTTGACGTCGCCCGCCGCCGCGACCGCGCGACCGAACTGGTCCGGATCGCTGTAGCCGTTGGCGACGCCGGTCTTGGTCCAGGCCGGGGCACCGAAGCCCGAGGCCGAACCGTAGAAGAGGAACGCCTTGCCCTGCTGGGTGTTGAACCCGCGAGCTCCGACCAGCAAGTCGTCGTAGCCGTCGCCGTTGACGTCACCGACGTTGGCCATCGCCGACGTCGGCGCGCCTTCTGCCAGGCCGACGAGCACGGTCGCCTGCGGCGGCGCGAAGGTCCAGGCGGCGGTCGTGACCAGGCCCGCAGCCGAACCCTTGTAGAGGTAGATCTTGCCGGCGTTGTAGGCCGCGTCGTCGTTGTACGGCTCGGCGACCACCAGATCGCAGAAGCCGTCCTTGTCGACGTCCATCGCCGTTGGCGAGTCGCCGAAATTGCTGTTGTTGCCGTGGGTGATGACGACCGGCGTCGCCGACAGGCCGTTGGCGCCGCCGTAGTTGATGACGGTCGCGCCAATCCAGGCGCCGCCGTAGAACATCGAGTAGTAGGCAGTGTCGGCGTGGCCGTCACCGTTGAAGTCGCCCACCGTCACGGCCATGCCGGAGTTGCTGTTGGCGACCCCCGACAGCGCGGACGTATCCGGTGTGCTGTTGAACATCGGCGCTGCCTGGACAGCCACCGGCACCAACGCTGCTCCAACGAGCAGCGCCGTCAACGCAGACCGGACATTCGGCCAGCGAACACTCGACGTCGACATGACGACCCCCCACACGGTTGGGAGCCCCTGCGTCCGTCCGACCCCCGTCGGCTGACGCCCCGCTCCCGACTGCCCACGATGCACACACGCGCGGCGACTTGGACTCATGACGCGAAACCTGCGATGGCCGATGGACAAAATCCGCGTCCCGGCGCTCCCGCTGTCGCGACACTTTCTACGGTGCCGAACGATCTACAAGCTAGCAGCAGACACAAAGATTGACAAGGGGAATCTTGCCGGCCGGCGAGACTGCAAAACGCCTTGCAATTTCTAGCGAAGGTGGCGGCTCGCCAAGAAACTCCACAAGTGACGACGCGTCATGGAACAGCGCAGGAAACGACGATTTCGTGTCCGGAATTGGTCCGAATCCGTCAGCGTCCGAGCGAGACGCGCAGCGCTGCCTCGAGCCCGGGGCTGGCGAACGTGTAGCCGAGCTGCTGCAGTCGTGTCGGCCGGACGATGGCGCCGCCGAGCACCATCTCGCTCGCCATGTCGCCGAGCGCGGCGCGCAGGGCAAAAGCAGGAACCGGCACCAGTGCAGGACGTTGCAGGACCCGGCCGAGGACGCGCGCGAACTCCCCCTGGGCGCACGCCTCGGGCGCGACGAGGTTCACCGGCCCGTTGACGTCGTCCCGCATCAGCAGCGTCAGCAGCGCGTACAGGACGTCGTCGAGAACGATCCACGACAAACCCTGTCGCCCGCTGCCCATCGGGCCGCCGAGACCCGCGCGAAACGCCGGCAGCATCTGCGCCAACGCGCCGTGTTGCGGGTCGAGCACGACGCCGATGCGGGGATGCACGACGCGGATGCCGGCCTCGCGGGCCGGGGCGGCTGCCTCTTCCCAGCGGCGGCAGACGTCGGCGGCGAAGCCCTGGCCGGGGCCGTCCGATTCGTCGACGGCGCCGTCGGGGCGATCGCCATACCAGCCGATCGCCGACGCCGAGATCAGCACCCTCGGCGGCGTGTCCAGGCTCGCCAGCGCGCGGGCCAGCGCCAGGGTGCCGCGCTCGCGGCTGGCGAGGATCTCGGCGCGGGCGCGATCGGTCCAGCGCGTCGCGATCGGCGCGCCGGCGAGGTGGATGACGGCGTCGAGGCCGGCGAGGCCACGGGCGTCGATGGTGCCCGCCACGGCGTCGAAGGCGACGTCGCCGGGTCGGCGACCGATCGGCACGACGGTGTGGCCGCCGGTCTCGAGGAAGGCGCGCAGCTGGACGCCGATGCCGCCACTGGCGCCGGTCAGGCCGACGCGCAAGCGGGGACGGTCGGCGAACGCGGCGTGTCGTTGCAGGTCTTGCTGCGTCCGGGCGTGGCGGAATCGGAACATCCTGGCGATCTCCCCCCGGACCCACCACGCGGCGAGCCAGCGCGAGAGCGGCTCGAACGGCAGCGTCCAATGCACCTCGTCGCGCATCCGGCTGGTGGCGGACGGCGCGAGCGCGGCCGATGACGTCGGCTCGATGTCGGCGAAGGCGTGTCGGTGCTGCCACGACGCGAACGGGCCGCGCTCGGCGACGTCGACGAAGCGGCGACCCGGCTCCAGCTCGGTGTGGCGCGCCGACCAGCGCAGGCCGAGCGGGCCGAGGCCCATGCGCATCTCGACCCGCGAGCCGATGGCCAACGAGGCGTCGTTGTGCAGCAGCCGCACCGATTGCCACGGCGGCAGCAGGCGCTGCAGGGCGCCGGGGCGCGCATGCCAGGCGAAGGCCTCGTCACGGCTGACAGGCAGCTCGGCCTCGAACGCGGAGATCTCGGCCACAATCGCCTCCCTTCGTATGCCTTCGTGCGCGGCCATGCGCCCCGCCCGTCCGACCGTCCGGGCGCCCACGCCGACACGCCCGTTCGATGCAAGACGCACCGGCGAGGCGCGCGGTCTCAGCGTCGACGCTCGATCTGGCGGATCAGGTCGTCGAGGCCGAGGCCGTCGTCGTCGATGACCACCGTCGCGGGCGGCGCCGAGGCCGCAGCCCCGGCAGGTCGCGCCGCGGTTCGCGGCACCGAGGGGATCGCGGCCGCCGCGGGGACCGCCGGTTCGTCGGGGATCGACGCACGGCCGAAGCCAGACCGGACCGTCACCGGATCGCTGACGGGCGTCGCGGCCAGCGCCGCCGCGCCGACGAGCTGCTCGGGCTCGTCCGGCGGCGGATCGCCAGCGCCGGTGTGGAAGCTGCGCCGCTCGGCCAGCCAGCGCCGGTAGCGCGCCAGCGTCCATTGGCCCTCGCCCGCGCCAGTCTCCATCGCGGTCTGGATGCGGTGGGCGAAGCCTTCGCGGATATGGTTGCGGATCGCGTCGTTGGCGATGCAGATCTCAAGCTCGGGCACCAGGCGCTGGGCGACGGTCGAAAACGCCAGGCGCTGGCAGACGATCGCGCGCAGACACGCCGCGAGCTGGGCCTGGACGCCCGCCTGGCCCTCGGCCGAGAACGCCGAGACGATGCGGGTCACGGCCTCGGCCGGCGTCGCCGCGTGCAGCGTCGCGAGCACGAGGTGGCCGGTCTCGGCGGCGGCCAGCGTCAGGCGCATCGTCTCGGGATCGCGCATCTCGCCGACGACGACGACATCCGGATCTTCGCGCAGCGCGTCGATCAGGGCCTGCTCGAACGAGGGCGTGTCGCGGCCGACCTCGCGCTGGCGGATGAAGGCGCGGCGCGGGCGGAAGACGTGCTCGATCGGCGCTTCGATCGTCAGCACGTGGCGCGCCTCGGTGCCGTTGATGCGCTCGATCAGGGCCGCCAGCGTCGACGATTTGCCCGAGCCGGTGGCGCCGCTGACCAGCACCAGGCCGTGGCGGTGCCGGACCAACTCGCCGACCTCGGGGTGCAGGTTCAGCCGCTCGATCGAGGGCTGCGTCTGGCCGAGCAAGCGCACGGCGAGGCCGACGCCACGCGCGCTCTGCAGCACGTTGACGCGGACGCGCGTGCCGGCGACGACGCGGCTGGCGTCGAACGAGCGGCGGGCGAGGAACTCGGGCCAGGCGGCGTCGCCGACGATCTCGCGCGCCATGTCCAGCAGCGAACGGACCGGGATCGCGGTCTCGCCGAGCTCCAGGTTGCCGCGGACGCGGAAGGCGGGCGGCAGCCCCGGCTCCAGGTGCAGGTCGCTGGCTTGGCGGCGGCGGGCGGTCTCGACGAGGGGGGCGAGCAGCACGGTGGACCTCGGGGTGTGGGAGATCGGCAGGGCGGGGGCGACGCTGTCGCTCGGGACAGCCTCGGGCAAAGCGAGGGTAGCAGAGAACCCGCCTCGGCGCGGCCCGATTCCCGCTCGCCCAGCGGGGAGGGGCACGCTCGGTCATCGCCGTCCACGTCGCCCCTTCAGCCCGACGCGCCGCCGACAAGAGCGCTGACATGGATGGTTGCTGCCTGGCTGCGCAAGCCGTCTTTGCGGCTGATCGTGCGGCAGCGGATGTGCGGCGACAGCGCGGAACCGCTCGACGCGCGGCGAGGCGTGGCATAGACCACCGAGATTCCATTGCCAAAGATCATGAACCCATCCGCGGCTCAGCGTCGCTGCGCGCGCTGACGGCGCGTCCGATGTGTGAAGATATGTAAGCCTCTGGTTGATCGACGCGGATATCGCTTGCGAGCGAGCGATCTCGCATATGGTATTGACAAAATGTCAACCCATTCCCATGAGGTTCCCATGACTCCAATGGCGCCTCGGACGTGTATCTCAAGCCATCGACACCGCACTACTGCCGGACGACACCATGCAAGCCTCCAACCTAAAGCGATCTGCCGCCCGCGCGCATTCATGGGTGGGCCGCTGGTCTAGGTTCGCCTTGTTCGCGCCCTTGGCGCTTGGATGCTCTCCTGCGCGATCCGAGGTCGCCGACGCGGCGACGACCGCGGACAGTACCCTTGGCGTCGATGGGGACGGGAGCGCTCAGGGCCAGAGCGACGCGCACACCGACGCGGGACCAAACCTCGACGGCTGGGCGTGGACCGCCCCAGGATTCTCACCGTGGAAAGGCTCGAACGCAGCGTTCCAGAGCCTTGTAACCCACGACAACGAAGTGCTTCTTGGAGCGTCCGAGGCCGTGCACGTAGCGTTGCAGTCTTCGTGTGATGCCACAGCTGCCAACCCGTGCACCCTCCGCGCGAGCTGCGTGCCAGTCGGCAGCGTCACGGCGACGACGGCGACGACCAACTTCGACGCACTCGCGTGTCATGGACTTCGCCACATTGGCCAAGGGACGTTCGTGGCGACGGGCTCGCTCAGGGCTGCGACCGGCGACGGCGGTCCGAATGGCGAGGACCTCGGCCACTACTGGCGAGCGACGATCGATGCCACGACCTGCACGATTGCGCCATCGAAACAGCCCGTTCCGGGAAGCGATTGGTTCATTGACGCGTTGCCGCGCAGCGCCAACACCGACATCCTCTTGGTCGGGCGCAACGAAGAGGATGTGCCTGACAACTTGGAGACCCCCTACGTCATGGGGACCGGAGCCCTGGCTGGCAAGGGGGTCCGGGTCGCGCCCAAGCAAGGGAGCGACGAGACCTTCCCGTACTACCATCCAAGAAACCCACGGTTGGTCGCGAACGGGGATCTCACCGCGGTCGTCATCGGGATGGAGAGGGTCGCCAAGGTCGCCCCGCCGGGAGGCCATTTCAGCATTTGGGCGACCATCCTTGCGCCCGACCTGGGGATCGTGCGCTCGGGCGAGTTGGTGGGATCTCAGGGCGCGATGGATATCGACGGTGCGGCGTTGTCGAGCGACGGCAGCCTGATCGTCTCGTGGTGGCCAGATCAGGCCCACGTTGATGCCGAGGTGCACGTGCTCGGCACGCAAGGAGCTCGCTACCTGGCGCGGTTCGACGCCAAAGGAGCTTTACTCTGGAAGGTCCCGCACATAGCCGCTCATGCAGCGACGAGGCAGCCTTTCGTCCTGGGCCATGATGGCAGCGCGGCGATCGTCATGGCCACGAAGGGTTCCACAAGGCACCTGGCGCATTGGGCCCGGCTCACCCAGGATGGCTCCGTGGTGGGGACAGGGCCCTCGCTCCCTGGAGATGCCTTCTCGACGGGGATCGCCGTAGAGAATGGGCTGGCGATTGCCTGGCTCGAGGGCACGACGTTGCGCGTCCAACACGTCGATTGGCCACCTGGATGGTAGGCCCGTAGGTGGAGGCAAGGACCCATCATGAGACGAGATCGCGGACGGCTTTCCGATCAGGCTCGTGGCCTTGGCACCCTCGCCATGGCTCTTCTGGGTTGCTCACCTGCGTCGCAACCCAGCGACTCCAGCAGTTCCGACGCGACCCTCGAAGTCGCCGACACTTCCACAGCGACAGACACGACGGCGCCGCTGCCGTTGCCGCGATCCTCGTGGTCGCTCGATGGCTTCACGGTCCAATCGACCCAGCCTGTGTGGCAACTGGGCTGGCCCTCCGACAACCCTCTCGTCGCCCTGCACCCGACGGGCCTTGTCGTCGCCCAGGCCAGGTCCGTCGAGGGCTCCTTGCAGCTTCGCCTGGGTTGCATCGACTTCGATGGAGGCGAACCGAAGACCACGACCTTCGACGTTCCAGGGTTGGCCCTGGAGAGCCTGACCGTCGTCGCCCCGGGGCAGGCCGTCGCCTTTGGCGAGGTGGTTTCCGGCGCGGGAGACGCCCAGAATCCGGACCCGACCAAGTACTGGCGCGCCAGCATCGACGTAGGGACGTGCAACGCGACCGTCCAGTCCTTGCCGATGCCCACTGGGACATGGTTCATCAGCGCGACCGCCATGGGCTCCGACGCACATGCGGTCCTCGCGGGCCATGACATCCCAGGCGTGCCTGGCCCATTGGATGGGCTGCGCCTGATCGGACATGGAGCACTCGAAGGGGCGGTGGCAGACATCTACCCGATCGCCCAAACCGCGACGTTGGGTCATCGGCTCGACTCGTGGTGGCGGTTGCTCCAAGGCACGACCAGGCTGTACGCAGTGGGCGCAGACCAGGTGGTCGGGGACGACGCGCCGGCCGCCAAGCCATTTGGCGTCTGGGTCAGCGGCTTCGACGGCAAGCTCCAACGTGTCGTCGCGGCTCGGCTGCCGCAGCTCGAGGGGCAGGCCTATGACGCCGAGCCGGTTGACGATGACGGCCTTCTCGTCGCATGGCGCCCCGAAGGTGACGAATCCGGGCTCGTCCGTGCGGTCGCCGCCTACGACGGCGCGCTGCATCAGCGCTGGCGCCGTGACCTGATCGACGTGAGCGTCGGCGTCTGCGTACCGCAGCTGGTGGCTGGAGCATCGCATCCGAGCGCGTTCGTGCTGGCGGGCACGAACTCTGGCGCAGCGGTGTCTGGCCACATCGCCCGCTGGGACACGTGGGGCGGCGAGGTCGTCAAGCTCGGCCCCATCTCCGCGCGATGCGGGCTGCTGCTTGGCGACGTCGCGGACCACCACGCGTCCGTTGCGTGGCTGGATGCAGACAAGCTCGAAGTCCGCGTGCTGGACCCGTGGGGAAATCCCGCAGACGCACCCGCGTGCCCCGCCGGATGCGCGAGCGACGACCCCTGCGCGGTCTCGGACTGTGTTGAAGGGGCCTGCCGAGTTGTGCCGCGGGCCGAAGGTGCGGCCTGTGGTCCCGGCATGCGCTGCAAGGGCGGCAGTTGCACGACGGCCCCCTGAGCGAGAATGCGCCGACGGTGCGTAGGATCCCGCGTAGCTTTCGAACATCCCAGGCAGCTCGGCCCACTCGCTCGCTTGGATGTGCGACCCTGACGTTGTCGGCGGCGATCGAAACCAGGGCCGCTGCCGAGCATGAGCAAACGACACGCGCCATCGCTTCCCAGCCCCACGCACCGCCTTGCAACGATGCAAGGGCGGAGGCCGCACGGCACCCTGTCGAATCGACGCGGGTTCCGGTACCCTCGCGGCGCTTGCGATCGTCGTGGTCGCGCGAGGCGCACATGCAACGCACCTGCTCCGGCCCCTACGATCCGATGGAGGCCATCGGCAACACGCCGCTGGTCGAGCTGACGCGATTGTCACCGCGCCCGGGCGTGCGCCTCTTCGCCAAGCTCGAAGGCTGCAACCCCTCGGGCAGCATCAAGGATCGCGTCGTCGCCGGCCTGGTCGCCGATCTCGAGGAGCGCGGCCGGCTGCAGCCTGGCGCGACCATCGTCGAGGCGTCGAGCGGCAACACCGCGATCGCGCTCGGCATGATCGCGCGGCGCAAGGGCTACCGCGCGTGTGTCGTGATCCCGCGCGGCGTGCCCGATTCGATCTGCGACACGCTCGATCTCTACGGCGTGCGCATCCATTGGTGCGCGCCGCTGGCCGGCATGCGCGGCGCGATCGAAGAGGCCGAGCGCCTGGCGGACGTCATCGGCGGCGTGCCGCTGCGACAGTTCCAAAACCCCAAGAACGTCGAGATCCATCGCCTGGGCACCGGCGCCGAGATCGTGCGCGACCTGCCGGAGGTGACGAGCTTCGTCGCCGGCATCGGCACGGGCGGCACCATCACCGGCTGCGCCCTGGCCCTGCGCGCGCACAACCCGAACGTGCGCATCGTCGGCGTCGAGCCGAAGATGGGCGAGCGATTGCAGGGCCTGACGGCGCTCGAAGACCACTTCGCGGCGCCGCTCTTCGACATCGACCTGCTCGATCGGCGCCTGCTGGTCGACGCGGCCACGAGCCTGCTGGCGATGCGGCGCATCGTCCGCGAAGAAGGCGTGATGGCCGGCGTCTCGGCCGGCGCCGTGCTGCATGCCGCGCTGCGTGAGGCCGAGCGCATCGACCACGGCAACATCGTGATGATGTTCTCGGACTCGGGGTGGAAGTACCTGCCGAGCCGCCCCTGGGACGCCGCGGATCGCCGCGACGAGAGCCTCGACGAGGTGCATTGGTGGTAGCGCGGACCCGACCTTCGCTCGGCCTGCGGGCCGGGCGCCTCGCGGCGATCGCGCTGCTGGTGGCGACCCAGGCCTGCGGCAGCGAGGACGTGCTGCAGCCCGGCCCCTACGACGCCAACGGCGTCGATCCGGCGTCCGACGGCGCGATCGACGTGCAGCCCGATGTCGCCGACGACGTCGCGGCGCCCGACTGCCCGGCTGGCTACCGCGTCTGGCCGCTGGACGCACCGGCGAAGGCGCAATGCGTGCCCGACACCTCGCTGCAATGCAGCACCTGCCCGAGCCCGGCGCTCGCGTCGCCCGCCTGCTTGGGCGGCCCGTGCCTGGCCATCGGCGACGGCGCTCCGGCGTGCGTGCTGCCCTGCCTGCGGCTGCAGGATCTCGGCCTGCCCGGCACGCTGGACTCCTGCCCGAAGGGCTCGACCTGCACCCCGATCGACGCCTCGACGTTCGGCATCGCCGGCGGCGAGCCCGGTGCCGGGACGCTGAACCTCTGCGTGCCCGACAGCCAGGACTGCAGCTGCGACCTGAGCCAGCAGGGCGCGACGCGACCGTGCAAGGGTGCGGGCCTCGCCTGCGTCGGCGTCGAGACCTGCGGCGCGGGCGGCTGGTCGGGCTGCGACGCGCCAGCCGCCACCGACGAGCTCTGCAACGGCAAGGACGACGACTGCGACGGCCAGACCGACGAGGGCCTGCCGACGTCGCAGCCCTGCACGACCGAAGGCGACGCCGGCAGCTGCGCGGGCGTCTCGAGCTGCAAGGGCGCCGACGGCTGGGTCTGCGACGCGCCGACGCCTGCGGCAGAGGCCTGCAACGGCAAGGACGACGACTGCGACGGCCAGACCGACGAGGACTTCGTCCAGGACGGCGTCTACGGCAGCGGCGCGCATTGCGGCGTCTGCGGCAACAGCTGCGAGGGCGCGATCGACCACGGCAGCGCCGCCTGCGACACGACGGCCCTGCCGCCGTTCTGCGCCGTGGCGACCTGCGAGCCCGGCTACGTCAAGTCCGGCAACGGCTGCGTGCCCAAGGTCGTCGGCGCCTGCGACAGCTGCGACATCCACACCGACTGCGGCGTGGTCGGCGCGTGCATCGCCACCGGCATCAAGGGCCTGCCGACCAAGGTCTGCCTGCTGCCGTGCGAGCCTGACGCCAAGGGCGTGCCGTCGAGCTGCGCCAAGGGCGCCACCTGCCAGACCATCGAGGGCAGCAAGCGCTGCGTGCCGCAAGAGGCGACCTGCACCTGCACCGCGGCCAACGAAGGCGCCGAGCGTGGCTGCACGCGCTCGACCGAGGCCGGCACCTGCGGCGGCGTCGAGACCTGCAAGCCGGGCCAAGGGTGGGTTGGCTGCAGCGCCAAGACGCCGACCGCCGAGGTCTGCAACGGCGAGGACGACGACTGCGACGGCAAGCTCGACGACGGCGCCGGCGGCGGCGTGGCCTGCCCGATCGCCAACCCCTACGGCGTCTGCCAGGGCGTGACGGTCTGCAACGGCAAGGGGGGCCTGAGCTGCGTCGGGCCGAACCCGGCCGACGACGTCTGCAACGGCAAGGACGACGACTGCGACGGCGCGACCGACGAGCTGGCGTTCGACCCGAAGCTCGGCGTCTACGCCACGCTGGCGCATTGCGGCGGCTGCAACCAGAGCTGCGCGCTGCCGGCGGCCCCGCACACCCTGGCGGTCTGCCAGGTGCAGACCCCATCGGGCGGCGCCAGCGCGGCGTGCGGCATCGGCTGCACCGACGGCTACCTCGACGCCAACGGCGACGCCAGCGACGGCTGCGAGTGCAAGCCCGGCTCGGCCATCGACCCGCCGGGCGGCGGCGACATCGACTGCGACGGCGTCGACGGTGACGTCGAGGACTCCGTCTTCGTCGCCAAATGGGGCAACGACGCCTGGCCGGGCACGGTGACGCAGCCGGTCGCGAGCGTGCTCGTGGCGACGTCGATCGCGCTGCAGACCAAGCGCCACCACATCCTGATCGGCGCGGGCAGCTACGCCGAGGCGATCCAGGTCGCGGCCGGCGTCAGCGTCTGGGGCGGCTACGGCCCGGGCTTCGTCACCCGCGACATCGTCAAGCACGAGACCATCCTGGCCCCCGGGCTGCCGCTCGGCGCGGCGGCGGTGCAGGCGACGGTGGCCTGCCAGGGCATCACCGGCGGGGCGGCCAGCGGCGAGACGCGGGTCGACGGCCTGACGATCATCGGCCGCAAGGCGGTGTTTCCGGGCTCGTCGAGCTACGCCGTGGTCGCCGACGGCTGCGACGCGCGCTTCGCCCTGAGCAACAACAAGGTCCTCGCCGGCGAGGGCGCGCCCGGCGGCGACGGCGCCCCGGGCCTCAACGGCCTGCCCGGCGTCCCGGGCCAGAACGGCCAGAAGGGCGGCGACATCGGCCACGCCATCTGCACCGCGGCGGATCAGATCCCGGGCGGCGCGGGCGGCCTGCACACCTGCGTGCTGGGCAAGGTCAAGACCGAGGTCTCGGGCGGCCCGGGCGGCGCGGCGATCTGCCCCGACTACCACGAGAAGCTCGCGCCGCCGCAATGCTCGGCCAACGGCGGGCCGCCGCTGCAGACGCAGGAATTCGCCGCGCTCGGCAAGACCGGCAAGGGCAACGCGCCCGGCCAGGGCGGCGCCGCAGGCTCGGACGCCTACAGCGAGCCCTGGAACGGCAAGGTCACGGCCTGCAACAGCAAGGACCACGACTGCGACGGCTGCGTCGTGCCGCTCAAGACCCGCGAGGGCGGCGTCGGCAACAGCGGCGGCTCTGGCGCCGCGGGCAAGGGCGGCAACGGCGGCGGCGGCGAGGCCGTCGGCAGCGCGGGTTGGGTCGGCCAGGCCGGCGGCCCGGGCAGCGACGGCAGCCACGGCAGCGGCGGCGGCGGCGGCGGCGGCGGCGGCGGCGTCGAGGTGGTCGGCTGCGTCAAGGAGATCGGCTACAGCGACGTCGGCGGCACGGGCGCGGGCGGCGGCAGCGGCGGCTGCGCCGGCACGGGCGGCGGCGGCGGCAGCGCGGGTGGCGGCGCGTTCGCCATCTTCATCGTCGCGCCAGCCGGCGGCCCGCCACGGCTCGAGGCCAACACCCTGGTCGGCGGCAAGGGCGGCAAGGGCGGCGACGGTGGCCCCGGCGGCTTCGGCGGCCCCGGCGCCCCCGGCGGCAACGGCGGCCCGGCGACGCCCGAAGAGCCGCTGAACGACTGCTCGCCCGAGGGCGGCGATGGCGGCGACGGCGGTGACGGCGGCAGCGGCGGCGGCGGCGGCGGCGGCCGGGGCGGCCCGTCGATCCTGATCGCGGCCAAGGGCGTGACGCAGGACTGGCTCAGCAAGGCCGAGGCGGCCAACACCGTCGTCACGGTCGGCGTCGCTGGCAAGGGCGGCAACGGCGGCGCCGGCGCCCCGGGTGCCGGCAGCAACGGCGCGGACGGCGACGTAGTCGCGACCAAGAGGTGGCCGTGAACACGCAGCTCTCGACGACACACGTCGCGCCACGGGCGTGGCTGGCGCGGCTGACGCTGGCCATGCTGCTCGCGGGCCTCGTCGGCTGCAGCGGCGACCCCGGCGCTGGCAAGAGCGACGCCGGCACGGGCGACGTCAACCTCGGCGACGGCGGCGCGATCGACGCCACGATCGACGACACCTGCGTGCCCGCCTGCCTGCCGGGCTACGTCTGCCGCAGCGGAATTCCGGGCCAGAAGGCGCGCTGCGTCGCCGATCCGGCCCGCGCCTGCGCGCCCTGCTCGGTGGACGCGCAATGCCTCGGCGGCTTCTGCGCCGCGATCGGCGACGAAGGGCCGTTCTGCCTGATCCCGTGCGACCTGCAGGACAGCCAATGCCCCGAGGGCCTGAGCTGCGGCCTGCGCGGCGGCGCGGCGGTCTGCGTGCCGGACGGCGACTCGTGCAGCTGCCTTCCCGGCACCATCGGCGCCACGCGCGCCTGCGACGCCGGCCCGGACGCCAGCTGCGGCGGCCAGCAGACCTGCGGCGCCGACGGCTGGGGCGGCTGCGCGGCCAAGGCCTTCGCGCCCGAGACCTGCAACGGCGTCGACGACGACTGCGACGGCCTGACCGACGAGGACACCGCGCCCGCCGGGAGCTGCAGCGTGGTCAACGCGCTCGGCAGCTGTCCGGGCACCTGGGCCTGCAGCCCAGACGGCGAGGGCGGCGCCAAGCTCGCCTGCGAGGGCGCGAGCGCCAGCGACGAGAGCTGCAACAACGTCGACGACGACTGCGACGGCCAGACCGACGAGCCCTGGCGGGTCGGCCTGTTCACCTACGGCGACGCGCATTGCGGCGTCTGCGGCAACAGCTGCGACGGCCTGTTCGACCACGGCGTCGGCGCCTGCGACGGCACGACGCAGCCTCCACATTGCGCGGTCGCCTCGTGCGATCAGGGCTACGTCCTGGGCCCGGACGGCGACTGCGTGCTGATCCCGGTCGATCCGTGCGGCGCCTGCCAATCCGACGCCGACTGCGCCGTCGATGTCGCCTGCGTCGACGTGCCGAAGGCCAGCGGCGTGCCCGGAGCCAAGGTCTGCGCCCTGCCCTGCGGCGCCGGCTGCGCCAGCGGCTTCGCCTGCAGCGAGACCAGCGCCGGCAAGCGCTGCCTGCCCCAAGCCGACGTCTGCTCGTGCACCGCCAAGACCCTCGGCGCCAAGCGCGCCTGCGTGACCGGCAACGCCTTCGGCGGCTGCGGCGGCGTGCAATCCTGCGCCGAGGCCGGCTGGAGCGCGTGCAGCGCCAAGATCCCGGCCGAAGACACCTGCAACGGCTTCGACGACGACTGCGACGGCAAGACCGACGAAGAGACCGTCTCGGGCACGGCCTGCGCCGTCACCAACGCCGCCGGCAGCTGCAAGGGCGTCCAGGTCTGCCTCGGTGCGGCGGGCCTGACCTGCGACGCCAAGACGCCGGCGACCGACGTCTGCAACGGCCTCGACGACGACTGCGACGGCCAGGTCGACCAGGGCGCGCTCGATCCGGCGACCGGCCTGTACCTCTCGCCGCAACACTGCGGCGGCTGCGACCAGCCCTGCCCCGGCAACCCCGGGCCGCACGCACAGACCGTCTGTGTCGCCAAGGCCGGCAAGCCGACCTGCGGCGTCAGCTGCGACGGCGGCTGGGTCGACACCGACGGCCAGGCCTTCAACGGCTGCGAGTGCCAGCTGCAGGGTGACGACGACGTGCCGGACGGCAAGGACGCCAACTGCGACGGCATCGACGGCAACCTGGCCAAGGCCATCTTCGTCGCCCCGACCGGCAGCGACACCTGGCCCGGCACCCGCGAGCAGCCGATGCGCACGGTCGCAGCGGCGGTCAACCGCGCGGCGAGCAGCAACAAGCGCGACGTCTACGCCCAGGGCGGCCAATACGCCGGCATCGTCACCGCGGCGCCGGGCGTGCACGTCTACGGCGGTTTCGGCCCGGGCTGGGTGCAGCGGCAACCGGCGCAATGGCCGAGCACGCTGCTAGGCACGGCCGACGCGCAGGGCGACGCCTTCACCGTCGTCTGCAGCGACTTCGGCGCGGCCAAGGCGAGGCTCGACGGCTTCACCATCCAAGGCGGCGACGCCAGCGCGCCGGGACGGTCGAGCTACGCGGTGGTCAGCGGCCGCTGCGGGCCGAGCTGGGTGCTGAGCCAGCTGCTGATCCAGGCGGGCAGCGGCGCGGACGGCAGCCCTGGCGCGTCCGGCGTGGACGGCGCGATCGGCACCTCGGGCACCGCCGGCAAGGGCGCCAAGGACATCGGCACGCCCAACTGCAAGGAGTCCAACTGGAACCTCGGCGGCAAGGGCGGCGCGCGCACCTGCGGCGGCACCTCGGTCGCCGGCGGCGACGGCGGTACCGCGATCTGCCCGGACTTCCACGACACGATCGACGCGCCGCAATGCCCGCTGGTGCAGAACGGCGTCGAGGTGCCGTGGAAGCAGACGACACAGCCGATGGAGCCCGGCAAGGACGGCAGCGGTGTCGGCGCCGGCAAGGGCGGCAGCGCCGGCGCCGACAGCTACATCGAGCCCTTGAACGGCAAGGTCACGGCCTGCAAGGAGGACGTGTTCGGCTGCATCAAGTGCGAGACCGCGCAGAAGAAGACCACCGGCAGCTCTGGCACCGACGGCGCCGACGGGGTGCTCGGGGCCAGCGGCGCGATCGCGGCCAGCGAGGGTAGCGCCGACAAGACCAGCGCGATCGCCAGCGCCTGGCGCTTCGCCCCGCCGGTCAGCGCCGACGGCGGCAACGGCAGCGACGCCAGCGGCGGCGGCGGCGGCGGTGCGGCTGGCGGCGTCGAGGTGCGCGGCTGCTTCGCCCAGGCCGGCTTCCACGACGTCGGCGGTTCTGGCGGCGGCGGCGGCTCGGGTGGCTGCGCCGGCCTCGGCGGCAAGGGCGGCACCGGTGGCGGCGGCGCGTTTGGCCTGTGGCTGATCCCGGCGACCGGCGCGGGCGCGGGCCTGCCGACGGTACAGAACGTCACGGTCGTCGGCGGCAAGGGCGGCAACGGTGGCAAGGGCGGCGCCGGGGGCAAGGGTGGCTACGGCGGCTTCGGCGGCAAGGGTGGCCAGTCCGCGGCGAGCCAGAGCGACAGCTTCTGCTCCAGCAAGGGCGGCAACGGCGGCTCGGGCGGCAACGGCGGCCACGGCGGCGGCGGCGGCGGCGGTCGGGGTGGGCCGGCGTGGGCCATCGTCGCGCTCGACATGACCCATACGGCGCTGGAGGCCTATGCCGGCGCGATCCAGGTCGGCGGCAAGGGCGTCGGCGGCAACGGCGGCGCGGGCGGCGCGTCGGCGGGTGCAGCTGGAGCGACGGGTGCTGCGGGCGGCGCGCTGGCGCTGCGGGTGCTCAAGTAGCCGACGGGCCTGGTTCCCGGTGCCGGTGCCACGCGTCGCGACGGCCGGGCCTCGGTGGGTACGCGCGGGCCGGGCGGCCTCAGCAGTCCGGGTCGGCGCCGCCGCAGGCCGGGTTGCAGGCGCCATCCGGAATGCAGCTGCCAGCGCCGCCGCAGTCAGGATCGCTCGACCCGCAGGCCGGGTTGCAGGCGCCATCCGGAATGCAGCTGCCAGCGCCGCCGCAGT
>CAZPHC010000048.1:0-22714 GCA_964586155.1 uncultured Enterobacteriaceae bacterium | reverse complement strand
CGGGATCGCTCGGCCCGCAGGCCGGGTTGCAGGCGCCATCCGGAATGCAGCTGCCACCGCCGCCGCAGTCCGGATCGTTCGGCCCGCAGGCCGGATCGCAGACGCCGTTGGCGATGCAGCTGCCACCGCCGCCGCAGTCCGGATCCATCGGGCCGCAGCCGGGTGCGCAGAGCCCGTCGGGGACGCAGGCGGCGCAGTCTGGGTCGCTCGGCCCGCACGCCGGCTGACAGACGCCGTCCTGCTGCGCGCAGGGATCGCACTCCGCCGGGCAGGCGAGCTCGTCGCCCGGATCGCAGGCGCCGTTGCCGCACACGGCGCAATCGCCGGGGCAGATGGCGACATCACCCGGGTCGCAGGCCCCGTTGCCGCAGACCGCGCAGTCGCTCGGGCAGCTCTGGGCCTCGCCCGCCTCGCAGCTGTTGTTGCCGCAGGTGTTGGGCGTCACCACGAAGCGCTGGACCACGAAGGGCTTGCGCATGGTCACGGCGGCCGGGTCGGCCAGGTCGGTCGCGTCGTAGGCAAACACGCCCCAGGTCGTGACGGTCAGCGCTTGGGTCGCGGCGTCGACCTCGAACTCGGTCCAGCCGAAGGTATGGGCCCGGGTGTACGAGCCGGTCACCAACGACGCCTGGATCGGGCTGTTCTGCAGACCCAGCGGGTCCAGGCCGAACAGGCCGAGCAGGCCGTTGACAAAGCCCGTGAACAGCACGTCCTTCACCGACACCGGCTGATCGAGGTAGGCGTTGTAGGCGGCGCCGTCGATCACACCGAGCAGCTTCAGCGCCCAGGCCACCGCGTTGCCCATACCCGGGTCGAAGGCGACGGGCCCGGTGATGATGTCGAAGGCGTCGACGCTGTGGTGGGTGCCGAGCGGGCTGTTGCGGTAGCCGAGGTTGTTGACCAGGGTGCCGTGCATGTCGGCCGAGACGAAGACCACGTTGCGGATGCCGTTCTGCGCGATGAAGGCGAGCAGCTGGGCGCGCTCGTGGGCGTAGCCTTCGTAGCGGTCGCCGGCAAAGAGCGGGCCGAGCTCCATCATCGGCTCGGGCAGCAGGATGAACTTCCAGGTGACGCCCTGGGCCTGCGCGGCGAGCAGATCGGCCTTGAGCTCTTGCAGCTGCGTGGCGCCGAGCATGGTGCGCCCGGCCTGGTAGGTCGCGGCGAAATAGCCCAACAGCCCGAACGGGTTGAGGTTGGTCGGATCTGCGACCTCCAGGTCGCGGAACGAGCGCGCGTCGACGACGAAGAACGCCGCGTCGTCGCCGTAGCGGCGGCTGCGGTAGAGCTTGCGCCGGCCCGAGGTGCGCGCGTCAGGGCCCTGGGGGTAGAAGGTCTCGCGCGTGGGGTGGTAGTCGACAAAGGCCTGCAACGCCGTGCCGAACAGCGGCGTCTGGTTGATGTACGCGCCCTGCTGGCCGGCGAAGAGCGGGCTGGTCGAAGGCGGCGCGCCGCCGGCGAAGTCGTTGCCGATCTCGTGGTCGTCGATGGTCGCGAGCCAGGCGGTCGAGGCGCGGGCGTCGGCCAGGGCGTTCAGGCCCGCACGGGCGCCGTAGACCTCGCTGTACTTGGCGCGGAACTGCGCCGCCGACTGGCATTGCGGGCCGGGCACGTCGGGCGAGGGGATGTCGGCGTAGATCGAGTCGCCGAGGTGGACGAAGAGGTCGAGGTCGCGCGCGGCGACGTTGCGGATGGCGGGGAACGGGGCCAGGTCGCCGCGGTTGTCGCCCGAGACGCCGAAGCGCACGCCGTGGTGGCCGGCGGTGTGTGGCGTGCGGAACCGGCCATGGGTCCATCGGCTGCCGGGGCCGCGCGCGCGGTAGGCGTAGGTCGTGCCGGGTTGCAGGCCCTGCAGCTCGGCCTTGGCCGGCAGCGCAGGATCGTCGACGTCCAACGAGATGCCGCCGTTCCAGCCACCCGCCGCGTCCTCGCCGCAGCTCTGGTCGGCGCTGACGGTGCAGACCTGGAATGTCACCTTGCCGGCGGCGGCGGCGCGGGCCCAGAGCACGGCGCTGGTGGAGGTCACGTCACCGGCTGCGACGCCGTTGGGCATCGGTGGCTTGGGCGCCCCCTGGGGTGCCGGCGGGTCGAAGACCTGGTAGCCGGCGGCGGCCCAGATGAGGTCCCCAGCCAGCGCGTTGCCGATGTCCGAGAGGTGGATGTCGAGCAGGGCCGTGCACATGCCCGTCAGCTGGCAGAGCGTCTGCGGTTGCGGGCCACCTTGGTTCACGGCCGCGAACAGGTCGACCGTGCGCACACCGTGGGCGTCGGCGACCTCCTGGATGGCCTGGCCCATCTGCAGGGCGACGGCGTCGGTCGCTGGTGCGAGCAGCGCGTAGGGGTTGTGCGCCTTGAGCGCGACGATGGTGGTGCCCGGCGCGGCAGCCCGCAGGGCGCCGAAGATGGCGTGCACGTTCTGCCGCATCGCGAGCAGGGTCGCCGGCAGCTGCGCCTGGATGCAGCCGACGTTGAAGTTGCAGGCGCCGAGCAGGCCGTTGACGTCGTTGGGGCCCACCGCCACGACGATCGGCGAGACCTGCCCCGGATGCGCCTGCAGGAAGGCGAGCGCCGCGGCGAGCTGGGCGCCGCCGTAGGGGACGTGCAGCGGATGGCCCTGGTCCTGGTAGGCGCAGGTGCCTGCGCGCATCGAGCCGGACGTCTCACCCGGGCACGACAGGTTGACGATCGCGGTGTTCTTGCCGACGGCGGTGGCGTGGAGTCGGTCGGCGAGCCGGTCGGCCATGCCGGCGTTGGAATTCTCGGCCAGATCGCTGATCAGGAAGCGATCGTTGCTGGTGCCGAAGGCCATCGAGTCGCCGAGCACCAGGGCGTAGGCCTTGGGCGGCGAGAATGGCGGCTTGGCCGCCGCCCAGGCGTGGGCAGCTCCGACCAGCACGAGGAACCCGGCGAGCAACCCACGCGCTCGCGGCCAAGGTGTGCGCGACGACATCTTCCCCTCCCGGGCGATGTACAGGTTCGAACGATCCGCCGCCAGATCGCATCCCTGGCAACCTCGACGCAAGCGAACTGTCCGAAGAACCCGCAACAATGATAGGGCGATCTACGTACAAACACCGCCCGAGGTCAAGGGCGAATTTCGCGACCTAAGGGACGCTACGCCAGGGTGCGGACGCCAGGGTGCGGACGCCAGGGTGCCGGGACGATCCCTGGGGACGGTGCCATGCGGGTCCGGACGTGCGCGAGGCGTGGCGCGCAAGCCGAGCCGGCAGACGCGTCCGCTAGGGCTTGCAGAAGGGTTCGTTGTTCTGGTTCTTGAGCACCGAGCACATCACGTGCGAGGGGCACGGCTTGACCCAGCCCTTGGCCTGGTAGGCCTCGTACTTGTAGCAACCCTCGAACAACCAGCCGCCCTTGCCGTATTGGGTGGCGACGGCGTCGATCACCGCCCCGCAATCCTTCTGCGCGCCGGTGTCGAGCTTGCTGTCGGTGGCGTAGATCTCGGCGCAGATCGACGGCAACAGCATGTTGGTGCCCTTCTTGATCCGCTCCATGACCATGATGCAGGTGCCGCAAGCGCCAGGTTCGCTGCCGGCGAGCTCGACCGGGTCGGTGGTCACGTGCTTGCCGGGGACGACGAGCGGGCCCCCGGCCTTGGTGATCGTCGCGCTGTCGGTCGTGGAAGCCTGGAGGTCGGAGGTGACCAGACCAGCGGCGTCACCGCCGTCCTCGGCGACGCAGGCCGAGAGCAGCAAGGGCAGGCAGAGCAGCGAGCCGGCGAACACGAGGCGGATCATGCGCATGGGGCACTCCTGGGTGAGGCACCACCGACGCTACCAATCCGAACCGCCAGGCCGCAAGGAGACCGTGGGGCGCGTAGGAGCGCTGAAGGGTGTTCGCGCGGTCGCGGCGCCAGGCGCCTGCCACGGCGTCGTTGGCCGCGGCATCGCGTGCCTCGCCGGCGCCCGGCGCGACGCTCCGCGCGGCTACTTCTTGCCCTTGGCGCAGAGCACGACCGCCGTGGCGCTGGTCGGCTGACCGTTGGCCTGATCGACCCAGCTGACGCCGTTGGCCTGGGGCGTGACGCGGCAGTAGCTCGCTTGATCCTCGAAGCTGCCGGTGTGCGCGACGTGGTTGAGGATCACGACCGTCTGGCCGTCAGAGGCCTTGGCGTGCAGCTTGATGTCGTCGGACCAATCCTTGCCGAAGAGGGTCCAGACGCCGGTATGGGATTGCTGCTGGTTCTGGGTCGCCGAGTTCACCTTGTAGCAGATGTCGTGTCCGCCCAGGTTGTGGATGCCGGTGTAGTCGTAGGCCCAGTTCGGGTCGTCCTTGGGTCCGGCCTCGTCGCGCCACAGCCGCAGGCCGACGGCCTTGCAGGTGGCGATCGCCTTGGACTCCAGGTAGGTGCCGTGGGGGTAGTAGACCGGGAACCACTGGTAGTCGTCAGACTCGAGCCAGAGCTTGCCGTAGACGATCTTCGTGCAGGCAGAGGTGCACTGGATCTGGTTGCCGGGGATCGTCGGGTCGCATTCTTCGCCCGGATCGAGCTTGCCGTTGCCGCACTCCTTGACGCAGAGGTTGTCGCAGCCGTCGCCGGTCTTGGTGTTGCCGTCGTCGCAGGACTCGCCGTTCTCGAGCTTGCCGTTGCCGCATTCGAAGATGGAGTACGTGCCCCAAAGGCCGGTCTTGCGGCAGATGCGCACGGCGTCCGTCGCGTCGTCGACGTACATGTAGCCGCGCGTCTTGGCGCTGCAGACGACGGGCGGCTTGTCGGCGACGGGCAGCTTCAGGCCGGTCGCGACCTCGAGGCCGCCGGTGGCCTGGATCTTCTGGCTCGACACCGTGGCGACCGTGATCGTCCAGCTGCTGAGCCAGCCGTCGGTGCCCTTGTTGATGTCGCAGAGCGCGGCGTTGCCGGGCATCTGGGCGATGCAGTAGCCGGTATCCTTGATCTTGAGCGTCCACAGGCCCTTGGGGTTCTTGCCGATCCACGAGGCGAGATCGCCCGACTTCGGCGGCTTGGTGGGGTCGTAGACAGCGCTGAGCTTCTTGGCGTCCTTGAGCCCACAGGGATCGCAGAGCACCCAGCCGACCTTCTTGTCGTCGGGCGGCAGCAGCGTCATGGCCACCTGCGAGAGGTCGGTGTTCTCGACCTCGAGGCTGATCGAGAACGTCTTGGCGAGGCCGAGATCGGGCACCTCGATCTGGGCGCTGGCTTCGAGGCCGGTATTGTCGGGGATGGCGATCTTGCCGGCGTCCCCGCCGAGGACGTCGACGAACTCGTTCGAGAGCAGGCCGCCGCTGGCCGCAGCCAGGGTGCCGGCGCCCTTGGCCTCGACGGCCGCGCATTGCAGCGAGCCGTCGGCGGCGATGCCGACCACGGCCTCGCCCGTCTTGCAGGCGCCCTTGGGCTGGGCGATGCCCGTCAGCTTGCTGCCGTCGCCGACGAACGCCGCCGCCGTCACGCTGCTGGCGCTGATGGCCGTCGCGTTGAGCGTCGCCGCGCTCAGCGTGCCCGAGAACGAGGCGTTCTTGGCCTTGAGGCTGTTGCCGCCGAGGTCGAGGTCGCCGTCGAACTTGAGCTGCTGCATGCCGACACAGCCGGTGCAGGCGAGCGCGCCGGCGACGTGGGCAAACAGCACGGGTCGCAGCGGCACACGGGGCAGCTCGGGCTCGCCCTGGACCGTGACGCCGAGGGTCGCGGTGGACTCGGCCGCGAGCAGCACGGCGGGCAGCGCCTTGGTCGCGCCGAGCTCAACCTGGAAGCGGCCGCCGATCACGCTGACGACGAGCGGCCCCTCGCTCCACAGCGGCGTCGCGGCCTTGGCGTCGGCGTAGATGGCGAAGCCGAGCTTGTAGTCGCCGTCGGTGGCGGGGCCGCCGCTGCTGGTGAGCGCGCCTTCGAAGAGCACGCCCGCGGGCATCGCCGCAGCGTCGGTGGGCGCGAGCGCGGCGAGGCCGACCACGAGCGCGAGCAGTGCGGGCGCCAGGCCGGGCGTCAGGCGGACTGCGAGCCTGACTGCGAGCCGGTGCAACATCGAGGGTATCCGCATCGCGGCCTCCAACGGAACGGGTTCGTTCATGTGGAGCAGCAGGGTGCCGTCCCCTGCGGGATCGGGCAAGCCCTGGCGATGTGGCCCGTGCAGACTCGCCGGCCGCTCAGTTCGCGCCCGCCTTGCTCCAACTGCCGTCGGCCTTGCCGATCCAGACCGTGTTCTCGATGTCCGCCCCGGCGTGGACGTAGATCGCGACGATCCCGGCCTTGTCGAGCTCGGCGAGCTGCGCCGCCGTGACGCTGGGGCTGCGGCCGTCGAAGGTGTCGGCGACGTCGAGCCGCGGCTCGAAGACGTACATCCCGTCGAAGTTGTGGTGGCCCGGGCGCTGGTGCTGGGCAAACGGCGAGGTCAGCACCAGCGGCGTGCTCGTCCAGCCGCTCAACGTCGTCTGCACCCACAACACGTTGGGCGCGGTGTAGCCAGCCGTCGGGCCCTTGGGCGCCGCTGGCCACCAGAAGCGCGACGTCATCGACACGCCGCCCGGCCCGGTGGCGCTGCGCTCGACCTCCTTCGCCCCAGGCAGCGGCGGCGTGCCCGCGGCCACCGTCGGCGCGCAGGGCCAGAGGCGGACGTGGTCCTTGCTGCGCACCTGCATCTTGGCGTCCCAGTCCAGGAACGGCTGCGGCGTGGCGTGCTCGAGGCTGAGCTCCCATTGCAGGTCCTGGGCCGTGAGCAACGCCTGCTGCACCGCGACGCTGTCGGCGACGCGCGCGCGCAAGGTCCAGGTCGCGGTGCCGGCCGGCCCGGGCGCCTGGAAGCTGTGGACGATGTCCGAGACGGGCGGATCCCAGCCCGGCGTCGGCACCTTCGACACCGACCAGCCGGCGACGTCGGCCTTGCCGCCGGCGTCGACGGCCACCTTGGTCTCGACCAGCGTGCCGCCGGGACCGCGGTGGCGCATCGCCAGCTGCGCGAACAGCCCGGCGGCGCCGAATGCATCGACCCGCCCGGCGCGCAGCTGCAGCGTCAGGCGCACCTTGGCGCGGGCGATCTCCCAGACGTCGCCGGACTCGCCCTCGAAGGTGCAGAGGCTGACGCTGTCGCCGAGCAGGTAGGGCGCGGTCTTGCTCACCGCCGGCTTGGCCAGCGGCCGCACCTGCTTGATCACGATGGCCGGCGCGCCGCTCGGCGTGTCGACGCGCTTGAACTCGAGGTCGAGCTGCTCGCCGGAGGCCGCCTTCCAGGCCGTCGCCACGCTGCGCAGCTGCTCGCCGAGCGCGACGTAGTCGGTCGGCCAGGCCATGACCTTGGCGCCGAGCGGCACCACGGTGCTGGCGCTGACGAAGGTCGGCGACGCCTCGCCGCTCTTGCCGATGTAGAGGTCGACCAGCTCGGGCTCGGCTCCAGGAGCGGCGTTGGTCACGCTGAGCGCGCCGATCTGGCTGACGACGCGCGCGTTGGTCGACCAATCGGTGACCTGCATCGTCACCACGCCGTTGGCGAGCTCGGCCTCGTCCGGGAAGCTGCGGTGCACCAGCACGGCCATGCCGACCTTGGCCTCGTCCACCTTGTGCCGCAGCCGCTCGCCGAGCGCGTTGTCGTTGTAGAACGAGGCGTAGACCTTGCGGATCGCTCGCAGCGCGCCGCGCTCGTCGGCGGCGCCGAGGTCGCAGGCCGAGGGGCCCTTGGCGTCGGCGTCGAGGTCGTCCTGCAAGCAGCCGCTGACGGAGTCGTACAAGCCGGCCCCGCTGAAGGTCGCGCTGTCTTCGACGTTGGTGCTGGAGCGGAAGCGCAGCTTCATCGTCGGCGAGAAGGCGGCGCCGCTGCCCTGGTCCGGGGCGGTGAAGTCGGCCTTGGCCAGCGCCGCGACCACGCCGTCGCCGAGCGTCTTGGGCCAGGGCGTCGCCAGGACCAGCGCGCGGCAGGCGGCAGCGTGCGCGGCCAGTGCTTGGGGCGCCACGGGCCATGCCAGGCCGGCGAGCTCGGCCGCGAGCGCCGCGCGCAGGGGCGCACCCTTGCCGGGCGAGTCGGCGGGCGTGGGCGCGTCGAGGAACGCGTTCCAGACGTCGAAGGTCAGCGCCGCGGCGTGGCGGACGCCGCCGGGCAACGCCGCGCGCAGCACGCCGTAGCCGGCTGCCTTGCCCCCGACCTTGGCCGCGTCGCCCTTGCCGACCAGCTTGGTGTCGAGCAGCTGCGCCCCCGCAGCCTGCATCGCCGGGACCTCGAGCACAGCCGGGGTCTTGAGCGCGAGCAGCGCGTCCTTGCTGGCGCCGAGGGCCGACGCGTCGCGCAGCAGCACGTCGCAGCCGCCCTCCCATTGGTTGGCGCTGCGCGCGCGCAGCACGACGGTCTTGCCGACCAGCGCCTTGGCGGCCGCGCGTTGGTCGTCCAGCGGCAGCGGCGCAAAGGGCACGCCGAGGTTCTGCGCCAGCAGCGCCGCGTGGCTGCTGGGCGTCGTCGGTTCCTCGGTCAGCAGGCCCGCCACGATCGGCACCTCCGCCGGCACCGCGTCGAGCAGCAGGATGTCGGTCGCCAGGATCTCGCCCGCCGCCACCTTCGCCGGCAAGGTCGCGGCCGTCGCCTGGACCAGGCGCCCCACCGCCCAACCGTCGGCGTAGCAGCTGCCGACGCCCCAGCGCGCCGGCTGGCCCAAGGGCACGCCCCGCTCGGCCAGCCAGGACTCGAACTGCTTGGCCGTCGCCTGCTGCGAGACGGCCGGCATGTAGAACGCCGCGAGCGTCTCGCCCTGCTTGCCGCGGACCTGGCCGACGATCGTCTCGAACAGCCGGCGGACCATCTCGGGGTGGATCGGGTCGTCGCGGATCAGCTGGACGCCGAACTCGCGCACGCTCGCATCGGGCGGCATCAGCACGACGGCGAACGCGATCTTCTGGCCGCTCTCGTGCAGGGCGACCGCGCCGATCGCCGCGTCGCTGGCACCCTTCCACGGCGGCAGGTGCGCGCGCACGAAGTCGTTGTGGAAGGGCAGCTGCGCGCCGTGCTGGAAGTAGACCTTCGACGGATCCGACAGCACCACCGTCGCCTTGGACCAGCGCGGCGCCTTGTGGCCGAACTCGCCGTCGACGTGGGCGATGAAGGGGTCGAGCCAGGTCCCGTCCGCAGGCACCTCGAGCTCGGCGCGCCACTGCGGTGAGGGCGCGACCGTCAGCGGCTCCAGCGCGACCGGCCAGGTGTAGACGTCCGGGTCGATCACGTCAGGCGCGTCGGTGTCCTTGGCGTCGGTGTCGGTCGCGTCGGCGGCGTCGCCCTGCACGACGTCGCTGCCCAGGCCGTCGCCGCCGGGCGGGGCGTCGCCTCCAGAGCAGGCCGTGACGCCGAGCGGCAACAGGAGCGACAGCGAGACGAACAACCAAGCGAACCGAGACGTTGGGGCGATGGGGGACGGATGCATCAGGGAGCCTCCACGACGAGCTCGACGGTCGTGTCGAGCGCCAGCGATGTGCGCGTGAATCCGGCCCCGGTGAAGGCATGCTTCGCCTGGACGCGGACCTTGATCTTGGAGCCGATGGCGGCGCCGACCTTGTCGAGGACCGCGCCCTCGAAGCCGACGGTGTGGGTGAAGGAGTCGGGCGTCTTGGCCTCGCCGGCGTCGGCCAGCTCGACGCTGACGTTGGCCACGTCGTAGTAGAGCGCACGCGCCTTGCCGGCCTCTTGCGCGCCGATCTCGGCGCGGATGTAGAGCGCGGGGCCCTTGTCGATCCAGGCCCGCGCGCTGGCGAGCTGCAGGCTTTCGGGCTGGCTGGCGTATTGGGCCAGATCGATGACGCCGTCGCGGTTGATGTCGGCGAGGCCCACCTCGGCCCACGCCACGTCATCGCCGAGCGGGCTGTCGCCCGAGGTGTTCGTACCCATGAGCGCTTGCGACCACTGCAGCTGCACCGCGATGTCGCCGTAGAGGTCGCTGGCGCCGAAGGTGTGCATCATCTCGTGGGCGGTCAGGCGCGGGTGCGCGATCTGGCGCAGGCCGACAAAGCCGCCGCCGTAGACGTGGCCGGCGTAGCCCTCGAGGTAGAGCTTGGGCCGCGAGAGGATGACGACGTCGAAGTCGGCGAAGTCGGTGTCCGCACAGCCTTGCTGCTGCAGCGCCGCCTTCACGGTCTGGCGCCATTGGTCGAAGGTCGGCTCGTCGCCGTCGCCGATCGGCGTCTGGTGCAGGCCGGCGAGCACCTTCCACTGCAGCGCCAGCGGCACCAGCACGTCGGCGCCGGGGCCGATGCGCTTCTGCAGCATGTCGGCGAAGATGCCCTCGATCTGCGGCAGGCCGAGCGAGCTCCGCAGCGCCTCGGTGCGATCGGTGCAGAGATCCGGGCCGCCAACGCCGGGTTCGTCGGCGACGACCCAGAGCACACGCAGGTGGCCCGAGATCAGCGAGCGGCCGGTCGGGTTGTCGGGCACGCGGCGAATGCAGCGACCGTCCGCGCAGACACCGATCGGGCAGTCGCTGTCGACGCAGCAGGCGGCCGACGGGTAGAAGACGCCGCCGCAGCAGCGCCCTTGGGGGTAGCCGGCGCTGCACGGCCCCTCGTCGCAGCCGTTGAACTGCGGCGGGAAGGCGAAGTCCCCGCAGGTGATGGCGTTGGCGCCGGCGAACGAGAGCACGGTGTAGGTCGGCACGTCGACGCCGTTGACCGTGAGCACCGCGACCTCGTGCGCGTGGTCGAGCAGGTCCCAGCCGACGGCGCGCACCGCGACCGTGACCAGCACCGGCGTGTCGCCGACCTCGACGCTCTTGGCCTGGCCCTGGCCGATGCCCCAGAGCGCCCAATGCTTGCCGGCCTTGCCCAGGACCTGGGCGGTCACCTTGGCCCCCGGAGCACCACCGGGCTTGCGTTGCAGGGCGTAGACGACGTTGACGATGTCGCCGGTCTTGGCCGTCGCCGGCGGATCCACCGGGCTGACGACGATGTCGCCGACGGTCACGGTCACGGTCGCCGGCTCGACCACGCCGTCTTGGTGGCAGAGGCCGTGCAGCGGTGTGCGCGGGCAATGCGGCGCGCGCGGCTGCGGCAGGCAGGCGCCGTGGCAGAGGCCGCCGGCGTCGAGCGCGCGGTTGCAGGCCTCGTCGGCCTTGCACGCGACGGGCTCGGTCTGCGTGTCGGCGCTGTCGGCGCTGTCGCTGGCGTCGCCGGTGTCGTCGCCAACGAGCCCATCGTCGGCCGCGTCCTCGCCGGCGTCGTCGCCTGCGCCGTCGAGGACGCCGCTGCCGTCGCCGCCGCTGCCGTCGCCGCCGCCATCGGCCTTGTTGCTGCCGTCAGGGCCGTCGCTGCAGCCGAACGCGAGCAGCGCACAGAGCAGCGCACAGAGCAGCGCCAGCAGGGCGGGTTGGAGTGTTCGCATCGTGCCTCCGCGCGCGGCACGAGGGGCGGCCGCGCCTGGAAGCTAGGCAAGAACAATGCCGACGACGCGAAATCATCGCGGTTCCTTCTTGATTCCAGCGTATTGCAACATCCGCGCGCAGGTTTGCCCGCCCCGCGCGACGTCGATCCGGCCCGTTCGGGCGCCGAGGATTCGACACTTTTTCTACATGTTGAACTTTTCGACAGGCATCAGGTCAGCCTTGCGGCGCCATGCCGGCGTCGACGTCAGGGCAGCAGGCACAGCGCGCCGCGCAGGACCCGCGTCGCGCGCGGCACGGGCAGCGACCGCCACGGCGGGGAGGTCGAGCACGGAGATCCAGCGCGCACGGCGCCGACGCTACTTGGTGATGGTGAAGACGTTGGCGTAGATCCAGACGAATTCCTGGTCGGCGAACGCTTGCTTGCTGCCGAGGTGCTTGCGCAGGTGCTTCGGCGTCAGGCGGACCTCGACGCGGTAGCCGCCAGGCTCGGTCGGGCTGAACTCGACGCGGCCGTCGCCGCTCGCGACCTCGGTCCAGGCGCCGTCCTTGGCGCGCACGACGCGGCTGCGGACCAGGGGCGCGTCGACGCCGGGCTCCGGGAACGCGAGGTGCGGCGTGTCGGCGACGATGCGCGGCGCGTCGGCCAGCGAGGCGTCGCCACCGATCTCGACGACGCCCTTGGCCGTCTCGATGCGCGCGTCAAAGCCTTCGGCGTGGCCGAAGACCTCGAACACGCCGAAGAGGCGGCGGGCGTCGACGGCGGCCTTGAGCGCGGTGTCGTCGTGGCTGCCGTCGGCGCCGGGCTGGATCAACAGGTGGTTGCTGAACCAGATCATCATCCTGCGGTAGGAGTCGACGCGCTCGTTGTCCGAGAGCGGCAGGTTGAACGTGTTGCGGTGGCAGTCGGTGCCCAACGTCGAGGTCAGTCGCGTGCCGGCCTCGGCGAGCTCGGCCCAGGTCTTGAGGTAGCGCGGATCTTCCTGCAGCAGTGGCAGCAGCAGCAGGTCCGGGTTCATCGTCTCCTTCTCGTCGAGCAGCACCGGGATCATCTGCGCCGCTGCCTTCATCTGCGCGACCATGTTGGCGTGCAGGTTGTACATCTCGAAGCCGCCCCAGCCCTCTTCTTGCAGCTGCTCGGTGGTCCAATCCTCGGTGTGCTGGGCGATGACGCGGGCGCCGCCGGCGATCAGCGCCTTGCGCGTCTCGACGTCCATGCCGCCGTACCACTTGTCGCGCGCGGCCTTGTCGCCGATGTGGCCGTTCAGGCCGATCGGCATCATGCCGCCCTCGGTGCCGGGCATGAGCAGGACGCTGCGGCCGTCGGGGCAGGCCATCCAGCTGCCGACGGTCTTGCCGTCGCGCTCGACCAGCTTGTCGCCGCGCTTGGGATCGTAGTGCAGCACGTCGGGGAACTCGTGCTCCTTGAAGTGGCCGGGGTGGTCGGTCAGGAAGACGAAGTTGTGGCCCACGTGGCAGAGGTCGCGGCGGAAGTCCTCGACGCATTCGACGTTGATCTTGCCGTTCTCGTCGAAGGGCTTGTTGTCGCAAGCGTCGTGCGAATACGGGCTGTGCGCGTGGATCAGGCCGCGCACCTCCTGCAGGCCGCGGCGGCGCACGGCGGCGTCGAGCAGCAGCACCTTCTGCGGCGTCCAGCCTGCGGCGGCGAACGACGGCGCGACGAAGGGCGACAGCAGCGCGCTGGTGTGGCCGGGCTTGGCGGCGGCGTCGGCGGCCGTGTCGGGCGCTGCGGTGTCGGGCGCCTTGGTCGCGGCGGACGTGGCCTCGTCGCCGCCGCAGGCGGCCAGCGCGACGAGGGCACCAGCCGCCACCACGGGCAGCCAGGGGTGGTGGACGAACAAGCGCATGGGGTCCTCGTCGGGCCAGAGCCAGCGGCGCGCTACCAGGTCAGGTAGGTCGTGCCGATGTCGAAGTTGGCGTTCTTGGTCGCGTCGCGCCAGGCGACGCCGATCTTGCAGGTGCTGTCGATGGCGATCGCCGGGTTCATCTCGTCTTCGGCGAGATCGTTGGCGATGGCCTCGTTCTTGGACCAGGTCTTGCCGCCGTCGAGCGACCGCGCGGCGTAGACATCGTAGCTCTTCTTGCTGCGGAAGTCCTGCCAGACCGCGTAGACGATGCCGGCGCACGCGCCGCTGCGGCCGACGGCGAGCGAGGGGTCCTCCTGGTAGCGGGCGTCGTCGTCGTTGATCTGGACGTCGCTGCCCCAGGTCAGGCCGTCGGCGCTCGAGTCGGCGAAGACGTCGTTCTCGTTGCCGGAGGTCTGCTTGCGCGAGTCCCACCAGGTCAGCACCAGGCGATCGTCGGGCAACACGGCGAGGAAGCTGGCGTGGCCTGCGTTGGCCTTGCCCTTGACGTCGTTGACCTGCACCGGCGCGCTCCAGGTCTTGCCGGCGTCGGCCGACTTGCTGAGGAAGATGTCGCCGTCGAAGCTCTGCCACGCCAGGAAGATGTTGCCCTTGCTGTCGGTGACGACCGAGACCTGATCGTCCTGCGGCGCGTCCGAGACGACGATCGCGCCGCTGGTGAAGGGTTTGCCCGCGAACACGTCGGGATTGAAGGCATAGTACGGGTCGTATTGCTTCAGCGTCGCGTGGTGGCCGCGCCACGCCGCGTGCACGACGCCCGGCGACGGCACCCAGATCGCCGGATCCTGGCCGTTGGTGCTGGTCGAGACGACCTCGATCGGCGCGCTGAAGTCCTTGCCGGTCTTGGACCAGGCGAACGAGATGTCGGCGTTCTTGGTCGTGGTCTCCCAGACGGCGTAGAAGTTGCCGGCGGCGTCCGAGACGACCGCGACACCGCCCCAGTAGTAGACCTCGCCCGCGGTCTTGTTGACCTGGATCGGCCCGACGGTGGTGGCGCAGGTCTTGGGCGACTCCCAGGCCAGCATCAGGTTGCCGCCCTTGGCGACGTAGCTGACGTAGAACTCGCCGTCGCGCGCCGGGCTGATGAAGGGGTTCACCGTGCCGTCGGCGTTGGTGTTGACGAACTTCTTGCAGCCGCTGGGCGTGAACGGGCCGCCGGTCGGGCCGGCGTCGGGGCCGGCGTCTGCGCTGCTGTCGGCGACGGCCGTGTCCGCGGTGTCGTCCGCTGCCGTGTCGGCGATGGCCGTGTCTGCGATGGCCGTGTCTTCGGCCGTCGTGTCTGCGATGGCCGTGTCTTCGGCCGTCGTGTCTGCGATGGCCGTGTCTTCGGCCGTCGTGTCTGCGATGGCCGTGTCTGCGATGGCCGTGTCCTCCACCGCCGTGTCGGTGACGGTGGTGTCAGCGAAGGTGGTGTCGGCGATGGTGGTGTCGGCGATGGTGGTGTCGGTGACGGTGGTGTCGGCGATGGTGGTGTCCTCGGCTGTCGTGTCCGCGGAGGCGGAATCGTCGGCCGCCGCGTCGCCGACCGTGCCATCAGCGCCGGCCGTATCGAGGGGCAGCGAGATGACGTCGACGCCGCCAGGGCTCGACGTGTCGCTGCAGGCGGCGGTCGAAGCGATCCACACGGCGGCGGCAAGGGTGGACCACAGGCGAAGCGAGAGGCGCATGAGGACTCCTGTCGCGCGACGCGAAGCGCGGTCCCCCATCGGCGGCGACCTGGCGAATTCCCGCGGCGGCGTGCCGAGACGCTAGCGCACCCCACGCTGGTGCGCCAGCGCGGCGTCATGGGGCGAGTTCGCGGGCCGATCGGGCACCAGTGCTGGCGGGTCGACGCGCTACTTGGGCTTGCAGACGAAGCCCGTCGGCCAGGGCGACTGCTTCGGGCCGTTCGTCGGCGTCGAGATCGCGTCGGCGGCGACGATGCAGGCGGCGGCGGCGGGCGCGGGCGCGAGCGTGAGCAGATCCATCGGGCCGCCGCGGATCAGCGGATCGTCGCACTCGGAGTCGATGCACTTGATGTGGTCGTCCGCATCCTTGAGGCCGCGGCCGATGTGGAAGCAATGCGTCTCGGGCTCGAACGGGATCATGAAGTGGTGCTTCATCCGACACAGGAGCGAGTCGCCCGCGAAGAGCTTGCCGGCGTCCTGGCAGGCGGCCGAGATCGGCGGCAGCGCGCCGACAAACTGCATGCAGTCGTCGAAGCTGTCGAACTGCTTGTTCTTGCCGGTGCAGTGCAGCTCGTGGGTCATGCAGATGTTGACCGCGCCCCAGGTCGTGGAGGTCGTGCCCGCCTGGTAGAAGTCGCTGACCAGCGCCGGCACCGCGGTGATGCGGTCCGTCTGGCCCGGGACCTCGCTGCGCACCGGGATCTTGATGGAGTTGATGGTCGCCCGACAGCCGACGTAGCGGGCGATCGTCTCGTAGTAGCCCTCGGCACCGTCGAAGCAATCCTTGTAGCTGCGCACGGCCGCGTGCGTCGCCGAGATGATGGTCGCGCCGTCGGGGGCGAAGTAGAGCATGCTGTCGTCGCTCTGCGTCGTCTCGGCGTGGAAACGCCAGGCGTCCTTGTTGATGTCGGGCAGGATGATGGCCAGGTACTCGACCATGTTCTTGAGCGAGCGGTACTGGCCGATGCCGTAGGGCACGTCGATGTAGGGCGACTTCTTGTCGTCGGCGTCGGGATCGAACGCCTTGGCGAACTCGGCGAGCAGGGCCTCGTAGTCGACGCAGCCCGACGTCGCCTTGCCGAAGGTCTCGAACCAGGCGTTGAAGGCCACGAGCGATTGGAAGCGCTTGTTGTCGAGCTCCCAGTCGGCGAGCTCGCAGGTGCCGTCGTGGTAGGTCTTGGCCGCGCCCGTGGGGATGCCCGAGATCGACACCGGGGCGGTGCAGTCCGGCTTGACGACCTCCACCCCCTTGCCTGGGCAGAGCAGGTCGAGGCCCGCGACCATGCGGTCGAGCTGGGACTCCCCCTTGGCGCTGACGCCCATCAGCGTCTTGACCAGGGGCGAGCAGCCGCAGGCGTCCTCCTGGAACAGCTTGTACGCCGCGCAGCAGGCCTCGGTCGGCAGGGCCGGCGCGTCTGCAGACGGGCAGACGGGCTGCAGCGCGCCCATGCGCAGCAGGCAGGCGTTCGAGTTGGTGCGCGGCGCCTCGGCGATGGGCGCTGCGTCGACCTTGGGATCGTCGGCAGCGGTGGTGCAGCCTGCGGCCACACCGAGCAACAGGGCGCAAGCCAGGGCCAACGCGAGCGACGACGGACGCCGCAACGGCGGACGACGACACGCATCGACCGAGGCGGCGGCGCCGCAGGGGCGCGCCACGAGGGCACAGGGAACGAGGACCATGTGCACCTGCTCGGCGAAGCCAGCTGAACGCGTTGAACCGGGACGGTGTCACTTTGGGCCCCGGGGGTCAAGGCAAGCCGGAGCCGGGGCCAAGCCGGCTGAGCGACGGGCCCAGGTCGGCGAGCAGCCGAGGGCGCGGACCGCTGCCCAGGCCTCGCGGCGGCGCCGGACGAGCAGCAGCATGGACGCCAGCGCGGCGAGCAGCAGCCAGGACCCAGACGCCGTCGACCGGGCGGTCGTCGCGCTGCAGCCGCTGGACGACGCGCGTGGCGTGGTGCCAGACGAATGGCCGAGGGCGTCGGCGCCGATGGCGCCCCGACCCAGCCCTGCTTCTCGGTGCAGCCGGCCGGCATGGGCCAGCCAGTGATGCAGCCATCGTCGGGGTCGCGGCAGTTCTCGGGCGAGCTGATCTGGATCTGGAAATCGACGCTGGTGCTGGCGTCGAGGCGATCGAGCCCGGCCGACGTGCCGACCGAGACGATCGGCTGCTTGGGCAACGGCAGCACCCAGCCGAACTCGCTGGCGAGGCCGGTGTAGCGGACCTCGACCCAGACGGTGCTGGTCTTGGTCGTCTCGTCGCGCAAAAGGATGACGCGCTCGGCGTCTTGCAGCACCGCCTGCGGGTTCGGCGGCAGGCCAGGAGCGCTCGGTGGCACGGCCGAGAAGCAGCCGCCGCAGGCGTGGACGGCTCGCGGCGCCAGGGCCGTCGCCAGGGCCATCGCCAGGGCCATCGAACGTGGCATCGACAGTAGCATCGCCGGGGCCGCAAGCGTCGCCGTCCGTGGGATCAGGGCGGAGATCCGGCTTTGTCGCGACGTCTTGGAGCCTCCTGCGTGTCTGCAGGTCGCTGCCATGTCGGGCGGGGATCAGGTCGGCGCGGGTTCGGCCTGCGCCACGGGCGTAGCGGCGGGCGGCGACGGCTCGAGCTCCATCGTCCGGGGCGACGCCGCCTTGGGTGGCCACTCCATCAGCTCGAGCGAGCGCCCGCCCTGCCCTGGTCGCAGCCAGGCGAACGATTGCGTGCCGATGCGCTGCTTGCAGTCGGGCTCGGCGAACGCGGGCGACCAGAAGCCGGCGTTGCAGAAGCGCAGCGGCCCGACGTCGGCGAGCTCGGGGATGTGGGTGTGGCCCATGACCGCGAAGCGCGCGCCGGTGATGCGGTGGATCCACTGCGCCCGACGCTCGCTGAGCAGCGGCTCGGCGAAGGTCTCGGGCTTGACCCGGAACGAGTAGCTCAGAAAGAGCGGAAAGAGCATCGCGAACGGCAGCAGCACCCAGGCCGGGTGGATGCTCCAGACCAGGTTCAGCGACATGATGATCGTCCACGCCGCCCAGACCATGGCCAAGAAGAGCACGCCGCGGTCGAGCCAGAGCTCGCGCACGATCATCAGGGGGTTGGTGCAGGCCGAGGCGATATGCGCCACCGAGAGTTGCCGCACCATCGCCGGGGTCGCGTTGGCGCGCTCGGCGATGTTGGCGACCTTCTCTTCGACCGTCAGCGGATCGCGCAGGGCCGGGCGCAGGAAGTGGGCGAGCGTGATCAGCAGCGTGACGGCGGCCGACCAGAACCAGGTCCAGATCAGCAGCGGCTGGTCGCGCAGCATGTAGCGCACGAAGAAGCGCACGTACTGCGGCAGCGTCATGATGTAGTTGGCCGTCGCGTGCGGGTTGAAATACCCCATGCCGTTGAGCATGTAGCGGTTGGCGACGTCGCCGAAGGGCAAGCGCACCGTCGGGCGGCCGCGCACGTCGATCAGCGGGTGGATCGGATCGTTGATGACGCAATACGGGTCGGATTGGTGGCCGTGGCTGACGTAGGTGTCACCGTCCGAGAGGTAGAACCACTCGCAGAAACGCACGCGCGTCTGCGCCGGTTCGTCGAGCGCCAGCGCGTCGCGCACCTTCGACTGCACCGAGGGCCAGCAGAGCTCGAGGTCGTGGTTGCCGATGACGAAGATGGCGTGATGGCCGCGACGGACGAAGTCGCCGACCGCGCCGAAGAAGAGCGGATGGTCGGCGACGATGAGGTCCATCTTGAAGCCGGACATCCACTCCTCGGTGCCGAGGCCACGCAGGCGCGCCAGCCAATGCAGCTTTGAGGGCGGCGGATCTGGCATCTTGGTGATCGGGTCGAAGTCGAAGACGTCGCCGTTGAAGACGACCTCGCAGACCTCGCCGGCGGCCTCGGCCTGATCGGCGGCCCAGGCCAGCAAGCGCGCGACGTCGTCGTCGACGAAGTGTTCGGCGCGTTTGAACGCCTTCCACATCGGCCGCTTGGGATCGAGGGGTTCTGCGTCGGCCAGGTGCAGGTCCGACATCACGACGGTGTGCATCTGGCGGCTAGCCGTCCTTGGCGAGCAGGCGGCGCAGCAAGGCCGCGTCCCCCTGGATGCCGGTGCGCTGCATGTAGAAGCCGAGGCCGCGCAGGCCGCCGAGTTCTTCGCCGCCGCCGGCCTTGCCGGGGCCGCCGTGGACCGTGCCGGGCAGGACCGCGCCGTGGCCGGTCGCGCTGTCGGCGACCTTCTCGCTGCCCCAGTACAGGCGGCCGCAATACGGCGCGATCTCGAGCAGCAGGGGCCCGGCGAAGGCCTCGTCGTCCGAGAAGACGCTCGTCACCAGCGAGCCGCCGCCGCGGGCGACGATCGCCGCCGCCGTCATCACGCTGCCGTCGTAGGGCAACACGGTCGCGACGGGGCCGAAGACCTCGTGGTCGTGGACCAACGGCGCGTCGACCCCGGCGTCGCTGCGGAACAGCCGCGGCGCGACGTAGAAGCCCTGCGCCGGCGCGCTGCCGTGCTGCCAGAAGGTCTGCAGCCCGGCCTGCTCGAAGGCGGCGATGCCGGCCTCGACGTCGCGCTTCTGCTGCGCGGTCGAGAGCGCACCGACGGTCGTCTCGTGCACCGTCGGGTCGCCGACCTGCATCGTCGCCGTGCGGTCGACGATGGCCTCGTGCAGCTCGTGCAGCTTGTCGGCCGGCACGAGGATGCGCCGGATGGCGGTGCACTTCTGGCCCGCCTTTTGGGCCAATTCGCGCACGATCTCACCGATGGCCATGTCCCAGGTGGCGTCGCCGGGGCCGACGTCCGGGCCGAGCACGGCGGCGTTGAGGCTGTCGGCCTCGACGTTCACCGGCACATTGTGGCGCAGCACATTCTGGTGGCCGCGGATCTTGGCGCCGGTGTCGCCCGAGCCGGTGAAGACGACGCAATCCTGGGCGCCGAGGTGGTCGAGCAGATCGCCGACCGAGCCGCTGAGCAGCGAGAACGCGCCAGCGGGCAAGGTGCCGGTGGCGATCCAGCGCCGCGCGACCTCGACCGCGAGCGGCAGCGTCGCGGTGGCCGGCTTGGCGAACACCGGCATGCCGGCGAGCAGCGCGGTGGCGAGCTTCTCGGCCATGTTCCACGCCGGGAAGTTGAAGGCGTTGATGTGCACCGCCACGCCGCGGCGCGGCACCTGGACGTGCTGCGCCACCCAACGCGGCGAGCGCGACAGGCGCACCTCTTCGCCGTCGTTGAGCCAGGTGCGGTCGCCGAGCTGCTCGCCGAGCGCGGCGTAGAAGGCGAGCGTGCCGGACGCGCCGTCGACGTCGAACTTGGCGTCGCCGCGGGTGGCGCCCATGTTCGCCGCGGCGATGTCGAGCAGGGCGTCGCGATCGTCGCGGATCGCCTTGGACAGCGCCGAGAGGATGGCGCCGCGCTGGCGGAAGGTCAGCGCCCGAAGGGCCGGGCCGCCGACGCTGCGGGCGTGGCCGAGCGCGGCGCCGAGGTCGAGGCCGGCGCTGCTGGCACCTGCGATGACGGCGCCGGTCGTGGCGTCGTGGATCGCGGCGGGCGCGCCTTGGCCTTGCTGCCAGCTGTCTTGGAGGTAGCTCTGGAGCTGCTGCATCGTGGGGTCTCCCGGCGGGGGCGCGTCGCTCGGTGCCTGGGGGGCGGTGGCGATGGCGCGGGCGCGCGGAGGGTAGGCAGGCGAGCCTGACGACGCAAGCGGCAAGTCGGCAACACTGGTCCGAAGCGAATCTGCAGAATCTGCAGATCTGCAGATCGTCTGACGCTTCAGATCTGCAGATCGTCTGACGCTTCCGAATCTGCAGATCCGAATCTGCAGATCGTCTGACGCTTCCAATCTGCAGATCGTCTGACGCTTCCGAATCTGCAGATCGATCTGCAGATCGTCTGACGCTTCCAATCTGTAGATCGTCTGACGCTTCCCCTGGCGCTTCCCCTGGCGGCGATGTGACGGTCGAGGGACTCCGTGATGGAGCCCTCTCACGGCAGCGTCGCCAGGATCGCATCGAGCGCGTCGCGCGCCGCCAGTGCTTCGACCGAGCCGCCGCCGGCGAGCAGGTCGTTGGCCTCGTAGGGGTCGGCCTCGAGGTCGTAGAGCGCGACCGCCCCGGATTGCCAACGGATCAGACGATATCGCCCGTCGGTCACGGCGCGGCCGGCGGTGGTGTCGCCGTCCTGCTGGTCGCCGAAGGCCTCGGTGTAGTTCCATGGCCGCGGCGCTGCCAGCGCCTGGTTCGCCAGCACCGGGCCGAGGTCCTGGCCGTCCCAGACCACGCCCGTCGGCGGCGCCGTGACGCCAAAGAGCGCGGCGATGGTGCGGAAGACATCGACGGTGTGGACCAGCGCGTCGCTGCTGCGCCCAGGCGCCGCCACCGACGGGCCGTGGATGCAGAGCGGCACGTGCACGCCGCCTTGGTAGAGCGTGCCCTTGGCGTGGTCCGGGTTCCAGGGCGCCTGCGTGACTTGCGAGGGCGTGCCGTTGTCGCCAAGGAAGACGACATCGATGTCGCCGTGGCCGAGTGCGGCGGCGCCGTCGAGCAGGCGCCCGAGCTCGCTGTCCATCGCCTCGATCATGGCGCGGTGGTAGAGCTCCGGGTTCTTCTTGACGTGCGCCGCCGCGCCGGTGAGTTCCTTGCCGGCGTAGAGGCCCGTCGGCGGCGCGTGGAACGGCGAATGCGGCGCGTTGAAGGCCAGCCAGAGCAGCCACGGCCGGTCGCGCTCGACGCCTTCGAGCCAGGCGAGCGCGTCGTCGACGTTGGCAGTGGTGGCGTAGGTGGTGCTGGTCGCCGTGACGCCGTCGACGGTGCGCGGCCAGCTGGCGTAGTCGTCGAGGGCGCCGCCGAGCAGCCCGGCAAAATGGCCCCAGCCGGCCTGGTTGGGCGCCGACTCACCACCCTGCGCCGCCGTGGTGCCGAGGTGCCATTTGCCGATGTTCGCCGTCGCCACGCCATTGGCGGCGAGCAGCTCGGGCAGCGTCGTCTCGGCGAGCGGCAGCTGGGCGGCGCTGCCGCTGACCCAGCCGACGCCGGTGCGAAAACCGTAGCGGCCCGTCAGCAGCGTGGCGCGCGTCGGCGAGCAGAGCGGCGTCGCCCAGGTGCGACGGAAGCGGACGCCGGCGCAGATCGCGTCGATGCGCGGCGTCGGCGGCCGCGCGATGCCATCGTCGGGCGTGCCGTCGGCGTTGGCGTCGTTGCAGGCGAGCGGAACGTCGACGCCGAGGTCGTCGGCGATGACGAGCAGGACGCGACGGGGTGTGGCCGTCGTAGCGGCGTCGGCGTCGGCGGGCGCGGCGACATCTGCGCTCCCTGCGCCCTTGGCGTCTGTCGGCGTGGCGGCTTCGCCACAGCCGGCGGCGAGCGCGCCGATCACGAGCATGCAGCCGAGCAGGCCACGTCCAGGCTGCGAATGCTTCACCGGGGTCCTCCTGGCGAAGGCGCCGCCGGGCGTCGTCCGCGGGGCGCATCGCTCGACGTCGGATCGAGCTTGGGCCAGCGGCCGGGGTCGGTCAACGGCGTTCTCCGGCTCGCGGGGTGCCGGCTCGCTGGGTGCCAGACACCTCGCGACGGCCCTTCGAAACGCCGCCTGACACGGGTTGTCGCTTCACGTCTGGGCCCGAGCCTCGTCGAAGATGCGGACGAAGAGGTCGACCGCGAGGGTCGCCAGCAACGCGGAGCGCAGCATCGACACCGGGGCTTCCAGCAGGCCGAGCGCCGACAGCGGCCGAAACGCCGTCACGTCGATGGCGAAGGCCCAGACCGATGGGGGAGCGTCAGACGGTTCGCAGAATGGTTCGCAGAAGAATTGGAGGAGCGTCAGACGGTTCGCAGAATTGGTTCGCAGAATTGGAACTGCCGGCGCTCCGAAATTCGCTGGAACGCGAACTGTA
>CAZPHC010000047.1:0-44281 GCA_964586155.1 uncultured Enterobacteriaceae bacterium | reverse complement strand
GGAGTCTATGGCCGGGTGCTCGGCGTTTTCATGGCGTGGTTGGTGGGGTGGATACGGTGGCTGCGTGAACTGGCGAGACTTCCGGTCGACCCGAGGAAGTTGGTCCTGCTTTCGACCCCTCAACCTGGACTACCTGTCGATCTTCGCAAGGAAGTTCCGACCATCGAGTTGGAGCTTCCTGGTGTCGCCGATCTCCGCGTCGTTCTCGACGAGGTGGCCGCCTCGATGGCAGTGCGCGCCACGGCCGACGAGGCCTTGCTGGACGCCGCGAGGGGGCTCACGGTCATGGAGGCCAGGCTCGCCTTTGGCAAGGCAGCCGCCGAACTTGGCCGCCTGGATCACAGCGCTGTCCCGCTCGTGGCCCAGGAGAAGGAGCGCATCATCAAGCAGAGCGAGGTCCTCGAGTACTACCCGACGGACGCCAAGATGGCCGACGTTGGCGGCCTCGATCAGCTCAAGGAGTGGCTCAGTAGGCGAGGCAGGGCCTTCGGCGCTGGCGCCCGGGACTTCGGCCTGGACGCACCGAAGGGCATGTTGCTTCTCGGTGTCCAGGGCTGCGGCAAGAGCCTGCTGGCGAAGGCTGTGGCGGCGACGTGGCAGTTCCCGCTGTTGCGTTTCGACATGGGCAAGGTCTTCGGCGGAATCGTGGGCCAGTCGGAGGGCAACATCCGGACCGCCCTGCAGGTGGCGCAAGCGCTCGCGCCGTGTGTGCTGTGGATCGACGAGATCGAGAAGGGCCTGGCCGGCATGGGCAGCTCGGACCAGACCGACGGCGGCACGACGGCGCGCGTTGTCGGCACCTTGCTGACCTGGATGCAAGAGAAGCGCGAACCGGTGTTCGTGGTGGCGACGGCCAACCGCATCGACATGCTGCCTCCTGAGTTGCTGCGGAAGGGCCGGTTTGACGAGATCTTCTTCGTCGACCTGCCGACGCGGGCCGTGCGCGAAGACATCCTGGCCATCCATCTGCGCAAGAAAGGGCGGGATCCCGAAGAGTTTGCCATCTCTGCACTCGCCGCCAAGTCTGCCGGGTTCTCGGGCGCAGAGTTGGAAGAGGCCGTGCGCGAGGGGCTCTTCGACGCCTTTGCCGAGGAACGAGAGCTGAGCAGCGAGCACATTGGTCGGGCGCTCGAGAAGACCTTCCCGCTGTCACGAACGATGCGCGACCAGATCGAAGGGCTGCGGCAGTGGGCGAAGGTCCGCGCGCGGTTCGCAGCCAGCGAGGCATCGGAGCAGCTTCCTGCCGACAGCGCTGAATCAGCGGCACCGCGCTTGCGTCAAGAAGCCTCCCGCAACCCGTTCATCCCGAGTAGCCGCACATGAAGGTCTTGTTCTTCCACGCAACCGCCGGCAACCCCAAGTTTGCGCCGCCGCTGATGGGCCAAGCGGGGAATGTGCTGCGGCCGTTCAACCGGTACCTCGGCCAGGCCATCCACACCGCGAAGCAGCGGCAGACCCGCTACCAGCTCCCGTGGGAGCGCGTGCGGAACCTTCGCTCGTTTCGGCTGGAGCACGCAGACAGCCTGCTGCGCGTGCCGCGGCGGCTACCCGGCGTGGTGCTCGCGGACTGGCCAGAGGGCAAGGCGCACGACTTCGGACAGATGGGGTTCGTGATGAACCGAGGCGTGCCGGTGCGGTTCGAAGCGGCGACGCCAAGCGCCAAGGGCCTGCTCGTTCGCACCGACGTGGCCCTGCTGCCCACCGATCGGGTGCTCTGGTGCGGGGTCGAGAGCGCCATCCACCAGGAAGCGGCGCCACCGCCGCCGACGAAGGTCAGCGATCTGCAGGGACGGCCGCTGAAGCTCGTCGCCCCTCCGCGCGCCGACAGCGACGACCGGCACTGGCTGCTCCTCGTCGAAGGTGACCTGGGCGACTGCGACCTTGTGGTGGAGGGCGAGGAGGTCGAGGCCGAGGCGCTGCCGGTGTCGGAAGGTCTGCGGCGCGTGGTGGACCGCAACGGCGCGTCGTTCGATGTGAGCGGCGAGATGCTGCGCGTCGAGGAGCCTCCCGCCGACGGTCTCCTCAAGGGTGACAACGGCGTCCGCTACCGCTGGCATGAGGTTGGGTCGGCTGGTCGGCGGGGCTGCTGGATCCAGCTCCTTCCGCCCGAATCCGCCGAAGCCGACGAGTTCCTCGACCCGCGCGCTGCTTTCTGCGAGGGCGACGTGAGCGAGGTGCTGACGGAGAAGCGTCGTCGCAAGGACACCACGTTCAAGGTCAAGAAGGTCGATCAGGACCGCTACCAGCTCCTCCTCGACCGCTTCCCGCCGGACGGGTCCACCCTGTACCTGCCCGTGGACCTGCGGAACCTCTACCTCCAGAAGCGTGCGCTCCGGCAGCTCTCCGACGCCCCTCTCCCGCACCACCAGGGGCTCCTCCGGCTGTGTGAGGACCCGCAGCACGCGCGCTGGCCACGCGTGAACCCTGCCTACCTGTCCGACGGCGGCTGGCGGGCGCTCACCGACGCCACCCGCAGCGGCACCGACGAGCAGCGTTCCTTCGTCCAGAAGGCGCTCGGCAGCCCCGACTTCGCCTTCCTCGAAGGTCCGCCGGGCTCGGGCAAGACGACGGCGATCTGCGAGATCGTCCAGCAGCTCGTCGACAGGGGCCAGCGCGTGCTTCTCTGCGCGTCGACCCACTTCGCGATCGACAACGTGCTGGAGCGGCTGCTGGAGTCCTCGTCACCAATCAACGCAGTGCGAATCGGCAAGCTGCACAATGTCGACGACAAGGTTCAGGCGACCCAGCTCGACGAGCGGGTGGACGCGTTGGTCGCCGCCTGGCGGCGGCAGCCGGCGATGGGCAAGTTCGGCGACGCCGAGCTGGAGGAGATGGCCGAGCGCACGGTCATCATGGCTGCCAACCTCACCTGCGGCACGACGATGGGCATCGTGAACCACCCGCTGTTCCGGGGCCGCGACGAGGACATGCAGGTGTGGGAGCGGCCGATCACGAGCATGCCCCATTGGGACGTGCTCATCGTGGATGAGGCCAGCAAGACGCTCATCCAGGAGTTCATGGTCCCGGCGCTCATGGCGAGGCGGTGGATCGTCGTCGGCGACGTGCGGCAGCTCCCGCCCTTCGCCGACCGGGCCGACATCGTGGCAAACCTCCGCGACCTCGTGGACGAGAACGACAAGCCCGTGTTCCCGGCCGATCACCAGCGGGCGTGCCTCCTGTTGTTCCGGCTCATCCAGCGACGGCTGCGTCAGCCAGGGATGCGCTGGCTGCTTGTCGAGCGGCCCGGCGTGCTGGAGTGGATCGCGCGAGAGCTCGAAGCTGAGCCCGCACCCGACCTGTCTGTCGTTCGGGTCGTCGCCAAGGGCGGCCCGTCGAGCGGGCCAGTGGACGTGGTGACGGTGGCGCAGATCCGCGCGGGCAAGGCCGAGGCGCTGCGTCTGGCAGCGGCCGATTGGGTGCTGGTAGGCGACGACCTGATCGCCGAGGTGGCCGACCTCCTGCCCGCCAACCTACTGGTCGCCGAGGAGCTGTCGGGGACCGGCGGTCCACTCGTCGAGGGCAACGTGCTGCTCACGCGGCAGGCGTGGTGGCTTCGTCGAGCGGGCCAGTTGCCGGAGCCCTACAAGGACAAGGACTTCCAGCATCATCACAAGCGGGATCACGTCTCGACCTACAGCGAGAGCGAGTTGTGCGAGCGTGACTGGCTCTCGCGAAACGACTTGGCGCAGCAGATCGCCTGGCGGCTGACCCGCACCCACGAGCTGAAGCACAGCGCCAACCGCAGGGAGAAGGAGCGACTGCACGGTGACCTACACGGTGCCGCCCCGACGGGCCGCGTTCGCGCGAACCCGCGTCGCCTGCTGCCTCGCGCCGTCAGCATCGAGGAGCCCATCGCCGAGATCGAGGACATCGGGCTCCCGAGCATCTTGGAGGTCTTGCAGGAGGGCATCGGCGTGGACCGGGCGAAGCGGCGCAGCGCGCTCACCGCCGGGTTGAAGGCCACCCGGCCAGCGGACTTCGCCGCGCGGTTCGAGAGCCTCAGCTACCAGCACCGGATGCACGCCGAGATCGCGTCCTTCTCGCGCGAGGTCATCTACGAGGGGCAGGCCCTCCGCGACGCGAACACCATCCAGATCCGCGACGCGAAGCTCGGCTGGGACTTCGGCCAGTTCCGAGCCCGCCGCGTGTGGGCGCACGTCGATGGTCGCGAGCAGAGCGGTGTGAACGGCGACGAGATCAAGGCGATGGCTGCCGTGCTGCGCGACTTCATCGCCTGGGCGCGGCGGAAGGGACCTCCCGCGCGGGAGCTGCCGCGCGTGTGGGAGGTCGCCTGCTTGTGCTTCTACACGAAGCAGGAGCGGGCCATCGCGGACATGCTCCGGGATGTCACCCAGGACGATCGCAAGACGCGGTTCATGGTCAGGGACGCCCACGTCGAGATCGTATGCGGCACCGTCGACCGCTTCCAGGGGCGGGAGGCGGACCTCGTCATGCTCTCGATGCGGAACACGCGAAGGGTGGGCTTCCTCGACAGCCCGAACCGCTTGAACGTCGCTGTGACACGCGCGCGGCAACAACTCGTCGTGGTCGGCAACGCCGACTACTTCGGTGCGTGCGGAATCGCCGAGTTGGAAGAACTCGCGCGCCGGACGCCCTTGGTCGAAGAGCAACAAGTCCGGCAATGGAGGCGGAGCAACCGATGAGATGTGTCCTGACCACCGAGATTCCCGTGGGCCGCGTCGCAGTCTTTGCCGAGATGGCCTGGATGGAGCGGCGGCCCGAGCTGGGCTTGATCTGCCGGACCGCGCAGGCGCACGGCAACCGCATCACCTCCGCCGTCGTGCAGTCCGCTCTGCCTGGCCTACCAGACGCCGGCGCGAACAACGTCATCTCGTGGTGCAAGATGCTCGGCCTGTGCGACGGGCGCGGGGGGCTGACGGCGTTGGGCGAGGACGTGGCCATTTCTGACGAAGCTCCGGTGCCGGAGCAGGGTGTCTATTGCCTGTGGCTCGCCCAACACCCCGTCCTCGGCCGGCGGGTGCTCGCCGTGGAGCGTCTGTCGTCGAACCGCGACCAGCGATTCCAGTCCATCGAGCCGCTCAAGGTGGAGCCCGATCGCGGCAAGGTATTCCGCTCCGTGCTCGACGGGAAGGAGCGGTTCATGGTCCGCGACCTGCCGACGAACCACGGGGATCCCGGCGGGCTCGTCGACGACACGCGCGCGACGTGCCGATTCCGCTGGACGCTCGACTTCGACCAGACGCGGGACCAGTGGCAGCTCGACGGCATGATCGAGGCCCCCCAGGGCAACGGCAAGCATGCCATGCGGCCCATGCAGCACGATCCGGAATCCGATGGCCTCGACCTCTGGAAGCTCGCCTCGACCTGGGCCACCGGGCCACTGGCCACTTTCGGCCGTTGGCAGTCGAACGAGCGACGCCTCGCCGTCGCGTTCGACGGACTGGCCGAGGACGAACTCGACACCTTCCGCAAGAGCCTCGCGCTCCGCCGCGTCGAGGTCCCCGGCAAGGGCGTCTACGAGAACGTCTCTTTGGAGGACGTGCCCGTGGGGCCTGCGGCAGCCCAGGACGCGCAGCGGTGGGCGATGGCCCGCTTCGACCGGCACCTGTCCGAAAAGCCCGGCTACCGGAGCCGCGCCGAGGTCCGCGAGCAGTTCGCGCAGCTCACCGAGTACACGCCGCTGGAGACGTTCGCGCCCACGCTGCCGTCGCACGACGACCTGCTGTTGCGGGCGAGCAAGGACCCAGAGCGGTTCTGGTCCCTGGCCGCACCGGTGGACCTCTCGCCGTTCCCGGCCGCCTCGGACGACCTCGGCCCGCTCCGGATCGGCTCTCCGGCTCCGATCGCTGCGGTCGAACCGCCAGGCGTGGTCAGGGTCCCCTACCGAGGCGGGTGGTCGATGCGGAAGCTCGTGGATCGCCTGCTCTCCGGCTTCGTGCCTCGTCGCGTGCTGCTGTGCGACCGCTACGTCCGCGGCGACGACAACCTCGACACGCTCAAACTCTTCGTCGCGGCTCTGCGGGCAGAGGCCCTCAACGTCGTTGTGGACGTGTGGACCGGCGACGAGGAGGCGGACTTCAAGAAGGTCCAGGCGATCACCGGCACAGCCCCCCTCAGCTACCGCGAGGTGTTTGTCCGGAGCCTGCCGCATGACCGCTACCTGCTCGTGCTGCCCGGTCAGGGCCAGGGCTTCGGCTGGCATATGAGCAACAGCCCCATCCACGCGCGCGCAGACATGAAGGGCGCTGGCCCGGAGACGCCGCTGCGCTGGAAGGACCTGGTGGCGACCCGGGTGAGCGCCGATGAGCTCGAGCCGGCATTGCGCCAATGGCTCACAGGGGGGGGACGATGATGCAGGGGCCCATCCAGCGCGTGGTGCGCCACCGCGTCGAACCGCGGGCCGACGTGCGCTTGCCCACGGCGTGGATCGGCGACCACACGTCGCCGCCACGGTGGACGGACGGTACGTGGCTGACACGCACGCCACGCAGCGTGACCGCCGGCGGGAATAGTCCGATACTCCTGATGCTCGGGAGCGGAAGCGAGGAAGGTCTGGCCGCGCTGCTTGGCTACGCGATGGCTGGCGCCCGGATCTACGCGCTCGTCGGGCCGGGGTGGGGCACGAACCAAGCTGACAACCAGGTCCTCCAGATCCCTCGTGTGCTCGTCCGACGCCTCGCCGAAGTGCCGGCCTCTGCGATTCACGCCGGAGCCGAGGCCTGCCTGTGGATCGGGGGAGGCTTCGCCCTCCAACTCCAGCCGAACCAAGCCGAGGCCTTTCGGCAAACCTTCCTGCGGCTGTTCTGGCACGAAGCGAACGAGGAGGCGTGGTCCGGGGGCCGCCAGTTCGTTTGGCGTCCAGCACGCGAGCGGCCGTTCGACGTGCCCGAGGTGCCTGCGTCGGCGGCGGTGCGGTTGGAGTCGGTCGACGCCCGACTCAGCGGGGATGCTCGCGGCGCCCTGATGCACGTCAGCGCCGGCCCTCCGCCCGAGCATGCCCCCCGACGGCTCTGGTTCCCCGCTGGACCGGACAACCACGACCGGCTCGCCAAGCATGCCCAGGCGGGCGCTGAGGTGCTGTGGGCCGACCGAGGGCTTCCCGACTTGCAGGTGAGCGGCGGCGCTGGGGAGGTGCTCCTCCCCGGCACACGCGGGCGGCTGCGGGTGCGTCTCACGGCCCAGCAGGCACCCGAAGTGGCGCGCCTGTTGGAGGCCCCGCCCACGTGGCGGTTCCAGGCCAACGTGCGCCTTGGCGAAGCCAGCCATCGCACGGCGCAGTTCTGGATTCCAGGCGAGACGGCGGCTCGTGGGCTGGAGGCCGAACAGCTCGTCGAAATGCCCGACGTTCCGGCCGCCTCGCTGCGCGCCATGACGGCGACCGAACCGGCTTCCTTTGGCTCCCCGCAGCCGCTCGCACTCGCCGTCCGCTACCAGTGGACCGTCGTACCGCCGCGTATGCCGCCGGGTGGCCAAGAGGACGCGCTGGTCGGTCGCTGGCGGAAGCTCGACGAGGACTGGGCCGCGCGCCTTGCGCGTTGCCGCCAGGCGCTGGTCGCCGCCGAGGGAGACCGCGGACGGCTCGGACGCGGTTTCTCTCGACTCGTCAGCGCGATGCTTGGCTTCGAGCGCACCCACGGCGTGCTCCTTGCTCGCGTCGACGCCCTGGAGGCGCAACGCCCATCGCAGGATGGCCCCTCAGGTGCGCCCGCGCTTCTCGCCCAGCTTGGGGAGATCGAAGACGCGGCACGCAAGCTGCAGGCCGATCTGGAGGAGGCCGAGCGCAAGGCAAGAGAGGACGACGAGCGGGAGAAGCAGCAGGCTGCATGGCGGGGCCGCGTGGACGCTGCGAAGCACGACCTGCCCGACCGACGTACGGCGTTGGCGACTGCAGAGAGCCGAAACGCCGCCATCGCGGACGAGCTTCGTCGGATCGACGAGTCCCTGACGTCCGCGGACAAGGAGGCGAAGAAGGACCTCAGCGCCAAGAAGCACAAGCTGTCCGACGACCTCCAGCGAGCGAACAAGGAGGTCACGCGCGTCCGTGCCGAGATCGCGGGCCTGGAGCAGCAGGCAGCTGAGCGGTTCGACTTCCGTCCGCCAACGGCCCCCGCGGGTCGCCCGGCGCAGTCCAGTGGACGCTTTGTGCCGACCGCCTCCAGCGCACGTCCCGCTGCCATCGTGCCCGACGAGCACCTCCCCGACGTGGGCTCCTTGCAAACCCACAAGGGCCAGCGGTACCTCGTCATCCAGACGTGGGATCAACTCGCCGCAGGCGAACCGACCGCAATTCGCCTTGCCGCCAAGCTCGTAGCACCGGAGAACGCATGAAAGAGCAGCGAATCACGATCGAGATCGACGACGAAGGACGCATGACCGCCGACGCCGACGGCTTCGCTGGAGACGCCTGTCTCAAGGAGCTAGAGCGCTTGTTGGCAGGGCTGGCCCCCGGCACCGCCGTTGTGGATCGCAAGCCCGACGCAGCGGCAGCACGTACGACAGCGACCCAAACGCAGAGAGTCGGGAAGAAGCAATGAGCGCGTACATCACACTACTGACGCCCATGACCGATCAGGAGTGCCTGTTGGCAGCGCTCCAAGATACCGGCTTTGATGCCACAAGGGTCGAGGTCCACGCGACCCCAGTGAACCTTGAGGGCTATTGGGGCGACCGCCGCGTGCAGACCGCCAACATCGTGATTCGACGGCAGCACGTGGGAGCCGCCTCCAACGACGTCGGGTTCTTGGCGTCGGCCACCGGCTACCTGGCGTTTGTCAGCGATTACGACCACCCGCGCTTCGGAACCGGGTGGCTCAGTCACCTGAACAGCCGATACCAAGCCCATTGGACCGAGAAGCAAGAGCGGCTCGCGGCCGACGAGCGGCGTCGACTCAAGGAAGAGCGGCAGCGGATCGTCGAGGCGCAGCGGCAGGCAGTCCACGAGCGCGCCAAGAAGTTAGGCTATCGTGTGCAGGAATCTCGCGACGGCGGGAAAATCCGCCTCGTTCTTGTCAAGAGGACCTACTGACGATGCGCTTGAACGTTGCTCGCACTCTCAGTCGCAGCGTCGTCAACGGCCCGGGCGAACGATTCGTCCTGTGGGTCCAAGGGTGCCCTCTCGGCTGCCCCGGCTGCTGGAACCCCGACACATGGGCGTTCGAGCGACGTCACGTACGCGGAGTCGCCGATCTCGCGTCCGAGATTCTCGATGTCGAAGGCATCGAAGGAGTCACGTTCACCGGCGGCGAACCCTTTGCCCAAGCACGGGCCCTGGCGGCCCTGGGCACGGTCCTCCGCGCGCACGGGCTTTCGGTCTTCGTCTTCACAGGCTATGAACTTGAAGAACTCGTCGCCCCGGCACATGTCGCGCTGCTCGCTGTCGCGGACGTTGTCGTGGCAGGACGGTTCGTCCAGTCAGAGAGAAAGGATGGCCTGACCTGGCGTGGTTCCACGAACCAGAGAATTCACTTCTTGAGCGACCGACATCAAACAGATCAATACGTTGCCGTTCCAGAAGCTGAATTTCACATCGCGGACGATGGCTCGATGGCCGTGTCTGGTTTTCCGCCAGATGGGCTTCTACCCCTGGGTTCAGCGCTTGGGCCGCAATGACCTGCCCCCAAGAAACCCGCCCCGAACCCAACAGCTGGTCTCGCCGATCCAAGCGCGCGGCCAAAGTGCGAAGGCGCGGAGCCGCGACCCCAAAACGCCGAAAGCCCGGCAAACACCGGGCCTTCGAAGCATCACATTCTCGGGAGCCAACACCCGGAATTGAACCGGGGACCTACTGATTACGAATCAGTTGCTCTACCAGCTGAGCTATGTTGGCGTCGAACTCTCGGACTGCCGTCCTCGGGCTCGGGGCAGGGAACCTACAGCAAGCGCGGCGGCGACGCAAGCCCCTGGGGAGGGTTTCGGCATCGGCTCGGGCCGCGGCGGCGTGCGCGACCTGTCGACCGGCCGACGCGGCGCTGGTAGGATCGGTGGCCCATGACGCCCCCTCGTCGCCCAGCCCCCCGCCATCGCTCCCCTGCCCCGCCGACGGCGGCTGGTGGCGTTGCGGGGCCGCTGTCGCTGCGTCGGCGGGTCGTCGTCGGGGCGACCGTCACGGCGCTGATCGCGGCGGCCGGGTTGCACGGTTGCGCCAAGCGGCCGGACGCGCCGCCGCCTGCGCCCGATCCCAAGCTGGAGCCGATCGCGCGCGATCCGGCCAAGGGCGCCGCGGGGGATCAGGCGCCGGTCGCACCGGGCGCGGCGGCGACCGAGGTGGTCGCGGCGGCCGAACACGCGGCGCGGGCCAAGACAGAGGCCGGGCGCTGGGCGTGGCTGGAGGCCGAGGTGCCCGCCGAGGGCGACGCCCCGAGCACGGTGCGCTTCGGCGCGGCGGCGTCGGCGAGCGCGAGCGTCGGCACGCCGCAGGAGGGCCACCTGCGCGACGGCGTGCACCTGCCGGTCGAGGGCGAGCCCTGGCTCAAGCCGCTGCCGACCAGCCGCAAGCGCGACTACCTGTGGGGCACCGCCGAGCTGGTGCAGATCATCGTCGACGGGGCGCGCAGCGTCGCCGAGGCCACGGCCGAGCCCGAGGCGCGCACGCCGCTGCGGATCGGCAACCTCTCGGCGCCGGGCGGCGGCGACATCATCTACTCGGTGAGCCACAACTCGGGCCGCGACGCCGACCTCTGCTTCTTCGCCATGGATCGCGACGGCCGGCCGGTGGACCTGGAGCGCATGGCCAGGTTCGACGAGGCCGGGACGGTCGCGTGGCCGGCCGAGATGGCGGGCGCGGCGTTCTTCGACACCGAACGAAACTGGCTGCTGGTGCGCGCGCTGCTGACGCATCCGGCCGTCATCGTGCAGTGGATCTTCGTCTCGGCGCCGCTGCGCAACATGCTGCTCGACCACGCGCTGCGCATCGGCGAGCCGGACCTGCTGCGCGAGCGGGCGCGGCGGGTGCTGGTGCAGCCGACCGACAGCAAGCCGCACGACGACCACTTCCACGTCCGCATCGCCTGCCCGGCCGACGACAAGCCGGGCTGCCTCGACGGCGCCGGCCGCACCGCCCTGGCGCGCGAGGCGCAGATCGACGCGCTGTTGCACATGTACCACCACGGCACGCCGGCCGAGCAGCGCTATGCCCGCGACTTCTTGCGCTTGCCCGAGGGCGGCGAGGCGCTGCAGCTGCCGCCGATGGGCGAGGGCGGCATCGAGGGCGGCGTCGAGGGCGGCGCCGAGGACGGGCGCTGATCGACGCGCATGCGTCGTGCTGTGGCAGGGATCGCCGCCCGCCCCTTCGACAAACGCGATCTTGCCGCTAGACTCAGCGCCCAGCCAGACGCAGGCCCGTGCCAGACGCAGGCCCGAGCCAGACGCAGGCCCGTGCCAGAAGCTGCAGGAGGAGCGCCCATGCCAGACGGAGACGCCAAGCCCACGCCGCCCCACGAAGGTCGCCGCTTTGTCGGCGCCGCCGTGCCGCGGCCCGACGGGCGCTCGAAGGTCCTGGGCGCCACCCGCTACGTCGATGACCTGCCCTTTGGCGTCGCCGGCCATGACGCCGACGGCCTCTACGGCGCCACGGTCCGCACCGACGCGCCGCGCGGCACGATCACGGGCATCCGCTTCGGCGACCTCTCGGACCTGGGCGTCGACTGGACCGAATTCGCGGTCGTGATGGCCAGCGACATCCCGCGCCGCGGACCCGACGGCCGCGATCCGAACGTGGTGGCGCTGATCGAGCAGGACCAGCCCTTCTTGGTGCGCGACGTGTTCAAGCACCGCCACGAGCCGGTCGCGCTGATCGCCCACCCGAGCCTCGAGATCGTGCGCGAGGCCGTGCGGCGGGTGCACATCAGCTACGAGGCGCTGCCGCCCGTGCTCGACTACCGCGAGCCGCCGGCGGCGGAGCTGGTGCAGTTCGGCCCGAGCGACGTCAAGGCCGAAGATCGCAACTGCTTCAAGCACATCCACGTCCGGCGCGGGCTCGGCGAGGACGCCGCGGACGGTGGCGCCCGGCCGGAGTTCGAGGCGGTGTTCGCCAACGCGGCCAAGGTCGTCTCGGGCGTCTACGAGACCCAGGCGCAGGAGCAATGCTACATCGAGACCCAGGGCGTCATCGCGCGGGTGCACGTCGATCCCAGCGAGCGCGAAGGCAGCACCTGGCCGAAGCTGCCGTGGAAGGCCGAGGTCGAGGGCAGCATTCAGTGCCCGTACTACGTTCACAAAGCATTGACCTCGCTGACGGGCCTGCCGGCCGAGTCGGTGCGCGTCATCGCTGATCCGGCGGGCGGCGGCTTCGGCGGCAAGGAGGAGTACCCGTCGATCATCTCGGGCCACGCCCTGCTGCTGGCGCTCAAGACGCGGCGGCCGGTCAAGATGATCTACGAGCGCGGCGAGGACATGGTCGCCACGACCAAGCGCCACCCCTGCCAGAGCAAGCTGCGCACGGCGCACGACGCCGAGGGCCGCCTGCTGGCCATCGAGATCGACTGCCGCATGGACGGCGGCGCCTACGCGACGCTGTCGGCGGTGGTGCTCTCGCGCGGCATCATCCACGCCGTCGGGCCCTACCGCGTCGACCATGTCCGCGTCGACGGCCGCGCCGTGCTGACGAACACGCCGCCGCACGGCGCGTTCCGCGGCTTCGGCGCACCGCAGACGATCTTCGCGATGGAGCGCCACCTCGACCGCGTCGCCGCGGCGTTCGACCTCGACCCGGCCGAGCTGCGCCGGCGCAACCTCGTGGTGCGCGGCGACACGCTGGCGGTGAGCCAGACGATCGACGAGGCCATCGAGCTGCACGCCTGGCAGCAGCAGGCGCTCGACGCCATCGACTGGGACCGGCGCCGCGCCGACGCCGCGACCTTCAACGCCGCGCAGCGCGCGTCCGGCGGCCCGCTGCGCCGGGGCGTCGGCATGGCGACGTTCATGCACGGCGCCGGCTTCACCGGCTCGGGCGAGGACTACCTGGCGTCGAAGCTCAAGGTGCGGGCCACCACGGCCGGCGGCATCGAGGTCTGCAGCGCCCAGACGGAGATCGGCCAGGGCAGCATCGGCATCTTCAGCCAGATCGCGGCCGAGGCGACCGGCCTCGAGCTGCGCGACATCGGCATCGCCCGCCCGGACACCGACCACGTGCCGAACTCGGGGCCGACGGTGGCGTCGCGCACCAGCATGGTCGTCGGCCACCTGGTCGCCCGCGCCGTCGACGATCTCGTCGCCCGCCTCGAGACCGCCGGCCTGCTGGGCAGCGCAGATCTGCGGCCCGCGAGCGAGGCCGCGCACGAGGCGCCGAGCGCGATGACCAAGGGCCGCGGCCGCGACTACCAGGCCGACGCCCTGCGCCGCGCCCTGGCCGCCGCCGCCGCGACCGGCGACGCCGCCGTGGCCGAGGGCTGGGCCCAGTACAAGCGCCCGCCCGGCGGGGCCTGGGACGACAAGCTCTACAAGGGCGTCGCCTACGGCACCTACGCCTGGGCGACCTACGTCGCGGCGGTGCAGGTCGACGTCGGCACCGGCGAGACCAAGGTCGAGCACTTCGTCGCCAGCCAGGAGATCGGCCGCGTGCTGAACCCGACGCTGGCGGACGGCCAGATCGCCGGCGGCGTGGTCCAGGCCATCGGCTGGGCGCTGCTCGAGGACTGCGTCTGGCAGGACGGCGGCATGCGCAACGGCAACATGACGAACTACGTCGTGCCGACCGCGGCGGACGTGCCGCGCATCGACGTGCGCTTCCAAGAGAGCCCGTACGCCTACGGCCCCTGGGGCGCCAAGGGCATCGGCGAGCTGCCGATGGACGGCCCGGCGCCGGCGGTGGTCAACGCCATCGCCCACGCCACCGGCCTCGATCTCTGCGCGATCCCGGCCTCGCCGGAGCGCGTGCTCGCGGCCTGGGACGCCGCCCACCCCGACGGACAGGAGGCCGCATGAGCCACGTTCCCGGCCACGACCCGCGCCGCCCCGAGGGGCCGCATCACGACCACGCCGCCCCGGCCGGCACCGGCGCCGTCGCCAGCCCGCCGCACGGCCTGCTCGCCGCCGGCCCGCGCACGACCGTGACGCTGCAGCTCAACGGCGAGACGCGCACCGTCCAGACCGCGCCGATGCGTCGCCTGCTCGACGTGCTGCGCGTCGAATTCGGCCAGACCGGCACCAAGGAGGGCTGCGGCGAAGGCGAGTGCGGCGCCTGCACCGTGCTGCTCGACGGCGAGCCGGTCAACGCCTGCCTGGTCGCCATCGTCCAATGCGAAGGCCGTTCGGTGACGACGGTCGAGGGCCTGGCCGACAGCGACGTGCTGCATCCTGTGCAGCAGGCGTTCCTCGACCACGGCGGCGCGCAATGCGGCATCTGCACGCCGGGCATGGTCGTGACCGCGGCATGGCTGGTCGAGAAGGGCCTGCCGCCTGGCGGCATCCGCGAGGGCCTCTCGGGCAACATCTGCCGCTGCACCGGCTACAACGCCATCGTCGACGCCGTGGACCAGGCCGTGCGCACCTGCGCCGGCCGCCGCGCATGCGCGCTGTCGCGGGCCGGCGGCACCAGCAGCAGCGAAGGAGGCGCACGATGACCGTCCTGTCTGCGATCGACGCACGACGGCCGACCGAGCTCGGCGCCGCGCTGGCCTTGTTGGCCGACACCGAAGGCGAACCCTGGCGTCCGCTCGCGGGCGGCACCGACCTGCTGGTCGAGGCGCAGCACGGCCGCAGCGCCCACAGCCGATTTCTCGACCTCTCGGGCCTGCGCGGCGAGCTCGGCGCGCTGACCTGGGACGCCCCGGCGGCGGGCGCGCTGACCATCGGCGCGCTCGTCACCTACGCCGAGCTGCTGCGCGACCCGCGCGTGGTCGCCGAGCTGCCGATCCTGGCCGCGATGGCGCGCCTGGTCGGGGCGGCGCAGATCCAGGCCCGCGGCACGCCGGCCGGCAACGTCGAGAACGGCTCGCCCGCGGCCGACGTCGCGCCCGTGCTGTTGGCCCTGGACGCCAGCGTCCGCCTGGCCAGCGCCGCCGGCGAGCGCGAGGTGCCGCTGCGCGCCTATTGGACGGGCTACCGCCAGAGCGTGCGCCGCCGCGACGAGCTCATCACCGCCATCGTCATCCCGGCCCGCAGCTTCGGCCCGAACGCGCAGTGGGCGCGCAAGGTCGGCACGCGCAGCTGGCAGGCGATCACCAAGGTCGGCCTGTGCGCGGTGCTCGATTGGCGGGGCGGCCGCATCGCCGAGGCGCGGCTGGTGCCGGTGTCGATGTCGGCGTTCCCGCGCCGGCTGCCGCTGCTCGAGGCCGCGCTGGTCGGCGCCGATCCCGACGCGCCGGGGTTCGCGGCGCAGCTGCGCGCGGTGCAGGCCCAAGAGCTGCAGCCGCTCGACGACATCCGCTCGACCGCGACCTACCGCGGCCGCGTCTTCGGCAACATCCTGCTGCAGGCCGTGGCCGAGACCCGCCGCGCCGCGGGTTGAGCGAGGCCGTGACCAGGCCCACGCACCAGGTGCCGCCGATCGACGGCATCCCGCTCGACGCCGAGGCCGCGCGGCTGCTCGACGCCCTGCCCGCGCTGCTCGGCGACGCCCCAGCCGTGCTGGTGACGGTGCTGCAGGTGCAGGGCTCGGCGCCGCGTGCGCCGGGTGCGCGGCTGCTGACCCGCGACGGCGCGCTGCTGGGCGGCACCATCGGCGGCGGCCACCTCGAGCAGCTCGCCATCGACCAGGCCGGGCCGCTGCTCGCGACCTGGCGCGCCGACGGCACAGGACCGCGTTGCCGCCAGGAGCGCTTCGCCCTCGGCGCGGCGACGGGCCAATGCTGCGGCGGCGCCGTCACCCTCGGTTGGCAGCTGGTGACGCCGGCGGCCGCGGTCGAGGGCGGCGAACAGGCCGAGATCGCGGGCTCGACCTGGCACCCGACCCCAAGCGGGCCGCAGCTGCGCACCGTCATCGACGACGTCACGCTGCTCGAGCGACGCGAGGCGCCCTGGACGGTGCTGATCGTCGGCGGCGGCCATGTCGGCCGGGCGTTGGCGCAGGTGCTCGCGGTGCTGCCGTGGCGCGTGGTGCTCTGCGACAGCCGCGCCGAGCAGCTGGCGGCGCTGGCGCCGGGGCGCGGGACGGAGGTCGTCTGCCTTGCGCCCGTGGCGCTGCTGCAGGCCTGGGGCTGGCCGCTGCGCTGGGGCGAGGCGACGCCGGGGGCACCCGCCGCGGCGCCCCGCGCGTCGCGCACGATGGCCCTGGTGATGACCCACGACCACGCGCTCGACCGCGAGCTGGTGGCGGCGCTGCTGGCGGCGCGTGATGGCGACGGCGCGCCCTTGGCGTTCGTCGGCCTGATCGGCAGCCGCAGCAAGATCGCCGGCACGCGGCAACGCCTCGCCGAGCGGATCTCCGAAGGCGATCTCGCCCGGCTGGTCGCGCCGATCGGCGTGCGCGGCGCCGCGGGCAACCTCGTCGGCGGCAAGACGCCCGCGGAGATCGCGATCGCCACGGCCGCGCAGCTGATCGACGTCGCCGCCCGCGCCGGGGCCGCGCCGTGAGCGGCGGATCTGGCCCATCGCCGGAGCGCCCGTCGCCGGAGCGCCCGCCGCCGACGCTGCTGGGCCTGCTGATCGCGGGCGGCCACGGCCGCCGCGCCGGCGGACCCAAGGCGCTGCGGCAGGTTGGCGGCGACCTCGCCTGGCGCGCCCAGGCGCGGGCGCTGCTGGCGGCGGGCTGCGACGAGGTGGTCGCCGTGCTGCACCCCGACGCCTGGCAGCCGGCGTGGACGACCCAGGCCGACCCGAGCGCGACGCCGGGCGTGCGCTGCGTCGGCGCCGACCCGGACGCGCCGATGTTCGCCAGCGTGCAGCGCGGCCTCGCGGCGATGGCGGACGCGGCCGACGCGCGCTGGGTGCTGCTGCCGGTCGACTGCCCGATGCCGGACGCCGCCGTGCTCAGGGCGCTGCGCGACGCCGCCGACGCCGCCGCCGACGCCGCCGAAGACGCCGCGTGGTCGGTGGCGCGGCCGTTCGTGGCGACGGCGAGCGGCCCGCGTTTTGGCCATCCGCTGCTGCTGGCGCCCGTGGCCGCGGCGGCCCTGCGCGCGATGGACGCGGCAGAGGCGCGGCTGGATCGCTGGATCGCCGGGCTCGACGGCGCGGCGCGCCTGGACGTCGAGGTGGCCGACGCCGGCATCCTGGCCAACCACAACGGCCCGGCGCCCGGGGCCGCGGCCGCTGCGGACCCTAGAGCGTGAGCTGCAGGCCGAGGGCGAAGTTCCAGATGAAGCGGCGGAACGTCTCGGGCCGCTCGTCGATCGGCGGCGCCAGGGCCTTGTTGCTGGCCTCGACGTAGCTGGTGCGCGAGGTCGCCAGCGTCGCCGCCCAGCCCTTGCGGAAGCGGTAGCGCACGCCGCCGCCGAAGGTGCCGCTGTCGAGCGCCTGCTCGAAGTCGCTGAGCGTGTTGGCGTTGCCGCCGAGGTGCGCGCGGATGTAGCCGAAGCTGACGTGCAGGTCCGAGCGGACGTCGTAGCCGACCGAGCCGCCGAGATCCCAGGCGTCGTCGTAGTCGTCGTCCCAGCCGCGGACGAAGGCGCCGAAGCCGCCCGAGCCCGGAATTCCGGCGTAATCGGGGGTCGGGTCGGCGTCCTTCTGGAAGTAGCGGTGCATGCTCAGCGACACGTCGACACCCGCGCTGGCCCAGCCGACGCCGAGGCCGAGCACGGCGGGCATCGGTCGCTCCTCGGTGGCGCCGTCGACGAAACCTTCGAGCGCGGTCTGGGTCCATTTCTCCATCGGCCGCAGCCCGACCGTCGTCGTCGCGGCGGTGAAGGTCATCGGCGTCTTGCTCTCGTAGCGGGCGCCAACCGTCAGGCCGTACCCCGGCGTCACGGTGAGGCCGGCGATGACGTTGGCGCCGAACGCGGTCTTCTGCGTGTGCAGCTCTGCGCGCTTGCTGCCGTAGTTGGCGTGGCCGTCGTAGGTCTTGTGGCCGTAGGTCAGCCGGCCGCCGAGCGAGACGGCGACGAGGTCGCGGTAGCGCCAGGCGCCGCCGAGCGTGAGGCCGTAGAACGTCGAGCTGCCCGCGAACTCGCCCTTGGTCGGGGTGTCGCTGTCTGCCCCCTCGACGAACGCCGCGAGCGGGATCAGGTAGGGGATGCCGTCCTTGTACGTCAGCGAGCCGCCACCGGCGGGCACCGTCGCGGCCGCGAAGAAGGCAAACGGCCCACGCACATAGGCCGCCTGCAGCGAGGGCAACGAGGGCACGAAGACGTCGGCGCTGTAGATGACGTCGGCGTGCTTGATGACGTAGAGCCCGACCAGCGTCTGGCTGCCGAGCGCGAGGTGCAGGCCGTCGCCGAGCATCGTCGTCGCCGCGGGGTTGTAGATGACGACGTCGGCGCCGTCCGAGGCGGCGTTGCGGCTCAGCGTGCGGATGTAGTCGGCGCCCTGGTTGGACAGGTACTCGATGGCGCCGGCCCGCGCAGTGCGAGGCACAAGGCCCAGCAGCAGCGCCGCAGCCAGGCCTGCGACCGTGACGACCAGGCGGACGGCGGGGGCGAACCCCGTGGGCGAGCGGGCCATGCGGACCTCCGTGGCGTCGAGCAGCCGACGTGGCAGCGTGACACGCGCCTTTGCACAACGGCAAGCAAACGCGCAGGCTTGGGCCGAGCTGCCGCAACCCGACCGCCGACGACGGCGGCGACGCGGCCCCGACCCGCGGAGCCCTGCCCGATGCCAGCGACGCCGCCGCCGTACCTCGGCGAGACCTACGCCAACACCGCCAGCTGGATGCTGCACACCCCGGTCGTGCTCGCGGGCATCGCCATGTGGGTCGGTGGCCTGCTGACGATCGAGCTCGCCTGGTACCAGCGCAAGGGCCGCGCCTACGACCGCGCCGAAGCGACGCGCAGCTTGCAGTCGTTCGCCCTGGTCGGCATCGGCCAGGTCCTGGCGACCGGCTTGCTGCTGCCGGTGCTGGTCTGGCTCTGGCCGCATCGGCTGCAGACCTTGGACATGCGCTCGCCGATGCATTGGGCGTTTGCCTGGGTCGTCACCGACTTCGTCTACTACTGGATCCATCGCATGTTGCACGTCACGCGCATCGGCTGGGCGCTGCACGCGCCGCACCACTCGCTGCGGCAGATGTCGTTGCTCGACAGCCTGCGCACGTCGTGGGGCGAGCAGCCGGTGGGCGTCATCGCGTACGGCGTGCCGCTGGTGCTCGCCGGGGTGCCGCCGTGGATCGCAGGCGGCTTCTATGTCTTCGTCGCGCTGTACCAATTCGCGGTGCACACCGAGATGGACTGGTCGCTCGGGCCGTTCGACCGCGTCATCTACACGCCGGCGGCGCATCGGATGCACCACGCGACCAACTGGCCGCAAGCCAACAGCAACTACGGCGGCTTCTTCTTGCTCTGGGACCGCGCCTTCCGCTCGTGGCGGCCGACCGAGCCGACGTTCCGCCCGCCGGAGTACGGCCTGCCGGGCCCGCAGCCGCAGTCGCTGCGCGCGGTCGTCTTCGGCGAGATGGAGTCGCTGTGGGCCCGGATCTCCGCGCTCGACGGCGTCGGCGCCAAGCTGCGCCTGCTGCTCGGCCAGCCGCGTGACGACGTTGGCCCCGGCGCGTGACGCTGCCATCGCCCTGGCACGCGGCGGCGAGGTGGCCGAGACGCTCAGGTCCCGGTGACGTCGGCCGGCAAGACGACGATGCCGTCGCCCTGGTCGCGAACGGCGTAGTACTTGGCGTGCGTCAGCTGGCCCTTGGCGTCGACGGTGAACGACTCGTAGCCCGAGGGCGCCTCGCCGGTCTTGGGGTTGAAGTCGAGCGGACCGGAGGCGCCGTCGACGTCGACGTCGGTGCCCTGCGCCAACGAGCCGATCATCTTCGAGATGTCGCCCGTGCCGAAGCGGTACGACTCGCCTGCCGAGAGGTGCTTGAGCCCCTCGGCCAGGGCCTTGCCCGTGACGGCGCCGAGCCCCGCGCTGCCGGTGGCCCAGGCGTGGGCGAGCGCCAGGCAGTAGACGACGTCGTAGCTGTGCTGGGTGTAGCTCGACTGCGCCGGATCGTCGCCGAAGCGGGTCTTGAAGCGCTGCTGGAAGGCCTTGTACGCGTCGTTCGGCGGCTGGCCGGGGCGGGTGCAGACGCTCTGGACGCTGGCCCCGGGCTCGAAGCTCTGCTTGGCCAGATCGGTGTCGCAGGCGCCGTCCGCGAGGTAGAGCGCGGCGCCGGCCAGCGCCGGGATGTCTTTGCGCGCGTTGACGATCTGCGCGACCTGCGGCGAGGTCCCGACGATCAGCAGCGCCGGAGCGCCGAGGTCGGCGGCCGACTGCACCGCGGTCTGCAGGCCGGCGCCGTCGGTGCCGAAGGGGAAGGCGTGGACGCGGTCGCCGAGGTTGCGGTGCAGCGCGTCGACCAGGCCGTTGCCGTAGGGCGTATCGACCTGCAACACGGCGATCTTGGCGTCGTTGCCGTGGGCGTCGCTGATGATCTTGCCGAGCACGGCGGCCTGGTAGACGTCGCTCGGCGCCACGCGCCAGACCAGGTCGTCGTCGGCGAGGTAGGTCAGGTCCTCTGCCGTCGACGAGATCGCCATGACCACGACGCCCTTCTTGAGCGTGACGGCGGTCAGGGTCGCGGTGTCGGCGCTGGCGTCGGAGATGATGGCCTTGACGCCCTTCTCCTCGATCAGCCAGGTCGCCAGGTCGCGCGTGACCTTGCCGCCGCCGGTGGACCAATGGGCGCGGGTGTCGCAGACGCGGACGCGAAAGTGGTGGCCGTTGACGTCGTGGCCGTTGTTGAGCTCCTTGAGCGCCAGGCGCATCGCGTTCATGTCGTAGGCGATGTCGAAGTCCGCCTCGCCGGTCGGCGTGTGGATCGCGAGGATCGCGCCGATCTCGTACGCAGGCAGGCCCTCGACGCCGTCGTCGAGCACCGTCTTGCAGCGCATCTCGGCGAACTGGTCGTCGCTCGGGACGACGCTCGCGCAGTCGGCCAGCGCCAGCGCGACCAGCGGCACGGCGATGCGCGGCAGCAGCCAACCGATGCGCGACAGCCAGGAGCGCATGCTACCTCCACCCCAGCGTCAGGCCGAGACCGACCACCGAACGCCCCGCCTGCCCGGACGGCAGCAGCGCGGGCGCGACGGCGACGTCCGACGGCGTCCGCACCAGCAGCCAGACGCCAGCGCCGAGCGCCGCGACGCCGAGGCCGACGAGGCCGCCGCCCAGGCCGAGCCGCGTGCGGTAGCTGGACTCGCGATCGCGCGCCTCGGACGGCGACAGCTTGGTGATGATGCCGCCTTGGGGCAGCGCCAGGTCGTCCTCCAGCGCCGCGCGCGCCGCGAGACCGTCGGCGACGAGGTACGCGCCGACCGCGGCCAGCGCCGCGCCACCGCCGAGCACGGCCCAGCCGAGGCCGTTGCCCGATGACGGCGGCGTCTGCGACGGCGCCTGCACCGGCGTCACCGCTGCGGGCGGCTCGACCGGCGCCGGCTTGTCGGCAGGTGCCTGCTTGTCGACCGGCCGCGCCTTCTGCCGCTCGGCGAGGATCTCGTCGAGGTACGCGCTCGCCTTGGCGACGAGCTCGTCCTCCTTGGGCGCGCGGGCGAGGAACTGGCGGAAGTCGCGCTCGGCGGCGTCGAGGTCGCCCGCCTTCTGCTCGCAGCGGGCGGCGCTGAACAAGTAGCCGAGGAAGGTCGGGTCGGTGCGGTAGGCCTGGTGGTAGAACTCGGCGCAGAGCTTGAAGTCGCCGGCCTCGTTCTTGGCCGCGGCGACCTGGCTGAGCGCGGCGGCCTGCTCCTGGGCGGCGCGGTTCTTGCTCGGCCGCGTCTTGGCCGGCTTCGCCGTGGCCATCGCCGGCCAGATGACCAGGGCGATGCAGGCGGCGGCGACCAGCCTACTCGACCACGATCGTGCGCTTGATTCGCGTCGCGTCATCGGTCGGCTCGTCCTTGGGCTTGGTGTGGGCCGCGCGCGACGGTGCGGGCGGCCGACTCGGCTCGGGTTTGCTGGCTTGGGACTGCGCGGTCACCACAGCGGCCAACATAGCCTGCACTGCTTCGTTGTCGGGATCCAGCGCCAAGGCCTCCCGCAACAGCTCGATGCGCGCATCGCCCGTCGCCTTGAGCGCCTCGGCGACCTTGCGCCCGGCGCGGACCTTGGCGTCATCCTGGGCCGGCGGGGCTGCCGCAGGCGCAGGCGGCGCGACGGGCGCAGCAGCAGCAGCAGCAGCAGCCGGCGGCGCGACAGGAGCCGGCGCAGGCGTCGCGGGCTGGGCCACCACGGCCGGCGGTGGCGGCGGCGCCGCAACCGGCGCTGTGGCCCGCAGCAGCCACCAGGCGACGACGGCGCCGAGCAGCACCAGCAGGCCTCCAGCGACCAGCGCCGCCACCGGCGTGCGCCGGCGAGTCGGAGCGGCGCTGCCGTCCAGGCGCAGCTTGTACAGGCTCGGTGGGTTGCGGATGTTCTTGAGGTCGACCTTGCCCACCGACTCGATCGGGAAGTCGATCTTGCCGTCGATCTGCAGATAGACCTGCTCGGTGATCGAGATGCCGCCGGGATCGGCCTTGTCCTGCACCCGCGCCGCGACGTTGACGCCGTCGCCGTAGATGCCGTCGCCTTGCAGGATGATGTCGCCGAGGTGGATGCCGATGCGCAGCCAGACCTGCTCGGCCTCGGGCAGGCCGGCGTTGCGCTGCTTGAGCCGGCTCTGGATCTCGGCACCGCAGCGCACGGCGTTGACCACCGAGTCGAACAGCACGACGAAGGCGTCGCCGATGGTCTCGTGCTCGGTTCCGTCGTGCTTGACCAGACATTCGCGCACGATCTGGCGGTGTTCGAGGACGAGCTTGACCGTCAGGCGCTCGTCCGCGCCCATCATCGCGCTGTAGCCCTTGATGTCCGTGAACATGATGGCCTTGAGCCGGCGGCTGCCGTCGCTCGAGGCGGCAGCGTCGGGGCTGCCAGGGGCCATCGCCGGAACATCGGGCATGGTCAGCGTTCCTGCGCGTGCGGGAGAGGACGATCGGGCCGAAGCGGCCAGTGCCAGACGCCGTCGAGCCTACCCAGGCGATCGACCGGCGGCAACCGTCGGCGCGTCTGCGGTTTGCGCCGTGTTCGCGGTCGTCGCCGCCCGGCCGCAGCTCAGAGCGGCAGCACGCAGATCCGCTCGACCTCGCCAAAGCCGAACTTGTCGCTGACAAGGCCCAGCGGCTGCGGCTGGCCGCCCGGCGCCACCGGCAGCTCGGCGTAGAGCGTGCCACCGGCGGCCCCGGCGATGGCCTTGGCGGCGAATGAGGCCTTCTGGCGCAGGGTCGTCGGATCCAACGCCACGAGCGCGCCGCCCTTGCCCGCGACCCAGATCGTCGCGCCGTCCTTGCTGTAGACGAGCTTGTGCAGGCGCTTGACCGCCTTGGCGGTCGCGGTGCGCTTGCCGGTGGCAAGGTCCCAAAGCTCGACCGCGCCGGCGCGGTTGGCACCGAGGGCGAGCGTCTTGCCGTCGGGCGAGAGGTCGACGCCGTAGGTCGTGGCGGGCGCCGGCAGCGAGCGGTGGCTGCCGTCAGCGAGGCGGACGACGTGGACCTCGGCGTCGCCGTCGGGGTCCTCGAGGTACTCGGGGACCACGAGCAGCGCGCGATCGCGCGACAGTCGCAGGCGCCCTCCGATCGAGAGCCGCGGATTGCGCCGGGCGGGCGTGACGAAGCGCCAGACGGTCTTGCTGCCGGCGGCGGCGAGGTCGACGCGATGCAGGGCGAGCGCGAGCTTGCGCTGGTCGCCCTCGGCGTCGGCGGGGCGCACGTCGAGCACGAGCAGGCCGCCGCTGGCGTCGACGCCGGCGACCACCAGGTAGCCGCGCTCCTTGGCCGCCAGCGCCTGCAGACCGGGCACCATGCGCACCGTGTCGCTGCCCACCGACCACAGCGCCAGCGAGCGCAGGGTGCCGGCACCCGCGACGGCGACATCGACGACCAGCACCACCGTCGCGGCGTCGTCGCTCACGTGCATCACGTCGACTTGGAAGCCGTCGCGCCGGGCGCCTTGGGAGTTGGTGCGGTCGAGCGCGGCACCGCCCATCGCCGCGGCGAACCCGGAGCGAAGCCTGGCGATCGGCACGTCGAGCGCGCGGATCTGCGCCGTCCGCTCGTCGAGCAGGCGCAGCTGCAGCGTCGCGACGCGTTGGTCCGTCTCGGCCCCCCTGAGCAGCTCGGTGCCGAGCAGCAACCACGGGTCGCCGACGCGGTGGATGCGCGCCTTGCCGACGTCGACGCAGCGACCGGCCGGCAGCTGCACCTTGGCAGCCTGGGCCGTCACCGGGACCGTGGTCAGCGCGAGGCAGAGGGCGACGAACAGGCCGCGACCAAGGCGCGACGGGATCGACGACGAACGCATGGCAGCCTCCATCGGGCGGCTCAGGCGCCCGTCTTGGCCCAGGCCCCTTGTTGCACGGCGCGCCACGACATGACCACCTTCAGCACGAAGCTCGCCGGGAACGCGACCCAGACGCCAAACGGCCCGAGCGCCATGCCGAAGCCGAGCAGCCACGACGCCGGCACCTGGATCGCCGTGCCGATGACGTTGATGCGCAGGCTCGTCATCGTCGCGCCCGCGCCCTGCAGCAGGCCGACCAGGGCGATGTGGACGCCGGCGATCGGCATGCCGGCGCCGAGCAGGTGCATCCACATCAGCGCGTAGCCGCCGAGCGTGCCTGCCACATCGACCTGGAACACGCCGAGGATCGCCTCGTCGAAGACGAAGAGCAGCAGGCCGAGCGTCGACATCACCGACAAGCAGAGCGTGATGCTCGCACGCATGATCTGCTTGGCCCGCTCGGGGTTCTTGGCACCGAGCGCCTGGCCGACCATCGCCCCGGTCGCCTGGCTGATGCTCAGGCCCGGCACGAACGCCAGCGCCTGGATGCGCAGGCCGATGCCGTGCGCCGCCACCGCGACCTCGTCGATCCGGCCGAGCATGCCGACGATGCTCAAGAACGCCGCGTTGATCACGACCATGTCGAGCGCCGCCGGCCAGCCGATGCGCAGCAGCTGGGCGACCAACGCGCGATCGGGCGCGACCGGGCCCAGGCGCAGCTGCAACGCCGGCTCGGCGCCGCGGAGCAACAGCGTGATCATGACGGCGACGCCGATCGCGTAGGCCAGCACCGTGCCCCAGGCGGCGCCCGCGAGCCCGAGGGCGGGAAAGCCGAAGCCACCCAAGATCAGCGCGTAGTTGAACACGGCGTTGAGGCCGTTGATCAGGAGCGCGACGAGGAAGGCCAGGCGGGTATTGCCGACGCCTCGCAGCACCGCGCCGAGCAGGATGTTCAGGTACGGCAGCGCCGACGCCGCCAGCAGCGGCCGCAGGTACTCGGTCGCGAGCTCCACGACCGGCTCGCTGCCGCCCATCATGCGGATGAAGGGCGCCGCCACGAGGTTGCCGAGCAGCCCGACCGCGAGGCCGAGCGCGACCGCGAGCTGCGCGCTCTGTTGCAGCGTATGCGCGACACGCTCGGGCTGGCGGGCGCCGTGGGCCCGCGCGACCGTCGCGACCGTGCCGACGGTGAGGCCCATCATCGCGACCATCAGCAAGAACACGAACTGCGTGGCGAAGCCGAGCGCGATGAGCGCCGTGTCGGAGTTGGGCAGCCGGCCGCACATCGCGGTGTCGACCGCGAGCGCGAGCACGTTGAGCACGTTGAGGCCGATGATCGGCCACGCGAGGTTGGCCAGCTGGCGGAACACCGTCGGTGACGAGGGTGTGGCCGCGTTCATGCGGCTCCGCGGCGCACGGCGACCACCAGCAGCGCCTTGGAGATCGTCCACAGCGCCGGCCAGCGTTGCAGGGCCGCGACGCCGGCGTGGTAGACCGGGCCACCACCTTGGGTCAGCGAGAGGTCCGCCGGCAGCTGGAAGCGCCAGTCGAAGGCGCAGCTGCTGTCGAGCAGGTCGGCGAGCTTCCAGCTGGTCGGGGCGTAGGCCGCGTCGGCGTACGAGGTGCCGCGGCCGCTGGCGCGCAGGTAGAGGTTGGCCAGCGGCAGCGGCAGCCAGCCCAGCGCGGGCAGTTGGTAGTGGTGCTCGATCGGCCACAAGCGGTTGGGCACCAGCAGGTAGAGCACGCCACCCGGGCGCAGCGTGGTCGCGATATGGCCGAGCAACGCGCGCTGATCGGGGATGTGCTCGAAGACGTTGTCGAGCACGACGAGGTCGAAGCGGGCCGGCCAGCCCGTGAGCAGATCGTGGCCGCCGCGCTCGATCGTCAGCTTGCCCGCGCCCTGCTCGGCGGCGAGCGCGCGCGCCCAGGACGCCAACGTGGCCGACGGCTCGACGCCGACCACGCGCCGGGCCATGCGGCTCAGGGCCAGCGCGGTGTGGCCGTAGCCGCAGCCGAGGTCGAGCACATCGCACTCGGCCAGCGGCTTCGGCAGGTCGCGCTCAGTGGTCGCGGCGATCTGGCGCGCAAACTGGCCGCCGAGCGCGGCGCGACGCCCCATCATGCCATCGCCGAGCCGGTCGTAGGCGGGTCGATCGTCTGCGGTCATCAGCGCCTGTCCCACGCGAGGATCCTCCAGCGGCGCCGACGGGTCCGGCGCGAGCGGCGGCACCCTGCCACGCTCTGGCGGCCGCTGCCAGGGTCTGTGTGCAACGCCGCCGGTTCCAGGGGCGTTCCGTGCGTACGGGCCGTCGATCCGGGCTCCGTCGGGGTCGCGAGCCGCCTGATCGCGACGCGGATCGCCGGCCTTGACGACGCCACGCGCCATCCTTGACTGGCGCCATCGGACGCCACCGCTGCCCGACGCCGGCAGGCGACGCGGCGTCCGACCCCACCTTCCGAGGAGGTCGTCATGGCCCCGAAGGCCAAGCGCAGCCCAACCGCCACGCCCGAGGCCGAGCCCGCGCCCGGACGCAAACCGACGTCGCGACGGGCCCCCCGGCGGACGACGCCGCCCGCCGAGGCCACAACGACGCCCGCCGAGGCCACGGCGCCGCCGGCCGAGGCAGCGAGCGCCCCAGCCGTGACGGCCCAGGCGCCGAAGCCGCCGTCGTTCGAACGCCTGGACGGCGCGACGCTGCGCGTGCTGCGGGCCGCGGCGGTGATCGGCTCGCCGTTCTCGGCTGAGGCGGTGGCCGGATTGCTGCGCACGAGCCCGCTCGAGGTGCTCGAGGCGCTGCAGCGGGCGGCCGACGCGGGCGTGCCGCTCTCGGATGGCGGCGAGGGGGTGTTGCGCCTCGAGGACCACGTGCAGACGGCCCTGCTGCGGACGCTGCTGCCTTCGCTGTTGGAGGCGTGGTGCAGCCAGGCCGCAGCCGAGGCGCGGGCACCGGCGCCCTCGACGGCTGCCGCGACGCCGGCCGAGCCAGTCGAGCCGGTCGCGCCGGTCGCGCCGGTCGCTCCGACATCTGGGGCGGCGGCGGCCACGGCACCGGAGCCACAGGTGAGGCCCGTGGCACCGAGCCCTGCGGACCTCCCGACGCCGCAGGACGACGCGCGCCGCCTGCTCGAAGCCGCGCGCTCGATGCTGCAGCTCGGCGACGACGGCAGCGCCTGGCAGCTGGTCGAGCGCGCCTGGCAGCAGGTCGGCCAGCTCGCGGACGGCAGCGCGCGGGGCCTGCTCGCGGCCGAGGTGCTGCTGGAGCGCGGTCGGCTGCGCGCGCGCTTCGCCGGGCGCGGCAACGGCCTGGACCTCGACGCGGCGCTCGAAGACCTCGACGCGGCCGAGCGTCTGGCGCAGGCGGCGCAGACGTTGACCCCGGCGGCGCGGTCGATCCGGGCCGAGATCGCGGCGGCGGCGGGCGAGGTCTGCCTGGCCATCGGCGACCGGCCGCACCTCGACCGCGCGCTCGACCGCTTCACCGACGCGGCCAAGCTGCACGAAGAGGCCGGCGACGCGCTGGCCGCGACGCGCTTGCTCAACGACCAGGCCGCCGTTTGGGTCCAGCTCGGCGATCCGGTGCGCGCGCATTGGCTGCTCGAGCAGTCGCGGCGCGTGTTCGCCAGCCGTGCCGCCAGCGACGAGAGCGCGCGCCGCGAGGTCGCCGAGACCGACCTGCTGATCGCGACGCTGCCGCTGCACGTCGCCGCGCGGCCGGGTCTGGAGCGCCAAGCCATCGAGCGGGCAGTCACCGCGGCCCGCGGCGCGGCCGAGACCTTCCTGGCGCTCGGCGACGCCCGCGCCAGTGCCAGGGCGCTGCGGATCCTGGCGCAGCTGATGGCCCGCAACGGCGCGCTCGACGAGGCGTTGGCGCAGCTCGAAGAGGCGAGCGCGGCCGCTGCGGCGGTGCACGACGTCGTCGGCCTCGGCGAGGCGGCGGCGACCCGGGCGGCCCTGCTCTCGAGCGCGAACCGCGTCCCGGCCGCGCTCGATGCCCTGGCCATCGCCGCGCGCCACTTCGCCAGCGCCGGCGCCTGGCAGGGGCTGCACGACGTCGCGGAGCACCTCGCCGCCGACCGCGCCGCGTGGGCGCGCGCCGGCCTGGCTCGAAGCGCGGCGGCGCTGCACGCCGAGATCGAGCAGGCGCTGGGGCGCGCCGCCACGGCCACGACGCCGGCACCTGGTGGTGTAGGCCGGGGCCGGCCGATGCCCCGGCGGCCCGAGCCGAGGCGCTGGCGCTAGGCCGCGCCTAGCTGGAGGTGCGCCCGTCCCCGCGACCCGGACGCGAGCGCCAGCGCAGCCACGCCAGGGCGAGGCCAGCGGCCAGGGTTCCGAGCGCCACGCGGCGACCGACCAGCCAACCCAGCGACGGCGGTGTCGGCCGTGGATCGGGGCGTGGCGCGTCCGGCCGCGGACCGACCAGCCGCCCGACCGCCGCCTGGAGCGCAACGCTGTCGACTTCGTAGGCGCCGAGGCCGAGCCGTCGGCGGGCGTCGTCGTCCTCTTCGATCGGCGCCGCACCGTCAGCGGCAAGCTCGGCGTCGTCCGGTACCAGGGCTGCGGTGGGTGCCTCTCCGACCGCCACGCTGCCCTCGACCGCGGGATCGGCCGGGAACGACTCGCGGGTCTCGAAGCCGTGGTCGTAGGCAAAACGCGCCTCGAGCCGGCGGACCTCGACGGCCCCATAGTGTGCGTCGCGGCTGTCACGCGCGGCGGCCCAATCCGAGGCGGTGAGCTCGACGACGTCGACGACGGCGCGGATGTCCGGGATGTGCCGTGGCGGCGCAAACGCGGTCAACTGCGTGCCAAAGCGCAAGCCGCTGGTCTCGAAGTCCTCGGCCTCGACCAGCAGCCGAACCGCGTCGGCCCGCGCGTCGTCGACGATGAGCTTGGCCCCGGCCGGCGGCGGCCCGCGCCCTGCGGGCACAGCCACCAGGGTCGGCAGGCGATGGCGCATGGCGACGGCGATCTCCTCGCCTTCCCGGACCTCGACGAGGTGGGTCTGCACATAGCGGTCGAAGATCTGGTCGTCCTGCGTCGGAAGGTACAGGCGCCAGCCAGGGTGCGCCGCCAACCCGCGGAACACCATGCGGTAGGCGGGGGCGTCGTCTGCACCGGGCAAAGCCGCCGGCGGGTAGGTGCCGTCGGCCCGCGCGGCGACCTGCTCGGCACGGGCGTCGCGGGTGATGGTCGTCAGGCGCGACGGGACGATGTGCAGGCTGCCGCCGCGAACGTCGACGCGGACCTCCTCGCGCTCGTCGACCACGCGATCGTCCAGCGTGACCCAGCGCGGCTGCGGCAAGGCGGCGTCCGCGACGAGGGCCCCCTCTGGCACGTCGTCCTCGTCCCAATCCGACGGCTTCGCCGCTGCGAAGGCCGTGGCCGGCATGGCCATCAGCCGCGGCGGCAACGAGGTCCAGACCTTGGTCGCCTCGGCCCCGCAGCGTTGGCAGTCGATGACCTCGCCTCGAGCGTCGCGCAGCTGGGGTGGCGCGGCCGCGGTCGGTGACGCCGGTCCAGCCTCGTCTACCGGGTCGTCGAAGAGCTTCGCAGCGGCCGTCGGCACGCGCGCGTGGACGTCGCGACACGGGGCGCAGCGAGCGTCGGCGTAGACGGTGCGAGGGCGCGTGCGAACGCATCTGCGCTGCGCACGGACGCGGAACGTTGCGCCCTCGCGGATGGGGTCGGCGACGACGCGGCAGTGGTCGTGGTCGAGCACGACCGGCCAGACGAAGAACGCCAGCTCGGGGTGCGCCGCGATGCCGGTGAAGGTCTGGCTGCGCTCGACGGCGCGAAACCCCAGCGGCTTGGGCACGGCGACGTCGGCGCGCACGACCTTGGCGCCGACCAGACAGATCGCGAGGCATGCGAGCCCGCAAAGGCGCGCCCGCGTGCGATGGCCCCAAGTCGACGTCCGATTGCCGCGACCGCGGCGACACACGACGGGTTGGTTCACGGCTTCATCCTCCTGGTTCGCACCCACGCGACGACGAGGCCCGCGAGCAAGGCCACCTTGGCCGCAGCCGACCACCAGGCCAGCTGCAGGCCACCGCTGGCCTGGCTGCCGACGAGGCCGAGCGAGACCAGACCGGCGAGGTGCACGGCCAGGAAGCCGAACGAGCCGCGGGCGGCGAACGCCTGGCCCACGAGCATCGCCGTGTACGAGGCGAGCGCGCCGAGCGAGAGCGGCACCACCAGCGGCGCAGCGCCAACGAACGCCTCGCCGAAGATCAGGCGCAGCGCTGGCGCCGGCCACGCTGCGAGCAGGCTCAAGGCCACGGTCGCCACGAGCAGGAACGCGCCGAGCAGGCCCGCGAGGCGCTTGCCGCCGCCCCCGCCGCGGCTGTCGGCCTCGACCAGCAGCGGGATGACCAGCAGCGCGAACGGCTGCACGACGACGCCGAACAGGCGCGTCAGCGTGACGACGGCGCCGTAGTGGCCGGCGGCGATCGCGTCGAGGCTGTGCTTGGCGAAGAGGGCGTCGGCGTTCTGCCACAGCGCGTCGGCCGCGGCGAGGCCGAACATCGGCAGCAGCCAACGCCGCACCTCGGCGCCGTCGATCGGCACGGCCGGCTCCGCGTTGCTGCCCGGGGCCGCCGCGCCGACCTTGGCGCGCAGCGTCCAGCCGATCGCGGCGATCGCGGCCAGCGAGGCCGCAGCATGCACGCCGATCGCGAGGTCGGCGTCGGGCCAGGTCGAGAGCGCCGGCCCGCCGACCAGCAGGCGCAGCACGGCCTCGAACAAGAAGCTCAGCGAGAGCGCGCCGAGCAGCAGCACCCCGCGCAGCGCGCCACGGAGCACGCCGGCGCAGAGCGCGAGGCCGCCAGCGAGCCAGCCCAGCGCCAGCGCCGAGGGCGAGCTGAATTGCAGCGCCGCGGCCTGCCACGGCAGCGTCAGGGCGACGAACGCGGCCAGGGGCAGGCCGAGTTTGGCGCAGGCCTGCAGCAGCCAGGTCGTCAGCGCGACGACGCGCTCGGGGCGCCCCTGCGCGGTCCATTGGGCGCCGAAGCGCGCGGTCGCCGCGTTGAGCGGGTAGCCGACCATGTACAGGCCTTGCAGCACAAAGAGCGCGGCGAAGTAGTCGGCCGACGCCGCCGGGCCGAGCCAGCGGCCGACCAGGGCCGACCAGACCATCGTCAGGCCGCTCGCGAGGCCGGTGCCGAGGACAAAACGGGCCAGCAGCAGCAGACGACCCTGACCACGCGGCGCAGCGGCCCCCGGCGGCGCGTCGCTCAGGGGGTCGCTCGCTTGGCCAGGGGCACGGCGTCGCGCAGGCGCTGCAGCGAGAGCGCGACCGTGCCGTGGGCGAGGCCGAGGCCGCGGGCGAAGGCCCGGATCGACGCCATCGGCGCGTAGGCGACCATCGCCGGGTCGCCGGTGCGGCGCAGCAGCTGCAGCGTCATCGGCGCCTGGCAGGCCAGCAACGCCACACCGAGCGCGATCTCGGCCGCCAGCCCCGGCGTCGTGCCGGCGAACGGCAGCGCGGCGAGCATCGCCACCGCGAGCACGGGCTGGGCGAAGTCGAGCAGGCCGGCGTAGCCGTCGCCGCCGGCGCGCTGTGGGTAGTTCGCAGCAAGAAAGACCCGCCAATACCCCTGCTTGCGCTGCACCCGCAGGTAGGGTGCCAGCCGGTCGAGGTGGAAGTGGCGGACGATCGACGCGCGCTCGAAGCGCAGCCGCCAGCCGTTGCGGCGCACGCGGTAGGCGAGCTCGGCGTCCTGGCCCTTGAGGTAGCGCTCGTCGAAGCCGTCGACGTCGACCAGCGCGTCGCGGCGGTAGAGCACGTTGAACGTGGCCAGGAACTCGACTTCTTCGGGCATCGCGGCGTGTCGCGCCACGATCTCCTCGTGGATCAGCCGCGCCAGCAGCGAGCCGGGCCGCATGTTGCCGTAGCTGCCGCCGACCGCGGCGATCTTGCCACCCGGGCCGGCGCCGGCGGCCTCTGCGTCGAGGTGCGCGACCAGGCGCTCGAGCGCGTCGGGCTCGGCGACGCAGTCGGCGTCGATGAACCAGATCAGCTCGGTGCTCGCCGCCCGCCAGCCGATGTTGCGCGCCGAGCCAGCCCCCCGGCCGAGCCCAGGCAGCACCTCGACGCCGGCGAAGCCGCGCGCGACGTCGGCGGTGCCGTCGGTCGAGCCGTCGTCGACCACCAAGATGCGCGCCAGCAGCCCGCGCTGCAGCATCGGCGCCACCGACGCCAGGCACGGCCCGATCGTCGCGGCGCCGTCGCGGCACGGGATCACGAGCGTCACGCGTGGGTTCATCCAGCCTCCGGGGGCGGCGCGAGCTCGCTGGGCTCGTCGACCGCCGGCGGCGGCACCGTGGCCAGGGCGCGCTCGACGGCGATCTCGCGGACCAGGCCTGTCAGCTGCCGTTCGAGCCGGCGCTGGGCCATCGTCAGCCGGAACGCGACCGTGATGCCGCCGAGCACGGCGCAATAGAGCACGACGTCGGCGCCACGGCCGATGCCGACCAGGCGCGCCAGCCTCGTCATCGCGTCCGGCACCGCGAACGCCGCCGCCGCGCCGGCCCAGAGCAGCAGCCACGGCCCGAGCGCCAGGCGACGGCCACCGCGCACCATCGCGATGGCGGTGAGCAGCGTCATGCTGGCGCTGATGCCGAGGCCGATGGCTTGGAAGCGTGTCATCCGAGCAACCGCCCGAGCAGGTAGTCCGTCGCCACCCGCAGCGCCGCGGAGCCGCGTTGGCCCTTGGCGCGCGAATAGTCGGTGTACTCGATGCGCACGCTCACCTCGCGCCAGGCCAGGCCCATCGAGGTGATCTGATCGATGATCTCGCTGGCGTGGGCCATGCGGTCCATGCGCAGGTCGATCTGGGCCGCCATCCGCGCCGAGATCGCGCGCAGGCCGTTGTGCACGTCGGTCAGACGCACGCCCGACGTCAGCAGCGTGAACAGCCGCGCGGCCCGCAGCAGCAGCCGTCGACCGACGGGGACGGCGTCCTGGTGGCCGAGGAAGCGCGAGCCCAGCGCCGCGTCGACCTCGCCGCGCAGCACCGGCCCGACCAGGGCGTCGAGGTCCTGGACGCGGTGCTGGCCGTCGGCGTCGAAGGTGACGATGACCGGCGCGCCCATGCGCAACGCCACGGCGATCCCGGTCTGCAGCGCCGCGCCCTGGCCGCGGTTGATCAGGTGGCGCGCGACGATGGCGCCAGCCTCACGCGCTCGCTCGGAGGTCGCGTCCTCGGAGCCGTCGTCGACCACGACCACGCGCGACCAGCCGGCGCGACGCAGGCCCTGGACCACGGCGCCGATGGCGCTGGCCTCCTGGAACGCCGCGATCACGATGCAGACCCGCGCCCGGTCGGCCGCAGCGACCGGCGTCGCGGCAGAGGCTGCGCTCCCGGTGGGGGCGCTGGGGTCTGCGGCAGGGCTGGCGGAGGACGCACGCATGGGCCGCGAGGATAGCGAGGCGACGCGCAGACGGCCAGTGGTGGTACGGGTCGCGGAATCGTCGTACCATCCCGGGTGACGGGGGATGCGCCGTCGCGGACCGCGTGGTGCGGCGACGCTCCCCGCCGGGTCGTCGCACGCGACGACGGAGGTGCCCGTGACGCAGCGCCCGCCCCCGTCCCCGCCGCGTCTTCGCCGCCTGATCTGCCGGACGTTCGCGGCGACGCTCGTGCTGCTCGGCCTTGGTGCCAGCCACGTCGCCAGCGCGCAGCAGCCGACCGGCCGACAGATGGGCGCCCAAGCCCTGCCCGCCGCGGCACCGCCCGCCGAGGCGACGCCCACCGGCCCGATCCATGTCCAGGTCGCGGTCTGGGTGCTGGACGTGCGCGACTTCAACTTCGAGGAGGGCAGCTACGCCTTCGACGGCTCGCTCGAGCTGCGCTGGACCGATCCGCGCCTGGGGCTCAAGGAGCGCACCTACTTCGAGGTGATGAACGCCATGGACATCCGGGCCGACGCCTATGGCTACGAGTTCGAGGACGGCTGGCATACGATGACCTGGCGCCTGCACGGCAAGCTGCGCGCGAACTTCGACCTGCGCGCCTACCCCTTCGACGTGCACGAGCTGCCGATCACCATCGAGCACCCGCTGCTGCAGGCCGGCGACCTCATGATGCATCCCGAGCTCGACTGGCATCCGCCCAAGGGGCTGGACCTGCGCAAGCATCGACTCGGCCCGGATTTCTCGACCGGCGATTGGGAGCTGCGGGGCCTGCACGCCAGCGAACGCTCGGTGGACTATGGCCTGGACGAGCGCTACTCGCGCTACACCCTGACCCTGCAGGTCGCGCGCGACCCGCTGCGCTTCTTCTTGAGCGATCTGGCGCCGATCGTGGTGATGGTGCTGCTCGGCCTCGCCGCGAGCCTGATCCCCGCCGACAAGATCGACGCCAAGCTGCTGCTGACGGTGCTGGCGCTGCTGGTCGCGGTCGAGCTGCAGATGGTCGCCGCCGAGCGCCTGCCGCCGGTCGGCTACCTGACGATCGTCGACTGGACCTACGCGTTCGCCTACCTCTCGCTCGCGATCTCGATCCTGCAGGCGATCTTCGAGCATCGCTACGCGGCTGGCGGCGATCGCGAGGGGGCGCAGCGGATCCGCGTGCGCGGCGCGACGGCGAGCGCGCTGGCGTTCATCCTCCCAGTGGTCTGGCTGATCGTCAGCCGTGCGGGCTGAGCTTGCGTGGCTGACGCGGTCGGGAATGCGGACCCGGCGACGCGACCTTGACACTCGGTGCCAGCCACCGCGATCCTCGGGCGGCGCACACATCGCGGTCGCGAGGCGACGCGAAAAGGGCCGAACCTTGATCGAGAGCGAACGCATCGCGGTGAGCGACGAGCCGGACGGCGTGGACGATGGTCTGCGTGCGCGGCGCAAGCGGGCGACGCGTGACGCGTTGGCCGAGTCGGCGCTGCACCTCTTCGCCGAGCGCGGCTTCGATGCCGTGGCGGTCGAGGAGATCGCGGCGGCGGCGGGCGTCTCGCGGCGCACGTTCTTTCGCTACTTCCCGAGCAAGGAGGCAGCGTTCTTCGCCGAGCAGGAGCGGCGGCTCGACGAGTTCCGCACGACGCTGCGCGCCCAGGCCGACCTCGAGGCTCCGACCGCGTCGATCCGGCGCGCTGCGCTGCAGATGGCCGCGGTGTACGAGGCCGAGCGCAGCTCGGTGCTGCGCGAACACCGGCTGATGAGCGCGAGCACGAGCCTGCACGCCTACGACGCCCAGCTCGACGGGCGCTGGGAGGCGGCGCTGCGCGACGCGATGCTCGCCGACGGCGCCGATCCGCTCGATGCCGTGACGTCTGCGGGTGCCGTGCTCGGCGTGATGCGCGCCGTGCTGCGCGATTGGTTCGAGTCGGAGGGTGCGTTCGACCTGCGCGTGCGCGGCATCGACATCCTCCAGCGCCTGTCACCGTTGCTCGACGCGGTGGCGGCACGCACCCGCAGCGCCCGTGACGCCGTCGCGGCGAGCCCGAGCTAGACGCGGCCCGGCGCGTCAGCGCGCGCGGATGGCCTCTTCGCCTGTTCGTTCCTCTGTGCCTTGTTCGATCACCGTTCCGATCCTCCCCCACCCGCCACCAGGTCCGTTGCAGGGAGCCCGCCATGTCGTCACCCACCTTCCCCGAGCCGCCACCCTCGGTCCCGCCGACCCCGCTGGCCGACGTCGACGCGGCGGTCGCCCGGGTCAAGGCCGCCGCGCCGCGCTGGTTCGCCGTGCCTTGCCATGAGCGGGCCCGTCTGCTGCAGCGGACAATGGACACGCTGCTCTCGGTCGCGCCGCAATGGGCCGCGCTGACCAACCGCAACCGCGGCCTGCCGGTCGACGGCGAAGGGGCCGCGGAGCCGTGGTTGTCCGAGCTGCTGCCGACGATGCGCAACCTCCGCCTGCTGCGCGACGCGATGTACGCCGAAGGCACGCCGCGTTTGGGCCCGGTGCGCAAGGTCGGCAAGAACCAGAGCGCAGTGCAGGTGATGCCGACCGACGCCATCGACAAGATCTTGTTCGGTGGCATGACCGCGGAGATCTGGTTGGAGCCCGGCAAGGGCGCGACACAGGGCGAGATCTACCGGCAGAAGGCAGCGGGCAAGCGCCCGGACCCCAAGGTGGCGCTGGTGCTCGGCGCTGGCAACGTCGGCTCGATCACGCCGACCGACGCGCTCTACAAGCTCTTCGTCGACGACGAGGTCGTGGTCGTCAAGACCAACCCGGTCAACGCCTACCTCGCGCCGGTGTGGGAGGCGTCGCTGCGGCCCTTCATCGACGCTGGCTACATCGCGATCGTGCACGGCGGCGTCGAGGTCGGCACCCACCTGTGCAACCACCCGGACATCGCGACCATCCACGTCACGGGCAGCGATCGCACGCACGACGCCATCGTCTGGGGCACCGACCCGGCCGACGTCGCCGCGCGCAAGGCCCGAGGCGAGCGCCTGAACACGCGGCCCGTGACGTCCGAGCTCGGCTGCGTGACGCCTGTGCTCGTCGTGCCAGGGCGATGGAGCAGCAGCGACCTTCGCTACCACGCGCGCACAGTCGCCGGCGCCGTCGCCAACAACGGCAGCTTCAACTGCGTCGCGGCCAAGGTCCTGGTGGTCGATGCGCAATGGCCGCAGAAGGACGCGTTCGTCGCCGAGGTGCGCAACGCCTTGACGGCGATCCCGTCGCGCAAGGCGTACTACCCCGGGGCCGAGGCGCGCTACGACGGCTTCCTGAGCCGCTACCCGCAGGCACAGGCGCTGGCTCCCCGCGTGCCGGGGGTGGTGCCGTGGACGATGATCGAGGGCGTCAAGGCCGATCGCTCTGAGTACGCGTTGTGCAACGAGGCCTTCTGCGGCGTGCTCGCGGTGGTCGAACTCGACTGCGGCGCGGCGGACACCTTCCTCGAGCGTGGCGTCCGCTTCGCCAACGAGGAGTGCTGGGGCAACCTCTCGTGCGCCGTCCTGATCGACAGCGCGACGCAGAAGGCCCACAGGGACACGGTCGAGCGCGCGATCGCGGACCTGCGCTACGGCGGCGTGGCGATCAACGTCTTCCCGGGCGTGATCTTCGGCGTGATCTCGGCCACCTGGGGCGCCTACCCCGGCAACACCGACGAGGACATCCAATCCGGCAAGGGCGTGGTGCACAACACCTACCTGCTCGACCATCCGCAAAAGACGGTGCTGCGCGCGCCGTTCCGCATCTTCCCGCCGCCAGTGTGGTTCGAAGGCCACCGCGGCGCGCTGGGCGCGGGCAAGGCGATGGTGGCGATCGAGCATACGCGCAGCTGGACCAAGGTGCCGGGCCTCGCCTCGCACGCCGTGCGCGACTGATGCGCACCTGGGCCGCGGCGCTCGCGAGCTGTGGCGTCGTCGCTGCGGCGCTGGCCGGCTGTGGCAAGGAGCCTGCGAACCAGCCCAGCACGACCGGGGCCAAGCCCCCCGCTGCCGCTGCAGCCAAGGCCGATGGCGTCAAGCCGACGTTGGCGGCGCTCGTGGCTGCCGTCGACCAGACCGATACGGCCGCGAGCCTGCGGGCGCTGGGGACGCTGCTGCGGGCGGGGGCGAGCCACGACGACCTGCGGACCGCCATCCTCGTCGCGCACGGCCGGCTGGCGGCGCCGCCGCTCGAGACCGAGCTGCAGGCTGCGTTGTGGCGGGTCGAGCGGGCGATGCCGCCGGGGCGGCGGCTCGAGGCGTTGCTGCACATGGCGGCGCGTCACCGCCAGGCGCTGCGACGCTACGGTCACGCCGCGACGGCCGCCGCCGCGCCGGTCGCCCTGCGATCGCTCGACAAGGACGGCCTGCAGGAGCGTGTCGATCTGGCGCTACGCGCCGGTGACCGGGCGATGGTGAGCGCGACGCTGCGGGTGACGATCGAGGAGGACGGCCAGGAGCAGCTCTCCGACGCGCTGATCCGCGTCGCTTGTGCCGACGACGGCGCGGGCGGTCAGGCCAGCATTGGCGTAGTCGCGGGCCTGCGGCTGCTGGAAGCCAGCGGGTACGCCCAGCCGAGCGCCCTGGTCGATCGGCTCGGCCAGATGCCGCCCGGAGGAGCCGCGTCGCAGCCGGAGCGGCTGGGCGCGCTGCGGATGCTGGCGCGCTCCTTGCCCGGTCGCTTCGCAGACGGTGCCGCGGCCCCGATCTCGCCGGCCGCGACCGCCTCGCTCCGCGCCGCCGCCGCCAGGCTCGCCGGTCGCGGGGCCAACGCCGGCGACAACCTGGTCGAGGCCGTGCGCGTCGCGCTGAGCGAGGGTGCGCCTGCGGGCAGCCTGTGGGACGGCCTGCTGCTCGGCGCCGCCGACCTGCACGCGCGTGGCGAGACCGAGGGCCTGAGCTTGCGCCTGGTGCACGCGCTGCGGATGGGCGGCGAACGCGCTCCGAGCAGCACCGTGCGCGCCTTGGCGATCTTCAGCGCCGCGCAGCGTTTGGGCGACGCCTGGGGGCGCGTGCAGGTCCCGATGGGGGCTGTGCCGACTCCTGGGGCGGCGACCACGACGGTCGCTGCGGTCGAGGTCCAACCTGAGCCCGACCTCGGTGCGGTTCGCCTGCGCCTGATCGAGCGCGACCTTCCCGCCGCACGCGTCGCGCTCGCGGTGGCCCAGGTCGAGGCCGGCTCGATGGTCGCTGCCGATTGGCGCCCCGATGTCTGGGAGCCGCTGGGCGCGCTGCTCGCGGCCAAGGCCGAGGATTGGCCCGAAGCCCCGGACCGCCAGGCCAACCTGACGTTGATCGCCGAGCTGCGGGCCAAGCCCGTGGACGCGCCGAAGCCGTGAGCCATGCGGCCCCAGACGGCGCGCCGGAGGGCCATGGCGGACCAGACCGCTCGGGTCCCTCGGAGACGACGCTCGTCGCGACGCCGATGGTCGCGCTGCGGACGCGGCTCGCCCGGCCTTGGATGCTGCTGGTGGCCAGCGCCGCTGGCGCTGGGTTGCTGGCTCGGCTGCTGGCGGAGCCGGTGTTGGGGCGCGGCCTGCCGCTGGACCGGACGCTGGAGGCTGCGGTGATCGGGGCGGTCTCGTTGGGGCAGGTGAGCGCACCGATCTTGACGATGCGGGTCGCGCGGCGGGCCTGGAGCCGGCTCGACGATGGCGCCCGCGGGCAGGTTGTCGTGCAGGTCCTGGTGCAGGGGGTCGTCGCCGGGCCGCTGTTGGGCTGGGCGGTGGCGGCGCAATCGGAGTTGTTGCCGGCGCCGACGTTGTTGGGGCCGACGACGGTCGGCGGGGTTCTCATCACCGTTGGGAGCGCGTTGAGCTTGCGTTGGCGGCGGGGAGCCGGGCGCTGAGGTGCTGCTTCGCGAGGTGCCGTCGCGAGGTACCTTCGCGAGGTGCCTTCGCGAGGTGCCGGACACCTTGCAGGTGGGGCGTTGCTTTGCGAGGTGCCTTCGCGAGGTGCCGGACACCTTACAGGTGGGACGTCTTGCAGGTGCTCCTGAGGTGCCTCCGTGAGGTGCCTTCGCGAGGTGCTGCATCGCGAGGTGCCGGACACCTTGCAGGTGGGACGTTGCTTCGCGAGGTGCCTTCGCGAGGTGCCGGACACCTTGCAGGTGGGGCGTTGCTTTGCGAGGTGCCTTCGCGAGGTGCCGGACACCCTACCTCCGTGAGGTGCCGGACACCTTGCCAATGGACACCTTGCAAATGGGACGCTTTGCCTCCGCGAGGTGCCGGACACTCTGCACGGGTGCATCGGGAGGATGCCTGGCACCTTGCACGTGACCGGAGCAAAAGCGCCGACGGCGCCGCCCCTCCCGGAGCGACGCCGCCGACGTCGCCAGCCCCGGCCGTAGGCCTAGCCGCGCTCGATCTTCTCGACCGCGAGCTCGATCTCTTCAACGTTGACGTCCGTGCCCTTGCCGTCGAGCGTGAAGCCCTTCCACTTGGTCGGCCACGCTTCGAAGAAGTTGTAGCGCATGATCTCGGCGCCATCGTCCGCGCAGAGGATGATCGAGCCGCTCTTGCGCTGGACCTTGCCCTCGATGACGGCCTTGCGCCACTCCCAGAGCTCGGTGTTGTTGATGTAGCCGCGCTTGAGCGTGACGTTGCTGTACTTGGTACGACCCGGGCGCTTGCGCAGAATCAGGTCGTCGCCGTCCTGGTACTCGACAATCTCCGTCTCGGAGTCGAGGCCCTCGACGTTGCGGAAGGCACCGGTAGTCACGCCTTCGATCTCGACCTTGAAGTTGAAGTTACCGATATGGTCGAATGCACGACGGTTCGGCATCTAGTCCTCATTCACGGCCCTGACTGGGCCTGCTCAGGCGTCCAACAATCCCGGTGGAGCCGGGATCGCCACAGGGGCCCGCTCGCCCGTTGCGCGAGCACGTCGGCTCGCACCCCCGGAGATCTGCCGCTAGGCGCACGGCGCAGGCGAGACCCGGAGGCCTCCGAGACGCCCCCCGCTCCACCGTGGAGCGACGGGCCCCTCACCTCTGCGACAGCAACAATAGCGGGGGCTTCGAGCGGCCGCAACGGTCGATGCACCGCGCATCGCGGAGACCTGGGGTGAGGAGCCCCCCGGGTCGGAGCGACGAAGCGAGGCTACAGGGTAACTCTGGTCCACAGGTGCGCAGGAAGCTTCCGTCCTGGGCGAAGCGCTCCGCCAGACAGCAGCGCCGCCGCTACCGCTGCCGCGGCTCGCCAGCGCTCCTCGAGCTCACGGAGCAGCTCGATGGTCGCTGTCCGGATCGTCTCATCCTTGGCGAGCACTGTCGGTGCTCGTCCGTGTTTCCCTCCGATGACGCGCGCGAACGGATCCGTGGCGAGGATCGCCTCGACACCGAGCGGGGTTCGCTTCGTTTGCGCCATCACCTGATCGGCCTCGGCGTGAATCTCGGCCACAAGGCGCTCGATCTGCCGGCGCCAGCGATGTGCCGGTGTATTCGCAAAACACGGCAGCGGCGTCATTTCCAGCTCATAGATGGTGTCGAACTGGCCGGGGATCTCGACGAAGCTCTTGCGCCGCCTTGCGTCGCCGAGCGCGGTATGGTCAGTCCAGACCCCCGTCAGCTTCTTGCCGAATCGGAGCCAGTCGTTGGACGTGGCCCCCGGCCAATCGCCCATGCGCGCGACGAGCCCCTCCTTGACGCCGTGCGCCATGATGTATCTCAGTCGCCAGAGTTGCGTGTAGCGGTCGCCGACCACGAGGATCGAGCGGAATCGCCGCTCCCAGATCACGCCGCTACGTCCGAGCAACATGTTGATCTTGAGCGCAATCTTGCCGTTGACGAAGCGCTGGAAGTTGCTCAAGGCCTCGCTGCTTTCGACGGAGATCAGCATGTGGTAGTGGTTCGAGAGCACGGCGAATGCGTGGAGCTTTACGCCTTTGCCGTCCTCACCATGCTGACACCGGCCGATGACGCCGAGGACCAGGTCGTTCAGCGCCTTGCCCGGGGCCAGCAGCATGTGGTTGCCGGTGATGCGGACGCTGAGTTCGTAGAGTCCTGCTGGGAGCGAGCGTCGAAGCGGGCGCATGGAAACCTCCTGGTCAGGGCGAAATGGAGCCCTGCGTCCAATCAGTTCGTCGCTGCGACAAAACAGGTTCGGCCACGGCCAGCAGCCATGTGGCGTGCTGCCACCTCGGATCGTTGATGCAAAGTGAGAATGCAAGGTGCCGGACACCTTGCACGGACACCTTGCACGGCCCATGCGTAGCGGTCACAGCCGACGCTCGACGCCCACAACCCAAGTCCTTCCCGAGCACGGCTGGCAGGAGGTAGCATCCCAGCGAGCGTGGCGCGTCCGGAGCGACGTCCGGGTGCGCCACGTGCTGGCGGCCAGCACCAGCGCCCACCGCGATCACAGTCCGAGCCGCCCATCTGCGAACAGGAGCGAAGCGTGCACCGCCGACGAACATCGCCGCTGGGCCACCCCATCGCCGGCGTTCGCCCCGGACGAGGCATTGCGGTCGCCATGATTGCGTTGTGGATCGGCTTGTTGCCGCGGCCTTCGGCCGGCTTGTCGCTGAGCAAGACGAGCAGCAGCCAACCGGCACCCGGCGTCACGCTCGACCGCTACACCGCAACGAACCCAAAGACCAACATCTGGGTCGCCAGGGTCGATCTGTGCAAGAGCGGCATTCATGTTGACGCCACCCGCGCGCCCAAGGGCCTGCAGACCGCCGCGGCGTGGGGCGGTGCCCGGGGCGCGTCCCTGGCCACAAATGGCGACTTCTACCAGACCGGGCCAGTGAGGGTGTATGGCGACGCTGTCGGCGAGGGTGTGCGTTGGCCGTCCATCCAGACCGGCCTCGACGCCTCGTACAGCAAGGAGTGGTATTGGCACGACGCGGGTTGGATCGCGTTCCTGCACGACGGCGTCCAGTTCAGCCACACGGGCTGGCAGAAGAAGAACGCCAAGGGGCTCAAGGCCGGGTGGTCGCCGTCGACGTTCACGTCGAACCTGCCGGCCGGCGTCCTCGCCCTGGTCGGCGGATTCCCGGAGCTGGTGGTGGAAGGCGCCGTCTACACCTGCACGTCGCCCACGGCGCCGACATGTTTCCCAGATCGGTCGGACATGCGGGCACGTCATCCACGGACGGCGATGGGGCTATCGGCGGACCTGCAGACCTTGCTGCTGGTTGTGGTCGACGGGCGCACGTCGACCTCAATCGGCATGTATGGCAGCGAACTTGCGGAGTTGATGGGCAAGCTGGGCGCGTGGGAGGCGTTCAACCTCGACGGCGGCGGCTCGTCCCAGATGTGGGTCGCCGGCAAGGGCACGGTGAACGACGCGTCGGCCAACAACAACGGTGCCGGCCTCCGCGCGGTGGCCAACCATTGGGCAGTGCTGGCGGGCACGACGGCGGGCTACCCGGCCCGGCCGGGCCACTGCAAGAGCCAGCCGGTCTGTGCGACCATCCCGGCCGCTGGAGCGACGTTGCAGGAGACGTCGAAGTGCTTCCGTACCTTCGGTCCGCCGAAGCTGTGGCGCACCGAGCCCCAGGGCAACGGCGGCGGCTTGCGGTGGACCAACGCCGGCAACTCGGGAGTGCCGGACAATTGGGCCTGGTGGCGCCTGGAGCTGGCCGAGGCCGGAACCTACAAGGTAGAGACCGCTGCCAACGCGACCTTCGGGATCTTCGCCAAGACCCACTACGAAGTGCGCGGTGGCGGCAAGACGACGACGCTGACGATCGATCAGTCCAAGGCCAGCAAGGGATGGATTGACCTCGGGACCTACGCCTTCGCCGCAGGTGGCGCGCAGTGGGTGGCCGTCTATGACGACCACGCCGGCAAGGCCGTACAAGATCAGCACATCGTCGCGGACGCGGTCCGGCTGACGAGGCAGGAGCCCTGGTGTGGCAGCGGCATCTGCGGCGGTGGCGAGATGTGCAGCGACTGCCCGACGGACTGTGGTCCCTGCGCGCCGGTCTGCGGCAACGGCCTGTGCGAGGCAGGCGAAGGCTGCACGACGTGCGCGGCCGACTGCGGCATGTGCCCAGAAGCCGACGCCGGGAGCGGCGACGCGAGCAGCACGGACGCCGGGAGCGGCGACGCGAGCTGCATGGACGCCGCGAGCGGCGACACCGCACCCTTCGATGGCTTCGAGCCGCTTGACGCCGTGGCGAGCGACGGCGCCGTGGGTGACGGCACGGTCAACGACGCAGCCGACGCTTTGTCCACAGACGACACCGGCCTTGCGACGTCGGATAGAACCGAACTCGGCACGCCGACCGACATGGACCTCCTGAGTGACCTTGGACGTAGCGCCACTGACGTGGACGCCGCTGCAGAGGACGATCCCGACGCCGTGGCCGAATTTCCTCAGGGCGGCGTTGGGTTGAGTGACGGCCTGCCCGGTGCGGACGTGGCCACCGGGAGGGCCGGGGCGACCTCCGGCGGATGCTCGATCGCAGCACCTGGCGCAGCCTCGCCGGGAGCGACGTTGGCGTGGCTGGCCTCGATGGCCCTGGCCGGTGTCCTTGGCTCGCTTCGAAGGCGCTCGCAAGGGTGAGCGCGCCGCAGCAGGTGTCCGGCACCTCGCAAGGGTGTGTCAGCAATTCCGTGTAAGCGGCTCGTCGTAGGCCCCAGTCTTTTCGGA
>CAZPHC010000046.1:0-47077 GCA_964586155.1 uncultured Enterobacteriaceae bacterium | reverse complement strand
GACGCCCGCCGCCGACACGACGCCCGCCGCCGACACGACGCCCGCCGCCGACACGGTGCCGGAAGCCGACACCAACGTGCCCGACACCACGCCGACGCTCGTGCCGCTGCCGCCCGTCACGCTCAAGGACATCAACCCCGGCAGCCCGAGCGCGAACCAGGTCGTCAGCCTGAGCCAGTTCGCCGGCAAGTACGTCGTGGCGCTGATGGGCGCCGGCTGGTGCGCCTCGTGCAACGCCCAGGCCGACTTCATGGAGAAGATCAAGTCCGACCTGCAGAAGCAGGGCCGCGACGACTTCGTCATGGTCGTGATCAACGACTCGACGGCGGCCTCGGCCTCGTACCAGAAGGAGATGGTCACCTGCAATTACAGCGTCTGCTCGCCCAAGGGCAGCCTGCTGAGCTACCCCGTGCTGCAGGCGACCTCGGCCATCGGCTGGAAGACCTTCGTCGACCCGGCCAACAACGCCAAGGGCGTCAAGAACGACTGCTTCATCTACGCGCCGAGCGGCGCGTTCCTGTTCAAGCACATCGGCAAGCCGACCGTGAACCTGACGCAGTTCGACAAGGAAGTCCGGGCCGCGCTGAACAAGAACTAGCCCGCCGGCCCGGCACCACGCGCCGCGGTCGCTACTCGAGGCCGAAGCGGTCGCCCTGCCAGGTGTACTGGAAGGTGGTGCGCTGCTTCTTGGCCGCCGCGCCGAGCATCGCCATCGTGTCGCAGGTGATGCTGAGCGTGCTCGGCTCGCTGCCCATCGCCAGCACAGGCGCCTCGCAGACCTCCGCCATGTTGGCCGAGGTGTCCTTCTGGCCCTTGAACGAGGTCGAGGTGCGCTCGAACACCGCGTGCAGGCCGCTGCCGGTGTCGGCGACCAGGGTCCAGAGCTGGCGGGTCTCGACGCCGCCGGCCATCGCGTCCATGCGCTTGCTGCCGAGGTGGACGCGCCAGGCGCTGCGGCGCTCGGTCAACGGCACACGCTGCAGGGCGGCGGGCTGCTTGTCCTTGTCGTAGGCGGGGCAGACGCTCAGGCGCTCGGTGGCGACGACCTTCTCGGGCGCGCTGCTGCGACCCTCGAACACCAGCAGGCTGCAGCGCGGCGCACCGCCGCCGTTGTCGACGCGCACGATCGCGGCGCTGCCCGGGCCGCTGCCGGCGTCGGCGGTGGCCAGCACGGTCACGTCGCGGGGGCCGGCGCTGAGGTGCGCGACCGCGAGCTTGTGCGCTGCGCCGCCGCGGCCGCCGGCGGTGGCGGACGCGGGGGTGAGCGTCGGGACGAGCGAGGCGGCGGCGAGGGCGAGCAGCAGGAAACGGACGCGCATCGAAGGACTCCTCTGGATCTTGGCTGGATCTTGGGTGGATCTTGGGTGGATCGAAGCTGGATCGAAGCTGGCTATTTCCACGCCTCGAGCTCGCCGCGGATCTTCGCGGCCTCTTCGCCCGTGCCGAGCTTGAGCGACGCCTCGTCGATGGCGGCGTGCTCACCGACCAGGCCGTAGGTGCGGGCAAATCGCAGCCAGGCGCCGATGGTGTCGACGCTCGGCTCACGGCGGGCGGCGGCGGCCAGGGCCACGGCGCCGATGGGGGCACGGCCGAGCTCGGCCTGCGACTTGGCGAACCACGACCAGGCGCCACCGGCCCAGGACGTCGCGCCGAAGCGGGTCGCCAGCTCGCGCCAGAGGTGCTGCGCCGTGCCAGGATCGCGGCGCACGCGGTGGTGGTAGCGGCCGAGCGTCCAGAGCACCTCGGCGGCGCGCTCGCGGGCGGCGTCGCGCGCCTCGCCGGCGGCGCCCTCGGCCTTGGCCACGCCGACGGTGGCCCAGAGCAGCGGCTCCAGGACGGCGAAGGCCTCGGGCACGACGTTGCGCTCGAGCAGCGCCTTGCCCAGGGCGAGGCGGGCGTCGGCGTCGCCGGGCTTGGCGGCGAAGGCCTTGCGCAGCGCCGGGATCGGATCGCTGGCGGTCAGCGCGGCGCGCATCGGCGTCGTCCAGCTGGCCTTGGACTCGTAGCCCGTGACGCGCACCAGCTGGTTGCCGTCGGCGTCGAGCACCGCCGCGGTCGGCAGGCCGAGGATGACGTAGCGCTCGATATAGGGACGGTTGGCCTCGTCGTCGAAGTCGACGTGCACGGCGATCAGGTCCTTGAACAGCGCCGCGCCCTCGGCGGTGGCCAGCACCTCGCGCTCGAGCTGGCGGCAGCTCGGGCACCAGCTGGCGTCGAAGTCGACGAAGACGCGTTTGCCCTGGGCCTTGGCCTGCGCCAGCGCCTGGTCGAGCGAGCCGGCGACAAAGCGCACGCCCGCGCCCGGCCTGGCCGTCGCTGCGCCCTTGGCCGCGTGCGCCTTGGCGGCCGCACCGCCCGGTGCCGCGGCGCCCGCGACGCCCGGGCCGACGAACGTCGCCACCACGACCAGCGCGGCCGCGCCCAGGCGGCGTGGCAGACCCGCCAGGAGCGCTCGGTTCGGCCGGCGCGACGCCTTGTGCGGGACGGGGCAGACTGGGACGGCGCGCAGGCCGAGCGTATGGGGCATGGGGCAGCTCCGTCGCGTGCAGCCGCAGGGCCGTGTCGCGGTCGACCGAGGATAGCGGGGCCATTTGGTGCCGTCACCCTCGAAAGTCCACGTCCGCCGTGCTACACCCCGGCCCCGAGCGGGCCCGACGACCGATCCCACGGGCCGCGCCTGCCCGCTCCGCCATGCGGACGCCGCCGCCCCGCGCCGCGCCGTCCAAGGAGAGCCCATGCGTGTCCCTGAGCGCGTGACCTGCATCGTCGGCGCGCGACCCAACTTCATGAAGGTGGCGCCGGCCTACGCCGCGCTCGCCGGTCGTGGTCTGCAGGTGCGCCTGGTCCACACCGGCCAGCACTACGACGCCAAGATGAGCTCGGTCTTCTTCGACGACCTGGGCATGCCGCGCCCCGACGCCTTCCTCGACGTCGGCTCGGCCAACCACGCCGTGCAGACCGCGCGGGTGATGGAGCGCTTTGACGACGACATCGAGCAGCACCCTGCGGACCTCGTGCTGGTCGCCGGCGACGTCAACTCGACGCTGGCGACCGCGCTGGTGGCGAGCAAGCGCGGCGTCGCGGTCGGCCATATCGAAGCCGGCCTGCGCTCGCGCGATTGGACGATGCCCGAGGAGCAGAACCGCATCCTCACCGACCATTGCTCGGACCTGCTGTTCACGCCCTCGGCGGACGGCGACGCGCACCTGCTGGCCGAGGGCATCGGCGCGCACCGGATCCACCGCGTCGGCAACCTGATGATCGACTCGCTGCGCAAGCACGAGGCCCGCGCCCGCACGCTGCCGACGCTGGAGCGGCTCGGCTTGCAGGCGGGCGGCTACGCCGTGACGACGCTGCATCGGCCGAGCAACGTCGACGAGCCGGCCCAGCTCGCGGCCCTGGTCGCAGCGCTCGGCGCCGTCGCCGACATGATCCCGGTCGTGTTCCCGGTCCATCCGCGCACCCGCGCCCGCATCGAGCAGGCCGGCATCGCCCTGCCGAGCGGCCTGCGCCTGGTCGATCCGCTCGGCTACCTCGAGTTCCTCGGCCTGATGGCGCAGTGCAAGCTGATGCTCACGGACTCCGGCGGCATCCAGGAGGAGACGACCGCGCTCGGCGTGCCCTGCCTGACGCTGCGCGACAACACCGAGCGTCCCGTCACCGTGACCGAGGGCACCAACACGCTGCTGGGCTCCGATCCCGCCTCGATCGGGCCGGCGGCGGCCGAGATCGTCGCCGGTCGGGGCAAGCAGGGCCGCGTGCCCGAGGGCTGGGACGGCCGCGCCGCCGAGCGCCTGGCCGACGTCGTCTGCGGCGGCTTCGTGCCGCTGGTCGAGCGGCCGCCGGGCGTCTGAGCCCGCGGCGGCGTCCGCCGGGGCCGAGGATCCACCATGCCGAGGTTGTTGTTCGTCGCGTACTACTTCGCGCCCGAGACGGCGGTCGCCACCCGCCGCGCCGCCCGGATCGCGCGTACGCTGGCCGATCGCGGCTGGCAGGTCGACGTGCTCGCCCGCGAGCTGCGCCTCGCCGAGTCCGTCGATCCGGCCTTGTGGAGCGATCGGCCCGGGGTCACGGTGCATCGTGCGCCGGTGCTCAGCGCCAAGCAGCACGCCCGGCGTTGGCGGCAGCAGCGCCTGCAGCAGGTCGCCGCGGTCACGGGCGCCGCGCCGACGACCTCTGCGCCCGCTGCTGCGCCCGCCGCGGCCCAGGCCGCCGCGCCGATGCGCGGGCTGGCGCGCACGTTGCTCGATTTCGGCCACCGCAACCTCGCCATCCCGGACCCGGAGATCGGCTTCTTCGCCCCAGCGGTCGCGCTCGGCGCACGCCTGCCGAAGCCGGACGTCGTGCTCGCGACGCTGCCGCCGCCGACCGCGGCGCTGGTCGGTCACGCCCTGGCGCGGCGCTTCGGCGTCGGCCTGGTGCTCGACTACCGCGACCCGTGGCTCGGCACGCAGGAGTTTGGCGCGTTGCCGGCCTGGCGCCAGCAGCTCGAGACGGCGATGGAGCGCAGCATCGTCGACCACGGCGCGCGCGCGGTCGCGACCACCCGTGGCATCGCGGCAACGCTGCAGCAGCGCTACGGCGTCGAGGTCGCCTACGTGCCCAACGCCTGCGAGCCCGAGCGCTTCGCCAAGGTCGTGCCGCGCGTCTTTGCCGGCCCGACGCTGGTCTACACCGGCAACCTCTACGGCGGCCGCGGTCTCGAGCAGGTCTTCGCCTCGATGGCGCGCCTGCGTGCGGCCGGCGGGCCGACGCCGCGGCTGTGCTACCTCGGCGCGACCAGCCGCGAGGCCCAGGCCCAGGCCGAGGCCGCCGGCGTGCTCGATCTCGTCGATCTCGAGGGCATGCGCCCCTCGGCCGAGGCGCTGGCGGCGATGCGCGGCGCGACGGCCAACGTCAACGTCGTCGGCGCGCACCACGCGCGGCAGATCCCGGCCAAGGCCTTCGAGCAGATCGCGGCGCGGCGGCCGATCTTGTTGCAGACGCCGCAGCCGAGCGACACGGCTTCGCTGCTCGCCGACGTGCCGGACGTCCAGATCGTCGAGGGGGGCGACGCGGCCGCGATGGATGCCGCGATCGCGGCGCTGACGACGACGCCGGTGCGCGACGCCGGCGATGCCATCCCGGCGCTCTTGACGGTCGAGGCGACGATGGACGCGCTCGAGGCCGTGCTGCTCCAGGCCGTGGCCGGTGCTGGTCGCGGCGGACGGGACGGTGGCCAACACGCCGGCTGAAGCCTGCACACCCCAGGCAGCGCCGCCAACGTCCCATTGTCTCGATGTTCCGCGCCGGTCGTGCTAGATCTCGCGGGACCACGGGGCCGTCCACGCCATTGCGCGGTCGCCGCAGGAGTTCGCGCCATGCCCGCCCTCAACCCCGCCCAGAAGCGGCAACCAACCACGCCCGCCGCGGCGCCGCAGAGCCCCGCGGGCGGCCCCGCCGGCACGGGTCCGGAGCTGATGCAGCAGCTCAAGGGCATGGGCTACGCCGACGGCAAGGCCTCGGTGACGCCGCGTCCGCGCTACGGTCCCGGCAAGGACGGCGGCGGTCTCGGCCCGGCCAAGCCCGACGCGGCCAAGACCGGCGGCACCACCGGCGGCCCGGGCGGCCCGAAGTACACCACGCCGCAGCAGTTGGCCGATCCGGAGTTGGCGCGCGACGACGCGACCAAGCAGCGCGAGACCCACGAGTACAAGCGCTACGAGGGCAAGCTGTTCAAGAACGGCGTGCGGGCCCAGGACGTCGCGCAGGGCTGGCTCAGCGATTGCTACCTCGCCGCCGGCCTCGCCGCCGTGGCGCAGCGCTACCCGAACAAGATCAAGGAGGGCATCGTCGATCGCGGCGGCGACGTCTTCGCCGTGCGCTTCTACCGGCTCGATTGGCGCGGCGAGGCCAAGGAGGAGTGGGTCGAGGTGGACGCGGACTTCCCCTGGTACCAGAAGAAGGACACCTGGGCCTACCTGCAATCGACCCAGAAGGGCGAGCTCTGGCCGTCGGTCATCGAGAAGGCCTACGCCGTCTGGAAGTCGAGCGGCAAGGGCGACTACGACACGATCGGCCAGGGCGGCTGGGAGGGCGACGTCCTCGAGGCGATGACCGGCATCCCCGCCGATTCGGACACGATCGCGCGCGCCGGCAGCGACGACGCGCTCTGGGAGAAGCTCTCGGCGGCGGCCAAGGCCGGCACGGCGATGACCGCGGGCACCTTCGACGACAAGCACGGCCAGGACGCCCGCTACGGCGACGCGACCGGCGTCTACGGCAACCACGCCTACACGGTGATGGGCGTGCGCACCACCGGCCGCGGCAAGGACAAGAAGCGCCTGATCAAGCTGCGCAACCCCTGGGGCTCCGGCGAGCCGACCAACAACGGCGCCGACGACGGCGTCTTTGAGCTGACGTTGGCGGACTTCCGTAGCAAGTACGAGACGTTGACGACACTCGGATGAACCTGCGCCCGCCCTCGTTGACGATCCCCGCCGGTGGCGACGCCTTGCGCAACGCCCTGGCCGCGGCGCCGGTTGGCGCGACGCTGCGCCTGGCCGCTGGCGATCACGTCGGACCCTTCGTGCTGCTGCAGGACGTCACGCTGCAGAGCCGCGATCCGCAGAACCCCGCGATCTTGCGCGGTCGAGGCGAGGGCGCGCTGGTCGCGGTCGACGGCCGCGGCGTCAGCGTCACGCTGCGCGACCTGCACATCGCTGACGGCGGCGACACCAACTCCGGCGGGCTGGTCCGCGTCGCCAACGGCGCGTCGCTGCTGCTCGAGCGCCTGGTGCTGCGCCACGGCGTCGCGACCGGCTACGGCGGCGGCGCGCTCTACCTGCGACGGGGCGAGGCGACGCTGCGCGGCTGCCGGCTCGAGGGCAACCACGGTCGCAGCGGCGGCGCGCTGCTCGTCAGCAACGACGCGAGCCTGCTGGTCGAGCAATGCGTCTTCGTCGACAACGTCGCGGCCCACGCCGGCGCCGTGCTGGCAGCCCGCGATCGCGCTACGATCGTCCTGCGCGGCTGCGATCTGCGCGAGCATCAGCCGCCGACGACGCTGGATCCCGAGGTCGGCTGGCTCGTCGACGCCCACTTCGCCAACGGCGCCAAGGCTGTGACGCTCGACGGCTGCCAGCTGCCGGCGGCGCGCGAGGGCGCGGTGCGCCTGCGGTGATCGACGCGCCTGGGTCGCCCGCGCGCCCCTCCTCGGCCACGCTCGGCTGGCAACGCGGCGCGCTGTGGGCCGTGGCGTCGTTGCTGCTGCTGTTGCTGGCGCTGCCGCTGCTGGCGCTTGCGCTCGGCTCGAGCCCGGCGGCGTTCTGGGCCGGTCTGCGCCATCCCGTGGTGCTGCCCGCGCTGCGCCTGAGCTTGTGGACGACGTCCTGGAGCCTGCTGCTGTCGGTGCTGCTCGGCACGCCGCTGGCGTGGCTGCTCTCGGGCGCCGGGGCGCCTGCGACGCGGCGCCGCCCGGGGCGTGGCGCCTTGCTTCGGGCCGTCGAGGCCCTGGTCCAGCTGCCGGTGGTCATGCCGCCCGCGGTCGCGGGCGTGGCGCTGCTGATGGCGTTTGGCCGTCAGGGCCTGATCGGCGCGGCGCTGGAGCCGGCTGGTCTGTCGCTGAGCTTCACCACGGCTGCGGTCGTGGTCGCCGAGGTCTTCGTCGCCGCGCCGTTCTACGTCCAGGGCGCGTTGAGCGCGTTCCGGGCGATGGATCCGGCCTTGCCGCTGGTGGCGCGCAGCTTCGGCGCCGCGCCGTGGCGGGTGCTCTGGCGCGTCGGACTGCCGGTCGCGGCGCCGGGCCTGCTCGCGGCGGCGGCGATGTGCTGGGCGCGGGCGCTCGGCGAGTTCGGCGCCACGCTGATGTTCGCCGGCAACCTGCCCGGCCGCACCCAGACCCTGCCCTTGGCGATCTATGCAGCGCTCGAACAGGACGTGCGCGCGGCGCAGGCCCTGGCCCTGGTGCTGGTGGCCGTGGCGCTGGCGCTGCTGCTCGGCGTGCGGGCGCTGCATGCGCGCGCCGCCGCTCCTTGGTCGTCGGGCGGCCCGGCCGCGCCGCCGTCGGGGGCGCGATGAGCGCGCCGATGTCGCTGCGGGCCCATGTGTGCGGGCCGATCGGCCAGGGCGTCGGCGGCCCGAGCCTGGACGTGCGCCTCGACACCGAGGGCGGCGTGCTGGCGCTGCTCGGCCCCAACGGTGCTGGCAAGTCGTCGCTGCTGCTGGCGCTGCTCGGCGCGCTGCCGATGGCGCAAGGGCGCGTCGCGCTGGTCGGCGGTGCCGAGGACGTCGTGCTCTGGGACGCCGAGGCCGGCCTCGACGTGCCGCTCGAAGATCGCCGCATCGGCTGGGTGCCGCAGGGGCTGGCGCTGCTGCCGCACCTCGACGTCGTCGGCAACATCGCGTTCGCGCTCGGTTGCCAACGGCCAGCCCTGACGCATGCCGAGCGGGCCGCTCGCGTCGCCGAGGCGGTGGAGGTCTTCGAGCTGCACGGGCTCGCCCGACGTGCGCCTGCGACGCTCTCGGGCGGGGAACGGCAGCGGGTGGCGTTGGCGCGGGCGCTGGCGCTGCGGCCGCGGGCGCTGCTGCTGGACGAGCCGCTCTCGGCCCTCGACGTCGGCGCGCGCGCGGATGTCCGTGCCCTGCTGGCGAGGCAGCTGCGGCGGGCCCAGATCCCCGCGATCTTGGTGACGCACGACCTCGAGGACGCGACGTCGGTCGCCGATCGGCTGCTGGTGATGGAGCACGGCCGCGTCGCCCAATGCGGTCGCTGGGCCGAGCTCGTCGCGGCGCCGGCGACGGGTTTCGTTCGCCGGTTGGTCGACAGCGCGCCCGGGCACCTCGTCGCTGCGGCCGCGGGCGTCGCCGCCGCCCACTCGGCCGCCGACGGCGGATCAGTCGTCAACGTCGCGTCGGATCCAGATCCTGGCGAAGCCGACGCACGGTGAAGGGGCGCACGTCGTCGAGCGCGCGGCCCCAATGGTCGTGGCGGTAGGCGACCATCGTCGGCACCGAGGTCGCCAGTATCGGCCCTTCGCCGAGCGAGGCGCAGCCCTCGCTGCCGGCGCAGCGACAGTCCAGCCCGTCGAGCACCAGCGTACAGCGCGGCGGCGGCGAGAGGGAGGCGACCGCCCTCGGCAGTTCGGCCTCGGTGGCGACCCGCGTGACCGTCGCCCAGGGTTGGCCGACCACGACAAGCTCCTCGGCGATCACCACGCCCTCGGCGTCGGTCTCGGTCGTGCTGCGCGTGATGACGGCGCAGTCCGGGTTGGTCTCGACGGCCTGGGCCATGGCCCAGAACGAGGTCTGCTGGTCGCCGACGGGCCCGCGTGTCCCCAGCCATGGCCCCATGTTGGCGTCCAGCGCGCCGTAGCGGGCGTCGAGGATCGCCGCGAGGGCGATCGCGAGCAGGGCCAGGCGTCGCGCCCCCGGGGTCGGCGTCGCGGACTGCAGCCTCGGCCAGGCCCAGGTGACGCCGAGCGCGGCGATCGCGGCCCAGAACGGGGCCAGGGTCGCGAGGTAGCGCACCACCTCGAACGGGAAGGCGTGGCCCGCCGCGCGGTAGAGCTTGTAGACCGTGGCGACCGTGACCAGCAGCCAGATCCAGTCGTGGCGCTGGCGCACGATCGCGATCGCGCCGTACGCCACCAGGATCGCCAGCAGCAGGTTGGACCAGGTGGCGAGGTTGAGCAGGACGAACACGAAGCTGACGTCCGTCGGTGAGAGCGCCGGCAGCAGCGAGATCCAGCTGCTCGGTGACACGCCGCCGACGTGGACGTGGTCGCCCAGGGCATGGCCGAGGGGCTGGCATGCCTCGGCGAGCTCGCGCGCCCACAGGCCCTGCGCCACGACCAGCAGGCCGAAGAGCACGAGCGTCGCCGGGCGCAACGCGACCGCCACTCCGCGCTGCCAGGCCGCGTCCAGGCGTGGCGCGATGTCCGGGCGGCGGCGCAGCTGCCGTGCGGCCAGGCTCAGGAGCGCCGCGATCACCAGCAGCAGGGTCTCGCGCCGACGATCGACCAGCAGCAGCAGCGAGGGCAGGTACGCCGCCGCACCCCAGCGGGTCGCAGCTCGCAGCCGCGCGTCGTCGGCGACGACGAAGGCCGCGACCCCAGCGCACACCGCCAGCCAGATCTCGGGTGTCTCGAGCTCGGAGTTGCGCAACGCCGCGTTGAAGCCGTTGCCCGCGACCAGACCGACGACCAGCCACGCCATGCGCCCGCTCGGCAGCAGGGAGCGCACCCAGACCCAGATCGCCAGGACGCCGAGGACCCAGAGCAGCCGGTTCGCCGCGACGATGCCGTGGATGCCGCGGACGGCGCTCGTCAGTTGCCACGCCGGCTGGTCCTCGGCGTAGGCCTGCACCAGCAGGGCGGCGGTGTCGCTGGCGTTGCTCTCGTGCAGGTGGGCGATGCGCAGCGTCGCCACCGAGTCGGGCCCAAGCAGCGTCCGGCCCAAGATCGGCGCGGCGAGCGTCATCAACGCCAACGCCCAGACGCCGCGCCGCGCCTCGGGGTGTTCGCGTGTCGCGAGCCAGCCGAGCCATAGCCCCACCAGGGCGAGCAGCGTGGGCAGCAGCCGGCTCAGCCCGGAGGTCGCGACCAGCCGCTGCAGCCACCACCACAACCCGGTGCCGTCGGCGTCGGCGCCGGCCCCGGCCCCTGCGTCGTCCAGCGCCTCGTGCATCGCGATTCGCGGCCGCGCCCGCAGCTCGTCGAGCCGGCGCGTCAGGGCGGCCTCGTCGGCTGGCTGGTCGGGCATGGGCTGGACCCGCAGGTTGCCATCGCACCAGGGGTCGGCCGGATCGCGGCAGCGTCCCAGCTCGAAGCCGCCGCCCTCGACGTGGACGCGGATGTACTCGCGATGCCGCTCGATGCGCGCGATCGGCTTGCCGTCGAGCAGCGCCCCTTCGGCCCACGCCGCAGGGAGGTGGACATGGGCCTTGTCCGGCGCCGAGGCGGCCGACGTTGCGACGGCGGGGCCGGCCGCGGCGTCGGACCCGGTTGCCGAGGCCAGCCACGGCCACGCGGCCGCCAGCACGGCGAGCGACGCGACGGAGCGCCAGCCGCCGCGGACACGCCGAGGATGTGGGGGTGAACCGAGCATCGCGCCGCAGGATCTCCACGCGTGTTCCAACGGTCAATAGGTAGAGCTGCCCATGTTGGCCGCGCCGCCATCGACGCGCCCGCTCGGCTCGGCTAGCCTCCGCGCGATGAGCCCGCCCCTGCCCAGCGCCGACCCTGCCGCACCGCCCGAGCACCCGGCGATCGTGCGTGCGCAGGCGAGCTTCGCCAGCCTCGTGCTCGCCCTGGTGCGGCTGTACCACCCCGTCATCGCCGCCAGCGGCCGCCTGCCCCTGCCGCCCGGGCCCTGCATCGTGGTCGCCAACCATCCCAACGGCCTGATCGATCCGCTGGTGCTGCGGCTGGCGCTCGACCGCGAGCTGGCGTTCCTGGGCAAGGCGACGCTCTTCTCGAACCCGATCGCGAGGTTCGCGATGCGCTCCTTCGCCGCGGTCGCGATCGCGCGGCGCCAGGACGGCGGCGACGCCGAAGCTGCGCAGCGGCGCAACGAGCAGACCTTCGCCCGCTGTCGTGCGCTGCTGGCGACGGGGCGCGACATGGCCCTGTTCCCCGAAGGGATCAGCCACGACGTGCCCGGCCTCGTGCCGCTCAAGACCGGGGCCGCCCGCATCGCGCTGTCCACCGCCGCCGCCTTCGAGCAGGCCGGGCCCGGCGCACCGACCTCGCTGCATCTGGTCCCTGTCGGGCTGCTCTACGCTGCGAAGCAGACCTTTCGCTCCGAGGTGGCCGCCGCGGTCGCCGCGCCGATCGACGTGTTGGCCTACCACCGCGCGCACGGCGACGACCCGGAGTCCGTCCGCGCGCTGACCGAGGTCATCGATCGCTCCCTGCGCGACGTCGTGCTCGCGGCCGAGAACGCGATGACCTGGCAGGGCCTGCAGCAGGTCGCCGCGCTGGTCGACCTCGGCTCGCTGGCACCGCCCGACGCCGGTGTCGCCGATCGCCAGAGCCGTGCCCTCGCGCTCGCCGACGCGTTTGGTCGCCTGCAGCGCGTCGATCCGGCCCGGGCCGAGGCCCTGGCCGACGCCGCGCGCAGCTACCTGCAGATGGCGGACGAGGTCGGCCTGCTCGACCTCGGTGATCCGCGCGGCCCGCTCGCCGTCGAGCGCGACGCCGCCGGCGCGGGGCGCGTGCTCGCCGCCGCCGCGTCGCTGGTCCTGCTGGCGCCACTGGCTGCGCTCGGCACGCTGCTGAACTGGCCGACCTACCGCGCCATCGGCGTGCTCGCCAACGCGCTGGCCAAGGGCGAGCAGGACGTCGTCTCGACCTACAAGCTGCTCGGCGGCATGGTCCTGCTGCCGATGGCGTGGCTGGTGCAGGCCGTCGCGCTGGGCCTCTGGCAAGGCGCCGCGGTCGCGTTGGCGGCGCTGCTGCTCGCCCCGCTCAGCGGCGCGATCGCCCTGCGCTGGGACGAGCGCCTGCAGCTGCGGCGTCGGGCGCTGCGCGCCGGCTGGCTGCGCCTGACGCGGGCGTCGGTGGCGTTCGAGCTCGCGGCGCGACGCCGGGAGCTCGCGTTGTCGATCCAACACGCGCTGCGCGGCCTGGATTCGCCGCTCGAACGTGCCTCGGAGGCGGGATGATCGGCGTGAGTTCCCTGGGACGCTGCGCGCGGCGGCTGCTGCCCCTGGCGATGTGGGCCTCGCTCGTGGCCGGCTGCGCCGGGCGGACGCAGACGCTGCGCGACGACGGCTACGAGGTCATCACGCTGCGCGAGTCGCACAACAACGCCCATATCGTGCGCCACGGCGGCGCCGCCTTCATGGTCGACGCCGGCCTGCAGCGCGACGCGCCCGCGCTCGAGCGGCGGATGCGCGACGCCGGCGTCGATCCCAAGACCCTGCGCGCCATCATCGTCAGCCACGGCCACGCTGACCACGTCGGCGGCGCCGGCTACTTCCGCGCCCGCTACGGCACCCGGATCATCGCTGGCGCCGGCGACCACGCGATGATGGCCAGCGGCAAGCACGAGGCGAAGCTCTGCCCGACCGACGGCCTCGCCCGCAGCCGCCTCGACGAGGACCAGGGCCAGACCTACACGCCGCTCGACGCCGACGTCGAGATCCCGGCCGAAGGCGAGGGCGCCCACCAAGACCTGCAGCCGCTGACCGGGGTTCCCGGCATGATCCACGCGTTGCCCGGCCACACTGACGGCTCGCTCGTGGTCGTGGCTGGGCCCTTCGCCCTGGTCGGCGACCTGATCCGCGGCTCGATCCCGGGCAGCGGCGCGGTGACGCACTTCTACATGTGCGACCTCGCCGACAACCGCCGCGACGTCGCGTGGTTGCTCTCGGACGCGGGCAAGGCCGTGCGCACGGTGCTGGTCGGCCACTTTGGCCCGCTCGAGCGCGCGGCGGTGCAGGCCTGGCTCGACGAGGCCGCGAACTGACGCCTCGTCGCCCCGCCCCTGGACCGATCAGCCACGCAGCTCGCGCTTGAGGATCTTGCCGGTCGGGCCCTTGGGCAGCGCGGCGAGGACCTCGAACACGCGCGGGTACTTGTAGGCCGCGAGGCGCTCGCGACAGAAGGCGCTGAGATCGTCGACGCTGGCGCTGCTGCCGGGCTTGAACGCGACGATCGCCTTGACCTCCTCGCCGTGGCTCTCGTGCGGGATGCCGATGACGGCGGCCTCGGCCACCGCCGGATGGCCGTAGAGGACCTCTTCGATCTCGCGCGGGTAGACGTTGTAGCCGCCGCGGATGATCATGTCCTTCTTGCGATCGACGATGGTGTAGTAGCCGTCCGCGTCGACGGTGCCGATGTCGCCGGTGGCGAACCAGCCCGCGACGATGGTCTCGGCGTTGACCTCGGGCCGCTTGTAGTAGCCCTTCATGACGTTGTGGCCCTTGATCTGGATCTCGCCGGGCGTGTCGGTGCTGGTGACGACCGCGCCGTCGACCCCGACCAGGCGGAACTCGACGCCCTGGATCGGCAGGCCGATCGAGCCCGGCTTCTTGGGCCGATCGAGCACGTTGAAGCTGGCGACGGGCGAGGTCTCGGACAGGCCGTAGCCCTCGAGGATGTTGACGTTGTAGCGCTCGTCGAAGGCGCGCATGACCTCGACCGGCATCGCCGAGCCGCCCGAGACGCAGAGCTTGAGCGCCGAGAGGTCGTACGCCGACGCGCCCGGATGGTGCAGCAGGGCGAAGTACATCGTCGGCACGCCAGCGAAGAGGCTGATCTTGTGGCCTGCGAGCAGCTCGAAGGCGGCGGTCGGCTCGAAGCGCGGCATCAGCACCAGGTGGCCGCCGGCGCGCAGCACGCCGTTCTGCAGCACCGTCTGGCCAAAGCTGTGGAAGAGCGGCAGCGCCACGAGCGCGACGGTCTCGGGCGAGAGCGGCATCAGGCGCGTGCTGGTGTACTCGGCGTTGTAGAAGAGGTTGAAGTGCGTCAGCTCGGCGCCCTTGGGCCGGCCGGTGGTGCCCGAGGTGTACAAGATGACGGCGGTGTCGTCGGGCATCGTCGGCGCCAGCTCGGTGACGGGCGTCGCCCCGCCGACCATCGCCGTGAAGTTGACGCAGCCCTCGGGCGCGGCCAGGTCGCTCGGGTCGGCCTTGACCACGATGAGGTGCTTGCAGCCGTCGACGCGCAGGAACGCGGCGTGCGCGGCCTCGAGGAAGCCCTCCCAGACGACGACGGCGACGGCGTCGGAGTCTTCGAGGTGGTAGGCGATCTCGTCGGCGGTCAGCAGCACGTTCAGCGGCACGACCGGGTTGGCGACGTAGTGGCAGCCGAAGTAGGCGATGGTGAACTGCGGCACGTTCGGCAGCAGCAGCGCGACGTGCTGGCCGGCGTGCAGCCCGAGGTTGCCGAGGCCGCCGGCGAAGCGGCGCGCCATGGCGTCGAGCGTGCCGTAGTCGAAGGTCTTGGGGCCGATCGTCAGCGCCGGGCGCTGCGGCTGCTGCTTCGCAGAGGTGCGGAGAAGGCTCGCGAGGTTCAGGCTCATCGTGGGCTCCTTGCCGGTTGCGGCTGTTTGGGAGGCGAAGGATGGCCCGGATCGCGGCCACGGAGCAAGGGACCGCCGTCGCGCGGCGCCCGGTCTTGACCCGCATCGCGGCGGCCGCGCACAGTGGCGGCGGATCGACCGGGGCGGGGATCGCGGAGGCCACCGTGCCAGAACTGCCAGATCTCGAAGCGTATCGGGTCGCGCTCGCGCCGCGGATCGTCGGCAAGGCGCTGCGTGAGGTCCGGCTCGGCAGCCCCTTCGTCCTGCGCACCGTCAGCGATCTGGCACTCCTTCGAGGCCGTACGATCGTCGCGACCCGGCGCGTGGGCAAGCGGCTGGCGCTCGAGCTCGACGACGGCACCTTCTTGCTGCTGCACCTGATGCTCGCCGGGCGGCTGCAATGGCAGAAGCCGGGCGCGGCGCTCGGCGGCAAGGGGCGGTTGCTCGCGATCGACGTCGAGGGCGGCTCGCTGGTGCTGACCGAGGCGGGCAAGGAGCGGCGGGCGAGCCTGCACGTCGTCCAGGGCGAGGACGCGCTGCGCGCGCTGGACGCCGGCGGCGTCGAGGTGCTGGCGCTCGGCGGCCCGGGCAGCGAGGACGGCGCGGCGATCTTCGCCGAGCGGCTGCGGGCCGCGCCGGGGCGGACGCTCAAACGCGCCCTGGGCGAGCCGACGCGCTTTGCCGGCATCGGCGGCGCCTACGCCGACGAGATCTGCTGGGAGGCGCAGATCTCGCCCTTCGCCCGGACCCAGGCGCTCGACGACGCGACGTGCCAGACGCTCTTCGACGCGACCGTTCGCACCCTGACGACCTGGAGCGAGCGCCTTTGCGCCGAGGCGGCGGCGGCCTGGCCGGCCAAGGTCACGGCGTTTCGGCCCGAGATGGCCGTGCACGGTCGGCATCGGCTGCCGTGCCCGCGTTGTGGCGCCGCGATCCAGCGTGTCGTCGCCCGCGGCCGCGAGACGAACTACTGCCCGCCCTGCCAGACGGGCGGCCGGGTGCTCGCCGATCGGATGCTCTCGCAGCTGCTGCGCGACGATTGGAAGGGCGATCCGCTGCGCCCGGCCGGCATCGACGACGACGCCTGAGGGCCGCGGCGCGCCGCTTGCGCCGCCGTCGCCGCAACGTCGCCGCAACGTCGCCGTAACGTCCACGGCCACCGCCGGCTCTTCTGCCTGGCGCCTGCTCCCGGGCGCCGGGAGGACGACCCGTGCTGCAGTGGCTGCGATCCTACGATCGGCGCGATCTCGGCGGCGACCTCGCTGCCGGCCTGACGACCGCGGTGATGCTCGTGCCGCAGGGCATGGCCTACGCGATGCTGGCCGGGTTGCCGCCGATCGTCGGGCTCTATGCCTCATTCCTGCCCGGCGCGATCTATGCGCTGACCGGCACCTCGCGCCAGCTCTCGGTCGGACCGGTGGCGATGGACTCGTTGCTGGTGGCCTCGACCGTGGGGCTGCTGGCACCTGCGGGCTCGGCCGAGGCGGTCTCGTTGGCGCTGACGCTGGCGCTGCTGGTCGGCGTCGTGCAGCTGGCGATGGGCGCGCTCAAGCTCGGCGCGCTGGTCGAGTTGCTGTCGCAGCCGGTGCTCAGCGGCTTCACCTCGGCCGCCGCGCTGATCATCGGCGTCTCGCAGCTCGGGCCCTTGCTCGGGGTGCAGCTGCCGCGCAGCACGCACGTGCTCGACGTCGTGGTCGCGGCTAGCGCGCAGCTGGGCGCGGTGCACCTGCCGAGCCTGCTGATCGGCGGCGGCGGCATCGTGGTGCTGGTCACGCTCAAGCGGCTGGCGCCGAGCGTGCCGGCGGCGCTGGTCGTCGTGGTCGCGGCGACGCTGGCGGTCAAGGTGGGCGGCCTCGAAGAGCGCGGCGTCGCCATCGTCGGCGAGGTGCCCGCCGGGCTGCCGCCGCTGTCGTTGCCGACGCTGGACCTCGCGCGGCTGCAGGAGCTGCTACCAGCGTCGCTGACGATCGCGCTGGTCGCGTTCCTCGAGGCGATCTCGGTCGGCCGGGCGATGGCGATCCGCAGCGGAGCCCGGATCGACGCCAACCGCGAGTGGCTCGCGCTCGGCGCGGCGAACGTCGGCGCCAGCCTGAGCGGCGGCTACCCCGTGACCGGCGGCCTGTCGCGCACGGCGGTCAACGCCAGCGCCGGCGCCCGCACGCCCCTGGCCGCGCTGGTCACCTCGGCGCTGATCGCCGTGGTGCTCTGGACGCTGACGCCGGCCTTCCACGACCTGCCGCGGCCGGCGCTGGCGAGCATCGTCGTCGTCGCGGTCGCCAGCCTGGTCGACGTCGGCACGCTGCGCCGGCTCTGGCGCCCGCGTCGCCAGGAGGCGTGGCTGCTGCTGCTGGCCTTCGCCGCGACGCTGGTCTTCGGCATCCAGCCGGGCATCGCCGTCGGAGTGCTGGCCAGCCTGGCGCACGTCGTCTGGCGCAGCACGCGGCCGCATATCGCCGAGCTCGGCCAGGTGCCCGGCAGCGTCGAGTTCCGCAACATCGAGCGCCACCCCGAGGTGCAATGCCGCGACGGCGTGGTCGTGCTGCGCGTCGACATGTCGCTGCTCTTCGCCAACATCGCCACCGTCGAGGCGCGCATGCTCGATCGCCTCGGCCGCCACCCCGAGGCGTGCGCCCTGGTGCTCGATTGTTCGGCCGTGAACGATATCGATGCGACCGCCGCCCGCGCCCTCGCCGCGATGGGCCGTGACCTGCGCGCCGCGGGCGTGACGCTGCGCCTGGCCCGGGTCAAGGGGCCGATCCGCGACGTGCTCGAGGCCGAGGGCGCGTGCCAGGGGGCAGACGCCCTGGAGCTGCACGATTGCGTCGTCGACGCCGTCTGGCAGCCGTTGCCGCAGGCCCCCGCAGCGCCGGACGCCAGGACGTCGCCGCTCGGGCCCGCGATCGCCGCGCATTGACGCTCCCGCCCATGGATCGCCGGCGCCGCAGGTTGCATGCTGGGGCCGCAGCCCTTGATTGCGCGTGACGCCGCCGCCTGCGCAGCGCGTCGCCCGAGGAGGCCCCATGTCGACGATCCGGAACGTGGCGATCGCCACCATCAGCGTGTGGATCTGCGCCTGCAGCGACGGCGGTGCCGGCACGGCGGCTGACGCGGCCGCGGCCGATACGACGGCGCACGAGACGTCCCAGGGCGACGCAGCCACGGACGACACGGTACAGGCCGACACCTCCCAGGATGATACGGCTCCGAACGACACGGCCTCGAATGACACGGCCACGATCGATACGGCCCCACAGGATGCGGCCGACAGCGACGCCGCCACGGACGCCTCCAGCAACGACACCGCCGGCGGCGACCCCTGGGCCTGCCCCGTCGCGCCCGAGCCAGCCTGCGGCGGCACGCTCGCCGGCACGACCTGGGAGATCATCGACTTCTGTCCCGAAGATCCCGTCGCCGCCGGGGCGTTGTTCGAGCACCCCTTCAGCGACCTCGCGGCCTGCAAGCCGCCGGGCGGCACCGTCAGCGGCAAGCTCGTCGACACCGGCACCATCAGCTTCACTGCCACCGAGATGAAGACCGATATCGGCGGCTACGCGGCGACGACCTATACCTTCTCGACCGCTTGCCTGGCGGCGGCCAAGCCGGGCATCGAAGCGGCGACCGCCTGCAGCTCGATGTCCAAGGCCGACCTGATGAGCTGCAGCTTCGACGCCACCGCCGACGCCGGTGCCGGCCGCTGCACCTGCGACGCCAAGGTGCCCAAAGAAGGCGGCCCCGGCGCGATGGCCTACAGCGTCGAGGGCGGCGACACGATCAAGACCGCGGAATTCCAGGCCGCGTACTGCATCGACGGCGACCGGCTGCTGATGGACGTCAAGCCGCATATTGTCAGCTGGCGCTGGTGGTTGCTCAAGCGCAAGGACTGAGCGGCGCAGGCGCATCATTCTGGCTGGCCGCGCGCGCAAATGTCGGGTAGCCTCAGGGGCAAGCCGGTGAGAGGGCGTATCTCCTGACCGAGCGTCATCAGCGACGTTCGTGAGGTGACGCCATGGAAGCTCGTCAACCCTCGCTCGTCGCTCGTCGCTCTCGCCGGGCTCGCAGCACACTCGCCACCGTCACCGCGCTCGTCGCGCTGGCCGCCACGCCGTCCGCCTGGGCCTGCGGTGGCTGCTTTTCGCCGCAGCTCGGCGGCGGGCCGCAGACCGTGCAGCAGAACCAGGAGCGCGTCCTGTTTGCCCACGATCCCGCGACGAACACGACGACCGTCTGGGTCGAGGTGCGCTACAGCGGCGCCGCCGCGTCCTTTGGCTGGATCTTGCCGCTGCCCGCAGTGCCGAAGGTCTCGGTTGGCACGTCGCTGCTCTTCGACCGCCTCGACGCCCAGCTGCGTCGACGCTTCGTGCGCAAGCAGCGCGCCGCCGAGAACTGTCGCGACCCGCGCATCGGCTGCGGGCCGAAGCCGGCGTCGGGTGGCCTCGACACTTCGGCCCATGGCGATACCTCCGCCGGTGACGACGCCGGCCTTGGCCCGTGGCAACCGCAACCGCCAAAGGAGGTCGAGGTCTTGGAGGAGTCCACCACCGGGCCCTACGACTACCTGGTGCTCAAGGCGACCGACGCCAAGCCGCTCTACGACTGGCTGCAGCAGAAGGGCTACCAATCGCCGCCGGCCGCGGTGCCGATCTTCGCCGACCACATCGCCAAGGGTGACGTCTTCGTCGCGGTCAAGCTCAGCAACGGCAACGGCATCGACCGCATCCGCCCGATCGCGCTCGCGATGCAGGATGCCGACCCTTGCGTGCCGCTGCGGTTGACCTCGATCGCCGCCAAGGACGACATGGAGATCGCCGTGACCTTGGCCGGTCCGGGGCGTGCGGTGCCGAAGAACCACCTGCACGTCGTGCCCAACCTGCTGCGGATGAACCTGGGTTCGGTCGGTCCAGCGCCGCGGCCGAACAACTACGACGGGATCGTCGCCGCCGCCATCGACGCGGCGGGTGGCCATGCCTTCGTCACCGAGTCTGCCGGCAAGCTCGACGCTGCGGCCGTGCTGCCCAAGACCTTGTTCGACACCAAACAGCTGGCTGGCGTGTCGACCATGTTCGAGCTCGTGCGCTTCGTCTACGAGCATACGAGCGCCGAGTGGCGCCATCCGGACGTGATCGCCGCGCTCTACGTCCACGGCAAGATGAGCGCCGGGCTGGCGCCGTGGATGCCGATGAGCCCGGAGTCCGCGCTCGCCATCGTGCAGAGCTGTGGCGCCGTCTGGGCGCAGGCCGGCTGGAGCGCCAGCGGCAAGACGCAGATCTGCACCCAAGCCGGCGCCCCCGTCGGGCTCGACGCCGCCGCGCTCGTCGCGCGACCGGTCGACGGCGCTGCGCTCGCGGCGGCCTTCGCGGCTGAGATCGTGACGCCGATGCAGAGCCTGGTCGACACGATGGCGGCAGCGTCGCGGACGACACGGCTCGTGATGCGGATCTCGCCTTCGGAGATGGACCGCGATCCGATCTTCAGCTTCGCCCCCGAGCTGCCGGATGTCGCCGCGACCCTGACCTTCGAGGTCGGCCAGGTCTGCCCCAACGGCTGGCTCCCTGCGAGCCATGTCCGCCTCGGCCTTCCGGGCCTGCCTGGTTGGCTGATCTCGGGCGCGACGACCTGGAACAACGCGAGCGACGCCCGCTTCAAGACGGCGCCAGTCGCCGCGCAGATCGAGGTCCTGGAGGAGTCGGGCAAGGTGATCCAGGTGGCGGCCGCCGACGTCGACCTCGTCGACACCGCGATCGCGTCGGCCATCCCGGGTGCCGTGTCGCTGCCGCAAACGCTCGTCTTGCAGCCGGTGACGACATGGGAACCGCCCGACAGCGACCCCATCGCGACCACCGTCGGCCCCTGGCCGCAGCCCTACGATTGCTGGCCCAAGCCCGGCTGGGTCGACGGCCAGGTCCCGCCCGACGGGTCGGCGCTGCCGCCCGTCGCCGACCTCGATGGCGCCGCGTGGCCCGACGGCGCGCCGGACGGCACCTCGGGCGGCACCTCGGGCGGCACCTCGGGCAGTGGCGGCGGCTGTTCGGCCAGCCCCAGCCGCGCCGCCGACGACGGGCGCGCGTCGACGGCGGTGCTCGGCCTGCTCGGCCTGCTCGGCGGCTGGATCGCCGCGCGACGGCGTTCGGGGCGCGGTGCGCTCCGTCCCTGAGGAGCACGCCTCTCGCGATGGGCGTTGCAGGTGTCCGGCCGGCAGGGACGAGCCGCCAGGGACGAGCCGACAGCGACGCGGCCGACAGGGCCGGGCGGTCGCGGCGCTAGAACGAGAACTGCAGCATCAGCCGGCCCATCATCGTCGTTTGGGTCACCAGGGTCCCCGACGCGGGGCCCGGCGGATCGCCTGGCGTGGCCGCCGCCTTGGGCTTGAGCAAGCCCGCCTGGTCCGGCATCGAGATCAGGCTGTAGACGCCGACCCCGGTCTCGCGCACCGTCGGGGCGTTGAGCGTCACGGGCGCGTCGAGCACGAGCTTGGCGTTGTCACCGCGCAGGTGCCAGGTCAGCGCCGGCGTCACCTCGTGCACCGCCTTCTCGATCAACTTGACGCCACTCTGGCTGAGGTCGTCGTTGGCGAACAGCGTCGCGTAGCGCAACGCGACCTCGATCTTGCCAAGGAGCACACCCGCCTGCAGGCGCGCGCCGCTCGCCGAAACCTTGCCGACGCCGCTCTCGAACGTGCCCTGGTTGAACTCGGCCTCTGCGCTCAGCGTGTTGTCGCCAAGCGGCATCTTCAGGGCCGCGTCCGCGCCGAACTGCGTCAGCGTCGCTTGGTCGATCGTCTTCTCGCCCGGCAGCTTGGCGCCGAGGAAGGGGTTCCAGTTGCCGTTGATCAGCAGCGGGCGGTCCGCCGTCTTGACGCCAAAGACCGTCGAGTGGCCGATCAGCGAGTCCTTCTGCCAGAGCGCGTTGAGGTAGACCCCCGCCACCAACTTGTCCACATGCCGACCCTGCTGGCTCAGGCTGAAGGGATCGTCGTCGAGGCCGTGATTCCAGCCTACGCGCACGACGAACATCGGCGAGCCGAGCGTCTGCGGCAGGAAGCGCTGCGGCACCGAGCGGCCGCCGCCGGTGAACACGCCCACCGTGCCGAAGATGTCGCCGTGGTTGGCATACACCGCCGCGCCCACGTCGCGACCGACGTTGAACATCAGGCTGTTGTTGCTGCGGTCGGCGAACGAGAGCGTCGCCGGGCTGGTCACGCGCTCGCGACCGTAGGGGACGCGGAACTGCCCCGCGCGCAGGCGCACCGGCCCGGCGAGCCCGACGTCACCCGACGCTTCGAGCAGGCCGAGCGAGACGCCCGGCGCTGGGGCCTTGACCTCCTCTTCGCCGCCAAACGCCATGATCAGCCGCATCGTCACGTCCGACATCTTGGCCGTCAGCGACAGGCGCGCCTGGCGCACGTAGAGGTAAAGGCGGTTGTCGTCGCGCACGCCGTCGTCGAGGCGCTCGGCGTAGCCGAGCAGCTGCATCTGCCCGCCGACATCGACCGAGCCGGCGTCGGATTTGTAGACCTCGGCGGCCGTCGCCACCGAGGGCAGGGCAAGGGCCGCCATCAGCCAAAGAGTGAGCAATCCTGAACGCATTCGCATCGTGTCCTCGATAGATCGCCTGACGCGATCGAAAGGTGGAGGGGGCGAGCCCTTCAGTTGCCGGTTCGAACGACGACGTCGAAGACGACATGGATCTCGTCGGCGGTCTTGAGGGAGCCCAGGAACAGGACGGGTGGCTTGATGCCAAAGCTGGTCATCGTCAGACGCTTGCGGCCCCGCAGCCGAACCTGGCCCTTGCTCGGCCTCGCCGTCAGCGCGAGCACCAGCGGCTGCGTCTTGGCCGCGACCTGGAGCGTGCCGTGGGCCTCGACGTCATAGCTGCCATCGGCGCGCCGCTTGGCCGTGCAGTGTTCGAACCGGTAGACGATCGTCGGATAGCGCTTGGCGTCGAGCGCCTTGTAGAGGTTCGCGTCGAGACCGTCCTTGCCCGACTTGAGCTGCAGGACCGGCACCGTCAACGTCGCGTCGCCGCGGCAGAGGTCGCTGCCAAGCCGCTCCGCCGTGACGTCGTCTGCGAGCCCGACCATCTGGCCGTCGAGCGTGAAGGACGTCGCCCGCACGCTGTATTTGTGCAGCGTCGAGTCGCCGTCGAAGGAGATCTTGCTCGGCGTGCCCACGGACACGCGCCGACCAGGCGCAGCCGCCACGTGGACCGGCAGGGCTGCGGCAACGAGCAGCGCGACGCCCATGAGCGTGGCTTCGATCGAGATCCGGCCAACGTGCATCCAATTCCCCCCGGTCCGCGTCGGAACGACTCCGACCACACGTCCAGGCTAGGACCGGATCAGGCCATGGCAAGGTGTTTGCTGCGCGTGACCACGGCAAGGTGTTGGAATCGCTCGGTTCGAGGTCCATCAGAGACAGTCTCCGTCGCGAATCGACGCGACCACGACCGCGGCGAATCGACCGAAGAATCCTGTCGCCCGCGCCCTGCGCTCAACCCGGGCCAGTCGCCGGGGCGGCAAAACGCGCTGGATCGAACATCGGCACCTCGCCGCTCGCCGCGCCGTCGACCAGGTCCGCCACCAGACGGCCGACGGCCGGCGCCAGCTTGAAGCCGTGGCCCGAGAAGCCGCAGGCCAGCACCGCGCGCTCGGGGTGGTTCGGATGCTTGCCGACGACAAAATGCTCATCTGGTGTCGTGCTGTACATGCAGACGCGTGCGCTCAGCAGCGGGCCGTCCGCGGCGGGCAGGTGGGCGCGGACGAAGGCGCGGACCTTGGCCTCGTCGCTGGGGCGGAAGGCGCGGTCGAGCGACTCGGCCCGCGTCGTGTCGCCGCCGTGGTGTTGGCAGACCTTGACCCCGGGCAGCTCGGCCTCGGGCAGGCCGTAGAACGTCGCGTCGTGGCCAAAACGCAGGAACACCGGCATCCGCTGCGGCGTCACCACCGCGCGGTCGCGCGGCTGGAACCAGAGCTGCACCTGGCGCTCGATGGTCAGCGGCAGCGCTGCGGCGGGCGACACCGGCAGCGGGCTGGCGTCGCCCTGGCTCCAGGCTCCCAGCGCGAGCACGACCCGGCTGGCGCGCAGCGTCGCGTTCGCCGTGTGCACCCGCACCTCGTCGGCGTCGCATTCGACGCCGTGCACGGCCTGCATGCCCCGGATCTCCGCGCCGTGGGCCATCGCCCGCTCCAGCAGCGCGCTGACGCAGCGCTCGGCGCGCAGCAGGCCGCCGCCCTCTTCGAAGATGCCGACATCGCCTACGCCGGGCCGGAACGCGGGCCAGCGCGCAGCGATCGTCGCCGCGTCGACGGCCGTGTGCGGCAGGCCCTGGTCGCGGGCGCAGGCCAGCACGGGCTCGACGAGGTCGGCCGGGCCAAAGTGCAGGACCCCCGTCTGCCGCAGCAGCGTCGTGCCACGCCAGGCCTGCAGCTCCTGCCAGGCGCGCCACGACTCCTGCAGCAGCGGCACGTAGTCCTGGCCCTCGAAGTAGGCCGTGCGGATGACGCGCGTGCCGCCGTGCGAGCTGCCCCTGGCGTTGGGGACCTCGTGGCGATCGAGGCCGAGCACGCGCGCACCGCGGCGCGCCAGCGCGTCCAGGGCGGCCGCGCCGATCACGCCCGCACCGATGACGATCGCGTCCCAACGCTCTGGCTGTGCACGGTCCATGGCCGGGGTCCTCCGCGTCGCCAGCGCGGGCGACGGCGCCGAGGATGACGACTCGCCCAGCGCCGCGCAACGCGTCGCCGACGCCGAGCGCGAGGCGCGGTTTGACCGTCTGCGGCGACTTTGCGATCGTGGCGGGGCTGCCCTGCGGCCCGCCGCGACGAGGGATCGATGCGCCTGCCGCGACCCACCAGATGGCGCCGTGATCACCTTCGCCGCGGCGCGATCGCCGCCGGCCTGTGGCTCGCCAGCGCCTGCACCGCGCCCGCCTTTGCCCCCGACGCGTCGGGCCCTGGCCTGGAGCTGCCCGGGGACGTGGTCACCTTGGACGCGGCGAGCAGCGGAGGCCTCGACGCCGGCAGTGGCGCCGACGCGGACGCTGGCGACGGTAGCCCGGTGGTGGATGATACGGCAGCGAACGATGGCCGATCGGCCCCAGACGCCGCGTCCGCCGACGCGCAGGCCGGCGACACGACGCAGCCGCCAGATGCAACGCAGCCGCCGGATACGACGCAGCCGCCAGATGCCACCGAGCCGGCCGACACGACGCAGCCGCCGGATACGACGCAGCTGCCGGATACGACGCAGCCGCCGGATACGACGCAGCCGCCAGATGCAACGCAGCCGCCGGATACGACGCAGCCTCCGGATACGACGCAGCCTCCGGATACGACGCAGCCGCCGGATACGACGCAGCCGCCGGATACGACGCAGCCTGCCGACAGCGGCGAGCCGCCCAAGCCCGTCGTCTGCCCCCAGGCGCCGCCCGAGTGCAAGCAGGCCGCGGGCGGCGAAGGGCCCAAGGCGAACACGCTCAAGGTCCTGGCGGCCGACGGCTTCCGCCTGGTCGACCAGGACACCTGGGCTACCAAAGCTGCGATCATCAAGGCGATCGCGGCCCATCCGAGCGTCAAGGCCGTGAACCTCGCGTCGGTGGCGACGGACTTGAACCGCAACGCGACCAAGCTGAGCAAGCTCGCGGACGTGCCGTGCCTGCAGACCGGTTTCGATTGGAACAGCGGCGACAAGGCCGTGACGTACTGGATCCCCCAGGGCATCGCCGGCAGCTCGACCGCCAACGCCGCCGGCACCCTCGACGGCAAGCCAGGCGGCAGCAAGCTGCTGCTCGTCAGCTGGTACCACAACAAGGACCTCGACGCGCCCGGCACGCCAGACAAGGGCGTCCGCATCGCCGTCGTCGACGTCACGTCGATGGCGAGCATCGCCTACCGGCTGGTGCTGCTGGTCGAGCCGGTGACGGTGGCGGGCGTGCCGTCGTTCAAGCCTGTCAGCGTCCATGCCGGTGGCATCGCCTGGCGCGGCAACCTGCTCTACGTCGCCGACACCAGCGTCGGCCTGCGCGTCTTCGATCTCGACGCGATGCTGCAGGTCCAGACCGGCAAGGGCGACAGCATCGGCAAGGTCTCCGAGGCCGCCGGCTACCACGCGTTCAACTACAAGTACGTGCTGCCGCAGGTCGGTCGCTACGCCCTCGCCAGCGGTGCCTGCTGCGCGCGCTTCTCGTTCGCCGAGCTCGACCTCTCGGGCTCGGCGCCGTCGCTCGTGACGGGCGAATACTCGTCGAACACGCTGCTCGGGCGGATCCACCGCTGGCCGCTCGACCCCAGCAGCGGCAAGCTGCAATCGAGCAACGGCGTGGTGCAGGCCAGCGCCGCGTACTTTCCTGGGGTGGTCAAGATGCAGGGGGCGCAGATGTGGAACGACCACCTCTACGTCAGCAGCAGCGCGACCAAGTCCAGCGGCACCAAGAGCGCGGGCACGCTCTTCCACGCCGCGGTCGGCGGCGCAGTCACGGCGCTGGCCTGGCCGCACCACCCCGAGGACTTCGTCTACGCGCCGGCGAGCGACAACCTCTGGTGCTTGACCGAGGACGCCGGCGAGCGCGCGGTCTTTGCGGTCAAGTCTGCCTCGCTGCTGGCGAATTGCGGCAAGTAGCGCGGCCGGCCGCGGCGCCCCGGCCCGGCGCCCCGGCTCGGCGATCGGGTCGCAAGCCGCGCCGTCATCGGCTCAGAAGCGGACGCGGAAGCCGAGCGACGGCACGAAGCGCACCTGGGCGCGCAGCGACGTGGCTTCGCTGTCGCTCGCCGGGCCGGTGCTGCTCTCGCTGTGGCTGGTCTGGGTCGTCCTGCCGACGTCGATCAGCTGCGTCGCCAGGCGCAGGCCCATCGACCCGTTGATGTGCGCGTCCAGGCAGAGGCCAAAGCCCGCCGAGACCCCCTGCAGCGTGCTCTTGGCGGTCGCCGATTGCGCCCCCGTGCTGCTGCGGGTCGCGGCCGTGCTGCGTTCGTAGGCGAGCTGGGTGAAGGTGCTGACCTCGACGCGATGCTCCGGGTTGAACAGGAAGCGCCAGACCAGCGCGGCCGCGCCGGCGGTCTGCTGGCTCTCGCCCTCGCTGGCCTGCTTGTCGCTGCCGCTCGTCGCGTCGCTGGTCGAGCTGGCGTAGCGCGTGACCAGCGTCAGACCGAGCCAATGGTGGGCTGCCATCTTGCGCTCGGCGCTGGCGACGATCGCCGGCGAGCTCAGCGAGCTGCCCGCGTTCAGCGTGCCGAGCGAGGCGAGTCCGCCGATCGCGCCCGAGCCCGCGGTCCCGACAGTCCCGGCACCAGCGTCGGCCAGGCTGAGCAGGCCGATCGGCGCGATGCCGATGGTGAAGGCGTAGACCGCGGGGGCGTCGCCCGCCGCTGGCGCCTCCGGCCTGGCCGCGCCGTCGCTCGGGGCGCTGGGGTCGACGGCGGGCCCGTCCGCCCTCGCCGCGCGTGTGGCACCAAAGCATACCGCAGCGATCAGGGTTCCGAGCACCAGGGTCTTGCTGCGCGGCCATCCCGTCGATCGCATCGATTCCTCCACGTTCCACACCCGCTGTACCTGCGACGTTGGCACTGTCGCCGCGCGGGCGCAAGGCGCTCCGAGCCATGCCCCCACCGGGCCCGGCGCCGGTCCCTTGCGCAACCAGCCGCCTCGCCCCACCGACCCCAGGCACGACGGAGAAGGCAAGAGGGTGCACGTCCGTCCGCGCGACGCGTTGCGCGTGCAGCGGATGCGTCGATAGATATCACATCTACTTGACGTGATATCTATCGTCTCGTACACTGGGGCTGTGGCCATCCACACGGAGTCCGACATGCCGCAGCGAAGCACCCAAGGGACGAGGCAAGACGACCCTCTCCGCGCCATGCGCGGGGTGGGCCGGGAACTCTGGCAGCGGGTTGGTGGCGGGGACGAGTTCGTCGCGTCCCTGCGCCAGGAGGAAGACGAACCTGCTTCGGCCGGGGCGCCAGTTGACACTCCGCGAGGCCCGGCGCTGCAGGGCGACCTGGAGGAGCGTGTTTGGCAACGGGTCGTCGCCCACCAGGGTGAGACGTTTCGGACGCGCAGGGGCGTCGAGATTCGTCACCAGGTCCGCGGCGCTTTGCTTCACTTCTTCAAGGCCGACGGTGCCCGGATCAATCAGACGTCGAGCAGGACCCAGTTCGCGCAGGCGCTGATGCTCTGCCCACTGCCCGGAGTGACGCCCGCGCTCCGTCGGCTGCGCAATCCGTCCTACTTGTACGCACTTCTGAATGATCCTCGCATCCGCGGCGTGGATTGGTAGCCATGGCACGGATCTTCTGGGACTCCAACGTCTTCATCTACTATCTAGAGGACCATCCGGTCTGGGCTGACGCCGTCGAATCCCACCGAGACCGCATGTTGTCGCGCGGCGATACCCTGTGCTCGAGTTGGCTGACGGTCGGTGAGGTGTTGACGATGCCCTGTCGGGTGGGCAACGAGCTGCTCGAGCGCCGGTATCGCGACTGGTTCGGCAGCGGCGTCGTCCAGCTGCTGTCGTTCGGCCCGGACGCCGCGATGGCCTATGCGCGCCTGCGTGGTGAGCATCGGGTGCGGCCTGCAGATGCCATGCAACTGGCCTGCGCCGCGTCCGCAGGGACGGACGTGTTCGTGACCAACGACAAGCGCTTGCACGCGCTTCGAGTTCCTGGAATCACGTTCATTGTCGGCCTCGACCACGTGCCGTAGAGAACTTGCGGCCCTTCGATCGACAGCAACAGCGCATGGGGCACGGACCTGGGCGGGGCAAGGCAGTCGCCCCTGGCATGGGCGCGATCGTCGCGTGATCGGGAAGTCTCTCGTGGTTGCTGCTGGGCCTGCGCGGCGACGACAACCCGCAATGCCCCTGAGCGCGGGCCGGCTCAGGCCGGGTCGGCGGTCTCGCGGCCGGGCACGGGCAGGGCGTACCAGTTGAGCTTGCGCGTCAGCGTCATCACCGCCGTCAGCGCCGCGAAGAGCAGCAGCGAGCCGATGAGCAGCGCGTTGTCCTCGGATTGCAACATCCCGTACAGGCTGGCGTAGAGCGCCGCCAGCGCCGCCGCGAAGCCGACGCCGCGCTGCCAACGCTGCAGCACGTGCGCGAGGTAGAAGCCGATCACGGCGACGCAGGCCACCGTCGCCAGCGCGTAGGCGAGGCCGAAGGCGATGTGCTCGGACAGCGCGATCAGCAGCAGGTAGAAGATCGCCTGCGCCGCGCCGACCAACGCGTACTGCAGCGGGTGGATGCGCAGCTGCCGCAGCAGCTCGTAGAGCACGAACGCGACGAACGTCAGCAGCACGAAGAGCACGCCGTACTTCGTGACGCGCTCGGTCTTCTGGTAGACGTCGACCGGCTGGATGAACGCGACGCCGAAGTCCAGGAAGGGACCGAGCATTTCGGTGCTACCGACCAACTTGTTGAACTCGTCGTGGATGTTCGTGGCGTACCACGAGGTCTGCCAGTTCGCCTCGAAGCCGTCCGCGTCGATGGTGCGCTTGGCCGGCAGGAAGCGGCCGAGGAACGACGGATGCGGCCAGTCGGCCCGCAGCGCGACGCGGGTGTCCTTGCCCAGCGGCGAGAACTGCAGCTCGCCCATGCCTTGCACCGTCAGCGGCAGCGAGAAGGTGTGGTCGCCGCCGACCTTGGGGTCGAAGCCCTTGAGCGGGATGTGCACGCCCGAGCCCAAGTTCGGCAGCGGATTGCCGGGCTCGGAGGCGTGGCGGGTCTTGTCGAAGGTGGCCACCGGCGCGTTGCTGATGCCGCGCACGTCGCTGACGCCGACCGAGACGTACGGCACGCCGAAGGTGATGTTCCGGTCGGCCGCCTGCTTGGCGACGTCGACCTGGAAGCTGGCGGTGAGCGTGAGCGCGGCGCTGTAGGTCAGCGCCTCGTAGATGCCGCGGTAGCGCCGCTCGCTGCCGACCTCGCCGTCGATGGCCAGCGTCTGCGGCAGGAAGGTCACGACGTGGTCGGTGGTCACCTCGGTCGTCACGTCCTTGAGCACCTCCTGGTAGCGCGGTTTGACGACGGCGACGTTCCTCGTGGCGTCCGCAGCCGCGTCTGCCGCCGCCGGCGTCTGCGCGCCCGCCGCCGCCGGTGCGACCGGCACCTCGGGCTGCGGCGGCAGGGCGATGAGCTCCTTGACCTGCGATTTGACGAGGGTGCGCAGCCGGTAGGGCACCACGAGCACCGGGCCGATCACCCGCTGGCTGCCGCTCCAGCTCTCTTGGATGCTGTAGAGCGCCTTGTCGCGCTCGCCCTGCCGCTCCTGGACCAGGCTCGACAGCATGCCGAGCGGGATCAGCAGCACGATCATCAGGGAGGTCACGGTCAACAGTTTGATCCACAGAATCTTGGACATCACGGACTCCGGCTTCGGGTGGTGACGGCGCGCGCGACGGCGCGACGTCCGATGAAGCCGACCATGACGCCCGGATGTGCAGCCTTGATGACGCGGCGGTGATGATGTTGTGGCGCGGCGATGACGCAAGGCGCGCGCGCGGTTCCCAGCCGTGGCGCCGCGAGGTACGCTGGCGCGCCCGCCCCCAGCGCGGGCCCCGAGTCGACCCGGCCCCGGCCGCGAGGAGCGCGTGATGCCCGAACCGTCGGCGCCGCAGTTGGTCGAAGTCCTGGTCGTCGGCGCGGGCTTCGCCGGCCTGGCGATGGCGATCGCCCTGCGCGAGCAAGGTGCGGCGCTGGGCCTCGGCGCGGGCGACGTCGTCGTGCTCGAACGCGAGCCCGACATCGGCGGCACCTGGCTGGTCAACCGCTACCCCGGCTGCGCCTGCGACGTGCCCTCGCACCTCTACAGCTACTCGTTCGCGCGCAACGCCCATTGGACGCGCAGCTACGCCAGCCAGCCCGAGATCTTGGCGTATATCCGCGACGTCGCCGAGCGCGCCGGCGTGCGGCCGATGATCCGCACCGGCTGCGCCGTGGCCTCGATCCGCTGGCAGCCGGCGCTCGGCCGCTGGCACGTCGCCTGCGCCGACGGCAGCAGCTACCACGCCCGCTTTGTCGTCAGCGCCACTGGTGGCCTGTCGCGGCCGCAGTTCCCGTCGCTGCCGGGGCTGCGCGACTTCGCCGGCGTGACGATGCACAGCGCGCTCTGGGACCACTCCGTCGCGCTCGACGGCAAGCGCATCGCCGTCATCGGCACCGGCGCCTCGGCGATCCAGCTCGTGCCGCAGCTGGCCGGCCGCGCCGCGCGCCTCGACGTCTACCAGCGCACGCCGCCGTGGATCTTGCCGCGCATGGACGGGCCGATCGCCCAGGTCTCGCAGCGCGCGATGGCGGCGGTGCCGTTGCTCGGCTGGCTGCGGAGCGAGGTGCTGCGCTGGCGCCACGACGTGCGCTCGGTCGCGTTCGTCCGCATCCCCGGCCTGCTGCGGCTGCTGCAGGCGCTGGGCGAGCGCCACCTGCGGCGCGCGATCGCCGACCCGACGCTGCGGGCGGCGGTGACGCCCGACTATACCATGGGCTGCAAGCGCATCCTGGTGGCCGACGACTACTACCCGGCGCTGCAGCGGCCCAACGTCGCGCTGCACGTCGGCGGCGCGACCGGCGTCCGCCCCGAGGGCGTGGTCGACGCCCAGGGCGCCGTGCACCCGGCCGATGTGCTCGTGCTCGCCACCGGCTTCGCCGCGACCCGGCCGCTGCCGGACGGCGTGCTCTTCGATCGCGACGGCCAGGACGTCGCCGCCGCTTGGGGCGACTGCCCGCAGGCCTACCGCGGCACGCTGGTCCACGGCTGCCCGAACTTCTTCATGCTCGTCGGGCCGAACACCGGCCTCGGCCACAGCTCGATGCTGCTGATGATCGAGGCGCAGGTGCGCTACGTCATGGCGCTGCTGCGGCGCGTACGGCCGACGCCGGGCGCCGCGCTCGAGGTCCGCGCCGACGCCCAGGAGCGCTACAACGTCTGGATCCAGGCCAGGCTGGCCAAGACGATCTGGGCCACCGGCTGCCGCAGCTGGTACCTCAGCGCCGACGGCCGCAACCCGACGCTCTGGCCCGGCTCGACCTGGGCGTTCGAGCGCTCGCTGGCCCGGCCGGATTGGCAGGACCTGACCATCACGCAAGGGCCGTAAACGCGCGCTCGACGCCGCCGCCCCCGCGGGACAGGCGTCGCCAGGAGGCAGGATGCGCAGCTTCAAGGACAAGGTCGTCGCCATCACCGGCGCCGGCTCGGGCATCGGCCGCGCGCTGGCCGGCGCCTTCGCCGCCGAGGGCAGCCGCCTGGCCCTGAGCGATCGCGACGCTGCGGGGCTGCAGGCCACCGTCGATGGCCTCGGCGGCGTGGCCGGCGGCGCGGCGATCCACCAGGCCCTGGTCGACGTGGCCGACCGCGACGCGATCTACGCCTGGGCGGCCGAGGTCGAGGCGACGTTCGGCGCGGTGCACATCATCGCCAACAACGCCGGCGTCGCCCTCGGTGCCACGGTCGAGGGTGCCAGCGACGCCGACCTGCATTGGCTGATGGACATCAACTTCTGGGGCGTCGTCCACGGCACGCGCGCCTTCCTGCCGGCGCTGCGCCGCTCGGGTGACGGCCACGTCATCAACATCTCGAGCCTGTTCGGCCTCATCGCCGTGCCGACGCAGAGCGCGTATTGCGCGTCGAAGGCGGCGGTCAAGGGCTTCACCGAGGCGCTGCGCATGGAGCTCGAGCTCGAGGGCTGCGGCGTCTCGGCGACGGTCGTCCACCCGGGCGGCATCCGCACCGAGATCGCGCGCCGCGCCCGCAGCGCCGGCGACGGCGTCGCGGCCGTGATGGGCAGCGACATGGAGCGCAGCCAACGCGACTTCGACAAGCGCCTGGTGATGCCGCCGGCCAAGGCTGCGGCCATCATCCTCGCCGCCGTGCGCCGCGACGCGCGTCGGGTGTTGGTCGGCATGGACGCGGTGGCTGTGGCGTCGTTGCAGCGCCTGGCGCCGTCGGGCTACCAGGGCGCGGTGATCCGCCAGGTGCGCGCCGAGCGGGCGCGGTTGGCCGCGCGTTAGTGGCGAGCTCTGCGTCGCCTGCTGCTCCGAGATCAAGCCTCGCAAGCGTGCCGCCCTCGGCCCGGACGTGCGCTGCAGTCGGTCGCGTTGGCGGACGTCCGACATCGACCATCGCTGCATTGTCGATCGCTACGGCTGAGGCAAGAACCGTTCGAATCCACGCTGCAGTTGCCCGATCCCGTAGCTCGTCGCGAGCACGCGCGTCGCACACGAAGCGTCCAGGTCCCACACCGCGTCCGTTATGTCGTGGCTGACGAATCGCTGCAGGCAAACGACGAGGTCGTATCGGCCGCCCTTGATCCGGTCAATGGATGCCGCGAGCGCCCGGGGCGCATGCTTGGGCAGGGCGTCCCACGTCGCGTGGGCTAGCGCGAACGCGGCTTCGATCTCTGGGATTCGCTCCTGTCGCCCGTCGCCGCCCAAGATCAGGAGCCGCTTGCCCCTGGTCGCCTCGAGCCAGGGCCAGTCTTGCAGCTCTTGCGAGACGTCGTTGCCGGCCTCGGACATGTCACTCTCGGCGACTTGCCGCCCCACGCAGATCTGCAACCGGCGCAGGCCAGCAGTCGTCGCGGTCGCGAAGGCCACCAGATGGGGCTCCAGCGGCGCACGCCAACGGGGATCCTCGTAGCCCACGCCGAGATCCAGCAGATCTTGCGCCAAGACCTTGAGCGTTGGCCGGTCGCTCTTTGCGCTCGCCTCCCTCAGCCGACGAAACAGGTCCGCCTCCTTGCTGGTTCGTTCCCCGTCGTCTGCTCGTCGGCCGGCGCGGCCCGTCAGCTTGTCGATCTCCTTCTGATGCACCAACGCGTCTGCTGTCCAGCTCTTGCCCCTCGGCGCATGCTGCACGGCCAGCCCGTGGCAATGCGGCGTCCGCATCGACGGCGCGTGAAGCTGCGCACCGAGCTTGGGCATCCACACCGTCACCGTCGCACTGACGCCTTCGTCCAAGTGCTCGACATCACCGCACGCCCGCAGACGCGCCGCGATCCACTGCAATGCAAGCTGACGCTCCGTGCCCACCAGCTCGGCAGCCAGGCCTGCGTCGATGACGGACACAAGCTGCGCACGTTCGTTTCGCACCATGTTCTTGTCACGGAGCGCAGGCGGAGTGGCACCGAGCGTCGACCTCAGCACGTCCAACGCCGCGAGCGATGGGCCTCGATCGCGGTCGACCCGCTGGTGACTGCCCTTCTTGGTTGTGCCCCTGCCGTTGTCGAGCGCGGCCTGCAGACGCGCCAGCGTGTCCGCGGTGATGGCGACCACCGGCGGCGAAGACGGACCGGCGGCCAGTGGTTCCGTCGGCAGTTCCTCGTCCGCGGCCTGGCTCGCCGCAGGTCCCCTGCCGCGCGCCTGGTCGGACAGCTCGTCCTGCTCGTCCTGCGCTGCGTCCTGCACCTTCGCCATGCCGAGTGTGACTCCGTCGTCCGTCATCTGGTCCGGCCGTTGGCCGTGCTGCGGCACCAGTTCTAGCGAACGCGGCACACGGCTCTCGGCGATGCCTTCGGGCTGCGCCCCGGTGTGTGCTGGCCGCGGTCCGGGGCTGTCGAGCCTCTGGTCGCCGAACAGCGTGTCGAGTTGATCTCTCAGGGTCGGGGACCTGTGCGCGGCATCCAACAAGGCCAACCCGAGCCAGGTCGCGGCGTCTCGCGCGGCCTCGAACGCGCGCGCTAGCTCGGCCTGATGCCGCTGGGTCGCCAGCAGCGACGACGCTGCCCATGTCGCGATCGACCTGGATGCCCGGCTTGCCCGCTCTGCCTCGCGCCACCAATCCGCAAGCGTCGCGCTGCCCTCACCTTGCTGGAATGCGATCATGGCGTCGAAGGGTGCCGTCTCCTCGGCCCCTGGAACGGCGTCGCTCGCTGTGTGTCCGTCGCGTCCTGCAACCTCGTCGTGTGCTGCCTGTGTCATGGTCGGCGTCTCCTCTGGTCATCGAGGTCGGCTCGGCGCGGCAGGCTCAGCGTGAGGACTGCGGCGCTCGAGGTCTGAGGTCTGTGACCAGTCTCGTAGACGCGTCGGACAGCCTGTGTCTGACGGCACTGACATCGCGTGTGGCTGCACAGGCGGCGCACCGGCGATTCAGGCGAGGAATTGCCCCGTCAGCGTGATCCGCTCGCCGCCGTGGACCTGCTCGACCGCATGCCAGAGCGTCGCCTCGACCGCGAACGCGAGCACGTCGCCGAGGTGCGGCAGCCAGCGCTCCTCGACGCGCAGGCCGTCCGGGCCGGGGGTGCCAAAGGCGATGGCGCCGCCGTCGCTCGCGCGCCAGCCCTGGCTCAGGCCGACGCTGACGGTCGCGACGTAGCGGGTGCCGTCGCTGTGCAGGGCCATGGCGTCGCCGCGCCGCAGGTGCCAGGCGTTCCACTGCGCCCGCGCCGGCAGCGCGATGGCCAGCGCCGCGCCGAGCAGCGTGTGCAGCGGCCCGTCATGCATGGCGGCCCGGAACCACGGCACGATCGCGGTGTCCTGGTCCCAGAGGCCGCGGGCGTAGGGGTTGTCGCAGCGCGTGGTCGCGGCGTCGAGCACGGCGGCCCGCAGCTCCTCGGCCGCCTGTGGTTGCAGCAGCCCGGGCAGCCGCAGCAGCCGCGTCCCGGCGGCGCGTTGCTCGGCCAGACGGCGCCACGGCTCCGGCTCACGCCACGCCGCGGCGATCCAAGCGGGCAGGGTGGTGGCGAGCGCCCACGGCCCCTCGACGCCGGGCAGCGCCGGCGCGTGCACCGTCCGCCGCGCCCGCGCCGCCCAGCCGGCCCGGCGCAGCTCGTCGATGACGGCGCCCTCGGCCAGCAGCTCGCCGTGCATCCAGGCCGCCAGCGTCGCGACGTCCTGGGCGGGTCCGGTGGCGGCCTCGCCCGGCGCCGGCAGCGGCGGCAGGTCGGCGGGCAGCACGACGACGCGCTCGAGCAGCGTGTCGACGATCTCGACCGGGCCGCCGTCGTCCGGCGTGTGGACGATCAGGTCGCGGCGCAGGCGGACGGTGGGCTCGGCGGTCATGCGGGCAACCCTCGTGGCGCGTCGGGCCCGGGATGGTGGCGCAGCCGCGACGCTACGCGCCGGTCCAAGCGGCCGTCAACGACGCCTTGACGATCCCCACCCCGCTGCCCACCATCGGCGCACGATCGCCGAAGCATCGCCTGATCAGCGCAAGGAGCCCGCATGCGGATCGCCCGTCGAATCAACTCCAGCGCGTCCGAAGACCGCCTGAGCCGCCTGATCGAGGACCGGATGCGCCCGGGCGCCGACACCGCGCTCATCGACCGCCGCATCTGGGACCTCTTCGGCGAGACCTGGTGCGTCATGTTCACCGACCTCGTCGGCTTCTCGCGCACGGTCGAGACCTACGGCATCACCCATTTCTTGCAGAGCATCTACGTCGCCGAGACCGAGCTTGTGCCGCTGATCGACGAGCACGACGGCATCCTGCTCAAGAGCGAGGGCGACAGCATGCTCGTCATCTTCCGCAACCCGAACAAGGCCCTGACCTGCGCGGTCGAGATGCAGCGGCACCTGCACCGCTTCAACGCCCGTTCGCCCGAATCCGACGACGTCCTGCTCTGCGTCGGCCTCGGCTACGGCCACCTGCTCAAGATCGGCGACGCCGACGTCTTTGGCGCCCAGGTCAACGCCGCGAGCAAGCTCGGCGAGGACACCGCCAAGGCGCAGGAGATCTTGGTCACCGATAGCTTCAAGGACGCGCTGGTCGACGCCAGGGTCGGTTTTGAGCCGCTCGACGTCGTGCCGCCCGGGGCGAAGGCGTCGTTCAAGGTCCTGTACGAGCTCGACTGAGCCGCGATCTCGGCCTCAGCGTGGCTTGGGCGCCCAGCGCCCCGGGCTCATGCGCACCCGGCCGCTGCCGATGTGGATCCAGATCGTCGGCTGCCAGACCACGCCGACGCTCGGCGGCAGCGTCCAGCGCCCGGCGACCCAGACCCAGCGGCCCGAGAGCCAGAACCAATGGCCGACGACCCAGATGGCGCCGACCACCGGGCACGGCGGCCGCACCTCGACCCGCAGCGGCGGCGGCTCGCTCGGCGCCTGGACCACGACCTCGGGCGCGAGATCGGCCTCGGGCACCTTCCACCAGCCGACCAGCCAGAACCAACCCTCGCAGGTGTATTGCCAATAGCCCGTGACCCAGGTCGCATGCGGCGTCGGCTGCGGCGGCAGCTCCTCGGCCGGGGCCTGCGGCGGCGGGCCGTCGGGGCGGCAGATGCGCGGCGGCGCCGGCGGCGGCGGTGGCTCGGGCGTCTCGGGCTGCGGCTCGGGCGCCGCGACCACGGGCGGCTGCTGCGCCTGGCGCTCGCGTCGGGCCTGCCATTCGCGCTGCAGCCGCTCCTGCTCCTCCTTCTTGCGTCGCTGCGCGCCCTCGTAGCCGCCCTTGCCCCAGCACGAGGTGTCGGCGTGGTGGCTGTGGCAGTAGGCGGAGCGAGCCTTGCGCTTGGCCTCCTTGGCGCGCCACTCGGCCTCCCATTCCTTGCGCCGTGTCTCGGCGTCGCGGCGGGCCTCCTCGGCCTCACGCTCGCGCTCGCGCTGCTCCTCTTGCAGGTGCGCGATCCACTCGGCCTCGCTCACCGAGGGCCGGGCCGCCGCCTGCTCGACGCGGAAGCTCGCGCCCGACCAATCCTGCGGTTCGTCGCTCCAGATGCGCAGCACGATCGGCAGGCCCGGCTCCATGCCCTTGCCCTGCAGGTCGTTGATCTCGATCACCCAATGCACGATCTGCCCGGAATGCGGCCCTCCTTGGCGGCCGTTGCCCACGACCAGCACCGCCGGGCCACGCACGACCGGAGCGCTCGGGGCCGGTGCGGGCGCTGGCTCGGGCGCGGGGGCCGGCGCAGGCGCGGGCGGCGGCTCGGGCGCGGGCGGCGGCTCCCAGCCAGCGGGCGGCCCGCTCGGCATCGGCGGCGGCGCGACGACGACCGGCGCCGGCGGTGGCGTCCATCCCGGCGGTGGGCCCGGGGGCGCGGGCGGCGGCGCGACGACGACCGGCGCTGGCGGCGGCTCGGGCGCTGGCGGCGGCTCGGGCGCTGGTGGCGGCTCGGGCGCTGGCGGCGGCTCGGGCGCTGGCGGCGCCTCGGCGACCACCACCGGCCGCTCCTTGCAGTGGCGGTGCTCCGTCGCGACGTCGGTCTCCCAGCGGTTCGCGCCGTCTGCGGTCGCGACCAGGTGCCGCGTCCACCAATGGCCGCGCTGCACGACCTTGTCGCCGATCGTCAGGTCAAAGCGCCCGCGCAGGCCCCGCGGCGCCGAGACTTCGACCCGCAGCGACTCGCCCCAGCGGCCGCCCAGCGTGCTGCGCTCGATGCGGAAGGGCCCCTGGCTGCACGCGCCGTCGACCGCGAGCGAGACCGGATGCGCGTCGACGAAACGCAGCGACGGGCCGCAGCCGCTGGCGACCAGCGCCAGCAACACGAGCAGCAAGGGCCGCAGCCAACGAAGGGGGGCGGCAGGGGCGCGTGCAGCGCGGGGCATCGGCGAGGGGGCTGTGGGCGTCGGCATCGGAACCTCCGGGCGGTGGTACGCCCGGACGGGGGCCGCGATTCGACGGGGGCGACGCGAATGGGGCGATTCGAGCGGCTGGGTTGCCCGTTGTCCCGGCAGCCTCAGGCGGCGCGGCGCTCGGCCGCAGCGAAGGTCAACGTCGGCTCCTGCCAGGCCCGGCCGAGGTAGCGCGTGACGTCGACGACGCCGTCGAGGTAGTCGATCTCGTGGTAGGGCAGGCCGTGGCGCGCGGCCCATGCGCGGGTGATCGCCGCCGCCTTCGGCAGCTGGAACTGCGACACGCCGGGGAAGAGGTGGTGCTCGACCTGGTAATCCAGGCCGATGAAGAGGTACGAGAGCCAGCGCGGCATCCGCAGGTTGCGCGTCGTCTGCAGCTGGCCGAGCCAATCGTCGGGGTGGGTCTGCTGGATCGGCATGCCGACGTGCGCCGGCGCGAACACCAGCGACAGGCAGACGCCGACCATGCTCCACAGCGCGAGGTAGAAGCCGAGCGCGGCGCCGAAGCCGACCACCAGCGACGGCAGCGCCAGCCAGAGCGTCAGGTGGCCGAGCAGGCAGCCGGCGTCGAGCCACCACGCCGCGCCGAGGCCGTCCTTGCGCGCCGTTCGCAGCAGGATGCGCCAGGAGTTCAGGCGCATCGCCACCGGCAGCAGCGCCGTCAGCGGCCAGAACGCCCACATCTGGCCGTGGCGGATGAAGCGCTGACGCAGCGGCGACGCGGCGGCGTAGTCCTGGGCGTGCGAGGCCATCGGCCACATCTGCAGGTCGAAGTCCTGGCCGGGCACGTTGGGGTGTTGGTGGTGCAGCAGGTTGTGCTTCCACTTCCAATGGTGCGCGCCCAGGCCGCAGATGAGCGGGAAGGTCAGGTGCAGCATCGCGCTGTTGTGCCGGCTGCTGCTGGCCATGCTCTTGTGCGCGCCCTCGTGGCCGGTCATGGCGAACGCCGTCCACAGCACCGCGGCGATGGGCAGCGCCGCCAGGGCCGCGATCCCGGGCAGATCGAGGGCGCCGGGGCCCCAGATCGCCGCCGCCGTCGCCGTGAGCGCCGCCGTCAGCAGCAGCGCCCACTTGCGCCAGGCGCGGCCGGCGTCGCGCTCGAACACGCCCGCGGCCTTGAGGGCGTCGCGCAGCTCCTTGCGCAGCGCCGACGGGATCGCCTGTTGCTCGGTCATGGTCCCCGCCCCCCTCGCCGTGACCGACGGCCGTCCGCCGCCGGGTCGCGCCAGCGCCGACACCTTGGCTGTGAAGGCGCGCGTCGTCAAAGGGGTTCTGGGTGATTTGGCGTCGGCAGTGACAGATTGGGCCGCGTGCCGGCAATCCAGCGATGACGGTGCCCTTGCCCCCCGCGCCATCCCACCGTCGCCAGGAGCAGACGCCATGACCACCCTCCCGTCGAATCCACGCAACCTCTCCAGCCATGTCGCACCCTGGTTCGTCGCCGTCCTGCTCTGCCTGGTGGCGGCACCCGCTGGCGCGCAGACGCAGGCGGACGCCGCCCCCAGCGCCAAGCCGATGAACGAGCGCTTCTACACCTTCGATCCGCAGGCCATCGGCGGCGGCGTGCAGACGGGCGTGACCATCATCAGCTGCGGCACCAAGCGGCCCGTCTTCGAGCGGCTGCTGCGGCTCAAGCGCTCGTTCGCCAAGGACATCATCGCCAGCTCTACCGATCCCGTCCTGCGCTGAGGCCGCGGCTTGACGCGCGCTGGCCGCCGTCGCAGCGTGCGCGGCCATGACCACACGCTCGCCAGCGCCGCCGCCCGATCACACGCCGCCCGGTCGCACGCCGCCCGGTCGCACGCCGCCCGGGGGCCGCGCCGATGCTGACGGAGCCGCCGACGCCGACGTCGACGCCGACGTCCTCGTCATCGGCGCCGGTGCCGCGGGCCTGCTCGCCGCGCTCGCCGCCGGCCGCGCCGGTGCCCGCGTCCTGCTGCTCGAAGGCAGCGCCCGCGTCGGCACCAAGATCCGCGCTTCAGGCGGCGGCCGCTGCAACATCCTGCCGAGCCGGGCCCGCGACGACGGCTTCTTCAGCCACAGCGACCCCAAGGCGATGGCGCAGATCTTGGCCCGCTGGCCGCTGCCGCAGGTGCGGGCCTTCTTCGAGCGCGACCTGCGCCTGGCCCTGCGCGACGAGGCCGCCGACAAGGTCTTCCCCGCCAGCGGCCGCGCCGACGACGTCGTCCAGGCCCTGCTCGCTGGGGTCGCCGCGGCCGGCGTCACCCTGCGCACCGAGGCGCGCGTCGCGGAATTGCGCGGTTTTGGCGACGGTTCTGGCGGCGGTGCTGGCGGCGTCGACGGCGGCGGCGAGGTCCAGCTCGTCGACGGGACCGTCCTGCGCGCCCGCCGCGCCATCGTCTGCGCCGGCGGCCTCGCCCTGCCGCGCTCGGGCAGCGACGGCTGGGGCCTGCGCCTGGCCGAGGCGCTCGGCCACGCCATCGAGCCGACGTACCCGGCCCTGGTGCCGCTCAGCGTCGACGCGCCCGACCTGCGCGCGCTCTCTGGCGTCGCCCTGCCGGTCTCGCTGCGCGTCGTCGCCGCCGCCAGCGACGGGGGCCGCGAGCTCGCCCGCGAGGACGGCGACCTGCTGCTGACCCACCGCGGCCTCTCCGGCCCCGCCGTGCTGCAGATCAGCCGCCACCTCACCGATCCGCGCGGCCGCGGCCGCCGCCTCGAGATCGCCTGGGGCGCCGTCGATTGGGCCGCCGCGCTCGCCGACGGCCGCGGCGGCCGCACCCTCGGCCAGGCCCTGCGCGCCGAGCTGCCCAACCGCCTCGCCGACGCGCTGCTCGAACGCGCCGCCGCCGCCCGCAGCAGCGCCGCCGTGCAGGTCCCCGCCGCGACCGTCGCCGCCGACCGCCTCGCCGGCCTCTCGCGCAACGACCGCGCCGCCACGCTCGCGCTGCTGACCCGCTTTGCGCCCGTGTTCACGGGCTCCGAGGGCTACAAGACCGCCGAGGTCATGGCCGGCGGCGTCGCGCTCACCACCATCGACCCGCGCACCCTCGCCAGCCGCAGCCATCCGGGCCTGCACTTCGCCGGCGAGGTGCTCGACGTCACCGGGCGCCTCGGCGGCTTCAACTTCCTCTGGGCCTGGGTCAGCGGCAAGGTCGCGGGCGAGGCGGCGGCGGCGGGGGCTGCGGCCGGGTGAGGAGCGGGGCGCCGTCTGCGGATGCGAGCCGTTCGGCCGACGATGGCGCATGTTGCCCATTGCGCCCGGACCAGCCGAAGGCGGAGGATCTGCACCGGGGCGTCGCCACCAGCCCGACGCCCTCTTGCCTGCGGGAGGAGACATGGCCGCACACCCCGAGCAACCCGAGCGCCGCCGCTTCCTCGCCCGCGCCGGCGTGACCGTCGGCGCCTCCGCCCTGGCGGCCTGTGGCGCGCTGCCCGCGACGGCAGCCGACGGCGCGGCGTCGGGCGCGTCGGCCGATGGCCTGGGCGCCGGCCACGCCGGCGACGCGAGCTGTGGTGCCGACGGCTCCGGCCCGGGGCCAACCACGGTGCCCGCCAATCCCCCGTTCGAGCTCGAGGTGGCGGCCGCCAAGCTGCCGTTCCGCCAGGACGATCCGGCCTGGGGCAAGGACCTGATGTGGCACCGCGACCTCGTGGTGCAGGCCGCGACCAAGCTCAACGGCGCGAGCAAGAAGGAGGCGGAGTCGCTGCTGCGCGAGTTCGAGGACGGCAACAACATCGCCAACGAGGGCTGCATGTTGAGCTGCCTTGCGATGGTGCTGCGTCTGTTCGAGCCCGCCGCCACGCCCGCCTGGACCCCGGCGTTGCTCAACGAGATCGCCCAGGCGTACTACTTCTACACGCCGTGCGGGCTCTCGATGACCACGCTGTACGCCGACCTCGTGTCCGACGTCAGCGAAGGCAGGGTGCAGTGCTGTCTCAAGGAGGAATACCTGCCGGGAATGGCCGGCTGGAAGCGCCACACCGCCGACAGCGCGCCGCTCGTGCGCGCCTATCGCAGCTTGAGCCCGCAGGCGCGCAGCCAGCTCCTGATCATGCTCAAGACCGGAACCTACGACGACACCGTCGCGTCGCACTTCTCGCTGCTCGATCCCCATGACGACGGCGGCCCCGACGACCCGAACCCGCGCATCCTCGACCCCGTGCAACCGCTGGATCACGCCGGTCCGTGGCGGCTGACGGACTCGGCGGCAGCGATCCTGGTCGACCCCGACATCGCGGCCGCCTGGGTCGCCGACGCCATCGAGCCGACGCAGATCGGCGGTGTGTGGGTGTTCTCGCGCTGGCAGCCCGCGACGGGTCGTTCCTACCTGGCGCCGCTCGTCGCGGCGTGGGCCGCCGAGCTGGCGAAGGGTTGACGCTGGCGCGCGGCGTGCCTGTTTGCGAAGCGTGTGGCACGTCGCGTGCTCGGCGCGGGCGGACAGGCATGGAAGCCTGTGCCTACCCGCCACCTGGGGGGGCTGGCGCTGGCGGACAGGCATGGAAGCCTGTGCCTACCCGCCATCAGGGGGGCGTCGGGGGCACTTGGCGGCTGACGCGCCGGCAGGCCCTCAGGCCTCGGCGAAGGTCGCCACCCGTCGCTCGCGCTTCTGCTCCTCGACGCAGAGCCGGATGCGGTCGGCCAACGCCTCGGGGGCGCGCAGGCCACGCAGCTCGATGTGCGGGTCGGTGCGGTCGCTCGACTCGAGCACCAGCCGCCCGTAGCCGAGCAGGCGCTCGCCGAGCGGCTCGACGATGCGGATGTCGGTGACCCGGTAGAGCTCGAAGTTGTCGGTCTCGACCGTCAGCAGGCCCGTCTTGCGGATCAGGCGCTGGTCGGTGATGCGCACCCGCAACGTCCGCGACGCCAGCCAATACCACAGCCCCGCGAGGCCGAGCGTCAGCAGGGTCAGCAGCCAGCGGCCGACCGAGTCGAGCGCGGCAGGATGGCCGTCGAAGACGATCGTCTCGGCGGCGACTTGGGCGGCGTTGGCGTCGGCAGGGGCGTTGTTGGCCATCTTCGGGGCTCCGGCGATCGCCGCCAGGCGTGCGGCTCCCGCGCAGTGTGCGCCGCGGGCTGCGCGGCCGCAATCGGCGTCGCGGCGTTGGGCTGCCGCGGCGCTGGTTGGCGGCTGCCAGCCGCGTGCAAGTCGCCCGTGCAAGTTGCCTGGCACCCTACATCGGGCGAGCTTCGGATGTACGCCAAATCCGCCTGCGTGCCGCTCCGCCGGCCTAGACTTCACCGTACGTCACGGCCAAGGAGCGTCCCAGCCTGGCCATGGAGCACCACATGGCGCGCCTCGTCCGAGCCTCGATTCTCAGCCTGTTCGCCCTTGCCTGCACCACCCAGCCGAACACCACCACCACCCCGGCGTGCAATGCCACCACGGTCCTCGAGCAGGACGGCGGCAGCACCGCGCTGACCACCGCGGCGCAGGCGCACGCGCCGACAGATCGCGAGCTGAAGGTCAGCGCGCTGCTCTGGGGGCAGGCCGTCCTCGCCGCCGAGGGCGAGGCGCTCGACCCGCTGCTCACCGAGGCGCCGGTGTCCGAGCTGCTGAGCGGCATCGCCAACCAGTACCCGTCGCTCTTTGCGCAGGGCTCACCGTGCCAAACGTGGGCGATTCACGCCGGAGCCCTCATCAGCACGCGCGACGACTTCTCCTGCAGCAACGCCTGCGTGCCGGACCCAGCGCTGCTGGCCAAGACCGGCAAGACGCTGCTGGACCAGGTGACGACCAAGCTGGTCGCGCGGCTCAAAGCCATGGGCAAACTGACGGCGTACACGCAGCTCGTGCGCGACAAGATGGCGCTTGTCCTCAAGTCCCAACGGGCATTGCAGCAGCAGTACAAGACCGCCAACAAGGTCTACACCCGCGGCCAACAAGTGCTCGATCTGCTCAAGATCGTCGACGCATCCATGTCGCTCGAGGAATCCCAGCAGCTGCTGCTCGATGTCACCAGCGTCGTCGGCGATGTCGCGTCCCTCGCCGGTGCGCCGCAGGTCGCGACCGTGGTGCTGGCATTCCAGCTTGGCTTCGAGATCGGCACCGCCGCCAACCTCGTCATCGACTGCGAGCGATGGAAGGACAGCCACTGCGGCGCGGACACGAGCGGCGGCGATGCCAGCAGCGGCGACAGCATCGGCGGCGACACCAGCGTCGGCGACACCAGCGGCGACGTCGTGCTCGAGGGGCCATTCGCGGCCAAGACCACAGGGTCCAACGGCGACTGCACATGGACCTTCTCCATGACGGCGACCCTGACGCTCAACGACTTTGGCGGCGGCGGAACGCCGGGCAACCCGTTCAAGGGCAACGCAGAGTTCTCCGGCATCCTGACGAGTACCCTTGTCTCCGGTGAGGGGTGCAAGGCGGGCACGGAGAGCCTGGGCTTCGACGCGTTCCAGGGCAGCGTCAGCGGCAGCGCTGGCAAGGTGGTCATCGCTGGAACAGTGTCCATTGTCGGCCTGCAGGTTCCAGTGGACTTCCCGGCGGGCGTGTGGAACGGCGCGACCGTCACCGGCCCGTTGACGGTGCAGTTGTTCCCGGGCACGGAGATCACGGCTGCGCCGATGAGCGCGACGGTGGTGCTGGCGGCGCCCTGAGGCCGACGTGCGCCGTCGCCGTCAACCGCTGCCGGCGCCTCGCGTCTGCGGGTCGTCTGGCACCTCGCGTCTCCGGCACCTCGCGTCCGTGGTGCAATTCGCGTCGCGACCCCCTGCGGGTGTAGGGTCCGGGCGATCCCGGTGCCGGACGGACCATCCCGCGACGCCTGAACCTCCGCCGCGCGCGGTCCACGAATTCCCGTGGGTCCTGCCGCTGCGGGCGTTCGTGGATCGGGAGGGTCCATGCAGCAGCTCGGCATCATCGGTACATCGCTCAAGGAACACGAACGGCGCCGGCCGCTGCATCCGGACCACCTGATGCGCCTGCCCGCCACGCTGCGCCGGCAGCTGGTGTTCGAACGTGGCTACGGCGAACCCTTCGACCTCGACGACGCCACGCTCGCGGCCGAGACCGGTGGCATCGCCAGCCGCGCCGAGCTGCTCGGCGACCTGGGCGCCGTGGTCCTGCCCAAGCCCTGCCTCGACGATCTGCAGGCGCTGCGCGTCGGCGGCATGTTGTGGGGTTGGCCGCATTGCGTGCAGAGCCGCGCGCTCACGCAGGTCGCCATCGACCGCAAGCAGACGCTCATCGCCTTCGAGGAGATGTTCGTCTGGGGCCCCAACGGCCACGCGGGCCGCCACACCTTCTACAAGAACAACGAGCTCGCCGGGTATTGCGGCGTGCTGCACGCGCTGCAACTCAAGGGCATCGACGGCCACTACGGCAAGGACCGCCGGTGCGTCATCATCAGCTTCGGCGCCGTCAGCCGAGGCGCCATCTACGCGCTCAAGGCACACGGCTTCCGCGACATCACGATCTGCATCCAGCGCCCGGACCACGAGGTGCGCGAAGAGGTGCTCGACTGCCACTACGCCAGGCTGCGTCGCGGCGGCCCCGGCGAGCCGCGCCTGGTGCTGGTCGAGCACGACGGCAGCGAGCGGCCCTTCATCGACCTGCTCGGCGAGGCCGACATCGTCGTCAACGGCATCTTCCAGGACCCCGACGATCCGCTGATGTTCGTCGAGGACGAGGAGATCGCACGGCTCAAGCCCGGCAGCCTCATCGTCGACGTCAGCTGCGACGCCGGCATGGGCTTCCCCTTCGCCGTGCCGACCTCGTTCGAGCGGCCCATGCTGCGCTTCGGTGCGATCGACTACTACGCAGTCGACCATACGCCGAGCTACCTCTGGGAGAGCGCGACGCGATCGATCTCCGGTGCGCTCGTCGTGCACATGCCGGCGGTGCTGGCGGGCGAGGACGGCTGGCAGGCCAGCGAGACGATCCGGCGGGCGATCGTCGTGCATGGCGGGGTTGTGGTGGCTCCGGCGATCTTGTCGTTTCAGCGTCGGGAGGTTGCGTTTCCGCATCGGGCGCTTGCGGGTTGATGGGGGGCGGGCGTTTGGGAGCGGTGGTGCGACTGGGCTGGGACGTTGGGGGCTTGGCAAGCGGACTGTGCGCGTTCGAAGGTCGAGCTGGCGTCGGCGACGTTCTAGCTGCCGACGTCCGTCTGGGTGGCGTCCGTAGCGGCCGAGGTCGCGTCGACATCCGCCGCCCCGGACTCCTCTGCGTCGATGTGGCAAGGAAAGCCGCAATTGCACGGTCCCTTGGGGTTGGTGCATAGCGCGCCCTCGTACAGGGTCAGCGACGGGCACGTCCACGTCCCGTCGATGCAGACGCGATCCTCCGCGCGGTCGCCTCCGTAGCAGCAGCAGGATTTCTGCTTTGGGTCGCAGGGCTTGTCGATGCCGTCACCGTCGACGCCGTCGCCGTCCCAGGCGTCGCTGGCCTCGTTGCTGCGGTTGTTGCTGCAGGTTGCCAAGGCGACGGAGCACGCCAGGCACAGAATCATCGTCGTCGCTGCGCGCATGTGGACTCCGTTCGATCGTGGTGATCGCTGCTTCCGTGTTGGAGTGTAGGGCGTGGGCTGGCGGTTGGGAACGCGGGACTCGGTGGGTGTTGTTCGCTGGTTGTCTGACAGCGCCGGCACCGCACCTCGATCCCTCGCGACCAGGCAGCCAGATCCA
>CAZPHC010000045.1:0-47199 GCA_964586155.1 uncultured Enterobacteriaceae bacterium | reverse complement strand
GCCTGTCCCTACCCGCCATGAGGTTGGCTCGCACGGCCTCAAACCGACGCCCTGGTCGTGAAGCACGTCCACCCGAGGGCGTGCGCATCACTTGACCTCTGCGATGGCCTGCAACGAGCCCGCGGTCTCGGCGAAGTCGAGCTTGACGCGCACGCTGCCGTCGGTGGCGGCGGCCCAACAATCGCCGGCGCACGCGGCCACCGCAGCGTCGACATCCGCACCCGCCTCGACCTTGGCCACCGCCTTGCCGTCGCGGCTGACGCTGGTCGGCGCCTTGGCAAGACCCGCGAGCTGCCAGACGACGCCCTGGTCGAAGACGCGGCCAGCCTTGCCGCTTGTGCCCTTGGCGCCAGCGACCGCGCGCAGCTCGGTCACACCGTCAGCCCCGGCGGCGCAGCGCAGCGTCAGGCCATCCCAGAGCGTCGCGCTGGCGGCGGGATCGTCGGCGGCCCGGGCGGCGACGCCGGCGAAATCGACGCGCGCCCAGAGCAGGCCGGGATCGTTGCCGAAGCTGTCGACGCCGGCGTCGGTCGACCTGGCGATGGTGTCGATCGTCGGCCGCAGCATCGGCACGATCGCGCCAGCCCGAACAAAGAGCGGCAGCGCGTCGAGCGCGGCGGCCACGGTGACGAGCTTGCCGCTGCTGCCGCCATCCTCGACCTTGCCGTCGAAGAAGCCGGCCCAGCGCCCTGGCGGCAAGAACAGCTCACGCTCGTTGGTCTGCGTGATGACGGGCGCGACGAGCAGGTGGTCGCCGAAGAAGTGCTCGCTGCCTTCGTGCTTCTGCAGGCCGGGGTTGGTCGCCAGCGCTGGCAGCATGAGCCCGAGGGCGCGGATCGGCCCGACGCCGCGGTAGCTGTCGCGGGCGCGCACCAGATCGCTCCAGATCACCGGGAACAGGCGCGCGTGCAGGCGGATGTAGCGCCGCGCGACCTCGAGCGTCTCGGCGTCGAAGGGGCTGCCGGGCGCGGCCTTGTTGGTGACGGGCTCGCTGATCCACGGGTTGTGGTCGGTGCCGCCGCCGATCTGCAGCACGCCCGTCAGCGCGGTGTGCTCGAGCCAGCGCAAGAACAGCTCCTTGGGCGCGCGGCCGTGGCGGTAGCCGCCGGTGTCGGCGCCAAAGAGCGGCAGGCCCGCCGTCGGCAGCGAGATCGCCGCCGCCATCGACGCGGGCAGGCCGCCGGCATGGCATTTGCCGCCTGGATCGCATTCGGCGAAGGCGTGCCACGAGGCGCAGAGGTCGCCCGGCCAGATCATCGAGGTCTTGGCCTGGTCGCCCCAACCGGCGGCGCGGGCGAGGATGAAGCCGCCGCCGTCGAGGCCGTCGAGCGCGGGCAGGCTGTCGGCGTAGGCGGCGTGGTAGAGCAAGAAGAAGCGCCGATGCATCGTGCGCTCGTCGCTGCCGTCGGCAAAGAGCCAGGGGATGCGGCCGCCGAGCAGGCCCAGGACGATGTCCTCGCCGTAGTCGAGCTTGTAGCCCTCGATGCCGAGCGCCTGGTATTGGCCGATCAGGCCGCGAAAAAACGCGTCGGCCGCCGGGTCGGTAAAATCGATCGGCGGCCCCCATTTGAGGATCGAGGTCCAGGCGCCGGGGCCGTCGACGAAATAGCCCTTCTGCTTGGCCTCGTCGGCGTGCTTGGCCTTGGGCTTGCCGCCGTAGCCAGGGTCGAGGTAGGGCGTCGACCAGAGCCCCAGGTGCAGGCCAGCGGCCCGGATCTTCGCGATCATCGCGGGCGGATCCGGGTAGAGCTTGGGATCGAAGCCGAAGTCGTTGACGGCGGTGTCGTAGGGGCGGTCGATCCACATGCCCGAGAGCGCGAGGTCGTGCTTGCGCAGGTCGGCGACGTCCTGCAGCACCTCGGCCTGGTCCTTGTTCTCGTTGCGCCACAGCAGGCCGCCGACGGCCCAGGGCGCCGGCAGCTGCGGCGCGCCGGTCGAGCGCCAATAGACGCCGACGACGTCGATCGGCTCGCGGGCGGCGAGCAGCTCGATGGTGGCCTCGTGGTGGGCGATGGTGACGGCGATGCGCTCGGCGTCGGCGGCGGCGACGTCGAAGTCCATCGGCCGGTACGAGCGCACGAACAGGCCCCAGCCGCCGGTGCCGACCAGCAGCGGGATGCGCACGTGGCCCTCGTTGCTCGAGCCGTCGAGGTTGAAGTTGCCGGTCAGCTGCGTCGTGCGCCGCTTGCCGCGGTGCTGCGGGCTGTCCATGAACTCGCCGAGGCCGTAGTAGGTCTCGCTGGCGGGCGCGGCGGCGACGACCCGCAGGTAGACGATGCGCGGCGTGCCGGCGACGTCCTTGTCGCTTTCCCAGGCCGTGGCCGCCGCGCTGTCGATGGGCGTGAGCTCGAGCGACGCGCGCTGCTGGGCCGTCCGCAGGCGCAGCAGCATCGTCGGGCCGGCCGCCGTCGCGCCGTCGACCGTGACCGTCGTCGCGAGCTCGAACGCTGCGTCGGCGGGGGCGGTGCCCACGGGGGCGTTGGCCTCCGCAGGCGGCGCCACGGCGGTCATCTTGACGACCTGCGCCCAGCGCAGCTTCGGCGGCGCCTCGTCGGGCAGCAGGGCCGGATCGTAGTTGTGCTTGACGTCGTAGGTGTCGACGAGGCCGAGCGACCAGCGGTCGAGCTGCAGCGTCGCGCGCGGCGTCGTCTCGCCCTTGGCCGTCAGCGTGACGCGCAGCGCGTCGCCGTCGACGTCGAGGGTGTAGCCGGCGGCGGCCTCTTCGCCCGCGACGAGCAGGGCACGCTGCTGCGCGACGATCACGGCGGCGGCGTCGTTGGCGTCGGCGCCCGCCGTCGTGGCGTCGTCGGCGCCGTCCTTGCCGTCGCCGCCGCAGCCCGAGGCAGCCGAGAGCGCCAGCGCCAGCGTCATCGACAAGGCAGTCCGGCGTCGAGCCGCGAACGGCGACCCAAGCGTACAATCCAGCATCTCGACCTCCTGCGGGCCCGGGCGGGCGGTCTGCAGGCTAGCGCAACCCATCTGTCCTGGGGAGCCGCACCGGCGTGGCCAGCCCCATCGCCGCGCCGCGCCTCTTGTCACGCGCGTCGCGGCGGCAGGTTCCCCCGCTGCGCCATCCAGGCTAGGATGGGGGCCCGGGGCGCCTGCGCGGTTGTCCGGCGCCGCTGGACGCGCCCTGTGCGCCCCCTTGGAGACGAATTCTCGATGACAAGCACCGCCTCGCAGCCCCAACCCTTGCCCCAGGTGCCCGCCCCGACAGGGCTGCTCGACAACCTGCGGCGCGACATCCCGGCCGGCATGGTCGTGTCGTTGGTGGCCCTGCCCCTCTGCCTCGGCATCGCGCAGGCGTCTGGCGCACCGCTGTTTTCCGGCCTGATCGCGGGCGTCATCGGCGGCCTGGTGATCGGCGCCCTGAGCCTGTCGCCGCTGAGCGTCAGCGGCCCGGCAGCCGGCCTGGCGGTGATCGTCGCCGCCGGCATCGCCGACCTCGGCATGCCCGCGTTCTTGCTCGCCGTCGTGCTCGCCGGCGCGATGCAGGTGGCGCTCGGCGTGCTGCGCTTGGGCCTGATCGCGCACTACTTTCCCAACGCCGTGATCAAGGGGATGCTGGCCTCGATCGGCGTGCTGATCGTGCTCAAGCAGGTGCCCCACGCCATCGGCTACGACGCCGACTACGAGGGCGACGAGTCGTTCGTCGAGCCGGACGGCCACACGACGTTCTCGGCCATCGCCGACGCCTTCGACGCCATGACGCCGGGCGCGGTCGCCGTCTCGGTCGCGTGCCTCGCCATCTACGGGCTCTGGCCGCGCCTGCAACGCGGCGTGCTCGCGCAGATCCCGACGCCGCTCGCGGCCGTCATCGGCGGCGGCGTGTTGGCGACGACGCTTCCGATGGCCTGGCCCGAGGGGACGCTGGCGGCCGAGCACCTGGTGGCGCTGCCGTCGTTCGCGTCCTTTGGCGACCTGACGGGCGCGCTGACGATGCCAGATTGGTCCAAGATCAGCGAAGGCGCGGTCTGGGGCGTCGCCGCGACGCTCGCGATCGTCGCCAGCCTCGAGACGCTGCTCTCGCTCGAAGCGGTCGATCGGCTCGACCCGCTGCGTCGCATCTCGCCGCCGAACCGCGAGCTGCTGGCGCAAGGCGTCGGCAACATGGTCTCGGGCCTGGTCGGCGGCATCCCCGTGACGTCGGTGATCGTGCGCAGCTCGGCCAACGTCCAGGCCGGCGGCGTGTCGCGCATGTCGACGATCGTGCACGGCCTGCTGCTAGCGCTCGGCGTGCTGGTCGGCGCGCCGTTGCTGAACCATGTGCCGCTCGCCGCGTTGGCCATCGTCCTGATCATGGTCGGCTTCAAGCTGACGCCGCCGTCGCTGTGGCGGGCGATGTGGCGGGCCGGCATGAGCCAGTTCGTGCCGTTCGTCGTGACGATCCTCGCGGTCGTGCTCAGCGATCTGCTCACAGGCACGCTGATCGGCCTGACGGTCGGCATCGCCTTCGCGATCCGGCAGCAGCAGGCAGGCGCCGTGGTCGCCGTCCGGGATGGCGGGGTGACCATGATCCGGCTGAACAAGGACCTGACCTTCCTCAGCAAGGCCAGGCTCAAAGAAGCCCTGGTCGCGATCGAGAACGGATCGCACGTCATCATCGACCGCCGTCAGGTGGACTTCATCGACGACGACATCGAGGAGGTGATCCTGGAGTTCCAGCAGGGTGCCGCTGCGCGCGGCATCGTCGTCGAGATCGACCTCTCGGCCCGGGATCTCGAGCGACGCGCCGCGCTGGCGCCGACGCACGCCTGAGCCACGTCCACGCCGCGTCCCACCCGCGGCACCCCGGGAGAGCCCCATGCGACCCAGCAAGCCCGACCTCGCCGCCTTCAAGCCCAGTGACCGCCTCCTGCTCCAGAACAAGGCCTGGTCGCAACAGATCACGGCGCGCGATCCCAACTTCTTCCACCGCCTGGCCCAGTCGCAGGCGCCGAAGTTCCTCTGGATCGGCTGCGCCGACAGCCGCGTCGCCGCCGACACGATCACCGGCACCGATCCGGGCCAGATCTTCGTCCACCGCAACATCGCCAACGTCGTCGTGCACAGCGACCTGAACCTGCTCAGCGTGCTGACCTACGCGGTGAACGTGCTCAAGGTCGACCACGTCATCGTCTGCGGCCACCACGGCTGCGGCGGCGTACGCGCGGCGATGACGAACAAGGACTTCGGCATGCTCAACGAGTGGCTGCGCTACATCAAGGACGTGTACGCCGCCAACGACGCCGAGCTCGCCGCCATCAGCGACCCGCAGCTGCGCGAAGACCGCATGTGCGAGCTCAACGCCATGGCGCAGCTCGAGAAGCTGGCCAAGACCTCGATCGTGCAGAAGGCCTGGAAGGACCGCGGCGGCCCGTGGCTGCACGCCTGGGTCTACGACCTCGGTGACGGCGTCCTGCACGAGTTGAGCACGATCGCGCCCGACGCGGAGATCGCCGCGCCGCACCGCTTCGACTTCGACGCTCCGTAGAGGCGGCGCCCGGCGATCCGCGGCGACGCGAGCGCTCAGCTCGGATCGTCGTCGAGCGCCGAGAAGACGTGCAGCGCCGTGTCGCCGCGCTCTGGATCCGCCGGCAGCAGGACGGCGCCAAGATCCGCGACGCGCAACGACAAGCGCTGCTGGGTCTGGCAGGCGCGATCGGTGATCGACCCGCATAGCAGCCGTTGGTAGAGCAGCTCCACCGAGCGACCGTCGCTCGGCAGCGCACAGATCAGGTCGAGCCCGAGCCAGCAGTCGAGCAGCCCCGGCTCGACGTCCAGGCCGTCGTCCTGGGCCAGACGCATCAGCAGCTGCCCGGACTCCAGCGGCTGCAGCGGCGCGAAGCGCACGATCACCGGCACGCGCGACTGCAGGCCCGGGTTGCTGCGCATCATGGCCAGCAAGGGCGCCTCGTAGCCGGCGAACACGACCGTCAGCGCGTCGCCCGCGTCGTCCATGGCGCGCATCAGCGCCACGATCGCCTCGTGGCCATAGTCGCGGTCGCTCGCGCCCACCAGGGCGTAGGCCTCGTCGATGAAGAGCACGCCGCCGCGGGCGCGGGCGCAGACCTCCTTGACCAGCGGCGTGGTCGCGCCGATGTATCGGCCGATCAGGTCCCGCGCGCCGACCTCGACGACGTGGTCGCGGGGGATCAAACCGGCCCGGTGCAGGAAGCCGGCGTAGCGGCGACCGAACGTCGACTTGCCGACGCCGGGCGGTCCGACCAGCGCGACGTGGGTGCGCACCCGTGGCGAGGTCGTGGCGCCCGCCGCCTGGTGGATCCGGCGCGCCGTCGCCAAGCGGCCGAGATCGGTCAAGAAGCTGCGGGCGGCCTGCATGCCGTAGAGGCCGTCGAGCGCCTCGTCGACCCAGTGCTCGATGCGTCGCGTCTGCGCCAGCCCTTCCGTCAGCGGCTTCTGGGCGACCTCACGCAGCTCGACGCGATCGCCGTCGCCTTGCAGATGCCCTCGGAGCAGCTCGATCCGGCGCTCCATCGCGTGGCCGAGGTTGGCGAGGCGCAGCACCAGGCGATTGCCGTGGATCCGCGCCATGGACTGGTCGTCGCCCTCGATCAGGCCCTGCAGCGCGGCCCAGATCGCCGGCTCCTCGGCGGGTGGACCGAGGAACGCGGCCACGGCGACCGCGAGCGCCGGCTCCTTGCGCAGGTCGCTCAGGCGCAGCCCCGGCAACCAGCAGCAGATGATTGCCTCGGCCAGCAGCTGCTCCATGCCCTCGGGCTGCCCGGCCAGCACCGGCGCCGCCGCGAGCGTCGGCGTCACGGCGCGCAGCAGGTCGAGCAGCCAGTCCTCATGGGTCTCGTAGATCGCGTCGTCGTGGTCGTCGAGCGCGCTGGGGCACGTCGCGCATCGCTCGTTCAACGCGCCGATCACCGTGGCGATCGACACATCGTGGGCGCGCATCAGCTCCTGCAAGGCACGGATGCGGTCCCGATCCGACTCGCCGAGTCGGTCGACGATCCACGGGACGAGCGGGACCCCGACCCGTTTGGCGACGATCGCGTCGCGTTGGTGGACGCCATGGAAGAACGTCGACTGGACCATGTAGGTCCGCGCCCAATCCGTGGCGAAGATCAGCTGCGCGCGCGGCCGTGGCGCGATGGCTGCGGGGCGGGAGGTGGCGGCGAGGGGGGCGTTGCTGCGCATGGTGAGCTCCTGTGGGTTGGCGCCGATGACGCGCCGGGAGTTCACCATCTGACAGGGTTGCTGCGACAAAACATGTCGCATCCGAGCCTTTGTGCGGCGGTTTCGAGATTTCGTCGCGAGCACGTCGCGAGGGTTCGCGGGCGGCCACTTGGACCGCGACGCGACGCTCGCGCCGGAGCGCGTGTCAGGGCAGCGCTTCGACGCTCGGCCAGAGCGCGCCCAGCGTCGGCGCCTTGGCCAGGATCTCCATGGTCTGCCGGTCGACCAGGTACGCGGTCTCGCGCGGGCCGAGCGCCTTCTTCAGCGCGAGCGGCGACTCGGGCAGGTCACCGCCGACGCTGTAGGGGATCTTCAGCAGCGAGATCCACGAATCCACGTCGCCCTTGGTCGCGGGTTTGGTCGGGGTCTGGCCCTCGACCAGGATGCCGAGGAAGACCACCTTGTCGCCGTGGCTCTGCAACTTGAGGACCGCCGAACCGGCAGCCGCGCGACAGTTCGTTCACCACCAGGCGCCGAGCAGGATCACGGCGAATTGCGGCGTCGCCTTGGCCATCAGCTCGGCGACGCTGAAGGACTCGAGGTAGGGCGTGTCGCTGGCCTTGCCGCTGGTGCCGAGGCTCAGGTAGCCGCGCAGGTCGGCGTTGCACAGGATGTCGCCGACCTTGTTGCCGCAGAGGCCCGGGGCCGCGACGTCGGCGCTGCCGTCAGGGCCGGTCGTGGTGCCGGCGTCGTCGGCGTCGGCGAGGACGCTGCCGGCGTCGGACGCGATGTCGGGCTGGCTCGCGTCCGGCAGCGCGGCGTCTGCCGCAAGCGCGTCGCCCACCGCGCCCGCGTCGCCGCCGCCGCCGTCGGCGAGCGTCATCGCGTCCTGGGTCGCCGCGTCGCTCGCGGCCCCGGTCGCGCCGGAGCCGGCGTCGGCGCCGCAGCCGAGCGCGAGCCCGAGCAGGCAGGCCATCAGCGTCATCTGGATCGTCGGTCGCATCGTCCCTCCGTGCAGCATCGGCCCCAAGGTCGGGGCTAATCGTCGATCGGCAGCGCCATCACCGCAGCGGCGCGGGCCAGGAAGCCGGCCCAATCGTGGCGCGCCTTGGCGGCCTCGACCATCTGCGGGGTCGTCGCGCCGAGCTTGGCCGCCACCAGGGCGTAGACCACGTCGGCGGTGCGCAGCGTCGGCTCGATGTCCCAGCCCAGGCGGCTGGCGATCTCCATGCTGACGGCGCCGAGCGTGCCGTTGTCGGCCATCTCGTCGTCGAACGCCGTGACCGTGACCGCCGCCGGCGCGGCCAGGCGGGCGAGGTAGTCGGCGTCGAGCGCGGCGTGATCGTGCAGGCCAGCGGCCACGGCGAGGCGCCCGGCGGTGAACTGCTCGGAGCCGAACTGGTTGTCGTAGTGGCGGATGCGCGCGCCGACCGCCGCGGTCTTGTCGATGGCCGCGGCCCGGATCGCCGCCCACTCTTGCAGGAAGGTCGACGCGGCGGCGGCATCCTTGGCCGCGTAGGCCTCGGCGAGCACGGCGCACTCGAGGAAGAGCAGCGCGATGGCGTCGAGGTCGCGCGGGTAGCGCACCTGGCCGCAGGCCTGCACCGCCGACCACTTCGCCTCGATCTCGCGCAGCCGCAGCATGTAGCCCTGGCCCAAGCGCCGGATCCACCGCACGGGATCGCTGTCGCGCGCCGGCGACCAGGTGACGACCAGGACGCTGACGCCGCCGAGATCGTGGTCGATGATGATCTCCTCGGCCGCGCCGATCTTGGCGACACCGGCGTCGTGGCGCAGCACGGGCTCGCTGCTGGCGACGGGCAGCGTCGCGGGATCGACGAGTTGGGCCCCCTCGGGCGTGGTCGGTCCACCGAGCAGGTAGCCGCGGATCGGCTTGAGCTTCGAGTCGAGGATCGCGAGCAGGATCGGAACCTTGTGCAGGCCGTAGCCCGGCCAGATCGCGTCGGGGCCCGGCCAGGGCTTGCTCGTCGAGGCCAGCGCGCCGGCCCGCGCTTGCAGCAGCAGGCCCAGGGCCTTGCCGTCGGTCGGGTAGGCCAGCGCCACGCCTGCGTCGGTGGCGTCCGTGGCGGCGTCGCCGCCGACGTCGTCGTTGCTGCCGACGTCGCTGGCCGCGTCATTGGCGTCGCCGGCCGTGACGCTGGCAGCGTCTGCGCCGTCGGCGCTCGTCTCGACACCGCCGCCGCAAGCCGCGAGCAGCAGCGCCAGGGCCAACGCCGCCGTCGCCAGGGCACGGCCGCTCGCAGGTGTGGGGATGCGGGGGCGCATGCGCATCATCGACTCCATCGCTGGCGGTCCCGGTCCGCCGCCCACCAGGGTCGCGACTGCGCCCGCGTCGGTCAAGCGAGAGACGTGCGACGTCCAAGGCCGGCCCGGCGAGGGCACACCTGATGTGCCGAACACCATTGACGGCCTCGGCCGCGACAGGTCACGCTGCCGGCCCTTTGGCCCCGTGTCGCCCCCCTCGCCGCCCCGCCGGGGGCCAGGTCGTGATCATGACGCAAGCCCCCGCCGCCCCTTCGCCGCCGTCGACACAGGCGCCGTCCTCGGCCGATCACCCGATCGTGCGCCAGGAGATGACGCTGCTGGCGCAGGTCCGCGCCGCGTTGCAGGTGCCGTCGACCCAGGCGGTGCCGGACGAGGCACCGATCGTGGCCGAGCTGCTGCGGCTGCGCACCGAGATGGGCACGGCGCGCGGCGATGACCACGCGGCGCTGCTCGAGCAATACCACGCCCAGGTCTCGCTGCTGGACCAGCTGCGGGCGGCGCGCGTCCGCGACGAGGTCGACCCCGACAGCCCGTACTTCGCCCACCTGCGCCTGCGTGAGGAGGTCGACGGCCGCGAGCGGATCCGCGACCTCTGCATCGGCAAGGCAACGCGCATCGAGGCCGGCGTGCGCATCGTCGATTGGCGCAACGCCCCGGTCTCGCAGCTGTTCTACCGCTACCGCCAAGGCGACACCTACCAAGAGGAGATGGGCGGCAAGGACGTCGAGGGCGAGGTCGAGATCCGGCGCACCGTCTCGATCCGCGCCGGCGAGCTGATGGCGATCTACGCGCCCGACGGCACCTTCCAGCGCCTGCATGGCCAGGGCTGGCGCCAGGTCGCGGCCCAGGCCCCGCGCATGAGCGGCAGCGGCAGCCTGGCGTTGCAGTGGCGCAACCCCGAGACCAGCGGCCGGCGCCTCGGCGTGGATGCCGCCGGGCAATCGACGCGGAAAGACAAGCATCTTCCCGATATCGCGGGCCTGATCGATCCCGAGCAATTCGACCTGATCACCCGGCCCGAGGGCTTCGTCGTCATCCGCGGCGGCGCGGGCTCGGGCAAGACGACCGTGGCGCTGCACCGCATCGCCTGGCTGGCGCACAACGACAGCCGCGTCGACAGCGATCGGACGATGGTCCTGGTGGTCTCGCGCGGCCTGCGCGACTACGTCAGCCACGTCCTGCCGGCGCTCGGCGTCAGCAACGTGCAGATCCACACCTACGCCGCCTGGGCCCGGGCGCTGCGGCACGAGCACTTCCCCAAGCTGCCGCGCGGCCAGCGCGACGACACGCCCGCCACCGTCGTGGCGTTCAAGAACCACCCTGCGGCGGTCCAAGCGCTGCAATGGCAGATCGAGCGCAGCCGCGGCCCGGCGACTGCGACCCAGGTCACCGACGATTGGGCCAACGCCCTGACCAACCCGCGGCTGCTGGCCGAGGCGGTCGCCGCGACCGTGCCCGGCGCGTTCGACGAGGACGAGCTCGAGCGGGTCGCCTATTGGTGTGCGTCGCAGCATCGCGCGCTGCTGGCGTGGCGCAACGGCGGCCCGACGGCCTCGGCCCGCTCGGACGACGAGGGCAGCGACGCCGTCAGCGACCTGCAAGACGACGACGACGGCCTGTTCGCCCAGCCGCCGCTCGACGAGGAGGACGACAGCCTGCTGCTCTACGCCTGGCAGCGCCGCGTCGGGCCGCTGCAGGGCCGCAACCATCGACCGCTGCGCCTGCTGCACGTCGCCATCGACGAGGTCCAGGACTTCTCGCCGGTCGACGTGCGCGTCGTGCTCGGCTGCCTCGACGCCAAGCGCAGCCTGACGCTCGCCGGCGACACGCAGCAGCACGTGATGAAGGACGCCGGCTTCACCTCGTGGGGCGCGTTCCTCGGCCACCTGGGCATCGACGGCGCCGCTGTCGATACGCTGCGCATCTCGTACCGCTGCACCCAGGAGGTCGTCGCCTTCGCCTCGGAGGTGCTCGGACCGCTGCGCGAGGACGATCCGCCGCTGGTGACGCGCCAGGGCCCACCGGTCGAGCTGTTCCCGTTCACCGACCACGGCGCCTGCGTCGCCTTCCTCGCCGACGCGCTGACGGCGCTCGCGGAGCAGGAGCCCGACGCGTCCATCGCCGTGCTGACGCCGACCCGGCAGCTCAGCGAGCTCTACGCCCACGGCCTCGAGCGCGGCGACGTCCCGCGGGTGCACCTGGTGACGCAGCAGAACTTCACCTTCGCCCCGGGCGTCGAGGTCGCAGAGGTCAGCGAGGTCAAGGGCCTGGAGTTCGACTACGTCGTGCTGGTCGAGGTCAGCGCCACGCACTACCCGGACACCGACGCCGCCCGCCGCGTGCTGCACGTCGGCGCCACGCGCGCCATCCACCAGCTCTGGCTGACGACGGTCGAGCCGACCTCGCCGCTGCTGCCGCAGACGATGAGCGCGGACGGCTGAACGCAGAGAGCAGGCCGCGTGACCATTGCAAGCCACGACGACGACGCGCAGGATCGGAGCTTCTCGCGCCAGCGCCGTCGGGCAGTGGAGCCCGCCAGCGCTGGTCCAGCCACCACGGAGCCCAGACATGCGGATGCGAAGCCTGACCCTGATCGCCTTGAGCCTGCTGCTGACGACGACGGCCACCGGCTGCTTTGGCAAGTTCGCCCTGACCGGCAAGGTCTACAGCTGGAACGACTCGCTGGGCAACAAGTTCGTCAAGACGCTGGTGTTCTGGGGCCTGTTCATCATCCCGGTCTACGAGGTCTGCTTCGCAGCCGACTACTTCGTGCTCAACCTGGTCGAGTTCTGGACCGGCAAGAACCTGCTGGCCGACGCCGGCAGCGCCGATGTGCAGCAGAACCGCGACGGCAGCGTCGCCATCGGCTGGGAGGGCAAGCGCTGGCGCATCGTGCCGACCGGCGACGACAGCTTCGTGCTCGAGCGCGAGGGCGTCGAGATCGGCCGCGCGGTCATCGACGCCGACGGTCGGCTGCAGCTGGACGGCCCGCAGTTTGGCCACGTGACCCTGCGCGCCCCGACCGGTGACGACCTCGAGGTCGCCGGCCGCGCGCTCGCCGCGCGCTGACGCGCCAATGGCCGGGACCGGTCCCGGCCCACCGAGGCCGCGATGTCCGTCCGTCTCCCCGTCTTCCAGGCCTTCGCCGGCGTGTACGATTGGCTCACGAGCCACGACTGGTGGACGGACGCGACATTGCGCCTGCTCGATCCGTGGACGGGCGCACCACCTCGGCGGGTGCTCGACATCGGCTGTGGCCCGGGCGGCAGCACCTTCGCCCTGGCCCGCGCGCTCGGCCCCGGCTGCGAGATCGTCGGCATCGACCTGGCGTCGGAGATGATCCGGCGTGCCAGGCGGCACCAAGGCGAGCTGCGCCGCGCCGGCGTCGCGGTCGACCAGATCGACTTCCGCATCGGCGACGCCACGCGCCTGGACCTGGCTGACGCCAGCTTCGACGCGATCACGGGCCATAGCTTCTTGTACCTGGTGCGCGAGCGGGCGGTGGCGCTCGCGGAGCTGCACCGGGTGCTGCGCCCGGGCGGGATGCTGCTGCTGCTGGAGCCGACGCCCGGCGACGGCCTGGTCGGTGCCTGGCGCGCCGGCGTCGACGAGCTGCCGCGCAGCGCGCCCCTGCCGACCCGGCTCGGCTTCGTGCTGACGATGGCGTCATGGCGCGTGGCCAGCGGCGCCGCCGGACGGCTGGATCCGGACACCATCGCGGCGCTGTTCCGGGCGGCGAAGCTCGAGCCGCTGCCCTGCCGACCGGCCTTCGGCGGCCTGGCGCTGCGGGCCGCGGCGCGCAAACCCGGGCCGAACGCGGCAGACCGGCCCGACGTCGCGGACGCGGGCGAAGCGGGCCGATCCGGGGCCGCGCATGCGTGACGACCGCCCGAGCACGACCGCCGCGATCGTCGCCGCCGCGCGTGGCCTCGCCGGCGTCGATCCGATCGCCGCGTCGCTGCTGCCTGCCGGCGCCGGGGCCCTGGTCCGCGCCGGCGCCGGCCCTGGCGGCCGTGCGCTGGCCTGGGGCCTCGACGTGGTCGGCGGCGGCGTGGTCCGCCACCTGGCGCTGCGCACCAACGCCATCGACCAGGCGTTGGCCGAGGCGAGCGCGGCCGGTGTGCGCCAATGCGTGGTGCTCGGCACGGGGCTCGACAGCCGGCCGTGGCGGCTGCCGGCGCTGGCGGGGGCGACCGTCTTCGAGGTCGACCACCCGGCGACGGCGGCGTGGCGGCAGTCCAAATCGGCCACGCTCGGGCCAGCGCGCGCGGCCGCCCGGGTCGACGTCGTCGTCGACTTCGCCCGCGACGACCTGCGCGCGAAGCTGCTCGACGCCGGCCTCGACGCGACGGCGCCGAGCGCGTGGGTCTGGGAGGGCGTCACGATGTACCTGCCGGCCGAGGTCACGCGCCAGAGCCTCGGCGTCATCGCCTCGCTCGCGGCGCCCGGCTCCTGGCTCTGCGCGACCTACATGGAGCCGATCCCGCAGCTGCCGGGGCCGGCGCGACGTGCGCTGCATGCGGGCTTCGGCGCGGTCGGCGAGCCGCTGATCGGGCTATGGCCGCGGGCCGCGTTCGCCGCCGAGCTCGCGGACCAGGGCTTCGCGTTGCTGCGGGACGGCAACGGCGGCGCCTGGTCGCGGGCCTGGGACGGCAAGGGCCGCGCGCCACGACCGAGCTGGGTCTTCGCGCCCGAGCGGCTGGCCGTGGCGCACAGGCGGGCCCCATGACGCGGACGCCGCCGCGCCGACGTCGGCCGCTCGACCGGCCCGGGGGCTGCCCGGCGCGTGGCGGCGCGACCGTCGTCACGGCGCTGGCGGGCCTTGTCTGGCTGGCGCTGACGGTGCCTGCGGTTGCCGCGGACGCCGCCTACGTCCTGCCGCCCACCGCCGCCGAGAAGATCCAGGCTGCGTTCGCTGCGGCGACACCGGCGTGGCGCCTGCGCCAAGGCGACGTCGCCCGCGACCGGGTCACGGGCAAGGCCCTGACGCCAGACGGCGTCGAGGTCACGTTCACGCTCGACCGGGACGGCCCGGCGTGTACCGGACGGCACGCGGGCAGCTTCTGCCTCGGCCTCGGCACCGGCGCGACCGACGCCCACGCCGACGCGCTCGCCGAGGCCCTCGCCCGCGTACCCGGTGCCGACGTCTGGCTGGAGGTGCGCGCCCGCGACGGTGCGTCGGCGCCCGCCGTCGCCCGACCGCGCCCGGACGAGCCGCGCGCTCGCCACCGTCCGGGCGACAAGCCCCACGATCCGCGCTACGAGGGCCAGCGCCGCGGCGCGACCGTGCAGGCCGCCGCGCCCCTGGACGACCACGGCGCGGTGCTGATGGCCTTCGCCGCCGGCCTGATCGTGGGCGGGTTGCTGCTGCTCTGGCGCCGCCGCACGGGCTGAGGCGACCCAGATGCCCGGAGCGCGACCGTTGCAGATCTCGTTCGGCCAGCGTGTGGCGCTCGTCCTGGGCCTCGGCGTCGTGCTCTTTGGCGCCTATGGCGTCGTCGGCGCGCTGCAACAGGGCGCGGCGATGCGCGAGCTGCCGACGTGGCTCGACGAGCGGGTGCCCTTTTCGCCGGCGTGGGTGCTGGCGTACGGCGCGCTCTACCCCGTGCTCTTCGCCCCGGTGGTGGCGATTCGCGATCGACGGGTGGCCTTCCGCGCCGGCCTGGGCATGAGCGCCATCACCCTGAGCGCGATGCCCTTCTGGCTGCTCTGGCCGGTGACGCGCACGCGGCCGGCGCTGGTCGTGGACGACGTGCTCTCGCATTGCCTGGCGGTGGTGTACGCGATCGATCCACCGAACAACTGCTTCCCGTCGATGCACGTGGCGACCACGATCTTCGCCGGGCGCTGCGTCATGCGCCACGACCGCGGCATGGGCGTGGTGACGCTGCTGCTGGCGCTCGGCGTCTGGTACAGCTCGATCGCGGTCGCGCAGCATTGGTTCGTCGACGGCCTCGCCGGAGCGGCGCTGGCGCTGCTCGCCGACGCCCTGGCCTACCGCGGCCTGCCGCAGCGCGCGTTTCCGCCCTCGCCGCGCCATTGGCATCTGCTCTGGGTGGCCCTGTGGGCGCTGCTCTTCGCCGCGGTGGCGGCTCCCTACGCGCTGCGCAGCGAGGCGTAGGCCGGGGCGGTGCTGCCTGCGGCCGGCCTGCCACGGCTGGACGCGGCGCGAAGGTTTGGCCACAGTTCCAACACGCAAGGAGCTGGGAGGACCTTCCGATGAGCAGATCGACCGCGCGCGCGTTGCTGGCATGGATCGCCTTGCTGGGCCTCTCGGCCTGCTCCACCACCACGACAGGCCCGGACGATGGCGAGGCCGGCAGCGACGCCGCGGGTTCGGCCGACGCGGACGCCGCCGACGCCGAAGTCACTGGCCTGCTCGAGCCAGCGGTGGCCAAGGCCTCGGGCTATGTGCCCGTGGTGCTGCACCTCGCCGCGGCGGGCGTCGACGCCAGCAAGGTCGAGCGCGTCACCTTCGGCGGCATCCGGGCCTTCGACCTGACGCCAGGCGCAGGCGGCGACCTCAGCGTCACGATCCAGGGCTACCCCGGCTCGGCGACGGTTCCGGTCGTGGTGACGGTCGCGGGCGTCGACAGCACGCTCGCGCAGGGCTTTCGCTACGAGGCCCCGAGCGAGCCCAAGCTGGCCAAGGTCATGGCGTTCGGCGCGAGCGAGACCCAAGGCGTGCAGAACGGCGTGCCGACCTTCGACGGCGCGCGGATGAGCTCGCCGGCGCAGCTGGCGCAGCAGCTCGGCGTCTACCTGCCCCTGCCGCTACCGGTGCGCAGCCTGATGCCGCAGATGACCATCAAGGATCTCGGGCCCGCGCCGGGCTGCGCCGTGCCGAGCCTCAACGGCTTCTTGACCAAGAGCGTGCCGGTGATGATGAAGACGCTGGTCGCCGGCGGTGCCAAGCCGATCACGTTCGCGCCGGGCCGGGTGGACCCGGATCTCGCGCCCGGCAACATCGCGGTCGGCAACTCTGCGCTCTCAGACATCATGGACGGCATCTCGTCGTCCAACCCGGGTGCGCTCTTCCTCGGCCACCTCGTCAACGATCCGCACAGCGATATCGGCGTCCCGCCCGCGCTCTCGGAGCTGCAGATCTTGCAGCAGGCCAAGCCGACGCTGGTCATCTCGCTCGACATGTACGGCAACGACGTGCTCTTCGGCATCACCAACGGCGAGACGATCGACGTCGCGGCGTCGACCCCCTCGGCCACGCTGGGGCCGAAGATCGCGCAGATGGTCGACGCGCTCGCGGCGATCGGTGCCGAGACCTTCATCGCCTCGCTGCCGCGCGCGAGCCTGTTGCCCGCCGCGGTCGACGCCACCGCGCGCACGATCGCCAGCGGCGTCTCGGCCGAGGAGGTCGCGCAGCGTCTGGCCGCCATCGACGCCATCGGCGCCGCGGCCAACGCGGCGCTGGTCGCCGCCGCCGCCAAGCACGACAACGTCCACGTCGTCGACCTGTTCGGCTTCGTCGAGGAGCTGCACGCCAAGGGCATCGACATCGGCGGCCAGCACCTGACGATCGGGCGCTTCGGTGGCCTCGTCAGCCTCGACGGCCTGCACTTCAGCCACACCGGCTACGCGCTGGTCGCCAACCTCTTCCTCGCGGCGATCGACGAGGTGCTGGGCACGCAGCACGCACCGATCGAGCTCGCGCCGATCGTGGCGGCAGACCCGCTGAGCCCGAAGAACCTGCAAGCTGCGGGCCTTTCGGGCTGCCAGTAGGCGGGGTCCGCCGCCGAACGAAGCACGCACCGCGGGCGCCGGCGCGCGTGGCGACTGGCCGTGGGGCTGGCCCTGGGTATGCTGGGCCAGCGGCGAACCACCGCCCAAGCGAACGCGGCCAGATCCGCGTGGAGGTCTGTCGGCCTTGCCCACCCTCGTCGCGTCGTTGCTCGCCATCCTCGCGGCCGTGGGGCTGGCCATCCGGGCGGCCCACAGCCGGGCCGCGCCGCGCTCGGCCGTGGTCGTCGCGCTCGGGGCGTGGACGGCCATCGCTGGCGCCTGCTGGCTGCTGCCCGCGCTCGGCGTCTGGCCCGCGCCCCTGCTCGACGCCGCGACCTGGCGCCTGCCCGACGCCCTGCTGTTGCCGCTGCAAGAGGGGCTCAGCGGCCAGAGCGTCCGGCAGGCTGCGGGCGGCGGCGCTCACGCTGGCGACGACTTCGCGGCCCTGGTCGAGCTGCACGCGCGCGCGCTCACCGGCGGCCTGCCGTCGCTGCGCAGCGTCGTGGCGATGAACGTGGCGCTGTCGGCCTGCAACCTCGGCCTGTTCGTGGCCATCGCGCGCGTCGCACTCGGCAGCTGGGCGGCGGCGTTGGTGGCCGGCGGCGTGTGGCTGATGACGCGGACGACCTGGCTCACGGCCCTGTCCGAGGGCCCGGGCGCGTTGGGCAGCACCCTGACCCTGGTCGCCGCCGTGCACGCCGCCGTCCTGACCACGCACAGAGCGCAGGTCCCTGGCCGCGGTGTGCGCAGCGCGGCCAGCGTCGGGCTCGTCTGCGCCCTTGCCGCGCTCGCCAGCCTGCGGATCGAGTGGTTGATCTTCGGCGTGCTCGGCGCAGGGGCCTGGGGGCTGCGCACGCGGTACGGCGCGTGGGCCACCGCTGGCGCGCCGACATGGACGCCCGCCATCCGCGCCTGGGTCGTGCGCGTGACGACGTGGTGGGAGCGGACCACGACGAGGCGAGGCCTCTCGGTCGCGGCGTTGGTCGCCTGCGTTGTCCTGGTGTCGTTGGTCGCGAGCCCGCCGCTGCTGGTGGCGATCAACCCGCTCGACCCGGGCCCGGTCTATGCGCTGCTCGACGCCCAGGACGCGCTCAGCCCGCTCGTGGTCGTGCTGGTCGCCGCGGGCACGCTCGCCTCCCTGCGGCAGGTGGACGCGCGCCTGGTGCTCGCGCTGGCTGTCCTGGTCCTGCTCAAGGTCTACCACGCTTCGAGCCATCGCGGCGATCCGGGCGAGCTGCAGCGCTACCTGACAGGGCTGCAGGGCGCGCTCGGTCTGTTGGCGCTGCTCGGTTGGGCGGCAGTGACCCGCTGGGTGGGCCTGACGTGGCCGGACGAGACCCGCGCGCCGGACGCTGGCCAGGATGGCCCGGCCCCGCCGCGCGCCCCTCCGCGACGTTGGCTGCGCAGTCTGCTGCCTCCGCTGGCTGGACTGCTCGCGGTGCCTGCCCCCACGCTGGCGCTCTGGCAGCGCGGCGCGCTCGACCGCGACGACCACGCCCACCTCGTGCGCCAGCTGCTCGCCGTCGGCGACCAGCAGCGCGAGGCGCAGGCGCTGTTCAGCCTCGCGCAGCGCCACCCACGTTGCGCCATCGCGACCTTCGCCTTCCGCGACGACTCGGTGTCGGCCGAGACCGCGGCGGACCAGATCCTCGACCGTGTCGTCGTCTTCGGCGGCCCCGTCCGCGGCGTGCGCGACGTGCGGCTCGACCTCGCACGCTCGGGCGCGGACGGACCACGCCCGCAAGACGTCATGACCGTCATCGACGCCTGGTTCGACGCCCCGGTGCCGTGCCTCATCGCGTTCGCCGGTCGCGACTGCGAGCTGCGCCCGGACCGACCCGGCGCGTGTGCTGCGATGCCGGACGGTCCTGCGCTGGTCGACGAACGGCTCAGCGACCGCGCTTGGTACAGCCACGTTCGGGCGAGCGGCGGGGTGCGGCTGCGGGCGGCGTGGCTGCGCCCCGAGTGATGGCCGACGACCGCGCCAGGGGCCTGCCCGCTAGAGGCCGGGCGGCGGCGCGACCACCGATGCGCTGTCCATGTTGACGGCCGTCTGGCTCAGCAGTCGGCCGTTGATCGACGCGCCCGTGTGCAGGGCGATCGCGGTCTGGGCGACGATCACGCCCTCGAAGTGCGACGTGGTGCCCAGATCGACCTTGCCGGCGGTCGACCAGAACACGTTGCGCGGCAACGCGCCGCCGGCCAGCACGACCTTGGCGCCGCTGGCGACGGTCAGGTCCTGGGCGATCTGGAAGATCCAGACGTCCGTGGCACCGCCCGCGAGGGTCACGTCCGTCGGGATCAGCAGGCCGGTGCCCCATTTGTAGACGCCGGGCGCGAGCGTCATGCCGCCGATGTTGCCGGCGCCGAGCTCGATGACGTCGGGCGCACGCGCCATCGCTTCGGTGAGCGCGAGCTCCATGTCGCCGATGGCGGTCGTCAGGTTCGCCGGGGTCGGGTTCGCGTAGTCGGCGGCGTAGACCTTGCCCTGGACCTGTGGCGTCGTCGCGAAGACGTTGCTCGGATCGGCCGTCAGCGACAGGCCGGTGATGTAGGTCGCCGCAGCAGGGCTGACGCCGATATCGCCCGTGATCGCGGCCGCGGGCACCGACGAGATGGCGCTCTTGGCCAGGATCGCGAAGTTCCCGGCCGAACCCAGGTGCACCGGCGCGGTCTTGGCCAGGGTGTCGCCCGTGGTGAAGCTCCAGCTGCGGTCGGTGGCGAGCGCCACGCCTGCGGCGCTGGTGGCGGCGGTGGTGATGGTCGCGGTGTAGGTGGTGTTCGCGACGAGGTGGACCGCTGGCCACAGCACCGCGGCTGCGTTGGCGTAGGTCAGCGTGCACGCGACGGGCAAGGAGTCGATGCCGGCGCGCAGGGTGAAGGTCGCGCCGCCCAGGGTCGCCGGATCCATCGCCTCGCTGAACACCGCCCTGACCAGGGTGTTGCGTGGCACGCCGATGGCGTCCGCAAGGGGCAGCAGCGCGACGATGCCGGGCGTGGTGGTCGCCGCGGCGTCGAGGCCAGCGTCGAGCCCGGCGTCGAGCCCGGCGTCGAGGCCAGCGTCGCCGGCGGCGTCGGCGGCGGCGTCGGCCGCGGCGTCGGCAGCCGTCGCGTCGGCGTCGCTGGTGGTGGCGTCGAGGACGGCGTCGTGCGCGGCGTCTGCGGTGCCATCCGCGCCGGCGCCCGTGTTGTCGGCAGGATCGCTGCAACCGGCGACCATCGCCATCGGCATCAAGACACCGAGGACGAACGGAAAGAACGTGGGAAACCTGTGCATGACATGACCTTGTGCGGCGACCGACAGCACGGCGGCTGCGGACGCGACGCTCCAGCCCTCCCGCAAAGCACCAGCCGTCACCCGATCGGGTGCGTGGCGCCGCCCGTCGCCGGGTGGGGGCCCTAGAACACCATCTGCGTCGATAGAGAGGGTCGCCGCCGGGTGAGGCTCGATCTCGAGCCGTCCCGTGGCAAACCTGCTGCCGCGTCCCCGACTGGACGCGCGCGGTGGCAGTGGCGCAGCCAGCGCCAGGATCGAACCCGATCCCGGCAGCGTCGTTACGCGCCAGCCACCTGGGGTGGTCAGCTCATTCCGTACGATTCCAAACCACATGGCCAAGGTAGGTGGCGCCGGGCGGCTGTCAAGGCGCGCTCGCCCCGGCGTGTCGGGCGGTTTGCCGACATGGACCATCAGTGACGCAGGTCACCCGCCGTCGCATCCAGCGCCGCATCGTGCGTCGCATCGTGCGTCACCTGCGGCCGTACGCGCCGCCGTCTGCGCTACAAGCACGAGTACCAGGTGTTGATCTTCCAGGTCCCGTACTTGCAGTGGTACTGGTTCACGTAGCCACAGCAGGTCGGGTAGTCGCAGGTGATCAGGCAATCCGGGCAACACGGGCTGCCTTCGGGGTACGGCGCGCTCGGGCAGCTGCAAGCGACGCCCTTGCAATGTTGCGGGTCGTAGCTGTTGTCGGCGTCGGGCGGCAACAGCAGGCCGTCGACGCAGGTCGCGCCGCCGTCGAACGCGCCGGGCCCCGTGTCGGTTGTCGTGTCGGCGGTCGTGTCGGCGCTGTCGCTGTCGGCCAGGGCGGTGTCCACAGGCCCGGCGTCCGCAGGCCCGGCGTCCGTCGGCCCGGCGTCCACAGGCTCGGCGTCCGCAGGCCCGGCGTCAGCAGGCCCGGCGTCCGTCGCAGGCCCGGCGTCCGTCGGCTCGGTCTCCGCAGGCTCGGTGTCAGCGACGACGTCAGGCGCGGCGAGTGCCGTGTCGTCGAAGGCATCGGCAGCGCCGTCCGCAGCGTCGGCCTTCGCGCCGGCATCGTCGACCTCGGCGGTGTCCGGGGCTTGCGCCGTGTCTGGGGCGTCGGCCGTGTCTGGGGCGTCGGCCGTGTCGGTCGTCTCGGCCGGCGTGCCATCCTCGCCGGCTGCTGCGGCGTCCGGCGCCGCTTCGGTGTCGGCCGGGCTCGACCCAGCGCCGCACGCCGAGGTGAGCGCGAGGATCCAGGCCACGAGCGCGAGGCGCGGGTCGGTGCACCGGGTCGACATGGGTGCAGGGTTCACGAGCGGCTCCGGGCCACCGCGTCGATCGGCTGGTGCGGCAGGCGCCTCAAGCGTGGCATCCTCCGCAGCGCGACCGCAACCAAGACCATCAGCAGCCCCTTTCGCTCGCCAACATCCGCGCCGCGTGGCGATGTCCGGGCGTATGGCGACGTCCGGGCGCGCGTCCGCCGCGCCACGTTGCTACGCCAGGGGCCTGATCCGCATCGGCAACGGGGTCGCCGGCCGCAGCGTCACCGAGGGGCTGGTCGCCGGCCGCAGCGGCCCGAGCGCCTCGAGCGAGACGCGCCGCCACAGCGTCGCCAGGCAGAGCTGCATCTCGAGCGTGGCGAAGTGGTTGCCGACGCAGACGCGCGGCCCGCCGCCAAAGGGGAAGTAGGCGTACTTCGGCAGCGACTGCTCGAAGCCGCCGTCCCAGCGCTCGGGCAAGAAGCGCTCGGGCGCGGCGAAGTAGCGCGGATCGTGATGCATCGCGTACTGGCTCATCAGCACCGAGTCGCCGGCCTCCAGGCGGTGGCCGCCGAGGTCCATCGGCTCGAGCACCGTGCGGCCGATGACGTAGGCGGGCGGGTGCATCCGCAGCGTCTCCTGCACCACGCCGCGCAAAACCGGCATCCGCGCGATGTCCGCGTGCGTCGGCGCCCGCAGCGGGCCGCCGTCGTCGCTGGCCAGCACCTCGCGCAGCTCGGCCTGCAGGCGCGCGCGTGCCTCGGGGTGGTGGCCGAGCAGCCAACACGCCATCGACAGGCCGATCGCCGTCGTCTCGTGGCCGGCGACGAACATCGTCACGGCCTCGTCGCGCAGCTCCTCGTCGCTCATCGGCGCGCCGTCCGGGTCGACCGCGAGCATCAGGCGGCCGAGCAGGTCGTCGCCCTCGTCGAGCGGGCGCTGCCGGCGCGCCGCGATCAGGCCGTAGACGACGCGGTCGAGCGCGCCCCTGGCCTCGGCCACCCGCCGTCGGCCGCCGCGCAGCCAATGCTGCGGCACGAATCGCCGCCACGTCCGCAGTTCGAGGTCGAATTGCTCCATCATCACGTCGAGCGCGGCGCCGACCTCGGCGGACACATCGCCCGGGCTGGCACCGAAGACCGTGGCGAAGACGATGCCCAGCGTCACCCGCGCCCACGCCGGCCCGACATCGACCGTGCCACCGCCGGACGGCCCGCCCGGCCCGGCTGCGAGCCAGGCGTCGACCTCGGCGTCGGTGCGCCGGACCATCTCGGTCGACCAGGCCTCGAGGTGGCTGCGCTTGAACAGCGGCGCGATCGCCTTGCGGTGCCGGCGCCAGGGCTCGCCCTCGCTCGTCAGCAGGCCGTGGCCGAGCGTCTCGGTCAGCAGCCGGGTGATGCGATCCTTGATGAAGTTCTCGTGCTGCTTCTGCAGGACCTCGCCGATCAGCGCAGGATCCGAGACGAAGACCAGCGTCTCGCGGCCGAGCGGCACCCGCGCGACCGGCCCGGATTCGCGGCTCATGCGGACCATGAACGCGAGCGGATCGCGGCGCAGGCTCTGGAACGACCGCAGCATCTGCAGCGGCGACGGCGATGGCGTCGGTCGGTGGTTGGGTTCGGCGGTCACGACGGCACCTCCCGGGCGGACCGTCATACCGAGCAACGGTCGTCAGGTCCAGCAGCGCCCTCGCTTGACCGGGAGGGCGGGCAGCAGTCACCCTGGGGCTCACGAACCAACCAGGAGCCCCGATGAACGCGCGTTTCTCGATGCTGGCGACAGCCCTTGTCGCCGTGGCCACGCTGGCCGCTTGCAGCGACGACACCAACGGCAGCGCCGGCCAGGACACGGCCAACGGCCTGCCCATCGCCGACGGCGCGGGCGACGCAGCGTCCGCGGACACCACCGGCAGCGCCGACACGGGAGGCGTCGACGCGACCCAGACCGACGACGCCGAGGCGGACAGCGCCCAAGCGGACAGCGCCCAAGCGGACACCAGCGCCGCCGACACCGCCGTCGCAGACACGGCCGTCGCAGACACGACCGTCGCAGACACCACGGCCGAGGATACGGCGGCCGCCGATACGACCGTCGCAGACACCACGGCTGCCGACACGACCGTCGCAGACACGACCGTCGCAGACACCGCCGTCGCGGACACCGCAGCCGACGCCCTCGGCCCGTTCCCGGGCAAGGTCGGCGCCTGCAAGCAGGGCGCCCCCGGCTATGACTCGTGCTGGGTGCAGGCCTTCATCTTGTGCCTGCAGCCGGGCCCGACCTGCGCCAGCGACCTCTCGTTCCCCAACGACGGCAGCACGGTCTTCGACACGACCTGGTCCAACGGCAGCTCGATGCATTGCGTGACGACGACGGCCGGCAGCGACCTCACCATCCTCTGCACCGGAAAGGGCCCGGACGGCAAGCAATGCCTGCAGGCCACCTACACCTCGTCGGGCGAGATGCCGGGCCCGGCGACGGTCACGGGGCCGAACGGCGTGCAGAAGTCGAGCTACGACAGCAACTTCAAGCGGATCATCACCTGCAGCGACGGCAAGATCGAGGCGTACAACAGCGCCGAGGACCTCTGCTACCCGCTGCAGTCCGGCGTCTGCGAGGTCAACACCGGCGGCGGCGGCTGACCGCGGCCTCCCCTGCGACCGACACCACGAAGGAGCCCCCATGCGATGCCACCGGACGCCCGGCGCGACGCCTCCGCGCACTCTTCGAGCCGCGTCACCGTTCGCGGCGCTGTGGGTCGGCGCGCTGTGGGTCGGGGCGCTGTCGGCCGGTGCGCTGGTGCTCGCCGGCTGCGCGGGCGGAGGCGGCAACAGCGGCGCGGTCGACGCGGCTGGGGCCCAGGACGACGCTGGCGAGGTCGCCGGCGGCCAGGGCGATGCGGCCACGGCCGCCGACGCCACGGACACCGACACCGCGGGCGACGACACCGCGGGCGACGACACCGCGGGCGACGACACCACCGGCAACGATGCCACGAGCGCCAAGAGCGGCAAGGTCGATCTGCTGTTCGTGCTCGACCACTCCTCGTCGATGGCGAGCGAGCAACGCGGCCTGGCCAAGGCGGCGAGCGGCTTCCTCGCCAACCTCAAGGCCGCCGGGGTGCTCGACGTCCAGGTCGCGGTGACCACGGTGCAGCAGGCGCCCGACAAGAGCGACATCTTCGTCGTCGGGCGCTTCGCCCATCGGCCGGCCCAGGTCTTCCCGCCCAACGTGGCAGAGCGCGTCACGCGGCCGTGCACCAGCGACGCCTCGTGCACCCAGCCGACAAACGCCAGCTTCGCCGCGAAGGACGGCAGCTCGCTCTGCACCGCCGCCGCCACGAACTACCCCGCCCTGACGACCGACGTCGGCTGGCGATGCCTGGGCCCCAAGGGCACGGCTGCGACCAACGGCAACTGCTCATTGAACACGTCGTGTCGCGCCAACTGTAGCGACGTCCAAGGCCACAGCGACTGCCGCAAGGCGTTCGAGCCCGACGTCCCGGCCGATCAGCAGACCGTACGTTGTGTCGTGCCGGGCGGCGGCTCGGACACCTCCAACGCTGTCTGCATCTTCCCGCCCCCCACCGCCAGCTGCCCGCAGCCCGACAAGATCCCGCCGGTGCTCAGCGGCGACGCGCTCGCGCTCTTCCCCTGCATCGCCATGGTCGGCTCGGCCCAGACCGCCGAGTCCACCTTCGAAGGCGGCCTGCGCGCGGCCTGGATGGCGCTCGACCCCAAGGGCCCCAACAGCGACGCCAAGGCGTGCGTGGCGCACCTGCGCAGCTGCTGCGTCGACGGCGGCGATTGGTGCAAGTTCGACGCGAATCCGGGCAAATGTGCCGCCGCCACCGAGACGTGGTGCAAGCCGCTCGAGACCGCGGGCGCCGGGCAGTACCAGACGTTCGTGCGCCCGGGCGCCTTGCTCGTGCTGGTCTTCGTCAGCGACGACGACGATTGCTCGATCGCGCCGCAGCTCAACCCGCTCGACGCGACCGTGATCACGAAGGAAGGCTGGTCGAGCTGCCAGATCGCCGGCGACACGGCGGGCACCAACGCCGCGCTCAACGAGGCGAGCTGCGAGGTCGCGCGCGCGCAGGACGCCAACGTCACCTGCCCGTCGGACTGTCAACCCGGCAGCACCGCGACCGACGCCGCGGGCAAGGCCAAATGTGCCGACGGTTGCGCCGACGGCAGCGCCGCCCAGGCGGCCTGCCAGCAGAAGCACCAGGCCGCGGCGGCGGCGACGACCAAGAAGCACGCGGCCATCGCCCCGGTCGAGACCTACCGCAGCCTGTTGCTCGGGCTCAAGGCGAACCCCAAGGATGTCATGGTCGTCGCCATCGTCGGCGACAGCCTCGCGCCAAGCGATGCCGCCCGCCACGGTGATCGCGTCGCCTACTACCGCTCGACGATGCAGGACAAGGCCCCGGGCCAGTCGCCGTACATCTGCGGCAGCGCCGCGGGCGAAGCGAGGCCCGGGACGCGCTACGTCGAGCTCGCCAACTCGCTCGGCGAGCACGGCCACGTCCACAACCTCTGCAGCTCCGCGGACCTGGCTCCGGCCATGGCCGCGCTGGCGACCAAGATCGGGGCGCTGGCCGGCAAGCCCTGACGGGGCGCCCCACGATCCCGCCGGCCGCGCGCAGGCGTGCGACGCCGCAGGCTCACCAGGAGGGTCCGGATCCTCCTCCCGAGAAGAGGGCGGTGTGTGTCTTCCGGGGAGGTGCCTCCGGGGACGTTCCAGTCGATTCGCGGTGATTCTGGCCGGCCATGCCCTCGACACCGCGGCCCGAACCCAAACGTGCCCATGCACGAACGACCTTCGCCGAGACTTTGTTTCCTCTCGGGCCGGGGCTCGCCATGCGCCCGCCTCGCTACGCCCTGCCCGGCGGATTGCACGAGATCGGCAACCGCGTCACCGGTGGGCACTTGCTGCTCAAGTCGCTCTCCCGAATCGTTTGGAGCGTTTCTCGGCACGTCTCTCGATGCTCGAATCGTCGGGTACGTTCCAGGTGGCGACCGCCGACCGCGACACCCGCGCGCAGCGCGGACGTGACTCAGCTCACGCCCAGCGCCGCCAGGGGCAGCTCGACAGCGGTGAACCGCACAGGGATCTGTCGCACCTCGAGCGCCCGTGCGCCCTCGCCGCGTCCCGTCAACGCCACGAAGGGAAGCTCGACGATCGGCCCCTGGCGCCCGCTGCCGTCGACGCTGCGCTCGACGAACCGCTCGAGGTCGGCCAAGGCTCCGTCGAGCCCGGAGCACGCCTCGACTTCGAGCAGCACGGGGACCCGCAGCAGCAACGGAATGCCGGGCAGCAATGGCACACGCACCTCGACGAGGAGCAGGAAGTCGGGGCAGGCGTTGCGGTCGCTCTCGCGCTGCGGGTGCAGGCGCAGCGTCACCGTTGCGTCGAGCGTCGCGGCCTCGAGGCGCTCGTGCAGCCAGGCTGCGACGGCGTCTTCGCTGCGTCCCTTCACGCCTCGGCCTCGGCGGTGCAGAGCAGCCCGAGCGCGACGAGCTCCGCGACCGGCGCTGCCAGCCGCCCAGCTTCACCCGTGGCGACGGCGCGGTAGAGCTTGCGGGCCTCGGCGGACGCGCCCGCCAGCCTCGCCGTGCGCACGGCGTCGAGCTCGCGCTCGGCGGCGGCCACGCGATCGCGGGCCACCGCCAGGGTCGAGCCGAGCAGCGCGGCGCTCTCGAGCTGGCCGCCGAGTCGGCGGCAGCGGCGGGCGAGCAGCGCGTGCCGTTGGTGCAGCGCGTGCAAGGCCGCGCGGCCTGCGTCGACCTGGGCGCTGAGCGCGCTCGCGAGCCCCTCCCAGCCGGCGCCAGCGGCCTCGGCGTCGCGAGGCAGGCCCAGCGCGTCTGCCGCGTCCAAGGTCGCATGCAGGCCGGACAACCGCTCGTTGGCGCACGCCACCGAGGCATGCCAGGCGAGCACGTCGGCGTCGGGCTCGGGCGCCAACGCCTCGGGCAGACCGCGCCGTCGCAGATCGGCCGTCATGGCCGCGTGGCGCCTGCCAACCGCATCGTGCAGCCGTTGTCGGTCGCGTTCGAGCAGTCGGGTCGCCGCGATCAGCGTGATCTCGGGCGGAATCGACGCGCCCCGCTCGCCGCAGTCGAGCAGCGCCCCAGCGAGCGTGTGCAGGCCCGCGACCGCAGCGTCCAGCTCGCGTCGCCGGAGTTCCAGCTGCGCTTCGACGGCGACCACCACCTCGTCGACGCGTTCTGCCGCCTCGGCCAGGGACGGATAGCAACCTGCCACGGCGGCGTACCGTTCCCGGGCCGACGTCAGGCGATCGTAGAGGGTGCGGGCGCGCACGGCGATCGCGCTCCAGGTTTCGCCAGGGTCGCCGGCGATCGCAGCGGCGTCGCCAGGGAGCGCGGCGGCGTCGACGACATCGGCTGCAGCGCGCGCCGGCAGGCACGAGGCGAGATCGCGCACGGCCGCGAGGCAGCGGGCACGGGTGCGGCTGAGCGCGCGGACCTCGTCGGGCGCGACGTCGCAGGCCTCGCAGCGCGCGGCGACGCGGACGTCGAGCGCGGCCAGCGCGGGGTGCTGTGGATCGGACCACGCAGCGATCTGCGCGCGTTTGTCGACCCATGCGGCGATGGCTCGCACGATCTGTGCGCCATCGTCGAAGTCCGCCGCCGCCAGCGCCGCGCGCAGGGCCGGGCGTTCTGACGACTCGACAGGCGCCCAGGCAGCCTCGACGGCAGCCACGTCGTCGGCCACGGCGCTCAGCGACATGGGCAGCGGCATCCCGAGCTGGTCTTCGAGGGCCATGCGGACGCGGTCGCGCCGGGTCGCTTCGCCGCGCCGCCGCAGGACCTCCAACCAAACGACCAGGCCCTCTGGCCCGGGCCGGGGCAGCTGCGCGCCGAGCTCGTCGAGCTGTTCAGGCAGCCGCCGCAACAGCGCGCGATGGCCAGCAATGGCGTCGAGCTCGGGCAGGTAGCCCGCCAGCGCCTGGGCCAGCGCCACGCCACGCGTCGCCAGCAAGGCCTGCGCTTGCTGCAGCTCCGCGACCAGCGGCTCGAGCGCCTCCACCCAGGCGCCCAGGTCGCGCAGCGCGTGGTGGGCTTCGCGGACGTCGTCGAGCTGGTTGGCCAGGCAGGCACGGCGATGGCGCAGCAACTCGACGAGGCGCTCGGCGCCGATCGCCGTCGCCTGGGCGATGGCCGTGTCGGATTGCCGGCCGATCTCCGCGCCGATCGCGGCGAGCCCTTGCCAATCGGCCAGCACCACCTGATCGCGCTCCACGCCCTTGAGCAGACGCGCGGCGAAGACTCCGACCAGCCATTGGCCAAGCGCGCGCAGCCAGGAGACCGGGCCTTCCGCGGGCAGTGCGTCGACGTCGGCGGCGAGCTGGCGCAGCGCGTCGACGGGCCCACCCTGCTGACGCAACTGGTCGACGAAGCTACCGAGCCGCAGCGCGCCGAGCCCGCCTGCGCGTCGGCCCGTGCAGCGCTCCAGGTCGCTGACGACGGCGGCGGCGCGCCGCGCGGTCTCGTCCAGGCGACGCAGCGCGGCGAGGGCGTCGCGCTCGCGGTCCACGTCCGGCAGCTCGCCGGCGCAGGCGCGGATCACCGCCTCGAGCCGCAGCCGGTCGTCCGCGAAGAGCAACGTCGCGAGCAAGGGCCGCAGCGCCGGTGTCGCGGCGAACCGCTCGATGACGGACGTCAGCTGCGCCGCCTCTGCCGGCGGCTGCTCGCTCCAACGCGGTTGCCGCCCGGGCCCGGGCAGCAGGACGTCGATGACGACCGCAGCGCCCGAGAGCCGCCCGCCGGGATTGGCCTCGCGCGCCAAACGCCGCAGCGGTGTGCCGTCGCCGAAGAGCCCGACCACGCGCAGCGCCAGCGCACGCTCGCGGGCTGGCAACGGCCGCAGCGGCACGAGCAGGCCGAGCAGCGCGGGGCTGTCGCGGTCCAGGCGCGCGAGCGTGGTGCGAAACGGCTCGAACTGGCGCAAGAACGCGACGGCCGCAGCAAATCCGGGCTCGACGCGCGGGTGCAGCTCGCGCACCAGCGCGAGCACGCGATCGCGGTGCCAGGCGAGCTTGCGCTGCAGCTGGCGGTCGGCAGCGAACCCTGCGGCGATCTCGCGCCAGGCGACGACGCCGTCGGCGGCGCCGCGCAGGGCCAGACAGCGCAGGAAGGTCGCATGGAAGCGTCCGACGGAGGCCACGGCGAGCCGGCCGGCGCAGATCGCCAGCTCGACGACCGGCAGCAGCGGCCCGGCATCGTCGAGCAGCAACGCGCGCAACGGCTCCGCGCGCGGGTCGCCGAGCCGCTCGTGCAGGTGCGCTGCGAGCTGGTCGGCATCGACGAAGACCGAGACGCCGGCGTCGTCGTCGACCAGAAGCGGCCCGGGCCGCGCCGCGAACGCCGCGCACGCGCGCTGCAGGTCTGCGGCCGAAGGCGAGGTGCCGTCGTGCATCGGCAGGTAGGGGTCGGTGAAGGGCGAGGGGAAGCGCTCCTCGGCCAACTCGCGCAGCGGCAACGGCAGCCGATGCGTCAGCGGCCCGACCGTGCCCAGGCATTCGAAGATCCGGGCGCCGTTCTCGACCAGATCCGGCAGAGGTTCGACGAGGCGCCCGGCCTCGATGGCGCGCGCCTCGGCCAGCCGCAGCGCGGCGCCAAAATCGGCGAGCGTCAGATAGCAGCGCGCGTCGTCGCCCGCGCAGGCCTCAAGCACCGCGACCAGTTCGTTGGCGATGGCGCCGAGGCCGTCGTGCGGCCCGAGCCTGCGCGCCAGCTCGCGGCGCGCCAGGTCGGCCATGGCGCGGCGATCGTCGAGGCGGCAGACGACGCCGCTGCAGCGCGCCTCGGCGTCGACGGGAGCGGGGCGCAGGTCGAGCAGCGCCCGCAGCTGCGCGTGGTCGAGGCCCTCGCGCAGCAGGGCCGGCACGCCGAAAACGCCCGGGAGCGCGTCGACCGCGTCGCCGAGCGCGTGCAGGTCGGCGTCGAAGCCGCCGGCGCGCGCCGGGGCCAGCACGGCGCCGACCACCTGGATGACGCCACGCGCACGGCCCCGGCTCGCCCACCAGGCGAAGTTCGCCGCGCCACGGTCGAGCCTCCAAGTCGCCTGGATGGTCGCGACGTCGAGCGCCGCCAGCCCAAGACGGACGAGGCGCCCGCGGTCGGCGTCGCCGAGGCTGTGGAAGGACTCCGGCGCATAGGCGAGCAGCAGCCGCAGCCGCGGTCCGCAGGCGTCGATCAGCGCCCGCAGCGGCTGACCATCGTCGCTCGCCACCCGCCGTTGCAGCAGGTGGTGCGCCTGTTCGACCTCGTCCAGCAGCAGGATGGTGCGCGTCCCCTGCCCCGGCCCGGCGGCGGCGAGCACAGCGACGACGTCGTCGCGCCCACGCGCCGCGAGGCCCTGCAAGTAGCCCGCGCGCTCGGCCCCCTCGCGGCCGACGGCCTCGACCCAGGCCAGAACGCGCGTGGCGAAGGCCTGCGGCAGGACAGGCTCCGACTCGGGCAGCAGCCGCGCGACCAGCGCCGCGGCCTCCTCCCAGACCACGGCGACGCCGGCCTCGACCGCCTCGCGCAGCAGCGCGAACAGCAGCGTGCTCTTGCCCGATCCGTAGACGCCGACCACCGCGCCGGCGGCGGGACCGGCGGCGGCGAACAGCACCTGGCGGGCCGCGGCCAGCGTCATGGCCGCGTGTGGCAGCTCCGCGACAAGGGCATCGGCGCGGGCGGCGAGCGGCACCCCGAGCGTGGACGCCCCGAGCGCGGACGCCCCGAGCGCGGACGCCCCGGCATGACGAGGTGTCGCCGAGGCGGCTCGCGCCGTGTCGGCGGAGGCGGCTGACAGGTCGACGCCAGTAGGGCCCGGGGACGACATCGGCGCAGAGGGGATGGCGGGTGTCTGGTGCATGGTCACGCTCCGGGCGAAGAACGCCCCGACGCGGTCGCGTGCGCGGGGCGTCGGGCACGGATCGGAGCCTGCCGCGAGACTGAGTCGGGCTGTGACAGGTCGACGCAGCGGCCCTGGAACGGTCGGTGCCCGCGAGGCGGCCGCGCCGAGCGCGCCCGGGCGGGACCGAGCGGTTGGTCCCAGCCGGCGGCCCAGCGGTCCGGGCCAGGGCATGTCGGCGAAGCCCCTGCGCCATGGCCGGCAGTGGCGCCGCGTCGCGCACGCGCCCGGGCCGATCCGCAAAGCGATGTTCGTCGATCGGGCGTCGACTGCGCCCTGGCCTCGACGCTCGGCGACGCGCTCGGCCGCACGCGGCGACGCGGCCCTGCCGGGCAGACCAGCGAGCGACGTCGACGGGGTCGCGTGGAGCCGTGGCGCCTGCGATCGGCCGAGCCGCCGTGCCAGGGTGAGGTGCCAGCGCGAGGTCCCAGACGATTCGGCAGGAGACGAATCGGCCGGGCCTCATGGCGCGCCAGCGCAGAGGCACCGGTCGGCGGTCCGCGATTGTGGGAACGCATCTCCAACCCTACACTGCAGGCCCTCGACCCGGAGCCGGCTACGATGCAGACCGACACGACGCCTCCCTGCCCCGCCCAGTCGCACGATCGCTTGCGCTTGCCCTTGCTGTGGCTTGCGCTCGGCCTGGCCACCGCATCGGGCTGCCGTCACTCGCAGACCGCGGCGACCGACGCCCCCCAGGCGGCGACCGCCGGGCAGGCCGCGGCCGACGAGGCTCCAGCGGCACCCGAGCAGGCTCCCGGGCAGCGTCGCCCGCCAGGGCTCGGCGACCCGTGCGGTGCAGAGTGGCCCTCGACCTGTGCGGACGGCCTCTTTTGCGCCTTCTCGTCCAAGAAATGCGACAGCGCCGACCACCCGGGCACGTGTACCGCCTGGCCGGCGACGTGCGACGGTCCGCAGCCCAAGGTCTGCGCCTGCGACGGAGGCCGGGTCTTCACATCGATCTGCGAGGCGAGGGCCGCTCGTGAGTCGCGGTTGGTGACCGGGGGCTGCGAGTAGCCTCGTGGTGGCTCCTCGGATCGGCTGGCACGTTCGCGGCAGTTGTTCGAGTCGTCCTGCACGTTTGCGGCGTCGCTGTCATGGCCGGCCCATGATGGCCACCAGGACGCGCAGCGGCAGGTCGTTGTAGTCGTCGCTCCAGACCCGACCGGCCTTGTCCGGAGGCGCCCAGGCCGCGAGCCTCTCCAACGCCACGAGATCGGCGCGCTGCCGCGCCATCGCGAGCCACCGCGACGGCTCGACGCCCTCGACCTCGGCAGCCACCCGACGATCGTCGCGCGCCAGCACGAACAGACCGGCTGCCTCGGCCGCGGCGGCGGCGATCGCGACGACGTCGAGGTAGCGATTGCTCGCGTGGACAGCGAGGACGCCCCCCGGGCGAAGCCGACGAGCGAAGCTGGCGAAGGCCTCGCGGGTCAGCATGTGGACCGGCACGGCGTCGGACGAAAAGACGTCGATCGCGATGAGGTCGTAGGCGTCGCCGGCCTCCGCCGCCGCGAGATCGAGGCGACCGTCCGCGATCACCGCCTCGGTCGGCACACTGGCGCCAGCGGCATCTGGGCAACGCCAGAAGTCGAAGTGGCGGCGCGAGATGTCGACCGTCGACGCGTCGATGTCGACCACCCGCCAGGTGTCGCCCGGACGGCGATAGGACAGCATCGCGCCGGCCCCCAGGCCCACCATCGCGACCCGGAGCCCCTGCGCGTCGTCGCCTCGGACCGCGCGCGCCACGGCGACGACGTCTCCGACCGGTCCCGTCGGGTGGTAGTAGGCCAGGGGCGTGCATGCCGTCGCCGGATCGAGGGACTGCCGTCCGTGCAGGGTGTGCCCGTGGATGACCTCGCGAAAGCGGCCATCCCGGCTCGTGGTCACCCGCTGCACACCGAAGAAGCTGCGCTCGCGGTGGGCCACCTCGCCGTGGACGCTCGGCAGCAACGGTGCCGCCAGCAAGAGCGCGCCGACCGCCAGACCGAAGCGCACTGGGCGCCCCACGAGCAGGTAGGCGGCGAGGACCGGCAGGCCGAACACGACGACGCCGCGCGCGGGACCTGGTGGCCAGCCGATGGCGTCGCTGCCGAGGGAGGCGAGCACGGCAGCGACCGCGACAGCCCCAGCGCCGGCCACGTCGGCCACGCGAGGGCGCTGGACCCCGGGCAACAGCAGCAGCGCGGCGACCAGCGCGGCGGGATACTCCCACAGATCGGGCAGCAGCAGCGGAGCCGCCAGCGCGTTGAGCAGGCCACCAAGGACGCCCCCGATCGAGGTCAACAGGTAGAACCGCGTCAAATGCACCGCAGCGGGGCGGTCTGCCGCAAGGCTGGAGTGGCAGGCCATCGCGGCGAGGCCAAAGGTGCCGAGGTGGACCAGCGCGAGCGCCCAGGCTGGCTCGGTCGCTTCCATCAGGTGCAACAGCAGCCAGGCGACGACCGCGATGGGCAGGGCCCGGGCGGCCGTGCCCGGCGCCAGCCAGGGGCGGCGCGCGAACGCCGCGATCCAGGTCAACAGGTACAGACCCAGGGGGACGACCCAGAGCATCGGCGCCGCAGCCAGGTCGGTCGTCAAGAAGGCCGTCACCCCGAGCAGCAGGCTCGAGGGCACCAATGCCAGCAGCAGCCAGCCCACCTGACGGCGGAGCCCGGGTGCTGGCGCAGGCGCGGCGGCGGTGACGCCTGCGTCGCGCCCCCTGCGGACTGCATAGGCCCCCGTGAGCAGGATCGCCGGCACGGCCAGGCCGACGCCGAGCACCCAGGCATGATGCTGCGCGCGCAGCCCCAGCAGCGGCTCGATCGCGAAGGGGTAGCCGAAGAGCCCGACGAAGCTGCCCACATTGCTGGCTGCATACAGGAAGTAGGGGTCGGCGGCGTCCGCGTGGCCGGCGCGGCTGTACCAATGCTGGACCAACGGGCCGGTCGCCGCCAACGCCACGAACACCGGGCCCCAGCCGATCGCCAGGGCGCGGAGCGTCCATCGAATCGGCGCGTGCACGGCGGCCGGGCTGGGCGTGCCGGCGTCACCCGCGGCCACGGTCCAGGCCAGGGCCAGCACAAGCAACGCGGCGTGCAGCGCCAGGCCACGGCGAAGCGAGAGCCGCGTCGCCAGCAAGTGTGCCCAGCCGTAGCCACCGAGCAGCGCGGCCTGGAAGAAGACGACACACGTGCTCCAGACCGCTGGCGAGCCGCCGAGCGTCGGCAACAGGGCACGTCCGGCCATTGGCTGCACGGCGAACGAGAGCGCCGCGCTCCAGGCGACCGTGGCTGCGAAGGTGCGGCGGGCGGTGGCGTCGATCATCGGAGCCTCAGCCTGCCTCGGCCTGCTGGCTGGCGACAAGCCTCACCGATCTGCGGCGACAGGGCGGTCCTTGGCAGTCGGCTAGAGGTCGTAGCGCCAGCCGATGCGGGTCGACAGGCCGACGCCGAGCCGGTTGCCGACCGAGAGATCGGGCGCGACCTGCAGGCTCAGGTGATGCGCGCCGACCAGGAGCACGTCCACACCGCCCTCGAGGTACCAGCCGATCCGCGAGACCGGGGGCGCGTCGAGCACGACGAAGGTCTGCAGCTCGGTCCCCGCGCCGACGAACGGCTGCAGACGCGACCCGTGGCGAAAGCGGCCGCGCCAGCCCAACGAGGCGGGCAGGTAGCCATATTCCGGCCCGAACAGCGCCCCGACGGCGACCCGGACGTGGTGGACGCTGCCCGCCGCACCCGGCCGCCAGAGCAGCTCTGGACGCGGGCCCACCACGAAACCGACCACGTCGACCTCGAGCGGGACGCCCACGCTGAAGGCCCCCTCGTGTGCCTGCGCTGGCCGCGCCGCGAGGGTGGACAGGGCCGTGGCGAGCAGCATCGCCAAGGCGACTCGGCACCACGAGCTAGTAGGCATAGGTCCCCCAATCGTCGAAGACGCCAGCTGCGCCGCCGCCGCCGAAATCCTCCTCGACGCCGAGCGCGAAGGTGAAGTCGCCGACGGTGCGGTCCGGGTTCCAGATCCAGACCTCGAACGGGCCGGCAGGCAGCGGCACCGCGATCGGCGTGCTCGACCAGTACATGCGGCGCAGGACGCTCTCGAACACGACCAGGCGGTCCGGGTCGTCGTTGAGCTCGACCAGCGCGCCCATGCCCGCCGGCAGCGGCTCCGGCAGCGCCGCCCGCTCGACCGTCGTCGGTTCGGGCAGCCCGGCGGCGACGACCGCAAACCGCGGCCGGACCCGACGGTGGTCGTCACGGTGCGGGATCAGCATCTCGAACGGCAGCGCAAAGGGCTCGTCGAACGTGCCGGTCAAGCGATAGACCTCGTCGCCAGTGGCGAAGCGACCATACAGGGCCCAGGAGATCTCGGGGCGCTCGATGACGTGCTCGGTCTCGAGGACCGTCGGCATATGGGCGATGGCCGGCGTGGCCAGCAGCAGCGCGAGGACCGCGCCGACACTGCCCCGACGCGACCACGGCCGCAGCGTTTGCAGCAGGTGCTTCATGGCTTGCAGACCTCCGGCAGGCCGCTTTCGTGCGACCGCAGCCAATCGAGCCCGCGTCGGCAGGCGTGGTCACACGCTTCTGCGCCTGGGATGCTGCCCCAGCAGGCGCCGTCCGCCTGGAATCGCGCCACGTTGGTCGTGGACCCCAGGACCTGATCCCGAGCCGCGAGGCATTGCACATAGGCTGCGCAGTCCTCGCTCTGGGCCTCGCCGCTCGCACAGGCCCCCAGGAGCGTGGCGCCGACGATCAGCCAGCCGGGCCCGCGACCGTTTCGAACTCGTCTCATCCTCGACCCTCCTCCGGCGCCGCGCACCGGGCTCTCGCGATTGGATGCACCACACCCGCGGTTCGGTGCGCGCGGCGCCGCCAGATGGCGCGGTCTCGTCCCGGCCCGGGACAGGCGGGTCCGCGACGCAAGTCGGCAAGTCGTCCGGCAAGCCGTCGGGCACCTTGCAAGGCAGGCACCCAGCAAGGCAGGCACGTTGCGAGGCACGTGGCAGGTCGGTCCTCACGCCAGCCGGCGACGCGAGCCGAGCACGGCGACGACGCCGAGCAGCACCAACATCAGCACCCACGGCGACCGGCCCGTCGAGCCGGCGGCTGCGGTACAACCGCCATCTTGCGCAGCCTTCTTGGTGCCCGCGCTGCCGGCGTCGACGCCGGCGTCGGCGTCCAGGCCGCTGACGGCGTCATTGCCGGCGTCGTTGCCGGCGTCGCTGCCGGCGTCGCTGCCGGCGTCGATGTCGGACATCGGGCAGCCATCGGCCGTGTCGGCGGCGACGAGGGGGCAGAGGTCGTCGGCGTCGACCACGTCGTCACCGTCGTCGTCGTCGTCGCAGGCGTCGCCGAGCTTGTCGTCGTCGGTGTCGAGCTGGTCGCTGTTGGCGTCGTCGGGGCAGTTGTCCTTGCTGTCAGCGATGCCGTCGGCGTCACCGTCGGCGACGCAGACCGTGGGGCTCGCGCCGTCGCAGATCCACTTGGCTTCGACCTGGCAGGTCGGGTCGCAGCCATCGCCGGCGGCCTTGCCGCCGTCGTCGCAGGTCTCTCCCTGCTGCAACTTGCCGTCGCCGCAGCCGGCCAGCGGCGAGCAGACCGTCGGGCTCTGCTTGTTGCAGGTCCAGTCGGCCTCGACCCCGCAGCTGGCGTCGCAGCCATCGTCGGCGTCGGTGTTGCCGTCGTCGCAGGCCTCGCCGGCGTCGGTGTTGAGTACGCCGTCTGCGCACGCGGGGGCCGTGCAGTCGACGTCGCAGGTCGCAGTCTGGCCGGCGCCGTCGCAGGCCTCGCCGGCGGTCGTGTTCGTCACGCCGTCGCCGCAGCTCACCGCCGAGCAGTCGGCGTCGCATTTCGCGCTCTCGCCGCCGTCGTCGCAAGCCTCGCCGGCCGCCGCGTTGAGCACGCTGTCGCCGCAGACCGCGACAGCCACGCTGAAGGGCGTCGCGGCGCCGTTGCCGTTGCCAGCGGCGTCGGTCACGACGTTGGCCGCGATGCTCACGGTCAGCTGACCGTCGGCCGTGGGCGTGATGGTGACGCTGAAGGTGTCGTCCTTGTTGTCGATGAGCGCCGAAGCCACGCCGTTGACGACCTTGATGTGCTCGAGCGCAAAACCCAGCACCGGGCCGTCGAAGACGATCGAGACCTGGAAGGGCCCGGCCTGGATGGTGGTCGGTCCACCGAGCACGACGACCGGCCCCTTCAGGTCGGCCAGGACGCTGAGCGCCGTGGCGGCCAGGCTCGCGTTGCCCGCGAGGTCCGAGGCGGCCGCGGCGCCGAGCTCGACCGAAACGACGCCGTCGCCGAGCGGCGTCACAGCGACGGTGTAGACGCCGCCGCCGGCGTCCTTGAGGCCCGAACCGGCGCCGTTGGTGATGGTCAGGTCGTCGAGCCCCACGCCCGTGACGGCCTCGCCGAAGTCGACGGTCACGGTGAACAGCCCCTTCTGCGGCGTCGTCGGCCCCGAAAGCTTGGGCGCGGGCGCCGTCAGGTCGGCGTCGACGGTGAACGAGCCGGCTTTGTTGGGGTTGCCAGCGAGGTCGAGGACGGCGCCCGCACCGACCGTGACCTTGACCGGGCCGGTCGCGGCCGGGGTGATCGTCGCGGTGAACTTGCCAGCGCCCTTGTCTTCGACATTCGAGATGGTGGCGTTGGTCGCAGACAGCAGCGTCGCGTCGAGCGCCGTCACCGCCTCGCCGAGGTCGATGGCGAGCTGGAACGGCCCGTTCTGCGGCGTCGTCGGACCGCTCAGCACGGCGACGGGCGCGGTGAGATCGGCGAGCACGCTGAACGACGCGGCCTTGTTGGGGTTGCCGGCGAGGTCCGTCGTCACGCCCTGGGCGATGGTCAGCTGGACCTCGCCGTCGGCGGCGGGCTCGACGTCGAACGTGGCTTTCCCGCCGCCGAGGTCCGAGAAGTTGGAGATCTTGCCGTTCTTGACCTGGATGTGGGCCGCTTCGAGCGCGGTGACGGTCTCGCCCATCGCGAGCCCGACGGCGAACAGGCCGTGCTGCGACTCGCTGGGCCCGTCGAAGGTCGGCGCCGGCGCCGTCAGGTCGGCGACGACGACCAGCGGCGCGACGACGCCGCTCTTGTTGCCCGCTGCATCGCTCGCGGCGGCGTCGGCCACGGCCACGCTCACCTGGCCGTCGGCGGTCGGCGTGACGGTGAACGTGAACTTGCCTGCACCCTTGTCGGCCAGCGACGACGCCGTGCCCGCGATCACGCCGACGTCGTCGAGCCCGAAGCCGCTCACGGCCTCGCCGAAGTCGACGACGACCTCGAACGGCCCCTTCTGCACCGAGGTCGGCCCGGAGAGCTTGGGCGTCGGCACCGTCAGGTCGGCGAGCACCTCGAAGGGAGCGGCCTCCTTGCTGGTGTTGCCGGCCAGGTCGCTCGCGGCGCCCGCAGCCACGGCCAACGTGACCTTGCCGTCGGCCTTGGGCGTGATGGTGGCCCCGAACGTGCCGTCACCGTTGTCGACGAACCCCGACGCGCTGCCGTTGCCGACCTGGAGTTCGTTGGCTTCGAAGCCGACGACCGGCTCGCCGAAGTCGATCGTCACCGCGAAGCTGCCGCCCTGGGCCGTGCTCGGACCGCTGATGGCGGCCACGGGAGCCTGGAGGTCGACCACGAAGGTCGCCGACGTGAGCTTGTTGGCGTTGCCGGCCGCGTCCTTGGCCACGCCGGCGGGGATCTGGATGGTGAGGTCGGGCCCCGCGGTCGGCGTGATCGTGACCGTGAACAGGCCGTTGCCCTTGTCGGCGAACTGGGCCGCCGTGCCGTTGGTGACCTTGACGCCATCCAGCGAAAAGCCCGTCACCTCCGAGCCAAAGTCGATCGTCACCGCGAACGGCCCCTTCTGCGGCTCCAAAGGCCCGAGGATCTTGCCGAGCGGCGCCGTCATGTCGATCGCGACGCTGTAGACGTTCGAGGCCTTGTTCGGCAAGCCGACGGCGTCGGTGAGCGAGGCGGCGTTGATCTGCGCCGTCACCGCGCCGTCCTTGAGCGGCGTGACGTTCACCGTCCACTTCGAGCTGTTGACCTGGGCAAAGCTCGAGAGGTAGCTGTTGGTGACCTTGACGTCGCTCTGGCTGAAGCCGGTGACGGCCTCGCTGAACTGGATCGTCAGCTGGAAGACCCCGTCCTGTGGCGCCGTGGGGCCGCTGACGACGACCGTGGGCGGCGTGATGTCGGCGACCACCGAGGCCACCGCCGACGCCTTGGTCGCGTTGCCAGAGAGGTCCTTGCAGGCGCCGGCGCTGACCGTGATCGTCGTCTTGCCGTCGGCCGCGGGCGTCACCGTCGCGGTATAGCTGGTCTTGTCGGGCGACTGCACGATGTTCGAGACGCTGCCGTTGGTCGTCGCGAGGCCCTGCGCGGTCAGGCCGTTGCACACCTCGCTGAACGTCGCGGTGACGCTGAACGGCCCCTTCTGCGTGGTGGTGGGAGCGGTGAGCGTCGCGGTCGGCTGCTCCTTGTCGACGATGCCCAAGCCCTTGACTGCAAACGTGTAGGGCTTGGGGCCGCCGTCGGTGTTGATCGATACCGTGCCCGTCGCGGTGCTCGTCGCGGTGGGATCGAACTTGATGGCGAAGGTCGTGGTCTTGCCGTTGGTGACGGACGCGGCCGGATTGGCGGCGACCGAGAAGCTCGAGCCCGAGACGCTGACGCCGCTGATGGCGAGCGTCCGGCCGGCGGTGTTGGTGATGGTGAAGGTGCGGGTGACGCTGATGGTGCCGGCGGCGATGACGCTGCCGAAGTCGGTGTCATCGGTGGTCGACGGAGTCGTGTCGCCGCTGGTGATGAGCGTGGACTTACCGCTGACCTCGAGGTCCGACGCCGACTGCAGCACGAAGACCATGTCGGCGGTCGCGACGTCGTAGACGCTGCCCCAGGCATAGCGCCGGCCGCCCGGGTATTGATCCGTGCTTGAGTTGACGGAGTGGACCATGCGCGAACCGAACTCGGACGGCGAGACATTGACGAGTCGGAACGTGTACTTCGCCCCCGCGTTCACGGCCAGCGGCGACTTCAGGGTGTAGGTCGACACCGAGCCTGGGCTCTTGTTGCTGAACAGGACGTTGCTCTCCTTGCGGAGCTGCTTGCCGGTCTTGTCTTCGCCCTCGTAGAAGTAGACGTCGAAGTAGCCGCCGTTGCAGCTGATTCCCAGCGAGGTGAGGTGCCCGCTGGTGAGCGGGGTGAACGACTGGCCGACGTCCTTGCCGATGGGCACGTCGAAGCCGACGTTCGCCTGCGTCTGGCTGATGTTCGCGTAGCTGTAGGCGAACGCCGGCGCGGCGGCCAGGACCACGGCGCAGAGCGGCACCAAGGCCGCGGCGCTGCGCCACAGCGCATGGTTGGGAAGATGGGGAGGCTTCATGACCGACTCCGTGCGCACGCCGCGCGCCTGGCCTGAGGGGGAGGTGCTCGAGGCACGAAGGAGGGACAGCCGCACATCCGGCGCTCTCCCTCACTCCATGCCAAGGTTGGAACGAGCGTGCCAAAGCGTTCGCCGTCGGTCAACGACGACCCGGCGTCCGCGTCGCCCTCGAAGCGTGGAGCCGCGAGCGGGCGTCCCGGCGCTCGGCCCGCGCAGCCCGAGGGACGCGCCCGGGCGTCTGGGCGCCAGGCGTCGCTAGGGCGCGCGCCGGACGCTGACGAATCCCGCCTGCACGCCCGACTCGGGCGCCTGCACCCAATAGCCGTCGCCGCCCTGCTGGGTGCGCACGACGACGTCACCGTCCGCGTCGACGAGCGCCGCGGTGTCCTTGGGGTCGGCGCCGCCGAGCGTCGTGCGCGTGACCCAGAACCTTCCCGTCGCGAGACGGCCACCTTCGGTCCAGCGCGCGACGACCGGCGCGTGCGGTGAACCGAGGTGCAGCTTGCTGATGCCGGCGACGACGTTGCGGCTGCGACCGTCCGCGGGCGCCAGGGCTCCGACCAAGGCAGCGTTGTTGCTGGTCTTGCGCGCGTGGTGGTGGGCGACGGCGAGGTCGGTGCCGCGGGGCCCCCAGATGCCGGCGGCGACGCCCTGCACCAGCCGCGTCTCGACGTCGGGCTCGGTCGGCTCGCCCGAACCGGTCAGGTCGCCGCCAAAATGCGCACGAAACGCGCCGTGCGAGAGCCAGGCCACGACGCTGCGGGCGTTCTCTTGGTTGGTGTCGTCGTAGCCCATCGGTGGCGCGGGCTGCAGCGGGCCGCCGCCGATCCAGCCATCCGCGGCGAGGAAGGTCAGCCGCGCGCCACCGCCCAGGTCGATCCAGGTCGGGGCCTGGGACGCGTCATCGGCGGCGTCGTCGATGCGGCCGCGCAGCAGCCCGGCGCAGCTCGTCGCCGGATGATGCGAACCCAGCGCGCCCAGGTCGCAGACCGGAAGCGTCTGCGGCGCGCAGAGCGGCCAATCGCCCGCTTGTGCTTGGAGCGCCGCGCAGATGGGCTCCCAGGTGCCGGCGGTCGTACCGTCGCCCACGTCGACCCAACCGCGGTGCACCAATCCATGCTGGAGCTGCAGCGCGAGCTTGCCCTGCAACAGGTCGGCGAGTCCGCCGCCGTGGTCGGCGTGATAGTGCGTCAGCACCACCCACTCGACCTGCCGCGGGGCCCGCGCCGCGAACCCCCGTGCCGGCGTCAGCCATGTGGTATTGAGCGTCTCGACGAGCGCGACGACCTGCTTGGCGTGCTGGTCGTTGCCGACGTCGATCAGCACCATCGTGCCGTCCGGCCCGACGACGATGGTCGCCTCGCCCATCTTCGGCACGAAGCTGTCGACGCCGACGTGGATCAGCGTGAGCTCGCCAGGAAGCGGCCACAACCGGCCGGCCGGCGCCGGGTCGAGCACGAACGGGACGTCGCTGCCCGCTGCGTCACCCGCGTCCTGGGCGGCGTCGGCGGTCGCATCGTCGGCGTCCGTCGCGTGGTCGCCCGGTGCCGAATCGCCGGCGTCCTCGAACCACGCCGCGCCCGCGCCACCGCCGACGGGATCGCTGCAGCCCAACGCGAGGCCGAGCACTGCCACCATCGAGCGCGCGTAGGGGGGCCAAGCGCACATCCGAAGCCCTCCGTCGCCTCACCAAGGGGAGGCCGCGAGGCTGCCAGCGCGTCCACGCCCGGTCAACGACGGCTTCACCGGCCAGCGCCGCTCGTCAGGCCCTGCAAAAACCCCCCAAACGCGGGCTCCTCGCATAGGTCTCCAGCACCGAGCCCGAGGGGGCGTCAGCGGCGCGTTCGTCGGGCACGGACAGCCAGGGACGATGCCGCGATCCCGGCCCCCTCGACGACGCGCTACGGCGCGGGCGGCGGCCCGACGCCCAGGAGGTTGACCGCCTCGACCTCGATGAACACGGCGGCCGACATGGACTCGGGGGTGCCGTCGCCGTTGAGATCCAGGTCGGGCTTGAGGATCGATGGCGTCGGGGTCCAGGGCATCGGGTCGGGGCGGGAGGGATCCCAGACGTCGTTGACGATCAGCGCGGCGCAGGCCGTACCAGCAAGACCGCCCTGGCTGGATCTGACCCCAAACCACCGAACCGACACGATCAGACGAAGTTGCCGGTGCGTTGCGGCAGTGGCAGACTGTGCGCTCCCTCAGGAGGCCAGATGAAACCGCGCAGCGTTCTGACCAGGTCCTTGCTCGCCATGCTCGTCGCCACCTGCGTCGGGGCGACGCTGATGCCCGTGCCGACGCTCGCGGCCGTCCCGCAGACGCTGCTCCTCGAGGGCGTATTGACCGGCGCGTCGGGGGGCGCCGCGCCCGACGGCGACTACGGCATGACGGTGCGGATCCGCTCGTCCGACTCGAACAAGCTGTTGCACGAGGAAGGACCGATCCAGGTCAAGGTCACAGGAGGGCGTTTTGCCTGGACCATCGGCGGTGACGGCAAGCTGGGCGCTGCTGCCGAGGCCGCCGAGTTCTGGGCCGAGAAGGGCCTGCGGGCCTCGATCCAGATCGGATCGGAGCCGGAGCTCGGCCCGTTCGACCTGCACAGCAGCATCTCGGCCTTGCGTGCGCGGATGGCCGAGGGGCTGCAATGCACCGGTTGTGTCAGCGCCAACCACCTCGCGGTGCCCTTCGCCGGCGCCAAGACCAAGGGCGGCCCGGCCGCCGACCTCGATTGCACCGGCTGCGTCTCGGTGGCCGAGCTGAAGTTCGACGGCGACGTCGATCTCGGTGGCAACAGCCTCAAGGCCGGCAACGGCAGCTTCTCGGGCGACCTGGTGGCCAAGACCGTCACGGCGCAATCCTTCGTCGGCGACGGCAGCAAGCTCACCGGCATCGTCATCCCGAGCGGCAGCTGCCCCAAGGGGCAGGTCGTCAGCGGCATCGCGAGCGACGGCAAGCTCGTCTGCGCCGCTGGGGGCGGGACGCTGCCGGCCGATGGCCTCGACGAGGTGAGCGGTGGCGTGCTGTCGACCGAGTTCGACGACGTCTTCAAGGCGCCGACGGCCGGCGTCACGATCCCGGACAACACCGGCGCGGACGCCGTCTCGACCATCACCGTGCCCGATATCGGCGTCGCCAAGGGCCTGCTCATCCACGTCGAGCTGGCGAATTCGGACCTGTCGCAGGTCTCGATGACGCTGCTGCCGCCCGACGACAAGGCCAAGGGCATCACCCTGTGCGATCCGTGCGGCAAGGCCGACGAAAAGAGCCTCAAGACCGCCTATCCGACGCCCACCGCCGTGGTCTCCGGCGACCTCTCGAGCTACCTCGGCAAGTCGCCCAAGGGCACCTGGACGCTCAAGGTCAAGGACACGTCGTTCTGCGTGCCGCAGAAGCCGGGCAACCAGGCCCTGTGCGACCTGCAGGCCAAGACCGACGGCTCCATCGTCAACTGGGACGTCACGGTCCACACCCTCAGCACGTCCAAGGCCCAGGTCCTGGGCGATCTCGTCGTCAGCGGCGGCATCTCGTCGCAGAACGGCCTGCTCGTCGGCGGCACCTCGGCCACCTGCGGCGCCGGGCTGTTCGGTCGGCTGCGCATGAACGACCCGGGTGGTCTCGAGATGTGCAACGGCACCGAGTGGGTCGCCGCGCTGCCGCGTCCGGTCTATTGGCAAGGCGGCTGCACCAGCAACGGCAGCACGAGCTGGGCCTACTTCTGCACCAACCACACCGACAGCAACACCGCGGGGCGGTACCTCGGCGTCTCGAGCGTCAACAGCGGCAACTCCAGCGACCCAGGGACCGGCAAGATCACCATCAAGATCGCCGGCACCTACCGCGTCGCCTTCGACGGCTGGGGCTCCGCCGCCCAGCGCTACTGGGAGCTCTACGTCAACGGCAAGCTGGCCGCCGAAGGCCGCAACTACAACGCCGGCAGCTCCAACAATTCGTTGCATTTCGAACGCTTGCTCGTGCTCGACGTCGGCGACACGCTCAACCTGCGCCTGTACGCCGACAGCGGGACCAGCTGGTACGGCGCGGTCGCAGACACCGGCAAGGCCAAGCTGGCCAAGAGCTCCTGGCTGCGCGTCGAGTACGCCGGTCACAACTGGAAGGCCAAGCCCGTGTGCGGCGACGGCGAGCTCGATCCTGGCGAGCAATGCGACGACGGCAACAGCAAGGACGACGACGCCTGCAGCAACGCCTGCAAGGTCAACGTGCCGGCGCAACAGGCGTGGAGCGAGGTCGTCACCAGCAGCCAGTCGCCGGTCGTGACGCTCGGCACGATCCCCGGCATCCCGGGCAAGTCCATCGTCATCTACAAGATCGGCCTCTGCGGCGACTCGGACCAGACCTCGGGCCCCAACGTCTTCCAGCTCAGCGGCGGCGGCCTCTCGTTCACCTGGGAGTCTGGCCAGAGCAGCCAGAGCAGCACCTACGTCCTGAGCCCGACCCCGGTCAAGGGCGCCTCCCGCGGATTGACCACCAAGGAGGTCAGCTACACGGCCACAGCGGGCGCCAGCCTGACGATCCAATGGACCTACCACGCCGACTGGGACGGACTGCGCTGCACCGACACCGACGAGTTCGGCAACGTCTACGACGACCAGACCGGCAGCTCCCTGCGCGCCTGGATCTCCTACGGCTACAAGTAGCCACGGGCCGTCCCGCGAGCCCCCTTTGACCGGATCGCTCGTCGTTGAACGCCGCGCCTACTCACCGCGCAACAGCTCCCTCTGGCTTCCGCAATAGCCCAGGCACATGAATTCCGGCTGCACCTCTTCGATCTCACGCCGCTTCGCCTTGAATCCACGAAGCTTGTCGACAGCGCGCCGGGGGCGACGCGGCGGCAGCCGGCCCTCGCTGGGGGCGTCGTCCACAGCCTGCTGCGAGTCGTCCGGGCGCGGGTTGCGGGGAGGCGACTCACGGGCCGCCGCATCCTGCTGCGGCCGCGGCGGCAACGCCGGCTCCTGCTGCGCAACCGTCGGCGGCAAGGCGTCGCTCGTGGCCTCGGGACCGGGATCGCCCTGGCAGAGACCCGACGGTTCCTGGTTCGCCTGCTGTGGTGTTCGCGGCGTCGCCATGCTGCCCACGGACGCCGCAGCCTGTTCGGGCGAGGCCACAGGCATCGCGCGCGCCGGCGCCTGTGGCTGGGCCGGCGCCGGTTCGTCGCACGCCGCCGCCGCCAACGGCAGGGCTGCGGCAACCACGGCCCGCCGTGCGCCTGCGCCCAACGACAGTCGATCGGGCTGCACGAGCACGTAGCCGTCGCCGTCGACGAAGTAGCGCGCGCAGATGCGCTCCTCGCTGGCGAACAGGGCCCGCACCTCCGACTCGGTCATCGCCGAGATGTCGTGCACCGGGTGGATGCACGCGTCGCAGTGGAAGCGTCGACCGCTGCCGTCCGGGCGCATGTTCGCCGGGTCCTGGCCGCAGTCGGTGTGGATGACGAGTTGCTCGAGAATGTCGGGCATCATGACCTCCAGGCGCACCGTCCCAGCTGGGACGCACGGCGGCTTCGGACGATCTTTGCCGTGTACGCGGGCGATACGTCACTTGGTGGGGACGGCCATCAGGTCTCGTCGCAGCGGCGTGGTCGGGTGCGGCCGAATCTGCAAGCAATCTGCGAGCCGTCTGGCACCCTGCCGGGGCAGCTCCGCTGGGCGCGACGCCGGCGCCTGTTTGCGCCAACTCGCTGCAGCCGCTGGGATGACCGGCCGCCAGCGAGCGCCGGGTGCAAATGGTCCGTGGAAGCGCACGAGGTTCGTGCCCGGCGCCGCCAACAGGGCGATCGCCTTCGAGATGTACGTTGAAATCACAGCGCCGATCGCAAACGTAGCGCACGTTCATGCGCACTTCCGACGGTATCCTGCGTGAGCCGCCCAGGCGGCCACGATCTCCGGGGGCCGCCCGGGAGAGCGTCAGACGCTTCGCATTTCGGGAGAGCGTCAGACGCTTCGCATTTCGCGGGTAGGGACAGGCTTCCACGCCTGTCCGCCCTCAACCCAGCGACCGCCCCCCTCCAACGGCGGGTAGGGACAGGCTTCCACGCCTGTCCGCCCTCAACCCAGCGACTGCCCCCCTCCAACGGCGGGTAGGGACAGGCTTCCACGCCTGTCCGCCCTCAACCCAGCGACTGCCCCCCTCCAACGGCGGGTAGGGACAGGCTTCCACGCCTGTCCGCCCTCAACCCAGCGACTGCCCCCCTCCAACGGCGGGTAGGGACAGGCTTCCACGCCTGTCCGCCCTCAACCCAGCGAC
>CAZPHC010000044.1:0-47230 GCA_964586155.1 uncultured Enterobacteriaceae bacterium | reverse complement strand
CGGCGGCTGTGGCGGCACGGGCGGCCCGGGCGCGAGCTTCGCCGACCTCGGCGAGGTGGGCTACGGCGGCGACGCGGCCGAGAACGGCAAGAACGGCCTCGGCCTCAGCAACGTCGGCAGCGGCGGCCCGGGCTGCCTGCAGGGCGCGGGCAACGCCGGCCCCGGCCAGCCCTACGGCGACGACGCGATGGCGGTGTTCTGGGGCGGCAGCGGCGGCGGCGCCGGCGGCTTCGGCGGCTTCCACGGCTTCGGCGGCGAGGCCAAGGGCAACGACGGCACGGCCTACGGCGGGCTGAAGGGTTTCTCCGGCGGCAGCGGCGGCGGCGGTGGCGGCGGTGGCCTCGTCGCGCTCTGCGGCGGCAGCGAGCTCTACGTCAGCGGCAGCGTCGACGTCAGCGGCGGCGCGGGCGGCAACGGCGGCACCTCGGGCTTCCCCGAGTCTGGCCAGTCGGCGCCGTTCACGGCCAAGCAACCCGTCGGCGGCGGCGGCGGCGCGGGGCGCTCGGGCGGCGGCGCGGGCGGCGGTGGCGGCTCGGGCGGCGCGATCTACCTCTCGGCGGGCAAGATCGTCGCCGGCGGCGGCAAGCTGCTCGCGGGTGGTGGCCTGGGCGCGGGAGGTGGCTTCGCCTTCAGCGGCGGCCAGGGCGGCCCGGGCAAGAACGGTGGCAGCTTCGGCGGTGGCGGCGGCGCCGGCGGCAAGGGCGGTGCCGGCGGCAAGGGCGCGCTGGGGCGCATCCGGGTCGAGAGCGGCGGCGCCCAGCTCGGCACCGTCGTCGGCAAGCTCAGCCAGGGCGGGCTGTAGCGCGCACGCCGACGGCGCTTCTGGCCCGGATCTCCGGCCCGTTCGAGGTCAGCGCCGGCTCGGCGGCAGCGGATGCTCGTGGCCGCATTGGCCGCAGGTGCGCAGCGCGGCGTCGGCGTAGAAGCGCTCGAAGATCGGCGCCAGCTGCGTCGTCGTGTCGCGCATCTGGGTCCAATCCTCGTAGACGACGGCCTCACATCGCGGGCAGTACCAGCGCACCCCGTCGAGCTCGCCCTCGGCGCGGGCGTACTCGCAGACGACGCCGAGCGTGTTGGCGAATCGCTGCGGCGAATGCGGCACCATCGCGGGCAGGCGGAAGATCTCGCCCTGGCGGATCCAGACGTCGCGGAACACGCCGTCGTCGACGACGCGCAGCAGCATGTCACCCTCGATCTGGTAGAAGAGCTCCTCGCGTGGGTCGAGGTGCCAGTCGGTGCGCTCATTCGGACCGCCGACGACAAAGAGCATGAAGCCGCCCTCGTTGTAGACGTTCTTGTTGCCGACCGGCGGCCGCAGCGAGCCGCGGTGGGTCTCGACCCAGGCCATCAGATCGAAGGGAGCCGGGATCATCGCACCTCCAAGGCCGCAGCAGCCGTGTTGCGCCCGGCCATCCACGCGGCGTCGGCCCCAAGGTGAACCCGGCGCGCGCGCCTTGCAAGGCGGAGCCGCCGCGGCCTCAGGCGGTCGTTGCGGCGCGGCGGTGGCTCTCGGCGAGGGCGATGGCCCGGGGCGCGACCTTCGGCGGCGGTCGCTCTAGCACGGAGGCGATCAAGGCGTCGGGTTGCTGCCCTGCCCCTGGCACCAAGCGCACGTCGACGTCGACCTGCACGATCGTGCGATCGCGGCGCACCAGACGCATCGTGGCGCGGTGGCGCTCGATCAGGCCGCGCGCCAGGTCGGCGAAGGCCGCGCGGTCGGCGTCACGGTCGTCAGGGTGCAACCATTCGGACCACGGCCGCTCGAGCAGCTCGTCGCGGCTGACGCCGAGCAGGGTGCAGAGCTGCGGGTTGACGCGGCGCCAGTGCGCGGTGCGGGCGTCGAGCGTGGCGAGACCGACCCAGGGCTGCTCGAGCAGCCCTTGCAGGGTCGCGGCCTGGGCCGAGAGCGCGTCGGCGCGCCGCGAGAGCTCACGGCCGGCGATCGCGACGACGGCGACGAGCAACACGGCGTCTTTGGCGGTGCCGAGGTGGCCGCGCAGCGTGGAATCGTCGACCCATCGCGCGAGCGCCCCATCCGAGGCCCAGACCGCGACGAGCGCGGCGACCGCCCAAGCGAGGCTGCGCCGCAGCGTGTGCAGCTCCTGCGCCGCGCGCTGCCGACGCATGGCCTGAAGCCGACGCAACGTCTGAAGCCATGGCATGGGTCGCCTCCCGAATCAGCTCTCGGTCGATGCAATCGTCGCGCCCGTCGCGGACGTCGTCTGCAACGCGGATGCACCCACCGTGTTGTGCCTCTTCCAGCCCCGAGGCTGCGTCGCGCAGGCGCATGTGGCAAGCGATCCGGGTTGCATCCGCGCCACGCTCGCACCACCCTTGCGCGCCCGTCGCCGCGGCCCGGGGCAAGTTGGCGACCGTACCTTTGCCGGGGAGTGAGTCGAATGCAGCGGAATCCACGTCGAGATTGGTGGGCCAACTGGTCCAAGATGGCGCAATCCAACAACCTTCCGCGCCGCGAATCGCGCGCTGCGGGCGGCGCCGTGGGCGTCGCGCTGGCCGTGATCGTGGCGGGCTGCGGCGGCGCCAAAGCGAGCGGCGAGGCGGGTGCGGCGGCTGCACACGAGGCGGCGAGCGCGGCGGCACCCCAGGCCTCGGGCGTCGAGAAGGCCCACTTCGACACCTCGGTGCGGCCGCAGGACGACCTGTACCGCGCGATCACCGGCCAATGGCTGGCCAAGACGCCGATCCCGGCCGACAAATCGAACTACGGCGCCTTCACCGAGCTCTCGGACCAGGCCGAGGCGCAGCTGCGCGCCATCGTCGAGGCCGCCGCGGCCGACACCGCTGCCGTCGAGGGCAGCGAGACGCAGAAGGTCGGCGCGTTCTACGCCGCATGGATGGACGAGGCGACGATCGAAGCGCGGGGCGTCGCGCCGCTGGTGCCAGCCTTCAACGCCATCGAGGCGCTCAAGGACAAGGTCGAGCTGCCGGCGCTGATGGCCAGGCTCGACCGCCAGGGCGTGCACATGCCGCTGATCCCCTTCGTCAACCAGGACGACCGCGACAGCACGACGATGATCGGCAACTTCGAGCAGGGTGGCCTCGGCCTGCCCGAGCGCGACTTCTACCTGCAGAAGGACGAGAAGTTCACCAAGCTGCGCGCAGCCTACCAGGAGCACATCGTCAAGATGCTGACGCTGGTCGGCGACGCCAAGGCCAAGGAGCATGCGGCCCAGATCCTCGCGCTCGAGACGCGCCTGGCCGAGGCGCATTGGGACAAGGTCCGCAACCGCGATCCGGTCGCCACCTACAACAAGATCGAGGCCGCCAACTGGACAGCGCTGGCCAAAGGCTTCGACTTTGCGGCCTTCAACAAGGCGATCGGCTTCGGCGAGCTGCCGGCGGTGCTGGTGCGCCAGCCGAGCTACGTCGCGGCGCTGGGCGAGGCGGTGCAGCAGACGCCGCTGCCGGTGTGGAAGACCTACCTGCGCTGGCATGTGCTGCACGCGCGCGCGCCGCTGCTGCCGAAGGCTTTTGTCGACGAGGACTTCGCCTTCTTCGGCAAGACGCTCGACGGCATCCCCGAACAGCGACCGAGGTGGAAGCGCGCCATCGCCTCGATCGACCGCTCGATCGGCGAGGCGATCGGCAAGATCTACGTCGCCAAGCACTTCCCGCCTTCGCACAAGGCGCGGATGGTCGCGCTGGTCGGCAACCTGCTGCGCGCCTACAAGGACGAGCTGCAGACGCTCGACTGGATGAGCCCCGAGACGCGCAAGGCCGCGCTGGCCAAGCTGGCGACCTTCCGCGTCAAGATCGGCTACCCGGACGTCTGGCGCGACTACAGCAAGCTCGCGGTCAAGCGCGACGACCTGGTCGGCAACATGCAGCGCGCCGCAGAGTTCCACAGCGCCCGCGAGCTGGCCAAGCTGGGCAAGCCGGTCGACCGCACCGAGTGGTACATGACGCCGCAGACCGTCAACGCCTACTACGATCCGCAGAAGAACGAGATCGTCTTCCCCGCCGCCATCTTGCAGCCGCCGTTCTTCCAGGCCGACGCCGACGACGCGGTCAACTACGGCGGCATCGGCGCGGTCATCGGCCACGAGATCAGCCACGGCTTCGACGACCAGGGCAGCCAATACGACGGCGACGGCAACCTGCGCTCGTGGTGGACCGACCAGGACCGCAAGAACTTCGAGGCCCGCGCCGCCGCCCTGGCCGCGCAGTACAGCACCTACGAGCCGGTTCCGGGCTACAAGCTCGACGGCAAGTTCACCCTGGGCGAGAACATCGCTGACCTCGGCGGCCTGACGATGGCCTACAAGGCGTGGGTGCTGTCACTCGGCGGCAAGCCGGCCAAGGTCATCGACGGTTTGACCGGCGCGCAGCGCTTGTTCGCGGGCTGGGCGCAGGTCTGGCGTCGCAACTACCGGCAGGAGAACCTGCTGAACCGGATCAAGACCGACCCGCACAGCCCGAGCGAATTCCGCGCCAACGGCACGCCGGTCAACGTGCCGGCCTTCCACGAGGCGTTCGGCACCAAGCCGGGCGACAAGATGTACCGCGCGCCGGCCGATCAGGTCCGCATCTGGTAGCGCGATCGGCGGGCGCTGCGTCCCCGTCGTGGCCGACGGCTCCCGCTCAGCCGGCTTCGGCCGCGACCCGCACCGACGCCTCGCCCAGCCCCTCGATCCGCACCGACACCGTGCGTTTGCCGCGCAGCGGCACGGCCGCGGTCGGCGCGCCGGCGAGCACGACGTCGCCGCGGCGAAGGCCCTTGCCCTCGTCGACCAGCGAGCGGATCAGCGCGGCCAGCGCGTGCTCGGGCCCGTCGAGGATCGCCGCGGTCGATGCGGTGTCGACGATCTGGCCGTCGACCTCGAAGATCACGCCGAGGTTGGCGAGGGTCAGGCCGGCGGCGCGCAGCTCGCGCGGGCTGCGGCCGGGTCCGCCGAGCACAAACGCGGCCGCCGAGGTGTTGTCGGCGATGACGTCGGCGAGCTGGAAGCGGAAGTCGCGGTAGCGCGAGTCGATGATCTCGAGGCCCGGCAGCACCAGCGCCACGGCGTCGAGGGCCTCGGCGGCGCTGACGGCCTCGCGGACGTCGCGGCCCATGACGAACGCGATCTCGGGCTCGATGCGCGGGTGGCAGAAGCCCTCGGTGCGCACGGTCGCGCCGTCGGCGAGCCGCATCTTGTCGCCCAGGCGGCCGCGGATCGGCGCGTGCACGCCGACCTGGAGCATCTTGGCGTGGCTGGTCAGGCCCATCTTCCAGCCGCAGAGCTGCACGCCGCGCTCTTCGCGCAGGGCGAAGCCTTCGGCCTGGATCGCCTCGGCGTCGGCGAGCGTCAGGGTCGGCACGCGCGAGGTCAGCTGCGGGATCGGCCGCGCCTGCAGGTGCGCCGCGTCGAGGGCCTCGGCGAACTCGGCGATGGTGAAGGGATCGAGCTGCGGATCGGGGGACGTCATCGGCGCTCCTGCCGGGCCGCGGCGGACGACGCCGCGCGACCTCGGGCCGAGTGTCGAGCGGCTGCGACCACGGCGCAAGCGCGCTGGCGGCAACTTCCTTGCTGGCGACGCAGAGGGCACGCATCCTCGCGGCGCGCGAGTCGCCCACGCGGCGCCCGCTCCGACGAGGTCCCCTTGCGCCGCTTGCCGCGTCTCCTGGCCCCCATCTTGCTCGCCGCGGCGCTGCTGCTCGGTGGCCCCGCGCTCGGTACCGCTGCGCCGGCAGCGCCAGTCGGCGCCAAGACGACCAAGGGCGAGGGCGCGGCACGGGCCACGGCGCGGGGCACGGCAACCACCAAGGGCGGTCGGCGGGCCTCGAAGCCACGCGCCGCGCCGCCGCCGATCCCGCCGCATCCCGTGCTGCTGATCAGCATCGACGGCCTGCCCTGGCCGCTGCTGCAGGCCGAGCTGAGCCGCCTGCCGAACCTGCGCGCGCTGCTGCGGCGCGGCGTCAGCGGCCCGCTGCGCACGGTGCTGCCGTCGATGACCTGGCCAGCCCACGCGTCGATGCTCACGGGCCAGCCGCCGATGATCCACGGCGTCGTCGGCAACCGCTGGCTCGACCGCGCGACCGGGACGCTGCAGCAGGCCTACGCGCTGCCGATGGCCGAGGCGATCGCCGGACCGACGCTGCCGCAGCTCGCGGCCGCCGCCGGCATCGACACCGCCGCGATCACCTGGCCGAACACCGGCCACGCCGCGCACATCCGCTGGAACCTGCCGGAGATCCCGGACGGGCCGATGCTGCGCGCCGCGGCGACTCCGGGCCTGATCGAGGCGCTCGCGGCCGACGGCGTCGACAGCGGCGACCTCGACACCTGGACCCGGCGCGAAGGCGAGCAGCTCGACGCGTTCTCGCTCGCGGCGGCGATCGCGCTCTGGCGCAAGCACCAGCCGCGCCTGATGTTGCTGCACCTGCTGGCCTACGACGACGCCGCGCACCGCCGTGGCCCCAGCTCCAAGCAGGCGCTGGAGGCCCTGCGCGCCTGCGACCGGCGCGTCGGCGAGATGCTGGCGGCCTACGGCGACGCGGCCAAGACCCTGGACGTGCTCGTCGTCAGCGACCACGGCTTCCACGAGGTCCGCGACGGCCTGTCGCCGCGCCGGGCGCTGGCGCGGACCAAGCTCGAGCCCGAGGCGCTGGCGACGCTGACGCCGGTGAGCAACGGCCAGTCGCTCTGGCTCTACGCCGCCGACACGCCTGAGGGCGCCCGGGCGCTCAAGGCCGCGACCCAAAAGCTCGTCGCCGACGGAAGGGTGACCAAGGCGCTGCAGGCCAAGGCCATGCTCGCGGCGGGGCTGGGCGCGGCCGGGGTGCAGCCACGCGCGCCGGACGTCGCGCTGCTGCTGCGCGACGACGTGATGCTGCACGAGCCGCGCCTGGCGCGGAAGGAACGCCGTCCCGGTTGGCATGGCATGCATGGTGGCGCGCCTGGGTCGCCGCAGATGCAGGCGGTGTGGATCGCGGCGGGGCCGTGTTTTCGCGCTCGGCAGCAGGTGCGCGGCCTTCGCGTGGTCGACGTGGCACCCGTGGCTGCGGCGTCGCTCGGGCTGGGGTTTGCGCCCGGCCGCGGCGCGGGCGCTGGCGGCGGCCACGCGGCGCGCAAGGCGGCGCCGCTCGAGGGGCGGCTGCGCAAGGACGTCACGCGCTGTGGCCCATGAGGTGGTTTGGGGGGGCGTCAGACGATTCGCAGATCGACGTCAGACGCCGGTTTGGGGAGGGTCCGGTTTGGGGAGCGTCAGACGATTCGCAGAACGGGCGCTGTCCTTGCCGCCACGCTACAAACTACGCCGCTGATTGAGGGACGTCAGGCGATACGCCGGATGTGCACAACGTTGACGTCCGCGAGCCAGAATTCGCCAGCGGCCGATATGTCGCTGCAGGCCACACGTCCGCGTCTGCGACAGGAGCCCTCATGCGCCCGCTGCGAACGCCGCCTCTACCTGGCGGCATGCGAGAGATCACTCTCACGACGACCAACAACCAGCTGTTGCTTCGCCCCTCCCCGGAGGTCAACCGCGCGATCCTCGGAGTCATTGCCAGGGGGCAACTCGGCAACCCCGAGCTCCGCATCCACGCCTTCGCCTTTGTCTCGAACCACTACCATATGCTCGTCAGCGCCGAGACGTCCGCGACCATCGCGAGCTTCGTGCAGCACCTCAACTGCAACATCACGGTCAGGCTGAACAAGATCAACGACCGCAGCGGCACCACCTGGGCCCACCGCTACCACGGCATCGACGTCTCGGCCGACAAGGCGACCCAGGTCTGGCGGCTGCGCTACCTGCTCGCCCACGGCATCAAGGAGAACCTGGTCGCTCGCGTCGACGATTGGCCAGGTTGCACCGCGATCCCGTGGCTGCGCGACGGCGTCACCCTTTGGGGCGTATGGACCAACTACACAGCCAAGGGCGACGCGCAACGCCGCAAGAGCTACGTGGAGATTCCAGGCAGGTTCGACACCCGGCTCCCGGTGACGCTCACGGTGCTGCCGTGTTGGGCGGAGATGCCGGCCGCCGAGTGGCGAAAGTGCGTGTGCGACATCATCGCAGAGATCGAGCGAGAAGCAGACGAGAAACGCGAGGCGACGGCCTCGAGGCCCCTTGGTGCCGGGGCCATCCTCGCGGCCGACCCGCACACCCGGCTACCGCGCAAGCAGCGACGACGAGCACCGTTGGCGCACGCACCTCGAGAGGAGCTACAGCAGCTGCGCAATCGTCGCGCCGGCCTGCACATGCTGCACCGGGAGGCGTCGCTGGAGTTCCGCGCAGGCAATTGGGCGGTGCGCTTCCCGGACGGGATGTTCCGACCGTTTGGCGGGTTCGTCGCATCGCCGGTCGCGATGCTGCCCTGACCCGAGGAGGCCGCGCACTGTGTCGCGCTGCGGCTGGCGGTGGCTCCGTGGCCGTGAGAGCGGATCGGGAACTCGAGAGAGCCAGGGTCTGCGTTGGGAGGTTCGGCGGGGGCGCCGGCAGGGAAAGCTTGAGGCGCGGCGCTTCCCGGAGACACCGGGGGCTCGTTTCGCATTTTTGCCAAGCGTGCGCGACTCACCAACTCCTCGGAACGGGTTGGTCGTTTCTGCGAATCGTATGGCGCTTCTGCGAATCGTCTGACGCTTCCCATCGCCCGACTCTGCTGACGCTCGCGATCCGCGCGGTTCCTGCGAATCGTCGGACGGTCACTATCTGGGCGAGACGCCATTCTTGCGAAACGTGTGACGCTCCTCAACGCGGCGAAGCTTCGTTCCTGCGAATCGTCTGACGCTCCTCATCTGGGCGAAACGTCTGACGCTCCCCATCGGGCGGGCGCTTTCTGCGAAACGTCTGACGCTCCCCATCGGGCGGGCGCTTTCTGCGAAACGTCTGACGCTCTCCATCGGGCTCTGCATCGGGCTCTCCATCGGGCTCTCCATCGGACGCTCCCCATGGGGCCGCCCTGGCCGTCGCGATGGCTTGTGCCGCGCCAGCTTCGGCGGCACCGTAGCCGCAGCAGGAGGCCCCATGTCGCCGCAGACCCCCGCCCCGGACCCCACCGACACCGCGCTCGACGTCGCAGCCTTGCGCGCCACGCTGCGCCGCTTCGTCGACCGCGAGGTCGTGCCGCACCTCGAAGCCTGGGAGCGCGACGGCCGCCTGCCGCGTTCGCTCTACCGCAAGGCCGGCGAGCTCGGCCTGCTCGGCCTCGGCTTCCCGGCCGAGCACGGCGGCGTGCCCTGCGACAACGTCACGACCGTCGCGGTGGTCCAGGAGCTCGCGCGCGCCGGCAGCGGCGGCCTGATCGCCGGCCTGCTCAGCCACGGCATCGCCATGCCGCCGCTGGTCGCGCTCGGCGACGCCACGCAACGCCAGCAGATCTTGGAGCCCGTGCTGCGCGGCGAGGCGATCGCGGCGCTCGCCGTCACCGAGCCCGGCGGCGGCTCCGACGTCGCTGGCATGCGCACGACCGCGCGACGCGTCGGCACGCCAGGAGGCGACGACGACGGCTACATCCTCGACGGCAGCAAGACCTTCATCACCTCTGGCGTGCACGCCGACTGGCTGACGGTCGCCGCGCGCACCGGCGGCCCGGGCATGATGGGCATCTCGCTCTTCGCCGTGCCGGGCGACAGCGAGGGCCTGCGCCGGCGGCCGCTGCAGAAGATGGGCTGGTGGTGCTCGGACACCGCTCAGCTCGACTTCGACGGCGTGCGCGTGCCGGCCGCGCTGCGCCTGGGCGACGAGGGCGACGGCTTCTTGGCGCTGATGCGCAACTTCAACCGCGAACGCCTGATGATCGCGGCCATGGCCAGCGCCTTCGCCCGCGTCGCCATCGACGACGCCCTCGACTGGGCGCGCAGCCGCGAGACCTTCGGCAAGCCGCTGATCCACCGTCAGGTCGTGCGGCACAAGCTGATCGGGCTCGAGACGGCGCAGCGGGCGGCCCACGCGTTCTTGCTCCAGACCGCCCGCGCGGTCGACGCCGCCGAGGCCGCCGGCGACGGCACCGACGCCGATCTGGTCGCCGACGTCTGCATGGTCAAGAACCACTGCACCACCATGCTCGAGATGGTCGCGGGCGAGGCCGTGCAGCTGCTCGGCGGCATGGGCTACATGCAGGGCGTGCGCGTCGAGCGCATCTTCCGCGAGACCAAGGTGCTGTCGATCGGCGGCGGCGCCACGGAGATCCTGGCCGAACTGGCGGCCAAGCAGCTCTTCTGATGACCGAACCGACCCCGACCCAAGGCCAGCCGCCGCGTTGGCGCCCGCTCGCCGCGCTGCTGGCGCTCTTCGCCGCGGCGTACATTCCCGTCGCGCTCTTTGTCGCCGACCACGAGGGCGCGCTCTACGACGACGCGTTCATCTACTTTCGCTACGCCGACAACCTGCTCGCGGGCTGCGGTTTCGCCTTCAACTGCGGCGCGGCGCCGGTCGAGGGCTTCACCTCGGGGCTCTACCTGGCGCTGCTGACGGGGCTGCACGGCCTCGGGCTGCCGCTGGTCGACGCCGCCACCGCCCTCGGCCAGCTCGGCACCTGGAGCGCGGCGCTGCTGGCCGCGGCGCTTGCGGCGTCCTTGCTGCGCGGCGCCGATCCGCGCCTTGCCTGGGCCGGGGCGATCGCGACGCTGGTGGCGCTCGGCAGCGACGGCGTCTGGCTGCTCAACGCCGTCACCGGCCTCGAGACGGCGCTCGCCGCCGCGCTCTGCACCGTCGTCGCGCTGGCGATGGTGCGGCTGCGGCAGTGTCGCGAATCGGCCGGCGGCGGCTCGGCGCCGGGCGGCACTGCGCGGGGCCTCGGCTGGGCCATCTGGCTCGCCTGGTTGGCGCGGCCCGAGGCGGCGGTCTTCGGCCCGGCGGCGCTGGTCTGGCCGCTCGGGCGCGACGTCCCTGGCGGCGACCGGGCGCGCAGCAACCGCGCCGTCGCGGCCCGGATCTTCGCCACGCTCGCACTTCTCGTCGGCGCGGTGCTCGCGGCGCGCTGGGCGATCTTCGGCGATTGGGTCGCCAACACGGCGCGGGCCAAATCCGGCGGCAGCGCGGCCCACCTCGCGCTTGGCTGGGCCTACCTGCAGGAGGCCGCCGTCGACTTCCCGCTGCTGGCGCTGGCGCCGCTGGCCGCGCTCTTGGCCCGGATCCGCGGCCTCGTCGGGCCCTTCCTGGCGGCGGCTGGCGTCTGGGCGCTGGCGACGCTGCTGACGGGCGGCGACCACTTCGCCTACAGCCGGATGCTCGCACCGCTGCTGCCCGCGTGCACCGCGATCACCGTCGCCGGCGCGGCCTTGGGGCTCCAGCGCCTCGCCCGCCGCGCCCCGCCGCTCGTCGCGGCGGCAGGCCTGCTCGTCGTGTTCGCCGGCTTTGGCGCCCAGACCGCGGCGCGGCACGCCATCCCCGAGCTGCACGCCTTCCCCAACGTGACGCGCTGGCTGCAGGTCGGCGCGTGGCTGCGCGACCATCGGCCGGGCGCAAGCATCGCGACGGTGCCCATCGGGGCGATCGGCTGGGTCTCGGGGGCGACGCTGATCGATCTCGTCGGCCTGACCGAGCCCGCCATCGCCCGCCACGGTCGGGCGCTGCCGCCCGAGCGGCTGACCCGCAGCTGGATCGGCCACGAACGCGAACGGACCGAGTGGGTGCTCGAGCAGGCCCCCGATCTGCTCGTGTTCACGCGCTCGTCGTCGGTGCCCTTCTCCCTGGCGACTGCACGCGCGGGCTTCTGGGCCGAGTGGCTGCTGTTGCAGGAGATCAAGGCGGGACGGGCGCGATATCGAGTCGCCGACGCTGAGGTCGCCCCCGGCCTCCACTGGCTCGTGTTCGAGCGGTTCTGAGCGAGCCGCGAGCTCCGCCTGCGCCAGGGCGGCGCGGAACGGAGACGGCGCGCCAACTCAGCGGACGCGGACGAGGCCGTTGAAGGTGCCGCTGTAGATGGCGCCGTCGGGGCCGACCTCGGTCGCGGCGTAGGTGCTGTTGTAGGACAGGCCGGGGCCGAGCGTGCGGGTGAAGCGGTGGGCGCCGGTGGTCCAGTCGAGGGCCTCGAGCGTCCAGTCGGCGCCGCGTTTGCCGATGCAGAAGAAGGTGGAATCGGCGCGGCTCATGGTCGGGATGCCGTTGGGGCAGCTGACGTCGGGGACGACCCAGGTGCGCGTCGCCGTGCGCGTGGTCGGATCCCAGGCGAACTGCTCGATGCCGGGTGGGGCGACGCCGGCGAGGATCGGCTGCATCGCCGTGCCGACCGGGCCGTAGTCGTTGTTGACCACCACCGCGCGATAGCCGTCGATCAGGACCGATTGCTCGGAGATGGACGACGTGGCGTCGGTCTTGCCGAAGGTGATGGGGACCTCGGCGGCGATGCGGGGGTCGGCGCCCGGGCGGATCGGCGTCCAGCCGGCCGGGATCGCGTCGCGCCAGAAGAACACGAGGTTCATCAGCTGTTCGCCGTCGGTGATGACGACGAGGCGGTCGTCCGTGCCGCTGCCCATCAGGCTCGGCGTGCTGCCCGAGCCGATGCCGAGGCGCCCGGGGAAGGGCGTCGCCGGGCCGGTGCGGTAGGGCGCGACCCAGGCGCCGTCGGCGGGGTCGGTCGACAGCTGCGTGCCGGTCCACTGCACCCGACGCATCGAGGCGCTGGTCACGACGTAGATGCCACCCGCCTCGTCGACCGCGATCGAGTTCGACACCCGCTCGTCCGCGCCGAGCGTGATCTGGTCGATCGGCGCGAGATCGCGCGTCAGGGCGCCGACGCGGCCGTGGCTGGTGGCGTAGACCAACGTGCCGTCCCAGGTGATGCTCAGGCCGATGACGACCTCGTCCTTGGACGGCGCGGGCAACGAGAAGCGGCCGAGCCGGACGATGCCCGAGAGACGATCGCCCGCGATCTCATCGGCATAGCGGTCGATATGGCCGCTCTCGGTGGCGTAGAAGGTGCCGTCGGCGGCGATCAGCGTGTAGGCGCCGGCGATCAGGCTGTCGAGCCCCTGCTGCTTGTCGTGCTTGGCGATGAGCTTGAGCCCGTCGGGCGCTGGATCGACCTTGAACACCGACACCGCCGAGGAGCCCCAGATCACGCGGCCACCGTCAGGGTACTGCGCCGAGAACGCCAGCGTGATCGAGGCGACGTCGGTCGGCAGGTGCTCGACGGCGGGCGTGGCGGCGGCGTCTGGCCCCGGCAGCGGCGACGAGCCTTGGGCGTAGGGGCTCTGGTGGCTGATCGGCCACGGCGAGTCGGCCAGGAAGGGGTGCGGCGGCGCGGCGCCGGCGTCGGTCGTCGATGCGTCAACAGACGATGACGCCTTCGTCGTCGCGTCGGACGAGCAGCCCACGGTCGCCAGCAACGACGGCACGAGCAGCAGCGCCGCGATCGGGCCGGATCCGCGCGTCGGCGTGGCCCGGGCGGCGTGGGACATCGAACGCATCGCAGGACCTCCGACGGCGCCCGACCTCGGCGACGACGCCAGGGTATGCGCCCAGGACCTCGCCGACAACGACGGTGGCACCCCGCCCCGGCGCAGGCTTGACATAAATCGAACGTTCGTTATGTTTGACCTCGCGGCTGCAGCGGATCGACCGCCGCCCACCCAGAGGAGCCGATGGCACGCCCCAAAGCCCAGGACCAGCGCGACACCAAGCGAGAGATCCTCGACGCGGCGCTGGAGCTGTTCGCGGCGACCGGCTTCCACGGTACGAGCATGCGCGACATCGCCCGCGCCGCCGGCGTCCGCGAGTCCGGCATCTACCACTACTTCGCGAGCAAGGAGGCGCTGCTCGACGCGGTCATCTTCGAACAGGGCGCGGACCAGCGACCGCTGGTCGGGCCGCCGGCGCTGCCGCGCTTCGAGGGCGACGCCAGCGAGCTCGAGGACTTCCTGGTGCGGATGTTGATCCAGGTCAGCGCGCGCTTCGAGACGCTGCGCGAACGCAAGCGCTTTCGCATCCTGCTCTCGGACGGCCAGCGCCTGGCCGATCAAGGCAAGGTCGACTTCTTCGCCCGCGCCGTCGCTGTGCGCCGCCCGGCGATCGACTTCTTCGCCGACCTGCTCGAACGCAAGCTGATCCGGGGTCCGAGCGCCGAGATGGTGGCGATGCAGTTCGTCGCGCCGATGCTGGCGTGGCGGATCATCATGGCCACGTCGAATTTGGAAGGCGACGGCTTCGATCGGATCGGCTATATCCAAGCGCACGTCCACCGCTTCTTGCACGGCTGCCTGGCGCCCCCCGGCGCGGCCCCCGGTGCAGCCCAATCGAACGAACGTTCAACTTCGGACGGCCCGGAGTCGGAGGATCCATGCGGAGCATCCTGAGCCTGTGGCGCATCGCAGTGCGCAACGTGCTGCGCAACCGACGGCGCACGCTGATCACGCTGGCGGCGCTGATCATCGGCGTCGGCGTGATGGTCACCATCCGCGGCGTGCTCAACGGCATGCAGACCGCCCTGGTCGACAACGTCGTCGAGGGCCAGACGGGCGCGCTGCAGGTCCACCGCAAGGGCTACCTCGCCAACGTGCTCGCGTCGCCGCTGACGCTCGACATGCCGCAGAAGGAGGTCGAGGCGAAGATCCGCGCCATCCCGGGCGTGCGCGCCGTCACCGCGCGCATCCAATTCGGCGGCATGATCGCCCGCGGCGACGAGACGATCTTCCTGTTCAACCAGGCGATCGACCCCAAGACCGAGTTCCAGGTCGTGCCGCGCCGTCGCGAGATCTTCTCCGATCACGGGAAGTTCGCTCCTCTGCCCGACAAGGACGGCAGGATCCCGACGATCGCGCGCGGCGTGGTCGCCGACGCGATGGTGGTCACCACCGAGCTCGACAAGGCCCTGCGCGGCCATGCGGCGAAGACGGCAGGCGGTGACGCCGCAACGGAGCCCCCGGCCGCCGTGCTGGCGCCCGACCGCGACGGCGCGCTCTCGGGCGAGAACGTCACCCTCGTCGGCACGATGCAGATGAGCGGCCCCGGCGAGCGCAAGTTCGGCATGGTCCGGCTCGACGTCGCCCAACGCCTGCTCAAGATGGAGGATCGCGTCACGGAGTTCGCGGTCGCGGTCGACGACGTCGCGTTGATCCCGCAGGTGCAGGCGGCGCTGCAAACGAGCCTCGGCGGCGACTACGAAGTGCACAACTGGGAGCAGATCGCGCTTTTTGTCGTCGACATCCGCACCCGGCAGAACGTCATCCTCTCGCTCGTGGCGGCGGTCTTCATGCTGCTGATGCTGCTCGGCGTCGCCAACACGATGCTCATGAGCGTGCTCGACCGGACCCGCGAGATCGGCACGATGATGGCCGTGGGCGTGCGCCGGGAGCGCATCGTCGGGCTGTTCTTGATCGAGGCGGCGCTGATCGGCGCGCTCGGCGGCGTGCTCGGCGGCGGCGTCGGCTTCGCCCTGACCACGGTCCTGGCGCTGCGCGGCATCGTCATCGAGATGCCCGGCAGCAACATGCCGATGATCATCGAACCCTTCGTCACCCCCGGCTACCTCGCGGCCGTGGTGTCGATCGCCGCCGCGGGCGCGCTGATCTTCGCCATCTACCCGGCGTGGCGCGCCAGCCGGCTGCGGCCGGTCGAGGCGTTAGCCGGCGGCTAGCGACCACCCAGACGACGAGAGCGACGAGCGCGCCGGCGGTGCTGGCGCCCCGAGACAACGGCCCGGAGGCAACCCGATGTTGGTCCAATACAGCAAGCTCGCCGTCCGCAACGTCCTGCGCAGCCGCGCCCGCTCGGCGCTGACCATCGGCGCCATCGGCTTCGGCGTCCTGATGACGCTGGTGCTCGGCTCGTTCATCGCTGGCCTCGGCAACGTCATGATCGACGACACGATCAAGAGCCGCACCGGCGCGGTGCAGATCCACCTCAAGGGCTACGACGACGTGCGCGAGAACCAGCCGCTGGACCTGGCGATGGAGCAGGAGCCGGTGTGGCTGGCCAAGGTGCGGGCCATCCCGGGTGTGAACGCGGTGACGCCGCGCCTGGTCTTCGGCGGCATCCTCAACGCCGGCGCACACAGCGCCAACTACGTCGGCATCGCGGTCGACCCGGGCAGCGACCGCACGGCCCTGCCCTGGAACCGCCACGGCCTGCACGGCGCGCAGATCGGCGACGATCCGGCCAAGACCTCGGCGTTGGTGCTCGGCCACGAGCTGGCGACGGCGATGCAGGTCGAGCCGGGGGCGACCATGACGCTGCAGGCGGCGACGGCGGCCGGCCAGCAGAACGCGCTCGACGGCGAGCTGGTCGGCACGCTCGACTCGGGCACGCCGTTCGAGGCCAAGCGCCTGGCCTACGTCTCGCTGCCCTGGGCCCAGGACCTGCTCGACATGAAGGGCAAGGTCACCGAGTTCGTCATCGGCATCGAGGATCGCGACCAGGCCGACGCCATCGCCCGCGAGGTGCGCGCCATCGTCGGCGGCGGCTTCGAGGTCCAGACCTGGGCCGACCTGCGCCCCGCGGTCGCCAACATCGTGCGGGTGCAGAAGATCGTGCTCGGCGGCGTCGGCGTGGTCTTCCTGGTCATCGCCATCATCGGCGTCATCAACACGATGCTGATGAGCGTGCTCGAGCGGACGCGCGAGATCGGCACGATGATGGCCGTCGGCGTGCGTCGGCAGACCATCACCCTGCTCTTCTTGCTCGAAGGCGTGGCGCTGGCGCTCTTTGGCGGCGCGTTCGGCGTCGTCCTCGCCTGGGGCATCGTCGGTGTCGTCGCCGGCCGCGGCGGCATCCACCTGAACCCGCCCGGCAGCGAGACCTACTTCGACATCATCCCGGCGCTGCCGGGCTGGCTGATCCTGCCGACGGTCCTGGCGACGCTGCTCGGCACCATCGCGGCGGCGGCGTGGCCGGCGTGGCGTGCGTCGCAGCTGCGGCCGGTCGAGGCGCTGCGCGCGCATTGAGGCGATGGACGTTCCCATGGCCGCCGCTGCGGCCCGCACCCGGCGCGCTGGCGCCACGGAGGTCACGATGAACGCGACGATTCGGCCCTTGTTGCAGCGGACGCTGGCGCTGCTGATCTTGACGCCTGCGCTGGCCCTCGCGGCCCCGGCACCCGCGCCCGCACCCGCACCCGCACCCGCCGCTCCGGCCGCTCCGGCCGCTCCGGCGGCGCCGGTGCCAGCCCCGGCACCAGCGGCGGCGCCGACTGCGGCGGCCCTGCTGGCCAGGTACGACGCCATCATGGGCCCGACCAACTTCGACGCGACGACGCGCATGATCGCCCATCGCGACGACGGCACCACGCGCGACTACACGATGAAGGTGCTCAAGAAGGGCGACGACAAGTTCCGCATCTGGTTCCAGGCGCCCTCGGCGGTGGCCGGCCAGGAGATGCTGCGCGTCGGTGACAACCTCTGGGTCTACATGCCGAACCTCAAGCGCGCCGTGCGCCTGGCGAGCCGCGACTCGTTCCAGGGCGGCGACTTCAACAACGCCGACGTGCTGCGGGTCAACTACCAGAAGGACTACGACGCCGTGCTCTCGCCGGCCTGCACGACCGCGGACGCCTGGTGCGTCGACCTGACGGCCAAGACCAAGAACGCGTCCTACGACAAGGTCCGCCTGTGGATGCGCAAGGCCGACCAGCAGCCGACGCTCGGCGAGTACTACGGCGGCAGCGGCAAGCTGCTGCGCAAGGCGGAGTTCAGCGCGCACAAGGACTTCAGCGGCCTGATGCGCCCCGGCAAGATCGTGATGCGCAACATGATCAACGTGCAGCGCTACTCGGTGATGGCCTGGGAGCAGATGACGACCCGCGTCGACCCGCCGTCGTCGCGCTTCGTGCTCGACGACCTCGGCAAGTAGCGCAATCACGGCCCGATCGGCCCGCTCACGGCCGCCGTACCCGCACCTGGAGATCGCCTTCGCCATGCCCAAGCCTCCCGCCCCTGCTTTGCGCGCCGCCCTGCTGCTGACGCTCTCGCTCGTGTGCGGCGCGGCATTGGCCCAGCCTGCGACCACGGCGACAGAGGCGCCCGCGGCGGCGCCGGCCGCAGAGACGTCGGCCACGACGGCACCGCCCGCCGAGGCCGCTCCCGACCCGGATCTGCCGCCACGCAGCGAGGAGCCGGTGATCGACACCGACCTGCCGCCGCGCAGCTCCGAGGGCGCGGGCGCGGGCGACGCGGACGACGCGCCCTGGCTCAAGACGTCGATGCAGGGCTGGATCGACAGCCGCACCACCGGCGGCTACGCCCGCGTCACGCGCCTGCTGCCGGCCGACGACACGCCGCACCTGTCGAACCTGACCGAGGCCAACCTGCAGGTGAAGCTCGACCTGCGCGAGCGGGCGCGGATCTACGGCGACGTCTCGTGGGTCTTCGCCCGCGGCGGCTTCTACGTCGGCGACGACGGCAGCGGCCAACGCAAGGACCTGGCCAACCACGACGTCGCCAGCGTCCGCCCCGGCGCCTTCGTCAGCGAGCTCTACGCCCTGCTGCGCATCGACGACCATTGGAACGTCACGCTGGGCAAGAAGCGCGTCGTCTGGGGCCCGGGCCTGGCCTGGAACCCCACGGACCTGTTCAACCCGCCGAAGGATCCGACCGATCCGACGCAGCAACGCTCCGGCTCGTGGCTGGCCCGCGTCGAAGGCCAATACGACCGCTTCTCGCTGAGCCTGATCGGCGCTGGCAAGACGACGCGCCAATACGGCGGCATCCCCTCGGGCCTGGTCTGGTACCCGGACACGATGCCGCCGCTGGCCGTCGACACCAGCGGCCAGCCCATCCCCGACGGCCGCGACGACGACGCCCACTACGTGCTCGGAGCCCGGATCTACGCACTCGTCGCCGATACCGACCTGCAGCTCTTCGCCTTCTGGAGCCACCTCTACAACGACGCCTTCCGCAACAAACCACGCTTCGGCGGGGCGTTCTCGCGCGTGCTCGGCGAGTCGTTCGAGGTCCACGCCGAGCTGCTCGGCCAGACCGGATCGTCGCGCACAACCTTCGACCCGGCGTGCACCGCCGACCTGACGGCCGCGCTCGGCTGCGCCATGGCCGGCAAGGCGGTGGCCGCCACCTCGCGGCTCGACGACGGCAAGCTGCGCTGGAAGGGCCTGCTCGGCCTGCGCTACCAGTTCGGCGAGGCCGCCAGCGCGTCGGCTGAGTACTTCTTCAACACCGAGGGCTACAGCCAATCCGAGTTCGACGCCTTCGCCGGGGCGCTGCAGCTGCGCAAGACCGCCCTGCGCCAGGGCCTGCCGCTCCCCGCCGGCGCGTTCGGCGGCCTCGGCGCGACGAGCTCCGACCCCGGCACGCCGCAGAAGTTCGCCTTCGAGCCGATGCGGCGGCACTACCTCTTCCTCACCTACATGCACCCGCAGCTCGCCGACGACTTCACCATCAGCACGGTCGTGATCCTCGGCCTCGAGGACCTCTCGGGCCAGCTCGCGCCGCAGCTGCTGTGGAGCGCCCGGCAATGGCTCAACCTCAGCGTCGGCGCCTTCATCACCCTGCCCGGCGCCAGCAGCCTGGGCGCCCAGACGGCGACCGGCGGCGTCACCGAGTACACCTTCCAACCCAGCCTGTGGCGCGCCTTCGTCGCCGCTCGCGCGTTCTTCTAGGAGGCCCCCCATGTCCTTGGTCCAGCTGCGCGGCGTGAAGAAGTCCTACGAGCTCGGCAAGACGACGGTGACGGCGCTGCGCGGCGTCGACCTCACCATCGAGCAGGGCGAGTTCACCGTGGTCATGGGGCCGTCGGGCTCGGGCAAGACCACGCTGCTCAACATCATCGGCTGCCTCGACCGCGCCAGCAGCGGCAGCTACCAGCTCGACAGCATGGAGATCGGCGACCGCGACTTCAACGATCTCGCGGACATCCGAAACCGGAAGATCGGCTTCATCTTCCAGAACTTCAACCTCATCCCGGTGCTCTCGGTGCGCGAGAACATCGAGTTCCCCTGCGTCATCCGCGGCGAGGGCGGCGCCGAGCTCAACCAGGCCGTCGAGGCCATCGCCAAGGAGGTCGGCCTCAGCGACTTCCTGCACCACAAGCCCGACGAGCTCTCGGGTGGCCAGCGCCAGCGCGTCGCCATCGCCCGCGCCCTGGTCACGCGGCCGCAGCTGGTGCTGGCCGACGAGCCGACCGCCAACCTCGACTCCAAGACCAGCGACCAGATCATCGACCTGATGCTCAAGCTCAACGCCGAGAAGGGCGTGACGTTCGTCTTCTCGACCCACGACCCGCGCGTGATGGAGCACGCCCGCCGCGTCGTCTCGATCCACGACGGCGTCATCGTCGACGGCACGGCGGACGCGGGGGCGGCGGTCGCGCGGTTGCATGCGTCGGAGCGGGCGTGACCGGGGTCAACGAGGTCGCAACGATGGGCCATCTGCGGATCGTCTGACGCTCTGCAAGTCCTCGGATCGCATGACGCTTGTTGGCCATCTGCGGATCGTCTGACGCTTCGCAAGTCCTCGAATCGCATGACGCTTGTTGGCCATCTGCGGATCGTCTGACGCTCGCCCCAGGACGTCACTGGCAGGCGTTGCCGTCCTTGTCGCAGCAAACGCGCAGGGTCTTGTCGCCCTGCTTCGTCTCTCGATAGCTGTAACGTGCGTACTTGGTGCATTGCACGGCCTGCTGACAATCCTCTTCGGACAACGGAACGCATCTGCCGTCCCTGGCGTGGCATCGCCCTCGCGCCGCGCACGCCGGTTGGCTCTGGCAGGCCTCATCGGTATCCGCGAGCTTGCAGACGCCTCCCTTGACCGCGCAATGCTCACCGCACCACATCCCCTTGCAGTCGGCGACGGTGAGGGCCGTGCATCGTTCGCCGTCCCAGCTGCATCGTCCTTGGGCGTGACAAGCGAATGTCTTTGCGCAGTTGGTCGGGTCGCTGGGATCGATGCAGTTGCCATCGGTGCCCTTGCAGGCGCCACCTTGCTTGCAGGCATCCTGGGTCTTGCAGAAGCTGTTCGCGACCTCTGCGGTGACGCAGCCTCCGCCGAGCACCCCTTCGACGCACCTCTTGAATTGGGCGCAGTTCTTGCTGCCTTTGCAGTCGGCATCACCTCGAACGACACATTCACCATCGACAGCAGTGCATTCGCCGGACAGCGGGCAACGCAACGTCGCGTTCGCACAGTTGGCATCGCACGCGACGACGCATTGCCCTGTCGGCAACAGCGTGCAATTGCCCGTGAGATTGGGAGCCGATGGGCCTTCGCAGCACGCATTGTTGCAGACAGGAGGTTGGGCCCCGTCCGTCGAGACGATCGCATCCGCGGATGGCAGGCCTTCGTTGGCGTCCGCGAGGTTGCCTGCCACGGTGTCGGTGGCGACCGACGGCCAGGCAGCTGGTCCTGTGGCATGGGCACAGCCACCCAGCAGGGCTGCTGCGGTCAGCACGATCCCTGCGGACCGGGCAGGAGGTCTGCGCATCGTCGACTCCGAAGGTGGCGGCTCAGGGCGAGCGTCCCACACGAGCGACTCGAGATAAACGGCTGCGCGTCCACACCCCGCCATCTGCGGATCGTCTGACGCTTCGCATTGGCGGCCATCTGCGGATCGTCTGACGCCTTGCATTGCGGCCATCTGCAGATCGTCTGACGCTCTGCAAGTCCTCGAATCGGCTCCACCAACACGACGCCCCATCACGACGACGGCGTCGCGAACCCCTTGCGCACCATGGCGCCCCATTGCTGGTTGCCGCGCATGTAGTCGTAGAACGCCCGCACGCGCCACCAGACCGTCAGCTGGCGGTAGCCGAGGTTCTCGAGGATGGCGAGCCAGAGCATCCGGCCGAGCTCGCCCCAGCGCGGGTAGGCGGCGTAGCTGAGCTCCTCGAGCAGCACCGCGCCCATGCTGACGGCCACGCCGAGGGCCAGCGCCGCGAACAGGAACAGCGTCATGAACCAGCCGTCGACCAGGCCGGTGGCGAACGAGACGAGCACGGCGACGAAGCCGAGCAGCTCGATGACGGGGCCGAGCATCTCGAAGATGGCGAAGAACGGCACGACAAACAGGCCGATGACGCCGTAGCGGCGGTTGAGGAACATCACGCGGTGGCGCAGCAGCGAGTCGATCAGGCCGCGATGCCAGCGGTTGCGTTGGCGCTTGAGCACGCCAAGGTCCTCGGGCACTTCGGTGTAGCAGGCGGCGTCCCAGACGAAGGCGACGCGGTAGGGCTTGCCGAGCTCGCGCATCATGCGGTGCATGCGCACGACGAGTTCCATGTCCTCGCCGACGGTGTCGTGGCGGTAGCCGCCGCAGGCGATGGCCGTCGGCCGGTGGAACAGGCCGAACGCGCCCGAGATGATGAGCGTGCCGTCGATGGCGTCGAAGCCGGCGCGGCCGAGCAGGAAGGCGCGCAGGTACTCGACCACTTGCAGCGCGGCGACGCGGTTCTTGGGCAGCGCGACGTTGCGCACCTCGCCGCCCTCGATGGTGCAGCCGTTGGCGACGCGGATGGTGCCGCCGCTGGCGACGGTGCGCTCGGGGTCTTCGACGAAGGGCAAGGCGATGCGCGTCAGGGCGTCGGGCAGGATCAGCGTGTCGGCGTCGATGCCGCAGACCAGGTCGTAGCGCGCGAGGTTGATGCCGCAGTTCAGCGCGTCGGCCTTGCCGCCGTTGGCCTTGTCGACCACGGTCAGGCGCGGGTCGAGCCGCGAGCGGTACAGCGCCTTGATCGGCTGCGTCGCGATCAGCGGCTCGTAGGCGGCGTGGACCTCAAAGAGCTCGAAGGCGTCGACCAGCACGCCGATGGTGCGGTCCTTGCTGCCGTCGTTGACGACGACGACCTCGAACTGGCGGTAGCGCAGCGAGAGCAACGACCGCAGCGAGCCGACGATCGTCAGCTCCTCGTTGTAGGCCGGCGCGAGGATCGAGACGGGCGGCGCGAACGGGCTCAGCAGCGCCTTGTCGACGTCGGCCTCGACGCCGCGACGGTTGCGCCGCAGCACCTCACGCAGCGAGAGCGCCAGCAGCAGCAGGTAGGTGCCGTTCAAGCCCAGGAAGAAGAACAAGAAGGCCCAGTCCATCAGCAACACGACCGCGTGCATCACACCTCCACGCCGGTCGAGCGGCGAGCCCCCATGCGGGAGCTGAGGGCTACGCCGCGTCGCGCGACGTAGCGGCAGCCGCAGGCGCAGGTGCCGCGGGCGCGCCGATGGCGTTGAGGCCACGCTCGAAGTCCATCAAGGCACGGTCGCGACCACGGCATTCGTCCAGCACCCGCCGCGCCACGTCGGCGCCGCGTCCCCATTGGCCCGCGATCTCGGCCAGGATGGCGTGTCCAGCGCTGCCGAACGCGGCCAAGGCCTCGGCGGCGGCGAGCTGCACGGCGAACTCCGGGTCGACCAGCGCGCCGCGCAGGGCCGGCAGCGCCGACGGCTCGCCGACCTCGGCCAACACCCGGAGCGCCGCGACGCGCTGCGCAGCGCCGAGCGCCGAGGCGTCGCGTGTGTCGAGGGTGGCGAGGGCGCCCGACAGCGCCGCGCGCAGCCGTCGTCGCGCTGCAGCCTGCAGCGCCGCGAGCCGGATCTCCGGGCGGGCGTGGCCGATGGCGGCGACGATGGCCGCGGCCGAGCTGGCGTCGCCGTGGTGCGCCAGCACGTCGAGGGCGAGCTTGCCGCGCGCGACGTCGGCAGCTTCGGTCAGCGGCTGCTCGAGCAGCGCACACATCGCCGGCGTCGCGCGGTCGCCGAGGCCGAGCAGCACCTGGGCGCCGAGGATCGGCCCGACGCCGCCGTCGCCCGCGATCGCCGCCAGCAGCGCCGGCACGTGCTGCGGCCCGCCGATGCGGCCGATCGCCGTCGCGGCGGCCGACCGGACCGACGGCTCCGCGTCGTGCAGCAGCGGGATCAGCTGCATCGCCGCGGCGTCGCCGCTGGGCCCGGGCGCGGCGAGCGCGTCGAGCAGGCGGGCACCCTCGAGCCGACGCCACCAACGGCGGTCGCCGAGCTGGTGCTGCGCCCGCAGCGGCGTGCCGAGGCCGTCAAGCAACCAGACGACGCGCTCGCGGTCGGTGCCGTCGAGCAGGCCCAGGTAGTGCAGCAACCGGCGCTCGGCCGAGCGCCCGGGCAACGACGCAAGCGCGCCCGCGGCCAGCGCCGCCTGCTCACCGCCGACGAGCAGCGAAGGCAGCCAGGCGTCGACCTTGGTCTCGTTGCGTCGGTCGCGCCGCTGTGACCAACGTCGGTGCAGGCGCAGCGCGGCGCTCCAGGCCAGCAGCGCGACCACGGCCAGCACCAGCACGATGCCCGCGACCCGGACCACGGCCAGCGCGTGCAGCGCCCAGGTCGAGCGCACGGCCTCGCCCAGGTCGAGCAGCCATTGCGGCACGCTCATAGGGCTCCGGCGCGGACGAGCACGGCGCGCATCCGCGCCATGAGCTCGGTGATGGCGAAGGGTTTGGCGACGACGTCGACCGCGCCAAGGCGCAGCGCCTCGGCCGTCTGCTCGGCGCTCGGCGTCACCGTGGTCAAGATCACCGGCAGGCGCGCGCCGTAGTCGCGGGCGACGCGATCGAGCACGCGCACGCCGTCGAGGCCCGGCAGGTGGGCGTCGAGCAGCAGCAGATCCGGCAGGCGGCCGGCGGCGTCGGCCTCTTGCAGCGCCGCGAGCGCGGACGGCCCGTCCGGGTAGGCGTCGACGCGCAGGCCGTCGCGGGTGCAGAAGAACTGCAGCAGGTTGGCGATCGCCGGGTCGCGGTCGACAAGGACGATGCGCGGCTCGCCATCGTCGGGGCGCACCGGCGTCACGGCCATGTACCGGCCGACCGGCGGCACGGACTGGCCGTCGAGCCGCTGCATCAAGCGCTCCTGCGCGTCGGCGAGCAGCGCGTCGGCCTCGACGTCGCCCTCGGCCACGGTGCCGGCGATCTCGAACGCGACCGCGCCCTCGAGCTCGCGACGCAGGCGCTCGAGCAACGCGCTCATCGCGCGCACGTCGACGCCGGGCACGACGGCGCAGAGCGTGCGCTCGTCGAAGCGGCCGAGCACGTCGGTGCCGCGCAGGCCGCGGTGGCAGGCCCGGGCGAGGCGGGTGAACGAGTCACGGCTGTAGGTGGCGGCGCTCTCGGTGACGTGCGCCAGCAACACGCCGACGAGTTGGCCGGCGCGGCGGGCGCGCATCAGCTCGACCTCGAGCCGGTCGCGGGTGGTGCGGCGGGTGTACAGGCCGGTGACGGGGTCGCGGCCGCCGAGCTCGCGCGCGATCTCGACCCGATGCAGCGCCGCCATCACCGTGGTCTGCGCCGTGGCCGCGGTGAAGGGCCGCACCAACCAGCCGTCGACCAGGCTGCGCGCGGCTCGGTGGTAGACAGCGTCGCCCGGGTCGGCGAGCACCGCCAGCAGCGGGATCGCGGCGCAGGCGCGCAACGAGCGCATCTGCCGGGCGAGGTCGAGGCCGTCAAAGCGCGCCATGTCGGCCTGGATCACGATGGCGTCGGGCTGCACCTTGCCGATGCGGTCGACCAACGCGCCGGGATCGCGCTCGACGACGACCTCGAGCTGGCGGTCGCTCAGGGCGAAGACGAGCTGGTTGGCCAGGGCGTCCTCGTCGGCGACGACCAGCACGCGGTTGGCGATGACGAGCTCCATCGCCTGGGCGGCGCCGACGACCAACGACGGCTCGCGCGCCCGCTCGGACGCCGCCGCCAGCCGCAGCGAGCTGAGCACCTCGCCCTCCCAGGCCAGGCCGGGGTTGGAGCCGCGCTGCATCTCGAGCGCGACGCGGGCGGCGTTGCACAGGCGCAGCAAGCCGTACGAGCCGCTGCTGCCGACCAGGCGCTGCAGGAACGACGACCAGGCGTCGGCGCGGGCGCGGCCGTGCGGTGGCACTGCGGCCAGGAAGGCGTCGAGCTGGTCCGGCAGCGCCGCGAGGTAGGTGCGGCGCAGGCGCTGCAGCGCGTCCTGGGCGCCGGCGTCGAGCGCCATGGCCGAGGTGATGGCACCGTGCTGCTCGAGGATGGTCTCCAGCAGCTCGATGCCGTGGGCGCCGTGCAAGAAGCGCGCGCCCGGCACCGAGCGCTCGGCCGAGGCGTAGAACGCCGTCGGCTGCAGGCTGCTCGACCAGATGATGCGCGGGCCCGAGAAGCGGTCGAGCGGCGGGATCGCGCGCCAGGCATCGGCGTCACCGACGACCAGGACCACGCCCGAACCGTCGACCATCGTGTCGATGTCGGTGACGGCGCAGCGCGAGAGCAGCTCGCGCATCACGCCGCGCAGCGGGTCGCGCACGACCTCGAGCGAGCCGACCAGCGCGATCGGCCGCACCTGGTCGGCGCGCTCCTGCGGCGCGGCCTTGATCCGGGCCTTGGCCCAGTCCTGCTCGCCGTCGAGGTCCACCGCGATCGACTGCTGGGCGTCGCCGCGGCGGGCGAGCTGCCTGGAGAAGTCGGGGATCGGCGTGCTCTGCACCGTGGCGGCGAAGGGCAACATGCGCCGGCGTGCCGACGCGACGGCGGGCTTGGCCTCGGGCATCGGCGAGCGGAGGGGGTTGTCCTTCTCACCGTGCATCGCCCTTCTCGCCTCCAGGTTGCGCGTCTCTTGGGGGTCGGACGCCGCGGCGCCCGCACTCTGACAACCGATCTCTGGCTCAACGTGGCATGGAGCCAGTCTGCGCCAACTTGGAGCAGAAGGCGACTGTTTTGCCAACATGCACGGCGAAACGGCAGACCCTACGGCGACGTAGGTCCGCGCGCCCGCGCCGGCTGCCGGTCAGGCGGCGCCGCGGCCCCCGCGCATCCATGCACAGGGGCGCACCTTGACGTCGGCCGGGGGCGACTCGACAGTGCAGGGAGATCTGCAGCGCCCAGGAGGCCCCCATGAACCGTCCCGATCCGCGAACCCAGGACCCCAAGGCCACGACCTCGTCGCGCCTGGGCCGCGCCCTGCTGCGCAGCGCCAAGACCGCGGCCGTGTTCACCTTCGTCGGCTGCAGCGGCAAGGGCGGTGGCGGTGGCCCGGAGTACGAGCACGACGCAGGCCCGGACACCACAAGCGAAGACGTGGCGCCAGGTGATACGACCGGTCTCGGCCAGGACGCGACCGGCACCTCGGCGCCATGAGCTTTGACGCCGCCGCGCCGCTCTTCGCCCTCGAGCTCGCGGGGGGCGCGGTCGAGGCCAGCTACCGCCGTCGCCGCCCGCACCTCGACGCCATGCCCTGGCAGACGCTCGACGCCGCCGAGGTCGACGCCGCGACGCTGGAGCAGTGCCGGCGCTGGTGGACGGAATTCGCGCTGCAGGAGTACGCCGCCGCCGGCGCGCAGGCCGGTTTCCTGCAGCTGCTGGTGCGCGCCGGCGCGCCGCTCGACCTGATGGCGCTGATGACCAGCTTCCCCTTCGACGAGTTCGTCCACGCCGAGATGTGCGCGCGCGTGGTGCTTGCGCTGGGCGAGCCGGTGGCCCTGCGCTTTGACCGCGAGGCCCTGCTCGGCGCCCGGCCGATCGACGACGAGCGCCCGCTGGTGGCCGCGACCCGCGCGGTGCTGCAGCAGCTCTGCGTCGCCGAGCAATGCACCCTCGGCACGCTGCGTTTTCGCCAGAAGCACGCGGGGAACCCGCTGTTGCGCGCCCTGTGGGGCCGCATGGCGCGCGACGAGGCTGGCCACGCCCGGGCCGGCTGGCTGCTGCTGGACTGGGCCCGGCCACAGCTGACCGAGGCCGAATCTGCGGCCTTGTTGCAGGACGGGCAAGCGACGCTGCGCAGCATCGCCCACGGCGAGCGCGCGGCCGCGGCGCTGCCGGACGAAGCCTTCCACCCGCTGGGCGTGTTCGGCGCGGCCGGCCGCGAACCGTACCTGCGCGCGGCAGCGGCGGCCCGCCACGACGTCGAGCGTCGGCTGGCGCGTTGGGCCACGGCCTGAGCCGAGGCGCCGTGTTCAGGGGCCGATGTCGTGGCGGTCTTCGGCGTGGCGACCGCATTGGTCGTCGACCTCGACCGTGACCGCCGTCGGCGCGGCGAAGACGAAGACGCGCACGCCGGCGCGCTCGAGCGCCCCCGAGGCTGTGCCGTCGAGGCTGTCGCGCAACGTCAGCGGCGCCACCGAGGCGCGCACGCTGCCCGGCTTGGCCGGATCGGGCTCGAAGACGCGGAACAGCACGCGGAACTTGCCGCCCACCGGATCCGGGTTGGCGATGCGCAGGCCGACGAAGACGTGGAAGAGATCGCTCGATTGCACCGGCGTGCCCTCGTGCAGCACCAAGGCCTGCCCGGGCGCGAGCGACTCGAAGCCGAACTCGCCCGTGCCGATCTCGACCTGCAGCGGCTCGGTGGCGGTGCAGCCAGGCAACATCGGCAGCGGCGAGCCCGCGCCGGTGCAGCTCTCGGGATCGCGCTCGCAGGCCTCGAAGGTGTTGAGATCGTACATGCAGCCGGCGATCACGGCGCAGCAGGCGAACGCCAGCCAGCGCGCCGGGCGGCAGCGGATGGCAGCCATCAGAAGCTCCAGCCGATCAGGGCCGTGCCCTGCCCTTGGGCCGAGAACGACGCGACGCGCCGCTCGGTGCCGCGCTGCACGAGGCTGCTGACGACGAGGCCACCGCCGCCGCCGAGCTCGAGCGTCAGGCCGCCAGCGAAGGTCCAGCGCGCGCCGCAGACGACGCCGACCCCGGCGCCGAGCACGGGCTGCACTGGCCGCGGGATCGACAGCAGCCGCAGGTCGCCGGCGACAAAGAGGCCACGCGCGACGTCGCCGACGAGGGAACGCCGCAGCTGCGCGCCGATCTGCGCCAGCCATTGGTCCTCGATCATCGTCAGGCCGCGGACCTGCCGGGTCGACCACAGGCGCGTGCTGCCCCGGCCGAGCGCGACGACGAGCCGAACCAGCGTCTTCCGGCCGAGCGCACGATCTCCGGCCAGCTCGACGATGCCGATGGTGGCGGGCGCCACCGACCAGGCGACGGTCCAGGGGCGCGACGGCGCGGCGGCGGATGCGCTCACCGCCTCGGGAGCGTCCACCGCTCCGGAGGCCGACGCGGAGGCCGACGCGGAGGCAGGCGCGGCGAGCGCAGCGACGGTCGTCAGCAGCGCCAGGGCGGCGGCGCCGTGCCCGAGGCGGCGAGGTCGGCCGACGGGACGGGCCATCGTCAGCGGTAGCGGTGGAAGAGGTACATCTTGGCCTGGGCGCGCCACCACGGCCAGTCGTGGTCGCAGTCCTTGCCCCAGAGGTCGAGCCGCGCGGCGACGCCCTTCTGCTGCAGCAGCTGCGCGACGCGCTGCGTCTCTTGCCAGTTGCCGTCCTCCCAGGGGCCGCGGCCGCAGACCAGGTCGATCTGCACCTGGTTCTTGACGTGCTCGAGCGCCGCGCCGCCGAGGCCGGGCAAGTAGGCGAGCGGGCTCTGGAAGTACATGTCGGGGCTCTGCACCGGGTTGAACGCGCTCATGTCGTAGCGGCCCGACATGCACAGCGCGTAGCGGAACAGATCCGGGCGCTTGAGCACGGCGTTCAGGGCGTACATCGCGCCCAGGCTGGTGCCGGTGCAGCCGATGGGCATCTCGGGCGAGCGGCAATCGGCGCGGATCCACGGCACCAACTCGTCGTAGACAAAACGCTCGTAGGCGATGTGGCGGCCCAGGCGCCAGGCGCCGTCGGCCTCCTTTTTGGTCCAAGCCTCGCTGACGTTGGACTCGACGCAGTAGAGCTTGACCCGACCGCTGTTCACCAGCGGCGCGAGCTCGTCGATCATGCCCTTGGACTCCCACTCGTGCGCCATGCCGGACGCCGACGGGAAGACCAGGACGGGCAGGCCGAAGTCACCGTATTGCCAAAGGTAGATCCCGCGACCCATCGACTGGCTCGGGATCTGGTGCGCGCGCTTGAACATCGTCTCGCCTCCGAGGCTGGGGCCGCCAGCGCCGAGCCTGCCGTGTGTGCGACGCGGCGGCAAGGTCCCGCCTTTTTGCCTGTTCGCCGTGTCGCCTCGCCGCCGTTTCGCCTCGTGAGGGTTTCGCCTCGTCGCCGGGCGCCGGCCTCGCCCGGGGCGACCGCGGCCGCGGTCGAGCGAAGCGTCAGCCCTCCCAATCCCAGAAGAAGTCCGCGTTGGTCAGCTCGCCCTCGCCAGCGCCGGCCCCCGGCCCGACGGGGTTCGCGCTGGCGGCGGCTTCGGGGCCACTGGCGGCGAGATCGAGCGCCTCCTCCATTGACAACGTGGTCTCGTTCCAGAACGCCTCGGTCTCGAACTGCGGCCAGGTCTGGACGAAGATCGGATCGTGCCAGCGAGCGGCGAGCCAGCCGCAGAAATGCAGCAAACGCAGGCCACGCAGCGGCTCGATCAGGCGCAGCGTCGCCTCGTCGAAGGCGCGGAATTGCGCGTAGCTCTCGAGAAAGAGCGCGCGCCGGCGCAGCGTGTCGGCGTCGCGCCCGGGCAGCAGCATCCACAGGTCCTGCACCGGCGGGCCGGTGATGGCGTCGTCGAAGTCGAGGGCGTGCAGCATCCCGTCGCGCTCGATGAGGTTGCCGAGGTGGAAGTCGCCGTGGATGCGGGACACCGCCACCGTGCGCAGGGCGGCGTCGACCTCGGCGATCAGCTCGGCGCCAGCGTCGAGAAAGCGCGCCCGCAGCGGCGCCGGCACGCGCCCCGAGCCTTCGAGCAGCGCCAACGCCGGCCCGCCATAGCTGCGACCGCTGAGCGTCAGGCGGGCGGCGAACGGGGCGCGGGCGCCGACGGCGTGGATCCGGCCACAGAGCGCGCCCAGCCGCTGCGCCAGGGCGTCGTCGACCTCCTCGGGCGCGCGGCCGCCGACGCGGGGGAACAGGCAGAACGAGATAGCGTCGGCGCCACCGGGCACCGCGACCTGACGCAGCGTGCCACCGTCCGGGAACGCGAGCGGCGCGATGACCGGCACCTCGTCGGCGACGAGCGCAGCCAGGAACGCGTGCTCCTCGAGGATCTGCGCCGGCGACCAGCGCAGCGGCCGGTAGAACTTCGTCACCAGGCGCGTGCGCGCGTCGTCGGCGAGCTCGACCTCCATGACGCGGTTCTCGTAGGAGTTCAGCGGCCAGCAGACCGAGGTGCAGCGCAGCCCGGCGGCCTCGATGGCGGCGAGCACCATGTCCGGCGTCAGGCCGAGGAAGAGGTCGGACGCGGTCGTCGCGTTCGCTGCGTGGGTCGCCATGGTCGTCCTCGCTGCGGCGCGGCGTCGCTGCCCTGTCGTCGCTGCCCTGTCGTCGCGCGCCGGCCGTCCGATCGCACCGTAGCGCAGCGCGGCGCTGATGGAACCTTTTGACAGGGGACCTCTCGCGGTCTTTGCTGAGGCCCCAGGCGCCCCGACGGGCGTCATCGAGGCGCACGATGCAGTCCGATCTCCCACCGCAGCCGCCCCAGGACGGGCTCGACAGCGAGCTGGACAGCCCCGACTGGCTCGCCCGGCGGACGACGCCGGTGCGCCTGCACGGACGCGGCCCGTTCTACCGCATCCTCAGCTTCGACGGCGGCCCCAACACGCTGACCTACCTGCGTTGTCTGCGCGCGCTCGAGCTGCGCCAGCCGGGCCTGGTCGACCGCACCGACCTCTTCGCCGGCACCTCGGACGGCGCGTTCGCCGCGGCCTATTTCGCCAGCCGGACCCGCATCGGCGTCGCCGAGATCGACGCCTGCATCGCGATGATCGAGCGGATCTTGCGCGAGGCCATCGCGCCCAACCGGCTGCAAGGCCCGCAGGAACGGGTGGCGGCGCTGGCCGATCGCGTCTCGCCGCGGGCGGGCGCCGGCGTGCGCAGCCTGGACAAGCCGCTGCGCGCGGCCTCGTCGTGGTTCGGCGCCGCGCGCATGGCCTCGGGCCTGACGACGTGGACGGCGCAACACCAGATCGAGGCGATCCTGCGCGAGACGATCGATCCGGCGAGCACGCTCACGCTCGGCGACCTGCCGCGCGACGTCGTCATCGTCAGCTACGCGGTCGGCGCCAGGTCCCGCGCCGGCCTCGACGGCGTCGAGCGCGTCGTGCAGCGGCCCAAGGTGTTCCAGAACATCGACCGCCATGACGTCGACTGCGAGCAATCGCTGGTGGCGACCACGCTGCGCAGCGCGGCCCTGCCGCTGTTCATGCCGATCCACGAGCGGCACGTCGACGGCGCCGTCTTCGCCAACAACCCGGCGATGTGCGCGATCGCCGCGGCCGTCGCCAACCGCGCCCAAGGCGAGGACGACCGCTTCCGCCTGCTGGCCAACATCCTGCTGCTCTCGATGGGCGCCGACGACGGTCGCTTCGGCAGCCAGGCCGTCACCGACGAGCTGCAGGCCAAGGCGCACGCCTCGTGGGGCTGGATGAAGTGGCTGGCCTACGGTGGCCTGCGCAACTTCGAGGACATGGCGCTGCTCTTCGACATCTTCATGAACAGCGACGCCGCCGGCGTGAACTACCAGGCAGGCCAGCTTCTGGGCCACCACTTCTTGCGCATCGCGCCGCCGGGCAAGACGCGCACGGTCGACAAGTTCGTCAACGTGCTGCTCGGCCGCGTCGTCGAGATCGAAGAGAGCGCGCGCCAGACCGCGGCGCAATGGGCCAGCGAGGCGCTGGACTTCTCGTCCGAGGAGGACAGCCTGCCGGTCGAGTCCGAGATCCTCGCCCGCCGCAAGCAGATGCACGAGGCCGCCGAGGCCCTGCGCCGCCAGCGCGACCGCGGCGCGGGGTGGGCCGAGCGACGGATGCGCGGGCGCGTCGTGTTCCGGCGCAAGCCCGGCAGCGAGCCACGAGGCACCGACGTCGACGAGACCGGCATGGCCGAGACCTACGTGCCGCTGCTGGGCACGCTGTCGATCGTGCACGCCGAGGCCTGGGCCAGGCGCTACTGGATGCAGGGCCAGGTCGGTGCCCACGCGCGCCCGGCGGCCGTCGGCTGAGCTCGGCGCGGTTTGACCCCCATCCCCCCAGGTGGCAGCTTGCGGCCTTGCGCCGGTGCAGCCGCGCAGGAGGCGGGATTTGGTCGAACTTGCGCTGCTCGTCGCCTCGGTCTTCGCCGCCAGCGTGCCGATGGCCACGCTCCTGCTGCTCATCTGGTGGCTCGATCGCTACGAGCGCGAGCCGCAGGGCTGGGTTGCCCTGATCTACGCCCTCGGCGCGACGGTCTCGGTCGGCGTGGCCATGGTCGGCTCGATCGCGCTCGACCTGCCGATCCAGCTCAGCGCTGGCGCCCAAGCCGCCAAGATCGCGGGCCCCGTGTTGATCGCGCCGCTGATCGAAGAGCCGAGCAAGGCGCTGGTGCTGGCGCTGCTGCTGTTGCCCGGCGCGCGCCACCTGGACGGGCCCGCCGACGGCTTCGTCTACGGCGCGGCCGCGGGCTTCGGCTTCGCCACGACCGAGAACCTGCTCTACTTCGGCAGCAGCGCGCTGCACGGCGACGTCGGCCAATGGGCGGTGCTCGTGGTGCTGCGCACGCTCTGGAGCGGCGTGATGCACGCGGTCGCGACCAGCGTCGTCGGCGCCGGCCTCGGCTGGGCCCGGTTTCGCGCGCCGTCGGTCGGGCTGCCGACGCTGGTGGTCTGCCTGGCCGCGGCGATGGCGCTGCACGCGACCTGGAATGGCCTCATCACCTTCGACTCCATCGTCGGCGCCGACGGCGGCCTCGCCGGCATCGGCCTGATCGTGCTGCCGCTGGCGTTCGCCGCGACGTTCTTCGCCTACCAGGTGACGATCCTGCTCGAAGCGCAGACGCTGCGGCGCGAGCTGCTCGACGAGGTCCAGCGCGGCGCGATCGACCAGCATTTTGCGCTCTTCGCGGCGTCGTGGACCCGGCGCACCTTCGGCCGGCCGCCATCCGGGCTCGCCAACCCCAGGGCCGCTGTGCGCCAGGCGATGCAGCTCGGCCTGCGCAAGCACCAGCTGCGGCTACGCGACGGTCGCGGCGACGTCTCGGACCTGCTGCACGAGATCGCCGAGCTGCGGACGTCGCTGCGCCAGGCGATGGCCAGCCTGGAGGCGTCGTGAACCGCGGCGCGCCGGCGCGGCCCGGCACGACGAGCACCTCGCCGCGACAAGCCCTGCTCGACGCCCTGGACCGGCGCATGGGTGGCCCGCTGCGGCGGCGACGGCGGCAGCAGCTGCTCGGCCGCTTCCTGTCGCCGGGCGCGCTGGCCCTCGACGTCGGCGCCAACGTCGGCGAGTGGACCGCCGCGGCCCGTGAACTCGGCGCGCGCGTGGTGGCGGTCGAGCCGCATCCCAGCTGCCTGATGACGCTGCGCAAGCGCTTCGGCGGCGATCCCGAGGTCGCGATCGAGCCCATGGCCGTCTCGGACGGCGTCGGCAGCGCCGTGCTGCACCTGGGCACGACCAGCGAGGTCTCGACGCTCTCGGACGCCTTCCGCGCCGCCTACGGCAACCCCGACGCCGACGGTGTCGCGGCGGCCGTCGGCTGGACCGCGACGCTGCAGGTCGAGACCACGACGCTCGACGTGCTGATCGCGCGCCACGGCACGCCGGCGCTGACCAAGCTCGACGTCGAGGGCTTCGAGCAGACGGCGCTGGCGGGCCTGCACGCGCCGCTGCCGGCGATCTGCCTCGAGTACAACGTGCGGCTGCGGGCGGACGCGCTCGCATGCCTCGAGCGCGTCGAAGAGCTCGGGCCGATGCGGTGGAACTTCACCGCCTGGGAGGCCTGGCGCCTCGCCCACCGCGACTGGCTGCCGGCGTCGGAGATGAAGCGCTGGCTCGGCGCGCTGTCACCCAGCGTGCTGACGGGCGACCTCTGGGCCGTCGCGCCCTGACGCTGCGGCGCGCGGTTGCTTGGGGCGGTGGCGGACGATTCGGGGGCGGACGATTCGGGGGCGGACGATTCGGGGGCGGACGATTCGGGGGCGGCGGAGGGAGGTGTCGGACGATTCGGGGGCGCCGGAGGAAGGAAGGAGGTGCCGGACGATTCGAGACCACCGAGCCCCGCGAGCGCGAGCGGCAAACACCTGTTGCACGCCCGCCAACAATCCGGGACCCTGGGCGCAGGCGGAGACAATCCAGGAGGACCTCATGGGAATCGGGAACAAATTCGTGGCAGAGTTTTTCGGCACGTTCTGGCTCGTCTTCGGGGGATGCGGCAGCGCCGTGTTGGCGGCGGCGTTCCCCGACGTGGGCATCGGGCTGCTCGGCGTGAGCTTCGCCTTCGGCCTGACCGTGCTGACCATGGCCTACGCCATCGGCCACGTCTCGGGCTGCCACTTGAATCCAGCGGTCTCGGTCGGCTTGTTGGTCGGCGGGCGGTTCGCCGCCAAGGATCTGGTGCCCTATGTCATCGCGCAGGTCCTGGGCGGCATCGCGGGCGCGGCGGTGCTCTACTTCATCGCCTCCGGCAAGGCCGACTTCGTCGCCGGCGGGTTCGCGTCCAACGGCTTCGGCGAGCACTCGCCTGGTGGGTACGGCATGGCCTCTGCGCTGGTCGCCGAGGTCGTGCTGACGTTCATGTTCCTGCTGATCATCCTCGGCGCCACCGACAGCCGCGCGCCGGCCGGGTTCGCGCCGATCGCCATCGGCCTGGGGCTGACGCTGATCCACCTGATCGGCATCCCGGTCGACAACCTCTCGGTGAATCCGGCCCGCAGCACCGCCGTGGCGCTCTTCGCCGAGCCGTGGGCGCTGGCGCAGCTCTGGGCGTTCTGGGTTGCGCCGATCGTCGGTGGGGCGTTGGCGGGCGTGGTCTATCCGTTGATGGCGCCACAGCGGGATTGAGCGACGGCGTGCCCGGGGTCGCTGGCGCCGGCGCCGTCAGCGCTCGAACACCCCGCAATGCCCGGCGACACACGATCGAGCTCGCCACAATCTGGCTCACCCAGCATGGCGCGCTTCCAATGGGAAGCGCACGGCGCGCCCTCCGGCAGAGGCGAGACGCCACGCCCACGATTGCACGGCAGCCACGGCTCCGGCGCCTCGCCGCTGCTGTCGCTGCAGGCGCTAGCGCGACTCGTCGCGACGGCCAGTGGTGCGGGTCGCCGACCACCACGGGGTCGAAGTCACGGGCAGTTGTGTCCGAAGGTGATGCTCCAGTTGTCGACTTCCACGGCCACGTCGTCGGCTCCAGTTGCGATGGTCAGCTTGCCCGAGCTCGGCGTTGGCTTGCCGACGAGCGAGTCGATCCACTCCAGTCCGACGAGCTCGTCGGGCCAGGAGAACACCCATGAGGTATAATACGGCCAGCCGATGCAAGCGTCGAAGCCGTTGTCGAAGCAGTCTTTCTGCCCACCGAAGAGCAGATAGCTCTTGCCGTCAAGGTCGAGTGTCACGCTGAGAAGGTCGACCCATCCCGTCCCGATGCCTGCAGAGGTCACTTTCAGTTGCAACTGCAGCCAGCGGAACGTCGCCGATTGCTGCGTTGTGAACGGGAACACATGGGTCGACGCAGAGGTCGTCGAGGCGCCGGAACGGGTGGTCTTGCAGGCGGACGAACTGGGCAAGCAAGTCAGCGACGAGCACACCGAGTTGGTGCCGCACGTCGTGCCGGCGGGAATCTTGGCGAGCAAACACCCATTGTCCTCGTCGCACAGCGCAGCGCCGCAGGCGTATCCGGTGCTGCAGTCCTTGACCGTCCACGGCGCATTGCAGACTCCAGCCCCACAGGTTCCCGTTCCCGCGATGCACTTCGAGGCCGCAACATTGCAGGCTGCACCGTCGTTGTTGCTGTATGTGCAGCTGCCGTCACTGGCGCAGCTGTCCGTGGTGCAGGGATTCCCGTCATCACAGAAGCTGGCAGATTTGTAGCCGTCGCAGGTGCCACTCGAGGCGATGCAACGTTCTTGAAAGCACGTCCCGTCCTCGTGGCTCGGATGGCAGCCCTTCCAATGCTCGGTCATGCAAGCGCTGCAAGACGCATTGCCCCACGGGTCTCGCCTCGATACGGTCCAAGCACTCGGTGCGTCGTCCTTCGCTGTGTTCGCCAGAATGTAGATCTCGCGTTTGGGACCGAAACCGAGACTCGCGGCCGCATGAGGCAAATCCACCTCTGGGTACCACTTGCCCTCCCATTTGGGGAGCAGTCCGTACAAGCGAGGCGTGCCCAGCGTCGAATGCCTGCCGGCCATGAACGCGCTGCCGTCCCGAACGGCAAAGGCGGTCTTGGTCTGGAACGACTTGGAATTTCCTGGGTACCAATGGATCTGATCGAAGGGGTCGACGAAGTGAATCACGCGCTCGACGTGTGGCGTGAACACGACGAATTCACTCCCTGACCGCTTGTAGATGCCGGCCATTCTCATGCCGGCACCCCACAGTCCGCTGCGCGACCACACGCGCTTGAGCGTGACCGACGTGCCGCTCCAGCGGATGAGCCAAGTCTCGACACCGGCGTGGCCAAGCACCGAGACGAGCGCGTAGATGGTGCTCGAGTCGAGTACGACGACGCCGTGAGACTCGAGTCGACTGTCCGGTCGAACATTCATGACCGAGGGAGCATAGCCAGGCAACACGCTGACAACCTTCGTCGATAGATTCGCCCGCCCCAGGTAGAACCTCGGCGATTCGACCGATGCGCCCCAATGGACGCCGACGAATGCGGCCATGGTGCCGTTGTCGTCGGCATGGTCCCATCGGAGGGGACCGCCAAAGGTGTCCTTGCTCGGCGTGACGACCGACTGAGTCGTGCCTTTGGCGTCCAGCCACGCCAGTCGCGTCGTCGTCCCGTTGGGCGGGGCAGGCGCGTCTGTCCCACTCCAGTCTCCGATGGCGAGATACCCGCTGCCGCTGGGCCGTTGGACGAGGTGCCGTACGACGTCCGACATCATCCCGTATTGTGGGTACCCTTGCTTGCCGCCGAATCGAACTCGATGGACGAAGCCGCCGCCGCTGCCTCCATACCCTCGACCGTAGATCCATGCGTCTCCCGACGAGTCGACCGTCATGCCATGCACTTCGGTTCCCGAGGCGATGTGCTTGGTCATCAAGCGCGGCTCGCTCTCGCAGACTCCCGTGCCGGAACACCAATCCACCGAGCATTCATCGCCGTCGTCGCAGGGCGTATCGACGGCCGCAAAGGTCGTCAAGCAGCCAACCAGCGGATTGCACGACTCGAGCGTACAAGCGTTGCTGTCGTCGCAGTTCTTCTCCTTGCCCTTGCAGCCTCCGGACGTGCACGCATCAGCCGTCGTGCACTCGCTGCCGTCGTTGCACGCTTTGCCGTCGGCCGAGACGTTCTTGCACCCCACGCTCACGTCACAGGAATCCGTCGTGCACTCGTTGCCGTCGTCGCAGTTCTTGGTCAGACCGGTGCATACGCCGTTGCTGCAGGCATCCGGTCCCGTGCAGACCTTGCCGTCGTCGCACGCCGCGCCCTGCAACTTCGTGAAGACGCAACCGGACTGCGGATTGCAGGTGTCGAGGGTGCAGACATTGTCGTCGTTGCAGGTCTTCGACTTGCCGACACAGAGTGCGCTTGCGTCACACGCGTCTTGGTCCGTGCACGCGTCGCCGTCACTGCAGGAGTTGCCGACCAACGCCTCGTGCTTGCACCCGGTCTTGCTGTCGCAGCTGTCCTTGGTGCACGCCAGACCGTCGTCGCAGCCCGCCACGCTGCCCGCGCAGCCGCCCGACTTGCACACGTCGCCCTTGGTGCAGGCGTCTCCGTCGTCGCACGCGATACCGTCGACGTTCTTGTGCGTGCAGCCCGACTTGGCGTCGCAGCCATCGATGGTACACGGCTTGCCGTCGTCGCAGTTGACGCCGTCGCCTGGCGCGCAGGTCCCGGCCTTGCTGCAGCTATCGCCAGCGGTGCACGCGTTGCCGTCGTTGCAGGGCGTCGCAGCGAGGGGCAGGTGGAGGCAGCCGGCGTTCTTGTCGCAGCTGTCCTTGGTGCACGACTGGCTGTCGTCGCAATCGGTTGGAGAACCGACGCAGGCTCCGCTCCCGTTGCAAGCTTCCCCGCTGGTGCATGCATTTCCGTCGTTGCAGAGCGATCCCGCAAGGATCGTGTGGGTGCAACCCTGATCAGCGCTGCAGCCGTCAGCGGTGCACGGATTGCCGTCCGCACAGTCCTTGCTCGCACCGGGCTTGCAGACGCCGCTCGCGAGGCAGCTGTCGACGACGGTACACGCGTTGCCGTCGTCGCACGGCGTCCCGGCCTTGGCCGCGTGCTTGCAGCCGGCGAGCTTGTCGCAGGTATCGGTGGTGCAAGGCAGGCCGTCGTCGCAGTCGACGTTGGGGCCGACGCAGAGCGCCTTGCCGGTGCAGGTCTCGCCCTCGGTGCAGGCGTCGCCGTCGTCGCAGGCCGAGCCCGTCAGCGTCTCGTGGCCGCAGCCGCTCTTGGCGCCGCAGACATCGAGGGTGCAAGCGTTGCCGTCGTCGCAGTCGACCGGCGCGCCCGGCTTGCAGTAGCCGCTCGCCAGGCAGGCGTCGCCGCTGGTGCAGGCGTTGTTGTCCGAGCACGTCGCGCCCTGCTGCACCTCGTGGGTACAGCCGCCCGCGGCGTCGCAGCCGTCGGTCGTGCACGGCAGCCCGTCGTCGCAGGACTTGCCGCTGCCCTTGCACTGGCCCTGCACGCATTTGTCGGCCTGGGTGCACTCGTCGCCGTCGCTGCAGCCGATGCCGTCGAGGGCCTTGTGCGTGCAGCCGCTCGCCGGATCGCAGGCGTCGGTGGTGCAGCCGTTGCTGTCGTCGCAGGAGAGGCCCGGGCCGGGCACGCAGGCGCCGGCCTTGGCGCAGGTGTCGCCGGCGGTGCAGGCGTTGCCGTCGTCGCATTTGCTGCCGGCGGTCACGGCGTAGAGGCAGCCCGCGTCGGCGTCGCAGGTGTCCTTGGAGCAGACCAGGCCATCGTCGCAATCACGCGGCGAGCCCGTACACGCGCCTTTCTCGCACTTCTCGTTGACCGTGCACGCGTTGCCGTCGTCGCATTTGCTGCCCACGACGGCCTTGGTCACGCAGCCTTGCAGCGGATCGCAGAGATCGACGGTGCAGGGGTTGGCGTCGTCGCAGACCTTGGGTTGGCCGCTGGCGCACAGACCGCTGCTGATGCACGCGTCGCCGACCGTACAGGCGTTGCCGTCGTCACACGGCGTGCCGGTCTGCGGCAGGTGGACGCAGCCCTCGTCCTTGTCGCACGAGTCCACGGTGCAGCCGCTGCCGTCGTCACACGAGAGCTGCACGCCCTTGCAGCTGCCGCCTGTGCAGGCGTCGGCCTTGGTGCAGCCGTCGCCGTCGTCGCATTTGCCGCCGTCGATGGCCTTGGCGACGCAGCCCTGCTTCGGATCGCAGCTGTCGCCGGTGCAAGGGTTGCCGTCGTCGCAGGGCAGCACCTTGCTGCCGGGCAGACACAGGCCCTGCAGGCAGAAGTCGCCGACCGAGCAGAGGTCGCCGTCGTCGCAGCCCGTCGCCTGGCTCGGCAGATGCACGCAGCCCTTGGCCGGGTCGCAAGCGTCGTCGGTGCACGGCGAGTCGTCGCTGCAATCCTTGGCGGTGCCGACGCATTGGCCGGCCTTGCAGCTGTCGGCCGAGGTGCAGACGCTGCCGTCGTCGCAGGCGCCGCTGTCCTTGGCCGTGAAGGTGCAGCCCTTCTTGGGGTCGCAGGCGTCGGCGGTGCAGGCGTCAGCGTCGTCGCAATCGCTCGCCTCGCCCGGCACGCAGGCGCCCTTGGCGTCGCAGACCTGCGCGCCCGCGCAGACGGCGCTCTCGCCGCAGATCGTGCCCTCGGGCTGCAGCGCGGTCTTGCATTGGCCGTCTTTGGGGTCGCAGGCGGTCTTGGCGCACGCCGAGTCGCCGCTGGTATCGCACTCCACGACCTTGGTCGGCTTGCAGGTGTAGCTCGTCTTGTCGCAGTACAAGTCGACGATGCACTTGTCGTCGCCTTGCTTGCCGCTGCAATCCGCGTCGACGTAGCAGCCGCACACCGACTTTCCGGCCTTGCAGGCGCCGCTGTCGCAGTAGTCGTTGGCGGTGCAGGGGTTGCCGTCGGCGTCACACGCCGCGCCGTTGAACGCAGGCTGCATCTTGCAGGCGCCGGAGCTCGGTTCGCATGCGTTCTTGCTGCACGTCGTATCGCCCGCGGTCGGGCAGAGCTTGATGGTCGCCGGGTTGACCTCGCAGGCGCCCTTGAGCTTGTTGCAGTAGAGCGTGCCGTTGCAGAGGTTGCCGTCCTCTTGGTTGGCGCAGTCGGCGTCGGCCTGGCAGGCGCAGATCTTCTCGCCGGCGCAGCTGCCACCGACGCAGACCTCGTCCTTGGTGCAGCTGTCGCCATCGTCGCAGGGCAGCAGGTCGGGTGCCGCGAGCATCGCGCACTTGCCGGTCTTGGGCGCGCATTGGTTGGTGCTGCAGGCCGTGTCTCCGGCCTTGGAGCAGGTCACGACGGTGTTGGGGGCGAGCTCGCAAGTGCCCTTCTGCTTGTTGCAGAAGAGCGTGCCGTTGCAGAGGTTGCCGTCGTCTTTGGCTGCGCAGTCGCTGTCTTGCTGGCATTGGCAGAGGTCGGCAGACGGCGTGCAGGCGCCGGCCTTGCAGACCTCGCCGACGGTGCAGGCGTTGCTGTCTTCGCACGCGAGGCCTTCGGCGACGGGGATCAGGGCGCACAGTCCGGTCTTGGGCTGGCAGACGTTCTTGCGGCAAGCGGTATCGTCGACCGTCGGGCATTGCACGACCGTCGCCGGGTTGTGCTGGCACAGGCCGGTCTGCGCGTTGCAGAAGAGGGTGCCGTTGCAGAAATCGCCGTCTTCGAACTTGGCGCAGTCGGTGTCGGCCTTGCATTGCGCGATCGAGGTGCCAGGCACACACGCGCCGGCCTTGCAAGCATCGCCGACGGTCTTGTCGTTGCCGTCGTCGCAGGCGGTGCCGTCGGCGGCGTCGGCGAGCTTGCAGGCGCCGGTCTTGGCGTCGCACGCCGCGGTCTGGCAGGCCGAGGCCGGCTTGGGGCAGCTCACCACGCTCGCCGGGTTGACCTTGCAGGTGAAGGGCAGCGCCGAGGTGTCGCAGTAGAGCGTGCCGTTGCAGGCGTTGCCGTCGTCGTAGGGCAAACAATCCGCGGCGATGGCGCATTGGCAGGTGTTGACCGTGGCCTTGCAGACGCCATCGCTGCAGGCCTCGCCCTTGGTGCAGGCGTTGCCGTCGTCGCAGGCGGTGGCGTCAGCTTCGGGCACGCTGACGCAGGTGCCGGTGCTCGGCGCGCAGACGGTCTGGGTGCAGGGACCGTCGCCGCTCGGGTCGCAGATGACGACCGAGCTCGGCAGGACCTGGCAGCCCTTGGTCTCGGCGTTGCAGTAGAGCGTGCCGTTGCAGGGGTCGCCGTCGTCGAAGGCTGCGCAGTCCTTGATGCTGCTACAGCCGCAAGAATTCGCGCCACCAGCGCATTGGCCCTGCTCGTTGCAGGTGGTGCCGGAGGTGCAGGTGTTGCCGTCGTCGCACGCGGTGCCGGCGGCGGTGGCGGTGTGGGTGCAGGTGCCGGTCAGCGCGTCGCAGGCGTCGGTGGAGCACGGGTTGCCGTCGGCGCAGTCGACTGTGGCGCTTGGCTGGCAGGTGCCGGCGGCGCATTGGGCCTTTGCGGTGCAGGGTTTGCCGTCGTCACAGGGGGTGCCGTCGGCGAGCGTCTGCGGCGTGCAAGTGCCGGCCAGGCAGACGTTGGCTTCGCAGCCGGTGGCGGGCTGGGTGCAGTCGGCCGATGACTTGCAGGCGCCGGGCGCGGTGGTGTCGGGTTCGGAGGTGTCGGGTTCGGACGTGTCGGGGGTGCTGGTGTCGGGCGCGACGGTGTCAGGTGCCGCCGTGTCGAGCGTTGTAGTATCCGGCGTCGTCTCCGGTTCGGCCGTGTCTGGTTCGGCCGTGTCGGGCTGCACCGCGTCAGCTTGGGCATCGAGGTCGCCGGTCGCGTCGGATTCGACCTCCGCTGCGGTTGCGGTGTCGGTGCCACCGCCGCCGTCGTCGTTGCCGCAGCCGGCGCTGACGAGCAGCGCGGTCAACAGCGACGCGATGACGGCTTGCCTGGTGTGGTCCATCGCGGCCCCTCTCCTCGTCGACCGCCAAGCGCGCCGACTGTTGCTTGAAGACACTTTGATCGGACGATAGCGTCGGACACCCTCGGAGATCAAGTGTGACCGATCGATCCGAAGTGCCTTTGCGGAAGGCGGTAGTGGCGATCGTGAGTGTTCGAACCTGGCCTTGACAAGTTCGACCCCAACGACTATCGGGCTGTGTCTTCAAGATACCTTGGGTGCTTTCGTCGATGTCGCGCCCAGGCGAGCGGCCAAGCTGCGGAGCTGGAGGAGGCGGCATGCACCATGTGCAGAAGGCGAGTTCCACGCCGAGCAGGCCCCCCTGCGGGGAGCTCGATTCGCGAGGATCGGCTCGAATCCATGCACCTCTCGTGCGTCATGGCGGCGCCATGCGAGCGCGCTCGGACGGGCGCAGGGCTGGCTCGCATCGCCATGCCGGGCCCTGGGTTGCGCTGATGCTGCTGGCCGCTTGCACGGTCGATGCGGGCGGCCAGGCCGACACATCGGACGCGGACGCCGCATCGGAACTCGACGCGATGGCCGGGGCGGATGCGCCCGCAGACGCGGCTTCGCGGGCCACCTGGCCCCCGTCCGTCTCGCTCCTCGAACTCTCGGCGCAAGGAACCGCGGCCACACAGGGTACCCTCGCGGGGGCTGCGCCCCACGAGCCGACTTGGATGCTCGCCGCCGGCCACGGTTGCCTCAGCGGTGCCAGCATCGATGGCAGCAGCGCCAAGCTCTTCACCGGGGGGCACCGGATCTTCGCCCTCTCGGCCGCTCAGGGCCCGTACGTCCGCATCCGTGCTCGCGTCGAGGCCACGGGCAAGGGCGATCCCCGTGTGGCGCTCGTGACGCTCCCGGCGGGCACACGCGCGACGCCAGCGTCGGTCGCCAGCTCGCTCGGCTGCGTCGCGGCCAGCAACGCCAGCTACGACGGCAGCCCCGTCGAAGCGGTCTGGAACAGCGAGGGCGATGCTCCGGTCGAGGTCGTCGTCGTCGTCGCGGGTGGCGCCTTCGACAAGGGCTTCGGCGCGGGCGATTTCGCCCTCACGGTGACAGTCGAGCCGTTGCCGAAGCTCTGCCACGACCTGCCATACGGCAAGGGGCCCGGCGACCCGAAGGGCCTACCCGGGGCCAGCCATTGGCCGAGCTTCGTCCAGCCACTGGCGATCGATGCGAGCACACCCGTCGTCGTCCAAGGATCGCTCGACGGCGGCCTGCCGATGTGTAGCCAGGACTTCGCTTGGAGCTCGCAGGTCGCTTGCTACCCCGCGCCGCAAGCGGACCTCTACAGCGGAGCGGTGCGGATGTACGCCCTCGAGCTACCGAAGGCCGGGCAGCTGACGTTGCGCGTGACACCCGACCCCGGCGTCGATATCAGCGCCTTCGCGTTGCAGATGGGCACGAGCAGCTTCTACACGCCGCCGCACGTTCCGACCGCGATCTGCGAGCAGTCGCCGAAGAAGAACTTCGACTCCGAAGGTGGCCCCGGCCGAACCGAGACGCTCACGATCGTCTCGACGAAGAACCCCTACCACGTCCTCCTGGTGGTGGCGGGGGCGCACGGCGCTGCCAAGGGTGGCTTCACGGTCGAGGTCGACGCCAAGCTCGCCGCCGACGACTCCTGCGGCGCGCTCTGGCAGCAGCCGGCCCTGACGGCCTTCCCGACCAAGGCCACGGAGTGGAGTCCGGCGGTCGAGACGATCAGCCTCGGCGGCAAGACGGACGTGGACGTCCCCGGCGACCTCGCCAAGGGCAAGGTCCTGTGCTCGCAGGCCTTCGCGTGGTCTTCCCAGATCGCCTGCTACCCGGCGACGCAGGCGGTGCACTTCGCCGGCAAGCAGCGCTTCTACGCCGTCGAGGGCGGTCTCGGCCCGGGCGAACAGGTCGAGATCACGGTCACCCCCGACCCCGGCGTCGACGTGAGCCTGTACGGCTATTGGACCGGCAGCAACAGCTTCCAGGTGCCGCCCAAGGTCGCGGCGACCGGCGCCTGCGAGGCTTCGCACGCCAAGACCCTCACGGGTGCCGGCAATCCTGGCGTGCCGGAGTCGATCCAGTTCCAGAACCCGGGCAAGAACGCCTACAACCTCTTCTTCGCCGTCGCCGGGCATCAAGACCAGACCACGGCCGGGACGTACTCTGTGCACGTGCGTCGCATCCCGAAGCCACCGCCGTTCTGCCCCGAGTCGCTGCCCGGAGAGAGCTACGCGGCGTGGCCCCAATCGCTCGGCAAGATCGCGCTGGATGCCGACGGCAAAGGCAGCGCCAAGGGCGATCTCGCCACCGGCAGCTGCACCAACCTCGGATTCGCCGCGAGCTCGCAGAACGCTTGCTTCCCAGCGACGCAGTTTGCAGCGTTCCAGGGGCATCATGTCGCGTATGTGTTGGCCGACCCGCTTCCTCCCAAGAGCGTCCTGGACCTGGTGGTGACCCCCGACGCCGGCGTCGACGTCAACATCTACGGCTACTTGCTTGGGACCAACAGCTTCTACCTGCCACCGAAGCTGCCGAGCTCCCTCTCCTGCGAGGCGGCCTACGCCAACGGAAAGCCCAACCCTGGAGTCGCCGAGTCGTTGCATGTCGAGAACCCGACCAGCAACGCCTATCAGGTCGTGCTCGTCGTCGCGGGGCCGAGCGGCGCGACGGCCGGAGGTTTCTCGATCGCGGCGACGCAGCAGGTCGCCAAGCCGCACTGCCCTGAGTCGCTGCCTGGGCAGAGCTACGACGCCTGGCCGTCCTCGGTGAAGGCCATCACGGTCGACGGTTCCGGCAAGGCGCACCTCGACGAGACCCTCGCGGGCGGCGGCTGCACCAACCTCGGCTTTGCCGCCGACGCCAACGTGGCCTGCTTCCCCGCGACGCAGAACGGCGGCTTCGCGGGCAACCACCGCTTCTTCGCCCTCAGCAAGCCGCTCGGTCCCGGCGACACCGTCGACGTCGCCGTGACTCCTGGCGATGGCGTGGACGTCAACCTCTACGGCTACCAGATCGGCAGCAAGTCGTTCTACGTCCCGCCGATGGTGCCGACCGCGGTGCCGTGCGAAGCGAGCTACGGCAAGCAGGGGGCCAACCCCGGCGACGTCGAGTCGATCCACTTCGAGAACCCGGGCGCCAACAGCTACAACATCTTCTTCGCGGTCGCAGGCCCCAAGGGCACCGGCGCGGCCAGCTACAGCATCGACGTGCTGCACAAGGTCGCGCCGCCGCCGTTCTGTCCGGAGTCGTTGCCCGGCAAGCCGACGAAAGGATGGCCGGCGAACGTGACGCTGCTCAAGCCAGGCAGCGACGGCAAGGCCAGCGCCAGCGGCGACCTGAAGGACGGCGCCTGCACCAACCTCGCCTTCGCCGCCAGCTCGCAGAACGCCTGCTTTCCGGCCACGCAGAACGAGAAATTCGACGGCAATCAGCGCTTCTACGCCCTCGACGGCGTGCTTGGCCCGCTGCAGACGCTGACGGTTCGCGCCAAGCCCGCAGCCGGCGTCGACGTGAGCCTCTACGGATATCTGATGGGCACCGGCTCGTGGTTCACGCCGCCCTACGTGCCCACCGTCGGCGTCTGCGAGGCGAGTCCGACCAAGGGCGGCGCGAACCCTGGCGTGGAGGAGGTGATCACCTTCGCGAACCCGACGGGCAACGCCTACCACGTGTTCTTTTCGGTCGCTGGCGCCGCGGGCGCGAAGTCGGGTGGCTTCTCGGTCGCGGTCGAGGCCAAGTAGGGCGCCACGGCGCGTCCAGGGAGTGAGGGTGTCGAGACAAGCAAAGATCATGGCGTTTTTGAGCACGCCGCTGATTGCGGGATTGGTTCTGGGTGGGTGTGGGCTCCTGCCGTCGTCCATCAAGAGCCTCCAGCGCGACGCAAAGGCGGCGACGAAGTCGCAGCCCGCGACGCGCAATGCGACGACAATGAGCACGCGCCCCATGTCCGCGACCGGCAAGCAGCATGCCGAACAAATTCGAGCCATTCTCGCGACCATCGAGCAGAATCCGGCGTGGACCGAGGGCAAATGGCAGGACCGGGAGGCGGTTGCCCGCGCTGCGGTCGAGAACGATGGCAAGCTCGACAAGGTCGAGCGCTTGTGGAGGACGATGGGTTCGGACGGTGCGACTGCCGAGGGGAAGGTGGTGCGAGCCGAAATCGACAGCGCGCACGCCTGGCACGGCAAGGTCGAGGACGCACTCGCGAACTCCGCGCCGCCGGGAGCGAAGCCGGGCGAGCTCTCTCGTTCCGGGGCCCACTTCTTGAAGATGGTCGCGGCCAACCTCGATGACGAATCGGGCGATCACCCATTGTGCAAGGGGACCTACGGTCTAGCAGGCTGCTGAACAACGTCACGGCCATTGCGAATTCGGGTTAGACCGCCCTGGTGCTCGCCTCTGCCGGCGGCAACTGGTCGACCTTGGTGGCCTCGGCTCGCCCGATGGCGGGCTCGGGGCCCCGCTCCAAGCCCGGATTTCCGGGCTTGCAGCAAACCTCAC
>CAZPHC010000043.1:0-47480 GCA_964586155.1 uncultured Enterobacteriaceae bacterium | reverse complement strand
GGACTCTCGCACCGCTGCGGTCGTTTGGCTTGGCGTGGTTGGTGGGGTGGATACCGAGATGTAGCGGATCGATGTCGTGGGCGCTGGTGGGCGGCTGGTTGGGCGCGTCAATCGCCGGAACGCACGGCGGCTGCGGCGCCTCCGGCGGCTTCGCGGCCGCGGCAGTTGTCGTTGGCCGGGGTTGGGTGCGCCGGTGGCGTCGGTCAGCGGCTCGGTTGCCGTTGGGGGTGTCCGAGTATGGGCTTCGTGTTGCCTACCCCCCTTGTGGCGACGATTGTGGCAGTGAATGGACAGGTCGATGTCCAGCCCGGTCAGCGTCGAAGTCCATGGGCAGCAGGCCGAGTTCGACGTCCCGACTACGCAGCCCGGCGCGGCGATGGTGGAGATTGCGTTTTAGCATTGCGGGTGGCGAAGGGTGCAGTACGCTCCTCGTCTCGGCACCCTCGGCACCCAAGGTCGGCCCATGAAGCTCCCACCACAGCCCATGCGGGCCAACGCGGCGTTCCTGGGCTGCGTTGGAGCGTTGCTCGCGTGTTGCTCGTCCCAGCAAGCACCGAAGGCCCCTGACAAGGGCCTGCCACGGCTGACAGCACTCGTGGCGCTGACCGACGCTGGCCTGCCTCACTTTGGCTCCTCGCAGCCAGGGCCCGCAACGGCGACCGGTTTGTTTCGCATGCGCATGACGTTTCGGGACGCGGAGGATCTGGCGCTGCCAGATCTGGATCACCTCCGAGGGTCCCGGCGCTCGCGGCCGAGCCTTGCCTTGAAGGATTCTTGGAGGCTTGAGGTCGGCGACGGCCAGAATGTATGGCAGGGCGTGGTCGTGGTCGATGCGGACCTGCTTGGTCATGGAGCTACGCGACGTTTGGAGCTCTGGCGCGTCTCCTATGCGACGTCTGCAGCGATGTGGGGGCTCCATGATGTGAGTCAGCCTGCTGGTGATTTGGATTTCACACCATTTCAGGCCCTGACTGGGCTCGCGCGAGCTGTGGTCGGAACACGATTGAGCTTTGGGGCAGCGGAGATTCACTGCTCAAAGCCGCACGAAGGCTGCTATGGCGGGGTTTTCATCATGAACGGAGAATGTGGATCCCAGGAACGGAGCAGCGATCCGGTCATAAGTTGCGATGACGACCGGGCTTGCTCCTTGCCCGCGACCTGTCGATTGGTGAATGACGGTACCCTTCTGCCCTACTACTCTGTCAAGTTCCTACCGCTGAAATTGTTGGCACAACAGCCCCCTCCCGTCGTGCGTCCATATCGCGATGACGACCCGCCCATTCCGGTCGAGCGCCGAGGACTCCCGTATGACGCTGAGAGGCTCTTCGGCTACGGCGGCCAAGGCGCTGCATGGGATTTTGGGACGATGGGCCGTCAGCCGGCCGGTATGGGGCCTGTGAAAGACCCAATTGATTTCAATGATATATTCATCGCCGACGACAGCGGGCAGCCTTGGTTCGCCACGAGCATCGCCTCCTGGGACGGCTACGAGTCGTGGGCCCAAGCCGGCGTCGAGCCCCTGGTCGCCTCGCCCGTCACGGTCGTCGAACTCACCACCCGCCCACACCAGCCGCCCACGCCCGGTCTGCTCGCGCTCGCGGCACACTTTCGCCGCGGCTACCTTCGCGTCGATCGCTTTGACGCCGCGGGCGCCAGGCTGCCCTCCGCGCTGTTCCAGGCCGCGATCGAGCGGGCGCTGGTTTGGGCCGCCGTGGACGCATCCGATCAAATCGGCGACCTGCACGTGCACATCGACTGGCAGGGCGAGACGCCGCCAGTCGGCCGGGTGTTGGGCGCCAGGCTGGTCGATCTCGACGACCCGGCGCGGCCGACCGGCCATGACCTCGCGTCCTTCGACACGCACCTGCTGATCCCGTGTGGCAACGGCGCATTCGACTCGACGACGAGCTGCGCGCCAAGCTCGTGCGGCGCCTTCGGCCAGCTGCGGGGGCCGGAGCCGGTGGCGAACGACGAGGCGTGCAGTGTCTTTCCCTGGGGCGTCTGCGTCGCCGGGCAGTGCGAGACCGACAGAAAGCGCTGGTAGTCCAGGCACGTGGTCCGGGTTGCCTCGCGCCTGCCGACAAGCCCGAGACCGCGCCTCGATCCTTCGCGGCGCGCCCCCTGCCCCGGCACCTGCCATCGCGGCGGCTTTGGCGCTTGCTGCCGGATGCCTTCGGGCGATGCCGACGACAGGATGCCCCGTTCGGGATCGGCGCTGTCAGCGCCGCCGCGACGGCGGCGGGCCGAGGACGTAGCGCCGCATCACGACCTCGAGGTCGCCGTTGCTGAAGGCGAACGAGTCGGCCCAGGGCAGGCCGAAGGCCTCGGCGAAGTCGGGGTTGCCGTCGAGCAGATGCGCCTCGCAGCCCGAGAATCCGGCCCAGGTGTGGCCCAGGGCCCGGTACAGGCTGGTGACGTCGTCGCCGCCGATGCGCTCGCCGTAGGGCGGGTTGCTGAGCAGCAACGTCCCGGGGGCCGGCGGCTGCAGCCGGGTCGCGTCGCCGCGGTGCAGGCGGACGATGCCGCCGAGGTCGGCGCGCTCGACGTTGCTCTGCGCCAGGTCGAGCACCCGCGGATCGACGTCGCTGCCAGCGACCTGCAGCGCGCGTGCCTGCGGTGAGCGGCGCGCAGTCTCGGCCTGGGCGACGGCGCGTTGCTGTTCGTCGCGCAGCAGCCCGGCGAGCTCGCGGCCCTGGTGGCGCCAGCGCGAGGCGGCGAAGGCGCGGCTGCGGCCGGGGGCCAACCCGAGCACCAGGGACGCCGCTTCGATGACGATCGTGCCCGAGCCGCAGAAGGGGTCGAGCAGCGGCCGCTCGCCGCGCCAGCCGCTGGCACGCACGACCGCGGCGGCGAGCGTCTCGCGCAGGGGCGCCGCGCCGGCCTCGACGCGGTAGCCGCGTTGGTGCAGCGCGGCGCCGCCTGGATCGAGCCAGAGCGAGCAGCCATCGCCCGAGAAGCGCGCGACGATGCGGACGTCGGGGTCGTGCAGGTCGACGTTGGGGCGCTCGCCGCCGGCCGCGCGCAGCTGGTCGCAGACGACGTCCTTGATCTTCTGGTTGGCGAAGACGTGCGTCCGCAGCGCGCCGCCGCGCTCGGCTGACGGCAGCCGTCCGGTCGCGGCCACCGCCAGGGTCTGCCCGCCGTCGAGCCATTGCCGCCAATCGACCGACGCTGCGCCTTCGGCCAGCGAGAGCGCGCCGTCGCAGCGGAACTGCGTCAGGAAGATCAGTACGCGCTGGGCGATGCGCAGGTGCACCAGCGCGTGCGCGATCTGGGCCCAGTCGAGCTCGAGCTCGACGCCATGCGCGGGCACACGTCGCGGCCGCAGGCCGAGCTCGCCGCATTCCTCGGCCAACAGGCGCTGGGTGCCTGCGGAGGCGGTGGCGAGGACGCGCATGGTGGGCTCCCGTTGCCGACGACGCGCCGGCCGCCGGCACGATACGCGAGCGGCGGCGGCCTGGGAACGGCACACCGCCCATTCGCTGCGGCCAGGCTCCCGCGCGAGAAGGTCGGTGAACGACGCGTACCATTTTGGTCGCTTCGTCATCCTACGCCATGAGGCCCCACGTGGCCTCGTGCGTCGGGCGACCGCGCAGGTCGCCGACCGCAAGGAGGTCCGCGATGCGCACGCCACTGCCCGACCGCCGCCATCCGCCCGCGCCCGGCTGGCGCACTCGCTGCGCAGGCCCCGTCACCTGCGTCGCCGCGCGTCTCGTCGTGCTCGGTGCCCTCGTCGCGGCCGGCTGCGCCAGCGCCGTCGATCCGGCCCGCGTGGCCGCGCCGCCGACCGCGGGTCCGCCCCCAGGCCCGGCCGAGACGGCGCCGCCGGTAGCTGCGCCCAAGGCCGGCTACGAGCTGGTGCGCGACGCCGTGCGCGCCGTCGACCGCATCGACCGGATGCGCATCGTCCTGCGGGCCCGGCGCGACAAGGTCGATCCGGTCGCCGATGCGCCGACGGTGCGTTGCTACCAGGGCATTGTGACGGCGTCGGGCGTCCTGCACGCCGAAGCCACCGCCGCGGTCGACTCGATCGAAGCCGCGCTCCGGCTCGGCGATCGGACCGCGGCCGAGAACGCGTGGCAGCTCGCGCGCATCCACGAGCAGACCGTGGTGTTCTGGATCGACAACGGCTGCGCCGAAGGCATCGCCAGGCGCCGTGACGGCGACAGCCTCGGCCGCTAGCGGCGATCGACGACTGCCGCCATGATGGCGCCATGACGCGACCGCCCCCGATCTCGACCCTGGTCACCGGATTCGGCGCCTTCCCTGGCGTCGAGGCCAACCCGACCGCGGCGATCGTGGCGCGATTGCGGGCCGAGGCCCCGGCGCGGCTGCACGCGGCGGTGCTGCCGGTGTCGTGGGCGCGGGGCCCACAGGCGCTGGCGCGAGCCATCGACGACGCGACCGAGGCGCACGGGCCGCCCCGGCTGCTGCTGCACCTCGGCGTAGCCGCGAGCGCCGATCGCCTGCGGATCGAGTCGAACGCGGCCGCCCTGGCGCGGCAGAGCGTCGACGCCGATGGCCTGCAGGCCGTGTTGCTGCCACCCGCCGGCACGGTCACGTTCGACCCGCGGGCGCTGGTCGAGCGGCTCTGCGACGCCGGCCTGCCGGCCAGCGTCTCGGACGACGCGGGCGCCTACCTCTGCAACGCGATCTTCGGCCACGGCCTGCGCTGGGCCGGCGATCGGGGCGCGATCGCGGCCTTTTTGCACGTGCCGATGCCGGGCACAACGCGGCCGGACGCAAGCGGCCGCAGCTGGAGCGAAGCAGACCTCGACGACGCCGTGCGGATCGTGCTCGAAGCGCTCGGGCCCGAAGCTGCAGGCGATCTCTAGGGCGTACCGCCGAGCTTGCCGGTGCCGCCCATCGAGCCGCCGATCGGCGCCGCACCGGCCGGAGGCGGTGGGATCGCGCCGGGCGCCGTGCCACCCGGGGCGCCGCCGAGCTTGCCGCCGCCGCCCATGCCGCCGCCAATCGGCGCCGCGCCCGGAGGAGGCGGCGGGATCGCGCCGGGGGCCGTGCCGCCTGGGGCCATCCCGCCGGGAGCCATGCCGCCAGGAGCCGCCGCGCCGGGATCGCCGCCGAGCTTGCCGCCGCCGCCCATGCTGCCGGTGCCACCAGGGGCCATGCCGCCGCCGCCCATGCCGCCGGTGCCACCAGGGGCCATGCCGCCGCCGCCCATGCCGCCAGCACCGCCGGGCCCACCGAGCTTGCCACCACCGCCCATGCCAGCGCCCATCGGCGCGCCGGGGCGCGCGACGCCGGTGCCGGGCGGCGGGGCGCCCATCGTGTTGTTGAGCTTGGCCGACGAGGTCGTCACCTGGCGCGCGCTCGGGTCGACGGCCTCGATGTACTTGCGCATCCGCTGGTTCAGCTCCCAGAGCCGATCCTTCGGATCGCCGCCGGCGGCGACGGCCTCGTCGTAGTCCTTCTGGAAGTCGGCGGCCTTGGCGGCGATCTCGGCCTTGAGGTCGGGCCGCTTGGCGACCAGGGCCTCGACGCGGTCCTTGTTCTCCTTGTAGCGCGACATCTGGGCTTCGGCGGTGGTGCCGCAGGCGGCGAGGCTGATGAGGGCGAACGCGGCGACGCCGCGCCGAAGCAACAGCGACGCGGTCTTGGCGGAGATCAGGTTCATGGGGAGCTCCTTGCGCGGGTACAGCGCGCTAGTTGCGGTCGAACGAGCCGTGGACCTGCTTCTCGAGGCTGTCGGCGTGGCGGCCGACCCAGGTGATGGCGCGCTCGAGCTCCGGCGGCTGCAGGCTCTGCAGGGCCAGCGTCTCGACCATGATGACGTTGGGATCGCGCACCGCCACCGAGCCGGCCGTCAGCGTCGCGTTCAAGCGCAGCAGGTACCACGGGTCGCCGACGCCGCTGGTCTCGCAGATCACGCTCCAGACCCAGACGATCGGCCGACCGTCGGGATCCTGGCCCGGGCTCAGCTGCACGACTTGCGTGCGCATCGCTTCGGTGCGGACTTCGATGCGGCAGCCACCGTCGGCGGCGGGGACCACGCCCCATCCGTGGCGGGTCGCGACCATGCGCGCGAGGGAAAGGATGTCCATGGACGCCTCCTGGTCTGGGTGGACGCCCGCGAGGCTACCATTCTGGCGAGGGCCGGCAAGGGCCGGCGACGGCGGATCGAGGCCGTGGTGCCGGGCGCCGGGGCTCAGCCCTTGGGCAAGGCGGTGCGCTTCCAGCCGACGGAGATCGGGAAGACGGTGTTGCCGAACTTGAAGTCGAACGCGCCCTTGCCCTTGTCGGCGAAGCCGTCCTTGTCGGTGTCCTCGAGCGTGCTGGCGAAGCCGTCCTTGACGTAGAACTTGCCGAAATCGCTATCGACGTAGAAGGGGTCGAGCTGCAGCGTGGTGCCCGAGACGACGCCGGTGATGGCGTCGGCGCCGAGGCTGGCCTGGTCGATCTGGTCGAGCACGACGCCGGTCATCTTGCCGCCGGTGGCCATCAGCACGGCGACGTTGACGTTGATCGTGCCGACGGTCGGGCTCGACAGCGTCATCTTCCACTGGCCCGAGATGTCGAACGCGGGCGTGCCGCCGGTGGTGAAGGCGACCGGGATGGCCTGGGTCGTGCTCTGGCCCAGCGAGCTCACCAGGCCGGCGTCGACGTCGATGCGGTAGCTCGACTCGAGCTCGAGCGCGCCGCCATCGACGGTGAAGCGCGCCGCGCGGCCGCTCAGGGCCCAGCTGCCCTTGACCGGCGTCTCGCTGCCGTCCGCGGCGATCTTGACGAAGTGGAACTTCGACTCCTGGCCCTTGGCCAACACCGCCGAGAAGATCAGCTCGGGCGCGACCTCCTTCCAGACGTGGTCGGCGCCGGCCAGCGGCGTCGCGCTGTTGAGCGTGAGCAGGTCGCCCGGCAGCTGCTGCACATACGCGAGCACGGCGTCGCGGTCGGCAGGCGAGAGCTTGGCGCCGGTGAACTCCAGGGCGTAGTCGATCATATCGCCCAGGGTGAACCACTGGCCCTGGCGGCCAAAGGGCGCGGTGTCGTAGACGCCGAGCAGCGAGGGGACGTCGGTGAGCTTGCCCTTGGTCTTGCCCTCGACCGTCTGGCCCGAGGTGCCGAGCGGGCCGGAGTGGCAGGCAGCGCACTCACCGCCGCCGACCGCCGCGGGCTTGGCGAACACGGCCTTGCCGTGCTGGGCCTGGGCCGTGAGCTTGCCGCCGGGCAGCGCGTACGGGTTCGGCGGCGCGGTGACCGACTGCATGTACTTGGCGAGCTGCTCCATCTGGTGGCCGCTGGCCTGGGCGCCGACGAGCTTGAGCACCTCGCGCGAGAAGTCGAAGAGCGTCGGCAGCTGGCCGCCCCACAAGAAGGGCTCGGTGCCGCCGACGTTGCGGAACGCCAGCGTGTTGACCGGGCCGTCGACGAGCAGGTCCCAGACCAGGCCGTCGGTCAGGCCGTCGACGTGGCAGTTGTTGCACGAGAAGTCGCCGTACTTGCTGAACGCGGCGTCGTTGAAGATGCGCTGGCCGGCGCGGACCTCGGGCGGCGTCGGATCGGCGCCGACCTTGACCTCGTTGTTCGGCCCGGGGGTGGTCGAGAAGACCCAGATCTTGGGCCCGTTGCCGCCGATGCCGGCCTGGACCTCGGTCGGCGCGCCCGGCAGCGCGATGCCCTCGACCCGGTCCGAGAGCCAGGTGTACGTCCACAGGCGGCCGGCGGCGCGCACCAGACCACGCGGATCGTGGCCGACGCTGACGCGGCCGACCTCGCCGAAGTCGTCGGGGCGCAAGAAGAGCAGCGCTCGGCCGGCCGAGAGCGTGGCGACGAGGTAGGCGCCGTCGGCGGTGCGCATCATCGTGTAGGGCGAGGCCGCGGGCGTCTTCTTCTTGGTCAGCGGGTCGATGTCGAGGTCGCGGTCGAGCACGATGGCCTCGTCGGCCTTGCCGGCGGCGAGCTTGGCCGCGTCGACGCGCACGAGGTGGTGGGCGTGGGGCCGCGTCTCGGCGCTGACCATCAACTTGGTGTTGTCGGCCTTGGTCGTCGCCACGAGCAGGTGGCTGACGGCGCCGTCGGCGTCGCGCTCGAGCAGCATGCCGCGGTTGATGGTGCCGACCTCGGGCAGGGTCGCGACCGACTTGGCGGCGTCGACGTCGATGACGACGACGTCGCGCTGCCAGAGCTCCGGCACGGGCGTCTGGCCCTGCAGCGGCCCCAGCGGGTGCTTGTTGCCCGAGATCAGCGAGCCGACGTACAGGCGGCGGCCCTTGGCGTCGAGGGCCAGCGCGCGCGGCTCGTGGCCGACGTCGACCGAGGCCTCGATGGTCTTGCTGCTGAGGTCGACGCGCACGACGCGATCTTCGCCGGCGAGCACGACCCAGGCCTTGGCGCTGGCGCCGCTGCCGTCGACGACGAGGTTGTGCGGCTCGTTGCCGAGGTGGATGGCGTCGACCACGCGGCCGGCGTCGAGGTCGACAAAACCGAGCGTATCGCGGCCGGTCTGGGTCACCAGCAGGGTGCGCGTGCCGGGCCAGGTGGCCAGCGCCGTCGGCCAGCTGCCGGTGTGGATCAGCGTGCTGGCCTTGGCCTGGACGTCGCTCGGCGCGTTGACCACGGTCAGGTCGACGCGCTGGATCATCGCCGAGGTCGTCGTCGCCACCCAGAGCGTCGAAGTCGCGGCGTCGGGGTCGCTGTCCGGGTCGAGGACCAGCGGCTGCGTCGGCGCGTAGTTGTAGTTCTGGAAGGTGTCGGCGGTCCAATAGTCGGCGACGACCTCGACCTTCACCACGTCCGGGCCACGCTGCAGCGTCCAGACGCCGACGACGTCGGGCGTGAGGCGGCCCCAGCTCGGCGCCTTGGCGTCGCCGCTGACGCCGACGATGGTGGCCTTGGCCCCGTCGGGTGCCTTGCTGACGCTGACGCCGCAGGCCATGCCCGGCGCCCAGAACGCGAGGTAGTCGTCGCCGTCGAAGCGCAGCGTCTCGCCCAGCGGCAGCACGACGTCCTTGACCAGGCCGGTGGTGCTCGGCGCGCACGGGTCGACCGGCGTGGTGTCCTGCTCGACGTCGGCGGCGACGTCCTCGACGCTGACGGCGTCGTCGCCGTCGGTGCTGCCGCCGCTGTCCTCCGCCGTCGCGGTGTCGTCGCTGTCGGTGCCGGCGCTGTCGTCAGCGCCGCCGTCGGCCTGGGTCGAGCCGTCGACCGCGCCGTCGGCGCTGCTGACGTCCGCGGCGCTGGTGTCCTCGGACGCAGAGTCGGCGGTGGATGCGCAGCCGACCGCGACGACGACGAGCAGGAGCAGCCACGCGAACGCGGCGGTGACGGCGCAGGGCCCGCGCAGCGCGGACCGGGAGCAGACGGACATCGAGGCCTCCGTAGGACGTCGTGACACGCAGTGCCAGAGGCGCGGAGTCTCACGGCTCACTGCGTCACGGTCAACGGGTTTTTGCGTACGCACGCGCCGCGCCGACGGTCGAACGTCGCGGCTCAGCCGGCGCCGGGGCGACCGATCGCGGCGGCGAGCGCTGCGGCGTGCGATCGCAGGAATTGGTGGCCGACGTCGGGCAGGATCTCGAGCCGGGCGTCGGGCAGCGCGGCCGCGATCGTGCGGCTGACCAGCAGCGACTCGGCCGGGGTCAAGGCGCCGGCCAGCAGCACGGTCGGCACCGTCAGGCCCGCCAGCTCGGCGGCGGTGGTGCGATCGGCGCCGCCGCTGGCCACCTCGGCGCAGGTGCGGGCCGATCCGGCGAGCAGGGCCGCGCGGATGCGCTCGGGCAGCGCCTGCCAGAAGCCGTCGCCGTTCCAGAAGTCGACCAGCCAGCGCATCGCCGTTTCGGCCTCGCCCGCGACGAAGCGTTGCACGCAGAGGCTGTCGAGCTCGCCGAGCCGGGTCGCGGTCACAACGTCGTGGACGGCGACGCCCCAGGCGATCGGCTCGCAGAGCACGAGGCGGTCGAGGCGGCCAGGGTTCGCCAGGGCCCAGCGCAGCGCCAGCAGCGCGCCGTAGGAGTGCGCGACGAGCGTGCGGGCCCCCGAGCGCGCCATCTGCGCGTCGAGCCAGGGCAGATCGTGCGGCAACGCCGGCCCGCCGCTGCCCGCAGGCTCGGCGCAGGGCAGAAAGGGCGGCGCGACGACGGTCCAGTCGGGCTCGAGCAGCGGCGTCAGCGCGCGCCACGACGCCGGGCTGTCGGCAGAGCCGTGGATGAGGACGACCGCCGGCTTGCCCACGTTCTCGGTCCGATCGTCCACGGTCCCCCCTCTGTCACGACCGCGGCGGCGCGGCCTCTGCGCGACCTCTGCGCGGCCTCTGCGCGGCCTCTACGCGGCCTCTGCGCGACGATTGCCAATCCGCGACGCCGACGCAACCTCGGCCGGCCACCTGTCGGTCGTCCGATCGCTGCGCTACCCTCGCTGCCGCGGCCAGCACGGCCGACGCCAGGAGCGCCCATGCAACCCGTCCTCGCCAACCTCGTCGCGCTGCTCGGCCTCGAGCGCATCGACCGCGACCTGTTCCGCGGCCGCAGCCAGGACCTCGGCTGGGGCGCGATCTTCGGTGGCCAGGTGCTCGGCCAGGCGCTGTCGGCGGCGGCGCAGACCGTGCCCGCCGACCGCGTGGTCCACTCGCTGCACGCCTACTTCCTGCGCGCGGGCGACGTGCGCGGCAGCATCGTCTACCAGGTCGACCGCATCCGCGACGGCAACAGCTTCACCACCCGCCGCGTCGTCGCGGTGCAGAACGGCGAGGCGATCTTCAGCCTCGCGGCCAGCTTCCAGGTCGACGAGCCCGGCCTCGACCACCACGACGTGATGCCCGAGGTCGTCGGGCCCGAGAACCTGCTCTCGGAGCGCGATCTCGCGGCGAAGATGGGCGAGCGCATCCCCGAGAAGCTGCGGCCGATGGCGCTGGCCGAGCGGCCGATCGAGCTGCGGCCGGTGCAGCCACGCAACCCGCTGCGGCCGGTGCCGATGGAGCCGCGGCGGCAGATCTGGCTGCGCGCCGTCGACACGCTGCCCGACGATCCGGCGCTGCACCGCTACCTGCTGGCGTACGCGTCGGACTTCTCGTTCTTGACCACCAGCCTCGACCCGCACGGCGCATCGTGGCTGCAGCCGCAGATGCAGGTCGCCAGCCTCGACCACGCGATGTGGTTCCACCGACCGCTGCGGATGGACGATTGGCTGCTCTTCGACATCGAGAGCCCGTCGGCGAGCGGCGCGCGTGGCCTGGTGCGGGGCCGGTTCTTCGACCGCCAGGGCCGCCTGGTCGCGTCGGCGGTGCAAGAAGGCCTGATCCGCCGGCGGCAGGGCTGAGACCGGACCACCAAAGCGCCGCCGGCTTGTCGTCACGGCGCAGCCGCCGCATGATCTTCGCGCGGGACGCCGCCGTCGGGCGGCCGAGGGGGCGAGCATGGATCGAGGCGTTGGCGATTGGGCGACGGGGTCGAAGGCGTGGCCCGCGCGGGCGGCGGTGTCGTTGGTCTTGCTGCCGCTGCTGGCGTTGCTGGCGGTCGCGGCGGCGGGATGCAGCGACGGAGACGACGCGAAGGCGACGGCCACCGCCGACGCCACCGCCGACGCCAGCGCCGCGGACGCCCTGGCCGACGTGGACGACGGTGCAGGCGACGACGCGACGGACGACGACGCGACGGAGACCACCGGCGACGGCGCGGCGATCCCGCATGTGCTCGAGCTGCAGCCGACGATCGCGGTCCTGCCGGCCGATCCGCTGGCCAAGGCCGGCCCGGCGAGCTGCGCGACCTTCCGCGACAGCCGCTGCGAGGGCGGCAAGCAGCAGACCTGCGCCATCTACGACACCGGCGCCGGCGCGTTTGCGACCAAGGTCCCGGCCCTGGTCGAGCGCGCCTACGACTACGACCGCTGGTTCGACCGCTACAGCAGCCCGGACGGCACCGCAGCCGAGCGCGTGTTCCTGGCACCGATGGCCGCCGAGGTCACCGAAGGCGTCTGGGGCGACCCGTTGCAGTTCGACCGCTACGACGGCACCGGCGACGGCGCGATCTGGACCGGCGCCGCGCTGACGTCGGCGGCGATGCGCTACGCCACCACCGGCACCAGCGCCGACCGCGCGCGCATGGTCGCCATCACCGAGCACCTGCTGCGCCACTTCGACGTCACCGGCGCGCCCGGCTACCTCGCGCGCCACACCTTCCTGCTGGCGCCAGAGAAAGCGCCGCGCTTTGCCGACCATATCGTGCAATACGGCGAGGCCTCGCTGGCGCCGCGCGACGTCGAGGTGCGCCCCAGCGAGCTCGGCGTGCTGCCCGAGGTCTACGCCAAGGGTCTGCCGGACGGCAACGGCGGCCTGATCGCGGCCAAGCCGATGTGGAACGGCAACCCCTCGATCGACCAATACACCGGCCCGATGATGGCGTTCCCCATCGTCTACGACCTCATCGACGATCCGACGCTGCGCAAGCGCATGGCCGACCACATCGTCTGCTACCTCAACCGCCTCAAGCGCGTCGAGATCGTCAACCTGCAGAAGAACCCGCAGCTGCTCGAGTCGGTGACGGCCTACTTCGGCGGCGGCGCGATGCAGCTCGACCCCGGCGACCTCGACCCCGCCAAGCTCGACCACGTCGTCGGCTACTACCTCGACGACCTCAACAGCGCCACGGCCGCCAGCTACGACCGCAGCTGCGGCAAGGCGCCGGCGACCAAGGCGACGCTGGTGCTCGACGCGGCCTCGCCCGGCTTCCTCGGCGAGATGCTGATCTTCGCCAACCGCGTCGCCGCCGGCAGCCAGAAGACGCCCAACCCCGAGGGCATCGCGCACATGTACGTGCCGAACGTCCGCGGCGGCGACGCCGTGCACATGCTGCACCTCGCCGCGATGGCCTACCGCTTCACCGGCGACGAGGTCTACCGCACGTTCTTCTTCGAGACGCTGATCGAGGACCTGCAGGCCATCGGCGTGGCGCTGACGACGCAGGCCTTCCAGACGCCCGATTGGTGCAAGGCGTTCTACGGCGACCACATCACCTACACCACGATGTGGCAGTTCGCGACGATGCTGAAGCCCGGGCCGCTGCGCGACGCGATGAACGAGGTCATGCACACCGAAGAGTGGAGCAAGACGCTCGAGCGCGCCCACAACGCGCAATTCGACGTGATGTACGCCTCGTTGATGCCCGACGACGCGCCGCGCGACCGCGATCTCGCCATCGCTGACGCCAAGGCCGTGCTCGAGGCGTTTGGCGGCAACGGCGGCGTGCTCGGTGGCCCGCGCCGGACCTACGGCATCAAGGCCAAGACCGTGCTCGACAACCTGCCGCCCGGCATCACCTTGGCGTGCCCGAGCGAAGCCGAGCGCACGACCTGCGAGGCCGGGATCAAGGTCTTTGGCATCCAGCTCGCGGGCGAGTCGATCTCCAAGCCCTGCAGCGGCGGCGCCGGGGAGTGCAAGATGGCCGACGGCGCCTGCACCAAGGGCATGGCCAGCGAGGGCCTGCCGCCCGGCCTGCGGGCCTACGCCGACTTCGCCTGGCAGCGAAACCCGTACCAGCTCGGCGACGGCGGCGATGGCGGCCGCAAGCAATCGCCGGGCATGGACCTGAGCCAGGCGTTCTGGCTCGCCGCGCACTACGGCTACCTGCCGCAGGCCAAGGGCCTCGTGCTGGCGTGGCAGGACGGCGGTAGCTGCAGCCCATAGCGACGCGGTGCGCTCGGCCGCCGGCGGCGCCGGCCGGCGTTGCCGAGGCTGGGGCAAAAACGCCAAAGGCCCGAGGCGCAAGCGCCACGAGCCTTTGGAATCCGGTCGACAGTGCACAGTTCACGGCTGTTTCCTTCCAGAGAACCCTTCCTCGTCCGAGCTGCGCACCGACTGTCACCAGCCGGCTCGCCTCCGCTCATCGTGTTGCTCGAACTCCAACGGTCCAATCCGCCGTGCTGGCACCTTATTGGTTTGGCGCGCCCGTCATGACCTTCTGTCCCCTCTCGGGGTCGGCCTCCACGGTCCTCACACGGCGGGACGAAACCTTCTTTCGTCGATTTCGTTCCGTTCCTGTTCCTTCTGCTCACGTTCAGCGTATCACCCAGACGACTCCACCAGCATCCCGGTCACCATCCGTTACCGTTGGCGATGCCGCATCTGGCCGTCCTCTCCTAGGATTTGCTTCCCTACGACGTCCCCAGCACAAGGCAGCGACCCACGCCGGAGCATCCAACTCCGACTGCGCTGCGTCCTCAGGTTTTCGCAACCTCTCGACGCTTTGTTCCGCCTCGTACCCTGCAGCCTTGTTTCATGCTGCTCACGCCCATGGGATTCCGTCTCCAGAGCTTTCCCTGCTGCGTAGCGGGTCGCACCTCTCGGCTGACCTCCCTCACTTCGTTGTTCCTCCCCAGCGCGTGCCCCGACCTGAGTCGAGATGCCACTGGCGGCCGCAACCTTGTGGGTGCTCGCATCGCCGCAGTCCGTGCCGCCGACCTCGGTATGACCCGACGCCTGCGATCGCTGCTCTCCTGACGTTTCGCCCCTCCGGGGTCTTCCCCCCGATGGTTCTTGACTGGCCTCCTCGTCCCGAGCTCGCGCTCTGGGAAGTTTCGCGCAGCGTTGGCTTCGCTCCGTCGCCGCGTCTTCGTGCCGGTGTTTCCACCTGCCCGCGCCCGCTGCGGCTTCACTCGCCTGGCTCGCTCCACCCTCACGTCGTTACCGCCGTGATCGGGGTTCATCCGCCTCTCATGCGCTTGGGACCTTCGCTCGACCGGATGGTGCCGCTCCGCTTTCGCGTCGCTGCGCCGGGCCGTCTCGTTCCTGCGCTCCAGAGTTCGTTGGACCAGTGTTTGCCGGACCCTTCGCACCGGCTCGCGCCGACACTCCGAAGTCCTTGAACTGTGCCTGGTTTTGAAAGAACCTCGGGTCGGCTTGCCTCTTTCGAGAGCTGCCTCCCCCCCTGGGTTTTTCGTCCTCATGACCTGCGCCGAGACGCCTGCCTGTCGGACCCCCGCTGGCTGTGCATGGTCGGGCGCGAAGCCCTTCCCTGCCGACCGGACGCACGAGTATGGGGATTTTTCTCTGCCCGTCAAGCGCCGATCGCGACTTTTTTGCGAACCACCCCAACATTTCTTGCAACACCATAGAAACGCGCAACAACTTTTTTTGCGACAGCCACCATCGGGCCTGCGTCGGGACCGTTGCCGTCGTCCGCCAGACCGCGCATCCTTCGCAGTGCCGCCCAACGACGCACCGCCGGTGCGCCAGCCCACCGACCAGAGGCCGATGCAGCGTGACCTGCCAGATCCCCACCTCGCGGCGGGCCGCGCCCCGGCGACGACGCTGACGCTCTGCGACGCGCTGCTGGACCTGCAGCTCGGGCATGCGGGGTCGCCGCCGGCGACGCTGCGTCGGTCGGCCGAGGCGGCGCGCCTGCTGCTGGCGTTCCTCACGCCGGTGGCGCGCGGGCTGCAGTCGCAGTTTCGCGGCGTGTTCGACGCCGACGACCTGGTGCAGGCGATGGTGCTGACGCTGGCCCAGCGTGGCCCGATGCGTGGCCAGGCCAAGGCGCCTGCGACCGACGAGGAGGCGACACGCCTGTTGCGGCGTGCGGCCCGCAATCTCGCCATCGACCGCCAGCGTAGCCATCGACGCAGGGGCGACGCGTTCGCGCTGTCGATCGGACCCGGCGACGACGATCACCCGGCGGTGGATCCCGCGGCCGACCTGCCGCGAGCCGATGACGCGCTCGAGGAGACCGAGCGCGAGCGCGACGAGACGGCCCGGATCGCCGCCGCCGACGGGACCCTCGACGCGATCGAGGCGGAGCTCTGCCACAGCCGCGAGGCGCGTCGTTCCGGCACCGGCCACGAGCTCGCGCGCCAGCTGCAGCAGCTGCGACGGGCTGCCAGCGGCGCCCTGGACGTCGGCGCGCTCGCGCGGGAGGAGCTGCGAGCGGCGGGCGGCGAACCGCAGGACAGCAAGGCGTTGGCGAAGGCACGCAACGCGATCGACGCGCGCTTCAAGCGTGGCCGCGCCGCGCTGATCGAGGCGCTGGACCAGTGGATCGCCGCCGAGCAGCCAGGCGAGGTCGAGGCCAGGCTGTTGCAGCTGCGCCTGGCGCGGCGGATCGCGCTGCAGGGCCAGGAGCCGCTGCCCGCGTCAGACCAGCCGCCGCCGGGGCGTCGCGGGGAACGAGGCCACGTCGGCCCGGACGATCGAGGCGCACCATGAACCACGACACGACGCCGCCGCTGTGGGCCCTGCTCGAGGCACGCGCGACCGAGACCTGCGCCGTGCCGCCGCCGGCCCGCGAACACGGCCTCGCTCGCGGTGGCGGCGGCGACCTCGACGCCTTCGCCGCGGCGCTCGAGGCCGGCCGCACGCGTGACGAGGCGCTGCCGGTACCCGCGACCCTGGCCCACGAACTCGGACTGGCGCGGCTGTCGATCCCCGGGCACCCAGGCTGGGCGCTGGAGCTCGTGGCACGCGATGGTGGCCCGATCGACGCGCTCGGCGAGGCCGCGACGCTGCGACCGCTCGACGACGACGCCGCGTCGTGGCTGCTGCGGCCGACGCCGGGGGCCCCCTGCGCCGTCGTGCTGCGCCAGGGCAAGGGCCTGTTGCTCGACGTCGACGACCAGGGCGAGCTGCGCCTGCGCGCGGTCGACGCGCTGGCTGGGGCCGACGATCGCAGCGCGCGCACCGGGCGGTCCCGCCCTTGGAGCGACACCACGGCAGGGCTGACGGTGGAGCCCGCGATCGACGGGGCCATCGCCGACGCGTCGCGGGCCGAGGCCGAGGCGCTCGCGACCGGCGGCGCACGAGACGACCGCGAGCCGGAGGCCGACGCGACGTGGCCGGAGCTCTGCGCCGCCGCGCTGCGCGAACGCCACGCCCGGCCGGTGCTGGCGCAGGCGGACGCGCTGGCGATGCTGTTGGCGGCGACACCGATCGTGGCGCTCACGCCCGTGCGCGACGCCCTCGCCGCGGCCCCGATCGACCAGCGCCTGGCGATCCGGCGCGCGAGCCAGCGGGCGGCGTCGCGCTTGCGGCGGGCCATCGAGGGTGGCGCGCGAACGCGGGCCGATCGCGACAGGCTCGCCCTGCGTCGCGCGGCGCTGGAAGCGGTGCGCAGCTGCCTCGCGGCGGTGGATGGCCCGGGCGCGCTGGAGCGATGGCTCGTGGCCGTCGACGCCGCTGCGACGGCCCTGCCCCGCGACGCCGCGCCCACCGCGGGCGAGGCCGACGCGCTGCGACGGGCCGAGGCGATGACCGCGCCCCGACAATGGTGGCTGCCCGCGCTCGACGACACGCCATGACCGCCGCCAACGCGACCGAAGCCGCGCCATCGTCGGCACCGGCCTTCGCCGCCGCGTCGACGACGCTCGGCTTGCTGCTGGCCGGGCGGCACGTCTCGACGCGCGAGCGGCGGGCGCTGGCGGCGCAGCTTCACGCCGGCCCCTGGGCCTGGCCGCGGGCGGACGACGAACGCGCCACGATCGCGACGTCGCTGGGGCTGGGATCGGCGACGCCACCGTCGGCGCGGCCGGGGCAGTCCTTGCTGCTGGCCGCCGACGAGGACGGCGCCGGTGCCAGCGTGCTGCTGCTCGACGTGACGGCGGCCGCGGCGATGCGGCCCGACGACGTCGCGTTTGGTGCCGCGGCGCGGGCCGCCTGGCACGACGCCCACCAGGCGTTGGCGCAGGGGCTGCCGGTGCGCTGGCGCTCGCTCGACGGCCTGCCTTCGACGCCACCGCCCGCGTCGCGCCTGGCCCGCCTGCGCCGCAGCGATCGCAGCCACCGCGACGGCGCCGACCTGGTGGACGGGCCGTCGTTCGGCCTCGGCTTCGCCCTGGCGTTGGCGTCGTCGGCGCTGGAGATCGCGCTGCACGACGATGTCTGCGCCATGGCGGCGATCGATGGCCAGGGCCGGTTGCTGCCGGTCGGCGGCGTCGCGGCCAAGCTCGCGGCGCTCGCGACCCTGCCCGGGGCGCGCCGGGTCCTGGTGGCGCTCGAGCAGGCCGGCCCGGAGCTGGCCGCCGTCACGCCCGACGGTCTGACGATCGAGCCCGTGGCCACGGTCGTCGCCGCGGTGGAGTCGGCGCTGCGCCTGCCGGCGACCTCGGCGATCGCGGCCTCGCTGGCAGATCCGGGCCGCCGCGCCGAGTGGATCGACGCGCTGTTCCGCCTCGCGCTCGACGGCCACGGCCGCGTCAGCCATTGGCCACCGATCGTGCGCGCCGCCGCCGCCGCGCGCGACGCCTTCGGCCCGGCGCTGGACACCGATGGCCGCTTCCGCCTGGAGCTGGCCCACGCCATCGCGGCCCGGCACGCCAAGACCTCGCTCCCGCTGCCAGATCTGGCAGGCATGGCCGGCTGGCCGCTGCCGCGACGGCTGGCTGTGCTCGCCCACGCGGTGCAGCACGCCGCCGACACCGGCGCGCCCGACCCGGCGACGCTCGCGCCCCTGGTGCTGCCGCTGCTGCCGCGCGACTACGACGCCTTCGCCGAGCAATGCCGTCTCGCTGGAGCCTGGGGCCGGCTGCTCGCGGCGCGCGCCGAGCCGACGCAGGCGCTGCACTGGCAGCAGACCGCGCTCGCGCAGCGGCTGCGCCTGGGCGAGGAGCGCGGCGCTTCGCAGCCGCTGAGCGAGTGCCTGCGTCTGGGCGGCCTGCTCGGTGAAAGCGACGCCGTGGCGATGGCGCGCGCGGCGATGGCGCGCTGCGACGCGATCGGCGCCCTGAGCCGTCGCGATCTGCCCTACCTGCGCTGGGCCGAGGCCCACGCCGCGCTGGGGCTCGGCGAGGCCGACGCCGCCGATCGGTTCGCCGCGATCTGCGCCGATCGACGGGCTCCGCTGCACCTGCGGCTGTCGTCGGCCCGGCGGCTGCTGGCCCTCGAACCGACGCACGCGGTCGCCGGCGCGCTGCTCGACGGTGCCGGCCTCGCCAGCAGCGACCTGGGCCACCGGGACCTGTTCGCGGCGCTGGTCGTGCTCGATCGGGCGGTGGCCGACCACGGCGATGGCCCCGCCGACAGCGCGCTCGGCGACGCCGTGGCCACGATCGAGCGCGAGCTGGCCGGGCCGGTGCGCCATCTGCGCGCCGCGCTCGGCCCCGAGACCCGCGACGAGCTGCGCACCCTGGCCGCTGCCATCGCGCGCCACTTCCCGTATTGACGGCGGGCGCACGCGTCGGGGGACTCGCCGTGCAGCGCGGGAAGCTTGCGAACTTTTTCCTTGCAACTTGCGGGTCCGTGCCCAACTTGGCCAAAGGCAGCGGGCGCGGCGAGGCAGGAGGCGGTCCATGACGAGCGAGTCGGTGCGGCGCGAATTGCGCGAGTTGATTGATGAGCAAGAAGGCATGCGCCCGCTGGTCGACGAGCTCCTGCGCGCCGCCGAACGCGGCGACGGCACGGCCGAGCGCATCGCCGATCGCTGGCTGCGGCTGTGGCGCAACTCGCTGCAGGCGCATTGTCGCGACGAAGAGGCGCGCCTGGTGCTGTGGATCCCCGGCTCGCCGCTGTTGGATCGCCTGCACAGCGAGCACGGCCAGCTGCGCACGTTGAGCCGCGAGCTCGAGCTGGCGCCGAGCAACGGCACGATCTCGAAGATCGCGGCGCTGCTGCGCGATCACCTCGATTGGGAGCGCGACGAGCTGCTGCCGGCGGTGGCGGACTCGATGGGCGTGTCGTTGGCCTGAGCGCTGCGGCGCCAGTTCGCGGGTCCGCGGGCCACGGCCACGGCGGCGCCGAGCGACGCGCCGGCTGCGATCGGCTGCGCGATCCTGGGCGACCCTAACGCTTTCGCGGCGGAAACGCGCCCGTGGCACCCAGCGCCGTCACCGCGCGTGCGCCGTTGCCTGCGGCGAAGTCGCCCATGGCCTCGAGTTGTTGCGCGTCGAGCGCATCGAGCGCCGCGAGCGATCCGGGCCCACACACGCCGCGACTGAGCAGCCACGACAGCGCCGCGCCGACGAAGGCGTCGCCGGCGCCGGTGGTGTCGACGGCGGTGACGCGCGGCGGCCGCATGACGATGCGCGCGCTCGCGGTCGACAGGACGAAGGGCTTCTCGCCGTCGGTGAGCATGACCAGGCGCGGCCCGGCGGCGTGCAGGTCGTCGACCAGGCGGTCGATCGTGCCCGGACCGAGCATGGCGACGGCCTCGTCGCGGCTGGCCTTGACGATGTCGGCGGCGGCGACGGCCTTGCGCGCGAGGGCCAGCATCTCGTTGGGGTCGGCAAAGAGCTTGGGTCGCAGGTTGACGTCGATCGAGACCGGGACGCCGGCCTCGCGACCGAGCGCCAGCGCGCGCAGCGTGGTGCTGCGGATCGGCTCGCCGCGCAGGGTGACGGTGCCGGCGTGGACCATCGCGGCGCCGCGCAGCAGGTCCTCGGGCAGCTCGTGCGGCTGCATCATCAGGTCGGCGGTGCCCTCACGATACGGGTGGAAGTGGCGCTCGCCGTCGTGGTCCACCGCGATCAGCAGCAGGCCGACGAGCTCGCCGGGCTTGGTCGCGACGTGGTCGAGGCCGACGCCGTGGTCCGCGAGGATGCGGCGCATCCGGGTCGAGAGCGCGTCACCGCCGAGGGCGGAGACGATCTCGACGCGGTGGCCGTGCCAGCCGAGCGCGATCGCGACGTTGGCCGGCGCGCCGCCGACGTGCGGCACCAGCACCTCGGCCTCGTCGAGCGGGACGCCGCGCGCGGGCGTGAAGAGATCGCACAAGATCTCGCCGACGACGACGACGGGGGGCGGCGGTTGCACGGGCGCGTCTCCAACCACGCCAGGACGGCGCGAGGCCGGAGCATCGCCGTGCCATGGCCGTGGCGCAAGCAGATCGACCGGCCACGACCGCGTTTTTGCCGTGACCGCGGGCCGGGCGCGACCTCGTCTCGCGGCCACCTGACGCCTTTTGTTGCGCGGACATCGTCGCTAGCATGGGCAGATCGGCGTCGCTGCGGCGGCGGCCGAGGTCGCTGTTCGGCGACGACCGATCGGCCCGACGCGGCCGCTCGCGCTGCACCGGAGCCCGCCATGCCACGATCGCCACGAGACCAGCGCGCCCTCCACCGTCCCCAGGCGGCGCCCCGGCTGCCGCGGCGCTGGCTGCTGGCGCTGGCGGCGCTGCTGCTGGCGGCCGGCTCGCTCGCGGGCGCCAGCCCGGCCCAGGCCAAGCTCATCTACGGCCTGCAGCTCGGCGCGACCAGCGCGGCGGCCGATGACGGCAAGCGCTGGCAGAAGTTCGGCGTCGAGTTCGCCGGGCGCGGCGGCTGGGAGCTGCCGATCCCCTTCTTTGACGCGGAGCTCGAGCTGCTCGCGGGCATGTCGCACTTTGGCGGCGACCCGGACGACACGCCGATGGTCTGGAACGCCCGCGTCGGCATGCGCGGCGGGGTGAACTGGGCGCTGTACCCGCAGGGCTTCTTCCACGTCGGCTATGGCCGCGGCTTCGGCTACCGCTTCGGCGCGCCCAAGGGCGTGGTCGTCGACGTCGGCGTCGCGCTCGACCTGACGGCGATCCCCTACCTGCGGCTCGGCATCTACGGCGCGTACAACCACATGGTCTTCGCCGACGCGGTCAAGGTCAGCGGTGGCGACCGCGACCTGCAATGGTTCAGCTTCGGCATCACGGGCAACCTCGTCGAAGACTGAGGCGCGCGCGCCCACCCTCCCGCCGCCGGAGCGAGCCCCTGGACCGACTCATCGCCATCGCCGGCGTGCTGGGCATCTCGCTCGCCGGCATCCTGTTCCGCTTCGCCGCGGTGTCGCCGGCGACGGCGGCGTTCTACCGCGCGCTGTACGCGTTGCCGCTGCTGATCTTGCTGGCGCGTCGGACCCGGGTCGACCCGCGGCTGCGCTGGCTGGCGCTCGGCGGAGGGCTGCTCTTCGGCGTCGATCTCGTGCTCTGGCACGCGGCGATCGACCGCATCGGCGCGGGCCTGGCGACGGTGCTGGCCAACACCCAGGTGATCTGGGTCGGCCTCGGCGCCTGGGCACTGCAGGGCGAGCGGCCGCCGTCGCGCTTCTTCGCCGCGCTGCCGCTGATGATGGCGGGCGTCGGGCTGCTGTCCGGCGTCGGCGACGCGGCGGCCTACGGTATCGACCCGATCGGCGGCGCGCTGCTCGGCATCGGCGGTTCGCTGGCCTACGCGGCGTACCTGCTGGTGCATCGCCGCGCCTGCCGCGACGAGCGCCTGCCGATCGGCCAGCTGCGCGACGCGACCGCGGGCATGGGGCTGGCGGCGCTGATCTGCGGTTGGGCCGGAGATCCGGGCTTTTCGCTGCAGCCGAGCTGGCCGGGCCACGGCTGGCTGGCGTTGCTGGCGTTGGTGGCGCAGGTCGGCGGCTGGCTGGCGCTGTCGACGGCGCTGCCGCGGCTGGGCGCGGTCCAGGGCAGCACGCTGCTGCTGCTGCAGCCGGTGGGCACGCTCATCTGGGGCGCCCTGCTCTTCGCCGAGGCGCCGTCGTTGCAGCAGCTCGGCGGCGTCGCCGCGATCCTGGTCGGCCTCGCCATCGTGCAGCTGCGGCGCGCCTGAGCCGTGTCCGTCACCAAGATTGACGCGGCAAGCGCGCCGATCCAACCTCGCGGGCGTCTACCGTCGCGCGACGAACCGGGCGGCCGCCATGGCCAACGCCCCACGCGCCAGGCAAGGAGCGAACGATGAGCAAGGCCACCGAGAAGACAGGCACCTCGCCCGGCACCTCTCCCGGCGAAGTCGAGAGCGTCGAGGCGCTGCTGCGCATGATCCCCGAGAAGGACCAGGCCGAGGCGTGGCGCATCCTCTACGGCGAGATGCCCGAGACGCTGGCGGTGCCGGCGGAGGCGGCCAAGCTGGCCAAGGCCGGCGGCTTCGACATCGCGGCGTACAAGTTCCACGCCAAGGCCGAGCAGCTGCGCGCGCCGCGCATCGTCCGCATCGGCGCGATCCAGGTGCAGGTCACGGTCGCGACGACCGAGCCCGTGGCCGTGCAGTACAAGGCGATCGTCGACCGCCACGTGCAGCTGATCCACGCCGCGGGCGCCGCGGGCGTCAACGTGCTCTGCCTGCAGGAGGCCTGGACGATGCCGTTCGCCTTCTGCACCCGCGAGAAGGAGCCGTGGCTCGAGTTCGCCGAGCCGGTGGACGGGCCGACGACGCAGATGCTCGCCAAGCTGGCGCGCCGCTACAACATGGTCATCGTCTCGCCGATCTTGGAGCGCGACGAGGCCCACGGCGGCACGATCCACAACACCGCGGTCGTCATCGGCAACAACGGCAACATCATCGGCCACCACCGCAAGGTGCACATCCCGCGCGTCGGCGACTTCAACGAGTCGACCTACTACATGGAAGGCGACACCGGCCACCCGGTCTTCGTCACGCAGTTCGGCAACATCGGCGTCAACATCTGCTACGGCCGCCACCACCCGCTGAACTGGCTGATGTTCGGCATCAACGGCGCCGAGATCGTGTTCAACCCGTCGGCGACCGTCGGCGCGCTGAGCGAGCCGCTGTGGCCGATCGAGGCCCGCTGCGCGTCGATCGCCAACAACTACTTCAGCGTCGCGATCAACCGCATCGGCACCGAGGTCTTCCCCAACGCCTTCACCTCGGGCGACGGCCGGCCGGCGCACCACGATTTTGGCCATTTCTACGGCTCGAGCTACGTCACGGCGCCCAACGGCGGCCGCACGCCGGGCCTCTCCCGCGTGCGCGACGGCGTGCTGGTCTCTGAGGTCGATCTGAACCACTGCCGCCAGGTGCGCGACAAATGGGGCTTCCAGATGACGCGCCGGCTCGCCGAGTACGCGGTGGAGCTGACGGCGGCGGCGGCCCCGGGCTTCCAGCCGCAGCAGATCGTCGATCCCGCGATCAAGTAGATCGCGCCGGGGCGCCGAACGTCGTAGGCCTCCACGCTGGAGTTGGAGGGTCGCATGTGGCGCGCGTCGGTCGCTGGTCATGATGGTCGGTCCCGCACTGCGTCGGCCTGCTGGCGGCGCTTGTGCGGGCGAGGCGCGCTGCGCGGCTGGCTCGTGCTCACGCTCATGGCGGCGCTCGCCGGCTGCACCGAGGAGCGCACGCTCTCGCGCCAGCCAGAGTTCGTGCTCAACGTCGGCTCGGACTTCACCTCGGCGGGCGTGCTCGGCGCGGACGGCTCGCTGCTGCTGACAGTCAACAGCGCGGGCGTCGGCATCACCGAGCGCCAGGACGTCGACACCGGGCGCATCGTCCGCGGCGCGCAGGGCACATCCCTCGCGTCGTCGCTGATCTCGGTCAGCGTCGGCGGCAAGTTGCTGTGGTCGCTGGGCTTCCCGAGCGGCGTCGGCGCGCCCGTGGTCGCGAGCGACGGCACGATCTTCGTGTCGACCGCAGGCGTGCTGCACGCCATCTCGCCCAAGGGCAAGGAGCTTTGGATCCGCGCCGTCAGCGGTGCGCAGCTCTCGCTCTGCGGCGACGACACGGTGCTGGTGGCCGGCGCGTCGGGGATCACGGCCATCAGCGCGGACGGCAGCACCATGGGCCCGCTGCTGCGCACGGAGAAGCTGCAGGGCCGCGGCGCCATGCTGCCGGTCATCTGCACCGGCGATGGCCAGCTGCTGACGGTGACGGACGTCGACCCGAGCCTGAACAAGCCGAGCGAGCGCTGGCTGACGGCGCTGGACCTGAGCGGCGAGCTGCTCTGGCATGTGCCGCTGCCGGCGGGCGCCCTGCCGAGCGCGCTGCTGCGCGACGACGCCGGCCAGGTGCTGGTGGCGTATGGTCAACCGCGCCGCACCGAGGTCTACGGCGCTGACGGCACGCTGCTGCGCACGCTCGACGGCTTCAGCGTCACGGCGCTGACGCCCACGATGCTGGTCGGCGTCGGCGACGCCACGGACGCTACGGGCGCCACGGGCGCGCCGGCCGGGACCGCTCCGGCCGACAACGCCGTGATGGGCCTCGGGCCCGACGGCAGCAAGCGCTGGGCGGTTCCGGTCGGGCGCAGCTACTCGGCGCCGATCGTCACCAGCGACGGCGCGGTGCACTTCGCCGAGGACACGCGCAAGAACGACCTCGGCTCGGGCAGCACGGTGGTCAACACGCTGCGCAGCGACGGCACGCGCGCGCACCAATACCGGGTGGCGATGAACGCCTTCAGCGGCCCTCTGGTCGTGGCCAAGGACGGCACGCTGCTCGCGACCGGGATGTGGGTGAACCAATACCCGCCGTTCCAGGCGCTGGTCGCCGGCATGTGGAGCCACTCGACCAAGCTCGCGCCTGGCGGCTGGCCGCGGCTGGGGCGCGACAACCGGGGCAGCTCGTTCGCCGGGCCCGTGGTCAAGGGCATCCCGACGCTGCCGCAGCTGCGCGGGACCTGGCTCGCCGACACGGCGCCCTGGCGTGCGCTGCAGATCGGCGCGCCCGACGCCGCGTGGACCGAGCTCGACCCGGCGGCGACGAGCTACGCGGTCTGGAGCGCGAGCGCGATCGGCAGCGCGACGCTGGTGGAGCGCGGCACGCTGGCCCTGGCCGCCGGCAGCGTGCAGCTGCAGCCGACGTGGCGGGCGGACGGCGGCGCGCTGGCCGCCTCGACGCGCACGCTGCGATCGGGCGATCCGTGGCGGCTGCAGCTCGACGACCCCCTGGTCGCGGGCAGCGCACGCAGCTTCCGCCGCGTCTACGGTCTGCCCGCGCCGCCGTCGCCGTTCGCGGGCGCGGGCCGGGTGCTCTGGCACTCGGAGTTCGGCGGTCGCGTCGACGAGATGCCGACCACCCTCGCGGCGGGCGCCAAGCCGGGCCAGGTATGGATGGCGGGCCACTACAGCGGCGAAGGCCTCGCGTTCGTCGACCCGGCGAGCGCCGGCACCCAATTGCCGTGGACCCAGAGCGCGTTCTACGCCGTGCTCGATATCCTCGATCTCGACCACGCCTGGTCCAGCTACGACGTGGCCAAGACCGGGCCGGTCGGGTTGCCGCTGCGCATCCACGCGGACGGCAAGGGCGGCGCCGTCGCGCTCGCCGTGCCCTCGGGCAACGCGACGCCCGATCTGCCGCAGGCCGTCTTCGGGTTGCACCGCTTCGACGCCGCCGGCAAGCCGACGCAGCAGGCCGCGTTCGCGGGCTCGCCGGGCTTCCCCGGCAGCGCGGTCGACATGGTCGTGCACAACGACGGCGGCACGACGGTCGTCGGCGCGGTCGAGCAAGCCGCCACGATCGCGGGCCAGGCGGTCGGCGAGGCCGGCGGGCTGCGGCGCATCTGGCTGGCGCGCACCGACGCCAACGACGCGCTGCAATCGCTGCAGACCCTCGCCAACGACGGCGCGTCGCAACGCCCGCAGCAGGCCGCGCTCGACAGCAAGGGCCAGCTCTGGATCGCGGGCACGAGCGTTGCGCCGCAGGGGCCGTCCGCGCAGACGGGCGAGGCGCTGGCGCTGTGGAAGCTCGACCCCGCAGGCAAGCTGCTCTGGACCAAGAGCTACGGCGGCAAGGTCGACACCGGCACGCTGCGGACGCGCCTGACCATCGGGCCGGCGGATGAAGTCGCCATCTTTGGCAGCTTCTTCGGCAAGCTGGCGATGGCGAGCGCTTCGCTGCAGACCAGCGACGAGGTCAGCGACGCCGACGGCTACGTCGCCCGCATCCAAGGCGACGGCGGCGTGCTCTGGCTGCGCGGATTCGCGGCCCCCGCGGCGCAGGACGTGACCGCGGCGGCGTTCGACAGCCACGGCGTGCTGCACGTCGGCGGCGTGCTCGGGGTCGAGCTCGGCCACGGCAAGGGCAAGACGGCGGTCCTGACCCAGCCGGTCTACGCCGCGCTCTCGCCTTGCGGCGAGCTCCTGTGGACGCGCGAGGCCGAGAGCTGCCCGAGCTGCCCGTACAACTGGCTGCTGCCCGCAGCGATGGTGCGCCAGAGCGACGACTCGATCTTCGCCGTGGCGTCGATCGCGGGCCGCGTGCGCCTGGGCGGCGTCAAGCTGGCGTCGTTCCAGCTCGGCGACGCCGCGAAGACGCCCTCCGACATCGCGCTGCACCAGCTCTCGGCGATCGACGCGCCAGGGTTGAAGGTCCTTGCGGCGCTGCCCGGCTGCAGCGCGCTGCCGTCGTTGCCGCACCACGTCGGCGTCGAGCTCGTCGGCGATGGCGGTGGCCGCGTCGTGTCGAGCCCGGCGGGCATCGACTGCCCGGGCACCTGCAGCGCGTCCTTCCCGACCGCGCAGGTGGTGACGCTGACGGCGACCGCCGCGGCGAACGCGAGCTTCTTGGGCTGGAGCGGCAGCTGCAGCGGCCTCGCCGCCTGTACGGTGCAGGCAGGCGCCGACGCGACGCTGCAGGCGCGGTTCGAGCGCCCGGCGGTCGAAGCCTTCGAGACGGTCGGCGGCGACGTCGGCGACGAGGCGATCGCGATGCTCGCGCCCGACGCCGGCGGCGCGACCTTCTTGGCCCAGATCGCCACGGGCGCGATGGGCACGGGGGCCGTCGACTTCGGCGGCGGGCCGATCGCCGGCCTCGGCGGCGTCGACGCCTTGGTCGGCCGGCGTGGCCTGGACGGCGCGACGGCGTGGACCGTGGTGGTCGGCGGGCCTGGCATCGATCGCGGCGCTGGCCTCAGCGCGGACGGCGCGGGCGGCGCCATCGTCGGGGCCGTCATCGCGGGCGTGCAGGCCCAGGTCGGCGCCCTCGGTGTGACGCGCGACGGCGACGCGGACGTGCTGCTGGCCCGGCTCGACGCGACGGGCAAGCCGCTCTGGGCCAAGTTCCTCGGCGTCGACAGCGGCAGCAAGGACACGCGGCTCGTCGGCAACGGCAAGGGCGCGGTCGTCGTGCTGGGCCGCGTCGCGGCGGCGACGAAGCTGCACGGGGTCGAGGTCCAGGGGCCTTACGCGATGATGGTCGACGCCGAGGGCGCGGTGGCCTGGGTGCGCGCGCTGCCGCCGGTGCAGAGCTTGAGTGCGGACGTCGGGCCGCAGGGCCTGACCGCGCTGGCCTATCGACGCTCGGACCAGGCCCAGGTGGAGCTGGTGATGATCGACGCCCAGGGCAAGGACGTCTGGACCGTGACGACCAAGGCCTTCCCCGGGCCGTCGGCGCTCAGCGTCGGCGCAGACGGCAGCCTGGTCGCGCTCGGCATGGCCGGCGGCGCCAGCGACTTCGCGCCGACGCTCAACTCCGTGCCGACGTGGGCCAGGTTCTCGGCCCAGGGCGCGCTGCTGGCCGTCAGCGCGTTGGCCACTGCGCCGATGGAGGGCGGGATGTCGCTGCAGTCGATGGCTCCGTGCGGCGCGGGCGTCTGCTACCTGACGGCGAACGGGACCAAGGCAATCGCGCTCGGCCCGGACGGCGCCGTGCTCTGGTCGCTGGCGCTGCCGGTCGCCGAAGCGATCGCCGCGGTGCCGGGCGGTACGCTGTGGTTGGCCGGTGGTCTGACCGGATCGGCCCAAGTCGGCGGCCTCTCGGTCGAGGTGGCGCAGAGCCACCACCGCGACGCCTGGCTGGCGCGGGTCGTGCCCTGAACCGGAACGCGATGCAGCGCTCTCGCTAGGGATCTTCGTCGAGCAGATCGACCTCGTAGTCGCCCTGGCTCACGTCGTAGCCGTCGCCGTCGAGGTCGACGCGCAGCAGCAGCGCGTCGGTGCCGCGGTCCCATTTGCCGAAGAAGAGCGAAAGCTCGGCCCCGTAGGGGATCTGCACCCCGTGGATGACGAAGTCGAGGTCGCTCTCGCCATCGCCGTCGCTGCCGGCGCCGACGCGCTCGACCACGAGGTCGAAGGTCGCCTCCTTGGACGACTCCTCGAAGTCGTCGAACGAGAGGTAGAACACGCGGGCGTCGAGGTCGAGCTCGGCGTCGATGACCTGGCCCTTGGCCTCGCCCTGGGACGTCACCTCGAAGCGCCAATCCGCGGCGGGCGTGATCGCGTTCAGGCTGACGGTCGCCGTCTCGGCCTCGGTCGTCCGGTAGCGGATCGACGCCTCCTCGGGGTCGAAGTGCACCTTGTCCTCGACGTTGGGGCCGAGGACGATGTCCTCGACGCCGACGACAAAGCCAGGCCCCTCCCACCAGACCTCGGCGGGCGTCTCGTCGTCGTCGCTGGTCAGCGTCACGTCGTAGGTGCCGGTGCTCGGCAGGCTCAGCTCCGGCGGCTGGTCGTCGTCCCACAGGCCGCCGCGCAGCACCTGCGCCGTGGCGCCGGGGATCTCGCTGAAGGACTGGCCGCCCTTCTGGCCGGCGCGCTGGCCGGCGGCGTTGGTCACGACGATGTCGGCGTTGTGGCCGACCGCGATCATCGTGCGCTGCTCGCCGGCCTTGGGCGCGAACGCCTCGCAGATCGACATCGGGCAGCTGACCTTGGTGCCGTCGTAGTTGGCCAGCGCCTTGCTCGGCAGCGCCGAGAGCGTGTGGCTGGTCGCGGTGCCAGCCCAGGTGTCGAGGTCGCGCTCGGCGCTGGTCGCGGCGTAGTCGTAGCTCCAGGTGTTGGCCTTGGTGTCGACGACGACGGCGGTCTCGCGCCCGGGGAAGTTGCTGTCGTAGATGACGATCTCGCGCAGGCCGGCCGACTCGCCGTCGCGCACCGCGAAGGCCACGACCGCGTGGGCGCCGACGCCGGGCTTGTCGAGGCCGAGCACGTAGCGTTCGCCGGCCGCCAGCCCGGCCTCGACCAGCGCCAGCACCTCGTTGGGCGTCGCCGGCGCCTTGCCCGCGCCGAACTCCTGCGAGCGGACCTCCTTGACCGTCTGCAACATCATCTGGAACGCGATCTCGCGCTGCAGCGCCTCGGAGCCGGCGAGCGCCAGGTCGAAGGGGCCCTTGGCCTTGGGATCGAAGGCGACGGGCTGCCACCACGCGCTCCAGAAGCCGATCGAGAGCGCGGCGATGCCGAAGCAATGGCCGCCGGCCATGCGGGCGTTGCTGTAGTCCATCCAGCGCCTGGCCGTCGGCGAGAGCACGCAGCTGCTGCCGCCGCCCTTGGCGCAGACGGCGTCGCCGTACAGCCGCTGCACCTCGACGGGCGTCAGGTTGACGACGCCGGCGTTGCCGTAGTTGGCGAAGCTGAAGCCGTGGCTGGTGGCGAACTTCGACGCGTCGCCGACCGGGCCGTCGTCGTCCTCGTCGGCGCAAGCCGCTGCCCCGAGACAGAGCGCCAGCAGCCAGGCGGCCCGCGTTGCACGTGGATGTCGGTTCATGGGCGCTCCCCCCAAGCGATTTGGAACCGTACCGACGGCCTCTGGATGGGTCAATCTGCGTGACGTCCGCTCCGGACGGCTCGACGCGCTGCGGCTTGGGCCGCATCATCGCCCGGTGGCTGCCATGGAGGCAGGGCCGACCTGCGGGAGCGACGGATGCGACGCGACGAGCCGACCCTCTCGATCGTCGTGCCGGTGTTCAACGAGGCCGGCAACCTCGGCCCGCTGGCGGCGGCCATCGGCGAGGCGCTGGGCGACGAGACCTTCGAGCTGGTCTTCGTCGACGACGGCAGCGGCGACGGATCGCTCGCCGAGATCACCGCGCTGGCCGAGGCCGACGGGCGTGTGCGCTACCTCGCCCTCTCGCGCAACTTCGGCCAGCAAAACGCGATCAAAGCGGGGCTCGACCACGCGCGCGGCAACTGCGTCGTGACGATGGACGCCGACGGCCAGCACCCCGTCGCGCTGCTGCACGAGCTGCTGCGCTGCTGGCGCGCCGGGCACGACGTCGTGACGACCGTGCGCCTGGACGGCCGCGGCCTGCGCCCCAAGGCCGTCGGCTCGCGGTTGTTCTACCGGGCGTTCCGCGGCCTCTCGGCGCTGCCGCTGCGCGATGGAGCCGCCGACTTCCGCCTGCTCGACCGTCGCGTCGTCGACGTCTGCGCCTCGTTGCCAGAGCGGGACCTGTTCTGGCGCGGCCTGATGCCCTGGTTGGGCTACCGCCAGGCCGAGGTGCACTACCAGCCGGCAGAGCGCGGCCACGGCAGCAGCGGCTACTCGCTGGCCAGGCAGCTGACGTTGGCGACCTCGGGGTTGGTGGCGTTCTCTGAGCGGCCGCTGCAGATCGGCGTGCTCGCCGGGCTCGGCATCGCGTGCAGCTCGCTGCTCTACCTCGTCTACGCGCTCGGCATCCGCTGGCTCACCGATGACGCTGTGCCGGGCTGGACGTCGATCATCGCCAGTGTCCTGCTCATCGGCGGCGCGCAGCTGGCGCTGCTCGGCGTCATCGGCATCTACATCGGCAAGATCCTGGCCGAGACACGCCAGCGTCCGCGCTACCTGGTGCGGGCCAGCAACATCCCCGAGGCCAGCACTGCGCGGGGCTGACGCGCGCTACGGCACCTGCGCGTCCATCCCGGCGCGCAGCACGGCGCGGTCGAGCAGGCCGGTGGCCACGGGTTCGGCCCGGTAGATCAGCGTCCCCTGCTGCCAGACGACGCGCCGCACCTCGGCGCCCGCGGCGTCGACCTCCCAGATCGTGCCGGTGCCGCCCCAACCGACGAGCCATTGGCCCTTGGCCAGCTTGCGTGCGCTGCCGCAGCAGACCGAGTCGCTGACCTTGGCGTCGACCCGCTCTTCGACCAGCGTCGCCGTGCCGGGCTGGCCGCTGCCGGGCTGCGGCGGCACCAGGGCGTAGCGCACCACGCGCGGGCTGCGGTTGCGGCCGGTGCCATTGTCGTGGAGCGTCAGGCTGCCGTCGGCGAGCAGGCGGGCGTCGTGTTGGCCGCCAAAGCCGCTGGCGGGGAAGACCGGGTCGCCGAGGATCGTCAGGCTCTCGGGGCGTTTGGTGCCGCCGAGCTTCCAGACGATGGCGCCGGTCGCGCGGTCGATCGCGTAGATGGCGTCGGAGTGGCGCATCGAGATGATGGCGAGCGTGGGCGTCATCTCCACGGAATTCCAGTGGTAGATGTCGTAGGGCGGCTTGCCGGCGACGATGAAGTTGGCGAACCACTGCGGGTCCATCTCGGCCGCGGGGATGTGGTCGGCCGGATCCCACGACCAGACCAGCCCGCCGCTCGGCGAGATCTGCTGCAAGATCTGCGTGCCGATGGTCGCGCCCTTCGGCCCGCCGATCGCGGTCAGGTCGACCCCCGCTTTGGTCGCGAACGCAGCCAGGACCAGGTCGCCGTTGTCGAGCAACACCGCGTCGTGCAGATCTGCGACGGCGACCGTGGGCTGCTAGGTCTTGAGCAGCGCCCCGTCCCAGCCGTGCTCCTCGAAACCACCGCTCGGCCCGCCCGCGGTCGCGCCCGGCAACGCCCAGGCGACGTGGCCATTGGGCAGGACGGTGGCGTAGGTCGCGTTGCCGGCCGCGCCCCACCAGATCGGCACGCCGTGCTGGTCGAGCAGCACCGGGTACGACAGCCACGTGCCGAGCTTGGGGTCGTTGGGTGGCAAGGGCGTCGTGATGACGAACTCGGCCTCGGGCGTCGCGGACGTCTGCACCGTCCAGGTCGGGAAGTCGAGCGGCAGGCAGCGGACGTGGAAGGTCGCGGCCGCCGAAGGGCCCGCGCTTGCGGCGATGGTGAAGCGAGCGCCGACCTTGAGCGCGACCTTCGCCTCGAAGCTGCCGCTCGCCGCGGCCTGGCCGCTGACGAGAACGCTCGTGCCCGCCCCGGCCTGGACGCCCAGCTGCACCGGCGTCTTGCCGTCGCAGCGCAGGACGTAGTCGCTGACGCCGAGGTCGAACGCCGGGATCAGCGTCGGCGTCGACGCAACCGCCAGCTCCAGGGCCGGAGGCGCAGTGTCCGCCGCGTCGGCGTCTTCGATGTCCGCGACGTCTTCGATGTCCGCGACGTCCTCGGCTTCCGCGACGTCCTCGACCTCCGCGACGTCTTCGATGTCCGCGACGTCCTCGACCTCCGCGACGTCCTCGACCTCCGCGACGTCCTCGGCCTCCGCGACGTCCTCGGCCTCCGCGACGTCCTCGACCTCCGCGACGTCCTCGGCATCGGCGGCGTCCTCGGCATCGGCGGCGTCCTCGGCATCGGCGGCGTCACTGTCCTCGACGTCCTCGACCCCCGCGACGTCCTCGGCCTCCGCGGCGTCACTGTCCTCGACGTCCTCGACCCCCGCGACGTCCTCGGCCTCCGCGGCGTCTTCGATCTCCGCGGCGTCCGCGCTGGCACCATCGACGACGTCGCGGGCCGCAGACGAGGGCTCGCCACAACCAAGCAGGGCGACCAAGGCCAGCGACAGACCCAATCGGCGTCGAGACCGTCGCAGCGATGGCGCCAGGGTGTGTGGGATCATCGAGGGCTCCATCCCGAACGCCGTCAGCCGGCGAAGACGAAGACCGCGGCGATGATGGCCTCGACCAGCGTCTGGTAGCTCTTCCACTGTGCCGGCGTGCCAGGCGGCGTGTCGATCCAGGCCTGCAGCTGGTCGCGCCAGGTCTGGACCAGCTCGACCTGGCCGTCGTTGAGGCCGAGGGCCTGCGGCGCCGCGAGCACGCGGTCGGCCAGCGAGCGCAGGGCCAGGGCGTCGTCGAGGTGGGGCTGCGGCGAGCCGACAAAATCGGGCCGATCGTCGGCGTTGGCGACCAGCGCGACCAGCACCGCGGCGTGGCGGGCGATGGCGACGAGCTTGGTCATGTCGAGCGCGGCGACCTCGTCGGCCGGCGTGTGGTAGACGCTGGAGCTGCCCGAGCCCAAGAAGAGCACCGGCACGGCGGCCTCGCGGAACGGCAGGTGGTCGCTGCGGCCGCCGCCCTTTTGGCCGACAAAGAACGACGACACCGGCCAGGTCGTGTAGCCGGTCGCGTCGTTGGCGGCGTGCACCGCCGCGCGCAGGGCGTCGCTGAACTCGGCGTCGGTGGCGAAGCTGCTCGGCTCGCCGGGTACGATCTGCGAGCCGACGTTGTCGACGCTGACCATCGCGACGATCGACGCCAGCGGCACCAGCGGATCGACCGTGACGAAGTGCTTGCTGCCGAGCAGGCCGTCTTCTTCGGCGTCGAACAGGCAGATCAGCAGCGATCGCCGCAGCGTCGCGTGCTTCGACAGCGCCCGGCCCAGCGCGATGGCGACGGCGACGCCCGAGGCGTTGTCGATCGCGCCGTTGCAGACCAGGTCGACCGCCCCGGCCTTGGCCTTGCACTGGCTGCCCGGGGCGTCGGCGCGGCCGAGGTGGTCGTAGTGCGCGCCGATCACGACGACCTCGCCTGCCAGGGCCGGATCGTGGCCCGGGACGCGAGCGCAGAGGTTGCTGCCGACGGCGAAGGGCTGGGCGAAGCCGTCGCGCCCGGCGGGTTGCAGGCCCTGGTTCTGCAGGTCGGCGGCGAGCCAGGCGCGCGCGGCGAGGCCGCCCGGGCTGTTGTTGTCGCGGCCGTCCATCTCGTCGTGGGCGAGCACGCTGATGCGGTCGAGCAGGAAGCCGGCGTCGATGGTCGCGCCGGCGGCGAGCGCCTGCGACAGGGCCTCGGCGGGCGTCAGCGGCGTCCAGGCGTCAGCGGCGACCGCCGTATCGCCCGCGGTGTCTTCGTTCGACGCCCCGGCGCCGGTGTCGTTGGAACAACCGAGCGTGGCGGCGAGCAGCGCAACGAGCGCCAGCCATCGACCTCGCGCGACGGCGCCGCGCGCGCTGGTCAAGGCGTCACCACCACGAGCCGCGCCCCGGCCGCGACGCTCTGCCCCGCCACGACCTCGACCGAAGCGACCGTGCCGTCCTCGGCCGCGCTCAGGGTCGAGAGCATCTTCATCGCCTCGAGCGTCACCAGCTTCTGGCCCGCGACCACGGCCTCGCCGACCTCGACGTGCACGGCGACCACGATCGCCGGCGTGCGCGCGACGACCGCCCCGGGGGCCGCCGACGCCGGGCGCGGCAGCGGCAGCAGCGTGCCTTCGCGCAGCTGCACCGCCACGCCCTGCGGCCATTGCAGCCAGACGCGCCGACCGACCAAGGCGCCGTCGGCGCCCTGCTCGCCGCCGCTGACGGCCAGCCAGACGGTGCGCTGCACACCATCGACGGCCAGACGCAGGCTGTCGTCGCCGCGGCCGACGATCTGGACCTCGCCGCGCGGCGCGGGTGGCCGCAGCAACGCGGCGTCCGGCGCGCGATCGACGGCGAAGGCGACGCCGCCCGAGGCCAGCGGCTGCAGCGCGACGTGGACCGCGGCCGGCGTCGGGCCGTCGTCGTCGGCGAGGTGCAGCACCGTGACGTCGGCGCGGTGCGGGTTGCTGCGGAAGCGCCGCTGCAGCGCCGGGCCGCGCAAGCCGAGCGCGGCGGCCACCAGCACCTCGTCCGGCAGGTCGGCGAGCGTCGGCGCACCGGCAGCGGCCAGACGGGCCGAGAATCCGGCCTCGGCGATGAACGCCGTCGTCACCCCGCCGCGGGCGAAGTCGGCGTCGCCCAGGGCCTCGCGCAGCCAGACGAGGTTGTGCCGCGGCCCCCAGAGCCGGGTGTGGTCGACGGCGCGGCGCAGGCGACGCCGGGCCTGGTCGCGGTCCTCGCCCCAGGCGAGCAGCTTGCCGACCATCGAGTCGTAGTGCACCGGCACCGCGCCGGCGCCGAAGCAGCGGCTCGGCTCGAGCGCGGCGTCGACCCGCAGGCCGCCGCGCAGCTGGCCGTCGAGGTTGCCCTGCTCGGCGCGGTCCTCGACGGCGAAGCGGACGACGTCGCCGGCCTGCGGGGCGAAGTCCGCGGCCGGGTCTTCGGCGCAGATCCGCACCTCGATCGCGGCGCCGCGCAGCGCGACGTCGGCCTGGCCCAAGCCCAGCGGCAGGCCCATCGCCACGCGCAGCTGGGCGCGCACGATGTCGACGCCCGTGACCAGCTCGGTCACCGGATGCTCGACCTGCACCCGGGCGTTGACCTCGAGGAAGTGGTGCGTGTTGCGCTCGACGTCGACCAGGAACTCGAAGGTGCCGGCCGAGACGTAGCCGATGTCCTTGGCCAGCCGCACCGCGTCGTCGTGCAGCGCGGCGCACAGCGCGGGGTCGAGCCCGGGCGCCGGCGCCTCTTCGATCAGCTTCTGGTGGCGCCGCTGCACCGAGCAGTCGCGCTCGAACAGGTGCACGACGTTGCCGTGGCCGTCGCCGAGCACCTGCACCTCGACGTGCCGGCCGCGCGCGATGTAGCGCTCGACCAGCAGCGTGCCGTCGCCGAAGTTGCGCTCGGCCTCGATCGCCGCGGCGGCCAGCGCCGCAGGCAGGTCCGCCGCGTTGTCGACCCGGCGCATGCCGCGCCCGCCGCCGCCCGCCGCCGCCTTGACCAGGCAGGGGAAGCCGACCTCGGCGATCGCCAGCGCCGCCAACGCCGCGTGGTCGAGGCCGCGGCCTTCGACGCCGGGGACGACGGGCACGCCGGCCTTGCGCGCCCGGGCCTTGGCGGCGTCCTTGTCGGCCATCGCGGCCATGACGTGCGGCGACGGCCCGACCCAGACCAGGCCGGCGTCGGCGACCGCCATCGCCACGTCGGCGCGCTCGGCGACAAAGCCGTAGCCCGGGTGGATGGCCTGGGCGCCGGTGCGGCGGGCGGCGTCGAGCAGCCTGGCGACGTCGAGGTAGGGGATGCCACCGGCCTCGTCGCCGAGGTCGACCGCGACGTCCGCCTCGGCGACGAACGCGGCCCCGGCGTCGGAGCGGGCGAAGACGGCGACCGTGCGCAGGCCGAGATCGCGGGCCGATCGCAGGATGCGCCGGGCGATCTCGCCGCGGTTGGCGACGAGCAGCGTGTCGAAGGGCGTGGTCGGTGCGTTCATCGGGCCTCAGGGGCTGGGTGCAAAGCCGGGTCAGCGGAGACTACTGGCGCAGGACGCCGAACTGCGGCGCGCTGGCCGTGCGCAGGTCGCGGTTCCACGCCGCTTCGAGCCCGATCGACAGGGCCGCGCGGGTGTGGCGCGGGTCGATGATGCCGTCGTCCCACAGGCGGCTGGTGGCGTAGTAGGGGTCGGCGGTGCGGTCGAACTCTTCGATGACGGCGGCCTCCATGTCGACCATGTCCTGCTCGAGCGGCTCGCTGCCCATGCGGCGCAGCGCGGCCTCTTGGACGATGCGCATCACCCGCGCCGCTTGCGGCCCGCCCATGACGCCGATCTTGCTGCACGGCCAGGTCAACAGCAGGCGCGGATCGAAGGCGCGGCCGCACATGCCGTAGTTGCCGGCGCCGTAGCTGCCGCCGACCAGCACCGTGAACTGCGGCACCGTCGCCGCCGACACCGCGTGCACCATCGCCGAGCCGTGCTTGACGATGCCACCGCGCTCGGCCGCGACGCCGACCATGTAGCCGACGGTGTTCTGCAGGTAGAGGATCGGGATACGCTGCTGGTTGCACCATTGGATGAAGTGCGCCGCCTTCTGCGCCGCGGCCGAGGTGATCGGGCCGTTGTTGCCGATCGTCGCGAGCTGCCAGCCGTCGAGCCAGCCGGTGCCGCAGACGAGCTCGGGGCCGTAGCCGGCGCGGAACTCGTCGAGCTCGCCGCCGTCGAACAGGCGCGCCATCACCTCGCGGATGTCGAAGGGCTCGCGCAGATCGGCGGGCACGACGCCGAGCAGCTCGTCGGGATCGCCGAGCGGCGGCCGCGGTGTGCGGCGCGGCACGCTGTGGCCCGGGCGGCCGAGCGTGGCGATGGTCTGGCGCGCCACGGCGATGGCGTGGGCGTCGTCGTCGGCGAGCACGTCGCAGAGGCCCGAGACGGTCGCGTGCATCTCGGCGCCGCCGAGCGCGGCGTCGTCGGCGTCCTCGCCGAGCGCGGCTTTGACCAGCGGCGGCCCGGCCAGGTAGACGCTCGCCTTGTCGCGCACCTGGATGTTGACGTCGGCCATGCCGGGCACGTACGCGCCGCCCGCGGTCGAGCTGCCGAAGACCACGGCGATCTGGCAGATGCCCGCGGCCGACATGCGCGCCTGGTTCGAGAATCCGCGCCCGCCGCGGCTGCCCATGGCAAAGAGCTCGCTCTGGTGCAGCAGGTTGGCGCCGGCCGACTCGGTCAGCGCCACCGAGGGCAGGCCGTTGTCGATCGCGATCTGCTGCGCGCGGATCATCTTGTCGGCCGACATCGGGTAGATCGCGCCGCCCTTGACCCGATGGTCGTTGGCGCTGACGACACACAGGCGGCCGGCGACGTGGCCGATGCCGGTGATGACGCCGGCGCCCGGCGATTCGTCGTCGTATTGGCCAAAGGCGGCCAGCGTCGACAGCTCGAGGAAGGCGCCGTCGCGGTCGAGCAGACGCTCGATGCGCTCGCGGGGCGAGAGCTTGCCCTGGCGGTGCAGCTTCTGCAGCGCGCGTTCGCCGCCGGCGTCGCGGGCCCGCTGCTGGCGGGTCTGCAGCGTCTGCAGCAGCGCCTGCATATGCGCGCTGCGGGCCCGGAATTCCGGGCTTGTTGCGGTGAGCGTCGTGGCGAGTCTGGGCATGGGCGGCCTCCACGCGGCAGGGTAGCGGCGTTGCGATCTGGCCGCAAACCGGGGCCGAAGTCAGGTCGCCGACCGAAGCGCGGCGGGCTGTTGACCTGCCCGACCTCGGCGTGGCCAGATCGCCGTGGCGCGACCATCCGGCGCGCAGGAGCCCGCCGATGCCTCGCGCCGCCTTCCCCGCCTCGCTGCCGCTCGTGCTGGCCATCGCGCTCGGCCTGTCTACAGCGACAGGCTGCACCGACGGCCGGAACCTGCGCCGCTACGGCTCGAGCTGCTTCGGCAACGACGGCTGCGCCTCCGGCGTCTGCTACCAGGGCGTGTGCAGCAAGCCGTGCGTCTCGGACGACGAATGCGAGGGCGGCACCTGCGTGCGCGGGCCCAACGTCTGCGCGCCCCCCGGGACGGACGCCGGCCTCGTCGACAACGACGGCCTCGGCGTCGACGCGACGAGCGTCGACGACACCCAGCAGGCCCCGGGCGCGTGTGTGGCCGACGCCGACTGCCTCGGCAACGAGACCTGCGCGGCGGGCCAATGCCTGGTCGTCGACGGCATCGGCTGCAAGGGCAAGGCCGACGGCACCTCGTGCGCCAACTACATCGTGGCCGTCTCGTGCTCGGGGGGCAGCCCGGGCTGCGGCACCAGCTGGACCGTCGCCAAATACGGCGGCACGCCCACCTGCCAGGGCGGCGTCTGCACGCCCCAGGCCGGGGTTCCGGGCTGGACCGGCCAGTCGACCTGCGGCAAGGACGCGGTCTGCGTGCCGAGCACCGTCGGCGGCGTACAACCCTGCCAGAAGCGCGAGCGGGTGCCGCAATGCGTCAGCGCGCCGTGAACCGGGCGCGAAGCGCCGCTTCGCTGCGTCGCTGTCGCCTCGCTGGCGCCGTCGGCCTGTGGCTCGCGTGGGCCCTGGGCGCGTCGGTCGCGTTCGCCGCCGGACCGGGCGACGCCTCGACCGGCGGCGATCGTCGGCAGCCCGGCGCGCAGGTGCTGCCCGGCGACGCGCAGCCGCGGATCCTGGCGCTGCTGGGCGCGGTGGGCTTCGAGCGCCGCGACGCTGCCAGCGGCGCCGTCATCGACCAGGCGCAGATCGAGCGCGACCGGGTGCGCTTCGTCGTGCACGGCAGCGGGCCGGGCGCAGGCGGCGAGGTCGCTCGGCGTCTGGCCACGATCGAGCTGCTGCCACGCGGCGAGGCCCGCGCCGACGAGCCGACCTCGGCTTCGTTCGCGATCCGGGTCGCGATCGAGCCGGGCGCCGACGCCGGGGCCCGCGACTTCGTGGCCCGGACCATCGCGGAGATCGTGGCGCACGACCACGGCGACCTCTACCGCGCCGCCGTCGTCCAGCGCGAGGAGCGGGGCCGCTGGCTCGCCCCGGACGACCAGGCCCAGCTGCGCGCCGCCCTGCTCGCGGCGTGGCTGGCGCTGCTGCTGACCTTCGCGATGATGGCGCACGCGCGCCTGCTGCGGCGGCCGGCCTGGACCGGACGGATCGTCGTGTCGCACCTGCTGCCGGCGACGCTGCAGGTCGTCATCTTCGGCTATTGGAGCCTGTACGACCGCGGCATCGACGACGCGCTGGCGCTGACGCTCGTGCAGCAGGTGCTCTACGCCGTCGCGCTCGACCTCTGGTTCGGCCTGATCGCCACGCGGCGGCTGGAATTCGGCGTCGGCGCGCTGCCGATCACGCTGTCGACCAACCTCTTCGTCATCTTTCCGCCCGGCTGGATGTGGGTGACGCTCGGCGCGCTGCTGCTGGCCATCTTCGGCAAGCGCTTCATCCGCTTGCGCCACGGTCACCTGTTCAACCCGAGCGCGTTCGGCCTGACGGTCGTCGGCTTCATCATGCTGACCGTCCACGGCGCGTCGATCGGCGACACCGCGGCGCAGTTCTCGCTGTCGCCGAACGCGACGATCGTCATCCTGCTGCTCGGCACCATCGTGCAATGGCGGCTGGGCGTCGCCATCATCTCGATCGGCGCGGTCCTCGGCATCTGGCTGACGACGCTGCTGCAAGGAGCGCAGATCTACGAGCCGAGCTGGGCGCCCGTGACGCTGGTGCTCGTGCTGCTCGTCACCGATCCCGCGACCAGCCCCAAACGCCCGGTCGATCGTTTCCTCTACGGCGTGCTGGCGGGCGTCGGCATGCGCACCGCCGGCCAGATCTCGCTCGAGCTGTTCCAGAACGACTTCTACGGCAAGGTCGCAGGCGTCGTGCTCGCCAACCTCAGCGTGCCCTTCGTCAGCGGCTGGGTCGATCGGCTGGCCGACGCGACGCCGCGCTGGCGACGGCTGCTGGCGGCGCTGCAGGCCGTGCTGGCGCCGCGCTGGCGGGCGCTGCACATCGTCACGCTCTGGCTGATGATCCTGGGCAGCTCGGCGGCCAAGCACGAGCGCGCCAACCGCTTCATGGTCTACCAGGGTCTGTGGCAGCAACACTTGCGCAACGAGACGCCGCTGCTCGACCCTGGCCCCGAGCGGCGGCCCGATTGCAGCCGCAACCCGCTCTTCTGCGACGAGTTCAGCGTCGGGCTCGAGCTGCAGTGCTGGCTCGGCGAACGCGGCGACCCGGCCTGCCCGCGCCCGCGCCGCCCACCCGGGAGGACACCCTGATGCCCCGATGGCTCCAAGTCGCCGCGCCGACGATCCTGCTGCTGGTCGGCCTGCTCATCGGCGCCGCGATGACCCTGTACGCGGCCCAACAGGGCGCGCTCGCGCCGTTCGGCGTCGTCGACGCCGCCAGCGTCAGCGACGAGCCGGTCGCGGCCGAGGGTGCGGCGATCGAGCCCGCCAGCGCCGACGAGCCCGTCACCACCAGCTTCGGCCGCACGATCCGGCTGCTGCAGGACGCCAGGGCCAAGATCCGCGGCCCGAGCAAGGTCATCTACCTCAACCGCGAGGGCGCGACGCTGCTGCCGGGCGCCGACGACGCGGCCAACAACCGCTCGAGCATCGTCAAGAACGCCGGCTTCAAGCGCATGGTCATGCCCGGCTACAGCGGCAGCGATCGCGGCTGGCAGGCGCTGGCCCGCTGCATCGAGCAGCGCTTCGCCCCGTTCGGGGTCCAGGTCACCGACCGCCGGCCGGTGGGCAACGACGACTACATCATGGCCGTCGTCGGCGGCAGCGCGCGCGAGCTCGGCTACGACGCCAAGGAGGCCAAGGGCATCGGCGGCCTCGCGCCCTTCAACGGCAGCCCGATCGGCGGCGCGGTCGTCTTCGTCTTCACCGCGACGCTGAAGAACCGGCTCGACGACAGCTGCGACACCGCGGCGATGGAGATCGCCCACGCCTACGGCCTGGACCACAGCTTCCACTGCCGCGACGTGATGACCTACAAGAAGCGCTGCGGCGCGCGCCGCTTCGTCGACGAGGACATGCGCTGCGGCGAAGACGAGCCGCGCGACTGCACCGGCGGCGCCAAGACCCAGAACAGCCACCAGCGCCTGCTCGCCGTGCTCGGGCCGCGCCAGGGCCAGCCGGGACCCGAGGTCTCCGAGCGCGACCCGGATGCCCCCCGGGGCCCCGCCGGCAGCGCCGGCCCGGCTGGCGATGGGCACGACCACCAGCACTGACCGTCCCCTGCGCCCCACGACCACGACGCCCGAGCGCCACGCAGCCGGCAACGCCGCATCCCCGGAGCCCCCGATGGACTGGAAGCTGGTCGCCACGACCTTCGTCACGATCTTCCTCGCCGAGCTGGGCGACAAGACGCAGCTCGCGACCATGAGCCTCGCCGCCGGTGGCAAGGCCCGGTGGGCCGTCTTCCTCGGCTCGGCGGCGGCCCTGGTCGCGGCGAGCGCGGTCGCCGTGCTCGCGGGCGACGTGCTGGCGCGGACGATCCCGCCGATCTGGATCGAGCGCGCGGCCGGGGCGCTGTTCGTCGTGCTCGGCGTGGCGCTGTTGGCGGGGCGGGGTGGGTGAGCAGCTGCTCCGCCAGGGACGCCGCCAGGGTTGGAGCGCGAGCGGCGATGAGCGGCGGCGTGTGTCGGAGGTGCCGGAACAGACTGCGCCTTCATGATTCTCTCGTGGACGCGACACCCCGCACCATGCTACCGACGTACGCGACGGGAGCCACGATGCCGAGCCGGGGCCACACCACCTGCAGATCAGGCCAGATTCTCGCGCCGATCGCGCTGCTCGCCGCGCTGCTCACCGCCGCGCCCACCCGCGCCGACGACGCCGCGGCGGCCGCAGCCGCCGCGGCGCACCAGACACGCCGCACCGCCCAGATCGCCGCGCTGCATGCCTGGCTGCCCCGCCACCTCGACGCCGCCGAGGCGCCCGCCGCCGCGATGCGGCTGGCGGCCCTGTGGCACGAGGCGGACGTGCAGGCGTGGCGCGCGCCGCCGCCGCCGCCCGTCGATGCGAACGCCGCCGACGACGGCGCGACCGAGGCCGTCGCGGGCGCGCGCAAGCCCCGGCCACCGCGGCCGGGGCGGCCGGACCTATCGCGGAGCGCGGCGCTCTACGCGCGCTTGCACCCCGATGTGACGGGCGTCGCGCTGCCGGCGCTGCCGCCGCCGCTGCAGGGCGCGGCGCTGCCCGCGGCGTGGACGGCGCACCCGGCGGTGGTCGAGGCGACGTTTCGCCACGGCCAATGCGAGGCGGCGATGGGCCACAGCGCTGCGGCCGAGGCGCTTTTTGGCGCCGTCGTGACGCGCGGAGCCACCACGGTCTGGGCGCCGCAGGCGTGGCTGGCGCTCGGCGACGTGGCGTTCGCGGCCGGCAGGCTCGGCGACGCCGCGGTGGCGTACGGCGCGGCGGCGCGGGCCGGGGCGGCGGAGGTGCGCGTCGCGGCGCTGCGGCAGCGGGCGGCGTGCGCGTTCGCGGCGGGGGAGTTCGTGGCGGGGCTGCGCGACGCCGACGCGGCGTTGACGGCGTTGGATGCGACGGCGGACGGCGTGAACGGCGCGACGCGGCGCGACGTCGTGCGCATGGTCGCCACGGCGCTGGCCGACGCGGACTGGGACGGCGACGGCTGCCCGGATTTCGGCGACGACGAATACTACTATAGATTCGTGGATGTGGCGGAGGTGGCCGCGACGCCGCGCGTGGTGCCGACGGCGAAGCGCAAGCGCCGGGGGCGCCGGACCAGGCCGGCCGCGCCGGTCGCAGCGCAGGCGCAGCCGCAGACGGCCCGAGAAGGCTGCGTCGCTGTGCATCCGGCGATGGCGCCAGCGCTGCTGGCCGCGGCGTTGGTGCCGCCCGACGCGGTCGTCGAGCGCGCGGCGTTGGCTGGCGTGCCGGCCGAGGCGCGCGAGCGCGTCGCGGCGCTGGTGGAGCGGCGGGGGCGCGTTCGGGCCGAGATCGCGGTCTCGACGCATCGGCAGGCGTGGCTTGCGGGCGTCGCGGAGGTGTGGCGGGGCAGCAGCGACGCGGGCGACAGGCGCGCGGCGGTCGTGGTGTTGCGTGCGATGGTGGCGGGCTGGCCGATGGCGCGTGAGGCGGAGCGGTGGCAGCGGGAGGTGATCGAGGCGGTGGATGGGCTGGCGGCGAAGCACCAGGGCCACGGCCTCGAGCTGCGCAAGCACCCCGACAACCAACGTGCGCGCATCGGGCTCGAGCTGGCGACGGACGCGGAGGCGGCGCAGGTCGTCGAGCGGCGGCGCTATCTGACGGCGTTCGAGGCGGGTTCGGCGTGGCGGGCGCACTGGCGGGGCGATGCGGTGCGGATGCGAGAGGTCGAGGCCGCTGTCGGGCGGTTTCGGTTGGAGCTGGCGCAGCTGATGCGCGCGCTTGCGCAACGACTGCGCGCGACGGGCAAAGAGGAAGCGGCGCAAGCGGCATATGGCGCCGCGGCGCAGGCCTACGAGGCGGTCCTAGCGGCGGAGCAGCCGGCGGGTCCGAATGCGTACGACTTGACGTACACCATCGCGGACATGCACTACTTCGCGGGGCGGCGGTGCGATGGGCTGCGCAACGAGAACGGGGAGCTCCTGCTCGATCCGAACCGGGAGTTGATTCCGTGGCCGAGCGACAAGCTGCCCATCATCGACGCGGCTTGCGACCACGTGCGTGCGGCGATCGGGGCCTATCGCAAGGTGGCGCAATGGCGAGGCCCCAAGGGCGTCGACGACGAAGGCAAGCCGCTGGACCATGGTGAGGAGGCCGCGTTTTCGGCCATTTCGCTGGGTGAGCGGTTGCTGACCGTGCGAGCGTCGTTGCCGGCGGGCCATTGGGGGCGGTTGCCGACGCGGTTGGTACCGGAGGTGCCGCCGGACCCGGCCGAGGACGCGCGCCTCATCAAGCAGAATGAGGAGGCGTGCGAACCGGTGCGCGTGCAGCCGCTGCTGGTCGACGCCGAAGTCGTTGTGTGGATTCATGCGGTTGACGCCTACGCGGCAGACACGCCCGCGACGCCTCGAACGCTCATGCGCAAGGCAGCCTTGTCGCTGAAGGCTGCTGTCTTGCTTTACAAGACCAAGCACTTCGATGCCTGGGCAGACGCGCCGCGTGGTACGACGGCGGAGTTCTGGTCGGCACGGAAGCGGCTCCGGCACATCTACACCGAGTACGGAACATGTGAGGCCTGGGGCGTCGGCGGTGACGCGCTCTACAAGGTCGCCTGGACGGCCATGGAACGTGTGTTCAGGACGTATCAGGTCGAAGTAGATATCGATGGGATGCAGGAGGAGCGCGAGGTCGCACGCGATTACATGGATTGGGACCGCAGTAGGTACTGCATCGAAAAACTGGCTCACGACGAGATTCTGCGCCTTGACAGGCGCGCCAAAGCGCTCCTGGAACGGGCCGAGGCACAGCAAGCACGGGCGAACGTAGAGCGCGATCCGAGCCGCGCATTCGAGCTACACGAAGCCGCCCGATCTGCCTGGCGAACCGCGGCCAATGAATACGCGCGCCTTCGCTTCGAGCCCGACAAGGTCGAAGTGCAGCGCACCACACTCCGCAACGCCGTGGCCCTCTTCTACCGCGCCCAAGACTGGCCCAACGTCATCCACGCCCTCGACGTCGCCGTGGACCTCGAGCGCACCTACCTGGCACGGCCAGCGCCGACGGCAGCCAATCTCGGCGGCCACCCGGGCCGCGCGGACATGCAGGCGGCGCGCAAGCGCTGGGAACGCGAGAAAACGCGGGCGTCCGCCGAACTCGTCGATCTGATCACTCGCCGCGCCAACCTCCACTCCAAGCTCTTCGAACTCCCCGCCGCCATCGCCGACTTCCGCGAAGTCGCCCGCCTCGATCCGGACGGCAAGCACGGCATCGACGCCCTGCACACCGCCGCGCGCCTCGCCTACCACGACGGCGACTTCGCCACGTCCACCGCGCTCGACGCGACCATCGTCCGCCGCTTCGCCAAGGACCCGAATCATCGCGACGCAGTCGACGACTCCGCCTGGCGCATCGTCGAAGCCGCCGAACGCTCCGGCGAGCGACAGGCCTGGATCCGCGCCCTCGAAGCCTACCTCCGCCGCCGCGAGGTCAGCGCCAACGCCGAGCCGACGCGACAGCTCGCGCGCGAGATCCTCGACCGGTTGCAGCGCGGCCTCCCCGGCCGCCCACCGCCGCCGCCTTCGCCGCTGGCCAACGTCTTGGCCCACCCACCGCTGTTCGTCGTCGCCGACCCGCCAGGGACCGCGCCGGGCCTGGAGCGGGAGCTACGCTGACCCGCCACCGCCGCTCAGCCCCCCAACGCGTCGAGCCAGGCACGCTCCTCGGCGCTCAGGCCATCCGCGAGCCCGGGCTCCTGCTCCACGAGCGCAACGGCGTCCGCCTGATCCCGCAACCGCTTGGAGCGCCGCCGGCCCGGATCTCGCGCAGCAGCGATCTTCGTGCGCAGCAGGTCTTCGGCCGCGATGATGGGCAGCGAACAAGCACGCAGCGCAACCCGCGTCGCACGGTCGATCGCGCCCGCCAACGCGGCGTCGTCGGCAAACTGCACTGGCACGTCGCCGGGGCCGATCCAGTTGTCGCTGTGTGCGAACGCCCCGGTGTGGCGAAACCCCGCGGCTTGCAGCGCGGCGATGGGCAGTTCCGCCCTGCGCGCCACGGCGACATCGATGTCGAGGGTCGTGCGCGGCTCGGCCAGCCGAACCTGTGCGGCGACGCCACCGATAATCGCCCAGCGCACGGCGTGCGCGTCGAGCGTCTGCGCGAGAGCCACCAGTGCTGGCTCCTTGCTCGTGTCCATCTCTCCTCGCAGCAGATGGAAGCGGCGATCCAGCGCGAATCCGACCTCGAGTCCTCGGGCTGTTGTGACCACGCGCGCCTCGACCGGGCCGTCGTTGCGGCCTGCTCGCAGTCTGACGGTCACGGCTTGGGGGCGCAAGCGGTGCGACCGCGGTGCCGCCACGGCGCACACGACGCTCACCAACCTTGCCTGGACGCCGCCATCCACCCCGCGCTACGGTCGAACGCGACTGGAGGCGCGATGCCGAGCCGGGGCCGCAGCACAAACCGACGAGGCCGCATTCTCGGGCCAATCGCGCTGCTCGCCGCGCTGCTGACCGCCGCGCCCACCCGCGCCGACGACGCCGCGGCGGCCGCAGCCGCCGCGGCGCACCAGACACGCCGCACCGCCCAGATCGCCGCGCTGCATGCCTGGCTGCCCCGCCACCTCGACGCCGCCGAGGCGCCCGCCGCCGCGATGCGGCTGGCGGCCCTGTGGCACGAGGCGGACGTGCAGGCGTGGCGCGCGCCGCCGCCGCCGCCCGTCGATGCGAACGCCGCCGACGACGGCGCGACCGAGGCCGTCGCGGGCGCGCGCAAGCCCCGGCCACCGCGGCCGGGGCGGCCGGACCTATCGCGGAGCGCGGCGCTCTACGCGCGCTTGCACCCCGATGTGACGGGCGTCGCGCTGCCGGCGCTGCCGCCGCCGCTGCAGGGCGCGGCGCTGCCCGCGGCGTGGACGGCGCACCCGGCGGTGGTCGAGGCGACGTTTCGCCACGGCCAATGCGAGGCGGCGATGGGCCACAGCGCTGCGGCCGAGGCGCTTTTTGGCGCTGTCGTGACGCGCGGGGCGGCCTCGGCCTGGGCGCCGCGGGCGTGGCTGGCGCTCGGCGACGTGGCGTTCGCGGCCCTGGTCGCGGCGAGCGCGGTCGCCGTGCTCGCGGGCGACGTGCTGGCGCGGACGATCCCGCCGATCTGGATCGAGCGCGCGGCCGGGGCGCTGTTCGTCGTGCTCGGCGTGGCGCTGTTGGCGGGCCGGGGTGGGTGAGGGTTGCGCGGAGTCGTCGGTGCGGAATTCACTTGACACGGTCAAGTCGGGCTGGAACCATTCGCCCATTCGCCCATTCGCCCATTCGCCCATTCGCCCATTCGCCCATTCG
>CAZPHC010000042.1:32788-50381 GCA_964586155.1 uncultured Enterobacteriaceae bacterium | reverse complement strand
GGGCGAGGCCAACCGCGCCGCCGAGCGCGCCAAAGCCGACGCGGACCCAGGCGACCGGCCATGCGCGGTGCAGGGCGACGCTGCCGACGACGGCGCAGAGATCGGCGAGCAGGCCGACCAGCGGCGCGACGCTGGCGTCATCGACGACGTCCGCCACGCGCCAGAGCGCCAGCCAGGCCCAGAGCGCCAGCGCCCAGCCCGACGGCCAGCTCGCGGCGCGCCGCGCCCGACGCGCCTGCGGCGTCATGCGTCCCAGAGGCGGGTCGAGAAGTAGCGCTCGCCGACGTCGCAGAGGATCGTCACGACGCAGCCGGTCTCGCCGCGCTTGGCGAGGTCCCGGGCGACGCGCACGGCGCTCCAGACGTTGGCGCCCGAGCTCTGGCCAGCGAACAGGCCGGCCTTGGCCAGCACCTGGTTGGCGGTCCAGGCGTCGTCGACGTCGAGGTCCCAGCTGCGATCGGCGACCGTCTGGTCGAGGATCTCGGGCACATGGTCTTCGGGCGAGCCGAGCGGCTTGAGTCCCTCGACGCCGGGGAAGGCCTCGGGGATCAGCAGCTCGACCTGGATCTTCGGGTTCAGCGACTTGAGCTTGCGACCGCAGCCCGTCAGCACGCCGCCGGTGCCGACGCCGTAGACGAAGTGGGTGATCTTGCCCTCGGTCTGGGCCCAGATCTCCGCCGCCGTCGTGTCGTGGTGGGCGCGCCAGTTGCCGTCGTTGCTGTACTGGTCGCAGTAGAAGTACTTGTCGGGGTCGGCCGCGACCAGGCGTCGCACGTGGCGGATCGCCTCGTCGTAGCCGTCATGCGCCGCCGTATGCGTGATCTTGGCGCCGTGCGCGCGCAGGCGCTTGAGCCGCTCGCTGCTGGCGTTGTCCGGGATGACGATCTCGACCTTGTAGCCGAGCGCGCCGCCGATCAGGGCGTAGGCGATGCCGGCGTTGCCGCTCGACGAGTCGATGATCGTCTTGCCCGGCACCAGGCGGCCGTCGGCGATGGCCTCGGCCAGCATGCGCAGCACGGGGCGATCCTTCACCGAGCCGCCGGGGTTGAAGTACTCGACCTTGGCCCAGATCTCGACGCCAGGGTGCGAGTCGGCCCAGCCGTCGATCCGCACCAGCGGCGTGTTGCCGATCAGCCGCAGCGCGGGCACGCGGTCCAACAGGGGCTGGACGACGGGGACGTTCTCGAGTTGCACGCGGGTCAGCATCGACGCTCCTGAGCGCACGGGGGCTCCGTGCAACGGGCGCGCAGTGTTTTCGTGCCCGGGGACGCTGTCAACGCCACGATCCGCGAAGTCGGGGTGCGCTTGCCCCATCGTCGCGAGGCCGCGACACGTTGGCGTCGATCCACCCTCGCAAGCGTGGTAGCTTCTGGGGCAGCGGAGGTCACGATGGCTGGACGGTCCGACGACGAATTGCGAGAGATCGAGGCGGCATCGACCGCCGCCAGCGAGGCCATGGGCAGCGGCCCGGGCGAGTTGGCGCGGCACCTCGCCGGCACGACGGCGAGCGCGATCGGCACCAGCGTGGCTGATCGCTACGCTCGCGTCGGCGCCCGGATGCTGGCCGATCCGATGCCGAGCCGGCTCGACGCCGACCTCATCGATCGCCTGAGCCGCGCCGGCTTTGACTCCGACCGCCTGCGCCAGATCCGCGTCCACCGCGGCCTGCGCGCCCACGCCGCCGCCGACGCCCTCGGTGCCCGCGCGTTTGCCGTCGGTGACCAGGACATCTTCTTCGGCCGCGGCGAGTTCGATCCGTCGACCGCCGAAGGTCGCGCCGTGCTCGCCCACGAGGTCGCGCACATCGCGCCACCGTCCGCGATCGGCAGCATGGGCGCCTTCGCTGGCGGCGCGCCGGTGCTCAACGAGCGCAAGGACGGCGACGAGGACGCCGCGCAGGACGAGGCCCACGAGGCCCAGGCCCGCCGCGCCGAGGCGATGGTCTACGCCCAGGAGGACGGCGCCGAAGTGACGGCCCCCGCGTCGGGTGGCCAGCTGCTCGAGACCGGACCCGTCGCCGAGAGCCCGCAGGCCGCGATCAGCGAGGCACACCTCGAGCAGATGGTGCTCGGCATCCTCCACAAGCTCGAGCGCAGCGAGATCGAGCGCCGCGGCCGCTTCTAGCGAGCGCGCAGTCCGGGCGAGAGTTCCCCGCAGCCAACGCCAGGCCCAGGGCGACCGCAACCGCGAGCGCTACGGCTCGTCGCCGCCCATCGCCTGCTGGCCTCGCTCGGGGCCGATCGCGACGGCGTGGTTCGCGTCGAGCCAGCCGACCTCGCGGGCGTAGGCCATCAGCGCCGCATCCAGCGCGCGCATCTCGTCGAGCAGCTGCTGGCCGACGGGCGTCGGATCGCCCTGCCCCAGCACGGTCACGGCGCCCTCGTGGATCTTGGCGAAGATCGTCGCGGCGCGCCGCTGCCAGGCCGGGTTCTGCGCGAACGGATGGCCGTCTTGCTGCATGCGCTGGTAGAGCATCGCGATCGGCTGGAAGGCGTGGACCGCGAGCACGACGCCGTGCAGCGGCCGCGGATCCGGGCGCACCGGCGAGGTCACGAGCGGCCAGAACGCGTTGCGCAGCATCGGATCGTGGTGGAAGGCGACGTTGATCTTGTTGTGCTGGAACTCGTGGATCAGCGCCTCGACCATCGTCATCACGTTCGGGTGCAGCGTCAGGTAGATCGCGCCGATGTACTCCTGGAAGCTGGCCGACAGGTGCTTCTCGTCATCGACGCCGACGGGGATGCACAGCCGCAGCAACAGCCGCATCTCCTCGGCGATCAGCGGCAGGTAGCGATCGACCAGGCCGACGCATTCGGCGAGCACGGCGACCCAATCCGCCGCGGGCCGCCGGCCCAGGTCGAGCTGGTTGCCGTCCTTGTCCGGGTGGGCCTCGAACGACGACAGCGGGTTGTTGTCGGTCTCGGCCAGGAAGAGGCCGGGCGCGATCGGGTGGTACGGCCGGCTCCAGGTCCAGGGGCCCTCGCCGGGATCAGCGAGCGACAGGTTGGCCGGCGCCGCGCCGATGGTCTCGAAGCCGCGGCCGTGCCAGCGGATCTCGGCCACGTCGTCGGCCAGTTGGACCAGCAGGCCCGCCGTCAGCGAGCGCCAGGGCAGCCAGCCCGCCGCCGGCCGCAGCACGCGCACGCCGGCCGGCGGCAGCGCGTCGAGCAACGCCAGCTCGCCGAGCAGCAACCAGACCAGCTCCTTGGCCTGGGCGCGCCAGGCGGCGTCGAGCGCGGCGTCGCCGCGGCCTTCGTCCCGGTGCCGCCAGCACAGCTCGATCAGCACGCTGATCGTCGGCAGGCGCAGCAGGGCGGCGGCGCGCGCCGGCGTGCTGGCCTCCAGCGCCGCGATCGCCGCGACGATGGCGACGAATCCGGGCCGATCGGCCTCGTCGAAGCGGCCCAGGGGCAATCCGCGCAGCGCCTCGCTCCAGCGGCGGACGTCGCGCACGATCAGCCGACGCAGGGTCGTCGTATCGTCCACGGGCACCGTCAGATCGCGGATCTGCAGCGGCGCGTCGCGGCGGCTTGCGGCCGCCGGGCCACGCCGGGCGGGGTGCAGGTTGGCGGTTGCGCTCATGGCGGCTCCTTCGGCTGGCCGCGATCGCGACCCAGATGCCGGGCTCGGGCAGCGGATCGCCTTCGCCGACGAACATGGTATGCTCGCCTCCGGTTCGGGCCAATCAGAAACGCCGATCCGGCCCAGCGGAGGACGCGATGCGCACGCCAACCCGGCATCCTGCCACCAGCCCCCTCGCCGCCCCGTCGTTGGCGGCATCCCGGAGCATCGTCGCGCGCGTGGGCCATCCGGCGGCCGCCCTGGCGAGCTTGGCCATGATCGCGCTGCTGGGCTGCGGCTCCGAGGAACCCACCAAGACGGCGACGCCATCGGCCTCGACCAAGGCGATCGGCGGCTTCAGCGTCGCGATCGACGGCCAGACCTTCAGCATCGACTACGCCAGCGGCGAGGCGACGGTCGAGATGGTGCACAAGCTCAACCCCGACACCAAGGGCTACGGCTGCGTGACGTCGGTGCTGGTCAAGCTGGCGCGCAAGGACGGCAGCTGCGAGCTGCGCCTGCGCTACGAGCCGGTCGGCGAGACGATGCGCCTGGCCGAAGGCAGCTTCGCCGCGGCGCTGGGCATCCGTCAGGGCGGCGTCGTCATCGACACCAAGGTCTGCGAGGGCTTCCCCGGCGCGAGCGCCGGCGGCGAGATCCTCTACACCGTCGTCGGCGGCTTCTCGACGCTGGCCGTCGCGCCGGTGGGCCCGCCCAACGCCAGCAAGCAGAAGGCGGTCCTCGCGGGCATGACGCTCAACCCCTTCGGCAACGTGCTGATGCAGCACAAAGGCAAGGCGTTCAGCCTGGATCTCGGGCCGATCCGCGTCGAGGGCGACCTCGAGAGCCAGGGCAGCGAGGCCGTGTCGTGCGGCGTCAGCGTCGGCACCGACCTCTGCCCGCAGAACCCGACCTACGGCAACAAGGTCGGCGAGACGGTGCGCCGCCCGGGCGCGGCCTACAGCTGCATCGACGGCGCCGCGTTCGACTTCGGCGACTTCTGCGGCAAGCCGATGATGCTGATGACCTACGATCACTGGCTGGCCAACCCGCAGCGCAACCCCAACGCCAACAACTTCGGCGGCAAGGACGTGCTCGAGGGCCTGGGCGGCCTGGTCACCAAGTACGGCGCAGACATCGGCTTCGCCCTGGTGATCCGCACCGGCTCGCAGAAGGTCGTCGTGGAAGATCCGAGCAAGCCCGGGAGCTATACCATCGGCGGCCCGGCGCCGACGCTGCAGGACTGCGCCGACGTGCGCACGGCCTACAACATCCCCGAGGACGTCGTCGTGCTCTTCGACAAGGACCGCGCCTTGAACTCGACCGAGAAGCAGCTGATCGGCGCCACGTTCACCCCGGCGATGCTGACGGCCGACAGCAAGGGCACGATCGTCGCCGTCGTCCCCGACGCGGGCGGCAAGCTCGACCTGACCACCGCCACGGCCGCCATCGAGGCCGCGATCGCCGCCAACTAGGAGCCCCGCCCTGCAACGTCTCGCCTTGGTTTGCATCGGCACCGATCGTGGTGTCGGGTTGGTCCGTCGTCGCCCGTCCCTGGTCGCCTCGCTCGCCGCGGGCCTGCTGGCCGTCGCGCTCGGTCCCGTGGTCGCGCCGCGCGCGGCGTCGGCGGCGTCGCGGTGCACCGTCACGCTCTCGGCTGACGGCAACACCGCCGCGGTGCAACGCGAGATGGACGGCGACCGTCGCCGCCCGGTCGTCTGCCTGCGCCCGGGCCACTACAAAGGCGCGCGCCTGATCGCCAGCCGCAGCGGCGAGCTGCGGGCCGTCGGCGAGGGCCGCGTCATCCTCGACGCGGGCGGTCGCGGCCGGGTGCTGACGGTCGTCACGCCGGGCGTCGAGCTGGTGCTCTCGGGCGTGACGCTGACGGAGGGATCGGTCGAGAACGGCGGCGCGATCGCCGTCGAGGCCAAATCGCGCGTGCGGCTGCAGGACAGCTGGATCACGCGCAACAAGGCCAGCGATCACGGCGGCGCCGTCTATGTTCGCGCCGGCGGCCGGGTCGAGCTGGTGCGCACCCGCGTCAGCGTCAACTCGGCGGCGACAGGCTCGGCGCTCTGGGTCGAGGGCGACAGCACGATCCGCCTGGTCTCGTCGCTGATCCACGACAACAAGAGCCGCGGCGGCGCCGACGACTCGGCCCTGGTCGTGCGCCCTGGCTGCGACGCCCAGGTGCTGCACTCGACGATCGCGTACAACCCGGGCCACGGCATCTTCGTCGCGCCGGCCGGGCCGGACGCCACGCCCGCGACGCTGCGCGTCGACTCGTCGATCCTGATGGGCGCGCCCGACGCGATCTCGATCGATCGCGCCGAAGCCGGGGCCGCCTACGTCCACCGCAGCGTGCTCTACGGTCGCACGGGCTTTGTGCCCTACGGCCCGGCCTGCCGCCGCGAGCTGCCGGTCTTCGACCTCGAGAACGCCGAGCGCTACCGCCCCACCTACGGCTCACCGGCCATCGGCATCGGCCTGTGCACCGACCGCGACAGCAAGCTCGACGTCGCCGGCACCCGGCGCAGCGGCCGCTGCACCGCCGGCGCGCTCGAGGCCGATCCGATCGCGGCGCGCAAGACGCTGGCCGAGCGGCTCAAGCGCGAGGCGTCCGACCGGATCGAGGCCGACAAGGCCGATCCGCACTTCTGGCCCGACGAGCTGGACTGGTAGCCGCGGCCGCGGTGCTCAGGCGAGGCGCTCTTCGACCAGGCGCTTGACCAGGCCAGCGTCGACGTCGCCCTTGTGGCCCTTCATCACGTGGCCCATGACCATGCCGGCCTGCTTGCGCGCCGTCGCGCCGGTCGCGGCGATCGAGGCCTCGACGATGGCGGCGGTCTCGGCCTCACCGAGGAACTTCGGCATGTACGGGTCGAGCAGCGCGACCTCGGCCGCCAGCTGCAGGATGTTCTCGTCGTCCTCGGCCGTGCCGAGCGAGCGGTACTCGGCCAGCGCGGCCTCGAGGCTCTTGACGTAGCTGCGGATCACCTCGAGCACGCCGGCGTCGTCGAGCTCCTTGGCGTCCTTGGCCGTGCGCTTCTCCATGATCTTGGTGCGAACCATGCGGTACGCCGAGAGCGCCCGCTTGTCGCCGGCCTTCATGGCGCCCTTGAGCTTGTCTTGCAGCTCGAGCTCGATCGTCGTGGACATCAGAGACCTCCTGGGTCGGTGGACGCAGCCCACTCGGCGAGCGTGCGCACGTCGTGGCTGCGGCGAAGGGATTCGAGCGCACGGACAAAGCGCGGCCACTTCTGCGCCAGCGGCACCCGCTGGTCGGGCTGCTTGCGAAAGAGCGGCGGCAGGTCGTCGGCGACCATGTCGCAGAGATCGACGGCGTGGCACTCGAAGTTGACCCACGGCGTGCGCGCCAGCAGCGGCTTGGTCGCCAGCCAACCGGCCTCGCCGAACGCGATCAGCGAGGTGCCGATGAACGGGAACCGAACGCCGGGCAGCACCGCGACGGGCAGCTCGACCAGGCGCCCGGAGCGGACCTTGACCGCGTGCGGGGCCGCCGGTCCGAACCAGACGTCGGGGCCTTCGGCGATGCTGCCGCTGGGCTTGCCGCCGAGGCGGTAGGCCGAGATCGCCAGCGCCTTGGCCGCCTGGTACGGCGGGCACGGGAAGCGCGACGAGTCGTAGACGTGGCCCGTCTCGGCGATGGCGTCGAGCAGCGCCGGCGACAGGACGTAGCCGGGCGCGCGGAAGCCGACGACGCGGGCCCCGGCGTGCTGTTCGAGCAGCTGGCGGGCGGTGCTGAGCTCGGCGCGGATCGCCGCGGGGCTCTGCCGCGACAGGTCGTAGGGGTGCGTCAGCGAGTGGTTGCCGACCTCGTGGCCGGCGGCGACGATCTCGCGGAAGATGGCCTGGACGTCGGGGTTGGCGAGGTCCTGGGCGACGACGAAGAAGGTGGCGCGGACGCCGGTGCGATCGAAGAGGTCGAGAAAGCGCGCGACGCCGCGGGTCCAGGCGCGCGGGTCGTGGCGCGCGGCGTCGAAGCCGGCCGCGTTGCCCGCGCCACCTGCGACGCCGTGGATGCGCTCGTACAGGTACAGGCCGTCGATGTCGACGTTGACCGCGGCGGCGCGCCGCACCGGGAGCTGGAGCGTCTGGGTCACGCCGCGCCTATCGATTGCGGATCCGCACGACGTACGTCAGGCGGACCAGGTTCTTGAGCACGTTCGGCACGCGCTTGAACAGGTGGATCGAGGGCGGACGCTTCTCGTGGATCGTGATCGGGATCTCGCGCACCCGCAGGTGGTAGCGCTGCGCCCGGACGACGAACTCGCTGGCGAAGAGGTCCTTGTCGACGACGCAGCGAGCCACGGTCTCGAGCAGCGCCTCGCGGCGGAACGCCTTGAGGCCGTGGGTGTCGGTGCCCTTGAAGCCGAGCATCACGCGCAGCAGGCCGTTGATCACCAGCGTCGCCGTGCGCCGGATCAGCGGCCGCTCGTCGTTGGCGTCAGGGTGCGCCTTGCTGCCGATGACCATGTCGACGTCGCCGCGATCGAGCAGCGCCAGCGCCCGCTTGTGGAAGTCGAGGTCGCAGAGGTCGATTTCCTCGCAGATGACGAAGGTGCCGAGCGCAGCCTCGATGCCGCGGCGCATCGCCTTGCCGTAGTTGGGCTCGTCGCTCTGCAGCGCGCGGACCTCGCTGTACTTGCGGCTCAGCTTGGCGGCGATGGCGCGGGTGTCGTCCTTGCTGCCGTTCTCGGAGATGATGATCTCGAAGCTGCGGCCGAGCTCGCTGAGGCCAGCGTGCAGCTCGGTCACGGCCGACCAGAGGATCGCCTCTTCGTTGTAGCAGGGGATGACGACCGAGATCTCAGGCGCGGCGGTCGGATTCGCTGGGGCCACGACAGACTCCTTGGCGCGGGCGGGGCGATCGAGACGAGCCGCAGCGCGGGGCGCGGAGCGTCGCGAAATCGCAACGCCTCGTCAATGGCGTCCCGGGTTCAGGGCCGCCCGCCCTCGTCCAGGCGCAGCGCGTGGCCGAGGCGATCACGCTTGGTGCGGAGGTAGGCCCGGTTGTCCGCGAGCGCCGCGAACTCCAAGGGCACGGTCTCGACGACGCGGATGCCGAGGCGCTCCATCGCGCGGACCTTGTCCGGGTTGTTGGTCAGCAGGCGGATGGCCGAGACGCCGTTGCGCCGCAGCATCTGCGCCGCGACCGCGTAGTCGCGCTGGTCGGCGGCGAAGCCGAGGTCGAGGTTGGCGTCGACGGTGTCGCGGCCCTGGTCCTGCAGCGCGTAGGCCTGGATCTTGCCGATCAGGCCGATGCCGCGGCCTTCTTGGCTCAGGTAGAGCACAGCGCCGCGCTCCTCGGCGGCGACCGCGGCGAGGGCGCCTTGCAGCTGCGCGCCACAGTCGCAGCGTTGGCTGTGCAGCACGTCGCCGGTGAGGCATTGGCTGTGGATCCGCACCAGCGGCGGGCCGCCGGCCGCGAGCTCGCCCCGCACCAGCGCCAGGTGCGGCGCGCCGTCGAGGTCGCTCTGGTAGACCTCGACCATGAACTTGCCAGCAGCGGCGGCCAGTTCGCCGCGCTCGAGCACGCGCACGAGCTCCTCGTGGGTCGCGCGCCACAGGGCCACGTCGGACGTGAGCACCAGCGGCAGGCCGCGACGATCGGCGAAGGCCTGGGCGGTCTCGACCGTGACGTCGTCGTTGCCCTCGATCACGTGCGCCAGCACGGCGCCGCCGTGCAGCCCCGCGGCCTGCACCAGGTTGTGCGCCGCTTCGGGGCCGTAGGGCCGGCGCAGCACGCCGAGGCGGGCGACGCGGATCGGCATGATATGGCCGGGGCGCACCAGATCGCGGGCCGTGGTCGCCGGATCGCAGAGGGCGACGCTGGTCAGGGCGCGATCGGCGGCCGAGATGCCGGTCGACACGCCGACGGCGGCCTCGACCGAGACGGCGTACATCGGCGTCCACGGCGCGGCGCGCTTGCGCTCGATCAGCGGCAGATCCAAGGCGTCGGCGCGGGCGTCGTCGACCGTGACCGCGATCACGCCGCCGCAGACCGAGACCAGCTCGTTGAGCGCCTCGGTCGTCGTGAGGATGCCGGCCGCGAAGCCGTAGACCGCGCCGCCCGGGCGATCTTCGACCACGACCACGGTCTGGCCGGCGCGCAGCGCGTCGAGCGCGGCGGCGATGCGCGGACGGACGGCGTCGAGCAGCTCGTGGCTCGGCGTGGTGGCGGTCGCGCCGCCGGGCATGCCTGCGGGCGCACCGTTGCCGTTGCGGCGCTCGGAACCTGCCTGCGCGGGGTGTGGGACTTGGTTCACGCAGCCTCCTCGACGCGGACAGCAGTTCGCGACGCGGCGCGCGGTGTAGCCCGTCCCCCAGGACGCGTCAACGCAAACGGCCCGTGTCGCGCCAAACCGCGCGGGTTTGTCGCGGCTTGCGGGATGTGCTAGCCAACCGCCGCACGCACTCGCCCGGCCGCAGCTGGCGCCGGTACGCAGCGTGCCGCGGAGGGTCGATGCGTCGCACGTTCTGGGGACTTCGGGGGACCACACTGGCCGCGGCGACGCTGGTCACGAGCGCCGCGTTGACGGTTCAAGGCTGCAACGGCTGCAACGGCGAGGCCGGCAAGACCGAGCCAGGCAAGACCGAGGCCAAGGCCGAGACGACGCCGGCTGCCGGCGCAGAGCCGGCGCCGACGCCCGCCGCCGAGCCAGCGCCCGCCGGCCAGGAGGTCAAGGCAGCCGAGACGGAGGCACCGGCCTACGACGGCCCGAGCTCGCGCAATGAGGCCGGCTTCCAGATCACCAGCGGCTTCGTCGACGCCGACGGCAAGCCGATGAGCCAACCGCAGGCGTTGGCGGCGACGCAGTTCTACCTGACGGTCCTGGACGACGGCGCGCACCCGATCGGCGCGTTGACGCCGTTCGCCGACGCCGAGATCCACGCCTTCCTCGTCGCCCGCGACGTGCGCCAGGCCTACTACGCCCGCGGCAGCGGTCCGATCGCGGTCGGGGCCGACGCGCGCTCGGTGACGTTCGCGCCGCGCGAGGGCGGCGAACACGCGCTGGTCGCGATCTTCCAGCCCAAGGACGGCCAGGTCCAGGCCGTGACCACCCCCGTGGTGATCCGCGGCAACCTGCCCCAGGTCGCGGGCCCAGGCGCCGCCGGCCTGCCGCGTCGCCTCAAGCGCTCGGACGGCGACATCTCGCTCGACGTCAGCCCGGTCCAGCCGCTCGCCGAGGCGGAGGTCGTGCTCAAGGCCTCGACCTACAAGCCGGGCGGCGAGGCCACGGGCGCGATGGCCCTGCCATGGGCCGCGATCTGCACCGAGTCGTTCGCCAGCTGCGAGATCGTCCAGGGCGACCCGGCCGGCGTGCTGCGTTGGCGCCCGGCGCGCCCGGGCAACCGCCTGGTGTTGCTGCCGGACGCCAAGGGCAAGACGGCGCTGGTGTTCGGCCTGGCGGTGATGCCGGCCGCGCCGCCGGAGCCGGGTGCCGCTGCGCCGGCCGCAGCGCCTGTCGCGGCTCCCGCAGCAGCGCCCGCAGCCGCCGCGCCTGCTGCCGCCGAGCCCGGCGCCGGGGGCCAGCCATGAGCGCGGCTGCAGAGGCACCAGCGCGCCATCCGCTGCTCGACGATCTGCATTGGCGCGGCCTGATCCACCAATGCACCGACGAGGCCGTGGCGTCCGCGGCCTTCGCCGCCGGCACCGCCGCGTACATCGGCTTCGATCCCACGGCGTCGAGCCTGCACGTCGGCTCGCTGCAGCAGATCATGTTGCTGCGACGGCTGCAGCTCGCGGGGCAGCGGCCGATCGCCCTGGTCGGCGGCGGCACCGGCATGATCGGCGATCCGAGCGGCAAGTCCGCAGAGCGATCGCTGCAGACCCTCGACACCATCGCCGCCAACGCCGAGGGCATCCGCACGCAGCTGGCCCGCTTCCTCGACTTCGACGGCGCATCGGCCGCGACGCTGGTCAACAACCTCGACTGGCTCGGCGGCCTGGGCCTGATCGAGTTCCTGCGCGACGTCGGCAAGCACTTCTCGGTCAACGCGATGATGCAGCGTGACTCGGTCCGCACCCGGCTCGAGAGCCGCGAGCAAGGCATCTCGTACACCGAGTTCAGCTACATGCTGCTACAGGCGTACGACTTCTTCGTGCTGCACCGCGATCACGGCTGCGCCGCCCAGCTCGGCGGCTCGGACCAATGGGGCAACATCGTGTCGGGCGTCGATCTGATCCGTCGCCTCGCGCCCCAGGCCGACAGCGGGGTCGACCGGCCGGGCCCCTTCGGCCTGACCTCACCGCTGGTGACCAACCGCAGCGGGTCGAAGTTCGGCAAGACCGAGCAAGGCACGATCTGGCTCGACCCGGCTCGCACCTCGCCCTACGCGCTCTACCAATTCTGGCTCGCCGCCGACGACGATGACGTCAGCCCGTTCTTGCGCCGCTTCACCCTGCTGCCGCGCGCCGAGATCGAGGAGATCGAGCGCAAGCACGGCGAAGATCCGGCCCGTCGATTGGGCCAGCGCGCGTTGGCGACCGAGGTCGTGCGCCTCGCGCATGGCGACGAAGGCCTGCGCGCAGCGGAGCGGGCGACCAGCGCGCTGTTCACCGGCGACGTGGCCGCACTCTCGGGCGCCGAGCTGCGTGACGTCTTCGCCGACGTGCCGTCCGCCCGCATCGACGCAGCTGCCTGGGCCGCCGAGGGCCATCCGGTCCGGGCCTTGCTCGTCGGCGAGGGCATGGCCTTCGCCAGCAACGGCGAGGCCAAGCGCAAGCTGCAGGAGGGCGCCGTCCGCATCAACGGCCAGAAGGTCGAGCAGGGTGTGGCCGATCGCTTCGATCCGGACGGCCTCATCGACGGGTCGCTCGCCGTCGTGCGGGTCGGACGCAAGGCGACCTGGCTGGTCCACGTCAGCCAGGTGCCGGCCCCCACGGGAGACACGCCATGACCACGACTGCAGCCCCGCGCCTGATCAAACGCTACGCCAACCGCAAGATGTACGACACCGAACGATCGTGCTACGTCACGCTCGAAGAGGTCGCAGAGCTCGTGCGCGGTGGCGTCGACGTGCGCGTGATCGACAACACGACCAAGGCCGATCTGACCGAGGTCACGCTGGCGCAGGCGCTGCTCGACAGCCAGCGCCGCAACCGCCAGCCGGTGTCGCTGGCCGGCCTGCGGACGCTGATCAGCCAGGGCGGCGATCTGCTCAGCCGCAACCTCGCCGACGTCGCCCGCGCCCGCACCGACGTCGAGCGCACGGTCGAGCGTACGGTCGAGAAGCTGCGCACCGAGGCCGAGCGCACCGTCGGTCGCGTGCTGCACCGTCGCTCCGACGAGGAGACCTTCGCTGACGCCGAGACCGCCGAGGCGATGGCCGACGTCAGCGGCGCGCCACTGGCGGCAGAGACGGCGGCGGCCGACGCCCACGGCATTGCCCCGGCGGCAGCGCCCGCGGCGGCCAGCGCACCAGCCCCCTCGACCGCGGGCGTGGCGACGACGAGCCCCCTGACCGCAGCCAGCACGGCAGCGCAGTTCTTCGACGACCGCCTGCGCCGCATCGCAGAGTCGCTCGACCTCACGCACCGCCACCAGGACGACCGCCTGCTGGCGCTGCAAACGCGCGTGGCGACGCTGGAGCAGCGCCTCGCCGAGGTCGAAGCCGCCCTGCGTGCAGCGACTGGCCACGAACCGTCGACGGCCGCCGCGGCGCGGGCCAAGGCACCGTCGGCGAGCAAGGGCGGCGCGGCGGCGACGCGTGGCCCGAAGGCCCGCGCGGCCACGTCGTCAGCCAAGACCAAGGCCAAGGCCACGACAAAGGCGGCGACCGGGCGCTCCGCGGCGCAGGGCGGCGAGCCCGGCCGTGGCCCCGGCAAGTCGCCGCGCCCCTAGCGCGCCGCGCGCTGCGTCCTATGATGCAAAACGCCCTGCGCTGCGTTGTCACTGCCGACGCGCAACTGCGGGCCGAATGTCCGACCCACGGCGCCACAGGAGTCCTCCATGATTGACACCACCGTTCCGCACGCCCGTCAGGGCATGACCCGCCGCGCTTGGCTGCTCGGCACGTGCGCGCTCGCCACTGCGGCGCTGCTGGGCCCCGCCGCGGCGTTCGCGGCCGAAGGCGAAGGCGAGGACGTCGCCGGCGAGGTCGTGTTCAAGACCCCCTTCGAGTTCATCCGCTTCTCGGTCGACGGCAAGTCCGAGTGGGACAACCACGAGTACGCCGACAAGCGCAAGACGCTCATCATCCTCGGCCTGGACCGCAGCGAGGACCACACCATCGTGCTGACGCCGCGCGAGGACGGCTGGGAGCCGCTGACGGTCACCGTGACGGGCGCCGATTTCAAGCGCACGATGGTGCGCAAGGGCAAGGCCCGCGTGGCGGTGTTCCGCGCGATCAAGGCCGTGAAGTTCGAGAAGACCAAGGCCCCGGCCAAGCCGAGCGGCGACGAGTCCAAGTAGACGAGCCCAGGGGGGGAGGCGACCGATGTCCGAGGCAGTCGAGAGGTTCGACGGGATCCTGCGCTTCGCGATCGAGCGGCAGATCTCGGATGTGCTGCTCAAGTCCGGGCAGCGCCCCTTGTACCGACGCGTCGGCCGCCTCATCTCCAAGCGTGAGGAGTCGACGCTCGACGACGTGGCGCTCGGCGAGATCGCCGCCCGGGTGCTGCACGCAGACGAGGCCAAGGCCTTCAACGCCGGCGCCGCGATCACCACGACCTACGGCCTGATCGGCGTCGGCCGGCTCCGGGTCCACGTCTCGCGCCAGCGCGGCAGCATCGTGTTGGCGGTGCGTGTGTTGCCGCCGCGGCCACCCGTGCTGCGCGACCTGCGCCTGCCCGCGCCGGTGGCCGGCATGTGCAACGTCGAGACGGGCCTGGTGCTGCTGGTCGGCGGCCGCGGTCAGGGCCGAAGCACCACGAGCGCGGCGATGATCGACGCGATCAACACGACGGCGACGGTGGCCAAGCAGATCGCGACGGTCGAGGCACCGATCGAGATCTTCTTTGACGACAAGCTCGCCTGGATCTGCCAACGCGCCGTCGGCCGCGACTGCGACACGGTGGCGAGCGGCGTCCGTGACGCGCTGGTCAGCGACTCGGACGTGATCGTGCTCGACGAGATCGCCGACGCTGACGCCCTGCGCGCGGCGCTCGACGCCGCCGAGGCTGGCAAGCTCGTGATCGCGGGCGTGACGGCGCTCGATATCGGCCAGGCGTTCCGCCGCCTGTACGCGATGGTGCCACCGGACGCGCTCGCCATCACCCGGGCCCGGATCGCCGCGCTTTTTGTCGGTGCGGTCTCGCAGCGCCTGGTGCCCGCCGCTGACGGGCAGCGCCGGCTGCCGGCCTGCGAGGTCCTGGTCGCGACGCCACAAGTGTATGGCATGATTCGCGAAGGCCACGACCCCGTGGCATTCTACGACATCATGGCCGCGTCGACCCAGCTGGGCATGCAGACCATCGACCAGTCGCTGTACGACATGATCCAGGCGCGCGCGGTCGCGCCCGAAGCGGCGATGGCCTTCGCCATGCGTCCGGCCGAGATCGGCGCGATCCGCAAGGGAACACGCGCCGAGTCCGGGTTGTTCTAGCCTCGCGGGGGGATGTCCCCCAGACGCGATCGAGACGCGCCACGGCCAAGAGGGCCGGACCGCGTCCACAGGGAGGATCCGATGGAACCCAAGACCACCGTTCGCCGCAGCGAGAGCGCCAGCCCATGGGGCAACGCGCCCCAGGACGCGGGCGCGGTCGGCACGCGCTGGGCCGACGGCGTCAGCGCCGAAGAGCACCGCGGTCGCTCGGCGCTCGCTGCCAGCTTCTTGACCCAGGTCTTCGCCTGGATGGCCGCCGGCCTCGCGGCCTCGGGTGCCGTTGCCTGGTGGGTGATGTCGAGCCCGGAGGTGATGGCGCGCGTCGCGACATGGTTCCTGCCGCTGGTGATCGGCGAGTTCGTGATGGTGATCGCGCTCTCGGCCGGCCTGCGCAAGATGTCGGCGGGCGTCGCCGCGTCGATGTTCCTGGCCTACGCCGCGCTCAACGGCCTGACGATGGGCCTGGTCGTGGCGATGTACACCGGCGCGTCGGTGGCGCGGGTGTTCTTCATCACCGCCGGCAGCTACGGCGCGATGGCCGCCTGGGGCGCGACGACCCGGCGCGAGCTGACGGCGATGGGCTCGTTCTTGATGATGGGCGTCTTCGCCATCGTGATCGCGATGGTCGTCAACATGTTCCTGGCGTCGAGCGCGCTCGACTGGACGATCTCCGTGCTCGGCGTGCTGATCTTCGCCGGCCTGACGGCCTTCGATGTGCAGCGTTTCAAGGCGCTCGGCTACACGGGCTTCTCGGACAAGCGCGAGGCGGGCCAGTTCGCCATCCGCGGCGCCCTGAACCTCTACCTCGACTTCGTCAACATGTTCCTGTTCCTGCTGCGCCTGTTCGGCGACCGCCGCTAGTCGCGCAGGCCGTTCCGCCGGCCCAACGCAAGAACCCCCGGGCAGCGTCGCTCCCCGGGGGTTCTTTGTCTGGGCCGCAGGGCCGGGCTCAGCCGCCCTTCTTCTCGAGGCGGCGGCGGTCGCTGTGGTCGAGGATGCGCTTGCGCAGGCGGATCGCCTTGGGCGTGACCTCGACGAGCTCGTCGGTGTCGATGAACTCCATCGCCGCTTCGAGGCTGAAGACCTTGGGCGTCGTCAGCAGCAGCTTCTCGTCGGCGCCGGCGGAGCGGATGTTCGTCAGCTTCTTCTCCTTGCCCGGGTTGACGATCAGGTCGTTCTCGCGGGCATGGATGCCGAGCAGCTGGCCGGCGTAGACGTCGACGCCGGCGCCGAAGAACATCGAGCCGCGCTCCTGCAGGTTGAACAGCGCGTAGGCCGTCGTCTCGGTCGGCTCCTGGATGATCAGCACGCCGTTCTTGCGCCGACGGATGACGCCGCGCCACGGGCCGTACTCGGCGAAGACGTGGTAGATGACGCCGGTGCCGCGGGTGTCGGTCAGGAACTCGCTGCGGTAGCCGATCAGGCCGCGCGACGGGACCATGAGCTCGAGGCGCATCGTGCCCTGCGCGCCGGGGCGCATGTCGCGCAGCTCGCCGCCGCGCTGGCTGAGCTTCTCGATGACGGCGCCGGTGTACTCCTCGGGGCACTCGACCACGACTTCTTCGTAGGGCTCTTCGAGGTTGCCCTGCTCGTCGCGGCGCGTGATCACCTCGGGCGGCCCGACCGAGAGCTCGTAGCCTTCGCGGCGCATCGTCTCGATCAGGACCGAGAGGCTCATCGTGCCGCGGCCCGAGACCATCAACGACTCGGGGCGATCGGTCTCGGCCACGCGCAGGCTGACGTTGTGCTCGAGCTCGCGGTTGAGGCGGTCGCGGACGTGGCGGCTGGTGATGAACTTGCCGTCCTGGCCAGCGAAGGGCGAGTCGTTGATGGTGAATTCCATCCGCAGCGTCGGCTCGTCGATCGGGATCGTCGGCATCGCCTCGGGCGTCGTCTCGTCGGCAAGCGTATCGCCGACGGTGACGTCGCCGACGCCCGCGAGCGCCACGATGTCGCCCGCGTAGGCCTCTTGGATGTCGGTGCGGCGGGTGCCGCGGAAGCCCATGAGCTTGCTGACGCGGAAGGGCAGGCGGTTGCCCTCGCGGTCGATGTGGATCAGGCGATCGCCCTGGTGGATCGTGCCGCGGTAGATGCGGCCGATCGCGATGCGACCGAGGAAGTCGTCGCGGTCGAGCGTGGCGACCTGCAGCTGCAGCGGGCCAGCCGCGTCGAAGGTCGAGGCCGGGACGCGCTCGAGCACGAGATCCAACAACGGGCCGAGATCCTTGCGCTCGTCGTCGAGCTCGCGGATGGCCCAGCCCTGGCGGCCCGAGGCGTAGATCACGGGGAAGTCGAGCTGGTGCTCGTCGGCCTCGAGCGCGACGAACAGGTCGAAGACCTCGTTGAGCACGCGGTCGGGGTCGGCGTCGGGGCGGTCGATCTTGTTGACGACGACGATCGGCCGCAGGCCCAGGCCGAGCGACTTGCGCAGCACGAACCGCGTCTGCGGCATCGGGCCCTC
>CAZPHC010000042.1:0-32778 GCA_964586155.1 uncultured Enterobacteriaceae bacterium | reverse complement strand
CAGCAGCACCGAGTCGACCATGCGCAGGATGCGCTCCACCTCGGCGCCGAAGTCGGCGTGGCCGGGCGTGTCGACGATGTTGATCACCTCGTCGCGCCACTCGACCGCGGTGTTCTTGGCCAGGATGGTGATGCCGCGCTCACGCTCCTGGTCGTTGCTGTCCATCACCCGCTCGCGCTCGAGACCGTGGCGGCCGAGGTCGGCGCCGGTCTCCAGCAGGCGGTCGACCAGCGTGGTCTTGCCGTGGTCGACGTGGGCGATGATTCCGATATTGCGAACGCGCTTCATGACGAACTTCCTGGCCGCGAGGAGCGCGGGCGATTGCGAGAGCGTGGGGGAGGTGGCGAGGTGGGTCGGGCGGGACTCTGGCTGCTGGTCAGCGCCGCGCCGGCAGAGGGCTCGGGCGGGCTGCGATCCGTGCGACGCGGGCCGCGACGGAGTCGATGGGCGGGGAGATCAGCGGGCGTCAGCGATCACAGATGCAGCTGCGCGGGACTTGCGTGCCATGGACGCGACAGAGGTCGCGCGAGGCGCGGCATTTGGTATGGAGACCGAGGATTTGCGGGTACTTCGGGCCGTAGCTGCACAGCTCCTCGGCGAGGACGCAGCTGCGCTCGGCGTCCGCGCACATCTCGTGACAAAGCTGACCGTTCTCGTCGCGCGACGCGGTCGATTCGATGCGGTGGGTCACCTGCAGCTGCTCGCTGCGAGCGATCCAGATGGCCTTGCGGTCTGCATCGGAGATGCCGGCCAGCTCGTCCGTCTGGGCACCACTGCCGCTGCACGCGCACAGCAACACCGCGCACGCAAGCAGGATCCCAAGGCTACACAGACGTTTGATCATCAACCGCTCCTCCATGGGCGCCGCGATAGCATACGGCGCGCGCGTGCAGGGTTCAAGGCGCTGGCCGGGCTGGACAGTCCTTTGCTCGCGGACGCATGCTACGCGCCCCGCAGCGTGCGCTGCGCGAACCCTCGGTCCGGAGACCCATGACGCAGAATCTCGCCGCCCTCTTCGAACGCTCGGCCGCGCAGCGCCCCGGGATGGCGGCGGTGCATGCCCTGCGTCAGGACGGTGAGGTCCGCGAGACGCTTGCGGGAATCCAGCGCACCGCGCGCAGCTGGGCCAAGGGCCTGATGGCGCTCGGCGTGCACAAGGGCGCGACGGTCGCGATCGTGGCCGAGACCCGCGTCGAATGGTTGATCGCCGACATCGCGATCGCGATGGCTGGGGCTGTCAGCGTGCCGGTGGATCCGGTCGTGCCGCGCCAGGATGCCGCCGCGATGCTGGCCGACTGCGCCGCAGAGGTGGTGTTCGTCGCCGGCCCCTTCGAGGTCGAGCGCTGCCTGGCGTCCAAGCGCGAGCCGGGGGTGGTCGTGCGGCGGCTGCTGGTCTTCGAGCGCGAGACGCGCCGCGACCGGGCCGACCGCGCCGGCCGTCGGCGCCTCTCGCTGGCGGAGCTCGTCGCCCACGACGATCCCATGGTGGTGGCGGTCGATGACCTGGCCACGATGGGCAAGGCCATCACCGACGCCGCGCTCGACGCTCGCACCGCCTCGACGCTGGCGACCGATCTCGCGACGCTCGTCTACACCGCCGGCACCACGGGGGCGCCCAAGGGCGTCGAGCTGACCCACGGGGCGCTCGTGCACCAGGTCGGCGCGCTGGCGCGGGCGCTGGCGGTCCAGCCGACCGATCGCGTCCTGCTGGGCCTGCCGCTGGCGTTCGCCTTCGCCCGCATCGTGGCATGGGTCGGCCTGAGCCAGGGCATCGAGCTGCTGCTGCCTTCGCGTGGCCTGTTCGGCGTCGAGGACCTGCGGCGCCTGCAGCCGACGATCGTGCCCGCCGTCCCGCGGCAGCTCGAGGTGTTGGCGACGCAGCTCAAGCTCGGCGTGCACGGCCATGGCCGCCTGCGTCGACGCGTCGTCGAGTGGGCCGTGAGCGTCGGCGTCGAGTCGAGCCAGCTGCGCCACCAGGGCGGCCACCCGACCGGTCTGCTCGGCTTGCGCGACCAAGCCGCGACCCAGCTGGTGTTGCGCCAGTTCCCGACCCTGCTCGGAGGCCGTGTCCGCGCGCTGATCTCGGGTGGGGCGCCGCTGCCGCAAGAGCTGGCGGAGTGGTACCACGCCGTCGGGCTGGAGCTGCTGGAGGGCTACGGCCTGACGGAATGCAGCGCGTGCGCGACCCTGAACCGGCCACAGCAGGCCAAGCTGGGCACGGTGGGCAAGGCGCTGGACGGCGTCGAGCTGCGGATCGACGACGACGGCGAGATCCTCGTGCGCGGGCCGAACGTCATGCGCGGCTACCACAACAAGCCCGAGGCCAGCGCGTCGGTGCTCGACGCCGAGGGGTGGCTGCACACCGGCGACATCGGCGAGCTCAGCGCCGACGGACACCTTCGCGTCACCGACCGCAAAAAGGACGTGATCTTCACCGGCGCGGGCAAGGCCATCGCTCCGGGCACGATCGAGGCCCACCTCGAGTCGAGCGGCGCGATCGCGACGGCGCTTGTCTACGGCGAGGGCCGGCCCTGGCTCAGCGCCCTGGTGGTGCTCGACGAGGGCGTGCTCAAGCGCACCTGCGCCGAGAAGGACCTGCCCTTCACCACCTACGGCGAGGCGAGCCAGCACCCGGCGATCTACCGCATGATCGAGCGGGTCATCGAAGAGAAGAACCGCAGCCTCGCCGGCTACGAGACGATCAAGAAGTTCGCGATCCTCGATCGCCAGCTCTCGATCGAGGACGGCGACCTGACGCCGACGTTGAAGCTGCGGCGCTCGGTGGTCTGTCGCAAATACATCAAGCTGCTGGAGTCGTTCTACGAGGACGGCTTCTAGGCGGGTCGCGCGCGTTGAGCCTCGCGACAGCCGAGCCCCGCGACGTTGGAGGAGCAGTGACGGAGTCCCAAGTGGCGAGCCATCCACGCGCGGTGATCTGCCTGCCGACCTACAACGAGGCCGAGAACCTGCCGTTGATGGTGCGCGCCATCCACGAGGTCGTGCCGAGCATCGACATCCTCGTCATCGACGACGGCAGCCCTGACGGCACCGGACGCATCGCCGACGAGATCGCGTCTGGCGACGGGCGGGTCCACGTGCTGCACCGCAAGGCCAAGGAGGGCCTGGGCCGCGCCTACATCGCCGGCTTCCGCTGGGCCCTCGAGCGCGACTACGAGCTGATCTTCGAGATGGACTGCGACTTCTCGCACCAGCCGCGCTACCTCGTCGACTTCCTGGCCCGGGCGGCCGAGGCCGACGTCGTGCTCGGCTCGCGCTACATCCCCGGCGGTGGCACCGAGGGCTGGTCCTGGCACCGGCGGATGCTCTCGCGCGGTGGCAACACCTATGCGCAATTCGTGCTCGGCCTGCCCTTCCGTGACCTGACGGGCGGCTTCAAATGCTTCCACCGCCGGGTGCTCGCCGCCCTGCCCCTCGACGAGATCCTGGGCGGCGGCTACGTGTTCCAGATCGAGCTGACGTGGCGCGCGGTGCGCATGGGCTTCCGCGTGGCGGAAGTGCCGATCGTCTTTCCGGATCGCGTGCGCGGCGACTCGAAGATGCACGGCGCGATCGTGTGGGAGGCCGTGCGCAACGTCTGGCGGCTGCGCTTCGGCGGCTGAGTGCGCAGACCGCGCCACACCGCGGGACCCCAGGGCAATTCGCCGATCGGGCCGGATTCTCGGCCTCCTCGCCGTGGCAGGCCGACACGACCGGCCGCAACCATGTCGTGACTTCGAGGGACCGGCCCGCTACCATCGCGCCAGCACGAGGACCGCGACGCTGGCCCCAGGACCCGGCGGCGGTGCGCGGACCCAGGAACGACTCGGCCACAGAGGGACGACATCATGGCAGATCTGAACGCATTGCTCGGCAAGGGCAGCGAATTCGAAGGCAAGCTCACGTTCGAAGGCACCGTCCGCATCGACGGCCGCTTCACGGGTGAGATCATGAGCGACGGCCGCCTGATCGTGGGCGAAGGCGCCGACGTCCAGGCCGAGATCCGCGTCGCCAGCGTCGAGGTCTATGGCGACGTCACGGGCAACATCTTCGCCACCGAGGGCGTCGAGCTCTACGCGCCCGCGTCGCTGCGCGGCAACGTGACCAGCCCCGCGCTGCACATCGACAAGGGCGTGTTCTTCGAAGGCGCCTGCCAGATGGCCAGCCAGCCGGTGCGCGCCGTCCAACCGCCGGTCGCGCCGCGCCGCGAGATGCCGCTGCCCGCGCCGCAGACGCGGACCACCGACGACGCGACGGCCGCGACCCGGGCCATCAGCGGCCTGTACGCCGCCGAGACGGGCAGCCGCGGCCCGGAACTCAAGCACAGCTTCTAGCGCGTCTTCGCGAACGATCCCGCCGGGATCGCGCACGAAGCGACCCGGCGCACCACGCAACCGTTGGATGCGGCCGCGCATGCAGCGCCCGCCGCCGTATGGGGGGTTCCATGACCGTGCGCCATTTTCTCGACATCGCCGACTGGTCCAGCGCAGACATCCGCGGGATGCTTGAGCTCGCCCACGCCATCAAGACGGACCGCAAGGCGTACCGCAAGGCGCTCGACGGCCAGACGCTCGGCATGATCTTCCAGAAGAAGAGCACCCGCACGCGCGTCTCGTTCGAGGTCGGCATGGTGCAGCTCGGCGGACACGCGCTGTTCCTGTCCAGCAGCGACATCCAGATCGGCCGCGGCGAGACGATCGCCGACACCGCGCGCGTGCTCTCGCGCTACTGCGACGGCGTGATGGCCCGCGTCTACGGCCACGAGGTGCTCGAGGAGCTCGCCGCCTTTGCGTCGATCCCGATCATCAACGGCCTGTCGGATCGGCTGCACCCCTGCCAGACGATGGCCGACGCGCAGACGCTGATCGAGCGTTGGTCGCCGGCCGGGACGTTCGACGTCGACGTCGTGCGCGGCCGCAAGCTGACCTACGTCGGTGACGGCAACAACATGGCGCATTCGCTGCTGAACACCGGCGCCGTGCTCGGCATGGACGTGACGATCGTGGCGCCGCGCGGCTACTGGCCGGATCTCGGTGTCTGGCAGAAGGCGCAGAAGCGCGCTGCGGAATCCGGCGCGACGCTGCACTGCACGACCGATCCGGCCGAGGGCGTCGCCGGCGCCGACGCCGTCTACACCGACGTCTGGGCTTCGATGGGCCAGGAAGACGAGGCGGCACAGCGGCTGAAGGACTTCCACGGCTACATCGTCGACAGCGCGATGATGGCCCACGCCAAGCCCGACGCGGTCTTCCTGCACTGCCTGCCCGCCCACCGCGGCGAAGAGGTCTCGGCCGAGGTCTGTGACGGCCCGCAGTCGATCATCTTCGACGAGGCCGAGAATCGGCTGCACGCGCAGAAGGCGATCCTGGTCACGTTGATGGGCGATCGTTGAGCGAGGCGCACCTGCCGTGGCCGCGCCCGGGCGCGGGGCGTCCGGGACGAACCGCCCGATGGACGCCGCTGGCGGGTTGCCTGTCGTTGCTGGCGCTGGTCGGCTGCGAGCGAGCCGGCACGCCCGGCGCCTCGCCGGCGACCGGTGGGGGGGCCCCCGCCATCGCCACGGCGACGCCCCCGCCCCCGCCGGAGGTCGCGAACGACGATCTCGTCGCCAGGGTCGACTTCGGCTCCATCCGCGTCGCTGACGTGCGCGCGCGCCTCGAGGGCGTCGGCGACGAGGCCGTGCTGCGGGCGCTCGGCGCCGCGGTGCTCGACGAGCTCGCGCTGCGCGAGCTGCGCGTCATCGGTCATGGCCCAAAGCCCGGCGAGTCGCGCAGCCAGGCGGTGGATCGCCTGCTGCCGCAGGTCTTCGGCGGCGCCGGTTGCGCCCGGGTCGACGACGCTGCGATCCGGCTGCGTTTCATGGGCGCGCTCGGCCGGTTTCGCCATCCCCGCAGCTGGACGGTGTGGGAGGCCTACCTGCCGTGCTGCGACGAGGTCGGCTGCGAAGCTGCGACCCGCGCGCGCTGCCTGGCCGAGACCGCGCCCGCCGCGCGCGCGCTGGCCGGCACGCTGCGCACGGCGCTGGCCGCCGTCGACCTGGCTGCGGCGGTCAGCGAAGGCGCCGCCTGGCCCCTGAACACGAGCCCCGCACGGCGAGATGCGGTGCCCGCGTTCGAGACGACGATCGCGGCGGCGGCAACCGTCGGCGCCAGGCGCTGGCAGCTGCGGCGCTATACCTTCTTTGGCCGCGGGGACCAGCGCTTCCCAGAGACGAGCTTCCGCCGCGTCGATCCGGCCTTCGAAGCGGCGGTCGCGGCGCTGGACGCGCTGGGCACGATCGCGGGCCCGGTCGAGCTGGAGCGCGGCTGGTCGGTGGCCATGCTGGTGGCCCACGAGCCGCTGCGCTGGTCGGACGTCACCGACGCCGACGTGACCGCCGAGCTGCGCGCCGAGGTCTGCGCCCAGCTGGTGCAGCAGGAGCGCGACGCCTGGCTCGAGCGGCTCGGCCAGACGGCGACGGTGCACTGGAATCAGGCGCAGATCCGCGCTGTCTGGGGCGCCGGCGTCGTGTCACGTCTGCCGGTCTGGTCGCGCGAGGAGCGTCTGCGGGCAGCGGCTCCGACCTTGCCGTAGGCCGGCCCGTCGCGTGCCGACGCCAGGGGCCACACGCAGGGTCAGCCGCCCATGCGATCGACGCGGCGGACGAAGGCCAGGCCACGCAGGTCGCGGATCACGCGGTCGAGCTGGTCGCGGTCGCTGACCTCGAGCTCGAAGGTCGTGACGGCGTTGAGCTTGTCGACGACCTTGGCCTGGACGCCGCGGATGTTGACCCCGGCCTCGCCGAAGCGCGACGACATCTTCTCGAGCATGCCCGGCGCGTTGCCGCTCTCGACGCGCACGGTCACGCGCGCGCTGCCGCCGCGATCGCGGTTCCAGGCGACGTCGACCCGGCGCATCGGATCGCTGTCGAGCGCCCGCGGGCAGGTGCGTTGGTGCACCGTCAGGCCACGGCCACGGGTGACAAAACCGACGACGTCATCGCCGGGCACCGGGGCACAGCAGCGCGGGAAGCGGACCAGGACGTCGGCGATGCCGTCGATGACGATCGCGGCGTCGTCGGCGGCCCCCTTGCGCGCCCTCTTGGCCGGCGGCGGCTTGACGACCTCGAGCTTGCGCGTCTCGGGGTAGAGCTGCTCGACGACCGCGGCGGCCGCGATCTTGCCGTAGCCGATCGCGATCCAGAGCTCTTCGGCCGTCTGCAGACGGAAGTGCGCGACGCAGGCCTGCAGCTTCTCGTGGCGCTCGGCGCGGGCGAGGCTGATCTTGTGCTTGCGCAGCGCCTTTTCGAGCCGATCGCGGCCGACATCGAGCGCCTGCGCCCGCTCGGCGGCCCGGATGAAGTTGCGGATCTTCGACTTCGCCCGACCGGTGCGGACGAACTGCAGCCAGCCCTTGGAGGGGCGCGCGTCCGAGCGGGTGATGATCTCGACGATGTCGCCGTTGCGCAGCTGGGTGTCGAGGCTGACCATGTTGCCGTTGATCCGGGCGCCCACGGTCGTCTCGCCGACGCGGGTGTGGATCGAGTAGGCGAAGTCAAGCGGCGTGCTGCCGCGCGGGAAGGCCTTGACGTCACCGGCCGGCGTGAAGGTGTAGACCTCGTCGGCGAAGAGGTCGGTGCGCATGTTCTCGAGGAACTCGTCGGCGTCTGGCGCCTCCTTGTTCAGCTCGAGCAGCTGCTTGAGCCAGCCGAAGCGGGCCTCGTCGCGCGGCCGGATCGCGGCGCCGCGCTCCTTGTAGCGCCAGTGGGCCGCGACGCCCATCTCGGCGATGCGGTGCATCTCGTGGGTGCGGATCTGCACCTCGATCGGGCGGTTGTCCGGGCCGATGACGGTGGTGTGCAAGGACTGGTAGTTGTTCGGCTTCGGCAGCGCGATGTAGTCCTTGAACCGGCCGGGGATCGGCAGGAAGCGGCTGTGGACGACGCCGAGCGCGCGGTAGCATTGCTCGAGCGAATCCACCTCGACGCGGAAAGCCGTGACGTCGTGCACACTCTCGAACTCGACGTGGCTGGCCTTCATCTTGCGCCAGATGCCGTAGAGGTGTTTGGGCCGGCCGGTGACCGTCGCCGCCGTCAGCTCGGCTGCCGCCAGCTCGCCGCGCAGGACCTGGACGACGCGGGCGACGTAGGCCTCGCGCGCGACCTTGCGCTCGCCGACCGACTTCTTCAGCGAATCGTAGGCCTCGGGCTCGAGGTAGCGCAGGCAGAGGTCCTCGAGCTCGACCTTCATCCAGCCGATGCCCAGGCGGTTGGCCAGCGGCGCGTAGATGTCGAGCGTCTCGGCGGCGATGCGCTTCTGCTTGGGCGGCGTCATGGCGTCGAGCGTCGACATGTTGTGCAGACGGTCGGCCAGCTTGAGCAGCAGCACGCGGATGTCCTTGGCCATCGCGACGAGCATCTTGCGGAAGTTCTCGGCCTGCTTCTCTTCGCTGCGCGTGAACGGGATCTTGTCGAGCTTGGTCACGCCGTCGACGATGTGCGCGATATCGTCCGAAAAGCGCGTGCGGATCTCGTCGAGCGAGACGCCGCAATCCTCGACCACGTCGTGCAGCAGGCCGGCGCAGATGCTGGCCTCGTCCAGGCGCAGCCGAAGCAGCAGCCGCGCGACCGCGATGGGGTGGGTGTAGTAGGGGCCGCCGCCCTTGCGCTTCTGGCCGTGGTGCGCCGCGGCGCCGAAGCGCCACGCCCTCCGGACGATCTCGACGTCGGCGCCGGGCAGGTAGCCGCGCAGCTCCTCGACCAGGAGCTCCGGGCCGCCGACCTCGCCGACGCTGACCAGATCGTCGATGGCTGCGACCAGACGATCGCGATCGATCCCGTCGCGTGCCAGCCTGGCGCGATCGGCCTCGACGCTCAGCGCGTGGGCATCCTCGCTGGGGCCCGATGTCTGGGTCGGGGCCTCGGCGTCGTCGATGTGGTCCGAACTCGGCACGGGGGGGTCCTCGGGTGCGCCACGATGGGTCGTCGCAGCGCGGGGGGTCGATTCCTGGGACGAATGCTGCGCAGTCCGGTGTTGGAGCGGGGCGCCCCTGCGTGGTGCGCGCACCCAACAGCGACAGCTTGCATCCCTCTGGGGCGGCTGTCACGATCTCGGCCCTCTGGTGTGCACGCAGTGCCACGAAGGCATGGTGGTGACGGGCCCGTCCGATGGGCAGAACGACGCGCCCGAACGCCGCCGACGCGGTGCCAGGGCCCAGACGCGAGGGCTGACTCGCGAATTGGACCATCCCCGTGAACTTGATCGATACCCTTGCCAACGTCCTCGACCAGCTCGGCGCCGAATGGCTGCTGTTCCTGCTGATCGGCCTCTCGGTGCTGTCGCTGGCGATCGTGGTCGAGAGGATCATCTTCCTGCAGCGCAACGCCGTGCCGTCGGACCTGCGGCAGCAGCTGCTGCGGGCGCTCGACAAGGGCAAGGCCGACGCGATCGCGGTGCTGCAGCCCTACAGCGGCATGCAGGCCCAGGTCGTGCTGGCCGGCGTGCGCGAGATGGAGCGCGGAGCCGAAGCGGTACAGGAGTTGATGGCGGCCGAAGAGGCCGCACAGAAGCAGCGCTACGATCGCTTCCTCGGCTTCTTGGGCAGCCTGGGTGCCAATGCGCCGTTCATCGGCCTGCTCGGCACCGTCATCGGCATCATGGGCGCGTTCGCGGACCTGCAGCGCACGATGGGCGGTGACGGGGTCGACGCCAACCGGACGCAGGCGATCATGGGCAGCATCTCCGAGGCGCTGGTGGCGACGGCCGTGGGCCTGTTCGTCGCGATCCCGGCGGTGTGGGCGTTCAACCAGTTCAAGGGAAAGATCCGCAACGTCCAGGCCGACAGTGGCGCGCTCGCCTCGATCCTGCTCGCGCACCTCAAGAGCGTGCCAGGCAGCAACCCTCCGTCCTGAGGCGGCGACGGGGCGGGCTCGGACGCGCCCCACGACCGGCGACGACGCGCGCACCCCATGCGCGCAGCACGCATCGAACCAGCAGGAGGGCACGCCAATGGCAGCGAAGATGGGCGGAGACGACGACGCCATCACAGACATCAACGTCACCCCGCTCGTCGACATCATGTTGGTGCTGCTGATCATCTTCATGCTCACCAGCGAGACGGTGTCGCGCAAGGTCAAGAAGCCGACGATCGACGTCGATCTGCCGACCGCGGCCTCGGGCCAGGACAAGCCGGGCGAGCCGCTGAGCGTGGTGATCAACCGCGAGGGTGAGCTCTACCTCAACGGCGCCAAGATCGAAGAGCTGGCCCTGCGCGAGGCGGTCAAGCTGCGCGTCGGCGCCCAGCCTGCGGGCAAGAAGCTCGAGGCCGTGGTCTCGGCCGACAAGCGCGTCAGCCATGGCACGGTGGTGCGTGTCATCGATACGATGCGCGTGCTCGGGGTCGAGAACGTCGCCATCAACACCAAAGAGCAGGAGATCGACTAGGCCATGGGGCGCGACTTCACGATCGGTCTGCTCGCTGCGATGCTGGTCCACGGAGCCGTCGGCTTTTGGGCGCTGTCGATCGAGATCGAGCCGCTGCCCGAGGAGCCAGAGCGCAAGGTGGCCAAGGCCGTCTACGAGGACGTGAAGCTGCCGCCACCGCCACCGCCGCCGCCGCCGCCGCCGCCGGAGCCCGAACCCGCGCCCGAGATCAAGCAGGAGGCCCCGGCCAAGGTCGAGCCGACACCGACGCCGCGGCCCAAACCGAAGGCGAAGCCGAAGCCCAAGGACAACACGCCCCCGCCGGACGCGGCAGAGCCGGCGCCGCTCGTGCTCTCGCAGACCTACGGCGCGACCAGCGACGGCAGCGGCGTCAAGGTGCAGCAGGGCGACGAGGACATGTTCGGCGACCCCGCCGTCGCGGCCAACGAGCGCAATACCCGGCGCCGGGGCGACGGCGACAGCAAGGCGACGAGCGCCGCGCCCGATGCGCCGGCGGCCGCCGCGCCCGAGAAGCGCGTGGTCATCGTGCACGCCAGGCCCAAGGGCCGCTGCAAGGTGAGCTGGCCCGAGGGAGCCCCCGCCGGTCGACGTGTGGTCGAGGTCACGCTCTTGCTGACGATCGGCACCGATGGCAGCGTCAAGCCGGGTCGTCTGCTGCGCGCGGCGGGCGAACCCTTCGACAGCGCCGCGCGCAACGCGCTGCGGGATTGCGCGTTCGAACCCGGGACCAAGGACGGCGCGCCGTTCGTCGACAAGGTCCCCTTCGTCGTCGAGTTCAAGCCAGGGAGTGACGCATGACGCAGCCACCTCGCCTCGCCGCCCAGGGCGCCACGCGGCGTGCGGCGCGGGCATCGCTGGCCTGGCTGGCAGTGACGGCTGCGCTGGCTGCGCTGCCAGCCTGCGGCGGCACCTACGATCCGCCCTCGTTGATCAACAAGCTGCGCGTGCTCGCCGTGCGCGCCGACCCGCCGGTGATGACGACGACCGGGCCGACGACGCTGACTCCGCTGGTCGTTGGCGTCGATGAGGAGCTCTGCTTCGCCTGGGCGCTCTGCCCCTTTGCCTGGAGCAAGGACGGCGCCTTCCAATGCTTCGACCCGCGGCTGCAGAAGGACGTCGGCACCGGCCCGACCGCCGTGGTCACGCCCGCCCAGCTCTTCGCCTCGCTCGCCGAGGCGCCCGCGGTGTTCGAGGATCTCGGCATCAAGCTGCCGGACTCGCTCAAGGACCAACAGGCAGCGCAAGAGAGCGGCAACACGCTGGAGCTCTACGTGATGTTCAAGGTCGCGACCCGCGCCAGCCAGGGTGGCACCTGCCCGACGGACATCGCGCCCTGGCTGGCCGCGCCGTGCGCGGATCGCGACGTCTGCCTCGCCGGGTACAAGCGCCTGGCGTTCGCGTCGAAGGCCGAGGACGTGCACAGCAACCCGACGCTGACCGGCCTCGAGCTCGGCGGCGTGGCCTGGCCCGAGGCGCTGACGCCGACGGTCGGACCCTACAAGGGTGATCCCGACGACACCTTCTTCGGCTTCGAGAAGGGCGCGCTGGAGCTGGTGCCGACCTGGACCGACGAGAGCCTGGAGACCTACGGCGAGAGCCTGGACCCGAGCAAGCCCGGCCCGCTGAAGGAGTCGCTGCTGTTCTCGTGGTTCTCGACCGCGGGCGACTACGACAAGCAGCGCTCCTACGACGAAGTGCCCGAGAATTCGCTGCTGCCGCCCAAGGCCACCGACCTCGAGATGACGATCTGGGTCGTCGTGCGCGACGGCCGCAACGGCGTCGACTGGCTGCGCCGGACGCTGCGCGTGCGCAACGACGCGCCTGCCGGCTACGGATTGTGCAACCTGGACGCCACCTTGCCCGGCTGCCCGTAACGGCTCGGACACGCGGCGGCAGGTGGGCGCCAACGCCGCGGTCGCCGCGCTCGCCGCGGTCGAGACCGTCTCGTGAGACGGTCCCATGGCACGGTCTCGCCGCGCCGGGATGCGTCGCGCCGCGGCCTGCGCAGGTTGCCCCACCCCGGACGAGACGCCAAACAACCCTTGACGATCCGACAGTTGCATGGCGCGTTGGGCGAGGGTCCGACGCCGACGGCGCCTGGCACGCTTCACGCAACTCCTCGCGGTGCCGGCGCCCATGCAGGGCGACCGCGCCGCCGCGGAGGGACGTGATGACCAGGGCAACGCCGATTCGACCCCACCCCCCACGACGCTGGCTGCAGAGCCTGGCCGGACGCCGGATCGCGACGCTGCTGCTCGCCGCGTCGTTCGAGGCAGCCGCTCCGGCGTCTGCAAGAGGCGCCGAGATGGGGGCTCGCTGCGAGATCGCGCCGCTGCCGACCGAGCGGCTGGCGTCGGCCGCCGAGCGCCTCGCGCAGCCCCCCGTCGGGACGGCCGTCTCCGGCTGGTGGCGCCTGGGCGCGCTGCTGCCGGGTCGGGTCCAGCTGCGGCGCAACGACGGGGTCTACCTGGGCTTTGGCGAGGTGCTGGGCACCACGGGTAGCTCCAGCGAGCGCACCAGCGCCGCCCGGACCGCCGGGTGGAGCGTGAGCCTGACGTGGAACCTCGAGCGCCTGTGGCAGCCGCCACCAGCGCCGCCGCCCGACGACGCGCTGGCGCGTGGCGAGCGCCGACAGCGGCTTCTGCAGCGGCTTGCCGCGCTGCGCACGCGCCATGGCCAGCTTCGCGCCGAGGCGAGGGAGCTCGACGAGGCCGCAGATCCGCGCTGCGAGGCGCTCGTCGCAGAGGCCGACGCGCTGGCGTGGGCGATCTGCGGCGCGCTCGGCCTCAACTCATGCCAGCGTCGGCCATCCGCGCCGCCCGCTCCGCAGCCATCAGCGGCTCGATGACCTGGTCCAGCTCGCCAGCGACGATCTGCTCCAAGGCGTAGAGCGTGAGGCCGATCCGATGATCCGTCAGGCGGTTCTGCGGGAAGTTGTAGGTGCGGATGCGCTCGCTGCGGTCGCCGGACCCGACCTGGGCCTTGCGGTCGGCGGCCGTCTCGGAGTGCTGCCGCTCGGTCTCGGCGTCGAGCAGCTTGGTCCGCAGCAGCGTCATCGCCCGATCGCGGTTCTTGTGCTGGCTGCGCTCGTCCTGGCATTGCACGACGATGCCGCTGGGGATGTGCGTGATGCGCACCGCCGAGTCCGTCCGGTTGACGTGCTGACCACCGGCGCCGCTGGCGCGGTAGGTGTCGATGCGCAGGTCGGCCGGGTTGATGCCGATGTCGACCTCTTCGGCCTCGGGCAGCACGGCGACCGTGCACGCGGACGTGTGGATGCGGCCCTGCGACTCGGTCGCCGGCACGCGCTGGACGCGGTGGGCGCCGGACTCGAACTTCAGGCGCGAGTAGGCGCCGTGGCCGCGGATCAGGACGATGATCTCCTTCATGCCGCCCTGCGAGGCCTCCGAGCTCGACAGCTCCTCGACCTCCCAGCCGCGCCCCTCGGCGTAGCGCAGGTACATGCGCAGCAGGTCGCCGGCGAAGAGCGCCGCCTCCTCGCCGCCGGTGCCCGCGCGGACCTCGAGCACGACGTTGCGGTCGTCGCGCGGATCGCGCGGGACCATGAGCTCCTTGAGGTGTGTCTCGAGCTCGGCCCGCTTCTCGGCGAGCGACGCCAACTCCTCGCGCGCCATGGCCCGCATGTCGGGGTCGTCTTCCTCGCGCATCATCGACTCGGTGGCCTCGAGATCGGCCAGGACGGTACGCCAGCTGCGGTAGGCGGTGACCGTCTCTTCCATCGCGCCGCGCTCGCGCATCATCTTGAGCGAACGGGTCGGGTCGCAGGCGATCTCGGGCGTCGCCAGCGCGGCCTCGAGCTCCTCGAAGCGCTCCACCACGGCATCCAGTTTCTCGAACATGAAGGCACCTCAGTTCGCGCTGGCCGTCGACCGGCCCTCGGGGGCGACGGTGTAGACTGCGCCGAGATCGCTTGCAACACCTGTCGACGCGGCGACGGCGCCAGGCCCCCCTGGCGGCACCAGGCTCGAGGCCTGCACCGTCGCGACGAGCTCGCGCAGCGCCGCGATGCGCGGCCGGGCCCAGGACTCGTCGGCGCCGCGGAACCGGACGGCCCCGACGCCGTGCACGGCGGGGGCCCAGGCCACGACCGCCGCGAAGGTCAGGACGTCGACCACGGCGATCCCCGGCGGCCGCAGCTCCATGGCCAGCGCCACGGTCGAGGCGGCCGCGGCGAGCACCGTGGCGGCAACCTGCGTGGTGGCACCACACGCCGACGGCTGCACCTCGTCGAGGACCCGATGCTCGAGCGCGTGCCAGCGCCGGCGCGCCCGTCCGCCGTGGCCAAGGCCCAAGCGCGTGGCGGCGACAACCAGAGGCAACCACCAGCGCGACGCGGGCCAGGCGTCGGCGCAGGCCCAGGCGACGGCCCCGAGCGCCCATGTGGCGGTCGCCTCCCAGGCGACGACCCAGGCGGCCATCAGACGCTGCGCAGGGCTCGGCGCCCCAAGCCCGGCGCGCAAGGCCGCAGCCGCAGTGCGCGCGCGCCAGTGCAGCCAGAGGCCCCGGCCGAGTCGACCGCGCCGTGCGGCGTTGGGCGGGGCCGCGAACCACAGCGTGCGGACCCCGGCGTCGGTCTCGACGACCATGCCGGCGCGCTCCCCCGCGACCACAGCGACGCCGTGCTGGACGCTGCAAGCCTGCATCGCGGTCCTGCGCTCCTTCGCCCGGCGATCGCCCGGCCCGACCCGAGCGCAGTTGCCGCTGGCACCCCGAGCGACGATACTCGGGCCGCGCAGGCGACAGAAGCCCCAACCAGCGAGGATCCGATGCCGCGAACGCACGACTTCAGCAGCCTGCTGGCCGGTGCCGGGCCGATTCCGACCGAGGATCGGACCCCCGCGGCCGAAGCCATCGCCGCGATCGAGGCCGTGGCCGCCGGCGGCGTGATCGCCACCGACTGCGACAACACCGTCTGGGCCGGCGACGTCGGCGATGAGTTGGTGCGTCTGGCCGAAGGCCACCCCCACCTCTTCGACGAACGCAAGGTCGATTTCCTGGCCTACGCCCAGCAGATGGAGCGGGACTACGAGGCCGCCTGCCTGGCGAGCGCCGCGCTCGGCCGCACCCGCGCCGAACCCGAAGTCCGCGCGGCGTTGGCGACGCGGCTGCGCGACCACGTCCACCCGCGGGTCTGGCTGGTCGAGGCGCTGCTGCGGGCCGTGGCCCGTGGCGTGCGCGTGATCGCGGTCTCCGCCTCGGGCCGGCTCGCGGTCGAGGTGGGGCTGGCGCGGTTGGGCCTCGACGGCAAGTGCGACGTGATCGCGGTGGATCCGGTCGAGGGCGGCTTCGTCTCGCCGTGGCCCATCGGCCATGGCAAGCCCGCCGCGTTGCGCGCGTTCGGCGTCGAGCGGGTCGATCTCGCCATCGGCGACTCGCGCTGGGACGGACCGCTGCTGGACGCTGGCCGCCGCGGCATCTTGCTGCGACCCGCCGACGCGGATCCGACGACGCCGCTCTCGATCGCCGCGGTCCAGCGCGAAGATCCGGCGTCGTCGGGGCAGAAACCGTGATCGGGGGGCCGCAGGATCCCAGGATCGCCGATCGCCATGTCGATGCGAGCGATCCCCTGGCCGGCAGCGCAGCCCGACAGGCCTGGACCGGCGTGCGCGCGATCGCGGCCGGCCTGCCCTTCGCGATGCGACACCCACGGGTCATGACCTGGATGGCCGCGTCGATCGTGGTCTACCTGCTCGTCTGGGGCGTGGTCCTGTGGCAGTCGGCGGTCTGGCAGTCGCCGGTGCTGCACCAGCTGCTCGGGCCGAAGGGCGCGCTGTGGTGGCAGGAGCTTGTCTGGTCGGTGCTCTACGTGTTGGCCTGGCTGGCGTGGTGGCTGATCTCGTTCGCCCTGGCCTTCGCCGTGTCGAGCCCGTTGATGGCGCCGCTGCTCGGCATGCTGGCCGAGGCCGCAGAGACCGCGTTCTTCGGCCAGGAGCCGCGTCAGATCGGCTGGCGGCTTCGTGTGCGCGAGCTGCTGCACGGCGTCGTGCGCGCGGCCATCCTGGCCGCGATGAACATCAGCGGCGCGGTGGCGATCTGGCTCGTCTCGACCACGCTCGGGGCGCTGTTGCCGCCGCTCGGCACGGCCGTCGGCATCGGCGTCGGCGGCGGATGGTCGGCGATCTGGTGCGCGATCATGACCATGAACTTCGCGCTCGAGAACCACTTCGTCGGCGTCGGCAAGCAGCTCGGCCTGATGACGAAGCATCCGTCGCTGCTGATCGGCTTCGGCGCCGTCGGCCACCTGCTCGCGTGGATCCCGCCGATGGTGCCGGTGCTGGTGGTGTCCGCGACGGTGCTGGCCTGCCGGCTGCAGGTCCACGGCCACCTGGATCTGCCGCTGCGGCCAGAACGCACGGGCAACGCGCGCTGACATCGTCGGCGCGGTGCGGACGACCTCGGCGCGGGCAGGCGCTGTCGGGCTCGGGACCCGCGTCGCGTCGAACCGCCACGGGATCGGTGGACGCCGTTGTCGCTGGACGGCGCTGCATCTAGGATGTGGGCTGGAGGACCATGGACAAGCTCTTCGACCACAGCGTGCTACTGGTGACCGGCAAGGGTGGGGTCGGCAAGTCGACCGTGGCCGCTGCGCTGGCGCGGCAGGCGCACGCCGAGGGCAAGCGCGTCCTGCTCATCGAATTCGAGTCCGTGTCGCGGGTTGCACCGCTCTTTGGCCGCGCCGAGGCGCCGATCGAGCCCGTGCAGCTGCAACCGGGGCTCGACTTGATGGGGTTCGACCTGCTCCACGCGCTGCACCTCTTCGCCGGCGATCAGCTCAAGGTCCGCGCGCTGGCGAAGCTGGCGTTGGCGAACAAGCACGTGCGGGGCTTCTTCCTCGCGATGCCGGCGATCCGGTCGATCCTGTTCCTGTACCAGCTGCAACAACTCGAGCTCCTTCATGGTCCGCGTGGAGATCGCCGCTGGGACATCCTGATCTGCGACATGCCGACGTCCGGCTTCGTCGCGGGGCTCTACGGCGTGCCGTCGATGGTGCGCCAGATCTTCCGCGTCGGACCGCTGGCCCAGGTGGCAGAGTCGATGTCCAAGGTGCTGTTCGATCCGCTGCGCACGGGGCTCGTGTTGGTGACGCTGCCCGAAGAGATGCCCGTGGTCGAGACGATCGAGCTGCGCAACGTCCTGCGCCAGCGCCACGGCATCGAGACGGCGGCCATCGTGGTCAACGGCGTCTACCCGGAGCTGATCCAGGCCGACGAGCTCGCCGCCCTGGCCGCGGCGGTGCAGCCAGCGACCGCGAGCGACAGCGAAGAGACCCAGCAGACCAACGAGGACGTCGACACCCTGCTCTGGGCCGCCGAGGTGCTGCGAGGTCGGGCCCTGCGGGCTGCGCGCCTGTTGCCTGACCTGCACACGGCATCCGGGGGGCGCCTGATCGAGCTGCCGCACCTGTTCCGCCGCCAGCTGCACCTGGACTCCATCGACCAGCTGGCCGGGCGCGTCCGCCAGGCCACTCGCCGCGAGCCGCGCATGGGAGCGAGCCGGTGACCACAGCCTCAGCCCAGACCAATCGACTGCTGCAATGCGTCGACGAAGCGCAGCTGCTGGTGGCCGTCGGCTCCGGCGGCGTCGGCAAGACCACCAGCGCGGCGGCCCTCGGCCTGCTCGGCGCGCTGCGGGGCCGCAAGACCCTGGTGCTGACGATCGATCCGGCCCGACGCCTGCTGCAGGCGCTGGGCCTCGACGGCGACGCTTGCGCCCCCAACACCGCCCTGCCCGTCTTGCCGCGGCTGCAGGGAGCGCTCGGCGAGGCCGTCGACGGCGATCCCTGGCGTCGGGGCGCGCTCGGTAGCTTGGACGCGATGATGCTCGACCCCGAGCTCGGCGCCGAGCAGATGGTCGAGCGGCTGCTGCCCGACCCGAAAATGCGCGACGAGGTGATGGGCAACCGCATCTACCGCGCCCTGCTGCCGGCGCTCGGCGCCAGCCCGGACCTGGTCGCGCTCGAGCTGCTGGCCGAGCTGCAGCGCACCGGCCGCTACGAGCTGATCGTCCTGGACACGCCGCCCACGCACAACACCGCGGAGTTCCTGCAGGCCGGCCAGACCTTCGCCAACTTCATCAACGAGCAGGTGCTCAAGTGGTTCGCCAAGGTGCCGGCGCGCGACGACACGAGCCGCCCGGGCCTGTTCGCGCGCGGAAGCTCCGCGGCGATGGGCGTGCTCGGCAAGCTCTTCGGCGCCGAGGTCCTGCCGGATATCGCGCAGTTCTTTCGCTCGTTTCGCGACGTGATGCCGTTGATGCGCGCCCGCTCCGAGGCGACCGACGCGCTGCTGCGCTCGTCCGCGACGCGCTTTGTCGCCGTGACGGCGCCCGGCGAGACATCGCTGCGCGAGGCACGCCACATGCTCGACCTGCTGCGGCGCGAAGGCCTGCCGTTCGCGGGGTTCGTCGTCAACCGGGTGCTGCAGGTGCCGGGAGCGTTGACCGATCCCGCGCGCGTCGAACGCAGCGCCGAGGCCTTGATCGCGCGCCTGGTCCGCGGCGGCATGACGCCCGAGGCCGCCCGGCACCTGGCCGACCGCCTGCGCGACGGCGCGAGCCGACTGCAGAACCTCGACGCAGCCGACGCGGCGCACGTGACGTCGCTGCGCAAGATGGCGGGTTCAGGGACGTTCCTGTCGGTCGTGCCGCAGATGGAGCACGACATCCACACGCTGCCCGAGCTTCGCGATCTCGCTGGCCGGCTCGCGGCTGGGGCGCAGGCCGCGCCTTGAAGGTCCGGTCGCACATGGTCTGGACAGTCGCCCTGGCGCTGGGCCATCATGCGGCCGGCGCGGCAGGTTCGCCGCGGCCGTGCAGGAGCGCGCGATGACGTGTTTCGTCCCCGTCCATGGCCGACTTGGTGCGGGCCAAGGCGCGTATCGGTGGTCCGCGCGCGCTGGTCGCCGTCCGTGGTCGCGACTCGTCTCGACGCTGGCCCTGGTCGCCGTGATGGCCACGCCGCTGGCCGCGCTGGCGGCGCCGCTGGACTTGTCGCTGCGCGGCTTCTATGACCCGAACCGTCCGCCAGCGGAGGCGACGCGCAACGGCGCCTACAGCGCGCTGATGAGCGAGATGGCCCTGTTGCTGGGCTCGAAGATGGTCGGGCCGGCCCAATCGCTCGGTGCCCTCGGCATGGAAGCGGCGCTCGAGATGTCGTTCGGCCAGACCAATTCGACCGCTGACTACTGGAAGAACTCCGTGGCCAAGCCGTCCGCGACGGTGACGACGGCGCAGATGCGCGTGCGCAAGGGCCTGCCCTACGCCATGCAGGTGGGCGCCGTGCTGACCCACCTGATGGACTCGAACATGTGGGCGATCGGCGCCGAGTTGAACATGTCGCTGGTCGACGGCTACGTCAGCGTGCCGGATCTCGGCCTGCGCACGTCGGTGCAGTCGGTGCTGGGCCACTCGGACATCTCGATGCTGATCGTCGGCGCCGACCTGGTGCTGTCGAAGTCCTTCGGCATCGGCGGCGTCGTCTCGCTGCAGCCCTGGGGTGCCTACTCGTTCAGCTACAGCAACGTGACGACGCGCCAGATCGAGGTCTACCCCAACGACACCACGCTGGAGCCGGACCTGATGCTGCTCAAGGCAGTCAACAACGTCAGCCATCGTGCGGCGTTCGGCCTGCGCCTTGTGGTGACGCGAATCTCGATCGGCGGCGAATTCCTGCGCTCGTTCACGGACGGGCTCGGCGTCTTCACTGGCAAGATCGCGCTCGATTTCTAGTCGTGGAGCGCTCCCTCGCAGATCTGGCGCGCCTGCTGCGTGCGATCGACGACGGGGAGCCCGATGCACTCGCCCGCGCCCGTGAGGGCCGCGCCCGCCGGCGCACGACGCCGGTCCTGGCGCTGAGTGGCCCCGCTGGGGCCGGCAAATCGACCCTGCTCGCGGCGCTGGTCGGCGTCTTGCGCCGTCGATCCCTGCGGGTCGCCGTGCTGGCGGTCGATCCGTCGAGTCCGCACAGCGGCGGCGCGTTGCTGGGCGATCGCTTGCGCCTCGGCGGCCTCACGGACGACGACGAGGTGCTGTTTCGCTCACTGGCGACGCGCGGCAGCAACGGCGGGCTCTCGGTCTCGGTCGACGCCTCGGTCGATGCGCTCTGCGCGGCCGGATTCGATATCGTGCTGATCGAGACGGTGGGCGTCGGCCAATCCGAGGTCGACGTCGAACTCATCGCCGATGCCGTCGCGATCGTGCTCGCGCCGGGCCAGGGCGACGACGTGCAGGCGATGAAGGCCGGCCTGCTCGAGATCGCGGACGTGCTCGTGGTCAACAAGGCAGATCGCCAGGGCGCAGATCGGCTGCGCGCGGACCTGCACGCCATGCGCGCGCTCAGCCACGACGGCCGTGACGTGGCGATCGTCGCGACCGTGGCGACGCGGCAAGAGGGAACGGACGCGCTCTGCGACGCATTGCTGGCGGTGGCGGCGACGCGCAAACAGCGCACGGCGACCGCTCGTCGAGAGGCCATCGCCAGGCGCGCCGGCGAGCGTGTCCGCGATGTCGTCGCCCGTTGGCTGCGGACCGAGGCCGGAGAGGCGGTGGTCGCGGCGGCACAGGCCGGGGACACGACAATCGATGACGCTGCGAATCAGGCCCTGGAGGCCATCACGGCCCGATTCGGTGCGGCGCCAACTGGCGCGACCGACGTGGGTAGCTAGCAATTCGACAACCTGCTAGGGTGCGGGGGCGAGTTCACCCGACCCCTCGTCACAAGCCCACTGATGACCCAACACGACCCCAAGCGCCCGCCGCGATCGCCACAATCCGACGAGAACCAAGGCGGTGATCGCGACCCGGCGTCGCATCGCCACGCGCCGTCGATGTTGCCATTCTCGTTTGGTCCTTCGTCGGCGCCGACGGACGTCCCCGTCGAGGAGCTGGACGAGGCCGGGGCCGACGCCTCGCACCGCCACGCGCTGTCGGTTCCGCCGTGGATGCAAGATGAGGAACCTGAGGAGCGGGGTTGGGCGCGGATGACGCCCGGCGGCGATCCGACGTTCACATTTGGCGACTCGCGCAAGCCGCAGCTGTCCAAGCGCGTGGCGGGGCCCTTGGACAACGCCGCCCGCCGCAGCTCGGGCATCCAGCCGCGCGCCCGCACCTCGCGCACCGACACGCCCGCGCAGAAGGAACCCGTCGCGCCGTCGCCGCCGACGCTGCCCGCGCTCGCCGCCGGGCCCGCACGCGGTCCGTCGAAGGTCCAGCCTGCGTCGCGACCGAGCGAGATCCGCCCCGCCGCGACCCAGGCAGCGACCGCCGCCACGAGCGCCAACGCGGCGGCCCGCCGCTCGTCAATCGTGGCGGAGGTCACGGCCCAGGCGTCGCTGCGGGCGCTGGACGGCCAGTTCCTCGGGCTGCTCGGTCTAGTCGCGGCCATCGCCTCGCTCGCGTTGCCCGCGACCCCCGACGGCGCCCCACTCTGGCGCGCCCTGGTCGCGTCGCAGGCGTGCGCCTGGCCGGTGGGCATGACGCTGGCGGCCGGCGCGACGGCGCTCAGCGGCCTGCTCGCCTTGGTGGCCATCGCCGGCGGCTCGCTGCGGGCATCGGACCACCCGAGCGCGGCCCCGGACGCGGGCGGCATCTTCGCGACGTTCATGGCCATCGTGGCCCTGCTGCTGCGGGAAGGCGCGAGCCCTGGGCTATTGGCCCCGCCGACGTGGCCGATGCGCGGCGATCTGCTCGGCCTGCCCGTGGCGCTGTGGTGCGGCATCGGCGCAGCCGCGCTGTGGAGCGTGACGCGCCGGCCGACCCAACGTCCGGCGCGCTGGCTCGGTGCGGCCGTCGCGGTGGTGCTGGTGATCTCGTACTGGCAGCCGATGGTCTGGCTCGGCAAGACGACGCTGCCGCTGTTCGCGGCGGTCGGAGCGCGCACCTCGGTCGAACTCCAGGGCGCCATGATCCACGACGCGCTGATGGCCTCGCCTCTGGGCACGGTGCTGCTGGCGCTGCTCGGGCCGGCGATCCTGGCGATGTTGATGATGCCACGCGCCCCGGCACGCGGCGCGCTCGACGGCCTGGGCGCTGCGGCGCTCGCGGCACCGGCGCTCGCGGTCATGCTCGGCGTCGGTGGATTCGGTCTCGCGTCGCTGGGCGCGGCGGCGGCGACGCTCTCGGTCGCATCGTTCGCGGCGGCGGCGACGCTCGCGGGCGTGTCGCGCTGGGAGGATCGGGTCGACGAAGACACCTCGTCGATGCTCGAGAACGTCGCGATGCTCGTGACGCTGGTCGTCTTTGCCCTGCTCAAGGTGCAAGGAGGCCGATACTCCGCCACCGACGAGGGCATCTACTTCTACGCCGCCAAGGCCTGGGCCAGCGGCGTCTGGCCCTACCACGACTTCTTCTTCTCGCACCCGCCGCTGCACGTCGCGATCCCCGCGGCGTTGTTCGGCATCTTCGGCTGGTCGTGGCCGCTGGCCAAGGGCATCAGCGCGGTCGCTGCCGGCCTGACCGGGATCGTCGTCTGGCGCACCGGGCGTCGCTGGTTTACGCCGCTCGGCGGCGTGCTGGCCGCCATCCTGTTCCTGTTCGCGACCGAGACGCTCAAGGCCAGCACGAACCTGACGGGCGTCAACCTCACGACCTTTTGGCTGATGCTGGCGCTCTGGGCGGCGATGCGCGAGCGAACCTTCCTCGCCGGGCTCTTCGCCGGCGCTGCAACCTCGACGGGCATCTACGCGGTCGGAGGCGCCATCGCCCTGTTCGTCCTGCTGATGTTCGCTCCCCCGAGCGGCGGTGACGATCGCTCGCGCTCCCTGGTCGGACGCATCTTCGGCAGCCCGGCGGTGCAATTGTTGATCGGCTTCGCCCTGGTCTTCGGCACGGTGCATATCCTGGGCCAGTTGATCGGCGGCGAGAGCTACCTCGACGGCGTCTACCGCTACCACACCGAGAAGAAGATCAAGACGGCTGGCTACGTTCCGCTGGATCAGGGGCCGCTGGCGCTGACGGCGAACCTGATGGCCATGCTGCAGTCCAAGGACTTCCTGATCTCGTTCTACTATCATGCCGCGCACTTCTGGCTGGCGGCCTTGGCGCCAATCGCCGTCGGCGTCGAGATCTTGCTGCGCCGGGCGAACAAGGCGCCGGCGGCCGACGCGGCGGCGGGCCAGGCCAAGCGCGCGCCGACGCCGCCGAACCAATCGATGGCCGACCCCGATCATTGGGCGATGATGGTCAACCCGCGTCGCTGGTGGCTGCACATGCGCGCCGGCGGTGCGCTGTGGATCATCTTCATCGTCGGCTTCGCGCTGCTCGGCGAGCTGGCGCAGCTGCACGAGCGCTACGACTTCTACTACACGCTCTTGCTGCCGATGGCCTCACTCGCCGCGGCCGGCACCCTGCGCGTGCTGTGGGTGCTCATGCGCGCAGCCGTCGGCGCCGGTGTCGTCGACGTCGACCTCTGCGATCCGCGTACCCTGCGCGGCGGACCGATGCCGACGCCGGCGTGGTCGCGGTGGGCGGCGATCGTCGCGGCGCTGGTCTGCGCGCTCTGGGTCCCCTTGAATGGCGCGGCCAACCGGAGCGCGTTCGCCAGCGAATTCGTCGCAGGATCGAGCGGCAAGGGCGCCGGCGAGCTGTTGACGTTCGAGTGGCTGGACGCGCCGGGGCCGCAGGGCTTGTCGGATTTCGGCAAGGCCATGTTCTGGCAGCCGTGGCGCCTGCGCGGCAACCTCGAGAGCGGCATCCACCACTACCTGTGGAGCAAAAAGCGCTGGTTCTCGACGGCCGAGGAGATCGCCGCCGTCGTCGCCAGCCGCGCCAAGGGCAACGAGACCCTCACTGGCGCGAGCACCTACGCGCCGCTGATCGCGCTGCTCGCCAACCGGCGCATGGCGGGCGACCACGTCGACACCAATTCCAAGACCTTCAAGACCGGGTTCGTCGACGAGGCCGAGTTCTGGAACCGCGCCTGCAAGGACAACCTGCGATTTGTGATCGCGGCGCCGCAATCGTGGTTCACGCCCGCGACCGTGCAGCGCAAGCCCACGATCCAGCGCCACTTCCGCTTGCTGCAGGAGTTCCGCGACCCGCACCTCAAGCATTGGCGCGAGGAGTTGATCCAGCTCTGGGAGCGTCGCAGCGACGAGCCATGTCGCTACGAATCGGGCGCCCAGGCAGAAGCGCCGTCTGCGCCGCCGCCGATGGGCCCGCAGTCGGCCATCCCGGGCAGCAACGGCGACGGGGCAGACGCCAAGGGCGCCGCCGCCGAGCGCAACACCACAGCGACGCCGACCCGCAAGAAGCGCAAGGGCAAGTAGGCCGCCGCGGCGGTCGCCCCTAGTTGCAGGTGGCCAGGAAGACGGGGTTGCTGCGCTCTTGCTTGCAGCCCTCTTCGTTGCAGCGCAGGGCGACGCCGTTCATCGCCTCGACCCATTGGGCGTAGGTCGCCGACGCAGGGACCGCGACGACCATCGAGCTGGTCTGGGCGTCGGCCCACTTCTCGAGGCGGTCGCCCTCGCCATGAGGCTCGGCAGACTGGACGTCCTTGTAGGCGCCGTCGGGGGCGAGGCGGCCGACGTGGACCTGCTTGCCGTCGTGGAAGACCGCCGCGGTGAAGCCCTTGGCCTCGTGGCGCTGACCGCCGACGACGGCCCAGGCGCTACAGCTGAGCTTGCCCTTGCCGGGCGCCTCGAGCTTGAACGGCACGAGCTTCTCGGCCTCCAGCAGCGAGACGAGGAATCCGACGCGCTCGTTGCTGCCGTCGGCGCGGCGACGCCCGACGAGCAGCATCGTCGGCCACTCCTTGGCATGCTCACCGACGATCGTCGCGCGCATCAGGCTCTGCAGGTAGCTCATGGGCACCTCGCCCTGCGGCAGCACGAGGATGCGGCTCTGGTTGAAGTTCGACACCGTCGAGCTGCGCACGTCCTCGACCAGCAGGTTGATGGCCTTCTCGAGCTCGCCATCGGCCGCCCAATCCGGCTTCCAGGGCTTCTCGGCGTCGCCGGCCTTGCGCAGCACGTTGTCCATCAGCGAGACGCCCTCGTCCGAGACGAAGAGCACGGCGTTGCCGGGCACGGGGGCGGGCACCGTCGAGCGCATGCCGACCAGACGCGGCTTCTCGGACCAGGCCGGGACCTCCTTGATCCGCTTGTCGTAGGCCGCGTCGAGGCGCACCAGGAAGGGCTCGTACGGCGAGCTCGGGTAGGCCTTGCGGAAGTCCGCGATCATGGCCTTGACCTGCTCGTAGTACGGCTTCATCACCTGGAACGGCCGCTGCTCCATCGGGATCTCGTCGCAGAAGGTGCCCAGCTTGGCCTTGCAGAGCTTGTTGACCTCTTCCTGGAACAGCGAGGTCTTGGCGTCGAAGCCCCAGACCAGCAGCCAGTAGGTGAAGTAGCGCGTCACGCGATCGTCGTCCGGCGCCGTGGCGAAGAGGTTGTTGGTGCGAGCCAACTCCGCAGCGTGGAAAAAGATCTTGTCGAAGTCGAGGTCCATCTGCCACGGCTTGCCGACGGCCGACTTCGACGCGATCGACAGGTCACGCCAGAACTCGTTCGGCGCCATCTTCTCGTCGAAGTAGAACGCCTTCTGTGCTTCGAGCCAGGTGCCGAGCTCGTCGGCCATCGCCGCGGTCGGGGTGCCGCGCGCGATGACGCCGACCTTCTTGAGCTCCGAGCGGCTGACCGTGCCGGCCACCTGCCCCACCCAGGCCAGCCAGGGATGGCTGCTGCCGTCGGGCTCGTCGGACGTCGGCATCGTCTCGGCGAGGCGCTTGCGGCGCTCCGACATCAGCTCGGCGAGGCGATCGTCGCCCTTCTCGGCGCGCTCCTCCTTGGCCTTCTTCTTGGGGCCGCAGGCGGCGAGGGGGAGCATCAAGGCTCCGATCAGCAGCAGGGAAGAGACGCGCTTCATGTCTGGCTCCGTCCTGGCGTTCGGCCCGTCAGGACCGCGCGTTGGAGCCCGGAAAGCTAGCAGGGCACCGCAGGGCGGACAAGCGCAGATCCGGGCGCTGCGCCGTCGTGGCCGAGGCAGGCGTCCTGAGGTCGGGTCGGCGGCGTCGACGGCCCTGACGGATCGAATCGTCGAATCGTAGATCCGCTTGACACCCACAGTGCTTTCGCAGACAAGCCGACAATGCCCTGCATGGACGGCCATTGTTCCCTGCCTCGTGTGCCGCGTCTTGGGCGCCTGCTGTGCGCATTGGTCTGCCTCATCGCGACCATCGTTGGCGGACGCGACGCCCGTGCGGAGAATGGCGGGATCGAAGCGATGCGCAACCGCGTCGCGCTGGACAGTGGCCAGGTCTACAGTCGGTCGATGGCGTTGGTCATCGGCATCGACAGCTACGCCCACATGCCGCAGCTCGCCGGCGCCGAGCGTGACGCGCGCAAGGTCTCCGAGACGTTTGCCAAGATGGGGTTCGAGACCCGACTCCTGCTCGGGGCTGCGGCCACACGCAAGGCGATCCTGGAAGCCATCGAAGGCATCGTCGCGGAGCGGCTGGGCGCACGGGATCGGCTGCTCATCTACTTCGCCGGTCACGGCGTCTCGCGCAAACACGCTGGCGGCGAGATGGGCTTCTTGATGGCGATCGACAGCGATCCAGAGCGTCCGATCAGCCAAGGCATCGAGATGGCGTGGCTGCAGCGGGTCATCGCGACCGAGGTGGGCGCACGCCATGTCATGTTCGTCGCCGACGCCTGCTATTCGGGGCTGGCGATCGGCCACCGTGGCGCCGCGTTGTCGCCCAAGGTCCCGGGCTACGTGCGCATGATCGCAGACGGACGCTCGCGCGTAGCGTTGGTGGCTGGCGCTGCGGGTCAGCAGGCTCACGAATTCCGCGGTCATGGCCTGTTCACCTACTACTTCCTGCAGGGGATCCAAGGCGCCGCCGACACCCAACTGCCGCATGGCGTCGTGACCGGGCAAGAGCTCGCCACCTTCATCAAGGGGCACGTGGCCGAGCAATCCGCCGTCCATGGGTGGGCACAGACGCCGCAATACCACGGCGAGGGCGAGGGCGAGTTCCTGTTCTTCACCGGCGGCAGCGGCGCTGGCGTCGTCGGCACCGTCAACATGGGCCCTGCGCCGCGGTCCAGCGCCAGGGCCTGGGTCTGGACGGGCGGCGGATCGCTCGTCGTCGGCGCAGCAGCCGGCGTCCTGTCGGCGATGGCCTGGGACAACTCGGAACGCTACGAACGCTACCGCCAGAGCAACGGCTCCTACCTGCTGCCTGCGAGCTACACAGACGAGGCGTTTGCCGCCGATCTGGGTCGGACGCGGAGGCTGAATTGGAGCGCGGCGGCGGCTGGCGGGGTCGCGCTCGCGGGTGCGGTGACGACCTTGGTCTTGTGGCTCCGCAGCGACGACCGCAGCGTGTCCGTGGCCCCAGCCTCTGGTGGAGCATCGTGGCACGTCTCGTTCTGATCGCTGCGATGACCTTGCTGTCGGCCTGCGCACCCGCGCCGGAAGTCGCGACCGTCGTTCGCGTCAACGTCACGACCGGGACCACGAGCGACGGCGCGGGCAGCGGCGGCTCCACGGCGGACACGGGGACCGGTGGCGAGACTGACACCGACGTGGCCCCGACGGTTGCTGTGGACCCATGTGTCGCTGCCGGTTCGTGCGTCTGTCTGTCGCACGACGACTGCAAGCCGCTCGATCCGGGCGACCCATGCCTCGGCAAGCTCTACTGCGACCGGACCACGGCGGGCCATGCCTGCCGTCATGACCCGACGCGACGGGCGTTCTGCACCGACCGCTACGATTCGACGTGCCTGTTGAACGCCTGCGACCCGAAAGACGGCCAATGCAAAATCCGACCGATCGAATCGCTCGACGTCGTCTGCACCCAGGACAAGTCCTATTGCGTGTTGGAAGACCTGGCGTTGTGGGGCAATGACATCAAGAAGGTCCAATGCCAGAAGAACCCCTGCTCCATCCCGGTGAATTGCATGCTCGGATACTGTACGGAGTACCAGAACTTCTGCCCATGCACGAAGACTGCGGACTGCAAGGCGGAGGAGGACGGCGACTACTGCAACGGCATCTTCATGTGCAAGGACGGCTTCTGCGTGACCGACCCGGCGACCGTGAAGACGTGCGATACCAAGAACGATACCGAATGCCTGCGCAACACCTGTGCCCCCAAGGAGGGGTACTGTTCGATGAAGGCCGTCGTCGGCGCCGGCACTCGCTGTGACGACGGCAAGCCCTGCACGGTTGGCGAGACCTGCAACGGCAGCAAGTGCGTCGGTGGCAAGCCCGCGTGCCCGTGCGCGGTGGACGCGGACTGCGGCGTATTCGACCTGGGCGGATCGGCGTTCTGCGACAAGGGTCAGTGTGCGTTGGTGCCGTGAGCCTCGGGTGACGGCGGCACCGCGCCATGCGCGTTGGTCGGGGCGAAAGTCACCATTGCATCCTGCCCGTTTGGCGCCGTACATTGAGGCATCGGGCCGCCATCGTTGCTCAGCTGGCCCGACGTGGAGTGGTCGATGCGCACGATCGGTCGCCTGGCCCCGGTCTTCCTCGCCGTGGCGCTCACAACCAGCTGTTTCACCGAGCGGCCGTGTTCTTGGAGCGGCTTGCAGGACCGCGACACGGCGGCCCTGTCGACGCCCGCGGCCTCGCTGACCTGCGACGGCAAGGCCGAGACGCCGCCACCGACGATCTCGGTGCGCTACTGGGCGAACTCGTCGTCGCTGTCGGTCGAGATCGCCGCGGGTTCGATCACCGTCTCGCTGTTCTTGGAGCCGAGTCTGCCGGACGGCACCTACACCGTGGTGCCCTGGCCGGAGACCAGCGCCGAGGCGCGACAGCCGCTCCCGCCGGCGACGCTGCGATCATCCGGCTCCAAGGCCACTGGCACCTTTCGCTTCGCCAGGTCGCGCAACGTGCCCTTCGTCGACATCGCCGAGCCGCCCGAGATGAACTTCACGTCGACGATCGAGCTGGAGTTCGACCTCGTCGCCACTTTGCCGACGCCGCAAGGTGACAGTGGTTGCGAGTTGGTCACTGGCAAGCAAAGCGCGTCGATCGAGGTCTCGGGACCGGTCGTGTGGTGTGCGCCAAGCTTCGGCGGCCACTGAGCCGGCCTCGTCCGGTCCCAGCTCCGCCGTCGTGGCGGTGCGGCGGCTCTGCCGGATCAGCCAGCCACGTCGAGACTGCGCCGTCGGCGCCATCGTGGCAGGCCTTGCTGGACGGTGGCTCGTGGGGGCGCCCCCCTGATCAGGTGCGTGGCCGGGTCAGCACGACCTGCTTGGCCGCGACGCGGTTGTGCTCCATGTCGTCGTGGGCGAGCGCGATCTCGTCCATCGTGTAGACCTTGACGGGCCAATCGACCTCGCCACGGTGGATGGCGTCGGCGAGCTCGGCGAGCACGTTGCCCGGCAGGTCATGGGCGCCGCCGCCGTACGCGGTGAGCCGCACACCCGTCGGGATGAAGTCGATGGGGTAGAACTGCTCGACGATCCACTGGTTCGACAGCATCCCGGTGAAACAGGTCGTGCCGCCGCGGCGGCAGGCGGCGAGCGTGTCGCGCAGCGTCGGCGAGCCGACCAGCTCGATCGCGCCGTCGACGCCGCCCGGCACGAGCGCATGCACGGCCGGCGCGATGTGGCCGTCGTCGACCAGGACGTGATCGACGCCGAGGGCGCGTAGATCGGCCGCACGATCGGCCCGCCGCGTCGTCGCCAGGACGGTCGCGCCGTGCCGCTTGGCGAGGATGGCCGCCATCATGCCCACGGACGAGGTGCCACCGCGCACCAGGAGCGTCTCGCCCGCGCGCAGGCCGACGCCGACCGTCAGCGAGCCCCAGGCGGTCTGCAAGACTTCGGGCAGCGCGCCGAGTCGCGCCCAGTCGAGGTCGGTCGTCACCGGGATCACGCAACGCGCGGGCACGAGCGCATACTCAGCGTACCCGCCATCGAACGAGCGGCCCATGCCACCGACCATCGCCACGGCCTTGGAGCCGACCGGCAGATCGGTCCCAGGCGCCGCCTCGATGACGCCAGCGGCCTCGATGCCGAGCACGCGCGGGAAGGTCACGTCCGGGCCAGCGAGGCCGAGGCGCGTATGCAGCTCCGAGCGGTTCAGGCCGAAGGCCTCGACCCGGAGCAGCACCCAACCGTCACGCGCCGTCGGCTTGGGCAGATCGCGGAGCTGCAGCGCCGACACCGGCCCCGGCGCATCCAGGACCACCGCGCGCATCGTGTTCATCCGTCACCTCCGGGTTGGCTCGACGCAAGGCTGGCTCGAAGGACGCCGACCGACCGCGTCGGCGCGTCGATGGGCGACCGCGGGCTCAATCGCCCGTCTGGATCCCGAGGGACCGCAGGGCAAGCAGGTTCTGCTTGGGCGCGCTGCAGTCGGGACAGGCGCGGGCGGCGCGGGCAAAGGCCTGCGCGGCGGCCTGCAGATCGCCCAGCCGCAGCTCGGCGAGGCCCAAGTCGAAGGCGAGCGTCCAAGGCAAGGCGCCCCGCGCCTGTGCGAGCAGGCCGGCGAGCACGTCGCGGGCCCGGCGCACGTCGCCAGTGAGCAGCGCCGCAGACGCCTCGAGCGGCGCGATCTGGCGCTCGTCGACGTTGGCGCTGCGGGCCCGGTCGAGCGCGGCGAGCGCGTCAGCGCCCCGGCCAAGCTGCAGCTGCGCCGCCGCCCGCAGCATCGCCGCAGGGCCGTCGTCGAGGCCTTCGAGCAAGGCCAGCGCCTGCTTGCCCTCGCCGGCGCGCAGGGCCAGGGAGGCCGCGAGCCGCCGGCCGGCGGGATCGCCCGCGTCGAGCGAGCCGACCACGGCGCGCGCCAGGGCCGCGTCGCCAGCCCCGATCGCCGCCGAGCCGATCAGCAGCGCCTCACGGCCGCGCAAACCAGGGCCGACCGCGGCGCAGCGCCGATGCAGCTCCGCTGCGACCTGCCCCGCGGGGGCGGTCATGCCGAGCACCAGCGCGGTCTCCAGGCGCAGGCGCAGCACCTCGCGCCGCAGCGGATTGCAGGGCGCGTCCGCGGGCCCGTATACACGGTCTGCCTTGGCCAGGGGAGCCTCGGCGATCGCTTCGAGCCGGGTCCAGGCGAGCTTCGCCTCACCGCCGATCAGGTCCAGCCCGGCGCCGAGCAGCTCGACCTCGATGACGCCCGACTTCTTCTCGGCCAGCGCCTCGTGGGCCGCGCGCACCTGCCGGGCGGCCGCGGGATCCCGGGCCAGCAGCGCGATGCGGTTGACTTCGGCGCCGACGAGCTTGCCGTCGCGGCCGTAGGCTTCTTCGTAGCGGAGGATGGCGAGGGCGCGATCGCCGCGCCCGATCGCCGCGTCAGCCTCATGCCAACGGCGGACAGCGCGCGACGTCGTGCACGCTGGCAGGACCGCCAGCAGCAGCGAGGCCGCGCCGAGGGCGGCTAGAGCGCGCCGCACAGCTCCAAGCGCGCGCGGGCGAGGTCGACGTTGAAGCGCTTGACCTTCCAGGCGTTGCTGCCGACGGCCTCGCGCGTGGCGTCCAGCTCGGCGCGGGCGGTGTCGTAGTCGCGTTGGGCCGCGGCGCGGTCGATGTCGCCGACGCGCTCGGCCTGCTCGGTGACGATGACGACGCGCTCGCCGCCCTTGCTGACCTGCAGGTAGCCGTCCACCAACACCATGCGCTCGGGCTCGCCGTGCGCGCTGGTCAAGATCTGGCAGACGCCGACGCCCAGCGCCGTGAGCATATCGCGGTGCCCCGGCAGGACGCCGAACTCGCCGGTCTCACCGCGGGCGCGGATGGCGACGGCGGTCCCGCTGAACTTCTCGCCGAGCGGCGTGACGATCTCGACCTGCATCAGAACCTCTTGCCGGGACGGGTGTCCCGATTGGCGTCACCGGAGCTGCTTCGACCTAGAGGGTCTTGGCCTTCTCGATCGCCTCTTCGATGGTGCCGACCATGTAGAAGGCCTCCTCGGCCAGGTGGTCGTACTCGCCGTCGGCGATCATGCGGAAGCCCTTGATCGTGTCCGCCAGCTTGACGTACTTGCCGGGGAAGCCGGTGAAGACCTCGGCCACGTGGAAGGGCTGGCTGAGGAACTTCTGGATACGGCGGGCGCGCGCGACCGTCAGCTTCTGGTCCTCGCTGAGCTCCTCCATGCCGAGGATCGCGATGATGTCCTGCAGATCCTTGTACTCCTGCAGGATCGACTGCACGCGACGGGCGACCTTGTAGTGCTCCTCACCGACGACCTGCGGGTCGAGGATGCGGCTGGTCGAGTCGAGCGGGTCGACGGCAGGGTAGATGCCCATCTCGGCGATCTGGCGGCTGAGAACGGTCGTCGCGTCCAAGTGGGCGAAGGTGGTGGCCGGCGCGGGGTCGGTCAGGTCGTCGGCCGGCACGTAGACGGCCTGCACCGAGGTGATCGAGCCCTTCTTGGTCGTGGTGAT
>CAZPHC010000041.1:0-51606 GCA_964586155.1 uncultured Enterobacteriaceae bacterium | reverse complement strand
GTACAGTTCGCGTTCCAGCGAATTTCGGAGCGCCGGCAGTTCCAATTCTGCGAACATTCTGCGAACCGTCTGACGCTCCTCCAATGGCGAACCAATTCTGCGAACCGTTTGACGCTCCCCAGGCTGCTCCCCCATCGAACCTGAATCTGCGAACCGTCTGACGCTCCCCCGAAGAAATCTGCGAACCGTCTGACGCCTCCCCCTCCCCTCCCCCCTCCTCCCCCCAGCTTCAGCAGGGCATCGCGTCGCCACCCGCGACACGCAGGGTCGCGCAGGACTTGCGGTTGCCGGCGGGCTGCGCTCTAGTGCGGTGCCCTCGGGTGCGTTGGGGCCATGGGGATCCTCGCCGCGCCGGTCTGCCTGATGGAGCCGAGATGTCGAATCCACCCAAGGACTTTACCGCCACGACGCAATTCGAGGGCTTGTCCGAGCCCACCGGCGACACGCTGACGCCCGTGCACGCGACCGTCCTCGCGCCGACCGCGGCGATCCCGACCGCGTGGGAGAAGCTGCCCCTCTTCGCCGGCATGGACGAGGCCGCCCGGGCCCAGTTCCGGGCCGCGATGGCGCAGGCGTCGTTCGACGAAGACGACGTCATCATCGAGCAGGGCGACGAGGGCGAGGAGATGTTCGTCCTGGCCGAGGGCGTCATCCGCATCACGGTGCGCAACACCGAGGGCAAGGTCGTCTTCGAGCGCACCAGCGCCGCGCCGGCGATCTTCGGCGAGATGTCGCTGATCACGCGCGAGCCGCGCAGCGCGACGATCACCGCCGAGACGCAATGCCGCTGCCTCCGCATCGACAAGAACGCGGTCAAGGAGCTGTTCAGCCGCCATCCGTCGACTGCGGTCTTCCTGACGCGCCTGGTCGGCGAGCGCCTGATGCAGGTGCAGGGCATCCGCAAGGTCGGCAAGTACGAGGTCATCGGTCGCCTGGGCTCGGGCGGCGTGGCCACGGTCTTCGAGGCCCGGCATCCGACCTTGGGCATCCCGGTCGCGCTCAAGATGCTGAGCCACGCGCTGGTCTTCGACGCCGGCTTCGCCGACCACTTCGCCGAAGAGGCGCGGCTGGTCGCGATGCTCGACCACGAGAACATCGTGCGCGTGCTCGACACCGAGCAGGCCTACGGCACGCACTTCATCGTCATGGAGAAGCTGACCGGCGAGCTGCTCGACGAGCTGGTCGAGACGGCGCAGGCGGTCGCCTGGGAGGACGTGCGCCGCATCCTGCGCGAGATCTGCGAGGCGCTCGCCTACTCGCACGACCACGGCTTCATCCACCGCGACGTCAAGCCCGAGAACGTGTTCCTGCGCTCGGACGGCCGCGTCAAGCTGATGGACTTCGGCATCGCCACCCGCTCCGGCGGCGGCGAGAGCGACGGCCGCGTCTTCGGCACGCCCTACTACATGTCGCCCGAGCAGATCCGCGGCGACGAGCTGGACGGCCGCTCGGACCTCTACAGCCTTGGCATCCTGGCCTACGAGCTGGCGACGGGCCTGGTCCCCTTCGACGGCGAGACCATCGAGGAGCTCTTCGAGCACCACATGGAGACGCCGACGCCCGATCCGCGCTACGAGCGGCCGGACGTGCCCGAGGACATCGTCGAGTTCATCCTGCGCGCGACGGCCAAGGAGCGCGTCGATCGCTTCGCCTCCTGCCACGAGGCTGCCGCGTACCTCAAGGCCGCGGCCGAAGTGCCGATGCTCGACCGCTTCGCCATGTCCTCGCTCTCGGTGACCTACCACGAGTCGATGCGCGAGCGCGTCGAGGCCGTGCTGCGCGACGCGGCGCGACGGCTCGCGGGCGTGCGCGGCATCGTCTTCTTCGAGGCGCACCGCGAGGCCGGCACCGGCCAGATCTCGACGCCACGCGCGGGCTTGGTGCCGCCGATGCCGCAGGCCGTGCCGATGACGCCACCGCCGCCGATGCCGCCGCCGCCCGCCGGACCGCCCGCTGGCTTCGCGCCGCCGCCGCCGCCCTCGACCAAGCCCGTGATCCCGGGCTACCAGGCGCCTCCGGGCGTCAGCGCACCGACGGCGATGCCCGCTGGCGCCGCAGCGCCGGGCCCCCCTCCTGCTGGTCCGCCCAAGGCGTAGATCTGCCTGACCGCAGCCGACATCGGCCGCCGGAGTCCACGCCGTGCACGTCGTGCTCTACAATCCGCCGAGCTCGGCCGGCCGCAAGCCGATCGTGCCGTGTTCGCTGCTGGCGCTGGCCGCCGTGGTCCAGGACCGCCACAGTTGGAGCCTGGTCGACGGCAACCTCCAGGCCGACGACGTGTTCCCGGCGCTGGCGTCCGAGCTGCGCACCACCGGCGCGCGGGTGCTCGGCATCACGGTCATGCCGGGGCCGCAGCTCTCGGACGCCGTGCCGCTCTCGCGCCGGCTCAAGGCGATGTTTCCGCAGCTGACGATCGTCTGGGGCGGCTACTTCCCGAGCCAGCATTGGGACGTCGCGCTGGCCGACGGCTGCGTCGACTACGTCGTGCGCGGCCACGGCGAGGCCGCGTTCCTGGCCCTGCTCGACGCGCTGGCGGCCAAGGCCCCGGGCGACACCACGCCCATCGGCGGCCTGCAAGGCGTGGCCTGGCGCGATCCGACCCGCGGTGTCGGCGTCGACGAGGGCCTGCCGCCGATCCCGCACCCCGACAAGCAGGCGAGCTTCCCGTGGCAGGGCCTGCCGATGCAGCGCTACCTGCGGCCGACCTTCCTCGGCAGCCGCACCATCGGCCACCACAGCAGCTACGGCTGCCCGTTCTTCTGCAACTTCTGCGCGGTCGTGAACATGGTCAACGGCGCCTGGCTGGCGACCTCGGCCGAGCGCACCGCCGCCGACGTGCGCACGCTGGTCCGCGAGCACGGCGCCAACGCGGTCGAGTTCTACGACAACAACTTCTTCGTCGCCGAGAAGCGTTGCCGCGCTTTCGCCGACGCCATCGCCGACCTCGGCATCCGCTGGTGGGGCGAGGGCCGCATCGACACGATGCTGGGCTGGAGCGACGACACCTGGCGCGCGATGGCCGACTCGGGCCTGGCCATGGTCTTCATGGGCGCCGAGGCCGGCGACGACGAGACGCTCAAGCGCATGAACAAGGGTGGCAAGCAGACCGCCAACAGCACGCTCGAACTCGCCGCGCGCATGGCGACGTTCGGCGTCGTGCCCGAGTACTCGTTCGTGCTCGGCAGCCCGCCCGACCCCGAGGCCGACGTCGAGCGCACGCTCGCGTTCGTGCGCAAGGTCAAAGAAGCCAACCCCGCGACCGAGGTCGTGTTCTACCTGTACACGCCGGTGCCGCTCGAAGGGACGCTGCTCGAGAGCGCCAAGCAGACGGGGTTCGCCTTCCCGACCACGCTCGACGGCTGGATCGAGGGCGATTGGGCCGGCTTCGCCCAGCGGCGCAGCGAGTCGATGCCCTGGATCACGCCCAAGCTGCAGCGCAGGATCCGCGGCTTCGAGCTGACGATGAACGCGAAGTTCCCGACCTCGACCGACCAGCGCAACCAGGGCGTGCGGCGCCGCGCGCTGCAGGCCCTCGGCAGCTGGCGCTGGGCGACCGAGGTCTACGACCACCCGATCGAGCTGCGCGCGGCGTCGCGCCTGCTCTCCTACCGGCGGCCCGAAACCTCGGGCTTCTAGCAACCTGGACCTCGCAGCGCCCTGCGAGCGCCGCCTCTTGGAGTGGATGATGACCCTCTCGCCCGTTCGCCGGCTCGTCGCCGCGCTCGCCCTCACCACGATCGCCCTGCCCGGCTGCGGCAACGTCCAGGCCCGCATCGACACGGCCAGCCAGGTCCAAGGTGACGCCGAGGCCGGCGGCGCCGTCTTCGTCAAGCATTGCACCGGCTGCCACGGCGACGACGGCCGCAAGATCAAGCGCCACGACCTGACCAGCGACAAGGTGCGCAACTCGGCGCCGTCGCGCCTGGCCAAGATCATCATCGCCGGCGACGACGACATGCCGCCGATGGGCGACCGCGTCAGCGACGCCGAGGTCGGCCACCTGATCGCCTGGCTCAAGCGCGGCCCGGAGCTGCCGGCGGCGCAGGGGACCGAGGACCAGCCCGCCGAAGGTCAGCCGGCGACCGGCGAGTAGACGGCGACGACGCCACGGGCGCAGCCGTCACCAGCCTGGAAATCGCTCCCACAGCCGCTCCGCGTCGAGTCGTTGCTCGGCGACCCCGGCGAGGACGTCGGCGATCGTGAGCGTGACCTCTCGCAGCTCGACTGCCTGCGCCCAGGCGGCCGGGATCGCGGCCTCGCCGAAACGTGCGCCGAGCAGCTGGCCCGTGATGCTGCCCGTGCTGTCGGAGTCGCCGCCGTGGCTCACCGCCAGCGAGACGGCGTCCTCGAACGCTTCGGTCAGGGGGCGGCCGGCCTCGACCCACGCCTCACCGAGCATCGCGCAGTAGACACCGATGGCGAGGGCCTCCTCGGCGACCCAACCGGCGCCGATCGCCGCGGGGATCCGCACCGGACGCTCGTCGCGTTCGATCGCCGCCGTCGCCAGCGCGATCGCGACGTTCAGCGCCACGCGCGTCTCGTCGTGGTGGGGCAGCCGCCGCCGCACCGCCGGAGCGTGTGCCAGCGCGATGTGCGCCTGATCGATCGCGGCGCGCAGGGACGCACCACGCGCAAGCTCGCCGACGCAACAGGCCATCCAGCCGGACGCGAGGTAACCGCTCGGATGGCCGTGGGTCTGTTGTGCACACTCCGCCGCGAGCGCGAACGCGGCCTCGCCCTGGCAGTAGAGGCCCACCGGCGCGACCCGCATCACGCCGCCACAGCCCTTGCGGTCGTTGACCGCGAGCTCGCCGAGGCTCGTGGCGACGCCCAGGCTGTCCAGGCAGGTCGCGCCGGGACCGCGTCGCGCGTGCAGCTCGGGTTGCTGGAACAGCCAGCCGTCGACCTCGCGCTCGATGCTCGGCTTGTCGCCCTGGGTAATCAGCCAGCGCAGCGTCGCGGCATGGACGACCGACGGCACGTGCACGATGCCGCGGAGCGAGCCGCGCACCCACGCGCGGATCAGCCCCTCGGCGGTGAAGAGCGTCATCTGCGTATCGTCCGTGATGGCGCCGACCTTGCCGTAGGCCGGCACGAAGGAGCGCACGCCTTTGGCGCCGAATCGAGCGCGAATCGCGTCGTCCTCCAGGAACTCGACCGGCGCCCCCAAGGCGTCGCCAACGGCACCGCCGAGCAGGCAGCCGCGGGCCCGATCGCGCAAAGAGCCCGGAACGACGCGCCGCACGCGCGCGGCGAACGCCTTGAGGTAGTCGGTCTGCGCGCGGTTCTCGACGAGCCCTGGACGCACACGACGCAGCTCCTCGATGACGGCCAGCGCGTCCAAGGCGGCCTCGGGGTCGCCTTCGCCGAGCGCCTCGAGCCAGAGCAGCGTGGCCACCAGGCCGGTGCGACCGAGGCCGCCGCGACAATGGATCAGCACCTTGCCGCCGCGGCGCAGCTCGTCATGAAGCCGGGACGAGATCGCGGGCCACGCCGCCTCGAAGCCGGCGTCGGGAACGCCGCCATCCACGATCGGCGCGTGGATCCAAGCGATCTGACGCTCCTGCAGCGCCACCGGCAGGTTCGGCACCTTGTAGCGGCGTAGCTCGTCGGACTCCATCAGCGTCAGCACGACCGTCGCGCCCCACCGAGCGATCACCTCGACGTCGGCGTCGAGATCCCGGGCCCAGGCACCACCGAGCCCGTCGTGCTGGTGCTTGCCGGGGCAGAGCGTCAACCCCAGGTCCCCTCCGCCGGGGAAGCGGACGCTGTCGATGCGGAGCGGATGGCTGGCGCTGCTTCGGACGATCGGCATGGACACCTCGTGGGCCTGGACGTTGCGGTCTCTTCGCCGGTTCCGCCGGAACGGCTGAGCTGGGTGTGCGGCAGGGGGAGTTTGCGGTCTGCAGCTGGGCTTGGCGAGCCATATTCGGCAGTCAACCGTCCCAATGCGACAGGATGTGACCAATCCGAGCGCGACTTGCGTCGCCGGGGCAAACGCCCGACGCTCGCCGCCGATCGCGACGACCGCGGCGACGCCGCGTCGAGGTGGGCATGGCCAGGCTGCTGACGGGGATGTTCATCAGGATCGGCATCTGGCTGCTGATGATCGTGGCCTGGCTCGATCGCACGCTGCAGCCGAACCGTCCGTTCCCGCGCGATCCTGAGCAGTTGCGCCAGCGCCAGGCTTGGTTGCTCGAGGTGCTGCGCGGCGCCGGGGCGCTCGAGCCGACCGATCAGCTGCTCGCCGTCGACATCGAGGCCATCAAGCAGAACGAGGCCTTCCGCTCGCAGGTCGCCCGGGTGGACGTGCGCTTCCGCAAGGCGGGCGGCGCCGAAGGCTCGCTGGCGCTGATCGCCAAATTCGCGCCAGTTCCTGTGTCGTTACGGGAACATGCGGTCTACATCCTGCAAGAGAACCACGTCAAGGAGGCGGCGGTCTACGCCGAGCTGGCCCGCGATCCCGCGCTGCCGACGGCGATGCCGTACTACGTCGGCGTGCACTGGATCAGCGGCGGCTTCTGCGTGCTCATCGAGCGGCTGGTCGACGCCATCGAGATCCCCGAAGCACGTGGCTGCCCGGCCGCGCTGGCCGAGGCGACGGTCGACGCGATGGCCGCGCTGCACGCCCGCTTCTGGCGCGACGAGACCACGGCGGCCGCCGCGATCCGGCGCACGCCGCCGAACGTCGTCGACTGGCTCGCCGGCCAGCTGCCCGGGCCCGACGCCGCGCTCTTCGCCGCGATGCTGCGCACCGCCTGGCACCACGACAGCCTCGCCCCCTGCACGGTGCAGCACGGCGACGCCCGCGTCGGCAACCAGCTCTTCGTCCCCGATCTGCGGCCCGGCACCGGCCGCGACGCGCGGCGCTGCGTGCTGATCGACTGGCAGGCGGCACGGCGCGGCAAGGGCGTGTTTGACGTCGTCTACTTCCTGGTGCTCAGCGTCGAGCCCGACGTGCGCCGCGCCCACGGCCGCGCCCTGCTCGAGCGCTACCACCGCGCGTTGCTCGCCCACGGCGTGCAGGACTACCCGCTCGACGCCCTGCTCGACGACGCCGCGATGGCCGCGCTGCTGGTGCTCGGTTTCGTCACGCTGCCGCTGATGAGCGCCGAGGCGAGCACCACGGCCGAGAACACGACCGGCATCCACGCGCTCGGCACCGCCTGGGCCCGGCGCATGGTCGCGGTGGTCGAGGAGCTCGACTTCGCCGACGTCGCGCGCCGCTGCGGCGTCGACGCCGAGGCGCTGCGGGCCGCGTTCGCGCGCAGCAACGACGGCGCGATCGTCGACTTCCCCATCGCTGCGGCCGATCGCGAAGCGTCGCAGGCGTTCGTCGCCGCCCATGGCCCGGGCCTGTTCCGACCGGTTCCTGGGGACACCACGGCGGTCGAACGCGCGGCGCGTTGAGCCACGGGGTCGCGGCGCTGCGACAGGCGCTACGGCGCGGGGAATTCCGACCGCACGGCGTCGAGCGCGGCGCGCAGCAGCGGCAGCTCGCGGTCGACGTCGTTGGGCCAATGCGGGGCGAACCGCAGCCAACCGTCCGGGCTCGCGACCGAGACGCCGTGGCGGCCGAGCGCGGCGGCCCAGGCCGGGGCGTCGCGGTTCGGCGGCGTCACGCTCAAGATGCCCGAGCGGCCGCCCCGATCGGCGGTGCGGGCGCTGACGAAGCCGCGGCCCAGCAGCTCGGCCTCGACCGCGTCATGCCAGCGCTGCACGTGGTCGAAGATGGCCTCGACACCGAGCGCGGCCAGCAGCGCCACGCTCGCTTCGAGGCCGGCGATGCCGAGGCTGTTGGGCGCGCCGGCCTCGAACTGCGCGGCCGTGGCGACGATGGGCCGGTCGTAGGCGAGGTGGCCGGCGCCGCGAAACAAGAAGCCGAACGCGTCCTCGTGGCTCATCCAGGCCGCCGTCTCGGGCCGCAGCGCGCCGACGCTGCCCGGCGCGACGTAGAGCAGCGCGACGCCCTCGGGGGCCATCAGCCATTTGTGGCTGCCGGCGCTGAGGTAGTGGATGCCCATGGCGCGCACGTCGATCGGCAGCACGCCGACGGCCTGGATCGCGTCGACGAAGAGCTCGGCGCCGTAGCGGGCGCAGAGCGCGCCGAGCTCGTGCAGCGGCATGCGCAGGCCGGTCTGGAACTGCACCGCCGAGACGGCGACCAGGCGCACGCCCTCGCGCAGCGTGACCTCGATCGCCTCCAGGGCAGCGGCGCGATCGCGCCGGACGGCCTCGGCGTCGTGCCAGACGATCTCCAGGTCGTGGCGCCGCGCCGCCTGCTGCCACGGCGTGACGTTGGTCGGGAACTCGCCGCGGAAGAGCACGATCCGCTCGCGCTGCCGCCAGGGCAGGCACGAAGCGATGTCGACGACGCCGGTCGAGGTGTTGGCGACCAAGGCCACATCGGCGGCCTCGGCGCCGATCAGCGCCGCGAGCTGGCCGCGAACCCGGGCCCGCCGCTCGACCTCGTGCGGGAACCAAGCGAGGCCGTCGCTGCCGTAGCCGCGCAGGGTCGCGAGTACGGCGGCCTCGACCGCTGCCGACGGCGGCGAGATCGCAGCGTGGTTGGCGTAGACCCCGGCGCGCAGGGCCGGGAACAGGCTTCGGTCGCCGAGGCGGGCGGTCAGGGTCATGCGTGCGATTCCGCCCCGACCCAGCGACCGACCGCGTCGGCGAGCTCGGCCTTGGCCTTGGAGTCGTGGCGTCGGGCCAGGTCGTCGAGCGTGGCCTGGCAGCGGGCCCAGGTCTCGGCGTGCAGCCGCTGCACCAGCGGCTCGATGGCCGGATCGCGCCGGCGCACGGCCTGGCGCTCGGCGTCGCTGAGCTCGAAGACGATCGGCTCGGCCACCTCGAAGTGGAAGCGGCTCGGGAAGGGCACGTTCAGCGGCCCGCTGGCGATGCCGAGGCCCGTGGCGCTCAACAACACGGGCAGATCGTAGCGACGGCTGCCGAGCAGGCGGCGAAAGACCAGGCGCTCCTGGCCGACCACGGGGAAGGCGTCGTCGATGCCGACGCCGAACACCGGCACGATCGGCGCGCCCGAGGCCATGGCGATGCGGACAAAACCAGTGCGGCCTTGCCACATCAGCTGGTGCCGCTGCCACCAGCGCTTGAACGAGTCCTTGTCGCCGCCGGGGTAGCACAGGCAGAGCTCGCCGGCCTCGAGCAGGCGCAGGGCGACGTCGCGGTCGCCGGGCACCGCGCCTGTGGCGTGGAACAGGCGGCGGGTCGGCGCGCTGCCGAACAAGATCTTGTCGCCGAGGCCGCGGATCGGCCGCCCGGTCGCGGCGAAGAGCGACGGCACCATCGCGAACGAGTCGATGCCGTAGGTGGCGTGGTTGCCGACCAGCAGCGCGCCGCCCGCGGGGATGCGCTCGACGTGGTCGATGCTGGTGCGGAAGTAGCGGCTCAGCGGCGCGAAGATCCGGCCCAGGCGGCGCAGCTGCTGCACATCGGGCGGCGAGAGGTCGGCCTGCTTCCAGCCGTCGGCGTCGATCCAGCCGCTCAGGCCGCGGGTTGTGGGTGCTGGCATCGATCCTCCGGGGCCGCGGCGCGTCAGGGCTCGAGGCGGGCGCGGCGACCGCGGCAAGATAGGGCGCGGCGCGCGCGGCGCAATCGCAGGCGGCGGTATCGCGCAGATCGCGTTGGTCGGCCCGACGTCGCGCGATTGACGGCGGCCCCACCCGGCTGCCAGCCTGCCGGTGGGCGAGCCCGGCGGCGGGCGCAGGAGGTTCGTGCATGCGCTGGCTCGGTCTGCTCCGGCTCGGTCTGCTCCGGCTCGGTCTGCTCCGGCTCGGTCTGGTGTGGGCCGTCGCGCTGCTGGGCTCCTGCTCGGGGGCGGCCAAGGCACCCGTCAGCAGCGCCCCGTCGGCCTCGGTCGACGAAGACCGCAACATCGACGACCGCACCTTCGGCTACGCGCCGGCCTCGACCTGCAACAGCACCGAGACCTGCCGCGAGCAGCAGGCCAAGCGCAACGCCCTCTTCGCCAGGGCGGTCGCGGCCGAGCCGCCGGCGCAGCGTGCCGCCGTCGAGCGCGTCGCCGAGCACGTGTTGGTCGACCGCGCGGGCGGCGTGGTCTGGGCCCTCGACCCCGAGCTCGTCGTGCTCGACCTGCGCACCGGCGGCGAGCGCTGGCGCAACAAGGCGATCCGCGGCGACGCCCTGTGGCGCGCGGGCCGATGGTTGATCAGCACCGCGGCGAGCAAGGGCCACACCGCCGAGGTCGGCGTCATCGACCTCGAGGACGCGGCCAAGACCCACACCTGCACCCTCACCCTGCCCTCGCCGGAGGAGGCGACCAGCGCCACGCTCACGGCCCTCGACCGCCGCGGCGTGCCGCACCTCGTCTGGCAGAGCGCGGCGTACTCGCACGGCGGCACTCCACCCGGGCCGGCGCAGATCGCCGAGCGCAACCGGGCGCTGTCGTGCGGCATCGTCGCGCTCGACGTCACGACCTGTGCGATCGAGGCCAAGAACCTCGCCGACTTCGTCTGGCAGCCGTCGGCGACGCGGCAGGCGCGCTTGCCCCGCAGCCGCTGCGGCTGGCTGTCGCCGATGTACGACATGCCGGCGCTGGTCGCGTCGACCGCACCGATCGCCGGCCCGGGGCCGCCGCTGCTGGGCGTGGCGAGCACGCGGGTCGACGCCCGCTGCGGCGCGACGTACGAGATCCACCTGGTGGCCACCGAGGGCGACACGACGCTGTGGAAGCATCGGCTCGAAGACCGGCACGACCCATGCCCGGTGCCGTGATCTGGGGCCATCCTGGCCGCTGGCGCGCAGCTCGACGCGTGCCCCTGGAGTGAGCGATGACGCAGCGAACGATGACGCAGCGAACGATGACGCCGGACTCCCGCAGTCGCGGGCTCGGCCTCGCCCTGGCGCTGCTGCTCGCTGGATGCGCCGGCCTGCCGAGCCAGACCCCCGAGACCGTCGTCGAGACCGCGCCGAACGCGCCTGCGGGCGGGCTGCGAGCGGACGAGCGCGCGCCGGGCACGGCCACGCCGGGCACGGCCAACCCGGGCGCGGCGCCGCGGGGCGCAGCGTCGCCGGGGCTTGCCTGGCTCGCCTCGACGCCGGTGCGCGGCCCGACCGACGCGACGATCTCGATCCTGATGTTCTCGGACTACCAATGCCCGTTCTGCATGCGGGCGCTGACGACGGTCGAGCAGATGCTGGGCCGCCACGCCGACGTGCAGCTGGTCTACCTGCACCGGCCCCTGCCCTTCCACCCGATGGCCAGGCCGGCCGCGCTGGCGGCGGCGGCGGCGAACCGCCAGGGCATGTTCTGGCAGATGCACGACGCCATGGTCGCGGTCGGGGCGCGCATCAGCGAGCCGGACCTCGAGCGGATCGCCGGCGAGATCGGCCTCGACGTCGAGCGCTGGCGCCTGGAGCGCGACGATCCCGGCGTGATCGCCGAGGTCGAACAGCAGGGCCGCATCGCCGACATGGTCAACGCCCACGGCACGCCGACGTTCTTCGTCAACGGCGAGCGCTTGGTCGGGGCCCAATCGGCCGAGGCCTTCGAGGCGGCGATCGAGCGGGCCCGGGGCCGCGTCGCTGACGGTCGCGCGCGGGGCCTGGGCGGTGCGGCGCTGCGCGACGAGTCCTGGACCGTGGTCGAACCCGAGACCGGCCGCCGCCTGCTCGACCACGTCGTCCAGGGCATCCCCGTGACGGAGGCCGACGTCGCCGCCGTCGCGCCGCCCAAGGCCAAGCCACGGCCCCAGGAGCTGCCCAACGAGGTCTGGAAGGTGCCGGTCGACGTCCGGCTCGACCCGATCGCGGGCGACTCGGCGCGGGCCGAGGTGACGTGGGTCGTGTTCTCGGACCTGCAATGCCCGTTCTGCCGGCGGATGCACCAATCGATGGCGACGCTGCAGCAGCACTACGGCGACCGCCTGCGCGTGGTCTGGAAGAGCCTGCCGCTGCCCTTCCACCAGCACGCCCGCGACGCCCAGATCGCCGCCTACGCCGCGGGCCGGCAGGGTGCGTATTGGCCCTACGTCGAGCGCTGCTTCGGCCTGCACGCGGCGGGCGTCGCCCAGCGGGTCGACGACGAGGCGCTCGAGCAGCATGCCGCCGACCTCGGGCTCGACCTCAAGCGCTTCGCCCGCGATCGCCTGGACAGCAAGCTCGCGGCCCAGGTCGACGCCGACATGGCGCTGGCCAAGCAGCTCGGCGTCCGCGGCACCCCGACCAGCTTCCTCAACGGCCGCAAGGTCAGCGGCGCCCAGCCGATCGAGGTCTTCCGCAAGCATATCGACGAGCTGCTGGCGGCGAGCAACGGCCGGCGCGGCCACGCGGCGTACGAGGCGGCCATTCGCAGCGGTCGCAACGAAGCCGACATGCCCTGACGGCGCCGCAATCGCGGCTGTTACAGCGGCACCACACGACAGAGGCGGTCGCGCGTGTCTCGCTCTTGCAGGCAGCGGCGACCGCGCGGGCGAGGCGGTCGGCGCGACCAAGGTCCATGGAACCTCGACGTTTGGATCGCTGGGGTCAGGTCGTCTCTTCGACCTATGTCTCGAAAAGGGTCAATGAGAAGATCTGACCCCGACCACCTAGCAACGGCGCGCCCTGCGGCGCCGCGAATGTGGGCGGGACCAACGTCCTTTCGAGTTTCGACCGTCACTGATGTGACAGTGTTGCGACCGCGAATGAGGTCTCGGGCTTTGGTCTGCGACTTGGTCGCGGTCGTGGTTGAGGATCTTCTGCAGCGTCGGCTGCAGAATCGGTGCGCTGCTAGGTATTTCGTATGTATTCGTGAGCCTGTGAATTCGGAAGGTTGAGGCTCGAATGGCGACAGATTCGCGGCTTGGCGGGTGGGTTGCGGCGCTCCGAGAAAGTGTCAAGGCCCAATACCTGACCCCCATAGGACTCGTGGTGTTCTGCGCTACGGAGCCGGCGCGACGACGGCAGTGGGTAGGAAGCGGTGGGCGTTGGGGCTGCCGTTCTGCCACTCGGCGCCTTGGCCAAAGCAGCGCACCTTGCCATCAGCGAGCGCGCAACCATGGTCGGTACCTAGCGTCAGGTTCGTGACCTTCCCATCCAAACCCTCGATACGAAAAGGCATCGCGCACCCGTACTCTTGCGGTGCGCCGATAAGCTGTGACGGAAACCTGCCCCAGCAGTAGACACCATGACCCGGGACCGTCGCGCACGTTGCATTGGTGCTCGACGCGATCGACGCAGCCTTGCCCGGAAGACCGACGACATGCCTCGGAGTTGCGTCGGCGCCGTAGGTCGGGTGCCCGTCGCAGGGGACTGCGCCGTAGTAGCTGGGGCCCGCGCAATCGACCTTGCCGTCGCTGAGCAGGACGCAGAGGTGGAACGCGCCGAGCGTCACATCGACCGCTTTGCCGGCGAGCCCCTTCAGCGTGAACGCGACCGGTGCCGGGGCGAGGTTATCGGCAAAGCCCGTGTCGACGGTCTTGCCCCAACAGCGCACCTCACCGGTGGTCGTGACGATGCACGTCGACGCGCCTCTGACGTCGAGCGCTATTGCGGGGGCGCCCGCGAGCGTCGCGACCACGGGCGTGGTGTGATTGGTGTGGTCCCCGGTGCCGAGCTGGCCGTGCATGTTGGAACCCCAGCAATGCACGGAACCGTTGGTCAGGAGCGCGCAGCTGTGGTCGTCGCCGGTCGCGACGTCGGTCGCGGGCGCCGGCAAACCCGCCACCTGCATCGGGACGTCGGTTGACACGACCGCCCCGAGCCCGAGCTGGCCCGACCAATTCGCGCCAGCGCACCAGAGCTGGCCCGCCTGGGTGACTAGACAAACGTGGTACATTGCCGCGCTCAGTCGCGTGATGTCCTTGGGTCCGCTCGTGACGGCCTGCGCCTTCCATGGCTCGGAATTCAGCTTCCAGAAAGGAGGCGCACCCCACGCAAGCAGCGTGCCGTTCGCGTCGGCGACGACGCCGTAGTTCGGCCCCGCGGTCAACGGCGCCGGACCTGGCCCGGCGCCTTCCACGTCTTCGGCCCGGTTGCGAAATGCGGAGGTGCCATCGCCGATTCCGCCGAAGACGTTGGAGCCCCAGCAATAGGCGCGACCATTGGCCAGCACGGCGCAATCATGCTGTTGTCCCCAGGATCTGTCAGCGCGTGCCATGAGCAACGGCGCCGGCTGATTCGGCCATTGGCCGCTTGCGGGCGCGGAGCCAGGGGCAGCCCAGGGCCCCTCGTCGCCCCAGGGCACGCAGTAGTAGGCGCCCGCCGCATCGACGCCGCACACGTCGGTGCCGACGACGACCTGGTGCACGGCCACGGGCAACGGCATCGTCACGGGGGTCGTGGCGGGTGTGTAGCCGGCGATGAACATGCCGCCCCAGCAACGAATTTTGCCATTGGCCAGCAGCGCACAGGTCGTGCCGTACGCTGCGCTGATCGCCGTCGCCGCGCCACCGAGCCCAAGCACCTCGACCGCTTCGAGATGTGGTGATGTGGTTCCGTCGCCCAGCTGACCCGCGGAGTTGTTACCCCAGCACTTCACCTTGCCGTTTGTGAGCAAAGCGCACGAGAAGGCATTGCCGACGGCCATCCCGGCAACCTTGCCGTCGATGCCTTTGACAGGAGCGGGTTTAACGCGATCTTGCGTCGTTCCGTCGCCGAGCTGGCCATAGAAGTTCGTGCCCAGGCACTCGACGTCGCCACTGTCGCGCAAGACGCAGAGGTGAGAGAGGCCGACCACTGCAGCCTTCACGCCACTCTCGAGCCCAGGCACGACGGTGGCCTTGCCCGGACCGGAAGATCCAAGGTTCAACGGGTAGCTGCTGTTCCAACACGCGAGCGCGCCCTTGGAGAGGACGGCGCAATGCGCCAGGTCGCCGATCGCCAGCTGGATCGGCACGTCTGGGAGCGCCACGGGGAGCCAAGGCCTGCTGCTGTCTGCAAGCGTTCCGACACCGGGCTGGACTTGGACCTTGCCGCCCCAACACCGCACCTTTCCGTTGTTGAGTCGGGCACATGCGTAGACGGTGCCGACGCCCACCTCCACCACGCCGGCCAACAGGCAGTGTCCACTGCCGTCACAGGTGGCGTCCACGCCGCAGTTCGTACCCTCGGCAAGCGGGAGATGCGCGCACGTGCCGCCGAGCTCGCAATCGTCGGTGCACGGGTTGTCGTCGTCGCACGCCAGCGCATCGCCGCCGCTGGTGGCGTCGCTCGGGCACGAGACCGCCGCGACGTCGCCGCCGCTCGTCTCGCTGCCTGCCGCGCTGTCGGCCGCAACATCAGCGAGCGCGTCCCCAGCGGCGCTGGTCGACGTGTCGTTGGCAGCCTCGTCGGGCGGCACGCTTGGCGCACTACAGGCGGTGAGTGCAGCCACGATGCAGGCGACACGCACCCATGTCGTGGCGTGGGCCCCGTGTGCGGCGAAGACGGCAACCATCGGGACCTCCTGCCCTTGCACCATTGGATTCGACACTGCCAGAGCGGGCCCTGACCGTCAACGACCACTTTGAGCCCGCCTTACCCCTCGCCGGAGCTCCTGACGAGGCGGCCGCGGCTCGCGCAGCGCGCCGGGTCAAGGGTGCGCGCGCATCCGGTTGTTGCGAGCGCCATGCTCGAGCTCGGCCAGCCCGAGCGCCTCGAGCAGCGGCGGCAGGTAGACGCCGAAGCGGCCGCGGAGCCCCTTTTTCTGGCCGTACCAGCCGCCGACCGGGTTGTCCGCCGCGCGGCCCCAGGCCTCGACCGTGCCCTCGGGCGCGGGCTTCTGCTGGTCGGTGCCGTCCAATTAGAGCGTCAGACGATCCACAGAATCGGCTTGCACGGCATCGCCATGCCGAAGTCGCACCAACTGCCCGTCGCGCACATGTCGACCTGGCAGACCTGCACGCAGCCGACGGGCAGCAGCGCCTCGCCGGGGCTGCACGGCAGCGCCGGTTTGCCCTTGCCGTCCGAGGGCATGCCAGCGAGGTCGTCGTTGATGACGCCGGTGTCCTTTGCCGCGTCGTTGCCGGCGTCGAAGGCGCCCGAGGATTGCGCGTCGATCCGTCCGATGAGGACGGCCTCTTCGAAGTGGTTGAAGCAGCCCGTCAACACGCAGGTCAGCACGATCGGGTGCCAGCGGAGGTGCGTCATGTCGGTCTCCTTGTGAGGTAGGCAACATGGAGTGAGGGTGTCAAAAAGTCCGTGTAAGCGCAGAACGGGTAAGCTCCTTCATCCGGTGAAGAGCGTCAGACGATCTACCGATCTACAGATTTCGAAGCGTCCGGTGAAGAGCGTCAGACGAATTGCATCTGCGCCGTGCCTGAAGGCTACGGTGGTGGAGCCCGCTGTGGCAAGGACGCTTGTGGGTTCATCAGGTGATCGTGATCCTCTCTGTCGCGTCAGCGGGCCGTTTCAGGCAGGCCGCGAAACCGCGCGCCCGCCCTTGCCAACTCGAGGTGGCGCGCAAGCTGAACGGGGTCGGAGGGCAGATCCAACATCGCACGCACGTCGTCGACGGAGCAACCACTGCCCATGTGCTTGATGAAGACCCAAGCAGCCTTCACGAAGTAGTACTGAAGCTGGTAGCAGTGCAGTGTGGCCTCTTCGTGGCCTTCACTTGCGTGCACGTTCAGGTTTCTTCGCTCCCGAAGGTGTTCGAGGACCTGGCGGTCATAGTCATCGTCGACGAACAGGAATGACGCACGCTTGACGATCTTCTCGTTAGGCTGTCGCCCCGGCGCAATGAGCGCTTCGAGCGCACTCCAAAGGCGCACAAAGGCGTTGTTCGGGTCGGGTTCATCGAGAGCGCGGACGTAGCGAAGTAACGGGTCGACGATCGCGTCAAAGTCCGAGCCAGCCGCAAGTTTGTTCAGCGTGAACTGGACGTTTTCGATCAGTACGTCAACTCCTTTCGGACGATGAATTCGAGCCTCGACGTATGACGCGTCGTACCAAAACCGATCGCTCATCAGCGCTCCGCTCGGACTGTGGACCGTGGTCACGGGTCCCATCCTGACGACGTTGAGCGGCCTCGACGCCATTCCACCAAAGCTGAATGACATGTATGGGTTTCCCATCATGCACAAGAGCGCACGGAGCAAGTCCAAACCGCGCATCGCCTTCGAAAACGCGGCTGAATCGCTTTTTGCTTTGGTGGTGACGCTGACGCGGGCGTAGCCAGGCGGTTCGCTGATGGGCGGCTCGACGTCTTCCCTCTTCAAGCGCTCGTACCGTGCGGCCACCTGCTCGGCGGTCCATGCACCGTTGAGCTGGATCTCGCAGTCAAGCACTGTCAGATCTGACGGCAACTTCGTCGCGTCGAGTGAAAGGGTCGTCAGGACTGAACACGTCAGTTCTCGCGTGGCCAGCAACTTGCTGAGGTTCGCGTTGGCCGCCGCAAGAAAGGCGTCAGGCGTTGCAGGGTGAGCAACGTCTCTCAGTGCGCTCCCCACGAGGCCCTGCACCTCCATCCCCAGCGCGGCACGCGGGAGCGCAAGCATCGATGCCAACGCAGCCATTTGTCCGTGGATGTCCGAGCCCGAGTAGGCGACGCGGCCCTCCGTGTCCGTTGATCTCGAATTGTTGATTCTCTCGAGGATGATCGCGGGCTTGAACCGGTCGTGACGCTTCCACTCGATCGGCATTTCCGTCACCATGACCCGAAGTGGCTGCGACAACCCAGTCGCGCGTCGGCCTGCCAAGCAACCGGCGTCGAGCGGCCGGCTCCCGTCACCCCGGAGGACGTAGGCAACATAAACCCCATTCTCGGACAACTCCAACAGTAGGGCGGCGCCGGATCGACGCTATCGGCCCACCCAAGCCCTGTCAACGACAACCTGCCGCAGCGGCGAAGCCACCAGACAGGCCGCGATCGACCCGAATTCCCGCGTTCGACGCGCGGCCCCGCCAAGCAGCCGCCCGCCGGCGCCCACCTCTTCGCCCCCGCTAGACCTCCGGCTCTGCGAACTCCGCGTTCCGGCACGGCCGTCGGCAACCCCAGGTGCGTCAGGATCTTGCACACCACCTCGCGCTGCTCGATCACTGCCACCAGCCGCCGCCTGCCGCCACACGCGCACTGCAAGACATCGACCGCGAACGACCGCTTCAGCAGCTCGCGTGGTCCCACGCCAGCCAATAGCGCAGCGCGTGCGGCAGCGACAGCACGTACTGCCGCATCGGCGCGACGGGCAGCACGTCGTCGCACAGCTTCGCGGCCTGCTCGGCCATGCGTCGGCCGTCGCAGCTCGGGCAGAGGGCGCGCTGCTTGCACGAGAACGGCACCAGAAGCGCCGACATGCCCCGACGCGAGCGCCCGTCTCACGGGTGACCGCCGGGAAGCTTCCTACGGCGGCGCGACCTTCACCGCCTGCACCGCCAACTCGAAGCGGCTCCACGCCGGCAGGCTGCTCTCGTAGGCGCGGAAGACGCGGGTATCCCCAGGCCGCAGCGGCGGCAGGTAGCTCGGCACGGCGGAGTCGTTGTCGCCCTGGTGCACGACCTCGCCCTTGGCGTCGAGGTAACGCTGCGCCGTCTGCAGCTCGGTGATCGTCACGCTGCCCTCGTTGCGCAGCTCGATGTCGACCTGCTGGCTGCGCATGCGGTTGGCGCCGCTGCCGAACTCCGAGCGATGCTCGGCCCGCACCGTCGCGCGCAGCTTGACCCCCTCGGGCGAGCGCACGACCCAGGTGATCGGCACGTCGGTCGGCGCGGCCAGGGCCTCGAGCGGCGCGTGCTGCGACGCCACGACCCGCAGGCGCGCCGAGCTGATCAGCTGCTCGTCGTGCACGATCATCGGCTGCACGTGCACCGGCAGCAGGTCGCCCGGTCGCACCGGCGGATGGAAGTCCTGGATCACGTTGCCGTTGGTCGCCTGCACCACCTCGCCCTGGGGGTTGAGCAGCTCGAAGCTGACGCTCAGGCCGGTCAAGGCGTCTGCGCCGCGCCAGCGCAGCCAGACGTCCAGGCGGAAGCTCGCCGGGACGAAGCGGAACGCGCGCTTGACCACGCCGCCGCCGTCGATCTCGAGGCCATCGAGGCCCTTGGCGTCGAGCGTCCACGGCAGCTGCTCGACGACCTCGCTGCTCGGCGGCGTCGCGGCGCCCGGCGACGGCGGCGCGGGCGTGGTGCTGGGCAGGCTCCACGTCGAGGGCGCCGCACGGTCGCCAGCGTCGGGCGACGGCGCGTCCCGCGTCGCGATCAGCCCGAACGCGAGGGCCGCGAGGAGCCCGACCACGGCGGCGACGGCGAGGATCAGGCCCGATCGCCGCGTCGGCCGCGCCAACGGCGAGGAGGTGGTGCCCGGCGTCTGCCTGCCGGTCGCCGTGGCGCCGAGCGCCTGGGTAGCGGAGGCAGCGGCGGGCAGCGAGGTCGAGGCCGCAGGCATGCGGCTGCGCGGCCGCTGCGGCCCGTCGAGCTCGGCGAGCGCGGCGTCGTTCTCGGGCGTCCAATGCAGGGCCTGGGCGCGCAGCAGCACGCGGCGCGCCGCCTCGCGCTCGGTGGCGGCCTGCTCGAGGCCGGTCGCGTCGTGCCATCGCTGGCGCAGCGCGTCGCCGAGCAGCGACATCGCGACCGGATCGGCGGGGGCGAGCTCGATCGCCTGGTTCAGCGCGCGGACGGCCGCCGCGAGGTCGCCGGCGCGCAGGGCCTTGGCGCCCTCGACCCGATGGCGCAGCGCCGCGGCCTCGGCCCTCTCGATCGCGGCGTCCGAGACCCCGACCTGGCTGGCGATCTCGCGCAACGCGTCAGCGTCGAGCGGCGCGTCGCCGTCGACCTCGAACGCGGCGAGGCGCTCGACGTAGGTGCGGATCTGTTCGTCCTCGCTCTGCGCTGCCATGCCCCTCCGACGCATCCCGTCGCGAGGTGACAGCGTGACGCCGTTGCGGCCGCGGGCGCAAGCGGATGCGCCGTCGCCTGGGCCAGACTCAACGCGACGGGCGGGACGGCCGCTGCGGCCCTGAGCCACGTGACGACCCAGCCGGAGCACCGCTCGGCCGCGAGACGCGTCCCGACGGCCGCGAGGTCGCCCCAGACGCGCGGGCCCGCGACGACGCGGGGGCCGCCGCTGCGGGCCTGGTCGCAGCAGGGCGGGCCGCTGCGGGCGCGACCGCGGCAGGCGCGGGCGCAGCTGCGGCAGCCTCGGCAGCCTCGGCGCGCAGGCGCACGCTGGCCATGAAGTCGCGCACGCTGCGCTTGCCCGCCGTCACGGCCCGGATCTCCGCCGTCTCTGCTTCGAGCTGCATCGTCGGCGTGCCACCGAGCTCGATCTGCAGCACCACCGTCGGGCTGCCCGCGTGCGAGAGGACGCCAAACGCCTTGGCCCACGACAGCAGCAGCGCGTCGTCGTCCTGATCGTGCGCCGAGGCCTCGAGCGTGACGCGGACGGCGCGCTCGTCCTGCTGGATGCCGCGCACGTCCATGCCCAGCGCCTTCAGCGCGTCGCGCAGGCGAAACAGCAAGGGCTGGCCGGGCGCGCCACGCTTGAGCGCCGCCGTCGCGCCCGGGCTCGCGACCACCTTCGTCGTGCTCGCCGCCACGTTCGTCGTGCTCGCCGCTGCCTTCGACGCCGCGTTCGACGGAATGGGCGTCGCCGGAGCGTCAGCCGCGCCGCCCGCGCTCGCCGGGGTCGCGGCCTGCTGCGCCCCTTGCGCCGTCGCCGGCGCGACCTCGTCGGCCGCCTGCTTGCCGCAGCCCAGGGCCAACAGACCCAGCGCGACGCCAGCGCTCCACAGGCCAAGGTGCGGTCGCGAGCGCGTGATCCTGGTCCCGCCGAGGGGGCGGCCGCCGCGCCGCGTGATCGATGCCATGCTCTCCTCCGTGGCGCCCGTGGCAGACGCTGCTGCGGCCCGACGGCTCATTGGCAGCAATCCGCGCCGGGGTCTTCGGTGCAGCAATCCTGGGTCGTCGCGTTCTCGCCGATGACCTCGCCGACCTTCATCGAGGCCTCGAACGTCTTCTCGGTGACCTCGGAGCCGGCATCGCTCAGGCCCGGCAGCGGCAGCCAGCCGACCATCGTCGACAGCGCCTTGCCCATGAACGCGCCGACCTTGAGCAGTTTGCCGCGACCGGAGCTGATCTTGCCGCTCTTGACCTTCTCGTCGATCTCCTTGACCCGGTCGTAGACCTTCTTGGCGCCTTCGAGGGTCTCTTGCGCCTTCTGCAGCTTGTCGAGGCCGCCCTTGACCGTGGATGGCTTGACCTTGCTTTCGGTCTTGCTGACGTTGCTCCAAGCCTTGTCGAAGACCTTGTCGGCCTTGTCGAGCGCCGCCTGCTCGAGCTTGCCGGTGACGGCGTCCTTGGCGTCCTTGCCGAGCTTGTTGGCGGCGTCGTCGAGCTCGTCGCCGATCGACGTGCCGCCACCCTTGTCGGCCTTGGCCTTGGCCATCTCGCGCTCGAGCGCCGCGATCTTCTCGCGCGCCTCGGCCTCCTTGGCCGCGAGGTGCTTGTCGACGATGGCCTCGCGCTCGGCGTCGGTCTTGGCCTTGGCCAGGGCGTCGCGCAGGTCCTTGGCGTCCTGCGGCGGCGCGCCGGGGGGCGGTTCCCCTTGCGGCGGATCGCCGGGCGCGCCGGGGGGCGGCTCCGCGGCCGGGGGCTCACCTGGCGGCGGATCGCCGGCTGGATCGCTGTCGGCGCCCTGGGGCTCGTCGGGGCTCGGCGGTGGCGGCTCGGCGGCAGGCGGCTCGGCGGCAGGCGGCTCCGCAGCAGGCGGCTCGGGCGAGGGTGCAGCGTCGCTACCGGCCTCGCGGGTCACGCGGAAGCGCATCGGCACGCCCTCGTCGTCGACGATGGTGCCGGTGATGGTGTCGCCGCTGCGCTGGCCGCTGAGCGTAGCGGCCTCGTCGCGGGCGTTGTTCATCGTCTTGCGTTGCTCGGGGGCGTCCTTGCCCTGGCGCACGGTCATCGTGACGTTGGCCTTGCTGTGCACCGTCACCTGGCCCTTGAGGCTGCCGCTCGCGGCGTCGTAGGTGCCCGCGCACATCGGCGCGCCGAGCGCGATCGAGCCCTGCGTCTCGACCGAGATCCCGCCCTTCTGCGTCTTGCCCTGCATCGTCACCGTACCGTGCAGGATGCAGGTGTAGCTGCCGCCCTCGGGGAAGACGCGCAGCTTCAGCGGCCCACCGCCGTCGGCGGCGACGCCGTGCCGCGTCTCGTGGAACGACCAACGGCCGACGTAGACCTCGGGGCCATCGGCGCGCACGGGCGCGACCCAAGCGAGCGTCGCGCCGACCAGGACGAGGGCCGCGACGGCCGGGGTGGCAGGACGCGGATGCAGCGGCGAAACGGCAGGTCGGCGGACGAGCATGGGGCCTCCGAGACGGGGATGCCCTGCGATGCTAGACACGGATGCACGATCCGACCACCCCAAAATGGGCTATCGGCGTGCGGACATGGCGATCGTTCGTTCGGCGATCGTTCGTTCGGCGATCGTTCGTTCGGCGATCGCGGCGCGACAGGCGGCTGCCAGCGACGGAGGACCGTGCCGGCGTGCGTCGCTACGGCTAGTTCATCACCAGGAAGCCGCCGGCCAGGCCGACCAGGGCGTAGAGCTCGGGCACGCCGGTGGCGAGCAGCGCCTGGCCCTGGTCCATCTGGCCGTTGTTGATCGACTTGATGCAGGCGGCCGCGGTCTTGGCCTGGCCGAGCGCCGAGAACAGGCACGGCAGGCCGCAGATGATGCCGGCGAGCGTGACCTTGAACATCATGACCGGGTCGGCGAAGGCGCCCTTGACGTTGCCGATCATGAGGAAGCCGATGGCGAAGCTGTACAGGCCCTGCGAGCCGGGCATGACGGCCGGGATGAACGCGGCGCCACGGCGATCCTTGTCGCAGGCGGCGTAGGCCGAGAGCGAGATCGACAGCGCGTAGCCCGAGCTGAGCATGCCGATGCCGATGACGACGAACGACGCGAACAGCATGACGCGATCGCCGAAGCCGAACGCGGCGGCCGCGGCGTCGGCGGTGTCCGCCAGGACGGGTGCCGCGACGAAGGTGGTGGCCAGGGCGGCGAGGGTGCGCAGGTGCTTCATCGGAAATCCTCTCTGAGAAGGCGGGGGTCCCGCCGGAGCTAGGGAACGCATCAAGGAGGCGGACGTCAGGCGGCTGCCTCGCCGCTGGGGACGCTGCTGCGACGGAGCGGCTCGTACCATGCCTGGCCGCCGTCGAAGCACTTGCTACCGAACTCAAGGAAAATCAAACGGTTGGTGTGGATGTAGAGCGAGAGCAGCGAGAGAATGAAGACGAAGAAGTGGCCCACCACACCGAAGGCCACGGTCACGGGCAAGGGGAAGAGCCCGGCGATCTGGTTGACGACCATCGCCATGATCGAGCCCGAGAGCGCGATGCCGAACAGGCGCATATGGCTCATCACGTCCTGGCCGAGGCCGGTGAAGCCCGAGTAGAGCTGCCAGGCGACGTTGGCCGCGTGGGCCTTGGTGCCGAAGGTCGGGTCGGGGAAGACGAGCCAGGCCGCGACGCCGCCGACCAACAGCCCGGTCCCGGCCATGCCGACGCCGTCCGAGAACTGCGCGATCATCGCCGGCGAAGGCGCCTTGACCGCCATCTTGAGCAGGCCCTCGGCGCCGAAGTTGGCGAGCACCATCGTGTTCGCCGCCATCGCCAGCAGCAGGCTGCCGGTGGCGCTGGTCTTCCAGCCGCGCTGCCAGATCGCCGTCGCGTACGAGAGGGTCATGCCGGCGAGGCCGACGAGCAGCGAGAAGATGAAGCTCGTCATCGGGTCCGACGCCAGCGTGGTCGGCGGGTGGTGGCCGGTCGCGAAGTCCTTGCCGACGATCAGGCCGAAGTACTGGCCGCCGATCATGCCGACCAGGGTCGAGAACACACCCGTGATGGCGAAGACCGAGCCGAAGCCCTTGGAGCCACGCGCCATCAGCCAGAAGCCCGTGATCGCGAGCAACACGCCGTAGCCGCCGTCGAGCAGGCAGAGCGAGCCGTAGACCAAGAAGAGCAGCAGCACCGCGGGGGTGAAGTCCTTCTCCCAATAGCTGATGCCCGAGAACGCGCGCACGACCTCGCCGAAGCCCGCGATCAACCCCGGCTGGTGCAGCTTGACCGGCACCTGCTCGCCCGGGGCCGGATCGTCGATCAGCAGCACGGCGCCAAAGGGCTCGACCGCGCGCTGCAGGTCGACCTGGTTCTCGGCCGGCACGTAGCCCTGCACGGCGAAGAGCTCGCCTTCGTCGAGGCCGCTGCCGATGGTCCGCAGCACCTCGGCGCGGTCGGCGAGCTCGAGCAAGCGCGCGTCGATGGCGGCGACGTGGTGCGCCAGCGCGCCGAGCTGCTCGTCGCAGTCGCGCAGCTGCAGCGTCAGCGCCGCCAGCTCCTCGCGCGCGGCCGACAGGCGCACCCGCGGCAGGCGCAGGGCGACGACCGGCAGCTCGCTCGGCGGCGTGCCGACGAAGATGGCGTGGACCTCGAGCTCGCTCTGGCGCAGCACCTCGTGCGGGTACGCCGAGAGGTCGAGCATGTTCCAGTCGTTCCAGGTCAGGCGGGCGAAGGTGATCGGCGCGCCATGCTCGGCCAGGTGGTCGAGGTCGGCGGGGTCGAACTCACCCCACGGCTCGAGCGCCTGCACCGTCGCTTCGGCGGCGGCCGTCTCGACCAATAGCGACTCGCGGCGCTCCAGCAGCTCGCCGGCCAGGGTCGTGACCTCGCCCAGCGACTGCGGGCCGGGCGCCGGGCTCTGGGCCGAGACGGCGAGGATCGCGGTCCGAGCGCGGCGCAGCGCGTCGACCTCGGCCAGGACATCGCCCGATCCGGCGACGGTCGCGACGATCTCCGCCGGCGGCCGCATCGGCGTGACGTGCAGCAGGCCGGCGGCCTGCACCGCGGTCAGCGCGCCCTCGGCGTCGGCGGTGCGACCGATCAGGGTCGCCCGAAGCATGCGGACGATGCTCATGACGCCCCCTGCGCGGCCACGGCCTGCTGCGCCCGCAGCGCGGCGGCGGCGACGGCCTTGCCCTTGGCGATCTTGGCCCGGCCGACGGCAGCGACCTGCAGGTCGCCGAGCGCGATCTTGATGCGCCGGATCGCCTCTTTCGCCTCGGGGATCAGCACCAGCTCAAAGAGGTTGACCTTCTGCGTCGTGCGGCGCAGCTCGGCCGTGATCAGGTTGAACTGCTGCTCGATGATCGACATCTCGGTCTGCAGCCGGACGAAGCGGCGCAAGCGCGGCAGCACCCGGCTGACCCACGCCGGCGTGCCGAAGCGCGAGAGCTCGACGTCCGAGAAGCGCACGTTCTGCAACGTCGGCACGGCGACGCCGGCGACGGTCTTGCTGCCGATCTCGAGCTCGCGCGGGCGGACCAGCTCGGCCAGGTCGATCAGCAGCGGCTCGGCCAACAGCGGCAGCACCGACTGCCAGCCCTGGCGCGCGGCCTCGAACTCGGCGCGCCGGGCCTCGAGCTCGCGGCGGATCTTGAGCTGCTCGGCCTGCAGCTGCTCCTGCTTGAGCTTGAGCACAGGCAAGAACTGCTGATACGTCTTCACGTCACGCCGCAGGCGCGTCAGCTCGACCTTGTTCAGCTTGATCTTCTCGGCCATCGCTCCTCATGCCCGAGCCCCCCGCGTGGGAGGCTCTCCGCCGCCGACGTCCGCCCTAGGCCGCGCGCCGACCAGGCCAGTACTGCGCGAGCAGCTTGCCGGGGATCGTCGTCTGGGCCTCGGTGAAGTGGTTGGCCAGGATCTCCCAGCCGAGGTCGAGCTGCTCGGTCAACTCGAGGTTGACGCGCAGGTCCATCATCCGCGACTCGAACTCGTCGGCGTAGGCCAACAGGCTCTGGTCGAAGCTCGAGATCGAGAAGCCCATCGACTGCTGCTGGCGCACCTTCCGCGCCGCGTCGTACAGGCGGATCATCGCGTTCATCAGCGGCGCGTGGTCGCTGCGCGTCTTGCCATTGACCAACTGCTTGAGGCGCGACAGCGAGCCGAAGGGGTCGATGACGCCGTTCTTGAGGTAAAACTGGCCCTCGGTGATGTAGCCCGTGTTGTCGGGCACCGGGTGCGTCACGTCGTCGCCGGGCATCGTCGTGACGGCGAGGATGGTGATGCTGCCCGAGCCCTCGATGTCGACGGCCTTCTCGTAGCGGCTGGCGAGCTGGCTGTAGAGGTCGCCGGGGTAGCCGCGGTTGGCCGGGATCTGCTCCATGGCCACCGCGACCTCCTTCATCGCGTCGGCGAAGGCGGTCATGTCGGTGAGCAGGACCAGCACGTCCTTGCCGGCGGTGGCGTAGCGCTCGGCGGCGGCGAGCGCCATGTCCGGCACCATCATGCACTCGACGACCGGGTCGGCCGCGGTGTGCACGAACAGGATGGTGCGCTCCTTGGACGGGGCGAGCTGGTCGCGGAAGAACAGGTAGTCGTCGTACTTGAGGCCCATGCCGCCGAGGATGATGACGTCGGCCTGCGCCTGCAGCGCGATGCGCGCGAGCAGCTCGTTGTAGGGCTCGCCGGCGACGCTGAAGATCGGCAGCTTCTGGCTCTTCACCAGCGTGTTGAACATGTCGATCATCGGGATGCCGGTCTGGATCATCTGGTGCGGGATGATGCGCCGGGCCGGGTTGAACGACGGGCCGCCGATCTCGATCGCCTCGGCGCCCTGCAGCGCGGGCCGGCCGTCGATCGGCTCGCCGACGCCGCTGAACGTGCGGCCGAGCAGGTTGTCGGCCGAGAAGTTCAGGCGCACCTGCTCGCCGAGGAACTCGACCTCGTCGCCGGTGCTGATGCCCTTGCTGCCGGCGAAGACCTGCAGCGAGACCTCGTCGCCCTTGAGCTTGATCACCTGGGCGTAGGTCGTGTTGCCGTCGCCCAGGCGGATGCGCGCGAGCTCGCCGTAGCTGACATCCTTGGCGCGCAGCGTGACGACGGGGCCGACGATCTGATCGATGCGAGTGTAAACCTTGCGCATGAACCCTCTGGGCCGCGGACGCGGCCGGCTCGCTAGGCGGCTGCCTTGCTGCCCTTGCCCCGACCGCCCTGGAGGCGACCGCGGATGATGCTGAGCTGCGTGTCGTAGTCGGCCGAGCCCTCGGCGGCGAGGTTCCAGTCGCGGAACGCCGCGGTCAGCTCGGTGAAGGCGTCGCGCGCCTTGTCCTTGCTGGTGAAGCCGAAGTCGCAGTCGACGACCTGGGCCGTCAGCTGCATCGCCAGCGCGGTGCGCTCGTTGCTCGGGCTGGCGTCGACCTCGCTGAAGGCGTTCTGCTGCATGAACACCGAGTCGATGAACTCCGAGGCCAGGAAGCGCGTGAAGTCGTCGAGCGAGAGGTCGTCCTCGCCGACGACCTTCATCTGGTCGCCGACGCGCTGGCCGGCCTGGTACAGCGCCTGCAGCCGCTTCACGTCGTCGACCCAGCCGGCGTAGTACGTCGTCTCGAGCGCCGGGCGCATGCGCTCGATGTACTTGCTCCAGGACTCCGTCGGCGAGATCGCCGGGAAGCGCTTGGCGTACGAGCGGGCGTAGGTCAGGCCGAGGAAGCAGCCGACGACCGCGAGCGTGCTCTGGGTCACGGGCTCTTCGAAGTTGCCGCCGGCGGGCGAGACGGTGCCGATCGTCGTGACCGAGCCGCGGCTGGCGCCGAGGTTCGGATCGTCGATGCGGACCAGGCCGGCGCGCTCGTAGAACGCGGCGATCAGCGAGCCGAGGTAGGCCGGGAAGGCCTCTTCGCCGGGGATCTCCTCGAGGCGGCCCGACATCTCGCGCAGCGCCTGGGCCCAGCGGCTGGTCGAGTCGGCGAGCAGCAGCGCGCGCAGGCCCATCTGGCGGTAGTACTCGGCCAGCGTCACCGCCGTGTAGACCGACGCCTCGCGCGCCGCGACCGGCATCGACGAGGTGTTGCAGATGATGATGGTGCGCTCCATCAGCGGCCGGCCCGAGCGCGGGTCGACCAGCTCCGGGAACTCGCGCAGCGTCTCGACGACCTCACCGGCGCGCTCGCCACAGGCGGCGACGATCACGATGTCGGCCTCGGCGAAGCGGCTCACCGACTGCTGGAACACGGTCTTGCCCGAGCCGAAGGGGCCGGGGACGCAGGCCGTGCCGCCCTCGGCGACCGGGAAGAAGGCGTCGACGATGCGCGTGCGCGTCGTCAGCGGCGCGGTCGGCAGCAGGCGCTCGCCGTAGCAGTCGATCGGCCGCTTGACCGGCCAGCTCTGGACCATCGTCACGTCGCGCAGCTCGCCGGTGGCGAGGATCTTCACCTTGGCCACGACGTGATCGACGGTGTAGTCGCCCGGCGACGCGAGCTCGACGACCTCGACCTGACCGACGACGCCGAACGGCACCATGATCCGGTGTTGGAACATCGACTCGGGCACGGTGCCCAGGGCGTTGCCGGCCGAGAGGCGCTGGCCGATGCGGGCGACCGGCGTCCAGGCCCACTTCTTGGTGCGCTCGAGCGTCGGCAGGTAGACGCCGCGCTGCAAGAAGTAGCCGCACTTGATCGCCAGGGCGTCGAGCGGGTTGCCGAGGCCGTCGTAGGTCATCGACAGCAGGCCCGGCCCGAGCTCGATCGCGAGCAGCTCGCGGGTGAACTCGACGTTGGCGCCGACGCGGATGCCGCGCGTGTCCTCGAAGACCTGCATATCGCACTCGCCGTTGCGGATGCGGATGACCTCGGCCTTGAGCCGCACGGGCTCGCCGTCGGTCGGCAGGACGATGAACGCGACCTCGTTCATGCGCACGTCGCCCTGGAAGGCGACCGTGACCATGTTGCCGCTGACGCCGCGGACCTGGCCCGTGACCTGGGCGGCCGCTGTGGAGGCGTGATTCTGACTCATGCGTTCCCCTTCGCCGGTGTCTTCAAGGATGTCGTGGCACCCTGGGTGCCGGCGCCCGCCGAGAGCGCCAGGATTCGATCGAGGACGTCGGCGCCGCGGGCGGCGTCCCAGCCGGCCTCGCGCTCCAAGATCCGCAGCTGCAGGTAGCTCGCCATCACCGTCTCGATGCAGAACGTCACCTGCGGCCGCAGCTGGTCGATCTTGCGCCAGGCGATGTCGTCGAGCTTGCGCGACATGGCGAGCAGGTCGTCGTCCACCAGCGCCGCGAGCAGCTCGGGCAGCCACGGGAAGCGCTGGCCGAGGCCGAGGTTCGGGTCGTCCCAATGCTTGATGATCAGCGGCGCGCTGGCGTCGAAGCTGCCCTGCATCTGCTCGAGGAACTGGTCGCGGCTCATGCCCTCGGCGCGGCAGAGCGCGGCGGTGACGATCTCGCCGATGTCGACGCGGAAGTTGGCCCAGCCGCGCAGGAAGTCGGTCGTGGCGTGCTGCGTCAGCTCGTAGTAGTGGCGCCGCAGCAGCACGTGCTGGGGCGCCGGCCGCAGCAGCCACTCGGGCAGGTCCTCGCGGGCCACGCCGTCGCGGCGGTCGTTGACGATGGTCGCGACCATGTCGTCGGCGTCGGCCCCTTCGAGCTGCGCGGACAAATCGAGGCGCACGGTCTCCTCGACCGACTCGACCTGGACCATGCGCTCGAATTCGGCCCGATCGTCGCCCGTGAGCATGGCGCGACAGCGCGCGACGAACTCGGCGCGTTCGATCGGAGGCGCCTCTCCGCGGATCAGCCGCGGGAAGCCCGTGACGAGGTAGACCAGCGACATCGCTGCAGTCTCCGAGTTGCCGCCGGCCTAGTCGGCCGAGAGGCTCAATGCGCCGCGCAGGCCGGGCTCGACCAGACGCGCCAGCTCGCGGGCGACGGCCTCGCGGCTGACGTCCCAGACGAAGTGCTCGCCCTTGCGCGTGAGGCGGAAGCCACCCAGGCCGGCCTCGTCGACGATCTCGATGCCCTCGGCGCCGGCGGTGGCGCTGACCTTGGCGCCGAGCGCGGCGACCAGCCTGGCGCGCAACGACGGGTCGATCGTGACCTTGCCGCTGGTCTGATCGCCGAGCAGCTGCAGCACGAGCGCGACGACGCCGGCGCCATCGCCGACCGCGGCGGCAGCAGCGGCGTCGGCCTGCGGCGTGATGACCTGGCTCGACAGGCGCTCCTGGAAGCGGAAGACGAAGTCACGCGCGGCCATGCGCAGCTCGGCGTCGAGCTGGGCGCGACGCTTGGTCGCCTCGGCCTCGGCGGTGGCCACGATGGCCGCAGCCTGCTTCTGCGCGGCGGCGACGATCTCGGCCGCTTCCTTGCGCGCTGCCTCGACGCGGGCCTGGCGCTCGGCCTCGCCGGCCTGGACCCCGTCTTGCTTGATGCGTGAGATGAGCGAGGCGATGCCGCTGGTGGCCTCGGACATGGCGATCCTCCCGGGCGAAGGCGACGCGCGGTTCGGAGCGCGTGCCTGCTGGCGCGCGGGGGTCTACTCCCTTGCGCAGCGGAACGCAACGGGGGGTGGTGGCCGAGGCAGGCAGGGCGAACGAGGGGATGCGACCCGCCGCGTCCCGGCCGTCAGATGTCGCGGCCCGCGGCGATCAGCTCGGCGATGCGGCCGGCGATCTCCTCGGGTTGATCCTCTTGCAAGAAGTGCCGACCCTCGACCTGATGAATCGGCGTCTGCAGCCGCAGCGCCTCGCGGGCATGGGCGCCCTCGCGCTCGACCGTGAGCTCGCTGTCGTGGCGGCCCCAGATGACCTGGGCTGGGAAGGTGCGCTCGGCCAGGCCGGGCAGGATCTTGGCCTCGAACTCCGGCGTGGTCTCGAACGCGGCCATGATCTTGCGGAAGGCGCGGCCGCCGTCCCCTTGCACCAGGAGCTCGCCATAGGCCCGGATCTCCGCGTTCGTCGGCCTGTCGAGCACGCCCTTGGCGCGGAAGAACGGCACGATGACGGGCGTGGTCATCTGCCAGGTCCAGAGTTGCCCCAGCAGCGGCACCTGGAACGGCCGCATCGTCAGCGGCTTGGTGAAGCGCGACGCGTAGACGAGCGTGTTGAGCACCGTCAACGACAGGATGCGGCCCGGGATGCGGCGGACGAGGTCAAAACCCACCGGCCCGCCGAGATCGTGGACCACCAGGTGGAAGTCACCGATGCCGGCGCTGTCGAGGGCCTTCTCCAACCAGGCAGCGAGGCCCGTCCAGGTGAAGTCGAAGTCCTCGGGGCGCTCGGCAAAACCGAGGCCCGGGAAGTCCATCGCCACGGCGTGCAGGCCGCGCGCCGCCAGCTCGGGCAGGACCTTGCGGTAGAGGTAGGCCGACGTCGGCACGCCGTGCAGGCACACCACCGTCTGCCCTTCGCCGAATCGCCAGATGCGCGTCGACGCGGTGCCGGGCACCTCGAGCGTCGCGCCTTGATCGTGCCATTTCGTCAAGATCTCGCCGTACATTGGGTAACTCCATGGAGGGAGGGAGCGGGCTGCCGTCGACGGTCGCCACGCTGGCAGTTTCCAATCGAACGCTTGGCTTGTATCCAATCGCACGCTTGGCTACAAGGGGGCGCCGCGATTCCGGCGGAGGTGACGATGGGCAGGCCGAAGAGCTACGACCGCGACGAGGTGCTGGCCAAGGCGATGACGCTGTTCTGGCGGCGCGGCTTTCATGCCACCTCCACCCGGGAGCTGGCCGCCGCGATGGGCGTCAACGCCTACAGCCTCTTCGCCGAATTCGGCAGCAAGGAAGGGCTCTACGAGGCGGCGCTCGAGCGCTACATGGCCACGGTCGTGACGGACCACTTCGGTCGGCTCGAGGCGCCCGGCGCCGGCCTCGCGGACGTCCGCGCCGTGCTCGACGCCTTCGGCGACAACGGCGTCCGCGACGCCAGCGGCCTCGGCTGCCTGCTCGGCAGCACCGGCGCAGAGCGCGCGCCGACCATCGAGGCCAGCCGGGAGCACACCGAGCGCTTCATCCAGCGGGTGGTCGCGGCGTTCGCGCACGCGCTGACGGCGGCGGTCGAGCGTGGCGAGCTGCGACCGACGACGCCGGTGCAGCCATTGGCGGCGGCGTTCACGACCCACCTGATGGGCGTCTTCGCGATGTCGCGCGCCCGCGTCGAAGCCACGGTCATCCGCGCCGCCAGCGACGTGCAGCTGCGGACGCTGGCGTCGTTCTGCCCGTAGATCCGGCCTCGTCGTCGCTGCTGGCGTCGTTGCTGCGGGCGTCGTGGCGCGCAGCCGATGCTCGCAGGGGCGGCGCTTCGAGGTGCGTGGGCGTCCCGGCTTCAACGCAGCGGGAACTCCATCAGCTCCTGCGCCAGCTCGCGCAACGCGTCGGCGCGGCCGTCGCCCGTGCGCCAGACCAGGCGGAACCAATCGCTGCGCACCTCGACCTCGGTCATCAGCGCGACCAGCCGGCCGGCGCAGAGGTCGTCGTCGACCAGGTAGCGCGGCAGCACCGCGACGCCGTCGCCCGCCAGCACACGATCGCGGATCGCACCGATGGCGCCAACCAACCAGGTGGTGTGGAAGCTCCAGGCCGCGCGCGACGGCATCGAATCGAGCAGGTAGCGGAACAGCGGCAGGTCCGGGTGCGCGTCGATCAGCACGTGGCGCGCGGCGTCGGCGGCGCAGGTCAGCGGTCGCTGGGCCAGCAGCGCCGGGGCGCCGACCAGGACGTAGTGCTCCTCGTGCAGCGTGGCGTAGTCCAGGCCCGGGCGCACCAGGCGAAAGCTGGTGATGACCGCGTCGATGGTGCCGCCAGCGAGCTCGTCGAGCAGCGCCGCCGAGTCGCCGTAGCGCAGGTGCACGGTGCGCTCGGGGTGGCGGGCGCGCAGGGCGCAGACCGAAGGCAGGACCCAACTGTTGCCGAGCTCGAAGCGGGTGCCCAGCGTCAGCGTCATCGGCGGCGGCCGCCCGTCGTCGCGCACCAGGTCGGGCAGCTCCGCGAGCTCGGCGAGCAGGCGGCGGGCGTGGGGCAACAGGCGCTCGCCGGCGGTCGTCAGCGCCACGCTGCGCGTGGTGCGGGCAAAGAGCGGCACGCCGAGCCGATCTTCGAGCCGGGCGACGCGCTCGGAGAACGCCGCGGGCGAGAGCGCGACCTCTCGCGCCGCGCCGCGGAACGTGCGCTGCCGCGCCGCGGCGAGGAAGCAGCGCAGGTCGTCGATGTCGAGGGCTCCGAGATCACTGGCCATGTTCGCCTCTGGGCGCGCGCACTGCGCTGGATGGCTGCTCGCATTCGGGGAGGACGCGTTGTGCGGCGCGAACCTGCGCGTTGCAGGCGGCGCAGCGGGGGTCAGGGTTGCTGGCGCACAAGAGCTCCCGGCAGTCCGCGCAGAAATACGTCGTCGAGCTGTAGTCCCAGGTACTCGACTGCGATTTCGAGCGCGACGGCTGCCTGTCCGCGATCGCGAGGCACCTTGATGCGTTCACGCTCAGGCTGTTCGGCCACCCAACGCTTGTGCAGCGCGAATGCTCGCGGGTCGACGGTCACGATCCGAACCGGTCGGCCGTCTTCCGCGATGGCCGTAGCCTCGTATCGAGGCGCGCTCACGAGCCATTGCAGCCCGGCAATCGGGGCGCCGTACAGATCGTCCTCTTGCTCGCCGACACGGGTTCGCCCCCTGCCAGCGCGGAAGGTGCGGTCCTCGGGTCGGATCAGATCGACCCAGAATCCATCGGCGTTGCTTGCGCGATAGTCGTCACCGCCGCCCGGTCGAAAGCTCTGATCGACCTGTCGCAGCAAGCCCAACACGCCCTGCCGACGCGCCTCCGGGACGACGAGCGAGAGCCGCTGCCGCGCATCCCACAGCAGGTCGACGTCGCCGGTCGCCAGCAGGTCCGAGGCGATGTGCACGCCAGCGGCGGCCTCGTAGGCGTAGAGCGCGTTGGTGCCAACGACGAGCAAGTGTGGCCCTTGCAGATCATGCTCGTCGAGCTTGCGCAAGATGCGGGCGGTCAACGTCGGGACGCGGCCAAGGCCCATCGCCCGCACAATCCGCGCCCGCCGGTCGACCTCGCTCGCCAATCGCGTGGCTTCATCGCGCGCGCGCTCGCGCCCGCTGAGGAATGCCTCGTAGCTGGCCTCGGTCTCGGAGGAGCGAGGTCCAAGGGAGCGTTCACGAGTTCCGATCTTGCGGTGCAGGTAGTCGCGTCCAGAGCGGTGGAGCCAGCGCATGCTGCCGGCGTAGCGTCTGCGGAGGAACTCCTTGCGCACTTGCAGAGCCTCCCAGGTCTGCACGATGTCGATGACCTGTCGACGCTCTTCAAGTCGCATTTCTTTGATATTCATTGATTTCCCACTCGCGAAAGGAATTCGAACGCTAGAGTGGGAAGAACGCGACGTCAAGTCCCCCGTCCTCGCCGGAAAGGAGGTCACGACGACCATGTGAGGCCTCGTCGGCGCGTCGTCGGTCCGTCGCGGTGCCGGTAGATTGAACGGACAACCCGAACAATCACGTTCCAATCATCCCGATTTACCTTGTCGTCGGCAAGCGCCATGGTGCCAATCGAGGGGACGACGGGCGCGGCGACGCGCACCGGACCAGCAAGCCCGGCATCCACAGGAGGTTCCATGAACGCCAGACTGACCCGAGACCAGATCACCCGCCGCGCCCTGCGCGCCGCGACCGCCGTCGCTGTGGGCGGGTTCGCCCCGGCCTGCGCCACCATGGACGTGGCCGTGGTCGGCAGCGACGACGCCGCCGGGCTCGACGGCGCCGCCGACGCCGCGGCGATCGACGTGCAGGCCGCCGACGCGAGCGACGCGCCGCGCTGGCCGGTCGGCATCGGCGGCAGCGGCAGCAGCGGCGACGCGGCCGCCGGCGACGACGTCGCGGCGCAGACCGACGACGGGGCCACGGCCGGCGACGACGCAGGGGCACCCGGCGACGACACAGGGGCACCCGGCGACGACACGCTGGCCACCACCGACGCCGACACCATGGCCACCGCCGACGCCGACGCCAGCGACGCCGCCGAGGCCGACGCCTGCGTCGACACCGGCGATTGGGAGGCCTACGCCGCCTGCTGCGACGCCAACGGCTGGAACTTCCACAAGGGCTGCATGGCCTGGGGCCCGCCCGCGCCGCCGACGATGCACGCGGCCGTGCTCGAGGGCCTGCTGGACGAGCTGCGCGCGCTGGCGCCGGCGATGACGGAGGTCGCATGAACACGCCGACGAACGCGGCCACGACCGCGCTGTGGCACCTGGACCTCGGCGACGCCGCGCGACGCCGCCCGCTCGACCTGCGCGACGCCCCTGCCCTGCACCCGCAGGAGCGCCTCGCCGCGATCGCCACCTGGCACGGCCGGATGGTCAACGAGACCCGATCGGCCCGCGTCTTCGCCACGCTGCGCGGCCAGGCGCGCGACGCCGGGCTCGGTGCCCAGGTCGAGGCGACGCTGGCACGCTTCGAGGCCGAGGAGCACGCCCATGGCGAGCTCTGTGCTGCGGCCGCCTGGGCGCTCGGCGGCGACGCACGGGCCAGCGCCGCCTGGGGCGCCGACGTGCCGAACCACGACGTCGACGACCCGCTCGAGGGCCTGCTGCGCAACGTGCTGTCGATCTCGTGCTTGTCCGAGACGGTGGCGGTGGCGCTGATCCAGGCCGAGCGGCTCGAGAGCGGCCCGCAGGCGCTGGCGCAGACGCTGCGCACGATCCTGGCCGACGAGATCGGTCATGCCCGCTTCGGTTGGGCGCTGCTCGACCAGCTCGCACCGCGGCTCGGGCCGGAGCGGCGGGCGCGGCTGTCGGCGTGGTTGCCGCTGGCGCTCGGCCACCTCGAAGCGCACGAGCTGCGCGAGCTCGCCCCCGGCCCGGCGCCGTCACGCGCGGCGAGCGACGTCGGCATCTGCGACGGCGACCAGGCGCGGGCGCTGTTCTACGAGACCGTCCGCGACGTCGTGATCCCGGGCTTGGAGCGGCGAGGCCTCGCGGCCACCTGGGCCTGGCAGCGGCGGCTCAGCCCCGAGGCGCTGCTGGCCGCTGCGTAGGCGCGTTCGCCAGCGGAACGCGCCAGACGATCCGGGACGCCAGACGATTCGCGCCGGCCGTCGACGCGCCGACCCGTGCGCGGCCACCTTGCGCGTCTCTAGGGACACGCGGCCGGCTTCTGGATGAGCGGCGTCAGCAGAAACGCGGGATTGGTGTAGCATTTGGCGATGCACCAATCGCCCTTCGCCAGCCAGCGCTTGCCACCTTTGCAGGGATCGGCGTCCTGGTAGCAGACCTCGAACGGCGCGACGTTCGAGGCAGCCTTGTCGGTGATCGCGTTGGGCCAATGGACCTTGCCGACGTACCACATATCCCACGCGTCCAACGCGACCTTGTCGGTCTGGACCGCCACCACGCCGAAGACGTACACGACCAGCGTCGCTTTCGACGGGCCGCCCCCCTTGGCGCTCAGGACATGGACGCCTACGTGGTAGTCGGCGACGTCGGTGAGTGTGCCCTCCGGTGCCGGGACGTTCAGGTTCTCCGGCCCATCGCCGTCCACGTCGTCCAGGTCGAGGCTGGGATCGTCGTTCACGCCCGGATACGAGGTGCCCCAGTTCGGGCTCGGGTTGAACCAAAACGCGTCGTACGGAATGTGGAACCAGGGGTCGCCGTCGCCGTCGCAGTCGAGGTCCGGCCCGGACGCGAGCTCGTGCGCGAAGTGCAGGTCCATGTCGGTGCCGGCCGGCCCGTCCCAGAGGACCTCGATGTGCAGCGCCGAGTCCGGGATGACGAGGACGTCGACACAGCTGCCCTGGCAACAGGGCTGGCCGTTCTGGTCCCAGATCGAAAGGCAGAACGTGTATGTGCCTGCCGCGTTGGCCGTGAACACCGGGTTCGGGAAATTCGGCCCCGGCACAAAGGCCTGCTGGCTTGCTGCCGGCTGCTTGACGCTCCACAGGAATTTCGCACCGGCGACACCGCTGGCGGCGCAGCCGTCGAGGCCCTTGAGATGCAGCACAGTCTGCGGAATGACCTCGTTGCCTTCGTTGGCCGCGACGTTGCCGGCCAGACACTTGGACATGCCTCCGTCGGCGTCGACAGCGACGATGTCGGCGTCGCCGTCGGGAGGTGCTGCGTCCTGGCCTGCGGGGCTCGCGGTGTCGGCGCTATCAGCAGCTTGCTCGACGTTGGCGTCGCTCGCGTTGACGACGTCTGCGTCGACCGAGGCATCCTGACCTGCGGGATCGCCGACCTCGCCATCTGGCGGCGGCGACGCGCTGACCTCGAGGTCGCCGGACATCGCATCGGACACGACGGAGGCGGCGCCTGCAGCGGTCGTCGAGCAGGCGACCGACCCGAGCAAGAGGATCGCCATGATCGGACCAGCGCCGCGAGGGGTCCCGATCGTTTTCGCCCACATGTGTTCCGCCTCCGGCGCGCCGAGCCAGGGAGCAGCCATGCTGGGACGCTCACCGTCCGCGTCGGCCCCCAACGGAGCCATTGCCGCTCGTTGGGTCGATCCGTCACCCTTCCACGCCTGTCCGCCATCATCCCGGCGACCACCCCACGCAACAGCGGGTAGGGACAGGCTTCCACGCCTGTCCGCCATCATCCCGGCGCCCGCCTCACGCAACAGCGGGTAGGGACAGGCTTCCACGCCTGTCCGCCATCATCCCGCAGGAGACCTCACGGCACGCCAAGGACCTCACGACAGGCGAAGAACCTCAGGCGCCGACGGCGCGGGACGCCACAGACGCCGCGCCGTAGCGGCGCTGCACGTCCTCGATCGCGCCGGCCGGCAGCAGCTCTGCCAGCGGCTGCTCGACCTGGCCGACCTCGCGCAGGGCGTCGGCGAGCTGCGCGACCCAGGCCGCGAGGTGCTGCTGGCGATCGCTGGCGGTGACCTGGCCGCGGCAGCTCGGCGCGCCGCAATGGCAGGTGAAGCGCTCGTCGCTGAGCAGGTAGAAGGTGCCGTAGTCGTCGGTCAGCTGCTCGCCGACCTCGATGTCGCGCACCGCGATCTCGAAGGGGAAGTCGAGGCCGAGGCAGCTGCTGGCGCAGGAGTGGTTGAAGTACTTGGCGAGATCCCAGCACAGGACCATGTCGCCGCGGTGGTCGCGGTAGGCGTAGCGCTCGACGGGCGTGCGCATCACCTCGGGCATCGAGGCGAACGCGTCGGGCGAGAACGTCTGGTCGAAGCCGTCCTGGACCCAGACGACGGTGCCGCGCGGGATGCGGCGGGTGGCGACGACACCGTAGCCGACGGTGTCACTGACAAAGGCGAGGGTCGTATCGGGGTGAACCATGCGTGGCTCGGAGCGTTGCGGCGAAGGCACGGCAAGCGCAAGGGTGGTGAGCGGAAAGCCGCCCGCAGATCGGGTGGTTGGCGCAGCAGACTAGCGAGGCGGTTCGGGCCGTCAAGAGGCGGCGAACGCGGCGGATTCCGGCGCGATCTCCGTGGCATGGATGGCAGCGCCTCGGGGATGGCCACGATCCCGGCGCCCGAGGTCATGACGCGCGATCTGGCCCGACACCTTTGGGATGACACGCTCGGCGACCGGGACTAGAGTCCGCCGCGACCGGGCCGGCGTGCCGCCACGCCAGCCTGCCCAACCGGACGGCCCCGACCGTCACGCGAGCGTCCCGGATGCGAGATCCATTGCGAAGTTCTGTGGTCCTGGCCTGCGTCTGCGCGGCCGCGCTCGTCGCCGGCTGCAGCGACGATGGCAGCAACACCAAGGACAGTGGCGGCCTCGGCGTCCCGACCGACAGCGTCGCGCCCTTCGAGACCGACAGCGCGGGCGCGACCGACACCGCCGGCGGCAACGACGGCGCCCAGGCCGACGCGGCAGGCGACAGCGGCGACAGCGACGGTGCCCCCGACGGCGCCACGGACGACGCGGCCGACGACGCCAGCGCAGATACGACGCCCAGCGACGTCAGCACCAGCTGCCCCGGCGGCGCGGGCTGTTCGTGCAGCGGCGACAACGAATGCGACGCGCAGATCTGCATCGACACGCCCGACGGCAAGCGCTGCCCGGGCCCCTGCGGCGACGGCTGCGCCACGGGCAGCAGCTGCCTCGAGGTCAAGGTCGGCGGCGCCACGACGCCGATCTGCGCCCCGACCTGGGGCAAGCTCTGCCAGCCCTGCAACGCGACCCAGGACTGCAGCGCGGCCGGCGTGGTCGGCGCGCTCTGCGTCGATCAGGGGCCGCTCGGCCGCTTCTGCGGCGCCGCCTGCGAGCAGGACATCGACTGCCCCGAGGGCTACGAATGCCTCGTCGGCCAGTCGCCCGAAGGCCCCAAGGCCAAGCAATGCATCAAGCCGCCGGCGGCGGGCAGCAGCGAGGCGTTCGGCGTCTGCAGCTGCACCCAGGCCTCCAAAGCGGCCGGCGCGTCGACCGCGTGCTACGGCGAGCAACACGACCTCGCGGGCAAGGTCGTCGGCAAATGCCCGGGCGTGCGCATCTGCGCGCCGACCGGCCTCGGCGCCTGCATCCTGACCGCGCCCAAGGCCGAGGTCTGCGACGGCATCGACAACGACTGCAACGGCCAGATCGACGAGCAGGCCGGCGGCTGCGCGGTCGACGAGAGCTGCGTCGCCGGCAAGTGCACCAAGTCGTGCACCGCCGTCGACGGCGGCTGGACGGATTGGGCCTGGGGCGCGTGCTCGGTCGGCTGCGGCGGCGGCAAGCGCACCGGCACCCGCACCTGCACCAACCCGGCGCCGAGCTGCGGCGGCAAGGCCTGCGTCGGCGACGCGAGCGCGACCGAGGACTGCAACACGCAGAGCTGCGGCGGCAGCGGCAGCGAGCTGTCCAAGGGCAAGACCGCCTACAGCACGGCCGAGCAGGTCGTCAGCGGCACGATCCCCGCCGGCGTCAGCGTCGCGACCGTCCAGCTCTGGGGCGGTGGCGGCGGCGGCGGTGCCCCCGGCACGGGCGGCGGCGGCGCGTACGTGCACGCCACGCTGCAGGTCAAGGCCGGCGACACGCTCGAGCTGCGCGTCGCGGGCGGCGGCGCGGCTCCGGGCGGCGGCGGCGGCATGTCGATGGTCACGCTCAACGGCAACGTCGTGCTGGTCGCGGGCGGCGGCGGCGGCGCGGGCGTCGACGGCTGCTCGGGCTGCCAGGGCAACGCCAGCGCGGGCGCGGGCGGCGGCGGCGGCGCGATCGGCGGCATCGGCCAGGACGGCGGCGACAACAACGCTTACCAGACCAACTCGGGCGGCGGCAAAGGCGGCGGCCAGATCGCCGGCGGCCTCGGCGGCGTGCAGTCGAACAAGTCCGCGTACACGGGCTGCGAGACGCAGGGCTTCGCCGGCGCGGCCAAGGTCGGCGGCCGCTGCGCCGGCGGCTCGCAGTGCAAAGAGGGCGCCCAGGCGATCGAAGAGAAGGGCGGCCTGGCGTGCACCGGCAACGGCACCGGCGGCGCCGGCGGCGCGGGCTGGTACGGCGGCGGCAGCGGCTCGTCGAAGTACACCTACAGCGGCGGCGGCGGCGGCGGCGGCTCGTCCTGGGCGGCAGCGTCCGGCGTGACCGTGGTCGACAGCGCCGGCGGCACCCTGGCGACCCCGGGTGGCACCGCCGCGGCCGGCTACGCGGGCGACGCCGGCAAGGGCGGCGACTCGCAGATCAAGGGCGGCACGGCCAAGTTCACGGCGGGCTCGCCGGGCCTGGTGATCCTGTCGCTGTAGCGGCGCCCGCCGGGCCCACGGCCTCGAACGCGGCCCGGATCTGCGGCCCGGGCGCGACGACGCTGCGGCCCGCGGGGCCGGTCCAGGTGACGACGCCGTCGCGGCAGCTGACCTGCGAGGGCGCGCCGCCGACCGCGAGCAGCGTGACGATGCGGCCACGCTGCACCGTCAACTCGGACCAGACCATCGGCGGCCGCCACGACACCGCGAGCGACGACGCCGGGCCGCGGTCCGGGCAGGACCAGCGCGCGATCTGCAGCGACGCGGGCCGGGCGTCGCGCCAGGTGGCGCGCAGCACGCCGGCCTCGACCGCCACCTCGGGCGCGTCGAGCAGCCGCTCGTGCACCTGCAGCACGCGCGGCGCCGCAGCATCGATCTCGTCGACCAGCAGCACGCTCTGGCGCTCGGGGCCGTAGATCAGGCGTCGCCGCAGCGTCGCGCCCGGGTAGAGCGCGTGCTCGGCCGCGATCGAGGCCGAACGCACGGCCTCGGCGTCGCTGTCGTGGTCGACGGCCAGCAGCTTCGCCACGCCGCGGCCGTGGCTGGCACCGTCGAGCGAGGGCGCCGATTGCGCCGTGGTCCGCAACGCCGCCGGGCGCGCCGGATCGAAGAACGAGAGGTAGCCGGGGCCCGCGAGCATCGGCCGACCGGCGGCCCAGAGCGTCAGCGCGAGCTTGTCGTCGTGGACGTGGGCGAGCGACTCGGGCCCGGCCATCAGCGTCGCGACGATCGGCGGCGGCGACGCCTGGTCCGGCGCGCTGCGCAGCACGGTGTAGCCGGCGCCGGGCCAGGCGCGGACCAGCGCGCCGCGCGCCGGTGCCTTGGCCAGCGCGTGCAGCCGCGGCCACGGCGGCCAATCACGGCGCCAACCCGCGAGCTCCTCGCAGCGGAAGTTCGGCACGGTGTCGGCGATCAGCGGCATGGTGCCGTCCGGCAAGCGGATCTCCTGCATGAACACGACCATCTGGCGCACGGCTTCGAGGTCGGCGTCCGTGACCTCGAGGCCCGAGGCGTGGCGTCGCCACAGGTGCCAGAGCAGCATGTAGGCGATGGTGCAGTGGTAGCCGGGCGTCAGCTCGCGGGCCACGCCGCCGTCGGTGACCGAGCGGCGAACGTAGGCGCGGTGGCGCTCCATCGCCTGCTGCGCCATCGCACCGCCGGGGTCGAGCCAGGGCAGCGCCGCCGACAGGGCCGAGAGCGCCGCCACCTGCATCAGGCTGTGGTTGGTCGTCTCGTTGCGCAGCGTCGGATCGAGCAGCGCGGCGCGGTGGCCAAGCAGCAGGTCGAGGTAGCCCAGCACCTGCTCGGCGCTGCCGGTGGGCACCAGCTCGGCGTACCATTCGAGCGCGGCCATCGTGCGGTTGGGCAGCGGATCGTCGCCGACGTACTCGAAGTAGGGCCACGGCCAGATGCGATGCGCCCAGGGCAGCGACGTCCAGCCGAGGAAGTAGGCCGCCGCGCGGGCACGCAGAGCGGCACGGTTGCCGTCGTCGAGGGCGACGAAGGCCGCGATCATCGGATCGCCGCGCTCGACCTGGAAGCGCGGCTTCGGCCCGATCGCCGACCACGGCAGCGGCGTGCCCTCGGGCCAGGGGATCGGCTCGGAACCGGCGACCTCCAGGCGATCGTCGAGCAGCGCCAGGCCGGCGGCGCGCTTGGCGTCGCGGTCGAGGTCGGTCCACAGCGACCACGGCCCCGGCCCGATCGACCGCCGCTGCAGCGCCGCGACCAGCTCGCGCTCGGCCAGGGCGTCGTCGCCAACGGCCAGGGCAGCGGCGACCGCAGCGAGCTCAGGGTGAGCGAGGTCGACGACGGCGCGCCAATCCGGGTGGTTGTGGCGGTGGTAGGTCCAACCGATGCTGCCAGCCGCCGCGGCCAGCAAGACCAACGCCAACGCCGACGCGACGAGCCGATGCCGCCGCAGCGCCAGCAACCAGCCCTCGCCGCGCCACCAGGTCCAGGCCGCCAGCAGCGTGATGACGGCACCCAGCGACGCCGCGCACCAGAGCACGAACCAGTTGACGCCGACGTTGAACTCGCCGTCCGGCACGATCAGCGGCCCGAGCACAGGCGGCGCCACCAGCACGCTGCCGGCGGCGGCCAGCAGCGCCAGCGCACGCGCAAGCCTCCGTACGCGCGACGACGCTGCGGGCTGCAGCGACGACGGCTCCGCAGGCCTTGGCGTCGACGGCGCCATCGTCGCTAGGCTCCCGCCCCGGGCAGCGGCTCACCGGCCAGCGCGGCGCGGCGCCGCATCTCGTCGCGCTCGTCCTGCTCGAGCTCCCAGAGCAAGGCCTTGAGGTCGACGTCGCGGGCGTCCGGCTCGTACGCGCCGGTCAGCACCGTGTCGGGGCGCAGCTCGCCGCGTTCGTAGAGCGCCCACATCTCGGCGCCGTGGCGCATCGGCTTGTCGGTCGGGCCAAAGCTGCGCAAGAAGCGGTGCAGGTTGGCGACGTCGCGCAGCAGGATCTCGCGGGCGTTCTGGTTCTTCGCCGCGTCCATCGACTGCGGAAAGTCGATGATCACGGGCCCGTCGGCCGAGAGCAGCACGTTGAAGTCCGACAGGTCACCATGGACCACGCCGGCGCAGAGCATCTTGACCACCTCGGCGATCAAGGCGTCGAACAAGGTGTGCGCCAGGGCCGCGTCGACCGCCGCTTCGCCCAGGCGCGGCGCTGGCGAGCCGTCGACGTCCTTGACCAGCTCCATCACCAGCACGCCCTCGAGGAAGTGGTGCGGCACCGGCACCCGCACGCCGGCGGCGCGCAGGCGGTAGACCATGTCGACCTCGGTCGAACGCCAGGCGGCCTCCTCTTGGGCCTTGCCGTGGCGGCTGCCGCGGGCCATGGCGCGCTGATCGCGGGAATTGCGGGATTTGCGGCCCTCGGTGTACTCGGCACGGCGGGTAAACGAGCGATGCGCGGCGTCCTTGTAGACCTTGGCCACGCGCTGCTCGCCGCCGGACTCGACCAGGTAGACCTGCGCCTCCTTGCCGCTCATCAGGGGCCGGACGACGCGCTCGACGATGCCCTCGTCGATCAAGGTCAACAACGCTGCGGGGATGCGCATGGGTGGGGCCAATCCGGGGCGGGGCCCCCAAACCGGCGCCGCGACAGGCGAGCGCGTCGGGGCACGTCCACGTCGGCCAGTGTGCGCGTCTGGTCGCCCGGTGTGCAAGGCGTCGTGGCATGCCGGGGTCGCAGTGCGGCGGGCGGCGTGGCGCGGCCACCTGCGACCAGGCGCATGGGATCAGCCGCCGCAACCACCGATGGGCGCGCCCTTGCAGGTGCCGCTCGAGGTGCAGACGTCGCTGCTCGTGCAGGCGTCGCCGTCGTTGCACGAGGTGCCGGTGAGCGGCGTGTAGGTGCAGCCATTGGCGGCGCTGCACGTCTGCGTGGTGCACGCCTGGCTGTCGTCGCAGGCGTCGAGGCCGTGGGCAGCGCACTTGCCGGCGGCGGCGCAGCCGGTATGGCCCCAGCGGTCGATGCGGCCCATCAGCCAGCCGCCGCCCGCGCCGGTGACGGCGATGTCGCCGCCGGGGAGCGCCGCCATGTCGCCGATGAAGCCGGTCGTCGGCAGGTTCTTGGCGAAGATGGCGTTGCCACCGGCGTCGCGCAGCTCGACGCGCGGGTAGTTCGCGTTGCCGATGGCGACGTAGCCACCGATCAGCGCGCCGCCGCCGGGGTACGCGCCGAGCGCAATGGGCCGGAAGTCGCCGCCCGCGTTGTAGGCCAGGTGCCAAAGCCGCTGCCCGGAGGCGTTGGTGCGGATGATCAGCGCGGTGCGGTTGCCGAGCGCCTGATCCCACTGGCAGTCGTAGCCCGAGAACGAGCCCTGGATCGCCGAGATAAGCGCGCCGTTGTCGCTCATCGCTTCGACCGCTTGGGCGTATTCGTAGTTGTTCGGCGTCAGCTGCGCGTTCCAGTTGTGCTCGCTCCAGGCGCCGAAGCTGCCCTTGCTCGCGATCCAGGGAGTCGAGCCGATGACGCCATTGGTGCCGATCCTGGCGTAGAACAGGTTGCGATCGCTGTGATTGTTGTTGCACCAGATCTTCGAGAGCGTGCCGACGACATGGACCACGCCGTTGGCGGCAGCAGCGCAAGACAGGTTGCCGACGCCCCAGGCACCATTCTTGCCGTAGCATTGGTTGTTGGCGTCGCAGGCGCCAGCCGCCGGATCGAATCGCGTGACATTGAAGACTTGTGTGCCGATCACCGTGCCACCCGCATTGAAGCGCAGCACGGTCACGGCGCGCCAATCGTATTGGCCGTAGCCCGATTGGGCGCAGAGCACGAAGTGGTTGCCGTCGACGGCGTCGAGATCGACCGCGTCCTTGCCGCTGAGCATCGAGTTGCCTTGCGCCCACACCTGGCCGCCGCTGGCGTTGTAGCGGCGCACCGCCCAGCCACCGCCGCTGTCGCGACCGAGCACCATGGCGCCGCCGCCGGGGACCGCCGCGATCGCCCGGGCGTAGCTCTGCGTCCCTCCCGTGGTGGTGGCATGCCATTTGTAGTCGAAGCGCTCGTCCACGCGCAGCGCGGCGGATCGTTGCGTCGAGTCGTACCACGAGCCGGCGGCCGCGACGCCGCCGTCGTCGAGCACCGCGAGGCGCCAGCCGCCGCCGTAGACGCCGCCGGGCACATGCGTGCCGAGGTGCAGGCGGCCCGACGCAGTCTGGCTGCAAGTGCCGTTGGCGCAGGCGCTGACGTCGCTGCAGGTGTCACCTGGCTCGCAGCGCGCGCCCTCGGCGGCCGCGGTCGTGCAGCCGCCCTTGGCCTCGCAGCCGTCGAGCGTGCACGGCTTGCCGTCGTCACAGGCACCGGCGCTCTTGAGCAGGCAGGCGCCAGCGTCGGCGCAGCTGGTGTGGCCGAACGCACCGATGCGCACCAGCAGGCCGTGGCGCGCGCCGTCGACCTCGCGTTCACCTGCCGCGACGGCGCCATCGACGCCGACCGGCGCGACGCGCCACAAACGCTGCGAGCCGCCGGCCTGCAGCGTGCGCGTCCACTGGGCGACGCCGACCTCGTCGAGGCCACGGATCCAGGCGTTGGCGACGCCACCGAGCGGCAGCGCCCGGCCAACCGCGACCAGGCGCCCCTTGTCGAGGCGCGCGACGCCGTGCAGGGCGGTCCCGGCCGCGCCGGTCTCGCTCCAGCGCGGGTAGAGGTCCGCCTCGACGCCGACGAGGTACGCCGCAGGCGCCGCGACGGTACCGACGCTGCCGACCGCCAGCAGGCCGCCAGCGTCGCCGACGACCAGGTCGCTGAGGCGGACATCGGCCTTGCCGTCGCCCAGGACGCGCTCGCGGACGACCTTGCCGGCCTTGTCGACGAGCGTGAGCATGCCGTAGCTGCGGCTGGCGGCGACGACGACGCGGCTGCCGGCGAGCCAGAGTCCACCGTCCGGGCCCGGCCGCATCGCCGCGAAGCTGCGGCTCTCGCCGCTGACCTTGACCTCGAGCGACCACAGCGCGTCGCCGCTGGGCGACAGGCGGGTCGCGCTCGCCGCCGTCGCGTCCGCGGCGCCTGCGTAGCCGACCAGCGTCGTCGAGCCAAAGCTGTCGACCTGCCCGGCGGTCGCGACCTCGTCGACCCCGGCGCTGCCGACGTCCAGCGAGAACGCGAGCTTGCCGGCGGGGTTGTAGCGCTGTAGCCGCATGTCGAGGTCGCCCTTGGCGCTGCGCCCGGCGCCGATCACCCAGGAGGTGCCGTCGCTCTCGACGCTGACGTCATGCGCCGCATGGCCCGCAGCCGTACCCGTGGTCGGCGACGTCGCTTGCCAGAGCGGCGCGCCCGACGCGTCGACACGCACCAGCCACCACGCGGCGGTGGTGCTGCCCGAGCCGCCGGTGTCGACCGCGCCGCCGACGGCGATCAGGCCGCCGTCGCTGGTCGGCGCCACCGCCGACAGCCAACCCTCGGCGAGCGGCGGCGCGTAGGCGCGCTGGAAGTAGCGGTCCTTGCCCGCGCCGGAGCAGGTCCCGGCCGCACACAGCGAGAGCGCGCTGCAGGCGTCGCCGTCGTCGCATGCCGCGCCGTCGCCCTTGGCCGCGACCTTGCAGGCGTATTGGGTCGCGCCGTTGGGGACGCAGACGGCCAGCTCGCACGGGCCGGTCGGCAGGCTGCACTGGATCATGGCGCCGGCCTTGCACAGCCCCGCCTGGCAGGTGTCGTTGACGGTGCAGCCGCTGCCGTCCGCGTCGCAGCTGCTGCCGGCGTCGGCGGGCGCGAAGCTGCATTTGCCGGTCTTCGGATCGCAGCTGTCGACGGTGCAGCCGTTGCCGTCGTCGCAGTTGGCCTTGGCGTGGACGCAGCCGGCCTTGGCGGTGCAGGTGTCGTTGGTGCACGCGCTGCCGTCGTCGCAGTCGAGCGCCGCGCCGGTGCACACGCCCGCCTTGCAGGCGTCGTTGGCGGTGCAGAGCGAGCCGTCGTCGCAGGGCAGCCCCGCGTTGCCGGCGACCGCGACGCAGCCACCGTCGAGCGGGTTGCAGACGGTCACGAGGCACGGATCTTGCGACTTCGGGCAGGTCACGACCGTCGCCGGGTTGAGCTTGCACGCGGGCGCCGCCGGGTCGGATTTGTCGCAATACAGCGTGCCGTTGCAGGCGTCGCCGTCGTCCTTGTCCTTGCAGTCGGCGCTCGTGGCGCACTCGCAGGTGAACACGCCCGCCTTGCAGCTGCCGCCGGCGCAGGTGTCGCCCTTGGTGCACGGCTGGCCGTCCTCACAAGGCGGCGCGACCGTCGGGGTCGTCTCGCCGGGCGGGGCGACCTCGCGCCGGCACGAGCCACCGGCGTCGCAGACCTTCACCGTCGCCTCGATCACCGTCAGGGCGCAGCTGCCGGCCTTGGGCGAACACGCCGCGACCAGGCAGGCGGTGTCGTCGACCGTCTTGCAGATCACCGCCGAGCTCGGGTTGAGCTTGCAGCTGCCGCTCTGCTTGTCGCAATACTGCAGGCCGTTGCAGAGGTTGCCGTCATCGAGCGCGACGCAATCGCTGTCGGTCTTGCAGCTGCAGACGGTCGCGCCGGGCTTGCAGCTGCCGCCGGCGCAGACGTCGCCCGCGGTGCAGGCGTCGCCGTCGTCACAGGCGAGGTTCTGCGTCTCGGCGTCGGCCTTGACCGCGCGCACGCAGACCTCGGCGTTGTTGGCGCCGGCGTGGCAGGTGACGAGCGTCTTGCCGACCGGCGTCGCCGCGCAGTTGCCCGTCGCCGGGACGCAGGCGTTCTTCAGGCAAGCGGTGTCGCCGACGCTGGGGCACGGCGCGATCGACGCGGGGTTCACCTGGCATTGCTGTTTGGCCTTGTGGCAATACATCAGGCCGTTGCAGGCGTCGCCGTCTTCGAGCTTGGCGCAGTCGGCGTCCTTCTCGCAGGCGCAGGTGTCGGTGCCGCCCTGGCACGCGCCGGCCTTGCAGACCTCGCCGGTGGTGCAGCTGTCGTTGTCGTCGCAGCCGGTCGGCGCGCTGGCCTTGCCCGGCGGCAGCAGCTTGGCGCCGCAGCCGGCGGGGCCGCAGGCCTGCTCGGTGAGCTCCACCGGCGCGAGCTGGCAGAGCCCGGTCTTGGGGTAGCAGACGCGCTTGAGGCAGGCGCTGTCGTCGACCGTCGGGCATTGCACGACCGTGGCGGGGTTGACCTTGCACGCGCCGCTCTGCTTGTCGCAATAGAGCGTGCCGTTGCAGACGTCGCCGTCCTCCTGGCCGTCGCAATCGGCGTCGGTGTCGCATTTGCAGACGTCGGCGCTGGCGACGCAGGACGTCCCCTGGCAGACCTCGCCCGTGGTGCAGGCGTTGCCGTCGTCGCAGGCCACGGTCGCCGTCGCCGCGCCGGGCGGCGCCACCGCCCAGGTGCAGCCGGCCGGGCCGCAGCTGGTGACGAGCGCCGACACCGGATGCGCGAGACACGCGCCGGTGCCTGGCATGCAGATCGTCTTGCTGCACGCGGTGTCGCCGCTCACGTCGCAGGTGACGACGGTCGCGGGGTTGGTCTTGCAGGCGTGCCCGGGCGTCGAGGTATCGCAGTACGGCTTGCCGTTGCAGAGGTTGCCGTCGTCCGGGCAGTCGGCGTCGCTGGCGCAGACGCAGCTCGGCGCCCCGGCCTTGCAGCTCGCGCCGACGCAGGCATCGCCAGCGGTGCAGGCGTCGCCGTCGTCGCAGGCGGCCGGCGGCGCGGGCGGCAGCCCCTTGGGCGCCACGCGCCAGACGCAGCCGCTGGGCTTGCAGTCCAGCCACGCTTCGCTGGTCGCCACCTCGACGCAGGTCGCGGTCTCGGGCTTGCAGACCTCCTTGACGCAGGGATTGCCGCTGTCGCCGGCGCAGGTGACCGCGCTGGCCGCGACCTCGACGCAGCGCCAAGGCAACGCGGTGACGTCGCAGACCCGCTTGTCGCCGCATGGATCGGCGCCCTTCTGGCAATCGGCGTCCTGGTGGCAGAGGCAGAGGTCGACGCCCGCGACGCAGGCGCCGTCCTTGCAGGCATCGCCGACGGTGCACGCAGCGCCATCCTCGCAAGGCGCGCCCTGCGCAGGGGCCGTGCCGCAGACGCCGTCGACGCAGACCGCGCGCAAGCAGGCGTCGGCGGGCGTCGCGCAATCTGCGGCAGAGGCGCACGCGCCGGAGCCGTCTACGGCGCCCTGGCCGTCGGAGGTCGCGGTGTCATCGCCGCCGCCGGCGCTGTCGCTGGCCGCGGCGTCTGCGCCGGAGCCGACGTCGCCAGCGGCGTCACCTGCTGCGTCGCCGGCGCCAGCGGCCTCTTCGCCGCCGCAAGCCCAGAGCCAGAGGCACGTCGCCAGACACAACCACTTGCACGCCACACGCATGACACGCATCGCACGCCTCCAGATTCACCACATTGCCTTGACGGCGCGACCGCAGGTGCCGAGGGAGTCATTCCCCAGGCCGATTCGCCAGGCGCACGTGGGGCCGTTCACCCCCCGCCGATCAGGACGGGAACCTCCCCGCGATCCCAGGGACTTGACGCCCCTGGCTGCCTCGCTGCAACCACCGCATCATCGTGTCAGGTCGGCCTGCCCGGGTCAACGAGTCCGGGTCACGAGTCCGGGTCACGAGTCCGAGTCACGAGTCCGAGTCACGAGTCCGAGTCAACGAGGTCTCCGCTCGACGGAACGCCATCGCGACCGATACACTCGCTCTGACGATCCCTCTCGCACCCCACCCCCGCGAGGCAGATGATGATGACCGGACCGTCGACTCCCGTTCGCCGCGACGCGCGAACGGCCGCACCCGGGTTCGCAGGGCCGCTCCCGGCGCTGGCCGCCGCGCTGTGGGCGCTGCTGGCGCTGACCGCCCCCGGCTGCGGCGAAGCCGGCGGCGACGGCGCCAGCGCCACAGACGCCGTGGCGCAGGACGCCGCCGCCGATGCCCTGCCCGACACCTTCGGCTGCGACGACCTGTGCGCGACCGGCGTCGATGGCCACGACGCCGCGGCCCCCAGCGACGGCGACGACACCGGCGGCGCCGACACGGGCACGGACGGCTGCCCCGGCCGCAGCGGCTGCCCCTGCGCGACCGGCAGCGACTGCGACTTCGGCATCTGCCTCGAGACGCCCGAGGGCGGCCAATGCGCGGCCCCCTGCGTCGACACCTGCGACCTCGGCTTCCAATGCAAGCAGATCAGCGCCCCCGGCGGCGACCTCGTCAGCGTCTGCGTCGCGCGCTGGAACCGCCTCTGCGACCCCTGCCTGCACAGCAACGACTGCGCCGCGCTCACCCTCAGCGACAGCATCTGCGCCGACCGCGGCGACGAGGGCGCCTTCTGTGCCACCGCCTGCGCCAAGGACGGCGACTGCCCCGCCGGCTACGCCTGCCTGGCGGCGACCAGCGTCGAGGGCAAATCCGCCAGCGTCTGCTCGCCGATCAGCAGCCCAGACAGCAGCGCCGCCGCCGCGCCCGCCGCCTGCCCGTGCAGCCCACGCGCGCGCAAGCTGCAGGCGCTGACGAGCTGCGTCGCCACCAGCCAGGTCGGCGGCCAGGACGTCGCCTGCGCCGGCACGCGCCGCTGCGACGACGCCCACCCCGCCACCGCGGGCCTGTCGCCCTGCGAAGCCGCCGCGCCGAGCACCGAGACCTGCGACGGCGTCGACAACGACTGCGACGGCGTCACCGACGACGGCACCTGCGACGACGGCAACGGCTGCACCTCCGAGGTCTGCGCCGGCACCGACGGCTGCGTCAGCAGCAAGCTCGACAGCCTGCCCTGCGACGCCGACGCCAACCTCTGCACCGCCGGCGACGCCTGCGTCCAGGGCGTCTGCGTGCCCGGCGCGGTCAAGTCCTGCGACGACGGCAACCCGTGCACCAAGGACGCCTGCGCGCCCGCCACCGGCTGCAGCCACAGCGACGACGACGGCGCGCCGTGCAGCGACGACAACCCCTGCACCCAAGGCGACAGCTGCGGCGCGGGCAGCTGCGTCGGCGGCGTGGCCAAGGTCTGCAGCTCGGGCCAGCCCTGCGTCGCGGCCGCCTGCAACCTCGCCACCGGCCAATGCGCCTTCAGCAACGCCCCGACCGGCAAGGCCTGCGACGACGCCGACGCCTGCACCAAGGACGACGCCTGCGCCGGCGGCGTCTGCACCGGCGTGCCGCTCAGCAGCGCCACGAGCAACGGCTGCGACGACGGCGACCCCTGCACCACCGACGCCTGCAACGCCGCCACCGGCTGCACCCACGCCGGCAACACCGGGCCCTGCGACGACGGCAACGCCTGCACTGTCGCCGACGTCTGCGGCGCGGGCGGCTGCATCTCCGGCAAGCTCAAGGACTGCGACGACGCCAACGCCTGCACCGTCGACGCCTGCGCCCCCGCCGACGGCAGCTGCCAACACGACGGCAAGCCGCTCGCCGACAAGCACTGCGACGCCGACGGCAGCGTCTGCACCGCCGGCGACGCCTGCCTCGGCGGCAGCTGCAAGGCCGGCAAGGCCGTGGTCTGCGACGACAACAACCCGTGCACCAACGACAGCTGCGACGCCAAGACCGGCTGCAGCTACAGCGACGTCGGCAGCAAGGCCTGCGACGACGGCGACCCCTGCACCCTCGGCGACGTCTGCGCCAAGGGCAGCTGCAGCGCGGGGAGCCCGAAATCCTGCGACGATGGCAACCCCTGCACCCAGGACGCCTGCGTCGCCGCGAGCGGCAATTGCAGCCACGACGGCGCCAAGCTCAGCGGCACGGCCTGCGACGCCGACGGCAGCGTCTGCACCAAG
>CAZPHC010000040.1:0-52388 GCA_964586155.1 uncultured Enterobacteriaceae bacterium | reverse complement strand
CTCTTCGAACTCGCCGCGGTACTTAGCGCCCGCGACCATCGAGGCGAGGTCGAGCGAGAGCAGGCGCTTGTCCTTGAGGCCCTCGGGCACGTCGCCGGCGACGATGCGCAGCGCCAGGCCCTCGACGATCGCGGTCTTGCCGACGCCGGGCTCGCCGATCAGCACCGGGTTGTTCTTGCGCCGGCGGCTCAGCACCTGCATCACGCGGCGGATCTCGTCGTCGCGGCCGATCACCGGGTCGAGCTTGCCCTTGCGCGCCTCGGCCGTGACGTCGCGGGTGTACTTGCCGAGCGCCTCGTAGGTCGCCTCGGGGTCCTCGCTGGTGACGCGCTCGCTGCCGCGCACGTCGCGCAGGGCCGCCAGCAGCAGCTCGCGCGTGACGCCCCGCTCACTCAAGGCGCGGCCGGCCGGGCCCTTGGCGTCGTCGAGCAGCGCCAGCAGCAGGTGCTCGGTCGAGAGGTACTCGTCGTTGAAGCCGCCGCGCGCCTTGTCGGCCGCCGACAGGAAGTCGGCGGTGCGCTTGCTCGTCAGCACGTCGCTGGCGCCGTGCACCTGCGGCAGCTTGCCGAGCGCGAGGTCCATCTCCTTGCGCAGCGCCTCGGTCGGCACCTCGAGCTTCTTCAAGATCGGCTTGACGATGCCCTCGACCCGCTCGCCGACGAGCTCAAAAAGCACGTGCTCCGGTTCGAGGTGCTGGTGGTTGCGCGCCTTGGCCGTCTCGATGGCGAACGCCAGGGCCTTGCGCGCGTTGGTGGTCAGCTTGTCCATCTGCATGGTCGTCTCCTGCGTTCGGGTGCACGCCCCCCACGACGCGGGCATGACCCTGACGGCATGCATCCCCGCGCCCCCGTTCGGGCCGCAACTCGCGGCCGCTGCGGCGGAACCCGCGCTCAGGTAAGGATGGCGGCCGGGGGTGTCAAGCGCAGACGCAGGGGCGGCGGCTCAGTCGTCGAGGCGCTGCCAGTAGCGGCGCACCCGCTCGGCCCAGCCCGCCGGCGCTTCGCGGCGTGCAGCATCCTGCAATCGCTGGCGAAAGTCCTCTGGCGTGTCGGTGTTGCGGCTGCCCTTGCCGGGCAGCGGCAGGGGCTTGTTGCTGGGCTGCCAGCCGACGCGTTCGCCGCCGCCACCCCGCTGCGGCGCGCCGCCGGATTGACCACCGCGCTGCATCATCTGCTCGGCGGCGTCGAGCGCGGCGATCGCCTCGGCCATGCGCTTGTGCGCTCGCGAGGCGTCGCTGAAGGACATCGCCGCGCCGGCCTGGCGCATCATCTGCTCGGCGTGGTCCAGGCGGCCGCCGACCTGGCTGTCGAGGCCGGGGTGGCGGTGCGCCTCGCGGGACAGTCGGTGGCGGACCTTCTCCAGCTGGCGGCGGACCTTCTCCTGCTCGCCCGCCTGGCTCGAGATGCGGCGACGGGCTGCGGGATCGTGCAGCTCCTCTGGCCGGGGCAACACCTCGCGCAGCAGCGCCGCCGCCCGCGCCGCGCGATCGCTGGCCGCGGCGACGCGCTCGCGGTCGGCGAGGCGGGCCTGGCGGGCGATCTCGCCAGGCGCGGCTTGGGGGGCCATCAGGGCCGCGTTGGCGGCACCGAGGCTGTCGGCGGCCTCCAGCAGCGCGAGCAGGGCACCGTCGACGTCCCCGGCATCGACGGCGGCGGCCGCCTGCGACAGCGCCGAGCGCGCGTCGGCGATCGCGAGCGACCCGCGCATCTCCATCGAGCTCAGGCGCTTGGGCCGGACCTGGTCGCGGGCGTCGTCGAGCAGCGCGCGCAGCTTGGGCAGGGCGTTCTGCAGGTCGCGCTGCAGCTGCTCGGCCGAGGCGCGGTCCTGGATCTCGGCGTCCGGGCGCAGCGCCTCGCGCAGGCCGCGTTCGCCGTCGCGGGCCTGGTCGATCCCGGCCTGCAGCTCCGCCATCAGCCGCTCGAGCGCCGCGTCCTCGGCCGTGCGTTCGGCCTCGGCCTCGGCTTGCAGGTCGCCCATCGCCGCGTCGAGCCGGCTGCGGCTGGCCTCGAAGGCCGCGAGCGCGTCCTCGATCTTGCCCTCGCGCAGCGCGGATCGGATCGCGTCGAGGCCGTCCTTGCGCTCCGAGAGCGCACCTTGCAGCTCGGTGGGCTCCAGCGCGCCCTCGTTGATCCGTTCGGGCGGCACCAGCTGCAACTGCCGGCTCGCCTCGGCGCGCATCTGCTCGAGCTGCTGGGCCATCGCGTCGAGCAGGCGCTCGGCCTCGGCGCGCAGCGCGGCGTCGTCCGGGTTGGCGCGCAGCTTCGCCAGCACCTCGGCCAGCTTGGCCTCCAGGGCCGCCAGCGTCCGGCCGTCGCGGACCAGGGCGTTGCGGTGCTCGGCGACGGCGACCGCGGCGATGCCGAGCACGGCGCGCTCGACCGCGTCGACCACGCGGCCGTGCAGCCGGCCGAGGCGGCTCAGCTCGCGGCGTTCGGCCTGCTCTTGCGCGCCGGCGTCGACATGGCTGACGGCGCGCTCCTCCTCGGCCAGCCGATCGCGCAGGGTGCGCTCGATGGCCTCGAGGTCGGCGGCGGTCTGCGGTCGCAGCAGGACGTCCTCGCTGAGCTCGCGCCGGACCTCGGCGATGGTCTCCATCAACGCGGCTTCGCGGCCCGCCATCTCGCTGCGCGCCGCCAGCGCCGCCGCCAACGTCGTCTTGGGGCGCTGCGGATCCTGCTCCAGCCGGTCGGCGAGCGCGATGGTCCACGCGATCGCCAGCTCGCCGAGTCGATCGAGCATCCGCGCGTGGTAGCGCTCGGCCGAGAACATGCGCAGCGCCACGGCCTCCGAGCGCCCTCGACGCGGCCCGTCGAGGCTGTTGGTGTCCTGCACCTCGATCCAGATGCTCGCGATCTCGCCCGCCCGCAGGTCCAGCTTGTCGACCTCGACGCTCTCGCGCACGCCGACCCGCCGGTCGCCCGGGCTGACCGCGATCGGCCGTCGATCCAGGCCCCCGGCCGGCAGCGACACGACCAGATCTGCGCTGCCGACGCCGACGTCGTCGCTGACCGCCGCTTCGATCACGACCGAGTCGCCGGCGCGCACCTCGACCTCACCCTTGGGCGAGAGCAGCTGCGCCTCGGGCGCCGCGTCGAGCCGCACCTGCAGGCTCCGTGCGTCTCGTTCACGCGCGGGCTGGCCGTCGTCGTCCTGCTCGACGAAGCGGTACGCGACCGCCTCGTTGACCGTCAGCGCGAACGCGATGCGGCCCGCCGCCTCGGACACGGGCATCACCCGCTCGGTCGCCTCCCCGCGCTGGAGCTCCACGATCAGGCTGCCCCGGCCCGGCAGGGGCGACGCGCTGATGCGCACGGTCGAGCCGCGCAGCACCGTCGTCTCGTCGGCGTTCTCCTCGCTCGGCGGGATCGTCTCGCGGGCATAGCTCGGCGGCTCGATGGCCAGGCGCAGGTCGTCGACCAGCGTGCCGACCACGACCGGTCCGCGCGTCGCCACCGCGATGGGCGCGACCTGGCGCGACAGTCGCTCCTCTCGGGTCGAGATCGTCGCCACCAGCAGCGTCGTAGCGGCGGCGAGCGCCAGCGCGCCCCAGCCCCGCTGCTGGCGGACACCGGCCTCGACCAGCCCGGCCAGCTGCGTCCGCGCCGGGGCGGCAGCCGCGACCAGCGCCGCGATCATGGGTCGTCGCTCGGCCGCAGGCGCCAGCTCCCAAGCGGTGCGCAGCGTCTCGGCCTCCGCGACGGCGTCGCGCGCCAGCAGCACGCTCGCCGACCAGGCGCCGTCGTCGAGGCCGCGGCGTCGTCGCAGCGACCAGCGCAGCCAGATCGCCAGCGCAGCCGCGGTCACCGCGAACGAGACGCCGATCCAGGGCAGGGCGGGGCCTTGCAGCTGCAGCGCCAACGCCTCGGCGCCGAGCCAGGCCAGCGCGAACGCCGCGACGCCGACACAGGCCTTCGTCAGCGTCCGCCACCAGATCCAGCGACGGCGCAACGACCCGAGATCGCGCCGCATGTCGACGTGAATCGCCTGTTGGTTGGTTCCGTCTGCCGCCGCCACGCGCGTCATCCCCCGCCCGCATCCGAGCCCGGCGCGCCGGGTCCTTCGGCGCCATCCTCGGCGTGGACATTGCCAGGATCGCGGCTCGAACGCACGTCCATCGCGGTGCCCGTCGGCTTGACCACCTAGGGGGGCCATGATACCAAGCGCTCCACGTCGGGCGGCCGACCCAGGTTGTGCCGAGCGAACTCGCGGGGATTCATCAGGAAACTCGCAATCCAAGGGTAGCAGACCGCTTCATGTCGCAGTCCTCGTCCCATGATCGCAGCGTCGCCTCGACGGACCGCCAAGGTGCCAACGTCGTTGACGAAGTGCGTTCGGGCCTCGACCTGCAGAGCGCACCGCTGTCGGCGCGCAAGCGGCGGATGCAGCGGCTCGAGCTGATCCACGCGGCCGTCGCGTTTGTCGTCTGCGGCGTGGCGATGTTCGTCGCCTCGGCGGACGTGGTGCGCGGCCTGGCCGTCGGCTTCGTCCTCGGTGCGCTGAACGCGCGCGCCCTCAGCGTGCTGGTCGGCCGCGCCACCAGCGGCGAGCCGGGTGCGCAGTTCGGCGCCAGCGCGCTGATGCTCGGCAAGATGATGGTGATGTTGCTCGCCGTCGGCGCGGCCCTGTTGCTGCTGGACGTGCAGCCGCTGGCGATGCTGGTCGCGATCTCGGTCGCCCCCGCGGTGCTGCTCGTGGGCAGCCTGCTCGGCGGCTACGACGGCGCGCCCCAGGCCTCAGAGGTCCAACGATGATCACGCTGGTCGACACCACGAACCGGGACCTCTCCTCGGCCGGTCGCATTCGCTTGGCCCGGTACTTCGGCGTCGCCGCGCTGATGGCCGCGCTGGCGATCCTGCTCGCGCCCGGCGTGTCGCACGCCTCGGAGCCCGGCGTCGACGGCCGCGACGCGGTGCACGCCGAGGCCGGCCACGATGCCGCCGGCCACGGCGCTGGTGGCCACGACGCCGCCGCGCACAAAGAGCACCTGCGCCACTTCTCGCTCGCGAACATGCTGATCGCCGAAGACACCGAGAAGGGCATCCGCGCCAAGCTGGGCCGCGCCGTCGGCATGCCGACCAGCCTCGTCGATCACGAGGACTTCGAGACCCAGGGCCACCTCGGCCACGTCTTCTGGGCCGGCGTCGCGCTGCTGCTGATCCTCGGCCTGGCCATGGCCGCGCGTGGCCGCATCGCCGCCGACGCCGACGCAGGCGTGCTGCCCGCGACCAAGATCAGCCCGCTGCTCTTCTTCGAGGTCATCATCGGCGCGGTGTGGAACCTGATGCGCAGCATGATGCCGGCGCACGAGGCCAGGCGGTACTTCCCGATCGTGGCGACCTCGGCCGTCTACATCCTGACGATGAACCTGCTCGCGCTGCTGCCCTTCGGTGCGCCCGCGACCGACAACCTCAACACCAACATCGGCATGGGCCTGACGATCTTCTTCGCCACCCACTACGCCGGTATCCGTTCGCAGGGCCTCGTGCACTACGCCCAGCACTTCGCCGGCCCGGTGCTCGCCCTCGCCCCGCTGATGGTCGTCATCGAGATCGTCGGCCACCTCGTCCGCCCGCTGTCGCTGTCGCTGCGTCTGATGGGCAACATGACCGGCGACCACAACGTCCTGTTCGAGTTCATGTACTTCAAGCTGCCGCTCGTGCCGCTGCCGGTGATGTTCCTCGGTCTGATGGTGTGCGTGGTGCAGACCATCGTCTTCGTGATGCTCTCGACCGTCTACCTCTCGATGGCCACCGCCGGTGGACACGACGAGAGCCACGGTCATTAGTCGTCTGGGGCGGTTTGGCCCCGTCGTTCGGCCCGACCCACGCGGCCCCCTGGAGGAGATCCTATGACCTTCAAGAAGCTGACCTCGGCGACCTTCGCCTTCGTCTCGACCCTCGTCCTCTTCGCGATCCCGGCCTTCGCCGAGGGTGCAGACGCCGCCGCCGGCTCGTCCGACAAGGGCTACATCGCCCTCGCGATCGGCCTCGGCCTCGGCATCGCCGCCGCCGGTGGTGGTGTTGGCCAGGGCCGCGCCGCTGCCGCCGCCCTCGAGGGCATCGGCCGCAACCCGGGCGCCGCGAAGGAGATCTTCACGCCCCTGCTGCTCTCGCTCGCGCTGATCGAGTCGCTGGTGATCTACTCGCTGGTCATCTCGTTCATGCTGCTCGGCAAGATCTAACGCATCCCGACATTTCGGGTCGCGAGGGTCTCGCGCGCCGCCGCACCAGGGGTCTGGAGCGGCGGCGCGCTTGCTTTGTTGTCCTCCGATCGGGGTCGCGCTCCAACGCCGCCGCGCCGAGCGACCCGTGCCGAGAACTTGCGGCGGCGGGGCTTTGTTGCCAACCTCTGCGCCATGAGTGAGACCCCAGCCGCCTTTGTCGTCGTGGTGATCGGAGATGACTCCGTCGCCTCGGGCATGGTCGCGCTGGATCTGGTCCAGGCCGGCATCCGCGCCACCGCCGCCAGCGACGAGTACGCCGTGCTCGAGACGGTCGACGCCCGCCGCGAGGCCGGCGCGATCGACCAGACCGCGGTGGTCGCTGCCTTCGACGACATCGGCAAGATCACAGGGCTGTGGAAGCAGCTCGTCGACCGCGGCATGTTCGTGCGCTTCGTCGCGGCCGTCCGCCCACGCGACCGCGCGCTCGCCGAGCACGAGGCCGTCCGCGGCGGCTGGGTCGGCGTCGCGGATCGGCCGATCACGGTCGATGCGCTGCTGGAACTGCTGCGTCGGCCGCCGCCGTCACCACGCCAGGGCGGCCGCGAATCGGGCGAATTCGGCGATCTGCACCAACGCGGCCTCGGCGACCTGCTCGATGCGGTGCTGGTCGAGGCCAGCCGTGGCGGCCGCGTCGACGCGGTGATCCGGCTGGAGAGCGACGGACGCAGCGGCGAGGTCGCCGTCGTCGACGGCCATCTGGTCCATGCGGTCGCGGACAGCGATCACGGGCGCCACGCGCTCGAGCGCATGTTCTGCTGGCGGCGGGGCACCTGGCGCATGGTCTGGGGCCGCCACGTCGGCGCCAAGACGCTCGCCGGCAACTGGCGTGGCACCCTGGCCGCCGCCTACGAGTACGCCCGCCGCGTCGAAGAGGCGCGCCTGTCGCTGCCGCTGCGTGATCGCGTCTGCCAGGTTCGCTGGGAGCGCGCGCGCCCGCTGCCCGCCGTCGCCGAAGCGGTGTTCCGCCGGGTCGCCGCCGGCATGCCGATCGGCGTCGCGATCGACGGCGAAGGCGACGACGAGCTCGAAGCCCTGGCCGCGCTGCACAGTCGTATCGCTCGGGGAGCCGTCCTGCCGCGTGAAGGCGACGGCCACGGCAGCGGCAGCTGGCAGAGCGGCGCCGCCCCCGTCGACACCGGGCGTCGCGGCGACGCCGTCCTGGCGCCCGACGCCCGCCGCAGCGGTGCGCTCGGCGCGGCGCCCCGCGGCGCATCCGCCGCCTCCGCAGCGCTCAGCGGTGCCTGGAGCCACACGCCTCGCAGCCCGCGCGGCCAGACCCTCGGTACGCCTCGCACCACGGTCGACAGCAGCACGGCCAGCGGCGCGTTGGTCGATTCTCCGGTCCAATCGAGGCCTTCGCATCGGCACGCCGAGACCGTCACCTACCGCAGCGGCGTCCACGGCGTCGCCGACGGGCCGGTCGATCCGGCGGACGGGGCGCTGTTGCCCGCGGCGCTGCCCGAGCCCCTGGCCTTCGACGATCTGCCCGCCGCGCCGCCCAGCGCCAACCGCACGGCCACTGGCGCGTGGCGTGGCACCAGCTGGTTCGGCGTCAACGTCCGGCAGGAGGCCACCGCCGGTCAGGCCCGGCTCGAGGCGCTCGGCCAATCGCTCGTCGCGCCGCCGCCGTTCGAGCCGCCTCCCGAAGCGCCCGACCTGCCAGAGGTTCGCCGACCCGAGCCGATCGTCGCGACCCCGAGCGCACGCCCGGTCGCTCGGCGCGAGGAGTCGGTCGCGCTCGAGGCCTGGACCGAAGACGAGTCCGACGACGAGCCCGTGGCGCATGCGCTGCCGGCGTCGCCGGTTCCGTCGACGCAGCGCCGTACGCTGCTCAGCCTGTTGTTGGTGCTGCTCGGTGTCATCTTCGCTGTCCTGGTGCTCTGGCCGAATTCGCCGCTGATGGGGCTCGGCGGTGAAGAGGACCGTTCGCCGATCGTGCAGACGCACCGCCGCGCGATCGCCCTGATCGACGCCGGCCGCAAGGACGAGGCGCTCGGCTTGTTGCAGCTGATCGACGGTCGGCCGGGGGTCTGCGCCGAGGCCCTGCTCGAGCAGGCCATCCTCGAGCTCGAGCTCGGCCAACTGGAGCAGGGGCGCCGCAACCTGCATCGCTACCTGCTGCACCGCGAGGCCCGCCACGTCGACGCCGCGAGCAAGCTCTACGCGCGCGTCAGTGCCGATCTGCAGCAGCCGTGACGACGCCGACGTCCCAGCCGCACGACGCGACCTCGACCGTCGACGCGACCCCCTGGGCCGGGCCGGTGCTCGGCATCGAGACCTCGTGTGACGAGACGGCCGTCGGCATCGTCGAAGGCGGCCGCGTGCTCGCGATGCGCTTCTCGACCCAGGTGCCGCTGCATCAGCGCTTCGGCGGCGTCGTGCCCGAGGTCGCGTCGCGCAATCACCTGCTCTCGGTGCTGCCGACGCTCGAGGCCGCGCTGGCCGACGCCGGCCTGACGATGGCGGACATCTCCGGTCTCGCCGTCACCGATCGCCCCGGCCTGCTCGGCGCGCTGCTGGTCGGCGTGCAGACGGCGGCGACGCTGGCCTGGCGCAACGAGCTGCCGCTGGTCGGTGTCCATCACATCCACGCCCACTGCTGGGCGGCGATGCTGCTGCCGGCCGACGAGCGACCGTCGCTGCCGGCGCTGGCGCTCGCGGTCTCGGGCGGCCACTCGAGCATCCTGCGCGTCGACGGGCCGGACGCCTTCGAGACCTTGGGCGAGACCCTCGATGACGCCGCCGGCGAGGCCTTCGACAAGGTCGGCAAGCTGCTCGGCCTGCCGTACCCCGCCGGCCCGCACATCGATCGCCTCGCCCGCGACGGTGATCCGACGCGTTGGCCGCTGCCGCGCGGCATGCGTGGCCGCGACGACCTGGCCTTGAGCTTCTCGGGGCTCAAGACGGCGGCGCGGCAGCAAATCGAGGCCTTGCGCGTCGAGCTGGACCTCGGTCCCGACGATCCGCTGCCCGATCGCGAGCTCGCCGACATCTGCGCCTGCCTGCAGGACGCGATCGTCGCCCAGCTCGTCTCGATCGCTGTCCGTGCGGTCGAGCGGACCGGGCTCCGTCACGTCGTGCTCGCAGGCGGTGTCGCCGCCAACAGCCACTTGCGCGCGACGCTGGCCGACGCGCTGGCCAAGGTCGGCGCCCGCGCGTTCGCCGTGCCGCCAAGGCTATGCACCGACAACGGCGCGATGGTCGCCGCGCTCGGTGCCAGCCTGCTCGCCAGCGGGCACCGCGCAGATCCCCTGCGGATGGACGCCGCGCCCACCGCGCGCCCACCCATGCGCTCACTGCAGAAGGCCCCATGAACGCGAACGGACGCCAGAGCCGGGCCGATGGCCTCGATGTCCTCGACGCCGACGGCGACGGCGATCTCGCCACCGTCGCGCCGCGCAAGTCGCTCGGCCAGCACTTCTTGCACGACGAGCGCGTCCTGACGCGGATCGCCGCGCTGTCCAAGCCGACCGAGGGCTCGGGCCTCGTCGAGGTCGGACCGGGCACGGGCGCCCTGACGGCCTACCTCGTCGAGCTCGGGGTGCCGCTGCACGCCGTCGAGCGCGACGATCGCCTGCCCGAGCTGCTGCGCGCGCGCTTCGGCGACGCGCTCACCGTGCATCCGGGCGACGCCACCGCGCTCGACTGGGACGCGCTGCTGCGTGCGCCCGGCCTCGGGCCGCGGCCCGTGGTCGTCGGCAACCTGCCGTACAATGTCGGTGCCGCGATCCTGATGCGCGTCCTCGAGCTCGGCGCTCGGGTCGACCGCATGGTGGTCATGCTGCAACGCGAGGTCGCCGAGCGCATCTGCGCCGACGGTCCGCGTCATCCGGCGTGGGGGCTGCTCTCGGTCCACGCGCAATGGCGCGCCCAGACGCGGATGTGCTTTCGCGTCGGGCCAGGGGCCTTCCGGCCGCCGCCCAAGGTCGACAGCGCCGTGATCACCCTCGAGCCACGCGCGGCGCCGCCGTTCGCGGTTCCCGACGCCGACCGCTTCGATCGGCTCGTCAACGCGGGCTTCGGTCAGCGGCGCAAGCAGCTCGTCGTCGCCCTGCACAACACCCTGCACCTGGACCGCGGCGTCGTGCAGACTGCGCTGCAAGGCGCGGGCCTGCCCACGGACATTCGCGCCGAGCGACTTGATCTGGCAGCTTGGGCAACGCTGGCGAACGCGCTCGACGACGCGATCGCCAACGTGGTCGTGCCCCCGCCCCGGCGTCGTCGGGATCAGCAGCGCGCCGAGCCCTGAGGCCGGCCGCCCCGCCGGAGAGCGCCGGCGAACAAGGAGTCTCCATGGTTCCAGCGGAAGGATCGGCGCCGAACGCGGGCGCAGTGGCGGGTGCGTCGGAGCCTGCGATCGGCGCGTCGCCCTCGCTCGTGGCGCGGCTGGGGCTGCGGCCCGAGCGGCGCATCTTCGTCAACCGCGCCACCGCGCTCGACGAGATCGAGGCCATCGGCTTCGACATGGACTACACGCTTTGCCGCTACCAGCCCGAGCTCGAGATCCTGGCCACCGAGCTCGCGATCGAGCACCTGACCCGACGCGGCTACGCGCCGTCGTTGCGTGATCTGCGCTTCGATCCGAGCTTCGCCATCCGCGGCCTCGTCATCGACACCGCGCGCGGCAACCTGGTCAAGATGGACGCGCACCGCCACGTCACGCGCGCCTGGCACGGCCTGCGCGTGCTCAGCGACGAGGAGCGGCGCGCCACCTACCACGCCGACCCGCCGCGGCTGTCGGCCGAGCGCTGGGCCATGACCGACACGCTGTTCTCGACGCCCGAGAGCTTCTTGTTCAGCCACCTGGTCGACATCCTCGAACGCGAGACCGGCAAGCCGCTCGAGCCGCCGGAGACGCGCCGCCTCTACGCCGACATCCGCTACTGCATCGATCTGGTGCACCGCGACGACTCGCTCAAGAGCGCCGTGCGCGCCGACCTCTCGCGCTACATCGAGCTCGACCCGCAGCTGCCGCATGCGCTGCATCGCCTGCGCTCGGCGGGCAAGACCCTGTTCGTGCTGACGAACTCGGACATGGGCTACACCGAGGCCGTGATGAGCCACCTGCTCGACGGCCGCCTCGCCGACTACCGCAGCTGGCAGGACTACTTCCACATCATCTGGGTCACGGCGCGCAAGCCGGCGTTCTTCGAGAGCATGGCCGAGCCGTTCAAGATCGCCGACAAGGTCTACGACCAGGGCAGCCGCCCCTGGCTCGAGAAGGCGCTCGGCGTGCAGGGCGATCGCATCCTCTACGTCGGCGACCACATCTACGGCGACGTGCTCAAGTCCAAGAGCACCACCGGCTGGCGCACCGCGCTCGTCGTGCCCGAGCTCGAGGCCGAGATGGCGGCGCTGGAGTCCGAGAGCGACGCCATCGCCGAGCGCAGCCAGCTCGAGGACGAGCGCTTCGAGCTCGAGACGGCGCTGGCCTCGGCCGAGATGAACCTGCGCGCCGCCCGCCGCGCCGAGCGCCGCGGCGAGGGCGAGGCCGCGGCCGCAGAACCCGCGCGCGGCGAGCCCGAGCGCGTGCTCGAGCGCGAGGCCCTGCGTGGCCTGGTCGCTGACCTGCGCGGCCGGCTCGAGCGCAGCGCGGCGCGCATCGTCGAGCTCACTGCGGCGATCGAGCGCCACCACAACAACCATTGGGGCCAGCTGCTCAAGGAGCGGCACAAGCACTCGCTCTTCGGTGCCCAGATGGCGAGCTACGCCTGCCTCTACACCAGCCGGGTCTCGAACTTCGCGGCCTACTCGCCGCACCACACCTTCGAACCGCCGCGCGACCTGCTGCCGCACGAGCGGGCGCTGCGACGCCAGCGGCACGCGTGACCCGGCTGTGCGTGGCGTGCACGGCGCACCGTGCCGACGGTCCATTCGGTCCCTTGGGGTCGCTTGACTGCAATTCTGCCTGCACCATAGCCTGTGCGTGCGCTTGATCGGGTCCTTCGCCCGCCACGACCGCTAGGTGCGCGCCCGCGCTGCCCCGGAGCCCCCCAATGGCCAACGTCCCACCGCCGAAAGACAAAGACAAAGAGCGCCGCAAGTCCGGCTACATGCCGGTGCCTGTCCGCAAGATGGGCGACCTGCTGCTGCGCGAGAAGCTCGTCTCGCCGGCCCAGCTGCAGAACGCCACCGAGCAGGCGCAGCGCACCGGCCAGCGCCTGCACGACTCGCTCGCCGACCTCGGCTACCTCGAGGGCACCCAGCTCGTCGACTTCCTCAGCCGTCAGTACCAGGTGCCGTCGATCGAGCTGGCCAGCGTCGACATCTCCGAGGACATCGTCCGCCTCGTGCCGCGCGAGGTCTGCGAGCGCCACGACCTGATCCCGGTGGCCCTGCACGGCAGCACGCTCGTGGTCGCGATGGTCGACCCCGGCAACTACCACGCGATCGACGACCTCAAGTTCCTGACCGGCCTCAACATCGAGGTCGTGGTCGCCGCCGCCGACGAGATCAGCAAGAGCCGCGACCGCGTCTACGGTGCCCAGGACCAGCTCGCCCTGCTCGACGACATGAACGAGCAGATCGAGTTCCTGCAGGAAGAGGACGCCGACGACACCGAGGAGCTCGCCCGCTCGTCCGAAGAGGCGCCCGTCGTCCGCCTCGTCAACCTGATCCTCGTCGACGCCATCCGCCGCCGCGCGTCGGACATCCACATCGAGAGCTACGAGAAGAGCTTCCGCGTGCGCTACCGCATGGACGGCGTGCTGCACGAGATCATGCGCCCGCCGATGAAGCTGCGGAACGCCATCGTCTCGCGCGTGAAGATCATGAGCCAGCTCGACATCGCCGAGCGCCGCTTGCCCCAGGACGGCCGCATCAAGCTCAAGCTCGCCGACGGCAAGGAGTGCGACTTCCGCGTCTCGGTGCTGCCGACGCTCTTCGGCGAGAAGATCGTCCTCCGACTGCTCGACAAGTCGAACCTGCAGCTCGACATGACCAAGCTCGGCTTCGACGCCGAGGAGCTGGCCAAGTTCAAGCACGCCATCCACCAGCCCTTCGGCATGGTGCTCGTCACCGGCCCCACGGGTTCGGGCAAGACGACGACGCTCTACTCGGGCCTCGCCGAGCTGAACAAGGTCACCGAGAACGTCAGCACCGCCGAGGACCCGGTCGAGTTCAACCTCGACGGCATCAACCAGGTGCAGATGCACGAGAGCATCGGCCTGAACTTCGCCAGCGTGCTGCGCTCGTTCCTGCGCCAGGACCCCGACATCATCCTCGTCGGCGAGATTCGCGACTTCGAGACCTGCGAGATCGCGATCAAGGCCGCATTGACGGGCCACCTGGTGCTCTCGACGCTGCACACCAACGACGCGCCGTCGACCATCAGCCGTATGCTGAACATGGGCGTCGAGCCCTTCATGGTCACCGCCGCGCTCAACCTGATCGCCGCCCAGCGCCTCGCGCGCCGCACCTGCGCCGAGTGCAAGCAGCCCTACCAATACGATCGCGCCGCCTGCATCGAGGCCGGCATGACCGAAGAGGAGTACGAGAGCGGCGGCATGATGAAGGGCGTCGGCTGTCGCGTCTGCGGCGACACCGGCTACAAGGGCCGCGTCGCGCTCTACGAGATCATGCCGATCACCGACCGCCTCAAGGAGGCCGTGCTTCAGGGCTACTCGTCTGGTGAGCTCAAGAAGGTCGCGATCGAGGACGGCCTGCAGACGCTGCGCCGCGCCGGCCTGCGCAAGGTCCTGCAGGGCCTGACGACGCTCGAGGAGATCTTGCGCGTCACCCGCGCCGACAACGTCTAGCGTCCGTCGGAGCAGTCGCCGCGCCCGGCACAACCAATTCGTGACAGGGCCGGCGCGCCTCGCTACCGTAGGGTGGATGCGTGACGTCGCATCCTGGAGGTCGCGTCATGGCGGTGTGGGTCTACGAGGGCAATACCAACGAAGGCGAGTACCGCGACGGCACCATCGAGGCCGAGAGCAAGGAAGAGGCCAAGACCCGGCTGACCGCGCTGGGCATCAAGCCCTTCAAGCTGGCCAAGAAGCAGGCCGAGCTCGAGATCAACATCCCCGGCATCACCGACCGCGTGCCGCTGAAGTCGATGGTCATCTTCACCCGCCAGATGGCGACGATGATCGATGCCGGCCTGCCCCTGATCAAGTGCCTGGAATTGCTCGGCAATCAGGAGCCAAACCCGACGCTCAAGAAGACGATCCTGGGCGTGAAGGCCCAGGTCGAGAGCGGTCAGTCCTTCAGCGAAGCGCTGCGCAAATACCCCAAGGTCTTCGAGGAGCTCTACATCAACCTCGTCGCCGCCGGCGAGCTGGGCGGCATCCTCGACACCATCATGAACCGCCTCGCCGAGTACATCGAGAAGGCGGCCGCCACGCGCGCCAAGGTCGCGGGCGCGATGAAGTACCCCGCCACCGTCTTGTTCGCCGCGATGGCCATCACCGCCGGCCTGCTGTGGAAGGTCGTGCCGACCTTCGCCGACACCTTCCGCTCGATGGGCAAGAGCCGCCTGCCCGAGATCACCGAGATGCTGGTCGCGGTCTCGAACAACTTCGTCAGCTCGATGCCCTACATCGGCGCCGGCATCTTCGGCCTGTACCTGCTCTACCGCTTCTTGATGAAGGTGCCGAACGGCAAGTACTACCGCGACTTGATGCTCTACAAGTCGCCCGTGATCGGCAACGTGCTGCGCAAGGCGGCGGTGGCCCGCTTCACCCGCACGCTCGGCACCCTCGTCTCTGCCGGCGTGCCGATCCTCGACGCCCTCGAGGTCGTCGGCAAGACCGCCGGCAGCGAAGTCATCGAGCGCGCGATCTTCTTCACCCGCACCAAGATCTCCGAAGGCAAGAACATGACCGGCCCGTTGATGGAGACCCAGGTCTTCCCGTCGATGGTCGTGCAGATGATCGCGGTCGGCGAGGCGACCGGCGCCATGGACGTCATGCTCGCCAAGATCGCCGACTTCTACGACAGCGAGGTCGATGACGCGGTCGACGGCATGTCCGCCATCATGGAGCCGCTGATCATGGTCGTGCTCGGCGGCATCATCGGCACCGTCATGATCGGCCTGTACATGCCCATCTTCACGATGGCGGACCACTGAAGCCCGACGTGCCCGCGTCGTCGCCCGTCGCGCCCGGCCTGTCGCCGCGCAGTCGGCCCAGCGGCACGATCCGCCGGCTGCTCGACGATCGCGACGATCTGGTCGAGCGCATCAAGTGGACCACCTTCGCCCGCACCGTCGCGCTGACGGCGCTGCTGGCGCTGACGATCGCGCTCGATCTCGGCTTCGGTCCGCAGCCGCTGGCGCAGACGCCCGAGGTGCTGCTCTACAAGCTCGAGTCGGGCTTCTTCGTCCTGACCTTCCTCGCCTTGCTGCTGACCTACTTCGCGCCGCGCCGCTGGCTGGTCGGCACGGCGTGGCTCTCGCTCGCCATCGACGTCTCGCTGGCCTCGACCCTGGTCGCCGTCACCGACCGGACGCAGTCGGTGTTCCTGTTCGCGATGCCGCTCTCGGTGCTCTCCGGCGCGGCGTTGCTCGAGCGCCGCGGTGCCGTCATCGGCGCTTCGCTCGGCAGCGCGGCCGTGGCGCTGCTCGCCGCGATCGACCTCGGTTGGCTCGAACCCTGGGGCAACGCCTTCTCGGTCGCTTGGGTCCACAGCCTGGCGCCGCCGAGGCCGCCTTCGGTCAGCGAGGTCGCGATCGCGGTCCTGGTGCAGGTCGCGGCGCTCTACGCGACGGCGCTGCTGTCGAGCAAGCTGGTCGCCGAGCTCGCCCGGGCCCGGACGTCGGTCCTGCGCGAGCAGCGCGAATTCGCGGCCTTGCGTCAGCGCTACGAGGACGTCTTCTCGTCGATGCCGGACGGGCTGCTGACGGTCTCGGAGGACGGCGTCATCCGCAGCGCCAACGCCGCAGCGCTGAAGATCCTGCGCCGCAGCGCCGCCGACCTGATCTCGGCGCAGATCCATGATGTCCTGCCCGAGCTCGCCGAAGCCTCGGGCTCGATGCACTCCACGCAGGAGATCGCGCGAGGCCAGGAGCCGACCACGGAGCTCTGGCGCGCCGCGACCGGCGGTGGTCAGCAGATCCTCGCGGTGCGCACCGAGCGGCTGCGTGGCCTCGTCGCCGAGCTGCGCGGCCAGGTCGAGACGCTCTACGTCATCCGCGACATCACCGAGCTGCGTGCGCGCGAGATCGAGCACCGCAACCGCGAGCGACTCGCCGGCATCGGCGCCATGGCCATGGCCGTCGCGCACGAGATCCGCAACCCGCTGGCGTCGATCTCCGGGGCCGTGCAGATGCTCGGCGGGGCCGTGCCAGCGGACGCCGGTCTCGACGGGTTGGTCGCGATCGTGCAGCGCGAAACCGAGCAGCTGTCGCGCTGGATCGGCGAATTCCTCGAGTTCGCCAAGCCCACCCGCCCCTCCGTGGCCAAGCTGGATCTGGTGGAGCTGCTCAACGGCAAGATCGACGCCTGGCAGGCCGATCCGCGCCTCGAAGGGTCCTCGATCGCCGCCGAGCGCCGGATCTCGGCCCGGGACGGCGTGCTGTTCGCCGACATCCACGGCCTGTCGAGCCTGATCTGGAACCTGCTCGTCAACGCCCAGCAGGCCGCGATCGAGAGCGTCGAGCCCCGGGTCCGCGTCACGCTGCGCGACGCCGGCGACGACCTCGAGCTGATCGTCGAAGACAGCGGCCCCGGCATCGAGCCGTCCGAGCTGCCGCATCTCTTCGAGCCCTTCTACACGACGCGCTCCAAGGGCACCGGCCTGGGCCTGGCGATGGTCCATCGCGTGGTCGAGAACCACCGCGGCAGCATCCTGGTCGGCCGCAGCGACCTCGGCGGCGCGCTCTTCTCGGTCGTCCTGCCCCGGGACATGCGCCGCAGGTCGTCCATGCTGGCGGGGCCGTGATCGCGAGCAGTGGGTCGATCCTGACGCCGCGATCGGCGTCGACCGCGGCCGAAGATGTCTCATCGTTGGACGCCCTCCGCCACACGGCCTAGGATCTGGTCCCGGCGAAGGCAGCCGCCCGGCGCGGGCGCGCAGAGCAAGGTGGTCGCATGGCTCGAGTCCTGGTGGTCGACGACGACGTCTCGCTGCGCGAATTCCTGACGATCTTCTTGCGCAAGGAAGGTCACGAAGTCGTCGTCGCCGGCAACGGATTGCAGGCGCTCGAGGTGTTGCAGCATGACACCGCCATCGATCTGGTGCTCTGTGACGTGAGGATGCCGCGGATGAGCGGGTTGGATCTGCTCTCGGAGCTGCAAGAGCGCGGCATCAAGAGCCAGGTCGTCGTGATGACCGCCTACTCGACGACCGAGGTTGCCCTGGAGGCCATGCGTCGCGGCGCCTACGACTACATCGTCAAGCCGTTCCAGCTCGACGAGGTACGCCTCATCATCGAGAAATGCCTCGAGAAGAGCGCCCTGGTCGCCGAGAACGCGCGCCTGCGCACCGAGCTCGCGACATCCAACAAGCGCACTGTCGACCTGACGTACCGCAGCGCCGCGATGGCCGAGGTCGCCGCGATGGTCGATCGCGTCGCGCCGACGCCGTCGAGCATCCTGCTGCTCGGCGAGAGCGGCACGGGCAAGGAGGTCGTCGCGCGGATGCTGCACCAGCGCAGCCCGCGAGCCACGCGCCCCTTCGTCGCGGTCAATTGCGGCGCGATCCCCGAACAGCTGATGGAGTCCGAACTGTTCGGCCATGTGCGCGGCGCGTTCACCGGCGCGGCCAAGGACAAGAAGGGCCTGTTCGAAGCCTCGCAGGGCGGCACGATCTTCCTCGACGAGATCGGTGAGCTCAGCCTGGGGTTGCAGGTCAAGCTCCTGCGTGTGCTGCAGGAGCGCGTGATCACGGCAGTGGGCAGCACGCGCGAGGTCCCGATCGACGTCCGCGTCATCGCCGCCACCCACGTCGACCTGCGCCACGCCGTGCGCGACAACCGGTTCCGCGCGGACCTCTACTACCGCCTCAACGTCATCGAGATCCGCCTGCCGCCGTTGCGTGAGCGTCGCGAGGACATCCCGCTGCTGGCCGACCTCTTCCTCAAGCGGCTCAACCGCAAGATGGGCCGTGACCTCCGAGGCTTCGAACCCGAGGCGCTGGCGGTCCTGCAACAGCTCCCCTACGCCGGCAACGTCCGCGAGCTCGAGAACATCATCGAGCGCGCCGTCGCGCTCGAGAGCGGCAGCGCCATCTCGCCGTCCTGGCTGCCTGATCCAGCCACGCTCGAGGCGGTCCGCAACGCCACGGCGCAGGGCGCGGGGGCGTCGGCTGCGCCCGTGGACGTGCCGTCCACCTCGATCGCTCCCGGTGTCGGCGTTGGCGGCGTGGGTCCCGTCGCAGCCTCGGCCGGCGCCGCCCATCCGGCCTCGCCGGCCGCGCTGACCCAGGCCATGGTCGCGGGGATCGACGCCTGGCTCTCGCAGCCGGGCCACACGCTGGCGCTCGACGACACACTCAGCGAGCTCGAACACGCCCTGCTCAAGGTCGCGCTGCAGCATACCGGGCAGAACAAGACCGACGCGGCTGCCCTGGTCGGCCTGAGCTTCCGTTCGTTCCGCTACAAGCTGGCCAAGTACGAAGGCGAGTCCTAGCCACACGCTGCGGCCCGCCGCGGCCGACCGCGCGGGTGACGAAACCTGTCGATCGACGGCCGCTGACAGGATCTGGTGACGAATTTTGTCAGCCAGCGCCAGGATCGACGACACAATCCGTCAGTGGCGCCCGGGCATCCGTCGCTGCTCATTCGACAAAACAGGATAGATTCTATCTGGTTGTAAAATATTCGTCCAGGTTGGCACCACTCGTGCACATGTCCTGGGTGCGGGTCGGATGGCAACTCTTGCCGGAACCCGTTCCAACTGGCACTCCGCTGCCACGCCTCAGGAGGGTTCCATGTTCAAGTCCATCCGTGACAACAAGGGCTTCACGCTCATCGAGCTCATGATCGTCGTCGCCATCATCGCGATCCTCGCGGTCGTCGCCGTGCCGCAGTTCACCAAGTACATGCGCTCGGCCAAGACGGCTGAGGCCAACGAGATGCTCGACCTGCTCAAGAAGGGCTCGGCCGCGTACTACACCACGCCGCGCACCAAGATCGGCGAGATGACCAAGGTCGACTGCCAGTTCCCCGCCACGGTCAACACGACCCCGACGGGCTCGGGCTGCTGCAACATCGACGCCAACGGCGACGACCGCTGCGACACCTCGCTGTCGGCCTGGAACAGCGCCAGCTGGTCGGCCCTGAAGTTCTCGATCACCGACGAGCACTACTTCCAGTACACCTACGCGTCGGCCGGCACCCTGTCGGTTGCCAAGTACACCGCGACCGCCAACGCCGACCTCGACTGCGACGGTACGTTCTCGACCTTCCAGATCGTCGGCACCGGTGACCCGAACGCCCGCAAGGCGGAGTGCAACGCCGTCGGCGCCCCGGCCATCTTCCGCGACCAGGAGACCGAGTAGTCCTCGGCCCACTCCTGGCGGAGTGCTCGCGAACAGGGGGTCCCTCGGGGCCCCCTGTTCCGTTTTTGGCGTCTGCGTCGATGGCGGTGGGTGGACGCGCCGCGCCGCGCCGTTGCTGCGCGCCGCTCGGCATGCAGTCCGGCGTGACGCGCTGTGCGCGCTGCGGCCAGCAGGCCGACCCGGCGGGGGCGTCGGCTGCCTCGCAGCGCTCGTTGGCGAAGACGCTAGGGAGCGGGGTTGGGCGCGGGCTCGGCCTTGGGCCCGGCGACCATCGACGGCGCGTCGGCCACGGGGCGGGCTCCCGGCAGCTGGTCACGCCAGGACACGTCGACCTGCAGGTTGTCGCCGTCGAGGTCCTTGACGTCGACCTGGCCGCGGTAGCGAACCAAGCCACCCGAGGCGTTGTCGAGTTCGAAGCGCAGCTCGCCAGCGACGGCACGGAGCAGGGCGTTCGCGGGCTCAAGCACGAAGGTCGTGGTCTCGAGCTCCCCGCGCTTGCCGGCACCGGTCTTGCGCAGGCGGAACTGATACCAGTCCATGCGCTGCGGCACGATCAAGGCCATGTCGACCCGGCCACCCGCGACGAGGCGCCCCCAGTGGGCGCGGATCGCCTCGACCACGCCGGCTGCGTTGACGGGCACCATCGTCGGCTGAAGGATCTTGCGCTCCATGTCCTCGCCGGTCGCAGAGCGATAGCGGACCTCGACCCTGCCGTCCGACAGCATGCGGCTCTCGGTGTGGTAGCCGTGGCGCAGATCGTCGAAGACCTCGTCGGGCAGCAGGGGCGACTTGCCGTTCTTGACCACGCGGCGGCTGATCGTCTTGCCGGCCGCGTCGAGGTAGACCGTGTCGACGCCGACGCACTTGCCGTCCTGCCAGCGTTCGGTGCTCCGCTGGACGTAGCCGATCTTGCGGCCCTCGACCCTGGCGGAACCGACCGTCACACGCGACGGCGTCGCCGCGAAGGAGACCGCAGTCGTCGCCCATACGGCGACGCAAGCGAGCGAACAGATCCAGCGGCGCAAGCGTCACCCCCCGGAGCGATGGATAGGAAGGGAGCGTAGCGCATCGCGTGGGCCGTGGCCAGGGCCAATCTTCGCTTTCTGTCCGATCGGTTGGCGCTGCCCGGCGACGCGCCCGAGGCGGGCCGGTGGGTCGATCGCCACGTTCGCTTGCCTTTGGCGCGCTTCGCCGTAACGCTCCACGCGACCGCCGTCTCCAAGAGCCGAACCGCGTTGTCGCGGCCAGGAGGACCCATGAGCACCACGACCCTGCACGCCGCCGATCTGCACCAGACGCTGGCCAACAACGACACGATCCTGATCGACTTCTGGGCCGCCTGGTGCGGTCCCTGCCGCGTCTTCGGCCCGGTCTACGAGTCGGCGTCGAACCGGCACCCCGACGTCCTGTTCACCAAGGTCGACACCGAGGCCGAGCCCGAGCTCGCCGCGGCGTTCGGCATCCAGGCGATCCCGACCCTGGCCGCCTTCCGCGGTGGCGTGCTCGTGTTCCAGCAATCGGGCGCGCTGCCCGGGCCGGCGCTCGACGAGCTGGTCGGCAAGTTGCAAGAGCTCGATATCGAAGAGGTCCGGGCCGCGGCCGTCGCGCGTGACCCCGGTGAGGGCGCCGCTCGCGCCTAGGCGATCGGCACACGGACGGGGCGCGCGCCGACCCGCGATCGACCCCAGAGCGACCCCGGATCGGCCCCAGAGCGACCTTCGTCGGTGACGACGCGCAGATCTGCTTGACACCCCCGCGCTTGCTCGGCATTGTCCGCGCCCCGCCGTCGCGCCAACTCGCGCCGGCCCGGGCTGAGTCTCCGGCAACGCCACGCCGGTCTCGCACCGGAACAGGGCCTTCGCCGCAGCGGCGCAGGCAAGCCCCGAGCTCCCGCGCAGCGCGAGGGCCGATGGGGCAAGGCAGTCGCCTCGAACACCGGGGCATGGAGCTCAAGATGGCAAGCTACGCAATCATCCAATGCGGCGGCAAGCAGTACCGCGCCGAGGCGGGTGCCCAGTTGACCGTCGACCGCGTCGAGGGCGAGCGCGGCGCGTCGATCCTGTTCGACCGCGTCCTCTTCCTTCGCGACGGCGACAGCGTCCAGATCGGTCAGCCGACCGTGGCCGGCGTCCAGGTGCGCGCGACGATCGTCGAGCAGCTGCGCGACAAGAAGATCCGCATCTACAAGTACAAGCGCCGCAAGAAGTACCGTCGCACGATCGGTCACCGTCAGCCCATCACCCGTCTGCGCATCGAAGAGATCGTCGCCTAAGGCGGCGAGTTCCTGAAGGAGGCTTAGCCATGGCTCACAAAAAAGGACAAGGCAGCTCGCGCAACGGTCGCGACTCCAACTCGCAGCGCCGCGGCGTCAAGCGGTTCGGCGGCCAGCAGGTCGTCGCCGGCAACATCCTGGTCCGCCAGGTCGGTTGCACCTTCCACGCCGGCGTGAACGTCGGCGCCGGCAAGGACTGGACGCTCTTCGCCACGCAGGACGGCCAGGTCACGTTCCGCACGACGCGCGGCCGCAAGTTCGTCGACGTCGTCACCGCCTAGGGCGAACGACGAGGTTCGTCGCGAGCGCCACCGGGATCCCCCTGTGGCGCTCGTGCCGTTTTTGCCGTGATGCACCGTGATCCGGGCGGAAGGGCGGTGCCTTTCGTGACAATGCCGCGGCTCTCGATCTATGCTACAGGCGGGTGGACCGCGGCCCTTGGTAGGGTCATGCTCTGCTTCGGCGCGAGGCGACTTCGCCGCGCGTCTCTGGTCGACGGGGAGAGAGGCTGGAATGGCGAATGACAGGCGAGGTGGCGTCGGGTTCGGCGGCGGGCAAGGCCCGAACGACTACGACGATTTCGACGAGGAGATCGAGTCCACGCGCGCGATGGACCTGGTCGATGATCTCGATCAGGAGACCGCCATGCCGCAGCGGATGCCGATGCCGCCGTCGCGCGAGCCGCCTCCCGCTGCCCGCCCCGCCCCGGCGCGGCCACGTGCGCCCGCGCCGCCGCCGCCGCGACCTGCGTCGGCGCCGCCTGCGGCGCAGGCCTATGGTGGCCCGCCGAAGACCCTCCATGATCCCGACGCCTTCGGTGGCGGCGCGAACGAAGACGCCACCCGCATGCTCGACTCCGAGGCCCTGGCCGCGGTGGGCATCCAGGCCCCGGCCCCCAGCGGCGCGTCGGCGCTGCCGATCGAGCTGCGGGTCATCTCTGGCCCCGATCGCGGCAAGGTCCACAAGCTGTCCGAAGGCGAGCACCTGGTCGGCCGCGGCCTCGATTGCCACATCGTGCTCGCCGACCCGGCGGTCTCGCGCAAGCACTTCCGCCTGGTTCGGCGCGGCGACGACGTCGAGGTCATCGACATGGGTGGTGCCAACGGCACCAACGTCAACGGCGAGCGCACCTCGCGCAAAATGCTGCGCTCCGGTGATCAGATCGAGCTCGGTACCTCCGTGCTCGAGTACCATGTGCCCGGCGCCGCCGTCGAACGCTCACGCGACTTCCCGCAGGGCGACTCCGGCGTGCCGCGGAGCCCGGCCATCCGGCCCGCGAAGGGCAAGAGCAACACCGGCCTCGTCATCGGCCTGGCGATCGCCGCGCTCCTGGTGTTGGTTGGCGGTGCCGTCGCAGCCTGGCTCGTGATGGGCAGCTCCAGCTCGGCGCCGACCGAGGAAGCCGCCAAGACAGAGGGCGGCACCAAGGACATCGCCAAGCTGATCGAAGAGGCCAAGGGTCTGCTCGAGGATCGCGATTGGGCAGGCGCCATCGACAAGCTCAAGGCCGCGCGCGAGATCGACAAGGACGACGCCGAGGTCAAGGGCCTGCTGGCCAAGGCCCGCGGCGAGGTCGACGCCGAGGAGGCCATCACCGAGGGCAAGGAGCTGGCCAAGAAGGGCGATCTCGCCGCAGCGATCGCGCGCTTCAAGGAGGTCGCGACCGACTCGGAGCAGTACGCCGACGCGCACGAGGAGCTCAACGCCGCGCGCGAGGATCTCGCCCGTGAGCGCCTGGCTGCCGCGCGCAAAGCCTTCGAGGACGGCGACAAGACCGCCGCGCTCGCGGCCGTCCAAGCGGTGCTCGCGGTCGACGACAAGCATCAGGAGGCCAAGCTCCTGCTCGGTCAGATCGAGACGATGACCGACACCGGCCCCGCCGCCGCCGCCAAGCCCGACGAAGCGGCGCCCGCCGCCGCCAAGGACGAGGACAAGCCGAAAGAGGACGACAAGGCAGCCAAGGCGCCCAAGGATGACGACAAGGGCGGCGGGCCCAGCGCCAAGGCCCTGTTCGCGGCCGCCATGACCGCCTACCACAATCGCGAGTGGAGCGCCGCGAACGCCGCGCTGACCCAGATCGTCGACGGCGGCTTCAGCCGCAAGGACAAGGCCAAGGCCGCCGAAGATCGCGACGCCGTCAAGGAGGTCGCGGACGGCATGCAGCAGGGCGAGGCCAACGCCGCCTCGCCGCAGAAGGCCGCGCGCGCCTGGAACAAGGCGTACAAGGCGGATCGCCGCCTCGATCGCCACCACAGCGCCGCGATCGTCAAGAAGCTCGGCAGCGCCTGGGGCGCAGCCGCCGACCAGCTGTTCAAGGCCAAGCGCTACGGCGAGGCCAAGGAGGCCGCCGACGAGGCGATGAACTTCGACCCGGACAACCAGAACGCGATGGACATCGCCGACAAGTGCCGGGAGGCCGCCAAGCAGATGCTCAAGGACGCCGAGAAGCACCTCAAGGAGAAGAACTACGCCACGGCGCGCGACCTCGCTCGCAAGGTCACGCAGATCCTGGGCATGATGGACCCCGACTCGCAGAAGGCGCGCGACATCGCGCTCAAGGCGACCGAGGCCTCCTCCGGCGGCGACGAGGACTGATCACCGACTTCGGCGGGCGCCTGCGCGTCACCGCTGACAGCAACCTGGCAAGGACAGCGCGATCGCGCTGAGACAGGAGCGACCATGAGCGCCACAAGCGCCGCGACGGCCACCAAGGTGTTGGTTGCCGAGGACGATTTGGAAATCGCCGACATGCTGCGCATGACGCTGTCGTCGGCCGGCTATGCCGTCTCGCTCGTCCACGACGGCGAAGAGGCGCTGCGCGCAGCGATCGCGGACCCGCCGGACCTCGTGATCCTCGACGTGATGATGCCGCAGATGAACGGCTGGGAGGTCTGCCGTGCCCTGCGCGCGCGGGCCGAGTTCGCCGACGTCGGCATCCTGATGCTGACCGCCATCGGCCCGAACCTCAACGAGATGACCGCGCCGCTCTACGGGGCCGACGATCACCTCGACAAGCCCTTCGTCATCTCGGAGCTGCTGGCCCGACTCAAGGCGCTGAGCGCGGCGATGGCGCAGCGTGCCGGCAATGCCTGATTCCTCGGCGCGCGTCGGGCTTCCTCGGGGGACCGTCATGACCCTGCACATCGGACAGGCCGTCGCCGCGTGGCGTGCGGCCTCTGTGGCGCTCGCCTGCACCTTGCTGGTCGCGACCTGCGCCTGGGCCGACGATCGTCAGACCGTGACGCTGATCGACCTCTCGGCCGAGGGTTCGGCCGAGCGCGAGATCTCGCACGACATCGGCCGGGCGCTGCGTGCGGACGAGAAGGTCCGCTACCGCGATCCCGACGAGAGCCTCAACGTCGGCGCCGAAGACTCCGACGCCACGAACATCCGCAGCGGCCGCAGCTTCTTGCGCGCCGGTCGCAAGAGCCTGGAGGCCAAGGACTGGGCGCAAGCGGCCGAGGAGCTCGAGGGTGCCGTCACCTCGTACCTGTCGAGCTACGCCCACGCTGGCGAAGAAGATCCGATCGAGGAGGCGCTGTTGCTTCAGGGCGTCGCCCTGCTCAAGGCCGGCCAGAAGGATCGGGCGGCCAAGGCGTTCATCCGCGGCGTCGAGTTTCGGCCGCGCTTCGAGCTCGACCTGAGCAGCTACGGCGCGGACGTCGTCGCCGCCTACAAGGCCGCCCGCGAGGCCGTCGCGCTGCGGCCCGACGTGACCTTCGAGGTGCGCTCGTCGGTGCCCAACGCCGAGATCTGGGTCAACGGTCGCTACTTCGGCCTCGCTCCGGCCTTCGTCAAGTCCGGCGCCGGGCCGCAGTACATCCGCGTCAGCAAGCACGGCTTCGCCCGCGCCGGCCGCATGGTCCAGATCAAGGACAACGACACGGTCGTCCCCTTCGAGCTCGTCCCCGCGCGTCGCAAGGCGGCCTGGGACGCGCTGCGCGGCCGCCTCGCCGAGGTCTTCGACGGCGCCGTCGAGGCCAACGACCTCTCGGTCGCGCAGGGCCTGCTCAACGCGAACATGGCCGTCGTCCTGCACTGCTCGGGGACGCGCGAGAAGATGACGGTCCAGGTCGCGCTGGCCAACCTCGCCGGTCGCCAGGTGCTCAAGCGGCTCAAGCGCGAGATGTCGTGGCTGCGCCGCGACAAGGCCGCGATCGACACCATGATGACCGAGCTCTTCGCCGCCCCGGACATCCCGATGGGGTCCGAGGGGCCCGCGGTCCGCACTGAGTCGGTGCTGAAGAAGTGGTGGTTCTGGACCCTGATCGGCGGCGTGGTCGCCGGCTCGGTCACCGCCGCAGTCCTGTTGGGCGACAGCGAGCCCGCGCCGCCGAAGTACGCGCCCGGCACCGGTGGCCTGGTCCTGAAGTTCTAGCGCCTGCGTCGTCGCCTGCGCGCTGGCGCGGTGGCGTCACGGAGCCGCCGGGGCTGCTGCAGGCTCGGCTTCGGGCAGTTGGCCGATCACCGATCGCCCATCGACCGCCGCGATCCAGGCGCTGCAGTTCGCGAACATGCGCGCCCGCGCCGACCACCTCGGCAGGTCGTTGGTCGAGACCAGCACCGAGCGGACGTCTGGCAAGAGCTCGCGGCCGAGCTGCACCGCCTTCGACAGGCGCGTGAACTCGGGGTCTGCCTTCAGCTGCGGGGAGGCGGGATCGTGACCCGCCGCGCGCAGCCATTGCTCCAGCGACGGCCAACTCGCCTCGACTTGCCGCTGATCCGCGACGCGCTCGAAGAACGCCCGTCCGACCAGGCGGACCGCCCGATCGCCCAGGCGCTGCGCGCCGCGGATCCAGACGAATCGCTCCGTGCTGCCGGGGAGGCCGTCGATCCAGCCCGCGATGGCGTCGAGGCGACCTTCGAGGTCGATCGTCACCTCGATCGTGCCGAGCATCTGCTCCTCGTCGACCGTCCAGCGATCGCGGGTCGTCAGCGCTGGTGGCGGCGTGGCGGGCGACGCCGGCGGGGCGGGTGGGTCGCAACGAACGTCCAGCACGACCAGGCCCGCAGCCTCTGCCGATTGGCGCAGGGTGGATCTCAGGGCCTCGGGCGCAGGATTGGCCGGGATGCGCCGGCCAAAGGCGCGACGTTGCAGGCGCGTGTTGGCCTCACCGAGCGCCTTGCCCGTCACGCCACCGAGCAGCAGCAGGCGGCGCATGGCCTCGACCTCGTCCTCGACCTTGGCCCGGAGCTCGGCCAGCGGGATCGGCGCGTGCGCGTCGTCCTGGGCCGGAGCTGCAGCGGCCGCGCCCGGCGCCGTCGCAGCGGGGGCTGCGCGCGGGGGGCCGGCGGCCGGAGCGACCGACTCCGTGCTGCCCGACTCCGTGCAGCCCAGGGCCAGCAGCGCGATCAGCAGCGGTCCGGTGCGCCGAGGGCCGGCACAAGACGCCGTCGGCCTGTCCGCCGCCGCGGCGGCGCGCTCGGTGCGCGCGGTTGCGGAGTTCGCCCGACCTGCCGTCATCGTCTCGCCCCTTCGGCATCGCCCGGGCGGCCATCGCCCGAGCGTCGCGGCATCGTCGTCCGCGCCTGCCATCGTACCCGCTGCGGCCCGGCCGACAACCTCGCCGACGCGAATCGGGCAGCGGGGCCGGGGCGCTCCAAGCGGCGGACGTGATGGCGAAGGGCGCGAGGACGGAGCGGGCCCGTTGACCCGGATCGACCGCCGGGGCTACGCTCGCGCCGCGCGACAAGCGATCCCCAGGCGGTGACGTGCCGCCCCGAACCGGACCCAACACGGAGGATTCGACGATGGCGAGGACGCACGAGGACATCGAGCGCTACATCCTGGGCAGCGGCATCGCCGCGGACGAAGCCGCACCCGGCACGTGGGTCCTGCACGACGCCGATTGGGGCGGTGCCCAGATCGTCGTGCAGCATACCGACCCGCTGGTCGTGTTCCGCTGCAAGCTCTTCGACCTGCCCGCGTCGTTGGACGTCTCCGGCCAGGCTGCGCTCTTCCGCAAGATGCTCCAGCTCAACGCCACCGAGATGGTCCAGGGCGCCTACGCGCTCGAAGATGGGGCCGTGGTCGCGGTCGAGGTGATGCAGGTCGAGAACCTCGACGAAAACGAGTTCCTCGCGGCCGTCGACTCGTTGACGCTCGCGATCGTCGAGCACCACGACGAGTTGGCGGCGCTGCTGGTCACTGCCTGATCGGACTGCCGAACTGCAGCGCCCCCGCGCCGGGGCCTGCCGCGCCACGCTGAGCGCGCATAGGAGACGAAGATGAGCTTGTTCAACCGCATTGGCTTGTTGCTCCGCTCCAACATCAACTCGATGGTGAGCAAGGCCGAAGAGCCCGAGAAGATCCTCAACCAGCTGCTGGTGGATATGCGCGAGCAGTTCATCACCGCCAAGAAGCAGGTCGCGATCGCGATCGCCGACGAGAAGCGCCTCTACGCCAAGTACACCGACGCCAAGAAGACCTCGGCCGATTGGGAGAAGAAGGCGATGCTCGCGCTGCAGAAGGGCGACGAGGGCCTCGCCCGCGAGGCGCTGGGGCGCAAGACCGAGGCCGACGGCCTGGCCGAGCAGTGGCAGACGCAGTGGGTCGCCCAGAAGCAGGCGACCGAGCAGCTGCGCGAGGCGTTGAACCAGCTGAACCTCAAGATCGGCGAGGCCAAGCGCAAGAAGGACCTGCTCATCGCCCGCTCCAAGCGCGCCGAGGCGCAGAAGACCATCCAGTCCACGATGGGCGGCCTCAACGACAACTCGGCCTTCGACGCGTTCGAGCGCATGACCGAGAAGGTCGAGCAGACCGAGGCCGAGGCCGAAGCCGCGGTCGACATGAGCCGTCAGCTCAGCGGTGCTGACCTCGAGGACAAGTTCAAGGCGCTCGAGTCGAACTCCGGCGTCGACGACGCGATGGCCGCGCTCAAGGCCAAGATGGGCCTGGCCCCGGCGCCGTCGATCAAGGCTCCCGCTGCGCTCTCGCACGAGGAGGACGACTTCCCGATCCCGGACATCGGCATCGACATCGAGGCGGAGTCGAAGGTTCGCTCCTGATTTCGATTTGTTGTCGTGGCGCGTCGGTCGCAGCGAGGCATCGCGCGGCCGGCGCGTCGCGCGTTTTGGCGGCTGGCACGTCGGCGCGGCGGCCGGCGCGAACGACGCCCCCTGCCGCCCCGACCGCTGGGTGTACGCAGAAGCGTCCGTGATAACGCACGTTTTTTCGTGTGGCCGTGACTTCCTTGCGCGGAGCCCCCGGGGTGCTCTACCTTATCCAGTCCGCAAGGACTGCCCTGGAGCGAGCATGACCGCCATTCGACTGCCCCGCATCACCCTCGCACTCGTGGCGCTGACGGCCTTGGCCGCCGGTTGCGGAGGCGAGACGACGGACAAGGACACGTCCTCGCAGGACGGCCTGGTCATCGACCCCGATGCCGTGACCGGCTCGACCGACGCGGCGGCCGACAGCACCCCCGCCGACACTGGCACCGTCGACTCGACCGTCGCGGACACGGCCACAGAAGACACCGAGCCCGCCGACACCGAGCCCGCCGACACCGAGCCCGCCGACACCGAGCCCGAGGACACGACGCAGCCCGATACGACGCCGGTCGACACCGCGCCGGTCGACGTCTACAACCCCGACAGCTGCATCGGCCGCTGCGGCAAGTACAAGCTCGGCGCCAACTGCCAATGCAACGAGTTCTGCGTCGACACGGGTGAGGGCTGCTGCGCGGACTTCGAGCAGCTCTGTGGTGGCGACAGCGACGCCGACGCCGGCGACACGCCCGACACCACCGGCGACGTGTCTGCGGACACCACGACCCCGACCTGCGCCGGCCAATGCGGCAAGTACCAGACCGGCTTCGACTGCCACTGCGACTCGAGCTGCTCGGACTTCGGCGATTGCTGCGCCGACTACGATGCGCTCTGCGCGGGCGCGGACACCACCGGCGGCGACGCCGACACCAGCGGCGACGCCGACACGGTGGACACCAGCGATGTGCCCTACGACATCGGCTGCCAGCAGGTGGACCCGGGCCTCGCGCCCGGCGCGCTGGTCATCAGCGAGATCATGATGAACCCCAAGGCCGTCTTCGACGACTTCGGCGAGTGGTTCGAGGTCTACAACCCCGGCAGCGCGCCCGTGCCCGTCGGCGGCATGGAGATCTACGATCCGAAGGCGCAGAAGGCGCACAAGATCGCCGGCTGCACGCTCTTCGTGCCGCCGAAGGGCTACCTCGTGCTCGGCAACTCTGCGGCCAAGCTGCAGAATGGCGGCGTCGAGGTCGAGTACGTCTACGACGGCGTCTCGCTCGCGAACTACGACGGCGCGCTGGCGCTGCGCGTCGGCAGCACCATCATCGATCAGGTCGCGTGGACGCCGACGCTCTGGCCGTCGCCGACCGAGTTCGATGGCAAGGCCGCCAACCTCGATCCGTACAAGCTCGACGCCGCCAAGAACGACAAGTACGAGTTCACCTGGTGCCCGGCCAAGGACCTGATGGCTTCTGGCGACTTCGGTACGCCCGGCAAGGCCAACCCCGAGTGCCCCAAGCCGCCGGACGCGGACAAGGACGAGGTCGAGGACGCCAAGGACAACTGCATCAACGCGCCGAACCTCGACCAGCTCGACACCGACAAGGATGGCGTCGGTGACGCCTGCGACAACTGCGTCGACATCGCCAACAAGCTGCAGGAGAACGCGGACGGCGACGCCACGGGCGACGCCTGCGACCCGGCCAAATGCGGCGACGCCGAGCTCGACCTCGGCGAGCAATGCGACGACGGCAACAACGCGGTCAACGATGGCTGCGAAGAGTGCAAGATCGTCAAGATCGTGCCGGCCAAGGTCTTCATGACCGAGATCTTCGTCAAGACCGAAGAGGTGCCCCTCGGCGAGTGGATCGAGCTCAGCTCGGTCGACACCAAGGAGGTCGTGCTCAACGGATGGGTGCTCTCGACGGGCAAGGGCGGCACGTTCACGTTCCCGCCGGCGCCGAAGATCGCGATCGCGCCCGGGCAGACCCTGGTGATCGGCGCCAGCAAGAACCCGCTGTTCAACGGCAAGGTCACGGTCAACGTCACCTGGACCGACGCGGACGGCAAGGTCGTTCTCGCGCTCGATGACACCGCCGACACGATCGAGCTGTCCAACAACGGCACGCTGATCGACAAGATCGTCTACGGCGGCGCGATGCCGACGCCGAAGACCGGCAAGTCGCTGGCGCTCGACGTCGCGTTCTATGGCCCGGCGCAGAACGACAAGGGCGTCTATTGGTGTGACGGCTACACCAAATGGCAAGGCGACGCCGGCGACTACGGCACGCCCGGCCTCAAGAACCCGACCTGCGTGCCGAAGGGCGCCGACCAGGACGGCGACGGCGTCAAGAACGAATCCGACAACTGCCCCTACGTCGCGAACGCCGGCCAGACCGACAGCGACAAGGACGCGGTCGGCGACGAATGCGACAACTGCAAGCTCGTGCCGAACATCCTGCAGAGCGACAGCGACGGCGACGACGTCGGCGACCTCTGCGACAACTGCCCCGCCTTCCCCAACGCCACCCAGAAGGACACCGATGGTGACGGCTTCGGTGACTTCTGCGACTCGCTCTCGTGTGGCAACGGCACCGTTGACGCCTACGAGGAGTGCGACGACGGCAACCTCAACGCTGGTGACGGCTGCTCGGCGAACTGCCTGACGGAGTCGTTCGCGGTTGGCTCGGTCGTCATCACCGAGTTGATGATCAACCCCGACAAGGCCGAAGACACCTTCGGTGAGTGGGTCGAGATCTTCAACACGACGGACACCAAGCTCAATCTCGACGGTTGGGTGCTGCGCGACAAGGCCACCGACAAGCACGTCATCAGCAACGGCGGGCCGCTCTGGATCGCGCCGAAGGGCTACCTGCTGCTGGCCCGCTCGGGCGACAAGACCAAGAACGGCGGCCTGACGCCGGACTACGTCTACGGCAACTCGATGTCCTTGGCCAACCAGGTCGACGACGTGATCCTCGAGTGGAACAAGACCACCATCGACGCGGTCAACTACTACACCAAGGGCCTGCTCTGCGATCCGGTCAAGCCGGCGGCCGGCTGCCAGGACGAGGGCTTCGAGATCAACGCCGGCCAGAGCACCGCGGTGGACCCGACCCAATACGACGCCAAGACCAACGACAAGGGCGAGAACTGGTGCCCGGGCAAGAAGCCGTTTGGGGACGGTGACCTCGGCTCGCCCGACGCCGCCAACCCGAGCTGCATCAACCCCTGCAAGGAAGCCGACAAGAAGACCAACAAGCCCGACAAGACCATCTGCGGCGTCGAGCAATGGTGCCAGTCGGGCGAATGCGTGGTGAAGCCCAAGTGCGGCGACGGCCAGCTCAACCAGGCCTCGGAGCAATGCGACGACGGCAACCTCGTGCCCGGCGACGGCTGCGACGCGCTCTGCCAGAAGGAGCCCGAGCCGCAGCCCGACGGCACCCTGGTCGTCAGCGAGATCATGGCCAACCCGGACGCAGACGCCGGCAACGACGTCGGTGAGTGGTTCGAGCTGCACAACCCCACCAGCAAGGCCGTCGACGTCACGGGATGGGAGATCCGCGACGAACCGGTGCAGAAGCCCGGCACCTGCAGCAACAACGGATCGCTGAGCTGCTTGAACGACGCCGCCTGCGGCGGTGGCACCTGCAAGCTGCCCGTGAAGCCGGCCGCCGAGGTGCACAAGCTGTTGGCGGTCTGCGGCAACGGTCGCGTCGAGCCGAACGAGCTGTGCGACGACGGCAACACCGCGTCGGGCGACGGCTGTGGCGCGGCCTGCTCGGTCGAGGGCAGCTGCAGCGCGATGCGGCTCAACGGCGATGGCTCGGTCGTCGTGACCTTGAACAAGGGCGCGATGCCCGCGGTGACCAAGCTCGCGATGTCGAGCTGGATCTACATGCCCGCCAACCCGCAGCCGGCGGGCGGCTGCACCAGCAACGGCGCGTCGGTGCCGTGCATGGACCTGCTCAGCCTCGGCGCTGCCGATGGTTGGCATGTCAACGCCCGCTACCACAGCGGCAAGATCTGGGTCGTCGCCGGCAACGTGAACGAGGTCGAGGTCGAGCTCGGCCCGGCCAAGGCCGACAAGTGGATGCACATCGCCGCGGCGGTGCGTGCCGACGGCTCGCTGCGGGTGTTCTACGACGGCCGCAAGACCGGCAGCGCCAAGCTCGGCGCCAGCTGGCCCCCGCCGGCGGGCTGGACCCAGGCGCTCACCGTTGGTGGTAGCCGCATGGCCGCGGGCACCATCGTCCGCCCGGCGACGGCGCGCTACCGCTCGGTGCAGCTCGCCTCGAACGACCTGTACCTGCGCAACTTCGGCCCGCAGGTGGCCTGGTCCAAGGCGATGAGCGGCGACATGGTGGAGCTCCGCCTCGACGAGGCCCAGGGCACGACGGTCGCGGACTCCAGCGGCAAGGGCAACGCGATCCAGGCGAGCAACGTCTCGTGGGGCAACGGCCAGGGCGGCGTCTCTGGCCCGTACTGCAGCCAGGCGGCGGCAGAGACGCCGTCGCTCACGCCCGGGTTCGACGCCTTCCTGGTCCAGGCTGGCGCGTTCGTCGTCTTCGCCAAGACCGCCGACCGCAAGAAGAACAACGACATCGAGGTCTTCTACGGCTGGGGTGATGCGGCCAAGAACGGCGCGTACTCGTTGGACAACGTCTCGGACCAGATCCTGATCGTCAACAAGGACGGCAAGGTGGTCGACAAGGCGATCTACGACGAGGATTGGCCCTGGAATGCGGGTGCCTCGATGCTGCTGCTGCCGACGTGCTTCGACCCGAAGAGCAACGACGAGAAGAACTGCTGGCAGAAGTCGACCAACGTCTGCGCCTACGGCCCCGGCATCGGCTTCAACTCGCTGAAGTGGGATTGCACGTCGCTGGCCTGCCCCGAGGTGAACGTCTGCGTGGCGAACGACGCCGCCAACACCTGCGGCAGCGCCGCGAAGTGCTGTGTCTCGAAGGACTCTGGCACCCCAGCGGCAGACAACGTCTGCAAATAGCCCCGGGAACGGGCTCGCGCCGCCTGTGGCCGTGCCCGGCGTTCGTGCGCAACAAGGATCGACCATGCAGCCGACCGATCTTCGCGGGCCCTCCGCCCGCAGCCGTCACGCGGTGCTCCCTGCCACGGGGGAGCCCTGGATCGACCAGCTCGGCGACGCCCTGCGCTCTCATGGCTACACGATCGCCAAGGAGTCGTCCGACACGATCGCCTTCCGCGCGTTCGTGGACGGCGCCGCGATCGTGGTGTGGCGTCTCGAGGGGGGCCTCGACCTGCAGGAGGCCTGGCTGCGGATGTGCGAGCGCGCGCCGCAGTCGATGCCGGCGGTCGCGGTGCTGATGCCGGACTCGTCGCCCGAGGAGGTCGAGAACTGCCTCGCCGCGGGCTTCGACGAGGTCTTCAGCCTGCGCAGCGATCCGGTCCGCGCGGCCGCCCGCCTGATCGGCCGGGCCCGCAGCCGCTCGGTGCACCACAGCCTCGCCGCCGTCGACCCGCTCACGGGCCTCGCGGCGCGTGGCGTGTTCTTCTCGCGTTTGGACCCGACGGTCCGCCTGAGCTCGCGGGCTGGCATGCCGATGGCCATCGCGGTCTTGGACCTCGACGGCTTCTGCGCCCTGGAGCAGCGTGTCGGCCGCGCCGTGGTGCGCAACTTGCTCTGCGACGTCGCCGACCACCTGCGCCGCGTGCTGCGCCGCTCGGACACCGTGACGCGCCTGGGCGACGATCGGTTCGGCCTGATCCTGCACCACATCACGGCCTTCGAGGCGCGCAAGCTGCTGTACCAGCTCTGGCGCAGCCTGACGGTGCGGCCCGAGACGCTCGAGTCGCTCGGTCCGGGCGTCGATCGCATCACGTTCACGGCCGGCGTCGCGGTCTTCCCGGGCGATTCGTCCGATGGCGCCGAGCTCTACACCCGCGCCGAGTTGGCCCTCGATGTCGCCCGCGCCACCGGTCATCGCCGCGTGCTGCTCTACTCCGAGACCGCGGGCGACGCTGGTCACGGCGGTAGCGGATCGACCGATCTGCGCTACCACCGCACCGCCGCCAGCGTGCGCGACGAGCCCGAGTAGGTCCGGCTGCGCGAGGGTCGCGGTCCTCGCGCGGCGTGGGGCTCGGACCTTCAACGCTGACGCGCAGTTGACTGGACCCGGACGGCCCTCTGCTGGTGACGGTCGTGCGGCGGCGAAATTCCAGACCGGCCACTGGACTTGCGTTGCGTTCTCTGGAATAAACCCGCCGTCCGTGACCCGGGCGGTCGCGGACAGTGGGCCGAAGCCACGAGCCGCGTGCCCCGCGTCAGCCGCCGCCGGTCCTCCGCCGGCAGGCCTATGGAAGACTCCATGCACCCAATCTCAGCCACCGCAACTCGCTTCGTGGCGCGGCGCGCGTCGACCCTCGTCGCGCTCGTTGCCCTGGTCCTGGTCGCATTCAGCGCCCAGGGATGTGACCAGGTCGAGCCGCAGCTGCCGAGCTACCAGAAGGGCTACCAGCCCGTGCAGCCGATCAAGTACTCGCACAAGCTGCACGCTGGCGACCTTGGCATCGACTGCAAGTACTGCCACTTCGGTGCTGAGCAGGGCAAGCATGCCGGCGTTCCGCCGGTCAACGTCTGTCTGAACTGCCACAAGATGGTCAAGACGGCGTCGCCTGAGATCAAGAAGATCCAGGAGGCCTACGACACCGGCAAGTCGATCGAGTGGGTCCGGATCCACAAGCTGCCGGACTTCGTCGCGTTCGACCACAGCCGCCACGTCAATCGAGGCGTCGCCTGCCAGACGTGCCACGGCCCGATCCAGGAGATGGAAGTCGTCAAGCAGCAGAACACGCTGGCGATGGGCTGGTGCGTCAACTGCCACCGCGACTACACGGCGAACCCGCCGGAGCACCTGGTCGGCAAGAACATCAACGCGTCACTCGATTGTTCCGGCTGTCACCACTGATCGAGTCAACGAGCGAGACGGACGCGCCACGCAGGTCGTGACGGTGCCCGGGAGCGCAGGTGTTCGCCTGCCCCACACGCGAGGAGCCCATGGACGGCAACCACAACAACAAGCCAGCCTCGTCGACGCCTGATGCGTCGATCGCGGCCGCGCAGACCACCTCCCGCCGCTACTTCCAGACGGTCGAGGAGATCCGCGGCGACCAGAGCGTCGACGCGGCCCGCGACGTCGAGTTCGGCGCGGCACCCAAGGCCGGTGACGGCAGCGAGGTCGCGCGCCGCGACTTCCTGAAGGTGCTCGGCACGAGCTTCGCCGCGGCGTCGATCACCGCCGGCTGCGCACGTCGCCCGGTCGAGAAGGTGATCCCGTACGTCCAGAAGCCCGAGCAGATCACGCCAGGCGTGCCGGCGTTCTACGCCACGGTCTGCGGCGGCTGCCAGGCGGGCTGCGGTCTGCTGGTCAAGGCGCGCGACGGCCGACCGATCAAGATCGAGGGCAACCCCGAGCACCCCTACTCGGGTGGCGGCGCGTGCGCTCGTGGCCAGGCGACGGTCATCGACCTCTACGACGGCGACCGCCTGCGTGAGCCGATGGTCGGTGGCGCCGCCAAGACCTGGGCCGACTGGGACGCTGCGGCCCTGGCCGCGCTGGCGGGCTTCAAGGGCGACGGCAGCGGCCTCGCCGTCGTCACGCCGACCTACAGCGGCGCGGCTGGCCAGAAGGCGGTCAAGACGCTGCTCGCGGCGTACCCCGGCTCGCGCCACGTCGTCTTCGACGAGACCGACCACAGCGCCATCCGCGCCGCCCACGCACTGACCCACGGCGTTCGCGCCGTGCCGATGTACGACTTTGCGCGCGCCGAGTACGTCGTCAGCTTCGACGCCGACTACCTGGGCACCTGGCTCGCGCCGGTGTGGTTCAGCCGTCAGGCCGCCATCCACCGCAAGATCGGCCACGACAAGAAGACGATGTCGTACACGGTCCACGTCGAGTCGCAGCTGTCGCTCTCGGGCGCCAACTGCGACGAGCGTGTGCGCGTGCTGCCGTCCGAGATCGGCGGCCTGGTCAAGGAGCTCGCGGCCAGCGTCGTCGCGGCGACTGGCTTCGGCGTCAAGGTCGAAGCGACCAAGTCGGCGCACGCGGCCCTGATCGAGAAGTGGACCAAGGCCCTGGTCGAGCACAAGGGCAAGAGCCTCGTGATCTCGAGCAGCGCCGATGTGTCGGTCCAGACCGCCATCAACGTCATGAACGAGGCGCTCACCAACTACGGCACGACGATCGACATCAACCGTCCGCTGGCGGGCTTTGGCGGCGATCGCGACGAGCAGCAGGCGCTGTTGGCCGACATCGAGGCCGGCAAGGTCAAGGGCCTCGTCCTGGTTGGCGTCAACCCGGCCTACATCGGCGCCGACGCGGCGCGCTGGGCCAAGGCGCTCGCCGGCATGGCGACCACCATCGCGGTGGCCGAGCGCATGGACGAGAGCGCGTCGCTGGCCAAGATGGTCGCGCCGGCGAGCCACTTCCTGGAGGCCTGGGGCGATTCGGAGGCCATCCGCGGCGTCGTCGCGGTGCAGCAGCCGCTGGTGCGCCCGATCTTCGGCACGCGCGCGCCGATCGAGACGATGCTGGCCCTGGCCGGCGCGCCGAGCTCCGCGCTCGCGTTCGTCCAGTCGGTGTGGCAGACGCAGGTCTTCCCGCGCGCCGAGTCCAAGGGCGCCGGCTTCGCCGCCTTCTGGGACAAGGCCGTTCACGACGGCTACGCCCGCGTCACGCACATGACCGTCGCCCCGGGTGGCCCGGCCGACGCGATGGTGCCGAGCGATCCGCCGCCCGCCGCCGCTGAGCAGGCCGCCGGTGCCGCTGCGGCTGCCCCTGGCACCGCTGGCGCCGAGCCTGCCGCTGCGCCTGCGGCCGACGCCGCTGCGCCCGCCGCCGCCGCGCCCGCCGCCGCTGGCGCCGAGCCTGCCGCTGCCGCGGGTGAGGCCGCCGCTGCAGCTCCTGAGGCCGCCGCTGCCGTCGGCCTGGCCGCCGCCGCCACCGAGGCCGCCGCTCCCGAGGCCCCCGCTGGTCTCGTCGAGCAGACGCTCGCCACGTTCGACGCCGCCAAGGCCCAGGCCGCCCTCGGCGGTGAGGCCGTCAAGGTCGGCGGCGCCGGCGCCTTCGAGCTCGTGCTCTACCAGAAGGTCGGCATCGGCACCGGCCGCGCCGCCAACAACCCGTTCCTGCAGGAGCTCCCGGACCCGCTGACCAAGGCGACCTGGGACAACTACGCCGCGCTCTCGCCCAAAGCGGCGCAGACGCTCGGTGTCGGCAACGGCGACTCGGTGCGCGTCAGCGCTGGCGAGCTCAGCGTCGAGCTGCCTGTGGTGTTGCAGCCCGGCCTGCACGACGGCGCGGTCGCGGTCGCGGTCGGCTATGGTCGGACCAAGGGTGGCCGCATCGCCGACCTCGCGGGTGGCGCCAACATGTGGCCGTTCGCCGCGCTCGGCACGCTGGTCAAGGTCGACGTCAAGGGCACCGGTTCGCACCGGGACCTCGCCTTCAGCCAGACCCACCCGTCCTACGAGCACCGCACCATCGTCCGCGAGACGACGCTCGAGGCCTGGGCCAAGAACCCGGCCGCGAACAACCCGCCGCTCGACCCGATGCTCGCCGGCAGCCCGGCCCAGGGCCAGCCCGCGGACAAGCCGCGCTCGGTGTGGAAGCCGCACGAGTACAACGGCAAGTACAAGTGGGAGATGGCGGTCGATCTGAACGCCTGCACCGGCTGCTCGGCCTGCGTCATCGCCTGCAACGTCGAGAACAACATCCCCGTCGTCGGCCGCACCGAGGTGCAGCGCAAGCGCGACATGCACTGGATGCGCATCGACCGCTACTACGCCGAGCCCGCGTCGGCCACGCCCGAGCCCGGCCAGTACGACTGGACCCCGGTCGAGGACGACTGGATGCAGCTGGCAGAGAACCCGCAGGTCGTGTTCCAGCCGGTCATGTGCCAGCACTGCGAAGTGGCCGGGTGCGAGACGGTCTGCCCGGTGCTCGCGACGGTGCACACCAGCGAAGGCCTCAACTCGATGGCCTACAACCGCTGCATCGGCACCCGCTACTGCGCCAACAACTGCGCGTACAAGGTCCGTCGCTTCAACTGGTTCCAGTACCCGCAGGGCGAGATGGAGGGGCAGATCGACTACGACCTGCTCAGCCTGGCGCTGAACCCCGACGTCACGGTCCGCAGCCGCGGCGTCATGGAGAAGTGCTCGATGTGCGTGCAGCGCATCCAGCTCGCCAAGAGCAACGTCATCCGCGACGGGCGCGACACCATCGTCGACGGCGACGTGCAGACGGCCTGCCAGCAGACCTGTCCGACCGGCGCCATCACGTTCGGCAACGCGAACGACGCCTCGAGCGGTGTCTCGGGCCTGATGCGGGATCCGCGCCGCTTCAAGATGCTCGAGGAGATCAACACGCGCCCCGCGGTCGGCTACCTGACCAAGGTGCGTCATACGTTCGAGATGATGCCCAAGACCGAGGAAGGCGCGGGCGAGGGCCATCCGGCTCCCGCTCACGGTGACCACGGCGATCACAAGGAGGGCTAGTCATGTCGGCTACCGCATCGCATCTGCGCGAACCGCTGGTCTCGGGTGGCAACCCCCGCCTCGCAGACCTCACGGACGCCATCGTCGCTCCGATGGAGAACAAGCCCACCGGTCTGTGGTGGGCGGCGTTCATCCCGGCTGTGACGTTGTTCATCACCGGCTTCATCACGATCGGCTACCAGATCTCCGAGGGCATCGGCACTTGGGGTCTGAACAAGACGGTCGGCTGGGGTTGGGACATCACCAACTTCGTCTGGTGGGTCGGCATCGGTCACGCCGGAACGGCCATCTCGGCCATCCTCTTCCTGTTCCGGCAGAAGTGGCGCACCGCCATCAACCGCTCGGCCGAGGCGATGACGATCCTCGCGGTCATCTGCGCCGCGATGTTCCCGGTGATCCACATGGGCCGTCCGTGGTTCGGCTGGTGGTGGTTCGCGCCGCTGCCGAACATGCGTGGCCCGCTCTGGGTGAACTTCCGCTCGCCGCTGCTCTGGGACTTCTTCGCCATCTCGACGTACTTCTCGGTGTCGTGCGTGTTCTGGTACTTCGGCCTGATCCCGGACATGGCGACCTTCCGCGATCGCACCAACAGCCGGATCAAGAAGACCATCTACGGCATCCTCAGCTTTGGCTGGACGGGCAGCAACCGCGACTGGAGCCACTACGAGATCGTCTACACGACGCTCGCTGGCCTCGCCGCGCCGCTGGTCCTCTCGGTGCACACCATCGTCTCGATGGACTTCGCGACCTCGGTGATCCCGGGCTGGCACACGACGATCTTCCCGCCCTACTTCGTCGCCGGCGCTTTGTTCTCGGGCTTCGCGATGGTGCTCACGCTGCTGATCATCGCGCGCAAGACCCAGAAGCTCGAGCACATCATCACCATCGGCCACATCGACAACATGGCCAAGGTCGTGCTGGCGACGGGCATGTTGGTCGGCCTGGCGTACTCGACCGAGTTCCTCATCGGTTGGTACTCGGGCAGCAACTACGAAGGCTTCATCTTCTTCAGCAACCGCGCGGTCGGCCCCTACGCCTGGGCCTACTGGACGATGGTGAGCTGCAACGTCATCAGCCCCCAGATCTTCTGGTACGCGCCGATGCGTCGCAACCTCTACGTCGTGTTCGCGATGTCGATCTTCGTCAACATCGGCATGTGGTTCGAGCGCTTCGTCATCATCGTGACGTCGCTGCACCGCGACTACCTGCCGTCGTCGTGGTCGATGTACTCGCCGACCTGGGTCGAGGTGATGGAGTTCCTCGGCACGCTGGGCTTCTTCTTCACCGCGTACCTGCTCTTCGTCCGCTTCTTGCCGACGGTCTCGATCGCCGAAGTGAAGATGGTCGCGGCTTGGGCCCAGAAGGATGCGCACGGCCACGGCCACGCGCACACCGCCACCGCGTCCGGTCCTGGCGCTGCGGGGCTGCACGCCGTGCCTGCCGCGCCGAAAGAGGAGGTGCACCATGTCTAGCGCGCACGCCGCCCATGGCGACGACGCCGTGGTGAGCAAGGATCGTCCGTTCCTGGTCGCGCTTTTCGACAACGAGCACGCGCTGCTCGAGGCGACCGACCAGGCGCGCACGTCGGGGATGCCGATCCACGACTGCTACACGCCGTACCCGGTGCACGGCCTCGACGCCGCGATGGGCCTCAAGCGCTCGTGGCTGCCGTATGCTTCGTTCTGCTTCGGCACGTTCGGCCTCTGCCTCGCGTTCGCCCTGCAGACGCACACGCAGTACGTCGACTTCGTGCCGCTGTGGAAGGGCTGGCCGATCATCATCGGTGGCAAGCCGTTCCTGCCGTGGCCCGCGTTCATCCCGGTGTTCTTCGAGCTGACGGTGTTCTGCACCGCGCACATCACCGTGCTGACCTACTTGATCTACCGCCGCATCCTCCCGGGCATGAAGGCGAAGATCCATATCGACGGCGTGACCGACGACAAGTTCGCGCTCGCGCTCGACCCGGCGGCCGCCGGCTTCGACGAAAGCGCCGCGCGCGCGCTCTTCGGCCGCCATGGCGCGGTCGACGTGCTGACTGTGGAGGGCAGGTGATGAAGTTGCATCCATCGCACCGGCTGCTGCCGATCGCGCTGCTCGCCACCACGGCGGTCGGCTGCACGGTCCGCGACCAGCCGAACTACCTGATCGCGCCGCAGATCAACCACATGGTCTTCAGCAAGACGCAGGAGTCGCAGGGCAAGATGTACTCGCCGAAGTACAACCCGACCCTGACCGACCGCGACGAAGTGGCCGACGGCACGTTCAAGCTCGCGCACGGCGAGGGGCGCACGCTCCTGGTGCCGCCGGATGGCACGATCCGTCGTGGGTTCAATCCGGTGCACTACGACGTGACGGCCGAGGGCGCCAAGGCTGCGGGCCTGGTCGACGACAAGGGCGAGCCCAAGCTCGTCGAGTACGCGACCGTGCAGGCCAAGAAGGCGGGCGAGGAGCTGTCCAACCCCTACGCCGAGAAGGCCGGGGAGGACGTGATGAAGCGGGCCGAGGCCGTCTACACGACGTTCTGCTCGCCGTGTCACGGCGTGACGGGCATGGGTGACGGGCCGGTCAGCAAGCGCGGCATGCCGGGCTTCCCGTTGGCCCCTGCTGCGTCGCCGCCGGCTGGCTACAAGGACGGTCACATCTTCCACATCATCACCTACGGCCGTGGCATGATGTCGAGCTACGCCACGCAGATCACCCAAGACGACCGCTGGAAGGCGATCTTGTGGGTCCGTGAGCTGCAGAAGCGCGCCGCAGCCGGCGCCCAGGGAGGCCAGTAATGGCACATGACGCTCACGCTCCGGCAGCAGATCGGCCGTATGTCGTGCCGAGCTCGGTGCGGAACCTTGCCATCGGCCTGCTCGTGCTCGGCCTCGCCGGGCTCGGCATGGCGTTCGCCGGCGACGCGTGGCGCGCCTGGGCGAACGTGCTGATCGGCTCGTACTACTTCACGGGCATCGCCTTGGGCGCGGCCTTCATCTTCGCCGTCTACTCGATGGTCAACGCGGCGTGGTGGGTCGTCATCAAGCGTCCGGTCGAGGCGTTCACGACCTACCTGCCGGTGGGCCTCGTGGCGTTCCTGGCCATCGGCCTGTTCGGCATGCACGAGCTCTACGAGTGGAGCATCCCCGAGATCGTGGCACACGATCACCTGCTGCAGCGCAAGGCGCCCCTGCTCAACGAGTCGGGTTGGCTGATGCGCGTGGTGATCTACTTCGCGATCTGGATGACCACGACGTACTTCATGCGTCGCAACAGCCGCGCCCAGGACGCCGACGGCAGCGTGGCCCGCACCGGCCGCAACGTGCAGCTCGGCGCGATCCACCTGGTGTTCTTCGCCCTGACCATCACCTTCGCCGGCCTGGACTGGATGTCGAGCCTCGAGCCGCATTGGTTCTCGACGATGTTCGGCGTCTACCAGTTCATCGGCCTGTTCGTCGGTGCGGCGGCGTGGCTGACCCTGTTCGTGCTCGGCATGAAGAAGGCCGGCTACCTGCCCTACGTCAACGAGAACCACTACCACGACCTCGGCAAGATGATGTTCGCGTTCGCGACCTTCTGGGCCTACATCTGGGTCAGCCAGTACATGCTCATCTGGTACTCGAACATCCCCGAGGAGACGACGTACTACATGACCCGCCAGCACGATGGCTGGGAGTATGTGTGGGCGCTGAACCCGCTGGTGCGCTGGGTGATCCCGTTCCTGGTGCTGCTGCCGCGCGGCAACAAGCGCAACCCGAAGGTGCTCGTCGGCATCGCCCTGCTGCTGGTGTTCGGCCATTGGCTCGACATCTACCTGCAGGTGATGCCGGCCGTCAGCCACTTCGCCGCGCACCACCACGGCTTCGAGGGCCACGGCCCGATGTTCGGCCTGCAGGAGATCGGCGGCTGGGCGTTCTTCGCTGGCCTGTTCTTGCTCATCGTCCCGCAGATGATGACCAAGGCGCCGCTGCTGGCCGCCAACGATCCGTACCTCGAAGAGGCGCTGCACCACGACCAGTAGGTCGTGGGCGGCAAGGGCAGGGCGCGTCACCGACGTCGCCGGGCCCAGCTGGACCATTCGCCGGGGCCGGCGCATCCCAGGGGAGGCGTCGGCCTTGTGCGTTCTTGGATCGTTCTGCGGACTTCGTGCTAGAGTGGCGGAAGCCGCGACCGTGGCGAACGCGCTGACGATGGACGTGCTCGGAGGCTGAGATGGCTGGACCACCCCAGAGCAGGCTAGGCGACAAGAGCATGGTGCCGGCGGACGCCCACGGCTGCCCGGCGTGCCCACATCCCTGCGTCGGCCCGGCGGTCGGCGGCTCGCCCGACGTCTTCGTCAACGGGCGTCCGGCGCTCCGCGTCTCGGATCCCGGCGTCCATGCCGCATGCTGCGGCCCCAACACCTGGACGGCCAAGGCCGGCTCGGGCACGGTCATCATCAACGGCCTGAAGGCGCACCGCCTCGGTGACGCCGACGCCCATTGCGGTGGCACCGGCAAGATGATCGAGGGCAGCGGCGACGTCTTCACCGGCGGCTGAGCCCGCGCTGCGGCCTTGGTCGCCGATCGACGCAGCGATCAGCGCCGTGGACGGCGCGCGCTAGCGGTTGACGGCGTGGATCGCCTCGCCCAACGCGGCCTTCGCGGCCTCCATCATCGCCTCGGCCATCGTCGGATGGCTGTGCACCGTCAGGGCGAGATCTTCGAGGTCGGCGGACATCTCGAGCGCCAGACCCGCTTCGGCCACCAGCTCGCTCGCCTCGGCGCCGACGATGTGGATCGCCAGCACCTCGCCGGTGTCGGCGTCGCCGACGACGCGGGCGAAGCCATCGGTCGCGTCGGCGGTCATGGCGCGGCCGAGCGCGCCGAAGCCGAACTTGCCGATCTTGAGCGAGCGGCCGCTGGCCTTGAGCTCTTCGAGCGTGGGCCCGACCGTCGCGATCTCCGGGTCGGTGTAGACGACGCTCGGGATGATGGCGTCCATCGCCGCAGCGTGGCCGGCGATGACCTCGGCCGCGACCTCGCCTTCTTTGCTCGCCTTGTGCGCCAACATCGGGTTGCCCGCGAGATCGCCGATGGCGTAGACGCCGGGCGCGCCGGTGCGCTGCTGGGCGTCGACCGCGAGGAAGCCGCGCGCGTCGGCTTGCAGGCCGACGGTCTCGAGGCCGAGGTTGGCGCTGTTCGGTCGGCGGCCGACGGCCACGAGGACCTTGTCGTAGCGCGCCTCGCCGCTGACCTTGCCGCTGGTGGTCAGCACCACGCCGCCGGCCTCGACCTTGGCGCCCATGACCTTGGTGTCGACCCAATGCTTCATGCCCAGCTTCTTGGCTTGCTTCTGCTCGAGCGGGCGCACGACGTCGGCGTCGAACGCGGCCAGCACGCGCGGCAACGCCTCGATGATCGTGACCTCGCTGCCCAGGCGGGCGAAGACCTCGCCCAGCTCCATGCCGATGACGCCGCCGCCGACGACGGCGAGCGTCTTGGGCACCTGCCGCAGCGCCAGGGCGCCGGTCGAGTCGAGGATGTGCTCGCCCCACGGCAGGAACGGGATCTGCACCGGCGTGCTGCCGGTCGCGAGGATGACGTTGCGCGTCAGCAGGGTCTGGCTGCCACCGGCCGACTCGACCGTGATCTTGCCCGGGCCGGCGAGGCGGCCGCGACCGACGATGTGCGTGACGCCGTTGGCCTTGAGCAGCGTGCCGACGCCGCTCGTGAGCTTGCCGGTGATGCCGTCCTTCCAGTCGATCATCGCGCCCATGTCGATGCCGACGCTCTCGCCGAGGATGCCCATGTGCGCGCCGTTGCGCGTCTTCCAGTAGAGCTTGCTGGCGTGGATCAGGGCCTTGGACGGGATGCAGCCGACGTTGAGGCAGACGCCGCCGAGGTTGGCCATCTCGACGCATGCCGTGCGCAGACCGAGTTGGCCGCTGCGGATCGCCGCGACGTAGCCGCCGGGGCCACCACCGATCACCACGACGTCGTATTGCTCGCTCATCTTGCCCTCCTCGGCCGCCCCGGGGCGCCGCGCGCGGAATGCTCGGCCCGTCGCGGTCTGGGGTCAAGCGGGCCCGGCGCAGGGCCCGTCACCGCGGGCACGAACGATGGCGGTCGCCGCGCATCCGGTCTCGGCTCGACGCATCCAACCCCGTGATCGGGCGTGGGTCGGCGCCGCGACGCTTGCCGGCCGCTGCGCTTCGATGGACCATGGCGACGCCGCACGATGCGGGGGGAGGCGACGATGAGGCGGACCTTGGGGCGGGGCAACGGGGCGTTGGTGGTGGCCTTGGCCATCGGCACTTGCGTGAGTGCGTGTGGCAAGAAGGAGGCACCTGCCGGGGCTGCGGGCGGAGCTCCGCCGGCGGCCGGGGCGGCTGCGGCACCGGCAGAGGTCGATCGCGCCCGCGCCAACGCGCTCTTCGGCAAGGCGCCTGCGGTGTACGAGAACCCGAAGAACCCGGCCGACGAGGCCAAGCGGATGCTCGGTCGCGCGCTCTTCCACGATCCGCGCCTGTCCAGGGACGGCGACATCGCCTGCAGCACCTGCCACTCGCTCGAGACCTTCGGTGTCGACGGCCTGGCGACCAGCAAGGGCCACAAGGGCCAGACCGGCGATCGCAACGCCCCGACCGTCTTCTTCGCCGCCGGCCACTTCGCCCAGTTCTGGGACGGCCGCGCCGAAGACGTCGAGGAGCAGGCCAAGGGCCCGGTGCTGAACCCGGCCGAGATGGCGATGCCAGACGCCGCCAGCGTCGAGGCCCGCCTCGCGGCGATCCCGGGCTATGTCGCGATGTTCAAGGCCGCGTTCCCGGCCGAGGGCGACGTCTCGCTGACCTTCGAGCACATGGCGATGGCGATCGCGGCCTTCGAGCGCACGCTGAACCCGCCGTCGCGCTTCGATCAGTGGCTCGACGGCGCCGATGACGCGATCACGGCTGAAGAGAAAGCCGGCCTCGCGACGTTCGTCGACGCCGGCTGCATGACCTGCCACAACGGGCCGCTCTTCGGTGGTCGCACCTACCAGAAGCTCGGCAAGGTCGAGCCGTGGCCCTTCGCCGCGCGCGGCAACGACGACGTCGGTCGCCAGAAGATCACGGGCAACGAGGCAGACGCCCACCACTTCAAAGTGCCGACGTTGCGCAACGTCGCCAAGACCGGGCCGTACTTCCACGACGGCAAGACGACCGACCTCGGTGAGGCCGTGCAGCTCATGGCCAAGCACCAGCTCGGCAAGACGCTTACGGCGGATCAGACCAGGTCGATCGTGGCCTTCCTCGGCGCCTTGACCAGCGAGATCCCGCCCGCGATGAAGATGGCGCCCGAGCGCCCGAGCGACGGACCGACGGAGCCGACGGTCGCGCCGGAAGGCGTGCCTCCCGCCGTCGTGCCAGGTGCGCCGGCCGCGCTCCCGGGGGCAGCCGTCCCGGCCGCTGGGGCCCCGGCTGCCGTCCCCGCGGGTGCCGCCGCGCCCGTGCCGGCGATCCCGCCCCCGGCCGGCGGCGAGCCGACCGTGGCCCCGCCCGGCGGCGGTGCGCCGAGCGAGGCGCCTGCAGCCGCCCCGGCCCCGGCTGCCGCGCCCGCACCGGCCAAGGCCCCTTGATCCATCGCGCCGCGCGGGCCTGAGGCCGTCGAGGCTCCCCGGGGTCGGCATGTTTCGCGACGCTGGCCCTCGGTGACCTCTGGTCCCGCAGCGGGACTTTGCTACCATGCTGCGCGGATGCGCCGAACTGGCGCGCGAGAGGCTCGGCATGGCGACCTGGATTCGTGGGCTTTCGGTGATTGTTTCGTGTCTGGTGTTGGCAAGTTGCGGTGAAGTCACCGTGGCGGCCGCCGACGACATCCTCTCGGACGTCATCGACGCGATCGGCGGCGGCGATGTCGCCAACGACGTCGGCGGCGACGGCGTCCAGGGCGGCGAGTGCATCACCGACTTCGATTGCGTCGGCAAGGTGCTCGGCATGACGCCGTGCCTGCTGCCGGCCTGCACCAACGGCATCTGCGGCAAGTCGCAGCGTGCCGCAGGCGCGACCTGCCAGAACCCCGGCGAGACGCTCGGCGAGTGCCAGCAGTCGACCTGCGACAGCGCCGGCGCCTGCGTCGTGGACGAACGGCCTGACGGCGAGGCCTGCGGCGGTGTCATCTGCGGCAAGGTCTGCGGTGGCGGCGCCTGTGTCGTCGCCGATCCGATCGCCTACGACGACGGCAACCCCTGCACCAAGGACTTCTGCAACCAAGGCCAGGCGGTCGTGCACGAGCCGATCACGGACCTGACCATCTTCTGCGAGGACGACGACGCCTGCAGCACCGACGGCGTCTGCGTCGAGGGCAAATGCTCCGGCAAGCCGGTGGACTGCAGCGACGGCGTCGACTGCACGCTCGACACCTGCAACAGCAAGGACGGCTGCAAGCACAGCCCCGACAACACCGCCTGCGACGACGCCGACCCCTGCACCCAGCAGGCCTGCGATCTCGCGGTGGGCTGCACCGTGACCGGCGGCAACGCGGGCGCCAAGTGTGACGACGGCAACTCCTGCACCGGCGATGACGCGTGCACCGCCACAGGCGCTTGCATCGGCACGGCCACCTGCACCTGCAAGACCGACGCCGACTGCGTCGCCGACAACCTCTGCCTCGGTCCGCTGACCTGCGACCAGGGCGTCTGCCAGGTCGTGCCCGGCAAGGCCGTGATCTGTGACGCGAAGGACGACACCGCATGCAGCAAGGCGCAATGCCAGCCGTCGAACGGCGCGTGCTCGATGGTGCCGACGACCGACGGCACGGCCTGCGACGACGGCGACGCCTGCACCAGCGCTTCGGCCTGCCAGGCCAGCGTCTGCCAGGGCAGCGCGGTGGTCGACTGCGACGACGGCAACAACTGCACCATCGACAGCTGCGACAGCACCAAGGGCTGCAGCTCGGTGCCGGGCAGCGCCAGCTGCGACGATGGCAACCCCTGCACCGACCAGGACACCTGCGTCAACGGCGGCTGCCAGGGCGTGGCCAAGGCCTGCGACGACGGCGTCGCCTGCACCTTCGACAGCTGCGACAAGGCCAGCGGCGCCTGCAGCAACAAGGCCCAGGACGGCCCCTGCGACGACCAGAACCCCTGCACCGCCGACAGCTGCGACCCGAAGGTCGGCTGCGTCAACAAGGCCGACGACACGGGCACCTGCAACGACGGCGACGCGTGCACGGTCGACGCATGCAAGGGCGGCACCTGCACCTCGACCAACACCTGCCCCTGCAAGCCCGAGACGGCGGCCAAGGACTGCGACGACAACAACCCGTGCACCGTCGACACCTGCGACGTCGCGGCGCAGAAGTGCAAGAACGAGACCGGCGGCGCCAACGGCAAGGCCTGCGACAGCGGCGACAAATGCCAGCAGCCGGGCAGCGGCCTCTGCGACGCCGGCACCTGCAAGCCCGGCAACAAGCCCATCGACTGCAGCGCCAAGAACGGCCCGTGCACGCTCGGGGTCTGCGCCAGCGCCACCGGCCAATGCGTCGCCTCGCCCAAGGCCGACGGCCTCGGCTGCGACGCGGACGGCACGGTCTGCACCGCCAACGACGCCTGCAAGGCGGGCGCCTGCGTCGCCGGCAGCGCCGTCAAGTGCGACGACGGCAACCCGTGCACCACCGACAGCTGCGACAAGGTCAAGGGCTGCGTGACCGCACCGCTCTCGACCGGCGCGTGCAACGACGGCGACGCCTGCACCAACAACGACACCTGCGCCGCGGGCGCCTGCAAGGGCAGCGCGGTCAAGTGCGACGACGGCAACCCGTGCACCACCGACAGCTGCGACACGACGCTGGGCTGCAAGGTCGCGGCCAACACCGCGCCGTGCGACGACGGCAGCGTCTGCACCGTCGGCGACGTCTGCTCCGGTGGCGTCTGCAAGAGCGGCGCGGCCAAGGACTGCAACGACAACAACGCCTGCACCACCGACAGCTGCGACAAGGCCAACGGCTGCGTCAACACGGCCACCTCGCTCAGCTGCGACGACGGCGACGCCTGCACCAAGGGTGACGCCTGCGTCGGCGGCGTGTGCAAGGCCGGCGCGGCGGTCGACTGCAACGACAGCAACGTCTGCACCAACGACAGCTGCGACAAGGCCAAGGGCTGCGTCAACGCCAACAACACCGCGACGTGCGACGACGGCAACGCCTGCACCAAGGGCGACGTCTGCTCGTCGGGCGCGTGCAAGGCCGGCGCGCTGCAGACCTGCAACGACAACAACGTCTGCACCACCGACAGCTGCGACAAGGTCAAGGGCTGCCAGAACGTCGCCAACACGCTCGCCTGCGACGACGGCAACGCCTGCACCGAGGGCGACGTCTGCGCCTCGGGCACCTGCAAGCCGGGCGCGGTCGCCTGCGCCTGCTCGCCGATCTCGGGCGCCAAGGATTGCAACGACAACAACGTCTGCACCACCGACAGCTGCGTGCAGAGCGGCCTCAAGTACGTCTGCTCGAACGTCAACAACACCAGCGCTTGCGACGACGGCAACGCCTGCACCAGCAGCGACGTCTGCAGCAACGGCGCCTGCGCGGGCAAGGCCCTGCTACTGTGCAACGACAACAACGCCTGCACGGTCGACAGCTGCGACAAGACCAGCGGCTGCGTCTACACCCCGAGCTCCAGCGCGTGCGACGACGGCAACGCCTGCACCGTCGGCGACGTCTGCAGCCTGGGCAGCTGCAAGCCGGGCGCAGCGGCCAACTGCAACGACGGCAACGTCTGCACCAACGACGCCTGCGACAAGGTCAAGGGCTGCACCTACACCAACAACACGGCGACCTGCAGCGACGGCAGCGCCTGCACCTCGGGCGACACCTGCAGCAGCGGCGTCTGCGTCGGTGGCTTCGGCATCAAGTGCAGCGACGGCAACGTCTGCACCGACGACAGCTGCTCGGCCAAGTTCGGCTGCCTCTACCTGCAGAACACGGCGCCGTGTGACGACGGCAACGCCTGCACCTCGGGCGACGTCTGCGGCAGCGGCACCTGCAAGGGACCGACGTCGGTCAAGTGCAACGACGGCAACCCCTGCACCTACGACTCCTGCGATCCCAAGGCCGGATGCCTCTACGACGCCGACGCGATGGACGGCGCCTCCTGTGGACTGGGCAAGTGTTGCACGCTCGGCAAGTGCGTCACGACCAAGATCTGCCTGCTCTAGCGTCCGCCGCAGCGACGCGCGCCAGGCCCCGTCATTGACACCAGCCCCAGGAGGCCTACCCTACAGGGGTCCACGGCGTTGTGTGCGCCGTGGCAGCATCCTTGCCGGTACACCGTCGGTGCTCCTCGGGGCACCATCCAACGGGGACGAACCGGTCTCGACGGGGGTGATGAAGCGACGCTCGCGTGCCGCGGAGCCTTAGGCCGCGTCAAAAAAAGGTGACAATTGAACTGCCAACGACAACGTTGAGTTCGCTCTCGCCGCCTAAGAAACGGTGAGGAGGTTCGCCCCCATGCCTGCCGAGGGGGATGGACCTACACACAGGTGGGCTGGCCCCATGCACAAGTCTGCGGTGCATGGGGTGAGACTTTGCGGAACGGCTTCGGTGGACCCTGTCGCGTGGGGGACCCGAAAGGTGTAGAAATCACGCGACTACGCACGTAGAAGGTTTCGTGGAACACGTTCGGACCCGGGTTCGACTCCCGGCGTCTCCACTGTTTCTGGTTCTGATTCCAGGAGGTTCTACCGACTCGTCGGCGCAACATCGTAGATCGCATGGAAAACGGGTTCATCCCATCACCTTTCCCCGACGACCAGGCGCAAGCCCGGCTGTCGCTCAGCTGTCCCGAGGTACGCCCGACGGACGGTTGTGCCGCGATCTGCGTGACCGACGAGCTCGGCGATCTTCGGCACCTCGAGTCGTCCGAGTGCCGCGCAGATCGATACGAAGGTGCCCCTCAGTCCGTGGGGGGCGACGACGGGCAGCTTGGCTGCGACGCAGGTCCGCTGGACCAGGCGTCGCAGCCAGGCCGCCTCAAAGCAACCAGACACCGACCGGTGCGAACGGAAGAGCGGGTCGCCGCCGGCGAACCCAGCGGCCAGCTCGCGCAGATCGTCCGCGAGCTCTTCGGGGATCGGGACGGTCCGAACCGACTTCGACGTCTTGACGTCCCAGTCGCCGGCGCCGACGGCATGGTCGCCGCGGATCCAGAGCACGTTGAGGTCCCAATCCAGATCAGCGACCCGCAAGTGCCGAACCTCGCCGCTGCGCAGGCCGCAGAGCAACGGCAACGAGGCCGCGACGCGGTCGGCAGGATCGCTGTAGCTCAGCGCGGCCTCGAGGTAGTGCCTTGCCTGCGCTCCGCCCTGCAGCTGGGGTTTGCCCCGGCCCATCCGGCGTTGGGCGCGCTTGCCAGTCCAGGGCTTCTGGATCGCGTGGATCAACGCGGCCGGGTTCTCGGCGATCGCCTCTTCGCAGTGCAGGTAGTGCAGCCAGCCGTGCACCGCGGCGAAGCGGCTCCGTTGCGATCCGAGCGCCGTTCCGTCGCGCTCCATCGTGCGCAGGTACCGGCGCACGTCGTCGCGGCCGAAGGTGCGGACCAGGCGCTGCGGGCCGCCGCTCAGGGTGGCCACGAAGTAGAGCAGGTCGTCGCGCATGCGCTCGAGCGTCTCGGCGGCCCAGGCCTCCTGGCGCATCTTCGCGCCGATGAACACGGCGATCGCCCCGGTGGCGCTCAGTTCCTTGTTGTTGATGCGCGCGCCGAGGGCACGTTGGCGGCGCTCCGCCGCCTCGAGCAGCTGTGGCTTCGTCCGGTGCTGCAGCAGCTCCCGCTCGTCGCCGCGCACGACCTGGCAGCGCCAGGAGGTTCGGCCCGGCGCACGTTGCGGCAGCGTCATGTAGACGATCAAGGCCGCCCCCACAGCCGCTCGGCCACGTCGCGGGTGCCGTCGCCGGCGCCGATGTCCGGCCAGACGCCCCGCAGCAGGC
>CAZPHC010000039.1:0-53350 GCA_964586155.1 uncultured Enterobacteriaceae bacterium | reverse complement strand
GATACCGTCGGAAGTGCGCATGAACGGGCGCTACGTTTGCGATCGGCGCTGTCAGTCTTTCGGGGAAATGAATCGGTCGGAAGTAGGGAAGACCGCGTCACGCAGAAAGGTCTCGACATCCCGCCTGATGCTGGTTGCATCTTCGTCGCGTGCTTTGCACCTTGCGGCCCAGGCGCGGCCCGGGTGCAGCACGTCCCAGCGTGGGCACAAGCCTTCGTAGCGGCCCTTGCCGGGGTCGTGGTTGCCGAACCCGTCGATCAAAGAGTTCCAAACTGGCGAATAGCGCGCGATGAGCAACGATTCGCCTAGCGGAATCCAGATATCGTCAACAACCAGATGGCGGCAGTGAAAGTCGTTGATGTCCAGGTTGACGACAGCGCGTATGCTTTCCGCGTGCTCGCCAAGCCGGCTAAAGAGGGGCTTGCCGCTGGCTGAGGCGTCCAACGCCATCCCCTTGCGCGCTCCTGCCGGCACGGCCTTCCCCACGTAAATCGGTGCGGAGTAGCGACCCTCCTGGTTGCGCTTGGACAACTCAGCGTAGGCGGGGAATTCGCCCGAGTAGTAGATCGCGTAGATGCCCGCGCCGGAAAAATCGGGCAGGTCGCCCAGCCGGTGGGCGGGACTGGCGAGCAAGGCCTCGGCTACCGAGGCGCCGAGATTCTTCTTGTCCAGGGGATTGAAGGGAATGACCTTGCCCGTCATGCGATGTTCCTGGCGGCCGCTTGGCGACGGGCGAGTTCGCGCTCGTCCGCCAGCAGCAGTTGCTCTGCGACGCTGGCGGCCACGACGCGGCCTAGGAGCACAGGAACCGCGTTGCCAAGTTGACGCATGGTTTCGCTCCAGGAGCCATGGAAGCGATAGCCGTCAGGGAAGGTCTGGATGCGGGCGGCCTCACGCACCGTGAAATAACGCACGCCGCCATCGCCCTTGACCAGCATGTTCTCGCCACCCGGCACGCCATGGTCGCCGGCCTTCAGGGTCTTGGCAGGCAGATCGAGCGGGCTGCCGGTATGGCCCGGGTAGGCGCGCGCGCCGGGTTGCAGGCGGTGGTTTTCGAACTCCAGGGCCTGCCTCGATTCGGGATCGGGTAAGCCTTCCAGCGCGTCGCGTACGGTCCGCCACGCCAGCGTGTCTGGGGGAAACAACTCCTCGCCCAGAGTACGAATACGCGCGGCGAACTTTTCGGGCGGGGCCGGGCGTTTGCGCGCGGCGATGCCATGCCGTTCCCAGTAGGCGCCGCTGACCCACTGGTCATGCAGCAATGCGTCCAGACTGTGCGTGGCCTTGGAAAAAGCCCAGCGCACGTTGAGATCGGAGCGGAAGCCGACGATGAACACACGCTCGCGCTTCTGGGGGACCCCGTAGTCGGCGGCGTTCACCAGCGTGGGCACGACGTTGTAGGTCAGGGCCTTGCCGAGCGTGGCGCCGGAGGCCTTTTCCTTCTGGAGCCGTCGGAAATGATCGGTCCAGTCCTCGTGCTTGAGCCGTTCGATTTCCGGGAACGATAGCTGGAGCAGGAGGTACTGGTAGTAGTTCGCGAACGTCGTGCGTGTCAGGCCCTTTACGTTTTCCACGATGAAGGCACGCGGGCGCAATTTGCGCACGATGCTCACGGTGGCGGGGAACATGTCGCGCGAGTCATCGTGCGCTCGATGCTTGCCGCCCACGGAGAAGGGCTGGCAAGGCGGGCCGCCGGCGAGAAGGTCCAGATTCGGCTCGATCGCATCCCAGTCATGGGCGCGCACGTCGCCCTCGTGTACGTTCCATCCGGCGACGAGTGGGTAGCCGCGCGCGCTGTTCTCCCGGATCGTATCGCAAGCCCAGCGGTCCCACTCCACCACGGCCTGGGGTTCGAAGCCGGCCAGGTGCACGCCCATGGCTAGACCGCCGGCGCCAGCGAACAACTCCACGCATTTCATCGACGGTCTCCCCTCTCAGCGAATCGCCAAAGTTTGCGTGCGAGCGCCCTCACGTCATTGATTTCGCAGCCCCACTCCGGCAGCGCCTGCGCAAGCACCGCAAACCGCGAAAGTTCGTCGCCTGGCCGATTGCTCCCCGCTTCGCCGCTTAGAACTTCCGGCCCAACCGATCTAATCTTGCCACATCCCTTCCATGGTGTCGATGCTAGAACAGCAGGTTGTGCCAACGTGGCACTGCAACTTCGTGGGATCACAACGCGTCGCCACCCGTTGAGAGCTCAGCCCTTCCCAGACACCGAGCCCGACCCTGCTTCTCAACTTGGTCTGGATTCGTGGCCCCGCTGCCAAGGGAAGTTTGCCGAGCCGGTCAAGACCAAATCAACGCCCTTCTCCCTACATCAACCGACCGTGCTTCTCCGCTCACGAAATCGAAGCCGATGGCGTTCCAGTAGCCTCTGGTCTGGCAAGAACCTCTGGGGCAACACCAACCGGTCCGAAGTGCCCACCAACAGCAACTGGCGGGTCGCTTCCGGCACATCTGGGGCGACTACCAGCCGGTAGTCCTCGTCGAACGCAATCAGATGCCGATCGAAGGCGCGGTCGTGCAGGGCGTTCAGGCAGATGCCGTTGGAAGGCACCAGGCGCAGGCTTGCGTCGTCGGACCACGCGACGATATGGCTCGCGACGAGCAACCGTTCGTCCTCGATCCCCGTGAGCGCGCATCGCCGGCGATAGGAGTTCAAGATCATGGTGCGGAAGAAGTCCTGCCCGACCCGTCGCCACGCCTGGATCTGGACGTCTCGACCTTCCTTGATGGCACCGAGGTCCGCTTCGTGGGCAGGTGGCATGGTTGCGAAGTGGCCTTGCTGCTGGACGTGCGCGCGCAACACCCCGTCCGGTGAGGTCAAGAACTCCGACCAGACTTGCCGGTCCACCGCAGACACGTTGGACATGCCCTTGCGGGGCAGGCTCTCGTCGAGCGCGGCCAGGTTCGTCAGCTTCAATGCGACTGCGTTGGGAGTGCGACCAAGCGTCTCGGCCAGACGGACCACGTCCGCGTTGCGCGCGTGAATCCGGCCGAAGTCCAAACAGAGGTACAACGCAAGGGCATGGCGCACCTCATCTTCGGTCCAAAGGCGCCCATGACCCATCGTGGCTCCTCGTCTGTCGCTGACGAGCCAGAATTGTACGGTTTCAGCGCCAACTCGTCCAACGCTGCGCCCTGGGGCCAGCGTGGGCAGGTCGTCGACTCATCTGACGCGCTTCCGTCGCCACCGAACAGTTGTAGCAAAACAACTGTTCAACCAACCAGCCGAAACAACACAAGATCCATTCCAGCGCCCCAACACCCCCCTCACCCCCCAACCGCCTCAAGGCACTCCGCCAGCCGCGCCTGCAGCGCAACCAACCGCCCCCGCACCTCCGCCCGCTGCGCGGCGTCGAGCGCCGCCAGCTCCCCCGGCACCAGGTCGTCGACCGCCTTGCCCAGCTTGCGCGCGACCTTCACCGGCGCCGGCAGCGCCGGCCTGCCGCCTTTGCTGCGCACGCCGGCGTCTTCGCGCCAGGCAGCGACGGCGGCGACGGTCTGCAGCGTGGTCCAGCGCTCGGCGGCGGCCTGGTTGGCCAGGCGCACCATGGCCTCGGGCTCGGGGACGCCGGCGAGGGCGCGCAGCGACGCGGGCGGCAGCTTGCCCTTGCTGGCCGGCGGCAGCTGGCGGTCGACGCGGTAGGCGCGCAGGGCGGTGCGGATCTGGTCGAGCGAGAGGCCGAGCCAATCGAGGCGGTCGCCGTGGCGCTGCACCAGCACGGCCAGGGGCTCGTCGCGGGCGGCTGCGCGGTCGGAGGCTCGCTCCCAGCTGCCGTCGTAGAGCTCTTCGAGCGCGGCGCGGCCGAGGTCGAGCACGGCGGCGACGAGGTGCTGGTCGCGGATCGCCTCGGCGCGGTCGAGGAAGCGCACGCAGCGGGCGTCGAGCGCGTCGGGTGACGCCGTGATGGCGGATGCGTCGGTCATCGGGGCTCCTGGGTCGCGCTGACGCACGATCAAACAGCAATCGCTTTCGATGCCGCGAGCATGGACGCACCAGGCAGGCTTGGCAAGTCAAGCCGTGTCGCATCGGCGGCGTCGCCGTCGGTCCAAAGACCCACCACGCCACCCCGAAGGCCCTCCACGCCGCGCCGTTCGGCCAATTCGCTTGAACCGACGGCCCGCCGCAGCGATGCTCGGTGCCACCACACGATCGACGGAGACCCTGATGCCGCACGACCCCGCCGCCCCGACCATCCTGCTGACCGGCGCCACCGACGGCATCGGCCTCGCCACGGCGCTCGAGCTACACCGACGCGGCGCGCGGCTGCTGGTGCACGGCCGCAACGCCGAGAAGGTGGCGCGGGTCGCGGCGCAGGTCGGCGGCGCGGGCCTCGTCGCCGACCTCGCCTCGCTCGACGCGGTGGCGGACCTGGCGCGGGCGGCCCGGGAGCACGGGCCGATCGACGTGCTGCTGCACAACGCCGGCGTCTACGAGAACGAGCGCCACGAGACGGTCGACGGCTTCGAGCGCACCTTCGCCGTCAACCACCTGGCGCCCTACCTGCTGACGCGGCTGCTCTGGGACGATCTGCGCGACGGCGGCCGCGTCGTCACCGTCAGCAGCGTCGCCCACGGCCGCGGCGTGATGCAGTGGGACGACCTGCAGCTGCGCCGCGGCTACACCGGCTACGCCGCCTACGCGCAGAGCAAGCTGGCGAACGTGCTGTTCTCGTCGGCGTTGGCGCGGCGGCTGGCGGGGCGCGGCATCACCAGCAACGCGCTGCATCCGGGCGTCATCACGACCAAGTTGCTGCACGCGGGGTTCGCCATCACCGGCGACGACCCGGCCCACGGCGCCAGGACGTCGGTGCTGCTCGCGCTCGGCAAGGGCGTCGCCGGCGTGAGCGGCGCGTATTTCCGCGACGAACGGCAGGCGCCGGCCAGCGCCGCGGCGCAGGACGAGGCGGCGCAGGAGCGGCTGTGGGCGCTGTCGGCCGAGATGGTCGGCCTGCAGCCGTGACCGCAGCGCCGGGCGAGGCCGCTGCCGGCGCGCGCGAGGGGCGCAACCTCAGAGGACCGACCATGGCGAAGCATCGACTCGTGACCATCGGCGACAGCATGACGCAGGGCTTCATGTCCGGCGCCATCGAGCGCACCGACATCGCCTACCCCGTCTTCGTCGCGCAGGCGCTCGGAGCTCGTGACGGGTTCCGCGTCCCCGACTTCTCGGGCGCGGGTGGGCTGCCGCTGAACCTCGAGCGCCTGCTCGGGCGGCTGTCGCAGCGCTTTGACCGCTCCATCGATTGGTGGGAGCTGGCGCCCGCAGCGCTCGCCGCGCGTTCGCTGATGGACGAGACCGAGGACCATTGGGAGCGCGGCCCTGGCAGCTGGCCCTCTGCCGACGGCGCCGCGAGCCACCACAACCTCGCGGTCTGGGGCTTCGAGGTGCGCGACGCCGTCACCCTCTCCGAGGCGATCTGCGCTCGGGCGATGACCGGAGTCCGCGACAACCTGGTCAAGCAGGTGCCGGATTGGCCGATGTACCGCACGGCGCGGCGGACGCTGAACCCGGACTTCTCGACCGCGCGCGCCGACGCGACGCAGGTCGACGTGGCCAGGCAGCTCGGCGACGACGGCGGCATCGAGAACCTGATCGTCGCGCTCGGCGCCAACAACGCCCTCGGCACGGTGATGGCGCTGGAGATCCGCGACTCGGAGCCGGACGACCTGCACAGCCTCTGGCACCATCGCCGCAGCAACCTCTACCGACCGGAGCATTTCGCGACGCTCTACGCCGACCTGGCGGCGAAGCTGCGGCAGGTGCGGGCCGAGCGGGTCTTCCTTGGCACGGTGCCGCACGTCACGATCCCGCCGGTCACGCGCGGCGTCGGCGGGCGCCAGGGCGGCTACTTCGAGTTCTACACGCGACCGTGGGTCTGGGACGACGCCTTCGACCCCGATCGCCACCAGCACCTGACGCGGGCCGAGGCACGCGAGATCGACGCCCGGATCGACGCCTACAACGCCACGATCCGCCAGACCGCGGCCGCGAACGGCTGGCACGTCATCGACCTCTGCCAGCTGCTCGACGACCTCGCGTTCCGCCGCCACGCCGGACGGCCGCCGTACGCCTTCCCCCAGGGCCTCGTCGACGCGGTGCGCGCGCGGCCGGCGCTGGCCTACCTGATCGGCGCCGACGGCTCGTTGCGCCTCGACACGCGCTTTGCCCGCACCGGCGACGCAGATCCTTCGCGGCTGATCAAGGGCGGCTTGTTCAGCCTCGACGGCGTGCATCCAACGACCGTCGGCTACGGCCTGATCGCCGACGCGGTGCTCGCTGCGATGCGCGCGGCGGGCGTGCCGGACGTCGGCGACCTCGACTGGAGCGCGGTGGTCGCCGCCGACACGCTGCTCCATGACCCGCCGCGGCTGCTGGCCGACCTCGAGCGGACGCTCGGCCACCTCGACCGGTCGGGGATGCTGTCGGCGATCCTCAAGGAGTTCGACTAGGTTCGCCGCCGAACGCAGCCGCCACCGCCTGCAGCACGCGCTCTTCGCTGCTGCGCAGGCGGTAGTCGTCGGCCTGGTCGATCCAGCAGATCGTGCCGGATTCGTCGACCAGCAGCGAGGTCGGGATGGCCATCGCCTTGAACGAGGGCAGCAGCGCCAGCGGGACGCCGCCGACGCTGAAGCGGCCGGTCGAGAACTCGACGGCCTTGTGGTGCTCGACGCCGTACTGGCGGATCACCGTCAGCGTCGGATCGCAGAGCAGCGTCAGGCGCAGGCCGTCGCGCGCCTTGTGCATCGCCGCGTCGGCGACGTCGTCCTTGCTCAACGCCACCACCTGCGCGCCATGGCGCGCCAGCTCGTCCCGCATCGCGTCGAAGCGCCGCAACTCGGCGCTGCAATAGGGTCACCAACCGCCGCGAAAGAACTTCAGCAGCGTGCGCCGGCCGAGCAGCGCGTCGGAGTGGAAGGCGGCGCCCTCGGAGGTCGTCGCGGCGAAGGGCAGCAGCCGATCGCCGACGCGCACCCGCAGCGCGCCGAGCGGCGTCTTGCGCTGGGTCAGCAGCCACAGAAAGAGCGCCGCCATCAGCAAGGCGAAGCCCGCGCAGCCCGCGACGGCGGCCCGTTCGAGCGCGCTCGCCGCGGCCGCGCCGGGGCCGCTCGCGAGCGAGGCCAACGCCCAGAGCGCCAGCGCCGCGCCGAGCAGCTGCGCCGCGATCGAGCCGAGCGGGCGCGCCGGCACGCGACCGCTCGGCACGCGCGCGAAGTAGGCGACCCAGGTGGCCGCCACCACGGCGAGGCCGAGCGCCGCGCTCCCGATCGCGCCGTCTGCCGCGGTCAAGGCGGATTCCATCCACGAAATCGGCTGCATGGCTGCACTCCTGGTGGCGCGCGCGTCGGCGAGCCAGCTGCGAGGTCGGAGTGTGGCACGTCCGCGACGGCGCGCGCGACTGCCTCGGCGGGAAGGCGCGGCCGGTGCCTGGTGGGATCTGCCTGGGCCGCAGCGTCCCGTGTTGCGCCCACGGCCGGGCCCCTCCATGCTGTGCCGGAGCGCTGCGACCCCGTCGCGCCTTGGGGGCTGTTGGATGGACTCCAGAGACGACCGCCTGCGCCGCGCCATCGTTCGCACCGTCGCGTACTCGGACCTCTTCGACTTCCCCTTGCGCGCCGAGGAGGTGTGGCGGCAGCTGCTGCTCGAGCGCGCCGGCCGCGACGAGATCGACCGTCTGCTCGCTGGCTACGCCGACGACCCCTTCCTGGCCGGGCGCCTCGGCCGCGACGGCGAGCTCTACACCCTCGCAGGTCGCGAAGGCCTCGCCGCCCTGCGCGCCAACCGCACCGACAGCGCCGAACGCCTGATCGCCGCGCACGTGCAGGTGCTGGGCCTGGTGACGATGCTGCCCTGGGTGCGCATGGTCGCGTTTTCGGGTGGCACCAGCCGCCGCAACTCCATCCACGACGACGACCTCGACCTCTTCATCGTCGCCGAGAAGGACCGCGTCTGGGCCGTGTTCCTGGGCCTCGTGCTGCTGGCGCGCGCGGCCGGCTGCCGCGACGTGCTCTGCGCCAACTATCTCGTCGATCGCGTGCACATCGCGGTGCCCGACGGCGGCGACCTCTTCACCGGCCAGGAGCTGCTCGGCCTCGAGCCGCTGCACGGCCGGCGCCACCTCGAGCGCATGGCCGCGGTCAACGATTGGGCCCACCGCCTGCTGCCCAACGCGGGGCTGCGCGCCGATCTGCCGCTGCTGCCCGGCGCGGGCTGGCGCGCTCGTGCCCAACGCGGCGCCGAGCTGCTGTTGCTGCCGACCGGCTGGGCCGTCGAACGCGTCAGCCGCCGCGCGCTGCGCTGGCACCTCGGGCGCAAGCAGCGCAGCGCCGCCAAGGGCGACATGATGCTGCGCGACGGCGTACTCAAGCTGCACCAGAGCGACAACCGCAGCTCGGTCGTGCAGCGATTTCGCGAGCGCCTGGACGAGCTCGGCGTCGCCGGCGATGACCTCGAGGGCTTGCTCGAGCCCCGGCGTCGTCGGGGCTGACGGCGTGCGTCGGCCGCGGCCGATGCGTCAGCCGGCCAGCAACGCAGCCGCGACCGAAGCGCCGACCGCCGCCGTCAGCGGGATGGCGAAGTTGTCGTCCAGGTGGAAGCGGCGGCCCGCGACGACGTAGTCGCCGGCGAAGAGCTCGGCGATCGCCGCCGGCACCGCGCCGCCCAGCGCCAACGCGGCGATCGCGCCACCGCCAAGGTCGGGGTGGAAGATCGCCAGCGCCGCCGCCGCCGCGCTCGCCGCGAACGCGACGAACGCCAACGCGCCCTCGAGCGTGCGCCGACCGCGCAGCCGCGTCCGGCCAAAGCGCCGCCCGATCACCGCCGCAGCCGGATCGCCGAAGCCGAGCACCATCACCGCCACGGCGCAGGCGGGCAGGGTGAAGGTCAGCGCGACGATCAGCAGCGCCGTCGTCATCCAGGTCGCGGAGTTGATGGTCCAATGCTCGTCGGGGTGGGCCACGACGCCAAAGGCGCGCATCAGCAGCTGATTGACCGCCGGCGAGGTGCGCCGCAGCGTCTCGGCCGTCCAGGCGAAGGTCGCGAACGCGGCGGCCGTGGCGATCATGCCCGTGCGGTCGACCAGGACCTCGATCAGCAGCAACACGCCGATCGCGTTGCCGATATGGTAGAGGTTGCGCAGGTAGTTCGTCGGCCGGTTGCGCGGCGTCGCGATGGTCCGGGCGCGCAGGGCCAGGCCGAGCGCGTCGTAGGCCGCCGTCAAGCGTGAGCGAAGCGTGACCACGTCGACGGCGTCGAGGTCCGGCTGCGCGGTGGCCTGCTCGACCGTGTCCAAGGCGCGCAGCAGCTCGTCGGCGTCGGTCGGCGCGCGCGCCGCAGGCAGCTGCTGGCGGACGGTGGCGACGCGACGACGCAGCCGGGCCATCGCCTCTTGGGCCGCCGCCCGCGTCTGGGGCCGCCAACGGGCCGGATCGACGCGCTCGAGCAGCGCATGCAGCTCCTGGCCGAGCAGCTCCAGGTTGCGCTCGAGCTGCGGCCTGCCGCCGTCCAACGCGCCACCCGGGTAGGCAGTGGATTGCACCATCACGACTCCTCAACCGGCGCAACCGCGCCTTCGAGCTGGCGCCATCGTAGCGCGACGCGCGGCCGCGTCTGTCATCGTACGGTAAAACCCGACATGGCGCGCTTGGTTGTTGCCGCCGCGCGATGTTCTAATGTATCTTCAAGACACATCGTGTCTGACAAGCGGACACAGTTCCACGAACAAACCAAGCGGACCCGCAGACCTTGGTGTTCGCTGGCTCGGGAGGGACCCATGATGGAGTGGTTCAGCGGAGCACCGGCGCTCGACGCGCTCTCTGATCAGGCGCTCGCCGCCAAACACGAGCAGTTGCAGAAACATATCAAATTGCTGCGGATTGCGATTCCGCTCGCGACCTTCCTCGTCATCGCGGGCACGCTCCTGCACATCCGCGCGACCTTCGCCGCGATCGACGGCACCGAGGTCGCGGTCGCCTTCGAGAAGCAGGCACAGCGCGTGCTGCCCAAGGTGCAGAAGGCGGCGATGGAGGTCGGCGACGACGTCGCGCCGATGGTCGGCGACGCCTTCGCCTCGCAGCTCGACGGCGCCTTCGAGCGGCTGGCCGGGCGGCTCGACTCCGAGATGACGCAGCTCGGCGACACGCTGCCCGAGCAGCTCGAGAAGCAGCTGCAGCGCAAGCTCGAGGCCGCCAACGAGGGGGCCGCGGCCAAGCTTTTTGAGGCCTTCCCCGAGCTGCGCAAGGACCCCAAGCGCGTCGAGCGGCTGATGGCGGCCTTCCAGAACGGCTTCTCGACCTGGGCCGGCAAGACGCTGACGGGCACCTTCGCCCGCCACCTCAAGGAGCTCGAGAACATCAAGGCGACGCTCAACGGCTTCGTCGTGGCGCAGAACCAGGCCGAGCGGGCCAACGAAGCCGCCGCAGCCGACGCCGGGCAGCACAAGGCCAAGACCAAGATCACCCCCGACCAGCTGCTCGCGCTCTGGCTCGAGATCCTCGACGAGGCGCTCAAGGGCGACGGCGACAGCGACCTGTTCACCGCCCCCGTCGAGGACGCAGCCCCCGCCAAGGCCGCGAAGTAGCCGCCTTCGGCGGCCGACCCACGCGGCGTCCCGAGCGGGGCGCCCACGAACGCAGAGGGAGACGACCATGAGTGAATCCATCGTCCTGCGCAGCCACCTCGAACGCGAGGTCTCGCGACTGCACGGAGAGCGCCGCAACGGCACCATCTTCGGCGCGCTGCTGGTGCTGGTGGTGTGCGGCTACATGTTCTGGCTCGACGCCCAGGCGACCTATTGGAGCCGCCCGGACAACCTCGCCCTGACGTCCGCCGGCGTCGTCGAGGCCTACCTGCCCTCGGCCAAGCGCGCCGCCGCCGACACGATCCGCCGCGAGGCCCCGGCGCTCGCGCGCTACGTCGGCGACTCGGTCAGCGCCGAGGTGCCGCGCCTGGTGCGCGAGATGGTCGCGTCGATGGTGACGGAGTACGCCGACAAGCTGGCCGACTTCGCCACGACCAAGTACGTCGACGCCTTCAGCGCGCTGATCGTCGAGGCCAAGGGCGACATCAAGCAGGCGCTCGACACCGACGTGAACCAGGACCAGGAGGCGCTGGTCGTCAAGGCGATCGAGGCGCAGTTCCAGGCGATGGGCAAGCGCGTCGAGGACGGCGATCTGGGCGGAGATCCGCTCTTCGTGCAGATCGAGAAGAGCCACCAGGCGCTGGCGAACCTCAACGCCCGGCTGCGCAAGCTCGTGGCCAAGGACGACGCCAAGACCAGCCGCCACGACAAGCTGAGCAAGCGCTTCCTCGGCACATTCTGGCGCTTCGTCCAGCAAGAGAACCCGGACGTCAAGGCGACCGACGATCCCGACGCCGCCAAGGCCGCCGCGCCGAAGTAGCCCACGCCGCCGCCGCTCGCGCGTGAATCGCCGGCCAGCCCCGTGCGTCCTGCGGAGTGAGGGCGCGTGATGCGCCCGATCGGCGAGGCCGCGATGCTCCGACGACCCTTCTTGAGCCGAAACGACGGCGCCCACGCACACCCCGCGCAGCGCCGCACCCCTCGGGCCGCCGCCTGGTTGGTCGGTCTGCTCTGCCTGTTGCTCGCCGCGCCCGCGTTCGCCGGCAAGCTCGACGCCGTGCGCTCGCGGACCAAGAGCAAGAGCAAGAGCAGCTCCAGCTCGTCGAGCAGCTCCGAGGATGGCACGTCCAGCGGCGGCGGCAGCCCAGACGACTACGTGTTGGCGTTCTACGTCATGGCGTCGCCGTGGTGGTTGCCGCACATGGCCGTCGGCGATCGCATGGGCCGGCCGTTTGGCTTCGACGAGTACCCCTACGCCAACGGCTACGACGGCTACGTCCACATCCAGGGCCGCTCGGCGCCGATGGCCCAGGCCCCCGACGGCCGCGCGATCCTCGGTCGATCCGGGGCGATGCATCTCGCGGTCGAGGGCGCCTGGCTCGACCCGACGATGCAGCGCATCGGCCTCGCGGCGCGCATCTCGGGTGGCCACCGCCTCGAGTTCGACACCTCGTGGTCCGGCTACCAGGAGGTGCTCGGGCCGCAGGACAACGCCAACGGTCGCCTGATCGACGCGCTCTGGTTCGGCGATCTCAACGTGACCTACCTGCACGCGGTCGGCGAGTCGGTGCAGATGCGCTCGGGCGTCGGCGCGCGGGCGATGGTCGACGGCCCCGACACGACCTGGGGCGTCAACTTCACCTACGGCATCGACATCTACCCGGTGCGGCCGCTCGTCATCTCGGCCAGCTTCGACCTCGGCAACGTCGGCGACGCGCTGTTCCGCGGCGCGCGCGCGACCGTCGGCCTGATGGTCGGCCGCGTCGAGTTCTACGGCGGCTGGGACGGCATCTGGGTCGACGAGATCGCGCTCGGTGGCGGCTTGCTCGGGGTCAGGACCTACCTGTAGCGCGCGGCAGGTTCCCGGCGGCGGCGATCTGGGCTATGCAGCGCGCCTGGGGCGCAGGCCGCGCCCGCGCTCGCAGGGACGCCACCGTGACCGATCGCTCCGCCATCCGCGCCGCCCAGGCTCGACTTCGCTCGGCCCAATCCTACCAGCAGTGGCTGCCCGCAGCAGAGGAGCTCGACCGGTTGACCGGGGCCGAGGCCTGGCGCGCCGACGACGCCTCGGGCGCCTACCACGCCGATCTGCTGCGCCAGCAGCGCGACGCCATGCGCGACCTGCGCCAGCGCGGACGGGCCGCCGAGCTGGCGCGGCTGCTGACCCACAGCCTGTACCGCAACCTCGCGGACATCCAATCGCCCGAGCTCTACGAGACCGCCTTGGCCGGCACCAAGCACCTCGTCAGCGCCTACCTCGACGAGTGTGAAGCGTCGCTGCTCTGGCTGGCGCAGAGCGACGCCTTCCCGCCCGGCGAGCAGCTGCGACGCTTCGAGCAGGCCGAGCAGGTCTTCGGTCGCTCGGCGTTGATGCTCTCGGGCGGCGCGACCTTCGGCTTCTACCACTTTGGCGTGGTCAAGGGCCTGCTCGAGCACGACGCCCTGCCGGACGTGATCTGCGGTTCGAGCGCCGGCGCGATGATCGCCGCCGGCGTGTGCGCGCGCACCGACGACGAGCTGCACGGCCTGTTCGCGGACCCGGCGCAGATTCGCCTCGACGGTCTGCACCCTGCCGGGTTGCGCCAGTTCGCGAGCACCGGCGCGTGGATGCGCGGCAGCCAGCTGCGCGAGGTGCTGGAGCACAACATCGGGCCGGCGACCTTCCAAGAGGCCTTCGTCCACAGCGGCCGCACGCTGTGCATCTCGGTGTCGCCGACGCGGGTGCGGCAGAAGCCGCGCCTGCTCAGCCCGCTGGCGTCGCCCGACGTGCTGATCTCCAGCGCGGCGCTGGCGTCGAGCGCGCTGCCGGGCCTGTTCCCGCCGGTGGTGCTCGAGATGCGTGACGGCGACGGCGAGGTGCGGCCCTACATCGACACCGAGACCTGGATCGACGGCTCGATCCACGGCGACCTGCCGAAGATGCGCCTGGCGAGACTGCACAACATCAACCACTTCATCGTCAGCCAGACCAACCCGCACGTGCTGCCCGTCGCGCACCTGCGGGCCGGCGATCATGGCGCGCGACCGGCGCTGACCGGCCTCGCCAGCGCCGTGGCGCGCAACCAGGGCGCGACCGCCGCCGACTTCGTGCGCCGTCTGAGCGGCAGCGGCGTGGTCGGGCGGGTGTCGACGCAGCTGCACAACGTCGTCAGCCAGGATTACGCCGGCGACATCGAGATCGTGCCGCGGTTCAACCCTTGGATGTACCGCAAGATCGTCAGCAACCCGACGCTCGACGACCTGCGCTTCTTCATCCTCGAGGGCGAGCGCGCGGTGTGGCCGAAGCTGGCGATGATCCGCGAACATACGCGCATCAGCCGGGCGTTCGATCGCTGCCTTGCGCTGCTGCGGCCCGCTGCGCCTTGAGCGTCGAGGCCGCATTTGCGCGCCGGGATCACGCCCGCGATTGACATCCCTCCGGCGCGATTCGCACATTGCCGTATGTTCGTCGCCTGAAGGAGCCGCCGTGACCCCTGCCGCCTCTGTCCCCGCCCACGCTCTGACGTGCTCGACGCCAGCGACCAACGCCCCCGACGCCGCGTCGTCGCGCCAGGCCGCCCTCGCCGCGCGGCTGGGCCTGCTCCTGCTGGTCTTGTCGGCATCGGCGCCGGCCTGCGGCCCCGCGACGACCGCCACCTCCGACGCCGTGGGCGGCGACGCCAGCCCCGGCGCCGACGCCACGGCCGACGCGCCCGGCGGCGACGACACGGGCCTCGGCGGCGGCGACGTCGCGCTCGACTGCCCTGGCGGCCTCGGCTGCCCGTGCGAGAGCCCCAACGACTGCAACATCGCCTACTGCCTCGAAACCCAGGACGGCGGCCGCTGCACCAAGCTCTGCGGCGACGGCCTGTGCCCGACGGGCTGGGTCTGCGAAGGCACGACCGCCGGTGCCGACGGCGTGTACTTCTGCGTCCAGCCCCAGGGTCTGCTCTGCCGACCGTGCAACGCTGACGCCGACTGCCGCCAGGGCGGCCACGCCCAGGCCCGCTGCGTCGACTACGGCGACCAGGGCGCGTTCTGCGGCGTCGCCTGCAAGGCCGACGACGACTGCCCGACCGGCCGCGTCTGCCGCGACGTCCCGAGCGTCGAAGGTGGCGCGACGTCGCAGCAATGCGTGGTCCCCGGCACCACTGCCGAGACCCTCGGCACCTGCGATTGCTCCGCCGCCGCGCGCGACACCAAGCTGGCGACGACCTGCTGGCAACCCGAAGACGGCCCGGCCGGCCCCCGTCGCTGCAAGGGCAGTCGCAGCTGCGGCAGCGACGGCCTCGGCGCCTGCGAGCTGCTCCAGGGCGCGGCCGCCGTCTGCATCGAGGAGCAATGCCTCGACCCCAAGACCAAGCAGCCGTTGGCCAAGGGCAGCGCCTGCAACGACGGCCGCGCCTGCACCAAGGGTGAGGCGTGTGACGGCGCCGGCGCCTGCACCGGCGGCGAGCAGACGTGCCCCTGCGAGCCCGGATTCCTCGACTGTCCGCAGCCGAGCGCTGGCGACGTCGCCAACCTCTGCAAGGGCAAGCCCTACTGCGCCGCCAAGCTCGTCGGCGACGGCATCGCCTACACCTGCCTGCCCAACCCCGGCACGACCAAGGTCTGCGACGCAAGCCTCGACGGCGCCTGCGTCAAGAACGCCTGCGCGCCGCTGACCGGCGGCTGCCAACCGACGCCGACCGAGCGAACGGTCGAGATCTGCGACCTCGCCGCCCCTGTCGGCAGCGACCAGCCCGGCTGCCGCCGCGAGATCCTGGCCGCGGACCTGCCCTCGGCGGCGACGCCGGCCTGCGACGACGGGCTCTCGTGCAGCAAGAACGACGGCTGCAGCGACGGCAGCTGCAAGGCCGACACCAGCGCCTGCAAATGCGTCAGCGACGCCGACTGCGTCGACGACGGCGACATGTGCAACGGCAAGCCGTTCTGCAACCAGGGCGGTCTCGGCGCCGACGGCAAGCCCCAATGGCAGTGCAAGACCAACCCCGCGACGATCGTCACCTGCGACACCAGCGGCGACACCGGCTGCCAGAAGACGGCCTGCCAGCCGGCCGACGGTGTCTGCAAGAAGAGCCCCGCGCCCCTGGGCAGCCCCTGCGACGACGGCGTGGCCTGCACCAGCGGCGACACCTGCGCCGCCGACGGCAGCTGCAGCGCCGGCGCCTGGACCTGCTGCAACACCGACGCTGACTGCAAGGGCGAGGAGGACGGCAACCTCTGCAACGGCACCCTCTACTGCAACAAGGCCGAGGGCGGCTGCAAGCTCAACCCGTCGACGATCGTCGTCTGCCCGAGCGTCGACAACACCGCGTGCCTGCAGTCGGTCTGCCAGGTCAAGACCGGCACCTGCGCCCTGACCATCACCAACGACCTGAATTTCTGCGACGACGGCAACGCCTGCACCAAGGGCGAGCTCTGCGACCAGGGCCTGTGCAAGGGCGGCACCGACGTCTGCAAATGCGCCAACGACGCCGACTGCGCCGCGCTCGAGGACGGCGACTTCTGCAACGGCACCTTCTACTGCGACCCCACCGCGGGCCCGGGCGGCACGGGCGCGTGCAAGCTCAACCCCAAGACGGTCGTCAGCTGCCCGTCGGTCAACGACACCGCCTGCAACCGCAACCTCTGCGCGCCCAAGACCGGCATCTGCGCGATGACGAAGCTCAAGGAGGCCACGCCCTGCGACGCCGACGGCACCGCCTGCACCGCCAACGACGCCTGCGACGGCAAAGGCAGCTGCCAGCCCGGCGCGCTCGCCTGCGAATGCGTCAGCGACGCCGACTGCGCCAGCAAGGACGACGGCGATGTCTGCAACGGCACGCTCTTCTGCGACAAATCCGGCGCGGACGGCAAGGGCCACTGCGTCGTCAACCCCGCGACCGTCAAGAGCTGCCCGAGCGCCTCGGACACCGCGTGCACCAAGAACACCTGTGACCCGCAGACCGGCCAATGCGCGATGAAGGCGGCGCCGCCGTCGACGCTCTGCGAGGACGGCGACCTCTGCACCGTCAACGACGTCTGCGACGGCAAGGGCGCCTGCACCTCGGGCAAGGCGACCTGCGGCTGCACCAAGGACGAACAATGCGCCCTGTTTGACGACGGCGACCTGTGCAACGGCGCGTATCTCTGCGTCAACAGCAAGTGCATCTTCGACCCGAAGCCCAAGGTCTGCAACGACGGCAACGCCTGCACCAACGACAGCTGCGACACCAAGACCGGCTGCAGCTTCACCGCCAACACCGACCCCTGCGACGCCGACGGCAGCGCCTGCACCGCCAACGACGCCTGCAAGGGCGGCAGCTGCGTGTCGGGCGATCCGAAGAGCTGCGACGACGGCGAGCCGTGCACCACCGACTCCTGCGACAAGGCGACCGGCACCTGCGCGCACAAGGCCGTCAGCGAGGGCCAGACCTGCGGCAACAACGGCAATGGCGCCTGCGCCGCCGGCGTCTGCCTGCTCAGCGCCGAGTCGGTGCACGCCGGCAGCAACCACACCTGCGCCGTGCTCAAGGGTGGCGCCGTGGCTTGCTGGGGCGCCAACGACCTGACGCAGCTCGGCATCGGCGGCGCGGGCGTCAAGTCGCGGCCTGTGATGGTCCCGGGCGTCGCCAACATCACCAAGCTCGCCGTCGGGCGCCACACCTGCGGCCTGCGCGCCGACGGCACCGTGGTCTGCTGGGGGCCGGGCGAGTCGGGGCAGCTCGGCAACACCAAGAAGGTCACCTCGTCGGGGCCGGTCGATGTCTTCGGCTTCAAGTACGGCACCGACGTCACCGTCGGCGACGAGCACGCCTGCGCCCTGACCCCGAGCGGCATCACTTGCTGGGGCAGCAACGGCAAGGGCCAGGCCGCCTTCTACAACGACGTGCCCGAGGCGCTGAAGTGGCAGTCGACCAAGTTCAGCAACTACACCTTGTTCGACGCCGGCCCCGACTTCACCTGCGGCGTCGTGCCCGAAGCGAACACCAAGACCTACGTCCGCTGCAGCGGCTCGAACCTCGGCAAGGCCCTCGGCCCGGCCATCGCGACGACCACCAACGTGCCAACCACGGTCTTCGAGTTCATGACGCCGGTCGGCCCGCCGCGCGACATGCGCCAGGGGCCGACCCACGGCGTGCTGCTGCACTACTACGGCGTGATGTTCTTCTGGGGCCGCAACGATGACGGCCAGTTCGGCACCGGCGTCAGCAACAGCACGACCCAGGCGGGGACCCAGATGTCGAGCAACGACGGCTATGTCGACGTCGACGTCGGCTTGGGCTTCACCTGCGCCGTCCGCGACAAGGATTTCGTGGTGCAGTGCTGGGGCCGCAACGACAAGGGCCAGCTCGGCGACGGCAGCACGACCAAGCGACTGACGCCGACGGCGGTCTCCGGCGCCAGCGCGGCCAAGCAGGTCAGCGCGGGCGACACGCACGCCTGCTACCGCCGCAACGACGGCCGGGTGTTCTGCTGGGGCGAGGGCAAGGGCGGCAAGCTCGGCAACGGCGTCTATACCAACCAGACCAAGCCGGTGGCGGTGCTCGCGCCGCTGTAAAGAGCGGCGTCTACGGCGTCGCCATCGCCATCATGACCATGCCGTACAGGCCGACGGCCCAAGCCGCCGTGCGCACATAGGGCAGGCCGGCGAGGTAGACGACGTAGTGGGCGACGCGGGCCCAGAAGAAGACCGTCACGCCGGGCAGCAGCTGCTCGTGGGTCGCCCCGGCCGCCGTCGCCGCTGCGTAGACGATCGCGAAGATCACGAGGTTCTCGACCGTGTTGCTGGCGGCGCGCTTGGACCGGCCGCAGGCTGCCGACATCTCTGGCATGTCCTCGCGGTTGCCGAACGCGCGCTGCAGGCCGGGCACCGTCCACGCGCCCGCATGCCATAGGCTCGCCGCGGTGACCTGGAACCACGCAAACGCTGCCATGGCGAAGAGATACGAGGTGACGGTCATCATGGACCTCCGCGTCGAGAATCCGACCCCGGCGAGGCTACGCTCGCGGCCGGCGCGGTGCAATCGCGGGTCGCGACGATGGGTTCGTGCGATCGCAGCGCCTTGACCACCGGCGGCGTGCGCTTCACGCTCCCCCTACAACACAGGCCGTCGCCATCGGCCAGGGAGACCGTGATGAACGTTCGCACGCACGCGCCGCGTCCGTGGCGCATCCGCGCCCTGTTCCTCCTCGCCGCCGCCTTGGTGTGCACCCTGGCCGCGCCGGCCTGGGCGCGCCGGCCCTTCACCGACACCGACCTGTTCACCGGCCACAGCATCCGCCAGTCCTCCAAGGACCGGAAGATCGCCGCCGGCATGAACATCCACACCGCGCCGGTGCCCTTCATCGGCCGCAAGGCGCTGCAGGGCTTTGTCGGCGGCATGTCGCTGACCTATCCCGAGGCGTCGACGATGGGCGACGTCCTGCAGCAGGTCGACGCCGGTGCCGTCGAGGCGTTGGCCAAGGCCGGCGACGCCGACGGCGCCAAGGCGAAGATCAAGGCCGACCTCGCCGCCGCCAAGGTCACGCCGACCGACGCCCAGCTCAAGGCGATCGACGGCATCAACAGCAGCAACCTGCCCGACGTGGAGAAGATCGCCGCCTTCGTCGACGCCACCGACAGCCCCAACAACACGGCGCTGGTCTTCGGCTTCGAGCCTTGGTTCGAGTACAACTTCGGCAGCTACGACCTGACGGCCGCCCTGCCGGTCGGCGTGTTCGTCAGCGACGACGGCAACGACTTTGCGCTCGGCAACCTCGGCCTCGACTTCCGCTACGGCTCGCGCTGGAGCCCGGGGGCCGCCGGCGCCTACCTGCCGGTGTCGATCGGCTGGACCGGCGGCGTCAACCTCTACCTGCCGACCGGCACCTCTGCGGCCAACCGCGTGGCGCTGAGCAACCCGCTCGCCTTCCCCAAGTACCTGCACGAGTACGCGACGATCCAGCCCTACGCGATCTTCGGCGTCGAGGCCGCGTTCGTCTCGTTGCTGCTGCGCGTCGAGTACAGCCACATGCAGGCGCTGCGCGGCTCGCCGACCTTCGACAAGGTGGGCTACCTCGGCTGGGGCGCCTCGCTCATCGGCCGCGTCTTCATCCTGGACATGGTCGCCGAGCTCGACGGCCTCCAGGAGCTCTACGACGCCCCGGCGATGAACGACATCTACCTGACCCTCGGCGGTCGCCTCAACGTCGGGCCGGTGCGCATGGGCCTCGGCGCGCGGATGCCGATCACGCAGCACGACGCCTCGGCCAACCAGCAGTCGCTCGGCGTCGGCATGGCCAACGTCGCCAGCGTCAACATCCTGCTCCAGGGCATCTTGACGTTCTGAGCCGTCCGGCGCCGCCCGCAGCCGTGCTGGGCCGCTGCGTCCGCACGACCCGGCGCACCGACGTCGGCGCACGCCGCGAGCGTGGCGCGATCACGGGCTTGCTCGCATCGGATGCCGCGGCGATGCTGATGGCAACTGGCCGTGGGCCGCAGCTCCGAGGTCGTCCGATGTCCCTGTCTCGCGCTCGTCTCCACGTCGCGGCCCGTGTTCTCGGGCTGATCTGGGCGTCGCTGCCCGCTCTTGCGCTGGCCAGCGGCCCCGACGCGCTGCCGCCCGGCTGGACGGTGCTCGGCGTCGAGGTCGCCGGCACTGACGCCCGCGTCCACCTCGACGTGGACTGGCAGGCCTATGGCCGCGTCGATGTGCTCGAGATCGATCTCGAAGCGGCCTCACGGCGTTTGACCGCGGCGCTCGCGGACGAAGGCGTGCGGGCGGTGCGGCTGCTGGCGCGGCCCCTGGGCGGCAGCGCCGAGACCGACGTCGTCACGTTGCTCGAGCCGCTGGCGCCGCCGCCGCAGCGACCCTGGGAGCAACAAGCGCGCGATTCCGGGCCGGACGCGGCCGCGCCGTCTGCGACCGTGCACGGCGCGGGCGGCCTGCCGGGCAGCAAGGGCTCGCTCTCGGGCAAGACCGTCTACCTCAGCCCCGGCCATGGCTGGTACTGGCACAGCGGCCTCGCGCGCTGGACGGCGCAACGCGGCAACACCCACGACATCGTCGAGGACTTCGTCAACGCCGAGGGGGCGCTGCACTACCTGGAGCCGCTGCTGCGCAACGCCGGCGCCCAGGTCATCGGTGTGCGCGAGCTCGACCACAACCCCAAGCAGCTCATCGTCGACGACGGCGACGCCGCCAGCGGCAGCAAGCTCTACAGCTCGACCGGCCCCTGGCAGAAGGGCAGCGACGCCGGCTTCGGCAACGGCCAGGCCCCCTACCAGGGCGCCGCGAACCCCTTCGCCCTCGGCGGCTACCGCGTCGCCGCCGCGGTCAAGGGCACGTCCACGGCCATCGCGACCTTCCGCGCCGCGGTGCCGGCGAGCGGGATGTACGCGGTCAAGCTCGGCTGGACCGCCGGCAGCAACCGGGCCAAGGACGTGCACGTCGAGGTCCGCCACGCCGGCGGCGTCACGCATCTGCGCGTCGATCAGAGCCGCCACGGCCAATCCTGGTGGCCGATCGGCACCTTCGCCTTCCAGGCCGGCGCGGACGTCGAGCAAGCGTCCGTGCGCATCCACAACGACACGCTCGGCGATCCGGCCGGCAAATACGTCGTCGCCGACGTCGTGCGCTTCGGCGGCGGCATGGGCGAGATCGTGCGCGGCAACGGCAAGCCGCCAGCGTCCGGGCCGACCAGCGAGCGCCCGCGCTGGGAGGAATGCGGCCGCTACTACACGCAATATTCCGGCGCGCCGCCCTCGGTCTGGGACTCCAGCAGCGCCGACAACAACGACGACGTCACGTCGCGTTCGCGCTTCAGCGGCTGGCATCACGAGCCGCCGGACGACGCGATTTACCTGTCGTGGCACAGCAACGCGCCCGATCCGGGCCGCGGCACCTCGACCTACGTCTACGGGCCCAATCCGCCGGACGGCAGCAAGACCTTTACTGCCACCAAGGGCAGCGTCGAGCTCGGCGGCTGGCTGCAAAAGACCATCGTCGCCGACATCAAGGCCGAGCTCGACCCGGCCTGGAAGGACCGCGGCCTGTACTCGGCCTACTTCGGCGAGGTCAACCCGACGCACAACCCCGACATGCCCGCCGCCCTGGTCGAGTGCGCCTTCCACTCGACCAAGGCCGACGCCGACTACCTGCGCGAGCCGCGCTTTCGCCACCTGCTGGCCCGCGCGATGGTCAAGGCCATCATCCGCTACTTCGCCGAGCGCGACGGCCTGCAGCCGATCGTGCCGCCCGAGGCGCCGCGCGGTGTGCACATGGTCGCCGCGACCGGCGGCAACGCCACGTTGAGCTGGGACGCGCCGCCGACCGGGGGCGCCAACGGCGACGCCGCGACCGGCTACCTGGTCGAGACCTCGCTCGATGGCCTCGGCTTCGCCCCCGCCGGCAGCCCGACCTCCACCAGCTTCAGCGTCTCGCTGCCGAGCGACGGCAAGCCGCTTTTTGCCCGTGTTCGCGCGACGAACCCTGGTGGTGTCTCGCTGCCGACCGCGATCGTCGGTGCCGCCGCGGGCTGTGCCGGCGCGCCGCGGGCGTTGGTGGTGCAAGGCTTCAGCCGCCTGCAGGCGAGCCAGCTGCCGGTCGAGAACATGGCGCCGTGGGATCTGGCCAACGTGCAGCGCCTGCGCCAGTGGATGGTCAACGACTACAGCTACCTGCTGCAGCACATCACAGATCTGGCCGCGCTCGGCTTCACCATCGACAGCGTCGAGCGCGCGGCGTTCGGCGACGTGGACCTCGGCAGCATCGCCCTGCTTGACTGGGCCGCCGGCGAGCAGAGCAGCACCGACGGCGTGCTCGACGCCGCCGAGCGCAAGCAGGTCGCCGCCTGGCTCGGCCCGGCGTCCGACTCCAGCGGCCCGGCGCGCGCGATGTGGCTCAGCGGCAGCGAGGTCGGCTGGGCGCTCGGGCCCAAGGGCGACGCCAGCAGCGCCGACTGGTTGGCCACCTGGTTCGGCGCCGCCTACGCCGACGACGACGCCGAGACCTACGCGCTCGACGGCGGCTCGATGCTGGCGACGGTCGGCGCGTTCGGCATCGCCGACGGCAGCGTGCAGCCGGGAGTCGGCAGCGCCTACGATGTCGACTGGCCCGACAGCTTCACCACCGTCGGCAACGGCAAGGCGATCGCCAGCTACACCGGCGGCAAGGGCGGCATCGCGGCCACCTCGCTGCAGCAGGGCAAGGCGTCGACCGTGCTGATGGGCGTGCCGCTCGAGATGGTCACGCCACCGTTCAAGCGTGCGGCGCTCGTCGCCGACCTCGCGGCCATCAGCGGCCTCGCGCTGCCGGCCAAGGGCTGCAGCGCCGGCACGGGCGGCGGCGACGCCGACGCAGGGGGCGACGTGAGCGCGGACGCCGGCGATACAGGCAGCGACTGGCCGCCCGACGACGGCTGGGACGGCGACCTGCCCCCAGCGGACACGACCGGCGCGGCCGACGCGCCCACGACCGACGCCGCGGCCAACGACGGCGCGACCGGCAGCGACGTTGGTGGCACCGACGACGCGGCCGGCGACAACGACACCGCCGTGCCCCCGGGCGACGGCCTCGCAGCGGCGGACGGCGACATCGGCGGCAGCATCGCGCCCCCGGCCAAGGTGGCCAAGGACGATGGCTGCGGCTGCTCGGTGCGCGGTGGCAACCGCGATCCGGGCCGGATCTCCGGGCCGCTCGCGCTGCTGCTGCTGATCGCCGTGGTCCTCGGCGCGCGCCGCCGCCGGGAAGCCCACGTCGCGCCGGCACAGGGCCGCTCGCGCTGACGGCCGCGAGCCCACCACGGTCGCGCCGCCGCGGCCGTCGCCACCCGCTCTGCTACTTGGACCGCAGCACCAGCACCCCGGCCCAGTCGGCCGGCGGCGGACCGGCCGCGAGCTCGGCGGCGCTCTCAGCATAGGCCGAGGCGGCGAGGTCGTCCGGATCTTCGCGCTGCAGGGCCTCGAAACCAGCCTGGGCCTCGCTGAAGGCGCCGCGCACATAGGCGTCCATCGCCGCGGCGAAGGCAGGCAGGTGCGACGACCGACGCGCGCGGATCGCGTCCGGCTGGGCCTCCAGCACCTCGATCACGCGCGTCGGCTCACGCTTGCCCTTGGCGAGCACGCGCCCGACCTCGCGCAACGTCCAGCGCGCCGCGACGTCGGGCGCGAGCGTCGCCAGCGCCGCGCCGGTGACGAGCACGCGGGCGCCGAATTGCTTGGTCATGCCCTCGATCCGGGCCGCGAGGTTCACGGCGTCGCTGATCAGCGTGCAGTCGATGCGCTCCTCGCTGCCGAGGGTGCCGAGCACGGTGCGCCCCGTGTTGATGCCGACGCCGATGGCGAGCTCGGGCCCGTCGTGCGGCCTCTGCCGCTCGTTGAAGCGCTCGAGCGCGCGCTGCATCGCCACGGCTGCCTCGATCGCGCCGCCGGCGGAGCCCTCGAACACCGCCATGAAGCCGTCGCCCAGGTAGGCCGCGATGACGCCCCCATGCGCGGCGATCAGTGGCTCCATGTCGGCCAGGAAGTCGTTGATCAGCGCGAAGGTGCGGGCCGGACCGAGCCGCTCCGACAGCGTCGTGAAGCCGCGCACATCGGCGAAGAGCACTGCGGCGTCGATTTCGGTCTGATCGCCGCGGCGCACGTCGGTCAGATCGCGGCGCCCCAGCAGCTCCAGGAAGGGGTACGGCACGAAGCGGTTGGCGGCCGCCAGCATCTCGCGCAGGCGGCCGTTGAGCGCGTCGAGGTGCGCCATCGAGTGCAAGAAGTCGTCCGAGAGGGCGACCACCATCGAGAGCGCGAAGAGCAGGAAGCCCGAGTAGACCAGGATGAACGGCGAGATCGAGACCCGCGCCGTGGCCAGGATCACCGAGGCGAACACGGCCGCCACGCCGAGCAGGATCGTCGGGGCCGCACGGACGCCGCGACGCCAGAGCAACGCCAACTGCACGATCGCCAGCAGGAACAGCGCGGCGATCCAGAGCGGCGCGGCGGTCGCCATTCCCATCTCGACCACCTGGACGTCGACCAGCACGAGCGCCGCGACGACGTAGGCCGACCGCTCGCCCCAGAGGGTCCACCTCGACGGCGCCGCCTCGCCGCCGAGCGCCGCGACAAAGCGCAGCAACAGGGCGCAGATGATCAGCGGCAGGCCCAGCAACATGATCATCGCCACATCCGGCGACAGGCCGACGAGCTCGATGCCGGCGCGGAAGTTGCCAAGCACGCCCCACGCGCTCGTCAGCAACATCAGCTGGCCGAAGGGCAGGTAGGGCAGCAGGCTGCGCCGCCGCCACCACATCCACAGGTGCACGAGCGCGACACCGAGCAAGATCAGCGAGAATACGATCGCAGGCGCGATGACCCGCGCCCACGACAGTGTGGTCGACGCCTGGGCCAGGACCTCGGCCTCACCCGCGCGCGCGATCGCGACGGGGCCCGAGAGCACGCGCGAACCGTAGCCTGAGGGCTCGCTTGTCCGCAGCGCGAGGCGGAAGCGCTGCTTGCCGCGCAGCAAGCGGGCGTCGATCGGCAAGGCCCACGACGAGCGGATGTCGGCCACGTGGCGCGGAGCCACCTGACCCACGCGCGCGACCAACTCACCGTCGACATAGACCTCCGCCGCCTCGTTGACCGTGCCGAGCACCAGGCTCAGCGCCGCGCCGTGCTCGATGTCGAGCCGCGCTTTGGGGCCGAGCTCGACCATGGCCGAGAGCCACGCGATCGGGCCAAAGGCGATACCGCCGTCGTCGTCGCCACCCTGCGGCGGCGCGTCGGTCCAGCCCGGGCCGTCGGTGCGGGCGCGCGCGTACGATGGATCGTCGCCATCGTGCGCGCGCAAGGCGGTGCGCAGGTCGAGGTGGTGGTCGAGATTGGGCCAGGCAACGACGCGCTCGGACTGCAAGGACGACGCGAGCGCGGACGATGGCGCCGCGACGAGCGCGAGGCACGCGGTCGCCAGGCAAGCGGTCGTACGGCGCAGGCGCAGGTCTTGCCAGCGTCGAGGCATGCAACCTCCCCGGGGGCACTGGGGCGAGGATCCTCGTTCGCTCGATCCAAGTCAACGTCGCGACCTGGCCACCGATCGCCGCGTGCGGGGCCTGCGCGTCGCGCGGGGCCGCGGGGCTCGCCGGGCTGGGACCTGCGCCGCGATCGCGCTATCCTGGGCCTCGCCGAATTGCCCGGTCATCCACCCGCTGCAGGAGCCGCCATGGCCGTCGACGTCCAGACCGAGATCGACATCGCTCGCCCGCCGGCCGAGGTCGCGGCCTACGCCTGCGAGCCCGCGAACGCGCCGTCGTGGTACCAGAACATCCGCAGCGTCGAGTGGCCGGACGGCCAACCGGCCGAGCTCGACCTGGGCACGCGGATCGCGTTCGTCGCGCATTTCCTCGGCCGACGGCTGGCGTATACCTATGAAATCGTGCACTTCGAGCCAGGGCGATCGATGGTCATGCGCACGGCCGAAGGGCCGTTCCCGATGGAGACCAGCTACGGCTTCGACCACGACGGCAAGGGCGGCACGACGATGACGCTGCGCAACCGCGGCGAGCCGGCTGGCTTCGGCAGGCTCGCGGCGCCGCTGCTCGCGGCCGCCATGCGGAGGGCGAACGCCAAGGATCTCGCGGCGCTCAAGCGCTTGCTCGAGGCGCGAGGCTAGCGCGGCGTGCCGCGAAGGCTGCGCCGAGGCTGGCCTACTTGCGACAGCAGAGGCCGCACTTGAGGGCGCGCCCGGCCGGCCACGACGCGCCATAGTGGCCCGACTGCACACGCGTGCCGTAGAGGTGGCCGTTGCCGGTGGACGAGATCGAGGTGTCGAAGCCGTTGGGGTCGAGGCAGTAACGGCCGCCCGCCGGGCCGCTGTGGGTGTAGTGCGGGCCCACCGAGTAGCCGCCGTACATCTTCTGCCAGCCGCTCGGGCAGGTGTCGGTGCCCCAGGTCTCCAAGCAGCTGCCCTGGTCCCACGAGCAGATGGCGCAGACGAGCGACTTGCTGTCTGGGATGCCGGGCGGCATCGAGCCCGAGGTGTGCAGCGGGTAGAGCAGGTCGCCTTCGTAGCCATAGGTCGGGCCGGGGTCGCCGCCGACGATGCACTCGCCCCGGTTGGCGCCGGCGTGGCCGTAGTGGCCCGAGAAGCCGCGGCCTTCGTAGAGCTTGGTCGAGCCCGCCGGGCAGGTCTTGTGCGCCCAGTAGACGAAGACGCCGCCGTAGGCTGCGTGCTTGCCGACAATGTCGCCGCTGACCGAGAGCTTGCCGCCGATACTGGCACCTGCACCGACCTGCAGGTCGCCGCCCGGCACGCCGTGGCCGTTGTCCTTGCCCCAGATCTTGCCGTCGACGTAGAGATCGCCGGCGACCTTGGCCTTCTTGTTCGACAACGTCTGGATCCGGATCTCCCACTTGACGATCGTACCGTCGGTCTTGTTGGCCGTGTCGCAGAGCGCGGCGTTGCCCGGGGCCTGCGGCACGCAGAAGCCGGTGTCCGACGCCTTGAGGTTCCAGGTGCCCTTGGCGTTGGCGCCGATCCACGCCTTGAGGTCGCCCACCTTCGGCAGGTTGTCCTTGTTGAACGCGACCTTGTATGCCTTCTCGTCGGTCTTGCCGCAGGGGTCGCAGAGCGTCCAACCGGTCTTCTTGTCGTCCGGCGGCAGCACCTTGAGCGCCACCTTGGACAGGTCGGTGTTCGCGACCTCGACGTAGAGCTCGAACGTCTGCGCGATGCCGATGTCGGGGAAGTCGAGGTTCGACACGGCGTCGCTGCCGGTGTTGTCCGGGATCTTGACGCCGCCCTGGCCCGCGATGGTGTCGATGAACTGGTTGCTCAGCAGGTCGTTGCTGATCTCGTTCAGGCCATCCTTGGGCAGCGCGGTCGGGTCGAGCGCCGCGACGCACTTGAGCGAACCGTCGGGGTTGATGCCCTTGACCACCTCGCCGGCGACCTTGCACTCGCCGGCCGGGGTCTTGATGCCGGTGAGCTTGCTGCCGTCGCCGACGAACGAGGTCGCCGTGACTGTCGCAGCGGCCACGTCACCGCTGAAGGTGCCGTTCTTGGCCTTGATGCTGTTGCCAGCCAGGTCGACGTCGCCGTCGAAGGCCATCTCCTCGACCTTGACGCAGCCGGTGCAGGTCAGGTCGAGCGCCGGGCCGCCCTTGGTCGAGCTGCCGGCGTAGTTGAAGGCGACCTTGGCGGCCGCGATGCTGCCGTTGCCGAGCTGGTCGGAGCCGACGCAGCCGGTGCACGACACCGAGGCCGCGTGGGCGGCGACCAACGCGTACGGCGTCGAGCGCAGGCGTTGGCGCGGCAGCTCGGGATCGGCGCCGACCTTGACCCCGACCCACGCCGCGCTCATGCCCGCGATCTTGGCGGCGTCGAGCGCTGTCGTCGTGCCCAGCACCGCGTTGAAGCGACCGCCGGTGACCTTGAGCTTCGACGACTCGGTCCACGCCGCCGCTCCGCCCGTCTCGACGTCGTAGAGCGAGAGCACGACGTCGTAGTCGCCGTCGGCGGCCGGCGCGCCACCGGCAGAGGTCAGCACGCCCTCGAGCAGCGCCGAGGTCGGCACCGCGGCGATCGCCGCTCCGCTCAGGGCCAGCGGCGCGACGAGCCCGATCACGGCCATCGCCGCACGCGGCAGCAGGCGCGACGCCCCGTTCCAGCCCGGTGCCCGCAGACCCGACGTCCAGCCAATGTTCCTCGCAGCATCACGCTTCATGCATCCCCCCGTCCGGAACCATCCAATGACCTGACTTTGTGATGTTCCGCTCCCCCGGCAGTCTCGCGTCTCCTGCGGTGCGGGTCAAGGGTGGCCTCATGCGGCCAGACGACGTGCGACGCCGCGCACGTCTGCGTCCGCCCCGCGGGCAGCGACGGCCATGGCGTTGACCGCGCCAGGTGGTCGCGCCACCGTGGACCGATCGCGCGTCCGAGCCGTGCACGCCCACGCTGCAGCTCGAAGCGCCGCACACGGAGCCGCGGTGGACGCACCTCTCCAACATCTCCAAGATCAAGCCATGGAGTCGCACGCGGCCCGGCCGGCTTCGGCGGTTCAGGCTGCTGTGGGGCGGCTGGTCGTGCCTTCGCCGCCGCGCCGCTGGCGTCCCCGGGCTCCAGGGGCCGTGGCCGGGCTGCTGGCGGTGACGCTTGGCCTCGCGGGGCTGGTCCCGGGCTGTGGCCATCGCCAGACCATGCAGGAGGTCGCGCTGCGCCACGGCGGGCGCGATCGTGGGGCCTGGTTGCTGCGACCCGATGGTCCCGTCGCCGGCAGGCCCCTGCTGCTGCTGTTGCACGGCGGGGCGGGCAGCGGCAGGCGTCTGGCCCGCCACCTGCACACCCAGGTCGACCGGCTGCGCCGCGAGCGAGGTTGGGTCGTCGCCTTCCCCGACGGCGTCGGCCACTCCTGGAACGATGGGCGCCGCGACGTCGACGCCACCGCCCATCGCGAAGGCGTCGACGACGTGGGCTACCTGCGCGCGCTGGTCCGCGATCTCGTCCGTCGCCTGGGCGTCGATCCGGCCAGGGTCTACGTCGCTGGCATCTCGAACGGCGGCTTCATGGCACAGCGGCTGGCTTGCGAAGCGTCTGACGCCTTCGCGGGCGCAGTCTCGGTCACCGCGCAGCTCAGCGTCGACCTCGCCGCGAGGTGCAGGCCCGTGCGGCCGATCGCGGTCGCGCTGATCAACGGCACCCGCGATCCGATCGTGCCCCATGACGGCGGCAACGTGAGCGTGCTCGGCACGTCTCGCGGCGCGATCTGGTCCACCGAGGCCACCGTCGCGTTCTGGCGCGAGCGCAACGGCTGCGAGGGGCCGCCGACAGAGTTCGACCACGCGCCGACCGAACCCGACGATCCGACCCGGGCCCACGGCCGCATCTGGCGCAACTGTCGCGGGGCGCCGGTCGGCTTGCTCCGCGTCGAGGGGGGTGGTCACGCGTGGCCCGGCGTGGCCCAGGCGCTGCCGACATCCATGGTTGGCCGGGCCAGCGGCGCGGTCGACGCGCTCGCGTGGATCGCCGCGTTCCTTGCCGACGAACGTCGCTAGCCTTGCGTGTCGCGATCAGCAAGACCGCAAAGATGTCAGGTTGTTAGTTGGCCAATGTCGCTGCATGAGTCATGTCGCGCACTGGACCACGCCTGCTGTCGCAAGGTCGAACGTGTGCCTGCAACCCCGGTAAATCTGGCCATGATCTACAGTCTTCACTACACGTTGTGGCAACGTTTTGAGCAGAATAGAAAAAATGCGATTGACAAGGTTGCTGAACATCGGCCTGATGCGCCCCGGGTGGCCCCAACGGCCAGGCGCGAGGGGCTGAGTCCTGCGCCGAACCCGAGATGGACCGGAGCCAAGGAGTTGGATTGAACCGTCGGACCTGGATGGTCGTCGTGGTGCTGCTGGCCGCACTTGCCGGTGTGGCCTTGCTGTGGCAACCCGGCGGTCCCGCCTCTGCCGTTGCCGAGGGGGGCGTGCCGTCGCCGACGACGGGGACTTCGCCGCCGCCGACGCCCACCGTCCGTCCGGACGTGGCAGCCGCCGCGGCTCTTCCTGCGGTCGATACAGCTGCCGCCGCCGACACCAGTGTGCCGGCGCTGCAGGCGCGAGACGAGCGTCGCAGGGCCGCCGTTGCCAGGTTCCATGGCACCGTCCTGGCCGAGCTGAATCGCTGTCTGCCGCAGCGCCCGGGGCCGCGGTCGCCGCAAGAGCTGGTCGTCCACTTCGTGGCGGCAGAGCCGGCCGCGCAGGCGCCCGGGGCCGCGGCCGCCGTCGAGGCGTTCAAGGTCTCGGCGATCGAGCCGGTCGGTGTCGCACCGGGTCAACCCTCGCCGCGCGAGACGCCGGCCTGGGCGTGTTTCGAGGGGTTGTCGGGCACGCGGCTCGAGATCCCCGCTGGTGCCGGCAAGCAGCCGGCGCAGTTTCGTGAGTTGATGACGCTTCCGCTGCCCGCGTCGGTGGGCTGGGCCCATGCAGGGGTCCCGGGAGCCAGGATTCCGTGAGGGATGGGGGCGCGCGGGACTGACCCCAGCGCCACCCGAGTTGGTTGCATCGTCGTTGTGGGGGGGCGGGGCTCCCCAGGTCGGTCGCGGAATGTTCCGCGCCTGGTCGATTCGTGCCCCCGCAACACAGAAGAGGTTTCACGTCATGAACATCCAGAGGATTCAACGGCTGCTCGCAGCCACAGCCATGACCGCGCTGGCCGCGGTTGTCGGGACCCCGTCGGCGCATGCCGACGTCGTGCTGCACCCGGGCTCGATCCAGGCGACGACCGGTCTGACCAACTGGTCGTTCGGTTCGAGCTACCTCAGCGTCAGCGGTAGCGCCGGCGGCTTCTCGTCGACCGCCAGCTACACCGGCAACACGGTGACGATGACGATCGAGGGCGGCCAGACCTACTCGTACGCCTCGGGCTACAGCTACCTCTACAACAACAACTCGAACCTCTACTTCTCGCAGAGCTACAACCAGGCCAACATCGTCGTTCCGGACGGTGGCACGGTCGTGGTGGACCTGCGTCACGCTGGCGGCACCATCGCGCCGCAGGTGACCGTCAACGGCGGTTCGATCGTGTCGTCGCGCTACACCAGCTCAGCGTCGGCGCCGAACTACAGCAGCTACCTCGACTTCAACCAGTACAACGCTGGCTCGTCGCTGCTGCCGGCCTCTGCGGGCCTGAACACCACGCTGAACGGCACCATCACGATCGCGGTCTCGGACGGCGCGGGCGGCACGCTCTGCACCACCGGCGTCGCGCTCGCGACCCGCACGGTCAACGTCACCGAAGGCGCCACCGCGGTCGAGACCTATGAGCTCACCGTCGGCCCGGACGACTGCCTCATCGGCGTCCAGGGTGTCGTCGGCGTCAACAACACGCCGGGTGGCCTCGTGCCGTCCTACATCTCGGTCTCGACCTACGGCTACACGCCGTCGTGGTCGTACCTCGGCAGCTTCTCGAAGAGCGTCTCGGCCAACAACGGCCCGTACGCCTTCACCGGCCTCGCCGAGGGCAACTACTACATGAACGCGTACACGCAGTTCAGCAACGGCGCGTACACCCAGCTGCCGAACCAGGACCCGTCGTACGTCACCGTCGCCCAGTCGACGGGCATGTCGACGCGTGACTTCGTCTTCGACGGCGCGGTCCTCAACGGCAAGATCGTCGTGACCGGCCCGTACGCCGACGAGGTCCAGTCGGGCAACGTCTCGTTCTCGGGCAACTACGACTACAGCCTGCCCGGCTACGGCCCCTCGGCCGGCGGCTACGCCAGCGCGCAGGTCAACGGCTCGACCGGCGGCTACTCGCTCGTCATGACCCCCGGCACGTGGAAGAACAGCTACGTCGCCCTGTACTTCAAGCCTGCGACCACGGGCCTGCCCACCTACAACTACCTCTACAGCTACAACGCGCCGATCACCGCCAGCGTGACCGCCAGCCAGACGCAGAACGCCGATGACATCACCCTCGCGACCTCGTCGGGCGTCATCGTCTTCGACGTCATCGAGGCTGCGGGCGCGCCGACCGTCGGCATCTCCAACCCCTACGTCTACGCCAACCGCTACGACTCGGCCACCGGCCAGTACATCTCGGCGCAGTCGTACGCCTACGTGACCAACGCGGCCAGCCCGGCCGTGCGCGTCATCGGCCAGCCCGGCACCTACACCTTCGACGCCTACGCGACGGTCAACGGCTCGCAGACCAAGTTCGCGACCTCGACCATCACCCTCGGCGAGGCCACCGATACGCCCGTCGGCACCGACGTCGTCGTCGTGCCGAAGGACGGCGCCGGCAACGACAGCCCGCTGACCCTGACCATCGGCGAGGTCACCACCGCTGGTAGCACCACCGTCTCGGTCACCGACGTCGGCCCGGCCGCCCCGGCCGGCGCGACCCTGCTGCCCTCGATCGACGACAAGGAGTACATCAACGTCAACTCCAGCGCCGAGTTCCCGAGCCAGGTCGAGGTCTGCATCGCGTACGACCTCGCCGACCTCGGCATCGCCGCCAACCAGGAGTCGAGCATCAAGCTGCAGCAGTACATCTGCGACACGGCCGGTGCTTGCAGCTGGCAGGTCATCAACGGCACGTTCGACGGCCGCGCCAACCCGGACACGACCGCGCACGTCATCTGCGGCGTGACCACCAGCCTGACCACGTTCGCGCTGTCGGTCTCGGCCGACAACTGCCCGGACGTCGACAATCCCGACCAGCTCGACACCGACTCTGACGGCGTCGGCGACGCCTGCGACGACGACATGGACAACGACGGCGTGCCGAACAGCGCCGACAGCTGCCCGCTGCAGGCCAACGCCGACCAGCTCGACATCGACGGCGACGGCATCGGCGACACCTGCGACCCGGTCAACGACGATCCGGACGCCGACGGCATCCTCAACGCTGACGACAACTGCGCGTCCGTGGCCAACGCCGACCAGGCCGACCTCGACGGCGACAACATCGGCGACGCCTGCGACGGCGACGTCGACGGCGACGACGTGGGCAACCTCGACGACAACTGCCCGCTGCTCGGCAACGCCGATCAGGCCAACAACGACGGCGACGCCGCCGGTGACGCCTGCGACAGCGACGACGACAACGACGGCATCGTCGACACCGACGACAACTGCGCGCTGCTCGCCAACGCCAACCAGGCCGACAACGACCAGGATGGCCTGGGCGACGTCTGCGACGGCGACGACGACAACGACACCATCGGCGACGCCGACGACAACTGCCCGCTGCTCGCGAACACGACCCAGGGCGACACCGACGGTGACGGCCTGGGCGACGCCTGCGACCCCGACCTGGACGGCGACGGCATCGGCAACGACGCCGACAACTGCCTCTACATCGTCAACAGCGACCAGGCTGACCTCGACAACGACGGCCAGGGCGATCTCTGCGACGGCGACATCGACGGCGACGGCGTGGCCAACGACATCGACAACTGCGTCGGTGCCGCCAACCCGGACCAGGGCGACCTGGATGCCGACGCCATCGGCGACGTCTGCGATGCCGACATGGACGGTGACGGCGTGAACAACGACGCCGACAACTGCGCCGCCGTCGTCAACGCCGACCAGGCCAACAACGACGCCGACGCCATGGGCGATGCCTGTGACGCCGACGACGACAACGACGGCGTGGCCGACGGCGCCGACAACTGCGTCTTCACCGCCAACGCCAGCCAGGCCAACTTCGACGGCGACGCCCAGGGCGACGCCTGCGACAGCGACGACGACAACGACGGCGTCCTCGACACCGCCGACACCTGCGCCTACTCGGCCGCGGGCGCCATCGTCGGTGCCAACGGCTGCGCCATCCCGCAGCTCTGCCCGTGCGCCGGTCCGTTCGGCCAGTCGGTCGGCTGGAAGAACCATGGCGCGTACGTCACGTGCGTGGTCAAGGCGGCCAACGACTTCCGCAAGGCCGGTCTCCTCAGCGAGGAGGCCAGCAGCGCGGTGAAGACGGAGGCGGCGCAGTCGCTCTGCGGCACCAAGTAGTCGCCTCGCCGAGCGACCGGACCAGGGTGGCTGAGCTGCCCTGACCGGCAGGGATTCCAGCGGCCCGCGTCCCTCCTGCTTCGGCTGGGGGGGCGCGGGTCGCTCCCGTTTTGGCGGCGCGCGCTGCGCTCAATCCGCGGCCCGGACGTAGACCTGCCAATCGGTGTGCAGCGTCGCGCCGCAGATCGCCATCGCGCCTGCCGCCGCGATCGTGCCGGGCCCGCCGCACTCGCTGGCGCTGGCCACGCCGGGCAACAAGGTCGGGCCGTCGGCGCTGGCGCAGCCGACGCCCCAGCCGCACGAGAGGCTGGCGAACGAGGCGTCAGCGCCACACGTCACGCTCTTGCCGAGCACCGTCCAGCTGCCGGCGAGCGCTTGCTTGGACAGCCAGGACCAGGGCTGGGTGAAGGTCGGCGACACGACGCCGTCGCTCGCCGTCTGGCTGCAGGTGTAGAGCACCTGGCCCTTGCCGCCGAGCAGCTTGTCGACCTGGGCGGCCTCGACGTCGGCCGTGACCAGGGTCCAGCCGCCGCCGGCGCTGGTGGTGTTGCAGCGGGTGCGGAAGGCGGGGAGCTTGTCGGTCGGGTCCGGGTCGATCCAGACGTCCCCGAGGCCGTTGCCGGCCAGCGCCTTCGCCGCCGCCTTGCAGGACTTCGCCGCGGTCTGCGGGCTCGAGCCGGTCAGGTCGGCGCAGCTCTGCAAATCGAGGCGCAGGCGGCGCACGCGGTGGTTGTCGCGGTCGGCGAACCAGATGGCGCCGGAGGCGTCGGCCGCCAGCGCGCCCTCGCCGCCGAGGCGGGCGAACGCACCTGCGCCGTCGACCAGGCCGGTGGTCCCGGGCAGGCCGACGATCGTGCGGGTGACGTCGCCAGGCCAGGTCCGGCGCAGGGCCTGGTCGCCGAGGTTGAGCGTGACGATCGTGCCGTCCGCAAGCGGCAACAGGCTGCGCACCGTGCTCCAGCTCGCGCCGCGTCGGCCGCGGCCATCGACCGGGCCCGCGCTGGTGAAGATCGCGTCGCCGGCGACGGTCGTGACGACCCCGTCGGCGCCGAGGCGACGCAGCGCGCCGTTGCTGCCGTCGCAGATCCACAGCGTCCCCTTGCCGTCGATGGCGACACCGTTGGGCCAATAGAGCTGGTTGGTGCCGAGCGGCCCGTCGACGAAGCCGCCCGAGCCCGCGATGCCGGCCGCCGTCGTCAGCTTGCCGCTGGCCAGGTTGCGGATGGTGTGGTTGGCGCTGTCGGCGATCCAGACCACGCCCGCGCTCGCGGCCACGTCGTTCGGGCTGTTGACCCGGCCCGCCTGGCCCGGCCCGTCCTTGTCGCCCGCGGTGCCGTCGCCGGCCACGGTGATGACGTTGCCGGCGACGTCGACCTTGCGGATGCGGTGGTTGCCGGTGTCGGCGACGTAGACCGCGCTGCCGTCGCTCGCGAGGCCGCTCGGGTAGAGCATCTTGGCCGCGGCGCCCTTGCCCTCGGCGTAGCCCGCGATGCCGCCGGCGACGGTGGCCAAGGCCCCGCCCGCGTCGACGCGCCGGATGGCGCCGGACGTCTGCTCCACGATCCAGAGCTTGCCATCCGGCCCGGTGCAGGCGTCGACGGGCGTCAGCAGCGAGCCGACGCCGGGCGGACCGTCCGTGGTGGCGCCAGCGCCGCTGCCGATCGACTCGGTCAACGCCCCGACGCCGACGCATTGGCCGCGCAGACATTGGCTGGCGCAATCGCCCTTGGCGCCGCAGCTGCTGCCGTTGGCGAGCGCGACGAAGCTGCAGCGGCCGACGCTGACGTCGCAGGTCGGCTGCTGGCACGGCGTGCCGTCGCCGCAGACCTTGGCCGGATCGGCCGGCGTGTGGCTGCAGCCCTTCTGCTTGTCGCAGACGTCGATGGTGCAGGCGTTGCCGTCGTCGCAGGTCGAGGCGATCGGCCGCAGCCGCCGCAGGCGATGGTGGCCCGACTGGCTGACGACCCAGCTGCCATCGGCCAGCGCGACGATGCCGGCGGCGTAGAGCAGGGACGAGGCCGCGCCGGGCCCGCCGTTGGCCTTGCCGCCGCCGCCGAGCAGCTCCACCGTCGCGCTGTCGGCGCGCAGCAGGCGCGCGACGCCGAGGCCGACGTCGGTGAAGACGACGCCCGCCGGGCCGACGTCGATCGCCGCCAGGGTGGAGATCTGCGTGCCCTGGAAGCCGACGCCCGCGAGCGGCGTGGCGCTCGACCCCGAGCGCAGCAGCGTCACCACGGCGCCGTTCGCGTCGATGCGGCGGATGGCGGCGTTGCCTTGGTCCGCGACCCAGATCGCGCCCTTGCTGTCGCCCGCGACGTCAGCCGGCGTGTGGAAGCGGGCCTTGCTCGCGGGTCCGTCGACGAGGCCGGCCGTGCCGTCGCCCGCGACGGTGGTCACGGTGCCGCCGACGCCGAGGCGACGGATCGCGTGATTGCCCGCGTCGGCGACCAGCACCAGGCCCGACGCGTCGCGCCCGAGGCCCGCAGGCGCGGTGAAGCGCGCCACGGCACCCTTGCCGTCGACCAGGCCGATCTTGCCGGGTGCGCCGGCGACCGTGCTGACGGCCCCGGTCGCGATCTGGCGCAGGACGTGGTTGCCCGCGTCGGCGACGACGATCTCGCCCTGGTTGCCGATCGCGACGCCGCGCGGCGCGAGGAAGCGGGCCGTCGTGACGCTGCCGTCGCGGTGGCCGTAGCCGTAGCCGAGGCCGCCGGCGACGGTCTCGAGGACGCCATCGGCGCGCAGCCGGCGGACGTCGTGGCCGTCGGCCTCGACGAAGACGATGGCCTCGCCCTGCACCGCGAGGTCGTAGGGGCCGAGCACGCCGGCGACCGCCACGCCCTCGTGGCGGGTGGTCACGCCATCGCGGTTGCTGCCGTAGGCGCCGTCGACGGTGGCGCCGCCTGCGTCGCTGACGGCCGCCTCCGGGGGCGGCGCGCAGGTGCCGCCATCGCAGCGCGTCTTGCTGGTGCACGCGTTGCCGTCATCACAAGCGACGCCGCCGGCCAGGGGCGCGTGCTTGCAGCCGAGCTTGGCGTCGCAGGTATCGACCGTGCAGGGGTTGGCGTCGTCGCAGCCCTGGCCGGCGCCGGGCTTGCAGACGCAGCCGCTGACGGCGGTGCCGGCCTTGCACGCGCCAGCCGCGCAGACATCGCCAGCGGTGCACGGGTTGCCGTCATCGCACGGGCTGCCGAGCTGCACGTGCACGCAGCCGACCTTGGGCTGGCAGGTATCGGCGGTGCAGGGGTTGGCGTCGTCGCAGGCCAGCACCGGCGGGCTGAGCCAGCGCAGCATGTCGATGTTGGCGTCGGCGACCAGGGCGCGCCCGTCGGCCATCACGGCGATCTTGCGCAGCTGGCCGAGGCCCGCGCCGGCACCGACGCCGTCCAGGCCATCAACCGCGGCGCCGCCCGCGGCCAGGCGCAAGCGGCCGTCGCTGTCGATGATGCCGACCCGCCCCGAGGCCGCGGCGACCCAGACCGTGCCGTCCGGCCCGACCGCGACGCCCATCGGCGTCACGATCGACGCCGCGAGGCCGACGCCCTGGGCCTGCGTATTGCGACGGTCGCCGATCAGCGTCGTCACGACGCCGGCCGGGCTGATGCGTCGCACCGCGCCGTTGTTGGTGTCGGCCACCAGGACCGCGCCGTCCGCGGCCAGCGCCAGCGCCGACGGGCCGTCGAACGCGGCGTTGGTGCCGACGCCGTCACGCATCGAGCCCGCTGCGCCGCCGGCCCAGGTCGAGACGACGCCCGAGGCGACGCGGCGGATGCGGTTGTTGCACAGGTCGGCGACCAGCAGCGCGCCCTGGCTGTCGAGCAGCACGTCGGTCGGGGCGCAGAAGCGGGCGACGGCGACGCCGCCATCGAGGTGGCCTTGCGTGCCCTGGCCGGCGAAGGTGCTGACGAAGCCGGCCTCGCTGACGCGGCGGATGCGCTCGTTGCCCGTGTCGGCGACGTAGATGCCACCATCCGGCGCCCACTCGACGCCGCTCGGGCCGTTGAACTGGGCCACCGTCGGGCCACCGTCGGCTGCGCCGTAGCTCGCCATCCCGCCCGCGAGGGTGGTGACGACGCCGGCCGCCGAGACGACGCGGATGCGGTGGGCGGCGGTCTCGGTGACGGCGATGCGACCGTCGGGCCCACGGCGCAGACCGGTGACGCCGTAGAATCCGGCCTTGGCCAGCGGGCCATCGTCGTTGCCTTGCGGGCCGCTGGCCTTGGTCACGTTGGCCGCGGCCATGCAGGCACCGCCGCCGCAGATATCCGTCGCGCTGCACGAATCCGCGTCGTTGCAGGGGCTGCCGTCGACGGTGGCGACGTGGCTGCAGGTCGCTTGGGTCGCGTCGCAGGCGTCGACCGTGCAGGGTGAGCCGTCGTCGCAGGCGATCGCGGCGAAGACGCAGCTGCCCTTGGCCGCGTCGCAGTCGTCGCGGGTGCATGCCTTGCCGTCCTCGCACGCGTCGCGGCGCAGGCGCACACGCCGCAGCGCGCCGCCGGTGATCTCGGCCACCAGCAGGTCGCCGAAGGCGTCGAACGTCAGGCGCGAGGGGCCCGTCAGCTTCGCCACCGCCGCGAGGCCGTCGACCGCGCCGGGGCCGGCTGCGCCGACCAGCGTGGTCACCGTGCCGTCGAGCGCGATCCGCCGCAGCCGGCTGCCCTCTTGCTCGGCGACGAAGATCTCGCCGCTGGGGGCGATGGCCACGTCGGCCGGGCCGTAGAATCGGGCCGCGTCGCCTTTGCCGTCCGCGCTGTCGGCGACGCCGAAGGCGCCGGCGATGGTGACGACGCTGCCGTCGAGCTTGCGCCGGCGGACCGTCTGGCCGACGCGGTCGGCGACGACGACGGTGCCGTCGGGCGCGACGTCGAGGCCCTCGGGCTGGTACCAGGTCGCCAGGCTCGCGCTGCCGTCCGCGCCGCCGACGGTTCCCGGCTGGCCGCTGTAGGTCGTGACCGTGCCGTCGGGCGCGACCAGGCGCAGCACGGCGTTCGAGACGTCCGAGACCACGGCGCTGCCGTTGGCGAGCAGCGCGATGTCGGCCGGGGCGTTGAACTTGGCCGCCGCGCCCTTGCCGTCGGCGTGGCCCGGCGTGCCGGCGCCGGCGACCAGCGTGACCTCGCCCTGCGCGTCGACGCGGAACACGACGTGGCTGCCGGTGTCGACGCCCCAGAGGCCGCCGTTGGCCGCCGCCGCGACGCCGCCGAGCGCGCCGAAGCGGGCGGCTCCGGCCTTGCCGGCGGCGAAGGTCTCGCCCGAGAGCGCGAAGTGGCCGCCGACCCAGGTGCGGACGTGGCCGTCCACGTCGACGCGGCGGATCGCCGGCGTCTTCGACGACACCGCGATGGCCCCCGTCGTCAGCCGCGCGATGCCCGTCGGCGCGTAGCTGCGCGCCAGCAGCAACGGCCCGTCGACGCTGTTGCCGCCGTCGCTGGCGACGATCGTCTCGACCTCGACCCGGACCAGGGGCGGCCGACACACGCCCCCGGCGCACGCCTCGCCCTTGCTGCAGGCGTCGCCGTCGTTGCAGGCCGTGCCGTCGGCCTTGCCCTTGCATTGGGCCGGATCCACGTTGCAGCTCGGGATCTTGGCGCCCGCGACGCAGACGCCGGCCTTGCAGCTGTCGCCGAGGGTGCAGGCGTCGCCGTCGCTGCAGGCGCCGCCGTTGGCCGCGGCGCTGTGCTTGCAGCCGAGGCCGAGCACGCAGGCGTCGACGGTGCAGGCGTCCTTGTCGTCGCAGGCGCTGGCGTCGGCGAGGTGGCCGCAGCCGAAGATGGCGTGGCAGGTGTCGGTCGTACACGCGATGGCGTCGTTGCACGCGCCGGCGTTGCCGGTGTGCAGACAGCCCAGCAGCGGGTTGCACGAGTCGAGCGTGCAGGCGACGCCGTCGGCGCAGACCACGGCCGGGTCGGCGTTGGCGTCGTGGCTGCACGCGCCGCTGGTGGTGTCGCAGGTGTCGAGGCTGCAGGGGTTGTTGTCGGCGCAGTCCTGCTTGGCACCCGCGACGCAGGCGCCGCCCTTGCAGCCGTCGCCGACGGTGCAGGCGTTGCCGTCCGAGCAGGCCTCGCCGTTCTGGATCACGATGCAGCCGACCTGGACGTTGCACAGCTCGCTCGTGCAGGCGTTGCCGTCGTCGCAGCTGACCAGCTTGCCCGCCTTGCAGACCCCGACGACGCAGGTGTCGCCCGAGGTGCACTTGTCGCCGTCGTCGCAGCTGCCCTGGTTGGGCTTGGAGACGCAGCCGACGACCTGGTCGCAGCTGTCGTCGGTGCAGGGGTTGCCGTCGTTGCACTTGCCGCCGCTGTCGGCGAGCGGATCGACGCAGCTGCCGCCCTTGCAGATCGTGTTGACGGTGCAGCTGTCGTCGTCGGCGCAGGGCTCGTCGTTGTGCAGCGGCGTCAGCTTGCACAGGCCCGTCGCCGGTTGGCAGATCGACTGCTGGCAATACGAGTCGTTGACGCTCGGGCAGGTGATGACGGTGCTCGGCTTGACCGCGCACTGCCACGGCAGCGCGGATTTGTCGCACAGCAGCGTGCCGTTGCAGACGTTGCCGTCCTCTTGCGCCAGGCAGTCGCTGTCCTGCTTGCACAGGCAGATGTCGACGCCGCCCTTGCAGCTGCCGTTCTCGCAGACGTCGCCCTTGGTGCACGGCACGCCGTCGTCGCAGATCTCGCCCTGGTGGACGAAGGTCATGGCGCAGCTGCCGGTCTTGGGCTGGCACAGGCTCTGCTTGCAGGCGGTGTTGTCGACGCTCGGGCACGAGGGGATCGACGCCGGATTGACGACGCAATGGCCCTGGCCGGTGTCGCCGGCCTTGGATTTGTCGCAGAAGAGCTGACCGTTGCAGAGGTCGCCGTCGTCGAACGCGGCGCAGTCGGCGTTGCTGCTGCAGACGCAGGTGTTGACGGCGTCGACGACGCAGCCTCCGGCCTTGCAGCTGTCGTTGGGCGTGCACGGGTTGCCGTCGGCGTTGCAGGCGGTGCCGTCGAAGACGGGCGTCATCGCGCAGGCGCCCTTCTTCGGGTCGCAGACGTTCTTGCTGCAGGTGGTGTCGTCGACCGTCGGGCAGACGATGACCGTCGCCGGGTTGGTCTTGCAGCTGCCGTCCTTGAGGTCGCAGTAGGGCACGCCGTTGCAGGGGTCGCCGTCGTCCTTGTCCTTGCAGTCGGCGTCGAGCGTGCAAGGGCAGGTGTTGGTGCTGGTCGCGGTGCAGCTGCCGCCCTTGCAGGCCTCGCCGGGCGTGCAGGGGTTGCCGTCGTCGCAGATCTCGCCGTCAGGCTTGGCCTTGGGCGCGCAGACGCCCGTGCTCGGCGCGCAGGTGGCGACGCTGCACGCGGTGTCGTCGACGCTCGGGCAGGTGACGACGGTCGTCGGGTTGAGCTGGCAGACGCCAGTCGCCTTGTTGCAGAACAGCGTGCCGTTGCAGGCGTTGCCGTCCTCGGCGCTGGCGCAGTCGACGTCGCTGGCGCAGCAGACGCCCGTGCCGCCGCCGCAGCTGCCGCCGCTGCAGGTCTCGCCGGCGGTGCAGGGGTCGCCGTCGTCGCAGCCCTTGCCGTCCGGGGTCGTGGTCAGGGCGCAGAGGCCGGTCGTCGGCGCGCACAGGTTCTTGCTGCAGGGCGTGTCCTTGCTGCCGTCGCAGGCCACGATCGTCGCGGGATTCTGCACACAGGCGCGGGCGCCGCTCGGCTGCTGCGCGCAATACCAGGTGCCGGCGCAGAGGTTGCCCTGGCTCTTGTCCTTGCAGTCGGCGTCGGTCTGGCAGAGGCAGACGTTGACGCTGCCCTTGCAGCTGCCGCCGTCGCAGAGGTCGTTGCCGGTGCAGGGCTGGCCGTCGTCGCAGGCCACCGCGGCGCTGGCGGGGATCGGCGTCGAGCTGCAGCTGCCGGCGACGCAGGTGTCGGCGGTGCAGGGGTCGGCGTCGTCGCAATCCTTGGCCGCCTGCAGCACGCAGCTGCCGGCGCTGCAGGCCGAGACGGCGTGGCAGGGGTCGCCGTCGTTGCAGACCGAGCCGTCGGCCAGCAGCGTCTGGCGGCAGCCGAGCTGGGCGTGGCAGTAGAACGGCCGGCACGGCAGGTCCGAGACGCCGCAGTCTGCCGGGCTGGTGCAGGGTGGGTCGCGGCCGATGGCGTCATCGCCCGGGTTGTTGCCGTCGCTGCCGCCGTCGCCAGCGCTGTCGCCGCTGGCCTCGCCGTCGCTTTGGGCCGCAGCGTCGGCGTCGGGCCCGGCCTGCACCTGCTCGCCGCCGCACGAGGACAGGCAGATCGCGGCGACCAGGCCGCCAGCGCGCACACGACGAAGGGCGCGCGACGACATCGTCACGACCGCAAGGACGAGCCACAAGGTACGCATCGGGACGCTCGCGACGGGCCAAAGGCCACCGTGTTTCCGGCAACGTAGCGCAGCCGATCGAGCGAGGGAAGCGGCGGATCTCGCGGCCCGGCTGGCGTCAATCCCCGCCGCGGCTCGCCGCGATCATCGGGATGCCGAAGACCAGCAGCATCAGCGAGATGCCCACCGTGAACACCATGGCCGCGTCGCCGGGCCTGGCCTGGATCGCCAGCGCGCTCGCGAGCATCGTGCCGGCGCCGAGGATCGCGCCCAGGCGGAAGGGCGCCCGGATCGTCGCCGCCACGCTGGCGATGATCAGCGCGTCGTTGCGCAGGACCTGCGGCAGCGTCGCGTCCAGGTCGTGGACCGCGAACAGCCGGTGCAGCAGCACGCCGCCGATCGCGGCCAGCGAGGCCACCAGCAGGTCGCGGTTGATCGCGGTGACTGCGCGTCGCCACGACAGGACGGTCGCCAGCACGATGACCGAGAAGTTGACCCAGCCGATCTGGACCGCCTCGTCGATCGTGCGCAGCGGCCGCAAGAAGGTCAGGAAGACGAAGAGCGACAGGCCCACCAGCAGCAGCGGGATCACGAAGTAGAGCCGGGCCCTGCGGCCCGCGTTCGGATCGTGCGCCCGGCCGATCGAGTGCAGCGCCTCGCGCTCGGCCGCCAGGGCGCGCTGGCGCTCGGCCTCTTCGTCGACGGCGCGGCGCAACGTCGTGACGTCCGCGGACGCCGGGGCCAGCGCCTCCAGCTCGGCCAGGGCGGCGCGGGCGCGCGCCAGGTTGCCGACCCGCAGCTCGAGCCGCGCCAGCCGCTGCAGCGTCTGCATCTGGCCCGTCGTCGCGGCCTGGCTGTGGGCGTCGGCGGCCAGCACCTGGGCGAAGCCGAACTGCGCCTCGGTCAGCAAGCGCAGCAGGCGCGCGTTGCGGGCCTCGGCGTCGGCGTCCGGCCCGGCGTCCGGTCCGGCGCCAAGCTCCTCGGTCGCCGCCCGGTCGGCCTCGGCCAGCAGCGCGTCGTAGCTCGCGAGGCGCTCGTTGGCCGCGGCCAGCGTCGGCGCCAGCGAGCGCAGCCGCAGCAACTCACGCAGCTCGGCGCGCATCGCCGCGGCCGATCGCGGTCGCGCCTCGGGCGACGCGGCGGTCGCGTGGTTCAGCAGCGCCGCGACGTCGGCGGGCAGGGTGTCGCCGTAGGCGACGGGCGCGGTCGTGGCCACGGCCCGCAGCATCGCGCGCAGATCGCCGCCGCCGTGGCGGGCGCGACCGGTGAGCACGGCGTGCAGCGACGCCCCGAGCAAGAAGACGTCGGTCGTCGGGCCCAGCGCGCCGCGGCGGCCGATCAGCATCTCGGGCGCCATGAACGCCGGTGTGCCGGCGACGGCCACGGGCTCGTCGGCCTCGCTCGCGCCTTGGGCCAGCTCGACGGCGATGCCCCAATCGCTGAGGTAGACCTCGCCGTAGCGGCCGACCATCACGTTCTCGGGCTTGACGTCGCGGTGCACCAGGCCCCGGTCGTGGGCGAAGGCCAGCGCGTCCGCGACCTTGGCGGCGATCTCCAGGTGCAGCTCCAGGCTCGGCACGTCGCTGCTCGCGATCAGGGGATGCTGCGGGTCGTCGGCGAGCTGCTGCCAGCTCCAGCCCTCGATGCGCTTCATCACCAGCGCCGGGCGACCCTTGGCGTCGGCGCCGAGCACGTGCACCGGCACGATGTTCGGGTGGTCGAGCTGGCCCATGACGACGGCTTCGCGCCAGAGCGCCTCGCGGTTCTGCGGCCCGTCCACCGCCTCGCGCACCGTCTTGAGCGCGACGTCGCGGCGCAGGCTGCGCTGCTCGGCCAGGAAGACGACGCCCATGCCGCCCTCGCCCAGGCGCGAGCGCACCTGCAGGTCGGTGCCGGCGCCGTGGCCCGCGTCGGGCCCCGCGGGCTCAGCCCCCTCGCCGCCCGCGCTCCAGGTCAGGCGCGGCAAGGCATGCCACGGCGCCGTCGTGCCGTCGCCGCCGAACAAGCGCTCGGTCCGCTGCGGCGTCGCGGCCAGCGTCCGCGGGCGCAGCGTCGCGCGCAGGCCGAGCTCGCCAGCGTCCAGCGTCTGGTCGAGCGCGAGCGCCAGCGCCTCGTCGATGCCGGCCTCCAGCGTCGCGCTGTCGACGAGGTCCTGGTCGTCCGGCACCCCGGCGGCGATCGGCGCGCGCGTCGTCATCGCCCGCCCCCGCGCAGCGCGCCCGTCGCGGCGTGGTCGCGGCCACGGCGGCGGACCAGCAGCAGCAGCATGGGCGCCGCCACCAGCCACAAGGGCATCGCGGAGCGTGGCGCCGCGCCGGCCGGCCGCGCGCTGCAGCCGTCGTTGCGGGCCTTGTCGCCGTCCTTGGCGTCGCTGCCGTCGAGGTCGCTGCCGTCGCCGTCGCCGTCGCTGTCCTTGGCCTCGCTGCTGTCGCTGCCGCTGCTGTCGCTGCCGCTGCCGTCGTCGCTGCCTGCGCTGTCCGCTGTCGCGTCGACGGTCGATCCGGCGTCGTCGCCGCCGACGGGCGCAGGTCGGCAGGCCCCGTCCGCCGCCTCGGCCAGCGCCTTCACGTCGGCGGCGTCGAGGTCGGTGGGTGCGGGCAGCTTGGTGACGTCGGCGCCGGTCAGCGCCGCGACGCAGCAGAGCGCGGCGAGGTGGCTGCCCAGCGGCGAGGGATGCGAACCGTCGGCGGCGTAGAGCCGCGAGAACAGCGAGTCGTCGCCGGTCCCGCCCGCGTGGATGGCCGCGAACGCCGCGCCGATCGGCACCACGTCGACCTGGACACCAGCCGCGGCTGCGCTCTGGGCCAGCGTGGCCACGCCCTCGTCGAGCCGGCTCTGCATCGTCGCGAAGTCGGGGAACAGGCTGGCGTTCTGCACGTCGCCGTCGCGGCGACCCCACGTCACCAGCAGCGCGAGGCGCACCGCCTTCGGCGCGACGAGCTTGGCCAGCGCGACGAACGCCTGCTCCTCGGCCGGGAACGGGCCCCCCGGGATGCCGACAAAACCGGGGATCTGGCTCTGCCCCTGCAGCCAGACGACGTCCCAGCTCTCGCCGAGCGCCGCCGCCAGCGCCTCGCCCGGGGTCTGCGCGTCCTGCAGGTGCTTGGCGAAGGTCCAGCCGCCCTTGGTCGCGCTCTCGGCCACGACCGGGCTGGCGCCGAGCGCGGTCTGCAACGCCGCGTAGCGCTTGGGCAAGCTGCCGGCATCGTTGAAGTAGGTATAGCTGTTGCCGACGAAAAGCGCCCGATGCGGCGCTGCCTCGACCGGGCGTGGGGCCGCCGTCGCCGCCAGCAGCGCCGTCGCCAGCAGGGCGAGCAGCCGCGCCGTGCCGCGGCCCGGGCCCGGCGGCGCCGGCACCAGCGACAGCCGCAGCGCCCGCGCCTCGGCCGCGGCCGCGCGCAGCGCCTCGATCGGCAGCGTCGGCGCCGGCGCCTGCCTGGCGTCCGGTTCGCCGCGGGCCCGCCGGACGGCCGCGACCAGCTCGTCGCGCAGGGCCTCGGCGCCGTCCAGGCCCCGCAGGACGGCCGCATGGCCGCTCGTGGCGTTGTGCCCGGCCTGGGCCGCCGCCGTCCCGCCGCCGCCGGCGGTCTCGACCTTGAGGCTGGCGATGCGGAACAGCCGCTCGATCGGCCCCTGGCTGACGCTGATGTTCTGGACGTTGCGGAAGGTCAGCGTCATCTCGCGCACCGTCCACAGCCCCTCGCGCACGCGCAGGCTGCGGTCGGTCAAGAGGTAGGTGCGCCATTGCTGGTCCAGGCGCACCAGCAGCAACGACAACGCCGCGAATACGCCCCAGCCGAGCACCAGCGCCGCAGCCAGGCCGACCAGCAGCGCCGCGGCCCAGGCCGGAGGCCCGTCGCCATCCTTGGGGCCGAGCGCGCCGGTCGCGGCCGCCAGCAGCATCAGCACCGGCGTCAGCAGCACAAAGACGAAGAAGCCGGCGTGGCCGAGCAGCCATTGCACCTGGCGGTAGGCGACGAAGCGCTCGGACGCCCGCACCACGCGCAGGCTGTCCGGGCTGCCCGCCGGTGGCTCTGGCGGCGGCGGCAGGCGCAGCACGCGCTCGAGGACTGCGTTGAGCGCCTTCATCGCGGCGCCTCGGGGGCGAGCTGACGCCGCACGGCCGCGAGGTCGTCCGCCATCTGCCGCAGCAGCGCCGCCGCCTCGTCGCCTTGCGCAGCCTGGGCCGGAGCCGCCGCGTCGCTGCGTGGGCCGCGCATCTTGGCGTAGAGGAAGTCGCGCACCGCGTCGGCGTCGCGCAGGCCTTCGAGCACCATCTCGGCGCCCGCGTTGCCCGAGGCGGTCTGCACCGAGACGCTGGCCACGCCCAACCAGCGCTCGAGCAGGCCGGCGGTCAGGTGCAGGTCCTGGATGCGGTCGTACGCCAGGTCGATCTCGCGGCGGAACAGCACGCCCCACTTCACCGAGACGCCGTCGTCGTCGAAGCGATAGCGCAGCGTCATGTAGCGGAACAGCATGACCGGCAGCACGACGAAGAAGAACGGGCCCGCGACCAGCGATCGCAGCACGTAGAGCTTCAGCAGCGCCGGATCGGGCCGCTCGATCGCGCGGACGTCGACATCTCTTGTCGCGGGGTTCGCCATGGTCGTCAGCCTCCAAGCCTGCCGCGACGTTGGCCGAGCTTGCAGGTGGGGTCAAGCGGCTCGGGCTCGCCAGGTCTGCGACGCGGACATGGCGGCCGTTCCGCACCCTTGCCCACTGCCAAATGGGCACAAGAGGAGATCTGACCCTCATGTCTGCTACATCGGCACGTATCCGTCGCGATCAGATCTTGACGGATACAAGCAGGTCCGCAGTCTGCTGGCAGCATTGGCGTGCAATGTCGCACACAGGTCTCTCATGCCCGCACGCCCCCTCTACGCACTCCGTCCGCGACCACTCACCGTGCTCTCCGTCGCAGGCCTGCTTGCGAACCTTGCTCCTGGAACCTTGCTCCCCGGTCCGAGGTGGACTAACCTGGACCAACCACGCGCCGTGGTGCGCGTCGGAGGCCCCATGCGCGACGTTGCGACCCATACGGTGAACATCCACGAGGCCAAGACGCATTTCTCGCGGCTCGTGCGCCGAGCGGAGGATGGTGCCGACACGGTCATCTGTCGCGACGGTCAGCCGGTCGCGCGGCTTGTTCCCTACGTCGCCGTCAAGGCGTCGCCGCGGCGCCTGGGTGGTTGGGAGGGCCAGATTCGCGTCGCTGACGACTTCGACGAGCTCCCCGCCGAGCTGCAGGCTGCGTTCGCTGGCGAGGCGCCATGACGCTGCTTCTCGATACCCACGTGTTGTTGTGGATGCTGTCGGCGCCGCATCGTTTGTCGCCGCAGGCTGTGGACGCCATCGTCGCGCCGGACCACGTCTTGCTGCTGAGCGCGGCGTCGGTGTGGGAGATGGCGATCAAGCAGTCGCTCGGCAAGCTCGAGCTGCCGGGGCCTGTCGAGACGTGGCTGCCCGGGGAGCTCGAGCAACGGGCGATCGACGTCCTGCCTGTCCGGTTGCAGGATGCGGCAGCTGTGCGCGCGCTGCCCCACCACCATGGCGATCCATTCGACCGCCTGTTGGTCGCGCAAGCTCGCCAGGGCGTCGTGCTGGTCACCCACGATCGCCGGTTCGCGGCCTACGGCGTCGACGTGTTGTGGGCATAGTCGCGAACTGTCGCCAGAACCTGCCTGGCACCTGTCCAGCTACGTCCGCGAGCACCTGGGCCCGGCGGCGGCGTCCGTGCGCACTCCTACATCCCCGCGCACCTCGCCCATGACGTGAACAGCCCGTACGGCGGGTGCACGACACAGGGAATGCCGTCGGCGTCCTTGTTGCAGGGAAACGCGGCATACGCGGCGCACGATTCCGGGGTGACGATGCACGCTCCGAACCGTGCGCGGTCGCCTTCGTAGGCCTGCTCGTTCCATGCGGCGCAGTCGGCGTCGTCCATGGCGACGCAGTCGCCACAATGGGCAAAGCACCGGCCTGCCCCGCAAGCTACGCTCGCACGGCATCCGGCGTCCGACACGGCGATGCACATGGCTCCATGGGCGTCTGTCGCCGCTACGCTGCAGCAAAGGCCGTCGTTCTTGCACAGGCTCGCGCAAGCGGAGGGATCGCCCGTGCAGCCCGTGAGATCGATCTCGTCCAGAAGAGACTGATCTTGGTAAACAAAAGGGTCCAACATGATGCCGGGGGCATTCGAAGCCACGCAGCCAGCCGCGACCTTCGCGGCTGCCTCCGCGGACAGCGGCGGTGGCGAGTCCCGTCCCGTCAGCGGCGCAGATCGAGTGTACGTCCAGTTGCTGCCCGTGGTATCGGCCCCAAGGCCCTGAGTTGAGGCTGCGCCAGAGCCTTCGTTGCTCGACGCGCCGCAGCCGACCAGCCAGGTCGACTGGGCAGCCGAACCCAGGACGAGCACCAGGACCGTCTCGCGACGGGGTCTGAGCCGGGTGTGCAGCGATCTCATCATGGGCCACACCTCGTCCGCCAGGCTTCACCGGATGGAGGAGCCACGGCGCGACACCAACCCCGCTCCTGGCACAGGCGCGACAAGGCGCACGATTCGTCGCTGACGACGCAGTGGCCATTCAAGCTGCTGCACGCAGCCCATCGGCCGCAGTTCTCCGACCGCGCGCAGTCGGTCGCATCCAGGGCGACGCACATCCCACACCGGGCAAAACAGCGGCCTTCGGCGGCGCACCGGTACGAAGTGCGACAACCCCAGTCGGTCAGCGCCGCAACCCAACCCTGCCGTGCCACAGACGGTGGTTGGTACCCGCAGCAGAGCCCATCTCCTTCGCAGACACCAGGGAAGGGGAGCTCGCATAGTTCGGGCGGAGGGGGCGCGTAGGCGGCCTGGTAGGCCATCTGATGGACACCGAATCCCAGCACCGTGCAGTCGAACTCCTCGATGGTGGACGAGTCCGCATCGTCAACGCCGACATCGAGAGTCCCCACTTCAGCACCATCTCCGACGGCCCCACAGTCTGCCCCGGCGCTACAGCCGGTGTCACCACGCCGCGATTGGCTGCAGCCAATGAGCAACCCGGCGGCGAACAATGCCCCCCAGTGACGAGCCCTGCTGATGGATGTAGGAGGCGGCTCGTTCACGTCAGATCCAGTTCCAAGTCCGGGAGTGGAAACCAGTCGATTGTCGGATCTTGCAGCCCTGGCTTCAATAGCGCCGCCGCAAACACCGGGCGTGCGACGCCGGCAGGTGCCGCCATGGCGACGGTCTCCTTCCCTCCAGAGCCCATACGAGACACAGCCGACGGACGTTCGGCGAATGGGCTCAGCCCGACTTGACCGTGTCAACACAATTCGTCGCGGCGCCGCGGCCAAGGACCGCCGTTGGTCGCCAAATGCCAAGAATCGCTTCCGCCTACCGAAACGGGTTCTCGACACGAACGCCGTCGAGGATCACGCCGTCCTGGAGGTCCTCTGTCCAGATCCGTTCGCAGCCCGCCTCCCGCGCTGCGCGGATGACGAGCGCGTCCCAGAACGAGATCGAGCGCAGCTGGTGCAGGTCGATCGCCCCGAAGATCAACTCGGTCGAGATCTGCACGGTCTCCAGCGTCGCGAACAGCTCGACGTATCGTCGCGCGCTGGCCGCGTCGAGGCCCATCTTGCGCGTCGCGATGTTGAAGAACTCCTGCAACACCTGGGTCGAGACGACGCCGTCTCCACGTCGCAGGCATGCCGCGACCAGGTCCCGCGCCCGCACCGCGCGTTGGCTGTCACCCGACTCCACGGCGTAGACCAGGACGTTGGTGTCGAGGAAGCTGCTCATCCGTTGCGTCCGGAATCGTAGGCGTCTTCGCGACGATAGCCGGTCGCCAGCGCCCCGGCCGTCGTCGCGGCGAGCGCGAGGAACTCGTCTGCCACTGCGTCGCGGCTCTTGGCGCCGGCGAGTCGTTCGAGGGTCTCGCGGAGGACGTCGTTGAGGCTGCGGCCCTGCCGTCGTGCGGCCGCCCGCGCCCGGCGGATGACGTCTTCGTCGGCGCTGATGGTCAAGTTCATGGCGGCACTCCTGATCGCGCGTACACGGAACCCGTGTGAAACGTACGAGCCCCCTCGGACCGCGTCAAGCGCACCGCCTGCCGGGCCGCCGTCGCGCGCCCTGGTGCTCGCGCCCGCCTTGGCCGGCGCCGCGCCGGGGCAGTGGTCGCCGTCAGGGCGTCGTTACGGAGCACCCCGGCCGAGCGGCAACGGCTCGAGCTCGACCTGCTGCACCCCCGGCCAGCCGACCGACGCCGGGGTCGCGCCGTTGTAGCAGACGGCGAATTCCAGCGGCGTGTCGATGATGCAGGCGTACAGGGCCTCGTGGAACGCTGGGTCGCAGGCATTGAGCGGGTGGAAGGTCAGCTTGACGCAGGCGGGCTCCTTGGCGCCGCCGGCGTCGGGTTGCCAGACCAGGGCGAAGGTTTCGCCGCAGCCGCCGATGCTCTTGTAGTTGTTCCAGGTGAACGACTCCACGCCGCAGTGAACGCGACCGCAGCACGGGGGATCGAGCGCCTGGGCCCCTGAGGCGAGACTGGCCGAGTCGATCCATTCGCGGTTGTAGGACTCGTCGATCAAACGAGTGAGACCATAGCCGCCCAGGCATTGCATCGTTCGAAAGTCCTGACGACCGGTGCAGGGTTCCGAGTTGGATTCGAGCCATTGCCACGTCATGCCCAGAATAGCGGTTCCTCTCGATGCGGCTATTTCGACACTGCCGTAGGCCGGGCGATATCCGCTTTCGCGGAAGAACATGCCAATTCCTGCCACTACTTTGCCACCTGCTCGTTGCCAGGCAGGCTTGAAAGAGCGTTGTCGCACGATGTTGGGCGAGACCTTGTTGGAGCATACCTCGCCAACGATCATCCGATTCGACCAATCCTTGCTGCAGTCCCCTGGCATAATATCGTAGTTTCCACATTCGATCTGACCGGCCTCCCTTGTGATTTTTCCCGCTTCTGTCATGAATTCGTCGACGGGTTCGAGGCAATGATCTTTGCTGTCTGCCGTGTCGACGTTCGAGTTCGACGAGCACGCTCCCAGGGACATGAGAAAAAACACACCCGCCCAAGTCGACCCGATGGCTCTTGTGCAGGTTCCACCGGACGAGTTGTTTCGGGGAACGTCGCCGCGCTTGTGTGTTCGAGTCATTCTCCCATCTCCGTTCCCGACGTGATGAGCGCAACGATCGCTGCGACAGCACACTGAATGGCTGCAGCAAGCTCAGCTGGATTGTCGAGGGGTGGACGAAGCGGCGAGCCAGGCGCACATGTCCAAGCGAACGCTGGTCCCCAGGCCCGAAACGAAAGTGGGTCGTAGCCCAAGGTCGGTGTTGCCCCTGGCGGATATCCAAGCTTGCCTGCCGCCTGGGCCAGCTTGAGCAGCGACACGAGAGGCGCTTCTGTGCCCGTGTCCAGCTTGGCCAAGGTCTCCATCGCCGTCGACTCCCATTTGCATGCGGCGGTGGATGGAGCAGCACCCGGGGCCGTGGAGGAAGCGACCTGGAACCAGAACTGCATGTCGGTCGGAAAAGCGCGTGCGTGGACGGGGTCGGCGTTCGGGAACTCCCAGGCCCCCGAACTCGCGGCTCGTTCCGAAAGTCCATAGATGTCGTAGCTATGGGCAGCTAGGAGCCGCAACTCTTCATTTACGGGCAGATTCTTCTGGAGTGCTCGATGCGCGGCAACGGCGCAGAGCACCGTTCGCGCCGCGACGCTACCTGCGAGGTCGAGTGTCACCCCATCGATCTCCACTTCATACGCCTCGCGAGGGAGCGCCGACGGCTCCGTGGTGACGAGCCCGGACATCGGCGTCTGAAGTTCGCGCACCACTCGCGCCAGGGCCTGACGCGTGACTACGGTGGTATTGGCGAACGCCGTATTGAAAGTGGGTTGCCACCGGGGTGCTGGCAGAGCCTCTGCATGTTGGCCCAGGAGTGTTGCCATCCCCTGCAGGGCGGGGCCGCGCCGGCCCACCGGCCAGAACGAGGTGAACACGATCCACTCGCGAAGAGACGGTGGCGCGTTGGCGGCACTGGACGTGGTCCAGTTCGCTACGGTCGCCGCGGCTGCGCTTGCCTCCAGCGTTGGCAGGAAGGGCTGGAAGCATTGAGCGAAGTCGGGATCGGTTGCGGCAGAACGCAGCGCGTCAATGAGGAGTACGCGACGATAGAAGTCGTCCGATGAATTCTGGAGCGTTGAGGCCGCTGCCCACGTGTGCATGGCGAGCTGCAGGCGCCACGGAAGCCAACCGGACAGCGTGTCGTCACCGAAAGCAACGCCGTCGCCAGGCCCAATGACATTGAAGTCGCCGTGCGAGCACGCGAGACCGGCGCCAAAGGCATAGCAGCAGGTGTGCGTACATTGCGAACCGGCAACTGGCGACCGAATCCCGACCGTGTTTGCCGCTCGGCGGCCAATTGACCATGCACTGGGCGCTGGAGCGAGTTCGACCTGTGCCACGTTATCAATACAGACTCTGTGAATCGCGGCTGCAGGGACGTTGATAGAACGCATCAGCAACATCATAGCATTGGCGCTCACTGAACACTCGCCCCATCCGTGGCGAAGCCACTGAGCCATGGACAGGTAGTAGCCCACGTTTCCGAGGGGGTTGCAGTTGTTCTCGTAGGGCCCTCCGGGTGGGCGGTCTTCATCATCCTTTCCCCAGAAATAGTTCCACTCTTGCTGACCATGCAACGCTCGTCGCTGCGCCATGCACGTGCGAATGGCCAGCAATGCCTGCCGCGGGGTTGATGCCAGTGCTTCACCAATAATCCCAATGGCCGCAGTATGTTCCGTCAGCGGGTCAGGCACCCAGACAAAATCACAGCTATACCAATTTCCATTTGCTCGAACCGGGCTGTGTCCGCGCCAAGTTCCCGACATGACGTCATTCAAATTGTTCGGCGCAAACGGCAACCAACTCAACATCTGCACAACCTGCCACGCAGGAAAATCCCGCAAGCGCCAGGGTACCAAGTGCGCGCCGTCGATGTAGAGCGAAAGCGCCA
>CAZPHC010000038.1:0-54070 GCA_964586155.1 uncultured Enterobacteriaceae bacterium | reverse complement strand
GAGACCGACACGGCCGTCGAGACCGACACGGCCGTCGAGACCGACACGGCCGTCGCCACCGACACGGCCGTCGAGACCGACACTGCGGTCGCCACTGACACGGCGGTCGAGACCGACACGGCCGTCGAGACCGACACGGCGGTCGAGACCGACACGGCGGTCGCGACCGACACGGCGACCGAGGCCGATACGGCCGTGGCGACCGATAGCAGCGTTGGCGCGGACGCCGACGACGACGCCAGCGCGGACGCCGACAACGACGCCTCGACCGACGACGACGCCAGCGCGGACGCCGGCAACGACGCCTCGACCTGCCCAGGCGGCGTCGGTTGCGCGTGCGCCCTGGACGCCGATTGCCCCGGCCTGCTCTGCATCGACAAGCTCTGCGCCGATCCCTGCAAGCAGGATCCCAAGCTCGCCGAGGCGCCCTGCAACGACGTGGACGACAACTGCGACGGCAAGACCGACGAGCAGGTCTGCAACGACGGCAACCCCTGCACCGACGACACCTGCGTGCCCGGCAAGGGCTGCGCGTTCGCGCCCAACGTCGCCAGCTGCGACGATGGCAACCCCTGCACCAAGGGCGAGGGCTGCGCGCTCGGCTTGTGCGCCGGCGGCGCAGCGGCTGACTGCGACGACGGCAACCCGTGCACCGACGACGCGTGTCAACCCGCGACGGGCTGTAGCCACGCGCCGAACTCGCTGAGCTGTGACGACGGCAACGCCTGCTCGAGCGGCGACGTCTGCTCGGGCGGCTCTTGCAAGGGCGGGGCGGCCAAGACCTGTGACGACGGCAACCCGTGCACCGACGACAGCTGTGATCCGACCAAGGGCTGCGTCGCGACGCCGAACACCGCGACGTGCGACGACGGCAACCTCTGCACCAGCGACGACGCCTGCAAGGACGGCGACTGTGCCGCGGGCTCGGCCAAGGCGTGCGACGACGGCAACCCGTGCACCACCGACGCCTGCGACAGCAAGCTCGGCTGTGTCGCGACCGCCAACGCGCAGAGCTGCGACGACGGCAACGCCTGCACCGTCGGTGACGCCTGCGCCGACAAGGCGTGCAAGGGCGGCACCAAGAAGGAGTGCGCCGACGGCAACCTCTGCACCAATGACGGCTGCGACCCGAAGATCGGCTGCGTGAACCCGCCGAACACCGCGGTCTGCAGCGACGGCAGCGCCTGCACCGAGAACGACGCCTGCAAGGACGGCGTCTGCACCGGCGGCCCGACCAAGGACTGCGACGACGGCAAGCCGTGCACGACCGACTCGTGCGACCCGAAGAAGGGCTGCGTCTCGACCAACAACACGCTCGGTTGCGATGACGGCGACGTCTGCACCGAGGGCGACGCCTGCAAGGCCGGCGGCTGCAGCCCGGGCAAGGCCAAGGCCTGCGACGACAACAACGCCTGCACCAGCGACAGCTGCGATCCCAAGGTCGGCTGCGTCAACGCGCCGAACACGCAGCCGTGCAACGACGGCAACGCCTGCACCGAGGGCGACGTCTGCAAGGGCGGCAGCTGCATCGCCGGCAAGCCCCCGGTCTGCGACGACGGCAACCCCTGCACGACCGAGGACTGCGCGCCGGGCGCGGGCTGCAAGTCGACGCCGAACACCGCGCCGTGCAGCGACGGCGACGCCTGCACCAAGGGCGACGTCTGCAAGGACGGCAGCTGCAGCGCCGGCGCCAAGGCCACCTGCGACGACGGCAACCCGTGCACCAAGGACTCCTGCGACTCCAAGACCGGCTGCGTCTTCGTCGACCTGACCTCGAGCGCCAACGCGCCGGCGCTCTGCGACGACGGCAATGCCTGCACCGAGGGTGACGCCTGCGTCCAGGGCACCTGCAAGTCCGGCGCGCCGAAGGTCTGCAACGACAACAACGCCTGCACGCTCGACCTCTGCGATCCGGGCAAGGGCTGCCAGGCGGTCGCGGTCGTCGCGCCGTGCGATGACGGTGATGTCTGCACCTTCGGCGACCTGTGCAAGGACGGCGCCTGCCAGCCCGGCAAGGCCCTGCCGTGCAACGACGGCAACCCGTGCACCGCCGACGCCTGCGACAGCAAGCAGGGTTGCACCTTCACCGCCAAGGACGGCGCGTGCGACGACGGCAACGCCTGCACCAAGGGTGACAGCTGCAAGGACGGCCTCTGCGCCTCGGGGGCCGTCGTGCTCTGCGACGACAACAACCCCTGCACCGATGACGCCTGCCTGCCGTCGAAGGGCTGCATCAGCACGGCGAACACGGCCGCCTGCAGCGACGGCGACGCCTGCACCGACGGCGACGTCTGCGCCAAGGGCAGCTGCGTCGCTGGCAGCGCGAAGAACTGCGCCGACGGCAACGCCTGCACCGACGACCAATGCGACAGCAAGGTCGGCTGCGTCGCGAAGGCCAACGATCTGCCCTGCAGCGACGGCAACGCCTGCACCGAGCCCGACGCCTGCGCCGCCGGCGTGTGCAAGGCCGGCTCGCCCAAGGGCTGTGACGACGGCAACCCCTGCACCCTGGACGGCTGCGATGTCGCCAAGGGCTGCACCCACGTCGCCTCGGACGCGCCTTGCAGCGACGGTGATGCCTGCACCGTCGGCGACACCTGCACCGCTGGGACCTGCAAGGCGGGTGGTTCGCTGGGCTGCAACGACGGCAACGCCTGCACCATCGACGCCTGCGACAAGGCCAAGGGCTGCACCCACGTCGACGACACCAAGCCGTGCGACGACGGCAACGCCTGCACCTCGGGCGATGTCTGCAGCGGCGGCAGCTGCGTGACCAAGCCGGTCGCCTGCAATGACGGCAACCCCTGCACCGACGACTACTGCGACCAGAAGTCGGGCTGCCAGGCCGTCAACAACGCCAAGGCCTGCGACGACGGCACCGCGTGCACCAGCGGCGACGTCTGCGCGGGCGGCGCTTGCACCGCGACCAAGGTCGACTGCGACGACAGCAACCCGTGCACCACGGACTCCTGCGACGCCAAGACCGGCTGCGTGCACAGCAACGTGGCCGACGCGACGGCCTGCGGCGGCACCGGCATCTGCCTGGGCGGCGGTTGCACCCCCGGTTCGACCGTGAACCCGGCGACCTCGTGCAAGCAGATCAAGGCCGCGTGGTCGACCGCCCCGTCCGGCAGCTACTGGCTCGATCCGAACGGCCCGAACCAGGCAGGCGACGCCTACGCCGTCAAGTGCGACATGACCAAGTTCGGCGGCGGCTGGATGGTCATCGACATCGTCGAAGCCGCGAAGTTCCTGCAGGTCACCAACCTGATCCCGGGCGGCAAGTGCGAGCTGACGTCGAGCGCCTGGAAGACGTGGGACGACTTCGCCGGCTCGACCGCCAACACCCACTTCTGCATCGCCAAGCAGCAGACGAACTTCCCGACCTACACCGAGATGCGCCAGGACGGCGTGCAGTTCGAAGGGTACACCGCGGGGCCGGGCGACAGCTTCGACGCCTACCTGCAGTGCTACGGCGTCGACTGGCAGGGCGCATTCTGCTTCGGCCCCGAGGCGGACCTCAAGCCGGTGAACACCTCCAACGTCAGCCTGACCAACGGCACCAAGTCGCCGCTCTACAACCAGGCGATCACGCTGAGCAAGCCGGCGAGCGACTTCCAGATCCGCTCGCGCGAGGAAGGTCCGCAGAAAGAAGGCATGATCTGGAAGACCGGCGCGTTCCTGCTGCGCTGATCAGGTGCCGTCGTCGGTCGCGACCTCAGCCGTCGCCGCTGACGCGCTGCATCGCGGCGGCCCAGGTCGCCAGCGCTCCGGGGACGTCGTTGCGCGGGAAGCGGCGGCTCAGCGCGGCCACGGCTTGCATCCGCGCGGCCTGCGGGGCCAGACGCAGCGCCAGGCGCGGCTCCTTCCACGCTCCGGCGGCCATCGCGATCAGCTCGCGCGGATCCTCGAGCGGCATGCGCTGATCGAGGCCGGCGTGCGCGGATCCTTCGGTGACGAGGCCCGCCGCCATCACCGCCGTCGTCTCGTGCGCCTGCATCCTCTGGGTCAGGCGGCGGAAGCAGTCATAGCCCGCCGTGATGGCGCCGACGCCACGATGCCAGCGCAGGGTGTAGGCCCACAGCCCATCGTCGTCACCCGGATCGCCGCGTCGGCCGACGGCGTCTGCCAGCAGCTTCGCGGCGATCAGGCCCGTGCCCACGCCGCTGCCGTGGGCCGGAAAGACCTGGCAGGCAGCGTCACCGATCAGCGCCACGCCGTCCGCGCCGAGCAGCGGCCAGGCGCGACGCAGCGGGATGACGCCCGCGCCGCCGAAGCGTTCGCCGCCGATCCAAGGGCTCGCCTCGACGAACTTGCGCAGCAAGGCCTCGCCGCTCGGCGCAGCGTCGTCAGCGATGACGCCGGTCAGGACCTCGACCTCGTGCATCGACTCGTCGATCTGCACCATCAGCGTCGAGAAGCCGCCCGCGACCCCCACGCGCGAGAACGCGTCGCCAGGGCGCAGGTCGTGGTCGCGCAAGAACGCGGCGGCCCCGGCGGCGTCGCGCACGGCGAAGGTGCGCTGCGCGGCGCTGCAGAGGTCGTCGCGGCGCAGCGGCGGTGCCCAGCGACGCAGCCGCTCGCTGTGGTCACGCAGCACGCCGCGCATGCCGCTCGCGTCGACAAAGAGGCTCGCGTGGACCAGCCCGGCGTGGGCCCCGTCCAACCGAGCCGCGACGACGCGCCGGTCGCGTCGCTCGACGTCGAGCAGCCGCGTCTGGTCGAGGATCTGGACCCCGGCCGCCAGGGCGTGTGCCTGCAGCGACGCTGTCAGCGCGCGCATGTCGATCTGCGCGATCGGCGCGGGATCGAGCACGACGCGAACCTCAGCGCTGGGATCGGCCATCACGAAGCGTCTGGCCGCTGCGTCGGAGCCGCCGCGCAGGATCGGCGGGCGCGGGGCCGGTAGGCCGGCGGCGGCGAACATCCACGGCGGGACACCGTTGATCCAGCGAGCCCCCGCCTCGGAGGCCACGCGAGACTCGACCAGCGCCACCCGCAGTCCCGCACGCGCCAGGGCGAGCGCAGCCGCCGATCCGCTGCTGCCCGCGCCAAGCACCAGAGCGTCCACCCGCATCGTCGGCTCCTCGCCCCAGCGCCCAGGTCCGCGGCCCGCCCAAGCTAGGGCAGAGCCGCACGACCATCAACCGCGGGGCCTGCATCCGCAGCGGCAGTGCGGCGTCTTGCCGCAGCCCCGGCTGGACGTGCGGTTTCGCTTGACGGCCGAAGACGAGGCCCCTAGCGTCCCCGCGCCCGCGCCGCCGGCTCTGCAACGGCGGCCTCTGGAGTCTTCGATGCGCGTCCGACCCCTTGCCCACCGCCCCCAGCTGACCGCCACGGTCGGCGCCGTCCTGAGCCTCGCCGCAGGCTGTGGCCGCCAGGAGCCGGCCGCGCCCGCGCCGGTGCCTGCCGCCGAGCTTGCCGCCGCTGCGCCTGCCGCCGCTGCGCCTGCCGCCGCTGCGCCTGCCGAAGCCGCCGCGCCCGCCGCTGCAGCCGAGGCCGCCGGCGCCCATGCGGGCCACGACCACGGCGCGGGCCACGACCACGGCGCGGGCCACGACCACGGCGCGGGCGAAGGGCACGAGCCCGGCTGCGAGGAGCCCGCTGCCGTCGCCGTGCAGGAGACCGGCGCCCCCGGTAGCCCCGCCGCTGCCCAGCCCGAGGGCACGGTCTACGGCGCCGGCATCAGCGACGCGCCGACGATGTCGATCGCCAAGCTGCTCGGCGAGATCGACGCCTGGGTCGGCAAGAAGGTCCGCGTCACCGGCCTCGTCACCGACGTCTGCCCGATGCGTGGTTGCTGGTTCGAGATGGCTGGGGATGCGCCCAACACGTCGATTCGATTCAAGGTCAAGGACGGCACGATGGTCTTCCCGCTCTCGGCCAAGGGCCAGACGGCGACGGCCGAGGGCATCGTGCGCAAGATCCCGCTCGATCTCGAGACCAGCCGCAAGTACATGGCCCACCAGGCCGAAGAGAAGGGTGAGCCCTTCGATCCGGACAGCGTCAAGGAGCCCGTGATCATCGTCCGTCTCGACGGTACCGGCGCGGTCCTCCGTGCGGCCCCCTGAGACCGAGCCGACTGCCTCGGCGGGCCGTCCTGCGCCGGTGGCCAGGTCCCGACGCTGGCGTGTCGTCCTGCGCGATCTGCACCGCGACGCGGGCTACCTGGTCGCCGGCTTGACGATCGCGTACGCGGCCTCTGGGATCGCGGTCAACCACATCGACGCTTGGAACCCCAAGTACGACATCGACACGGTGCAGGTCGCCATCGGCGCGCTGCCCGCCGGGGACCTGGGCGCCCGCGAGGCCGCGGTCGTCGCCGCCTTGGGCCTCGATCGGGCCGAGATCCGGGGCAGGTTCGCCCCCGACGCCGACCACTTCACGGTCTTCCTGGCCGAAGGCGGCGAGGTCAAGCTGGACGCGCGGACGGGCAAGGGCACGCACAAGCGCGTCTCGCCACGGCGGCCGCTCTACGAGTTCCACCTGCTGCACCTGAACACGCTCAAGGGGGCGTGGACCTGGGTCGCCGACATCTTCGGCGTCCTGCTGGCGTTCCTCGCCCTCAGCGGCGTGCTGTTGCCGCGCGGACGACAGGGGCTGGCGGGCCGCGGAGGCGTGCTGCTGGCGCTCGGGCTGGCGGCACCGGCGCTGGCGCTCTGGGCCTTCTACAGCCGTCCCTGAGACCGCGAACGGCCCGCACGGGGCTCCGCGCTACTTCTGGCAGGCCTGGGCGACGGCCGCCTTGGTCGCGTCGTCGCGGGCGATGAGCGTCAGCGGCTTGCACGTCGCGCCGCCGCTGCAGCCGGCGTCCTCTTTGCACACGCGGCTGCAGGTGCCGCTGCCAGCGGTGGCGCCGGGCAGGCAGAGGCCGCCCTTGCAGCCGTGCTCGGTCTGCGCCGGATCGCACGCGGCTCCGTCGTCCTTGGTCGGCCCGCCAGGCAGCGAGGTCGTGGTCTGCTGGATGCAGCGGTACTCGACCTTGGCCGCGACGTCGGGGCCCCAGGCGATGGCGTAGGGGATGCACGCCTCGGTGCCGCCGCAGCTGCGCGTGGTCGCGCAATCCTCGAGGCTGCTCTGCTGGTTCACCAGGACGCAATGCGGCCAGTAGACGTCGTCGTTGCCGGCCTTGGCGTCGAGCGGGTCGGCGTTGGCGCCGTGGTGGTTGCGGATCGCGGTGCAGGCGGTCGGGTAGGTGACGCCGTTCCATCCCAGGGTGCCGGGGCAATCCGTCTGGCTGCTGCAGGTCTCGGTGCAGACGCCGGCGGCCGTGCCCGGCACCTCGTACAGGCAGAGCGTCGACGCACAGAGCTTGCCGAGTCCGGTCTGCGTCGCCATCGCACCGCACGCCCCGCCGGTCGCCGCCTTGCCCGCCTCGGCCTGCACGCAGCGGCCACCGGCGACGATGGCGGCACCCTTGCGGCTGGTGAACGGGCGGCACGTCTCGCCGGCGTTGCAGTCTTCGGTCCGTGCGCAGGCCTTGCCCTCGCCCGGCATCGGCAGGCAGATGTCGACGGGCAGCCAGAGCGTCAGGTTGGCGCCGGCGTGGCTGACGGTGATGCCCGACTCGGTGACGCCGCAGGCAGCGCCCTTGGGGCAGTCGCCGTCCGCCTTGCACAGCGCCGAGCACAGGCCCTGCATGCAGGCCGATTGGTTGACGCACGCGGGCAGGGTGGCGTCGCTGTCGCCGGCGAAGGGGTCGCAGGCTTCACCCTCCTTGGCTCCCGTCGGCGGCCGCGCGACGCAGACCTCGGCCCAGCCGGGCAGCTTGGTGCCGCCCTGGCCGTCGGGATCGCCGAGCAGCGACTTCACGCCGTTGTAGAACAAGCCGCAGAGCTGGTCGGTCGCGCAGTCGGCGTTGATCTCGCAGGCCAGCGGGCCGGAGGTGTCCGCTGCCGCGTCGTTGCTCGCGTCGCTGCCGGTGTCGTCGGCGACGTCGTCGCCAGGGCTGCCGTCGAGGCTCGCCGTGCCGTCGTCGCTGGCGTCCTGCTCGAGCGCGCCGCCGTCGCCGAGCGCGCCGCCGTCGCCGTTGACGCCGCCGTCCGCCTTGTGCTTGCCGGAGACCGCGACGTCCTCGCCGCAACCCTGGCAGCCGGATTGGGTCGCCACAGCGGCGCCGAGGGCGCAGAGCAGGGCGATGGTGCGGATCGATGGGGCGAGACGAAGCATGGGGCCTCCCGGGCGGCGCGTGCGGCGCGCACGCCAGCATGCCGCGATTTGGTGGCGCTTGCACCTGGGCGTGCCGCGCCTGTGGACGAGGACGCGCGGCCCCCGGCGCTGATTCGACGTCGTGCGCCGCGGCGCGCTGCTCCGGGTCGCTTGCATCGTCGCTTGCGTTCTGCGATGCAGCCGCAGCCTCGGCCGCGCCATCGTCGGCGGCGGCCAACGGAGCGCCTGTGTCGTCCTCGCCCCCCGTCCCGACCAAGCGCAGCGACGGCCCCCTGCTCGGGCGCTCCGGCTCCGACGCTGCGCCGACCGACGGGATCGCCGTCGCTGCGTCGCGGCCGATCCGGACCGAGATCCGGGCCACGATGCAGCTCGCCTGGCCGGTCATCATCAGCCAGCTGGGCGTGATGGCGATGGGCCTGGTCGACGTCGCGTTCGTCGCGCCGCTCGGCGCCGACGCCCTCGGCGGCACGGCCATCGGCAACTCGGCGCATTGGATGGTCGTCACCTTCGGCTTTGGCGTGCTGCAGGCGCTCGATCCGCTGCTCGCGCAGGGCTGGGGTGCCGGCGAGCGCGATCGGATGGGCACGACCGTCTGGCAGGGCATCTGGCTGGCGTTGGGGTTCGGCGTCGCGGGCATGGTGCTGACGCTGCAGGCGCGCTGGCTGTTTGACGTGCTCGCCCAACCCGTCGCCGTCGGCGACCTGGCCGCAAGCTACCTGGGCGCGCTGGCGCCCGGCATCGTGCCGTTCCTGCTTTTTGTCGTCGGGCGCAGCCTGCTCGCGGCGATGGGCGTCACCGCGCCGGTCATGGTGATCACGCTGCTGGCCAACGGCGTCAACGCGGCGCTCGACGCCTCGCTGATCCATGGCTGGCTCGGCGCTCCGGCCATGGGCGTCTACGGCGCCGGGCTGGCGACGACCCTGACACGGTGGGCCATGGTCGCGGCGCTGGCTTGGGTCGTCTGGCGCAAGCGCGACGCGCTCGATCTGCGTCCGGTGGCACCGATCGTCGTGCGCCTGCGCCGCCTCTGGACCCTCGGCTCGCCGATCGCGACCCAGAACCTGGCCGAGTTCGGCGTCTTCGGCGCGGCGAGCATGTTCGCCGGCTGGCTGGGCGCGAGCGCGCTCGCCGCGCACCAGATCGCCCTGAACCTGGCGGCGTTCGTGTTCATGATCCCGGTCGGGATCTCGATCGCGGCGGCGGTCCGCGTCGGCAACGCGATCGGAGCCGGCAACCCGGACGCTGCGGCGCTCGCGGGCCGCGTCGCCCTCGGGCTCGGCGCGGGCTTCATGGCGCTCGGTGGCGTCGTCTTCCTCAGCGCGCCCGCGCTGCTGGCGACCGCGTTCGCGGGCGGAGACCCGGCCCTGATCGAGCTGGCGGCGCAGTTGATGCGCATCGCCGCGGCGTTCCAGATCGCCGACGGCATCCAGGTCGTGGCCTCGGGCGCGCTGCGTGGAGCCGGCGAGACGCGGCGACCGATGGTGGCCAACCTGCTCGCCCATTGGTGCTTCGGCTTGCCGCTGGGCTGGGTCCTGGCGTTTCCGCTCGGCCTCGGCGTCCATGGCCTGTGGTGGGGCCTGACGGGCTCGCTGGTCGTCGCGGCGGGCCTGCTGGCGACGCTCTTCCTGCGCGGCGAGTGGCGCCGCATCGGCCGGGTCCACGCATGAGCCCGCCTCCGGCTGCCGGGGCGCCTCGCCTGATCGAGGTGACGGTGCAGCTGCGCGCCGGCAGCTTCGTGAAACGCCGGAGCGACGGCACGATCGACTATCTCGCGCCGCTGCCGTCGCCGTTCTCGTATGGCGAAGTCCGCGGCACGCGGTCGGCCGACGGTGATGCGGTCGACGTCCTGGTCTGGCGCGCCTGGCCCGCGGCGGGCACGACGGTTCGACTTCCCCTGCAGGGGGCCGTCGATTTCGTCGACGCGGGAGCCGACGATCCCAAGCTGGTCTGCGCCGCCGCGCCGCTGCGGCCCTGGGAGCGGCGCTGCATCCTCGCCTGGTTCGCCGGATTCGCCCGCGCCAAGGCCTTGCTGGCGGCCACGCGCGGGGCGACCGGACGAACCTGGGTCCGCGGCTGGCTCGACGCCGCCACGGCCGCTGCGCGGCTCGACGCCGAGGCCGGGGCGGGCCCTGACGGCGACCTGCACCGCGGCGCCACACGCGGCGTCGGTCCGAGCACCGGGGACGATTGATCCGGACCCAGGCAGCGGATCTGCCTTGCGTTTTGACCGCCGCTATGCGATCCCGCGCCCGCCGCTCGCCTCGATGGTGCCGCGCCGCCTCGGGCCTCGCTGCGTCGGTGGGTCGCCTCGACGGCGCCTCGCCCCGCCGGTGCCGGCAAGCGCGCGTCCAGGAGTCCCGGGATGTCCTTGCTGCAGCTGATCGCCGATGCCCCGCTGGTCTGGAGCCTGTTCGGCCTCTACCTCGTCGGCACGAGCTGGCTGGCCTGGCTGGGTCACAAGAAGACCGACGACCTCGAGTCCTTCGCCGTCGGCAAGGGCGATATGTCGCCGTGGGTGGTCGGCGTCACGCTCGCCGCCTCGATCGCGTCGGCCGCGACCTTCGTCCTCAACCCTGGCCTGGTCTACGTCTTCGGCCTCTCGGCGCTCTTCCACCTTGGCGTCGCGGCGGCGCTCGGCGTCATCGTCGGCTTGTTCGTGCTGAGCTTCGGCTTCCGGCGCATCGGCGCCCGCGTCAACGCGCTGACGCTGCCGCAGTGGATGGGGCAGCGCTACGGATCGCGCGCGATGACCGTGCTCTTCGCCGCGCTGAACCTGCTGTCGCTGACGTTCATGGTCCTGATCGTCGCCGGCCTCGCCATCGTGATGGAGGCGACGCTGGGCCTGTCGCAGACCGCGAGCGTGTTGCTGATCATCGGATTCGTCTTCAGCTACATCTTCCTTGGCGGCACCTACGCCCACGCCTACACCAACACGCTCCAGGGCATGATCATGGTCGTCATCGCGGCGATCCTGGTCGCGTCCGGCTTCGACACCCTGCACGGCGGCTGGGACTCCATCGTCCAGCGCCTCGACGCGATCAGCCCCGCGCTGACCTCGATGCACAGCTCGACCGTGCCGCTCTATGGTTCGACCTTCTCGATCTGGGTCAGCGGCTTCGTCATCGGCTTTGCCCTCTGCTGCCAGCCGCACATCCTGACCAAGGCGCTCTATGTGCGCAGCGACCGCGAGGTGGCGGCCTACCTCGGCGTGACGACGGTGATCTCGCTCGTCTTCACCGCGCTGCTGCTGATCGGGCTCTATGCACGGCTCGGTGACATCCCGCCCTCGGCCTTCCTCGACGCCGCCACGGGGGCGCCGCGCGCCGATGCCGTCGTCACGGTCTACATCCAGCACGCGTTCGGCCCGGAGTTGCGGGCCTTCATCGCCGTGGCGCTGCTGGCGGCCGGCATGTCGACGCTCGACGGCATCCTCGTCGCGCTCTCGACCATCGCCGCCAACGATCTCTACCTCGAGCTCGGCCGTGACCGCTGGCTGCGGGATCTCACCCCGGCCGCGCGCAGCAAGGCGGCGCACCGCGCCAGCCAGGTCCTGCTGGTGGCGCTCGGCCTCGCGACCCTGGTCATCAGCCTCGATCCGCCGCAGCTGATCAGCATCTTCGGCCAGATCGGCGTCTTCGCCATCGCCGCCGCCAGCGCGCCCCCCATCTTCTTCGGCATCTTCGCGCCGCGACTTCCGGGCAAGGTCGCGCTGACGGCGGCTGGCGTCTCGACCGCGGTCTACGTCGGCCTCTCGGTCTGGGCCCGCGCGGCCAGCGCCTCGAAGGTCGACCTGCGCGCGCTGGTGCAGGACTGGGGGCCGCTCTCGCACCTCTTCGACACGTCCATGGTGCAGCTGGGGCTGCTGAACCCTGCGGTCCCGGCGACCTATGGGATCATCTGCGGCGTGCTCGTCTGCTTGCCTTTCGTCCGCGGCTGGCCAGGTTCCACCACCGGCGCGCAGGCGAGCGCGGAGTTGGCATGAGCTCGGTAGCGCCGCCTCCCGGGGATTGGCGCGGCCGCGGGCGCGTCATCCTCGACCGGATCGAGACGCCCCTGCTCGGGCTTGCGGGCGTCGCCGTGCTCGCCTACCTGCTCGACCTGCGCGGCGTGTGGGCGGATCTCGGCGTGCGGACGACGGTCTCGGCCCTGCTGCTGGTCATCGACTGCGTCTTCGTCGCCGACCTGATCGCGCGCGTGGCGTTGCTCGGGCCTCGCTACCGCCGCAGTGCCTGGTTGCTCGTCGACGTCTTCGCCGCCGCGCCGATCGTGGCCAGCGTCGCGGCGGTGCCCGGCTTTGTCTACGCGCTGCGCTTCTTGCGTGGGTTCCGCGTGCTGCGCGCCCTGCGTGCGCTGCGGCTGCTGCGCGGCCTGCCGGGTGTCGGTCGCGCCGTGGCACGCATCGAGGCCGAGGAGGCGCTGCAGCCCACGCCTGAGATGCAGGCCTGGAACCGCGCCCTGGTCGTCGCCGTGTTGGTCTACACGGCGGTCTTCCTCGGCCTGTTGGTCTGGATCCGCAGCGAGGTCGTCCATGGTCGCGTCGTCGCCTGGGCCGACCGGCCGCTCGCGCAGGCGCCGCAGCTGCAGCTGACGATCGACGACGGGCACGGCTACGAACACGTCACCGTCTCGGCGGCGTCGGCGCTGCAAGGGGCCGCGAGCCAGGAGCTCTGGCTCGTCGTCGGCGCGCTGCTGGGCATGGGCCTGGTGCTGTTTGTCGTCCGCTACCAGATCCCGGCGCTCGCGTCGCGTCAGGTGCGCGCGCTGCTCAACGTCGCGCTGCCACATCAGGTCGCGAGCCACTTCTTGCGCCACCCGGACGCCTATGACCGCACCGAGCGTGGCGAGGCGACGGTGATCTTCTGCGACATCCAGGGCTTCACCACGACGGTCGAGGCGCTCGGTGACGACCTCGACACGGTCAAGAAGCACCTCGAGCGGGCGATGGACGTCGTCGTCGAGCAGCACCGACGCTACGACCTCATCGTCGACAAGTTCATCGGTGATGCCATCATGTCGTTCCGCGGCGGCAGCTTGGTTCCCGGCACACCCGAGGAGCACGCGCGCCGGGTCGTCCAGGCGACGCTCGCCGGGGCGGCGGCGCTGCGCGCGCTGCAGGACCCCTATTTCTCGCGCATGAAGATCGGAGGCGCCTCGGCACGTCGCGCGCTCATCGGCACCTTCGGTACATCGAGCCGCCTGAGCTACACCGTGCTCGGCGACCGCGTGAACCTCGCGGCCCGGCTCGAGGGCTCGTGCAACGCGCTCGGCGTCAGCAACCTCTTCTGCGAGCGGACGCGCGCGCTCTGCGGCGACCTCGAGGGCGTGATCTGGCGTCCGCTCGGCGTCGTGGCGGTGCAGGGCAAGGGCGAATGCGTCGAGGTGTTCGAGGCCTTCACCGTCGGTTCGGAGCCGATGGACTGGCTCGAGCCCTTCGCGGCCGGCCTCGCCGCCTGGCGTCAAGGCGCGTTCGACGACGCCGAGCGCGGCTTCCTGGCGGCGGACGCGGCGCGCGTCGGCGGTGACCGCACCAGCCACGTCTACCTCGCGGCCATCCTGGGAGCGCGCGAATCGTCGCGCCCGTTCGAGCCGGTGCTGCGCACCACCAAGGGCTAAACGCTCAGGGCACGCTGCAGACGCCGTTCTTGCAGACCTTGCCGGTCGCGCAGACGCCGCCGCTGGTCTTGGTGTGGCTGCAGCCGTTCTTGGCGTCGCAGACATCGACCGTGCAGGCGTTGCTGTCGTCGCAGTCGTCCAGGCCCTTGGCGCTGCAGACGCCGGCGGTGATGCAGTCCGTATGGCCCCAGGGGTTGGTCTTGATGAGGCGGATCCGATCGAGGGTCGTGTTCGGCAGGCGATGGATGGTCGCGAACATCACGCCGCCGTCCGATCGCTCGGCGAGGCCCGTGGCGGTGCCCGAGGCCTTGCCGTAGTCCCGCTCCCATTGCCAGGAGCCTGCGTGGTCGATCGCGCCCAAGAACGAGGTCAGGGTCTTGGTCTTGGTCGCGAAGGTCGTGCCGCCGACCACGATGCGGTCGACCAGCGGCAGCAGCGACGAGTATTCGCGACCGTCGGGCGTCGCGGCGAGGCTGTACCAGAGCACCTTGCCTGCACCGTCGATCTTGGTCAGGTAGCCCGACTGCAACAAGCTGCTGGGGTCCTCGAGCGTACCCGCCGCGACGGCACCGCCATCGCCGAGCGCCGCGATCGCCGTGGCGCGCAGGTCGCCGGCCGCCTTGACGTCGAGGGAGTATTTGACCGAGCAGTTGTACAGCGTGCTGCGGATGGTGAGCGAGCCCTTGTTGAGGCCCGCGCTGCGCTGGATCAACATGCTCAGGCCGCCGTCGCCACGCGCGTCCACGTCGGCGTAGTCCTCTTGCGGCAGATTCGACAGCGCCACCACGAAGTGGTTCATCGCTCCCGTCGTGCCGTTGCTGCCCTTGGTGGTCAGGCGCCACACATCGATCGAGTAGTTGCCGCTGACGTTGGCGCGAGACACCACCCAGGTCTCGCCGTTGGCGGCCTCGATCATGTCGCGCGCCCAGCCCTGGTACGTCGACGTCGCGCCGATCTTGTGGACCCAGGTCTGGCCACCGCGACGGGCGAAGACGGGCGAGGCGCGGCCGTTGACCACGTCCGTGCCCCAGACCAGGACGTCGTCGGGCAACGGCTTGGTGGCGCTGGACGGACGCGCGAGGCCGAAGTCGGCCTCGAACGTCGGCAGGCCGTTGGTCGCCGTCGCCGCCGGGATCGCCGCGTCGAAGCCGAAGACGAGGTCGGGCGTCGTGGTCCAGGCGGTCGCCTTGGTCTGGCCGCCCTCGACGCCGAAGACGCCGTAGCTCTCGTCCCCGTCGATGCTGGGCACGGCGTAGGGGCCGCGCACGACGTTGCCCTTCTCGACCGGGCCTTCGCCGTTGCTGCGGATGTCGCCGTCCGGGGTCGGTACGCAGCTGCCCGACGCGCAGAACGCCGCGACCGAGCAGCCGTTGGACACGTCGCAGGCCACGCCGTTCTTGAGCGTGTGCTGGCAGCCGGCGGTACCGTTGCAGCCATCGACGGTGCAGACGGCGTTGTCGTCGCAATCGCTCCAAGTCTTGCCGAAGCAGACGCCCGCGCCCGAGCAGGTGGCGTGGCCAAACGGGCTCAGACGGCTCAGGCTGCCGCGCGCGTTGTTGCCTTGGTAGACCGTGCCAGCGACCCACATCGAGCCGTCGGCGGCGAAGGCGACATCGCCGATGACGTCGTTGGCGCCGCTGTCGATCCGCGTCGACCAGAGCTGGTTGCCACGTTTGTCGACCAGGCCAGCGTAGAGGTCCGGTGTGGAGCCGTCGCCGAGTGCACCGCCGACGAGGATCACGCCGCCCTTGCCGCTGGCGAACCGCGCCACCTTGCCCGCGATCGTGTGCAGGTAGATCTGCTCCTCGTCGCCGCTGCTCGCCTCGAGACCGACCTCCAGCGTCGCCTTCTTGGTCTCGGCCAACGAGACGAGTCGCGTCTTGTAGGCGTCCGAAGGCGCGATGAGCAGCGAGATCGTCTCGACGCTGTTGCTGCCGGCCGTCGGCTTGCCCGGCGCGACCTCGCTGCCGGCGCTGCTCAGCGTCGTGTCCCAGGCGTAGTAGGCGCGCACGGATTGATTCTTCGCGATCTCCGAGCGCGTGCCAGAGGCGAAGATCGTGCTCGCGTCGCGGAAGGCCAGGTTGAAGCCGTGGAAGGTCTCGAAGATCGTCGTGTCCGGCGTACGCGGCCAGGTCGCGGTCGCCGCGCCTGAGCTCGACAGCACCCGCACCCGCAGCGCGCCGCACGTCTGCGCCCCGCAGGCCTTGTCGTCGCGCATGGCGAAGGCCGCGATGCCGGACGCGTCGACCGCGAGGGCCAGCGGCGTGGTCGACGCGTATCCGCTCGCGACGCCTGGCGTGTGGTTCCACTGCACCGCGCCGTTGCTGGCCGCGAGCTTGAAGATCCGCGGCTGCGGCGAGGCGTTGGAGTTGAGCTTGACCTGGGCCAGCGCGAGCACGCCGTCGTCCGGCGTCGCCGCGAGCTGCACGACCATGGTGTCGGCGTGTGCGGCGTCGCCGACGAAGGTCTTCTCCCATAGGGTGGTCGCGACGTGGCTGATGCGCTGGACGAAGGCGACGTTGGTCGACGCGTTGTTGCCGACCTTGGCGCGGGTGCGGCCGCCGACGTACGCGTCCCGTCCCTTGGTCGGCGCGATGGCCCGGAGCTCGGTCCAGCCGCCGCTGACGCCGAAGGTCGCGTCGGCGTAGAACGTGTCGGTGGTTGCCGGCAGGCACGCCCCGGCCTTGCACACGGCGCCGACCTTGCAGGAGCCGTCCTTGTCGCAGTCGCTGCCGTCCTTGCGCGTCGCCTCGACACAGAGGTAGTCGCTGCCGCCCTTGTCCTGGCAGAGCGCCTCCTTGCACGGATCCGCGGGCTGCTTGCAAGCGACCGCGCTGCCGATGGCGCACGCGCCGGCGCCGTCGCAGGCGTCACCGACGGTGCAGCCCTTGTTGTCGCCGTTGCAGAGCGCGCCTTTGTCGGCGGGCTTGGGCGCGGTGCAGTTGCCGGTCTTGGCGTCGCAGCCTTCGACCGTGCACTCGTTGCCGTCGGTGCAGCTCTTGGCCGCGTGCTGGCAGCCGAGCTTGGCGTCGCAGCTGTCGACCGTGCAGGCGTCGCCGTCGTCACAACCGTTGACCTTGCCGCTGCCGCAGAGCCCATTGGCACAGGTCTCGCCGACGGTGCAGGGTTTCTCGTCGTCGCAGGCCGTGCCCGCCTTGACCGGCTGCAGCGAGCATTTGGCCGTCTTGGGGTCGCATTGGCTCTTGAGGCATTCGGTGTCGTCGGACTTGCTGCAGAAGACCGCGCTGTTGGGCAGCGGAGCGCAGGCCGGCTTGCTGCCGCTCTTGTCGCAGAACAGCACGCCGTTGCAGGCGTTGCCGTCGTCCTTGCTCGCGCAGTCGGCGTCTTGCTGGCATTCGCAGGTGAACGTGCCGGCCGTGCACAGGCCGAGCTTGCAGACATCGCCCGACGTGCAGGCGTCGCCGTCGTCGCAGCTGGTGCCCGGTGCCGACGCCGTCGGGCCGCACACGCCGGTCTTGGGCGCGCAGAGGTTCTTCATGCAGGCCGTGTCGTCGGCGTTGGGGCAGGTGACGATCGTCGACGGGTTGACCTTGCACACCGGCTCGGCGCCCGTCTTGTCGCAGTAGGGCACGCCGTTGCAGAGGTTGCCGTCGTCCTTGGCAGCGCAGTCCTGGTCCGTCTTGCACGCGCAGGTGAACGTGCCGGGCGCGCAGGCGCCGGCTGTGCAGGCGTCACCTTTGGTGCACACGTTGCCGTCGTCGCAGGTCGAGCCGTCGCTGACAGGCGTCGGTTGGCAGAGCCCGAGCTTGGGATTGCACTTGTTCTTGGTGCAGTCCGTGTCCCCGACCGAGGGGCAGGTGACGATCGAGGCCTCGTTGAGCTTGCAGACGGGCTTCTCGCCCTTGGCCAGGCCCGACTTGTCGCAGATCATCACGCCGTTGCAGAGGTTGCCGTCGTCCTTGGCGACGCAGTCGAGGTCGTTCTGGCACTCGCAGGTCGCCGTCGGCCCGGCGGTGCAGGTGCCGAGCTTGCACACGTCGCCGCCCGTGCAGATGTCGCCGTCGTCGCAAGGTGTGCCACCCGGTGCAGCCTGGGCGCTGCACAGGCCGGTCTTGGGCGCGCAGACGTTCTTCAGGCAAGTCGTGTCGTCGACGCTCGGGCAGGTGACGATGCTGCTCGGGTTGATCTCGCACTTGCCGGTCTGTCCGTTGCAGAACATCGTGCCGTTGCAGAGGTTTCCGTCGTCCTTGGACGCGCATTCCTCGTCGCTCGAACACTCGCAGACCGCCGCGCCGGACTTGCAGGCCTTGCCCTCGCAGACGTCGCCCTTGGTGCAGCTGTTGCCGTCTTCGCAGACGAACGTGCTGCCGTCGCCCGCCTCGCCGGCCTGCTTGGGCGCGTACAGGCAGAACTGCGCGACGACGCCGCCACCGAGATCCACCGCCTGGCAGCCGAGCTGCTTGACCTCGGCGCGCGGCAGCACCTCGCAGACGCCGGTCTTGGGCTGGCAGACGTTCTTGGCGCAGGCCGTGTCGTCGACGGTGGGGCAGATCACGACCGTCGCCGGGTTCGTCTCGCACTTGCCGTTGGCCAGGTTGCAATAGGGCAGGCCGTTGCAGAGGTTGCCGTCGTCGGCGCCCTTGCAGTCGGCGTCGCCGCTGCACTTGCAGGTGTCGGTGCCGCCCGCGCAGACGCCGCCCGCGCAGATCTCGCCCGTCGTGCAGCTGTCGCCGTCGTCGCAGCCCGTCTTGTCGGCGACGGGCGTCAGCTTGCAGGCGCCGAGCGCCTTGTCGCAGACATTCTTGCGACAGTCGGTGTCGGCCGCGGTCGAACATTGGATGACGCTCGCGGGGTTGGTCTTGCAGACGGGGGCCGGGTTGCCCTTGTCGTCGACGGCGTTGGCGTCGCAATACGGCACACCGGTGCACGGATCGCCGTCGTCGTCGACGCAGTCGCTGTCGACCTTGCAGGTGCAGGTGTTGGCGCCGCCCTTGCAGCCGCCGCCGGTGCAGACGTCGCTGGAGGTGCAGGCGTCGCCGTCGTCACAGGCGCTGCCGTCGGCGAGCGGCGCGAGCACGCAGCTGCCGGTCTTGGGGTCGCAGAGGTTGGCCTTGCAGGGCTCGTCGTCGTCGGGGCACGTGACGATGGTCGCGGGATTGACCTTGCAGGCGTGGGGGAAGGCCTTCACGTCGCAGAACTCTGTACCATTGCAGAGGTTGCCGTCGTCGGCGCAGTCGGCGTCCTTGTGGCAGGCGCAGAGGTCGGTCTCGCCGGCCTTGCAGCTGCCCGAGGTACAGCGATCGCCGAGCGTGCAGGGCTCGCCGTCGTCGCAGATCGCGCCCTCGTTGCGCGGCACGAGCGAGCAGGCCCCGGTGGTGGGGGCGCAGACGTTGGCCAGGCAGGACGTGTCGTTGGCCGCGTCGCAGACCACCACGGTGCTGCCGTCGAACCGGCAGCTGCCGAGCGCCGCGTCGCAGCGGAAGTTGCCGTTGCAAGCGTCGCCGTCGTCGAGGAAGCCGCAGTCGGCGTCGACCTTGCAGCTGCCCGCGACCGTGCCCTGGGAGCTCGCGTTCGAGCCCGCGTCGCTGCAAGCAGTTGACGTGAAAGCCAAAACCGCCGATGCCAGGAGCAAGCCTCGCTTCATCCCTCGGACCCCCCTCGTTTCACGCGACACGACGCGTCGCGTCGGCCGCCCGAACTGCTCGATGGGAATACGCTAGGGTTGCCCAGCGGTGACCGCAAGGGCCTGTGGGATCTTTTCGGACGTTGGTGATTACAAGGGGCCTAACGAGCGCGCGGCGCCTTGCGGCCGTTGTGCTTGGCCCGCTGGATGTCGCGGCTGGCCTTGTCCTGCTTGCGCTCGATCTTGCGCGCTTCGCGTCGGGTGACGACGCCGTCGGCCTTGGCGCGGTCTTCGGCGCGGCGGACGGCCCGTTGGTCCTGCTCGATCTTGCGCGCCTCGCGCTTGGTGATCTCGCCGCTGCGCTTGCCTTGCTCGACGCGCTCGGCCTGCTGGTCCCGGCGCGCGTCGATGCGGCCGCGCCGGTGGGCCTGGCCTCGCGGCGACGCTGCGGCCCACGTCGGAGCGAGGACGGCGGCCGCGATCAGGGCGACGAGGACGGTGCGAAGGGTGGTGATGGGCATGGCCGGCTCCTTGGGCATCGGGTCGAGAGCGGCGTGCCGCTCGGTGAGGGCCGCGTGTCGACGTGCCCGGATCCGAGGACGCAGCGTCGCGCCCGCTGATTCGACGCGCCCTCAACGCACGGCGACTTGCCGCAGGCCGTGTCGGATCGCCGCGCCGTCAGCCGCCACCAGCACCGCCGGCCGCCGCGGCCTTGGCGACGGTGGCGCGGGACAGGTGGGCGAGGCCGTAGATCGTCTGTGACGGGTTGACGCCGAGCGCGGTCGGCAGGACCGAGCCGTCGACGACAAAAAGGTTCTCGACACGCCGATGACGCAGCTCCGGCGTCACCACCGAGCGGCTCGGATCGCTGCCCATGGCGGCGCCGCCCATCTGGTGCGCGGTGAAGATGCCGTGTTCGTGCGCACCGTGGGGCGCGTCGCGCAGCGCCTGCAGATCGGCCTCGCCGCGCACGCGGACCGGCTCGCGGTGCATGCTGAACGCCTCGGTGGCGCCTGCGGCCAGGTGGATCCTGGCCAGCGCCTGGTGGATCTCGGCGAAGCAGTCGCGCAAGGCGGGGCCGATCGGGTAGTCGACCGTGACCCGGCCGTTGTCCTGCACCTCGACGACGCCGCCGTCGTCGCCGGGCAGCAGACCGTCGACGGCGAGCCCGATCAGCACCGAGATGTTCGGCAGCCGCGCCATCGTCGACTGCAGCAGGGTGCCGAACTGGTTGGACGCGAAGGCGATCAGCATCGGCTGGACCGGCGCGGCTTCGAGGAAGAAGCCCATCTTGCCTGCGCCCCGGTCGACGAACTGATGGCTGGCCGCCGATTGCGGTGCGCCGTAGAAGCCTTCGATCTTGTCGGCGTAGACGCCCGCGACGCCGACGACGGGGTGCAGGAAGGTGCGGCGGCCGACCGGGCCGTCGCGCAGGCCTGAGCGCAGCAGCAGCGCCGGCGTGTTGATCGCGCCGCCGGCGGCGACCACGACCTTGGCCTCGATCTCCAACGTGGCGCCCGTGGGGCGGCTGGTGTCGCGATCGTTCGCGACGCATTCGAGCCCGCGCGCGCGGCCGCCGTCGGCGCTGGTCACGACGCGTTCGGCCCGACAATCCGCGACGATCCGGCCGCCGGCGGCGACGAGATCCTGCAGGTAGGTGACGTGCATCGCCTGCTTGCCGTCCACGGGGCAGCCGACGCCGCAGTAGCCCGAATTCGCGCATCCCTTGACGTTGCGTCGGGTCGAGTCGGCTTGCCAGCCGAGCTTGCGCGCGCCGCGCAGCAGGGCCTGGTTGTTGCGGTTGGCGTTGGCCTCGGGCCAGGTCGCGATCGACAGCCGCTTCTCGACCGCCTCGAAGTGCGGCGCCAGGGTCGCGGCGTCCAGGGCCAGGCCGTGGTGCGCGCGCCAATGGGCCAGGATCCGCTCCGGTGTGCGGTAGCAGGTCGTCCAGTTGACGGTGGTGCTGCCGCCGACGTTGCGTCCCTGCAGCACGGTGATGGCCATGTCGGCGGTCGCGCGCGTGCCGCGGTCCTGGTAGAGCCGCGGGTAGGCGGTGCCCTCTTGCAGGTCGAAGTCGGCCTTGGTGTAGGCGCCGCCCTCTTCGACGACGATGACGGCGAAGCCCGCTTCGGCCAGGCCCGCGGCCAGGACCGCGCCGCCCGCGCCGGAGCCGACGACCACGACGTCGCAACGCGCCCGGTTGGCGCCACGCAACGCCGTCGCCGAGCTGATCCCAGGTGGCAACGTCGTGTCTGCTGGAGCTGCGCTCATCCGGCCTCCTTGGCCCGCACGTTGCCGTAGTCGGGCGGCCCGGGGTAGCCGATATGGGCGTAGACACGGGGATCGGCGAAGTAGGCTGACGCGCACAGGCCGGCCAGCGCCTTGTAGCCGGCGCGCTTGACGCCGACCTCGCTGTCGCGCCAGCCGCGCAGGATCGCGTCCTGGTCCTCGGGCGACGCGCCGGTGAAGCTGCCGATGCGACCGTCGAGCAACAGGCCGCCGACCGGGTTCTCGAGCAGGCCGAGCAGCTGCCGGATCTCGGCCACCGTCGCCGGGTGCATGCCGTGGAGCAGGGCGTCGATATGGTCAGCGACGCCGATCTCGTCCGCGCTCGGGAAGCCGCCTTCTGCCGGCGTCACCCGCGCCGCGACCGCGGCGAGCACCAGCCAGCTGTTGCCGTCGAGGGCGCGCAGCGTCGTCGGCGGCGTCCGGTTGCCGCCCGGGCGCCACAGCGACATGCCGACGCCGCCCGCCGCGAGCAGCAGGGCGCCGCCGAGGCCGACCTTGAGCAGACGCCGCCGACCGGGAGAGGGCGCGGCGTCGGCAGCGGGCTGGTCCGGGCCCCGCGCGGGGCTGCGCGTCTCGCTCATCTCAGGCCTCCTCGGGCAGCACGGACTCGATCGCGGCGCGCAGCTCGGCGCAGGTCTGGTACCGCTCCTCGGGGCGTTTGGCCATCGCCTTGAACACGACCCGCGTCAACTCCTCGCTGATGTTCTCGCCGAACTCGCGGGGATCGGGGATCGGCGCCATCGCGTGGGCGATGAAGACGTTGCCCTCGGTGTAGGGCAGCTCGCCGGTCAGCGTCCGGTAGAGGATGACGCCGAGCGCGTAGATGTCCACCCGATGGTCGACCTGCGACGTGCCGATCTGCTCGGGCGCCATGTAGAACGGCGTGCCCGCGAGCACCGATTGCTCGCCGAAACCGTCGTCGAACGCCCGGGCGAGGCCGAAATCCAGCAACTTCACCTCGCCGCGGCCCGTCAGGTAGATGTTGTCGGGCTTGATGTCGCGGTGGACCAGGCCCTGCTCGTGCGCGTAGCCGAGCGCATCGCAGAGCCGGCAGAACAGCGTGCGCAGCAGGCCGCGATCGGGGAAGGCCGTGCCCTCGGGGATCAGGTCGCCGAGCGGGCGGCCGTCGAGGTACTCCATCGAGTAGTAGAGCACGCCGTCGGCGATGCCCGAGTCGTAGATCCGCACGATGTTGCGGTGATCGAGGCCCGCGGCGATCTTGATCTCGCGCAGGAAGTAGCGCCGCGCCAGCTCGTCGGGCATCACGCCTTCGATCATGAACTTGAGCGCGACGTCGCGGCCCAGCAGCTTGTCCGAGCCGCGGAAGACGACGCCGTTGCCGCCGCGGCCGAGCAGCTTGAGCTTGTCGTAGCGCTGCGACAGCGACGCCGGCACACCGACGGGCCAGCCCTCGGGCGCGCGGACCGTCGCTGCGACCACGTCGGGATCGCCCGTGAGCTGTCGGGTCGCGGCGTCGATCGCCTGGTTCGCGGTGGCCTCGAGCTCCTCGAACGTCGGCGGCCGCTCGGTCGGCTCGTAGGCCAGGGCGTCGGCGACGGGCTCGGCGACGTCCGGCTTCATGGCCGCCAGCACCTCGCGCGTCGCGAGATACCACGGGCGATCGGGATCCTTGGGCGAGATCAGGGCAAGGCCGCGCTCGATCAGCTCCAGGCCGACGCTGCGCTTGTCGAGGCTGACGGCGAGCTCCGCGGCATGGCGGGTCAGGCGCCGGCGCGTGGCGTCCGGCAGCTCGACCTCGAGCAGGCGACGGTGGCTGCGCAGCGAGCCTTCGCGATCGCCGCGGGCCTCGGACAAGCCGGCCGCGATCTGCAGGGCCTCGACGAAGCCGGGCTCGCTCTGGCCGATCGACTCGGCGAGCCGGAGCGCTTCGTCCAGATCGCCGGCGGCGATGCGTAGCTCGATCACGGCCCGCTTGTCGCCCGCGAGGAAGAGGCAGCGCGCCTCGGCCGCGATGTTGCCGCCGGCTCCGTAGAGTTCGGCCGCGCGGCGGAAGTCCTGCAGGGTCTCGAAGATCTGGGCCGCGGCGACCGGCTGACCGTGCGCTTGCAGCAGCTGCGCGGCCTCGAGCTTCTGCCCCGACTGCAGCATCGCCTTGGCCGCGAGGTCCCAGTGGCCGGCGCGCTTGAGGTTGGCGGCGGCCCGGTCCCAACGCTCGATCTTGGACCAGTTGCGCGCCGCCTCTTCGAAGCGGCCCTCCTCTTCGAGCACGGTCGCGGCCAGCTCGCGCGCCTCGCGCACCTGACCGGCCTTCTGCATCAAGGTCGCGGCCTCTTTGCGCTTGCCGGCCTGGAGCATCAGCTGCGCGGCCTTTCCGGGCTCACCTTGTTCGACCGCGAGGCGGGCCGCCTCGACGAAGAAGCCGCCCTTGCGCAGGCAGCGCGACTGGCTGACGTGGTCGTTGCGCTTGCCGTAGTACTCGGCGGCTGCCTTCCAATCGCCGAGCTGCTCGAGGATCAGGGCCGCGCGCTCCCAGAGCTCCGCCTTGACGAAGGCGCGCGCCGCGTCGCGGGGGCGCTCGGCCGCGATGAAGGCCACCGCCGCTCGCTCGTAGTCCCCCGTGTCGAGCGCGTAGCGGGCCGCCGCGAGCTTGTCGCCGTCGGCGATCTTCTGCTGGCGCTCCCGCTCCTTGCGCTCTTCAGAGCGCTTGTTCAGGTAGCGGACGGCATAGAGGATCCCTCCGCCCGCTGCCAGGACGCCGCCGATCGACAAGATTGCGCGCGCATCGATGTCTGCCATCGTACCTGCACTGGCTGCGGCGCCGTCTGGTCGGGCGCCCGGATCGGAGCTCGGCCTGCCGGGATGCCGACCCCGGCCGGAGTCTGCCACGATGCGGACGCGTTGGCCAAAGCACCTACGGGTTGCGCTGCGCCGACGTCGAAAAGGTTCACGGATCGCCAGCGCGATGGCCGGCGACGATTCGAGGAGAGTGCCCATGCGTCCGCCCGCGTTGCTCGCTGAGCTCGACCGGATCCGCCACGTCCGGCACGCCGATCGCCAGGAGCGCGGGCGCTGCGTGGCCGAAGGCTGGCGCTTGCTGGAGCGGGCCGTGGCCGCCGGCCTCGCCATCGACGCGGTGGCGATCGCCCGGCGGTGCAAGGAGCAGCCGACGCGCGACGAGGCGCGGGCGCTGCAGGCGCTCGAGGATGCTGGCGTGCCGGTCGTCGCCGTGGCGGACGACGAGATCGACCGTCGCATCGAAGGCCGCACCTTCGGCGCGATGCTGGGCCTGGTGCAGCGGCGCTGTGACGACGCTGCCGCCCTGATCGCCGGCAGCGGCCGCCTGGTCGTGCTCGAGCGCGTGCTCGATCCCGGCAACATCGGCGCGATCGCCCGCAGCGCCGCGGCCCTCGGTGCGGGCGGGCTGATCGCCGTCGACGGCTGCGATCCCCTGCACGGCAAGGCGTTGCGGACCTCGATGGGCGCGCTGTGGCGGCTGCCGGTGGCCCTCTGGGACGGCCCGTCTGCGACGCTGCTGCAGGCCGGTCGCGCCGCCGGACGGGCGCAGGTCGCGGCCTGGCTCGGTGGCGAGCGCCTGTCGTCGTGGAGCCGCGCCGTGCGTCCGGAGCTCGCCAGCGCTGCGATGCTGTGGATGGGGTCCGAGGCGCACGGACTGCGCCCGGCGACGGCCGAGGGCTGCGACGTCCGCGTCCGCATCGACATGCCGGGCGACGATGGCGGCGTCAGCGTCGACTCGCTCTCGGTCGGTGCCGCGGCGGCGGTGATGCTCTGGGCGACGCGGCCCGGCGAAGGCTGATTTCCGCTGCGGATTGCCGTAGCATCCACGCTCGCAGCGCGGCCCTCCGGCCCGCCGGGGGAACCATGGCACAGCGCGTCGTCCGGCCGCTCGCGATCCTGGCTGGTGCCTTCGTGGCGGTCGGCCTTGGCGCCGCGGCGTCCGCGCAGCCGAGCCAGGGCCTGCGCGCCCGCCTGGGCTGGCGCCTGGCCGAGATGCTCGACGCCGACGCTGCCGGCGACGCGCAGCGCTATTGGCAGGAGGCCAACAACGGCGAAGCCGCGTTCGACGCGCAGGGCCGCATCGAGCTGCAACTGCACCTGCGGACCGGGGTGGCGCCGGTCGCGATCGACGACGCGCGCCTGGCAGCCCTGGGCGGCCGGGTCGGCGTGCGCGGCATCGACCTCGTCAACGTCTGGATCCCGCTGCCGGCGCTCCCGGCCCTGATCGCCGCGCTCGACGCCGAGATCGTCGGTGCCCGGCTGCCTTGGCGACCGACCTCGCTCGGCGCCGGCAAGGCCGTGAGCAAGGGCGCCGACCAGGTGGCGCCGCCCGCCCTGCGCACCTGCACCGGCAACGACGGCGCGGGCGCGACGGTTGTCGTGCTCGACACCGGCTTCGAGAAGTGGAAGGAGTCCCGCGCCGCAGGCGAGCTGCCGGGCGGGCCGGAAACAGCCCAGGAGACCGGCGGCACGCATGGCACGATGTGCGCCCAGGTCGTCGCGGACGTCGCACCCGGCGCGACGATCCTGCCCGTGCCGACGCAGAGCTTCGCCGGAGTCCAGGCCCTGGTGCAGCAGATCGAGGCCGGCAACCCGCAGGGCATCGACGTCATCAGCCATAGCGTCATCTGGTTCGGCCAGAGCTTCGGCCGCCACGAAGGGCCGATCTGCGCCGTCACCGATCGTGTGCGCAAGAAGGGCGTCGCCTGGGTCAACGCCTCGGGCAATTCGGGTGGCGGTGGCTTCTGGACCGGCGTCTGGACCGACGCCAACAAGGACAACCACCAGGACTTCGGCAAGGACGGCGCGTTGCTGCGCTTTCGCCACCATGGCGGCGAGATCAAGCTCGTGCTCGATTGGGACGACTACACGCTGCGCGAGACCAACCTCGACCTCGCCCTCTACGTCGAGACCGACACGGGGCTCGACCTCGTCTCGCAGTCCAACCAGCAGCAGGGGTTGTTCGTCCCGCCGGTCGAGCAGATCACCGTGCCCAAGGCGAGCGGCGGCGTGTACGCAGCGGTCGTCACCGGCAAGAAGACGCGCCCCGATCTGCGCTTGCGTCTCGTCAGCCTGGGCGGCGGCTCGGACACGCTCTCGGTCTGGCACAACGCCGGCAACGTCTACGATCCGGCCAGTTGCAACGGCGTGTTGACCGTGGGCGCCGTGCCCGCCGGCAACTGGGACAAGGGCATCCTCGCCTCGTATTCGTCGTATGGCCCGACGGTCGACGGTCGGCAGAAGCCCGAGGTCGTCGCGCCAACGCAGGTCGAGACCTCGATCGGCCCGTTTGGCGGCACCTCTGCGGCCTGCCCGCACGCCGCTGGTGCCGTCGCGCTCGCCGTCGCCATGACCACGACGACACCTGTCGAGGTCGCCGACGCGATCCGTCAGGCCGCGGTGCCGATCGGACCCAACATCCCGCATCCGGCATGGGGGTGGGGCAAGGTCGAGCTCGACGCGGGGCTCTCGGGTTGGCAATGCGACGCCGGCTCGAGCGGCATCGCCTGCGTGACCAGCTGCGGCGGCCTCGGCACCGCCGTCTGCGAGCCGACGTGTCGCTTGGGCGCCTGTGTCCCGCCCCAGGAGGTCTGCACCCCGATCGGCGGCGCGCCCGGCGTGGACGAGGACTGCGACGGCGAGACCGACGAGGGCTGCGCGCCGATCGAGGTGGACGCAGGCGCGCCGGACGCCAGCGACGACGACGCCAGTGGCGCGGACGTCCCGACCGACGCCGCCTCCGACGTGGCGGCCGACGCCGCGCCCCCCGCCGCCACCTCCAAGGGGCGCGATGACGGCGGCTGCTCCAGCGCGCCGGGGCGTGGCCACGGCCACGAGCGGGCAGGGTGGACGTGGATGGCGTCGATGGTGCTGGCCGTGCTGGCGCTGGCGTGGCGGCCGCGCCGTGGGCCTCAGCGCACGTAGACCCGCGCCAGCACCGCGTTCTTCGCGTTCGCGCCATAGCAGGCGACATTGCCCGCGACGATGCCGGCCTTGCCGCAGGCGCCGGGATCTCCGCCGAGGCCGATCCACGAGTCGGGCGAGCCGCAGTCGTTCTCGTTGTTGCCGAGGATGCCGAGCCGGATCTGCTGGCCGCCGCCGCCGACGTGCGGGTGGGCGCCTTCGACGTGGCAGCTGGGCTGCAGAGCCGGCTTGGTCACCAGCGCACGCCACTTCGGTGCGCCGATCTGGGTCGCGATCGGCGTCTTGGACGTGACCATCGCGTGCAACGACGCGCCGCCGACGGGCAGCTCGAGCCGTCGGGTCGTCCCCTCGTCGTCCATCGCGAGCAGCACGGCGCTGACCGGCAGATGTGCGTACCCGTGCAGACGCGCGCTCGGCCCGGTGAGCCCTGGTGCGTCGGCGCCGAGCGCCGTGGTCTCGGACCAGCCCTTGCCGCTGTAGGCGAAGGTGGCGTCCTGCCCGTCGACGCGCAGCACGAGCGTCCAGCCGCCGCCGGCGGTGTCCATGTCACAGTGGGCCTTCCAGCTGCCGCCGGCGCCGTCGTCGAGCGCGTACACGCCGGTCGGCGCCGCTGGGTTGGCGGCCAGGATCGCGGCGCAGCTCTGCGGCAGCGCGCCGCTGGGGATCGGCATCTGGCAGGCCCCGGCCTGGCAGACGCCGCCGTCGCTGGTGCAGCTGACGCCGTCCGCGAGCGCGACGTGGGTGCAGGCCGTCTTGCCGCAGCTGTCGGAGGTACACGGGTCGCTGTCGTCGCAGTCCTGGGTCGCCGCGGCGGGCAGCTTGCAGGCACCGTCGGCGCAGGCGCCGGCAGGCAGGCAAGCGCCGCCGCTGCACGAGGGCGCGATCCTGGCCATGCAGATGGTGCAGTCCGCCTTGCTGCTGGCGGGCACATCGTTCCAGCCGGCGTCCGGGTGCAGCTGCACCACGTCCTCGCCGCCGCTGTTGTTCGGCTCGCCCTTGTTCCAGTTCTGCCAACCGAGCGTGCTGCCGTCCGACCAGCGCCAGACGTTGTTGCGGATGCGGTCGTCGAGGCCGATCCAGGCTGTCGTCTTGCCGCAGACGCCGAGCGCGACGCTGCGGGCGACCTCCTCGGCGGGCCGGTTGCTGAAGGCCGCCAGCATGCCGCCCTGGGCGTCGCAGGCCGCGCGGGCCGTGGTCCAGGTCACGGCTTCGGCGTGATCAAGCGCAAAGTAACACGTATCGTCGTGGGATGCACCAGCTGGACATGACGTGATGATTGGCCATGGCTTGGTCACGCAGCCCGTCTCGGGGCTGCAGCGGTCCACCGTGCAGGCGTTGCCGTCACCGCAGGGCACGATCTTGCCTCCGGCGCAGCTGCCGACGTCGCAGACGCTGGCTTCGATGCAGGCGTTGGCGTCGACGCAGGTCGCGTTGTTGTGGCTGTGGCTGCAGCCGACCACCGGATCGCAAGCGTCGTCGGTGCAGATGTCGCCGTCGTCGCATCCAAGCGCCGCGCCGGCGACGCAGCTGCCGCCGGAGCACTTGTCGGCGTAGGTGCAATAATCGCCATCCTCACAGGGTGTTGTGATGTCGGTCGTCGTGCATCCGACAGCGATGTCGCACGCGTCCGCCGTGCAGGCGTTGCCGTCGTCGCAGACCAGGTCCTCGAACCCGGTGCAGTAGCCCTCGTCGCAGACGGGGTCCTTGGTGCAAGCGTCGTCGTCGCCCGCGCAAGGGATGGCCTCGTCGCAGGGGCATCCGGGCGAGCCGGGGCAAGGCAACGGGCCGCCGTCCGTTGCGCCGCCGGCGTCGGGGCCAAGGCCGTCGCTCGCGTCGGCAGCGTCATCCGGGTTGGCGGTGTCGTCCCCCGGCCCAGCGCTGTCGGCGCCCGTCGCGTCGCCTTCGTCGTCGGCGCCGTCGCTGGCGTCGCCCTGGCCGTCCGCGCTCGCGTCCGCGCCCGCGCCGACGGGGGCCTTGGCGTCGTCGTTGCCGCAGGCGGCCGAGGCGGCGACGAGCGCGATCAACATCCAGGTTCGCGCGCCCAGGGCCCTCGTCATCGTCCGCCTCCGCTGTCGCAGCGTACTTGCGTCGTGTCACGCAGGGAAGCCGATGGGACCCGAGGTCGGACGATGTGTTCAGCGCGCAGCTATGGCAGCATCGTCGGCGGCAGGGCGGCTGCGGCGCGTCACGCGGGCCCGGGACGGCGTCACATACCGCGCGCGACCAAGGGGGCAAAGATGGACGAACAACCCCAGGATCCCGGTTTCGTCGCCGGGGCCGGCACCGAGGTCGCGGCGCTGCGCGCCAAGGTCCAGGCCTGCCTGCTGCAAGGGCCGGGGGTCAGCCCGGTGGAGCGACGTCGGGCCGCGTTCTCGGGCACGGACGCCGATCCCCAGGTACGCCGTCTGGTCGAGACCGTGGCCGAGACGCCATGGAAGGTGACGGACGATCTCCTGGCTGGCGCCCTGCGGGCCGGGCTCCGCGAGGACGAGGTCTTCGAGCTCGTGGTCGCCGCCGCGTTCGGCCAGGCCAACCGCCAGCTGGCGTCCGCCCACCGCGTGTTGGACGCGGTCTTCGCTCCAACCTCACCCGATCACGGCAGGGAGGCGTCATGAGACTCTCGATCCTCGATTCCGGGCACACGCTGTCGAAGAAGGCGCTCTTCGGCATCATCCGCCTCGTCAGCGGCCACCCCGCGCCGGACGTGGTCAAGACCTTGACGTATCGGCCGGCGTTCTTCGGCGGACCGATGTCGGACGTGTTTCAACAAACCATGCGCGGACCTTCGGTGTGGAGCGTCGAGCAACGCGAGCTGATGGCCGCGTTCGTCTCGCGGACCAACTCCTGCCTGTTCTGAACCAAGTCGCACGGCGCGGTCGCGTCGTCGATCCTGGGTGCAACCAAGGTGCAGGCCGTGCTGGACGATCTCGACGCGGCGGAGATCGACGAGCCGCTGCGCGAGACCCTGCGCCTGTTGCGCAAGGTCACGCAGAACCACGGCGCGGTCACCGCCGACGACCTGGCCGGGCTGCTGGCGCTGGGCGTGTCGCGACAGGCCATCGCAGAGGCGCTCGAGGTCTGCTTCGCCTTCAACGTCATCAACCGCCTGGCCGACGCCTTCGAGTTCGAGGTCGGTCCCGACGCGGCGTTCGACGCCAGCGCCAAGCAGTTGTTGGGCCGCGGCTACCGGCTCTGAGCCCGCGCCGCCCGGCCGTCAGGGGGTGAGGCCGAGCGCCGAGCGCAAGTCGAACACGGCCATCGCGACGCCGATGCGGGCCTGGACGACCGCCAGCTCCGCTTCGACCAAGCGATCCTCCAGCGTCAGCAGCTCGAGCTCCGTGTTGGTGCCGACCGTGCGACCGACCTTGCCGCTGGCCACAGCGGCGGCGCTGACCTCGACGCCACGCTGCGCGGCCTTGAGATCGGCCTCGGCGCGCTGGATGTTGGCGAGCGCGCCGTAGATCTCGGCCGCGATGGTGCGCTCACGTCGCAGTCGTTCGATCTCCACGATGCGCAGGTCGGCGGCCGCCTCGCGGCGATCGTTGCCGCTGGCGCCGGCGTCCCAGATCTGCTGCGTCAGCGTGACCATGAGCAGCGAGTTGGTCGACTGGCCACCAAAGCCCTCGACGTTCTGCCATTGCGTCTGGCCCATCAGCGACAGCCGCGGCAGCCACCGCTTGCGCGTCTCGGCCACCCGCAGCTCGGCGAGGCGCTGCTGCTCGACGAGCAGGCCCAGCTCCGGGCGGCGCGCGGCGGCGTCGCGGATCATGGTCGTCGTGTCGCCCGTCGGTCGCTCTGGGGCGAGCGTGCCTTGGACCTCGAAGCGCTTGTCCGCGCCGATCAGCAGGCCGAGCGTCGCGATCGCCCCGTGGTACGCGAGCTTGCTCGTCATCGTCGCGCGCTCGGCTTGCAGCAGCCGCAGCTCCGCCATCTGCTCGCCGAGAGGCGTCGCGGCGCCCGCGGCGCGGCGGGCCTGGATCGTCTTGAGCTCGCGCGCGGCCGAGGCGCGTCGGCGCTCGACCACGTCGAGGCCATCGCGTTGCATGACCGCCGCGGCGAAGGCGCGGGCGGTGGCGAAGCGCAGGGCGTTGCGCGTCAGCGCCATGTTGCGCTTGGCCATGCGCACGGTGCCGCGCGCCATGTCGAGCCCGGTCAGCGTCCGCGCGTCGTACAGGCTCATGCGCAGCTGCAGGTTGGCCGACAGGCCGTGGCGCTGCGTGATCTGGATCTTCTCGAGCTGCGGCAGCGGCATGTCGTCGCGGGCCTTGGTCGCGGCGGCGATCGCGGCGTCGAGCACGTCGGTCGATTGGCCGTTGGCCGCGGTCTGGGCCCGCACCGCCGACAGGCTCTGGATATGGCCGTTGATCTGGGCCTGCGCCTGCTTGCGGATGTCCTCGGGATCGCCAAACGAGAGCGCGATCACGGGATCGTTGAGGGTGTAGTTGCCGGTCGCGGTCACGGTCGGCTGCAAGGCGGACCAGGCGCGGTCGACGACGATCGACGCCGCCTCGAGCCGGGCCCTGGCGACCGCAAGGTCCGGCGCGTCGCGGTCCAGGCGGGCCAGCGCGTCGGCGAGTGTCAGCGTCTCGGGCGCGCCATCGGGCTCGGCGAGGGCCATCGGTGCGGCGCCCTGGGCCAAGGCGTCGCCTGGCGCCGCCACGACCGCCAGGCCGGCCGCCAGCAGGACGAGCAGGGCGGTCGCGCCGTTCGACGGCGCCATCGACGCGTTCGCCGCCGCGACGGACGGGCGGTCCTGGCCGTCGAGCAGCGCCTTCTCGCTGGCCATGCGCGCGAGGACCTCCTCGCGTTCGATCTCGGCGTCGATGTCGATCGTCTCGGCGCTGCCGAAGATCACGCGGCGGATGAAGGTGCCGAGCCGATCGAGCAGAAGGTAGAGCGCCGGCACAGCGACCAGGGTCAGGGCCGTGGCGAAGACGAGGCCGAAGCTGACGGCGATGGCCATGCCGCCCCAGAACTCGCCCGACGAGCCGGCGCCTTCGATCTTCATGTTGAGGAAGTCGACGTTGATGCCGGCGGCCATCGGGATCAGGCCGAGCACGGTCGTCAGCGCCGTCAGCAGCACCGGCCGCAGGCGGACCAGACCCGCGCGCAGCACGGCGTCGTGCGGGCCGAGGCCGGCCTTGCGCAGCGACTCGATGAAGTCGATCAGCACGATGGCGTTGTTGACGACGACGCCCGCGAGCGAGATGACGCCGAGGCCGGTCATCACCACGCCGAACGACTGGCGCGTGATGACGAGGCCGGCGAACACGCCGATCAGCGACAGGATCACCGAGCTCATGATGATGATGGGCTTCAGGACCGAGTTGAACTGCGCCACCAGGATCAGGAGGATACCGAACAGCCCGATCATCAACGCGCGGCCGAGGAAGTCCGCAGCCTTCTGCTGCTCTTCGTTCTCGCCGCCGAAGCGCCACGACATCGAACGCGGCAGGTTCAGCTCTGCGTCGAGGCGGTCGCCGAGATCCTTGCGCAGGGCGTTGGCGTTGGCGCCCGGCGCGACGTCCGCCGAGATGGTCACGACGCGGCGCGTCTCGGAGTGGCGGATGGTGCCGGCGCCCGCGGTGCGGACGGATTTGGCGAGCTGATCGAGCGGGATCAGCAGGCCGTCCTTGCCCGGCACGCGCACCGACGAGAGGTCGCGGATCGATTGGCGTCGGTCGTTGCGGTAGCGCACGACGATGTCGGTCTCGTCGCTGCCGTTGCGGATCACGGACGACTCGGTGCCGTTGAAGGCGTTGCGGATCGTCGAGGCGACCGCCGACGTGCTGGCGCCGACCTCGCGGGCCGCCTGGCGATCGACGACGATGGCGACCTCGGGCCGGCCGGTGACGTAGTCCATCTTCGGATCGCGGACGCCGTCCTTGTGCATCGATCGCAGCAACGCCACGGCGCGATCGGCGTATTTGCCGAGCACGTCGTAGTCCGGGCCGACCAGCTCGATCTGGATCGGTGCGCCCGCGGGCGGGCCCTGGCGCTCGCGGTCCACTTCGATGCGCGCGCCGGCGATGTTGGCGAACTTCTCGCGGATGCGGTCGATCGTCACGAGCGACGACTCGGTGCGCTTGTCCTCGGCGACGAAGTCGATGTTCAGGCCCGAGACGTGCGTATTGGCCGCGCCGCCGCCGCCCTGGAAGCTCGCCGCCGACGCGCCCGGGGTCGCGACGAAGTCGGCGACGTTGGATTCGGCCGCGAGCACGGCCTCGATCTGGCGCACGATGCGATCGGAGCCCGCGAGGCTGGTGCCGGTCGGCGCCGTGACGTTGATCATCGCGCGTTCTGGCGTCGTCTGGGGGAAGAACTCGACGCCGAGGCCGCTGCCGGCGAACGCCATGATGCTGCCGACCAACGCGGCCACCGCGACGATCATCGTCACCAGCGGTCCGAGCACCGAGCGCCCCTCGAAGCCGATGGCGCGGCGCAGGAACCAACCGTAGAAGCGCGAGAGCGGGCCCTTGTAGCCCTCCTCCCAGCCGTCGGAGGTGACCTCGGCGGCGCCGAGCTGCGACGGCCGGGCCATGAACACCGCCGCCGTGACCGGATTGACGACGAGGCCGATGATCAATGACGCCGTCAGCGTGATGATCACCACCAGCGGCAGGTAGCCCATGAACTTGCCCATGATGCCGGGCCAGAACAGCAGGGGCGCGAACGCCACCAGCGTCGTCGCGGTGCTGGCGATCACGGGCCAGGCGACCTCGGCCGTGCCCGTGAACGACGCCAGGACGCGGAGCCGACGGAAGGTGCTCGCGTCGTCCTCGGGTTGGAGCCGCTCGCCCAGGTGGCGATAGATGTTCTCGATGATGACGATGGCGTTGTCGACGAGCATGCCGAGCGCCAGGATCAGCGAGAAGAGCGTCACCATGTTCAGCGTCACGCCCATCGCGTCGAGCGTGATGAACGTCAGCAGCATCGACAGCGGGATCGCGAGGCTGACGAGCACGGCGTTGCGCGCGCCCATGAAGAAGAAGAGCACGGCGATGACGAGCACGAGGCCGGTGATGATGTTGTTGACCAGGTCGTCGACCATCTTGCGGATTCGCACCGATTGGTCTTGCAGCAGCTTGATCTCGGTGCCGGTCGGCGCGTCGGGCTGGAGCTTCGCGATGACCTCCTTGACGCCGTCCACGACGGCCACGATGTTGGCGCCGGTGCGCTTGGTCACGTTGAGGCTGACGGCGGTCTGGCCGTTGAGGCGCGCGTAGTTCGAGCGTTTCTCGAAGCCGCGCTCGATCGTCGCCACGTCGACCAGGCGGATCGGCTTGCCCATCTTCTGCTTGACGACGACGCCCTCGAGCTGGTCCGCGCGGCGGATGTCGGCCGGCGTGCGCAGCAGCCAGCTGGTCGACGCGGCCTCGAGCACGCCACCCGGCAGGTTGACGTTCTCGCTGCGGATGGCGTTGACGACGTCGCCCAGCGAGACGCCGGACGCGGACGCGGCCTCCGGGTCGACCTCGACGCGCACCTCGTCCTCGAGCCCGCCCGAGACGTCGGCCGAGAGCACGCCGTCGACGCCCTCGATCGCCTCTTCGAGCTTCTCGGCGAAGCGCTCCAATCGATCGAGCGCGTAGGGGCCCGAGACGTTGACGATGAGGATGGGGAAGTCGCCGAAGCTGACCTCGCTCACGGTCGGGTCGAGGATGTCCGCCGGCAGCTTCGGCTTGACCTTGCTGACGCGGTCGCGCGCGGCCTGGAGCGCCTCGTCGATGCTCGCGTCCGGCGAGAACTCCATCGTCACGACGGCCGCGCCCTCGTAGGCCGTGCCCTTGAGCTTGTCGATGCCCTTGATGGTCTTGAGCTCGGTCTCGAGCGGCGAGAGGATCAGCTGCTCGATGTCGGTCGGGCTGGCGCCGGGGTAGGGCACGCTGACGACGACGACCGGGATCTCGATGTCCGGGAACATCTCGCGTGGCATGCCGTTGAAGGCGAGCAGGCCGGCGACGAGCAGGTTCGCCATCAGGACGAAGATGGCGGTGCGGAAGCGAATCGCGACGCGGGTGATGACCATGGCGGGCGCTCCGGGGCGGGATCACGGCGCGTCGGGGGGCGCGCGGCGACAAAGAACGGCGGGGCAGGCGGCTCTGCAGCGGTCGGCGCCGGGCGGCGCCGGGGCGCGGCTCAGCGGCTCCCTTCGGCGGGGGCGGGCTCGACGCTCGGCGCAGGCGTCGGCGTGGCCGCAGCCTTGACGCCGATCGCGGGGATCGGCTGGACGATGCGGACCGCGTCGCCGTCGACGACGCGGCGCTGGCCGACGACGATCAGCTTGTCACCGCTGCGCAGGCCGTTGGCGATGCGGATCTTGCCGTTCGCGGTCTCGGCGGCCTCGACGATGCGGCGGCGGGCCTTGCCGTCCTCGACGACGTAGACCACGGCCACCACCTCGGCGCCGTCGACGTTGCCGCCCGCGACCGCGGGGCTCGCCTCGTCGATCACGGCGTCGAGCGGCACCAGCAACGCGTCGCTGACGTGGCCGAGCTCGAGCTCGACGCGCGCCATCATGCCGCCGCGGATCTCGCCGTCGGCGTTGTCGACCTCGACCTCGACCGCGAACGTGCGCGTGCCGCCGTCGGCGACGTTCGGGATGCGCTTGACCTTGCCCGTGACCAGCCTGTTCGCCAGCGACGGCACCCGAACCTGCACCGATGCACCCTCGCGGATGGCGTGGATCTGCGCCTCGGGCGTGTCGACGACGAGCTTCATCGGGTCGAGCACCGCGACCTCGAACAGCGGCACGCCGGGGTTCGCGTTCTCGCCGACCTCGACCCGGCGCGACAGCACGATGCCGCTCAGCGGCGACTTGACCTCGTGGCGGCTCAGGTGGACCAACGCGGCGTCACGTGCGGCTTCGGCCACCGCCTTGGCCGCCTTGGCCTGGCGCGCGCCGGTGCGGGCGGCGTCGAGGCTGGCCTGGTCGAGCACTTCGCTGGCGGCGAGCTTCTCGGCCCGGGTCAGCGAGGTCTGGGCCCCGTCGGCGGCGACGCCGGCGCTGCGGATCTGGGCGTCGACCTGGGCGATGGAGGCCCGCGCCTGGCGGGCGTCGAGGCGGATCAACGTGTCGCCCTTGTCGACGCGCTGGCCCTCCTCGCCGCCGAGCTCGACGACATGGCCCGGGACTTCGACGCCGACGCGCACGACCTTCGAGGCCATGAAACGACCGGGCAGCTCGAGCGCCCGGACGAACGGCGCCGCGCTGACCTCGACGATCTCGACCGGGATCGAGGTGGCCGAGACCGACGCCGGCGTCTTGGCGGCCGCCGGGCCGCCCGCAGCGGTCGCGGGCTCTGCCGACGCCTCGCCCTTGCCGCAGCCAGCGCTCAACAGCGCGGCCGAGACGGCGGCGGTCAGCCCTGCCCGGAGGGGCCAGTCGGCGCGAAGCGGCCATGCGGACCGGCGGGGCGCGGTGCTTGCGAACGGGTTGGTGCGCGAAGGGGCGTGTGCCATCTCAAGGCTCCTGGGGCGTGGGACCGTTGTCGTCTCGGGGCGTCGCAGCCTTGGGGCCGGGCTGCGCCGCGCGCTGGGGCAAGCCGAGCGCAGCATCGACCAGGCGGCTGACGTAGCTCGCGATGCAGGGCTGGGCCGGATCGGCGGGGAAGATCGAGCGCATCGCCACGGTGCGGGTGAAGGCCCCGAGCAAGAGCGTCGTGACGGCGGCGACGTCGAGGTCGCGGCGGAAGGATCCGGCGTCGACGCCGGCTTGCAGCCAGCGCGCCAGGACACCGTCGTACTGCTGTGGCACCGCCGTCTCGCGCAGGATCTCGACCGGGGCGGTCGGCATGCGGGCCATGATCCGCGAGACGATGCCGTCGTTCGACGCCAGCGCCACCAGCCCGGTGAAGAACTCGACCAGCGCCTCGCGCGACGGCGGTCGCTGGTCCAGGGTCGCGGCGCAATGGTGCCGCCACCCCTCTTCGAGCTTGCGCAGCACCGCGCGGATCACGCCGTCGCGGTTCTCGAAGTGGTAGTAGAGCACCGGCTTGGACACGCCCGCTGCTGCGCAGATCTCGCGCACGCTGACGTTGTCGAAGCCCTTCTCGGCAAAGAGCTGCAGCGCGGCGTACAGGATCCTGCCGGCGGTGTCCTGCGGATTGTCGGCGAAGGCGGGCATGGGGTAGGCCTTGGCGCCCTACCTACCGGTCGGTAGGTGTCGAGCGCCGCCGCAGCATAAGACGCTCGCCGCGCCGCGCAAGAGGGGCACGAGGCCGCAGTCCACTTTTTTGACAGTGTCAGGTCGTCTGCCCGTCATCGCCGCGCGGCGCGTCCCGTCCGAGCCAATCGCGGGGCGCGCGCAGCGCCTGCATCAGCGCCGACGCGGCGTCCGACGGCGGCGCGTCGTGCCGATAGGACCAGCGCACCTCGGGCGGCAGCGACATCAGGATCGACTCGGTCCGGCCGTTGGTCTTGAGGCCGAAGATCGTGCCGCGGTCGTGGATCAGGTTGAACTCGACGTAGCGGCCACGCCGATGCAGCTGCCAGTCGCGCTCGGCCTCGGTCCAGGGCTGGTGGCGCCAGCGGCTGACGATCGGCAGGTACGCCGGCACGAACGCCCGCGCCGTGTCGCGGATCAGCGCGAATCCAGCTTCGTCGTCGCCGTGCAGCCAGTCGAAGAAGATGCCGCCGATGCCGCGCGCCTCGCCGCGGTGGCCGTTGTGGAAGTAGGCGTCGCAATCGCGCTTCCAACGGTCGTAGTCGGCGATGGGATGGCGGTCGCAGACCCCGGCCATCGCGCGGTGGAAGGCGCGCGCGTCGTCGTCATCGAGCAGGTAGGGCGTCAGGTCGGCGCCGCCGCCGTACCAACCCGTGCCGCCGCGAACCATGCGTCGCACGTTCATGTGCACGGTCGGCACGTGCGGGTTGCGCGGATGGATCACCAGCGACAGGCCCGTCGCGGCGAAGTCCTGGCCGTCGCCGAGGCGCATCTGGGCCGCGAATGCGGGCGAAAAGCGACCCCAGACCAGCGAGAGGTTGACGCCGGCGCGCTCGAAGACGCGGCCGCCCTCGAGGACGCGGGTGCGGCCGCCACCGTGCAGCGTCGGGCCGTCTCCATCCGACCCGGTGGCCGCGGCCGGGGCGGCATCGTCGCGCCGCCAATCGTCGCGGACGAAGGTCGCGTCGGGCTCGAGCGCCTGGAGCGCGTCGACGATGTCGTCCTGCAACGTGGCGAGGGTCGCGGCGGTTCGGTGCAAGAACGCGTCGCTTGTCGGCGGCGCGTCCAGGCCGGGAGGTGGCGGCCAGGCCGAAGGGGCAGCGTGTGTCATGGGGTGAGCCCGGAGGTCACGGCGTCCGAGAATGGCACGGCCGCGACGGTGATGCCTCGTGGATCGAGGTGCCAGGTCTGCAGTCGCCACATGCCCTCGCCCGGGAGGCGCGCCGCGAAGGCGGCGATGGCGGCGGCGTCTTGCGCGATCGAACCGAGGGTCGCGCGTGCGGGGTTGGCCAACTCGGCGGGCGTTGCGGCGCGGACACCGATCGGGCACCACGTTCCCAACGAGAGCGCTTCGCCCTGGCGCCGGATCGCGGCGAAGGGGCCGGCGACGCAGGGGCGGCCCGCCTCGCCCTGTTTGCGCTCGAGCGTGCTCGCCGCCGTGGCCAGGGCCTTGAGGTCCATCGTCGCCATCCACTCGACCTGCAGCGCCCACCGTCCCGGCCGGTCCAGGTGGCTCCAGCGCGTGCGATCCTTGTCGACGAGCTCCGTCCAGGTGCCGTCGGTTTCGACGCGGAGCACGGCAGACCCTGCGCGGAGCCCGACGATGGCCCCCTTCGACGAGCAGTCGAGGTGGATCGTGAGGTCGGCGCGCGCGAGCCGCAGCGTGATCGCCTGGGTCGAGGTGATCTTGCTTTCCGGGCCCGCGCTGTGGGTCGAGAGGCTCAGGACCTGATCGCCGGGCTCCAGGCCGTGGCGAAGCAGCACCAGCGCGCTGCGGACGTCCATCGCGTCGGAGATGGGGGCGTCGGCGAGCGGGGCGTCGAGCGGGAACTCCCGGTCGCCGTCGCCGACCAGCCAGCTCTGCGGCCCGATCCGCAGCTCGACGCCGTCCGCCGGGCTCGACCAGGTCACGCCTGTCGTTCGGCCGCCCACGGTCTGCACCGTCGCGATCCAAGGCAGCTGCGGCCCGGGCGTTGGCGACGGTTTGGGCTCCGCGCCGAGCTCGACGCGCGTCGCGTCGCGCGGGCCGAAGCTGGCCGTGCGCGCGCGCAGATCGCCGAGGCAGCGCTCGAGCAGCAAGTCGGCGTCCTCGATGCCGACGGGTGGGTCCGGCAGGATCTCGGGCCGCGCGATCGCGAGCGCCTTCTCGACCTGGTCCGCGGCCAGCTCGCCGTCGTCGGTCGGGGTGGCGTTCGGCGCCGGTCCGGCCACCGCCGATCGCGTCGAGGCTGCGGCGAGATCGAGCGCGGCCCGTTCGGCCAGGGCCGCGAGTCGGGCCGCGGAGCTCGGATCGTCCACCACGGGACCCGCCGGACGCGGCGGTGCGTCGCTGCTGCACCTGCAGCCCGGGGCCAGCGCCAGCATCGCCCAGAGCCAGGCCGTCGACCCGCCCAGGATCCTTGCGGATCGCCGATCATGTGGGCCGCTCCGGGCCGGGCAGTGTCGCACGTCACGCTCCTTGGTGCCGTGGCGAGGGCCGACCGGCGCGCTGTAGCGTGCCACGATCCGGGCGGTCCGTGCAGCCCACCACCGCGCCGCCGCGGCGAGACGGGCCGACAAGCGGGTCGCGCCCGCGTCAGCTTGCCACCTGGGCCGACGTCCATGCAGCCTGCGCACTGCGGAGGCACCATGAACCACCATCCACTCGAAGCATCCACCACCACGCTCCCCAAGCTGGCGCGGTCGTATCGCGCACGGTCGGCACGCACGACGCGGCCCGGCGCGCTCCTGCTCGCCGTGGGCGGCGTGCTGTCGCTGGTCGGCTGCGGTCCGGCCAAGCCCGGGGCCAGCGCCGAGCCGACCGTCGCAGTCGAGCCGGCGCCGGCGCCCACCACCGGCGCGGCGCCGCCCGAAGCGAGCGCGGGCGTCGAGGCCCAAGCAGCGGCAGCCCCGGTCGCACCTGCCGCGCCAGCGACGGCCACGGCCGCGGATCCCGGCTCGATCGTCATGCACGAGCGCGCCGTCGCGGCCCTGCTCGAGCGCTGGCTCACGGCCCAGAACACGGGCGATTTCGGCGCCTACGAGATGCTCTACGCCGAGCGCTTCGAAGGCATCAAGCGCAGCGGCTCGGCGACGCGCACGTTCGCGCGCAAGGGTTGGCTCGCCGACCGCAAGCGCATGTTCGCCAAGTCGATGGCGGTCGAGGCCAACGCGCCGCAGATCGTCGTCGTCGGCGGCATGGCGATCGTCGGATTCCAGCAGGTCTGGCAGTCGGGCAACTACCGCGACGCAGGGCCAAAGCAGCTGACGGTCGTGCGCGAGGGCACCGAGCTGCGGATCGCGCGCGAGGAGATGGTGGCCTCGCGCGTCGAGGCGCCTAGCCAGGGCGCGCCGATCGAGCGCAGCGCGTTGGCCCCGGTGGTCGGTGAGGGCAGCGCCAGGTTCGTGCTGCTCGCCCAGGGCGACGCCGGGTTGCAGGGCAGCGGCGATCCCGTCGTGGTCACCGCCGATCACGTCGCGATGGCGCGCAAGCCGGTGCCGACGGCGACGCTGCCGGAGATCTGGAAGCCGTGGATCGGCCGCGATCTGGTGCTGCACGGGCCGCAGGGGATGCGCTGTCGCGGGCAGGTGACCCACATCGACCTGCTGTCGCGCGTCGAGCCGCATTTCTCGACCGTCCAGCGCTGGAAGGGCGAGCAGGGCGAGACCAAGCCGTCCGACTCGGAGATCCATGACGAGGTGTGGTCGCTCGGTCAGGCCGGCCTGCAGGTCGTTGGTCACTTCGTGCCCGTGGCGGGCGAGTCCTGCCGTGGCGCGCTCTGGGCCCGCGTCGCCGACGCGGTGGACGCGCCTGCGCTCGCCGACGCGAAGGTCGAGCCGGTGTTGCTCGCCGCAGCGTTGCGCGCCGCGCGAGGCCTGCCCGGGTGGAAGTCGCGGCAGCGCGACTACGCCGAGGCGACGACGCTGCCGCGGCCCGAGCAATGGGACGCCTACGACGGCGGCGCGCCCCAGGTCCGCGCGTTCGCGACCGGCACCGGCGAACGGCTGCTCTGGCTCTCGCTGCGCGCCGGCACGGGCTGCGGCGACTTCCTCGGCGAGTTCTGGGCGCTCTGGCAGGTCCAGGGCGAAGGCGCCGGCGCCAAGATGCGGCTGCTCTCGGACGACCGCGAGCCCGGGCGCATCGTTCGGCCCGAGATGGCGGTGGACGTCGATGGCGACGGCCGCGTCGAGCTCATCGGCGTCGACGGCGTGCTGCGCGCCATCGGTCCGACCTGGCGCATCGATCCCTCGTGGGAGCTGCCGAGTCTCGACTGCGGCTGCTGAGCGCGGGCAGGGCGCGCCGCCTGTCGCCGACGCGGTCTCGAATCCTCAGCCCCGGGTCTTGGCCTCGAGCGTGACGGGGCGCTCGACCCGTCCGCCGACGTGGACCGCGAACCGGCCAGCGTCGCGCGGGTGCACTGGGCCGTCCGCCGGCCACGGCCAGCCGCCGAAGCCCGTGGCGTGGTAGTCGGCGAAGGCCTGCTGCAGCTCGGCGCGGGTGTTCATGACGAACGGGCCGTGGTGCGCCACCGGCTCGCCGATCGGCCGTCCCTGCAACAGCAACGCGTCCAGGCCGGTGGGGCCCGCGTGCAGCGTCAACTCGGCGTCGCCGCGCAGGCGCAGACGGGTGCGGCCCGCGATCACGTGGTCCTCGGCCCGGCTGCCGTCGCCCTGGTAGATGTAGAGCGACCGCCGCGTGCCCGCCTTGGCCGCCGGCAGGGTGAAGGTGGCGTTCGGCGCGCAGCGGATGGTCCAAATGGCGAGATCGGAGTCCGGGTGACTGCCGTACGAGCGCGGCGGCGGCGATGGCGGCCGGTGGCCCAAGTAGTGGCCGGCGGCGATCGTCAGCTCCGTCGCGCGTCCTGCCGCGTCGTGCACCACCGGCTTGGGGATCGCGTCGGCCCAGAGCATCGAGAAATGCGGCTCGACCATCTTGTCGACGGCGGGCAGGTTCAGCCAGATCTGAAACAGCTCCATGGGGTTCGGGGCGTCCTGCTTGAGCAGCGGGAACATCTCGGCGTGGACGATGCCGTGGCCCGCCGTCAGCCATTGCACGTCGCCCGCGCCGTAGCGGGCGGTCGCGCCCATCGAGTCGCTGTGGTCGACGTAGCCGCGCCGAACGAAGGTCACGGTCTCGAACCCACGGTGCGGATGGCGCGGAAAGCCCGACACCCGCTGGCCGTGGTACATGTTCCAGCCGTCCTTGTTCGCGAAATCCTGGCCGATCTGACGGCCTGCCAGCGACGCCGCCGGCCCCATCTGCTCGTTGCCCGCCGGGAAGTTGTCCAAGTGGTGCACGCAGAACAGGAAGGGATCGTCGGTCGGCCACGGTGGCGGTCCGATCGGCTGCACGGCGATCACGGCGTTGGTCGACATTCTCGGCTCCTGCGGCGTCGCGGTCCGCGACCGGGGGTGGCAGCGCACGCGCTCGTGCAGCTTGCAACCACCCGTGGTGCGCTGCCAAGCTCCATCATGGGGCGGTTCCGGAACGGAGTGTTGCGCCAGGCGCAACAGTGGCCCGTGCGTGGCCCGAGGAGCCAACATGCACCTGATCTTCGCCTATGGCACCTTGCGTCGTGGTCAGGGCAACCACGACCTGCTGGCCACCTCCGAGGCCTGCGGGCCGGCGCGGACGCGGATCGGCTACCAGCTCTTCGATCTCGGCGCCTACCCCGGCATGATCCACGAGGCCGACGGCCAGGTGGTCGGGGAGCTCTACCTGGTCGATGACCAGACGCTCGCCCGGATCGACGCCCTCGAAGAGCACCCCGACTACTATCGCCGCGAGCGGATCCACCTGGACGACGGCCGCGAGGTCTGGGCCTGGCTGCTGCCCATCGACGACGTCGCCGCGGCGCAGCGTGTCGAGAGCGGCGACTGGCTCGACGCGCCCGAGGCGCAGCGCCGCGACGACTAGCACGACGATCGCTGGGCGTCGCTCGAGCCGCAGCGCTCCAGGAGGCAGACCGTGGGACGCCGTACGATCCAGCAGCTGCTGGCGCTGATCCTGCCGCAGCCCGTGCCCGGGGCGACGGCCTGGACGCGGCTCGATTGGCCCGCGTTCTGGCGCACGTTCGACGCCCGCGCGCCGCTGCACCTGCGGCTGGGCCTGGTCGTCGCCGCGCTGTTGGTCGGCGGTTGCTACCTGCGGCTGCGGCTCGGCCCGGGCTGGCGTCAGGCGGGCGACGCTGCGGCGCCGCCGACCACGCGCGAACGCCTCGACCTGGCGCTGGGCGACGCCAGCCGTGGCGTCCTCCTCGGCCAGCTGGTCGAGGTGCTCAAGGTGGTCGCGTCCCTGGCCTACTTCGACGACGCGGCGACCGATCGCGCGCTGCGGGACGCGCCATGAGCGAGCACCTCGATGGCGCCGGGATCGCTGCGGATCTCGCGCTGCGCGCCGATGTTGTCGTCGTCGGCAGCGGTCCGGCCGGGGCCACCGTCGCCCATGGCCTGCTGGAGCGTGGCCTGCGCGTCGTCGTCGTCGAGGCGGGGGCATGGCGCGAGCCGGCGTCGTTCCCGATCGGCGCGTTCGCCGCGATGGCGCGTGACTACCGCGACGCTGGCGCCCAAGTCGCCGTCGGCAGCGCCGCCATGCCCGTGCTCCAAGGCGTCATGGTCGGTGGCGGCTCGCCGATCAACGGCGCGATCTGCTGGCGGATGCCGCGCGATGTCTACGACGACTGGGTCCGGGCCGATCCGGCGCTGGCCGACGCGCTGCCCTTCGACGAGATCGAGCGCCGCACCGACGAGATCGAGGCCCGACTCGACGTGCGGTCGACCGATCCCGCCGTCGCCGGGCGCAAGTCGGAGCTGATGGCGATCGGCGCCGACGCGCTCGGCCTCGCGCACAGGCCCATCCGGCGCAACGTCAGCGGCTGCGAGGGGCTCGGTCGCTGCCTGCAGGGCTGCCCGAACGGGCGCAAGAACTCGGTCGATCGCGTGTTCCTGCGGCCTCGTCTGCATGGGCCGGCCACCAGCGGCGGGGCGAACCCAAACGCCGACGCGCAGGCCGGCGACCTGACGTTGCTGTCGCGGACCCGCGTCGACCGCGTCGTCGTGGTCCGAGGCCGTGCGGTCGGCGTCGCTGGCCGGGCGTCGGGCGGCGGGCGGATCCGGATCGACGCCGACGCCGTCGTGCTCGCCGCCAGCGTGGTGCAGACGCCGGCCCTGCTGATGGCGAGCGGCCTGCGCCAGGGGCCGGTCGGACGCCACTTTCAATGCCATCCGGGCGTCGCCGTCGCCGGCCGCTTCGCCGAGCCGGTGCGCATGTGGCTGGGCGCGACCCAGGGCCACGAGGTCATCGGCCTGCGCCACGAAGGGTTGAAGTTCGAGACCCTCGGCTTTGGCCTCGCGGTGCTGGCGTCCCGCCTGCGCGGGGTCGGCCGCGAGCTGGCGGCCAACGTCGCGGCGATGGCGCATTGGCTGGACTGGGGCGTCGCGATCAAGAGCGACGCCGAGGGCAGGGTGCGCCTGGTCGGCGGGCGGCCGGTGGTCCAGTTCTCGCCGTCGGCCCGCGACGTCGCCCGCATGCGCCGCGGGGCCCGCGTCCTCGGGGACATGCTCTTCGCCGCCGGCGCCGACAGTGTCGATCCCGCGATCACGGGCTTTTCGCGCGATCTGCGCTCGCCCCGCGAGCTGGCGCCGCTGGAACACAGCGGGCCGACCCAGGCCGCGGCCTTCCACGGCGCGATCACCCACCTCTTCGGCACCTGCCGCATGGGCAGCGATCCCGCGCGCAGCGTCGTGCGCCCGGACTTCCGCCACCACGCGACCGCGGGGCTCTACGTCGCCGACGCCAGCGTGTTCCCGAGCAACCTCGGCGTGAACCCGCAGGTGCCGATCATGGCGCTGGCGGCCATGGCTGGCGATCACGTCGCGATGTCGCTGCAAGGAGGCCCCGACCGATGACGATCACCCTCGACGCGTTGTTGCAGATGAAGCGCGACCAGCTGCTGGCCATCGTCATGGCGGCCGAGCCGCTGGACCTGGACGCCCTCGCCGACAGCTCCTACACCGGGGTCGACCTGTCGATGCCCGCGATCTTCCACCGTTTGATGTGGCGGTCGTTCCGCAAGACCTTTCACCTCGACCCGACGACGGGCGCGCTGCGCGGCTGGAACGTCATGGTCGAGCAGACCGGCTGGCAGCGACCGCCAGCGCCCAAGCGCGATCGCGCCGGACGGGCCCGGACCTTCGGCCACTACGAGGTCCGCTCGGCGCGCGGCCTGCCGTTCCCGCGGCGCTGGGCCGGCCATCACTACCTGGACTACCGCTTCGCCGGCAACGCTGCCTGGGATGTGCCCGCGCGTTGGGGCTATTGTCCGCTCGTGGCGGTCAACCGCGGCGACAGCGCGCTGCTGCTCGGCTGGGAGATCTTCCGCGTCGCCGGGCTCTCGGTGCCGCTGTGGGACTTCTGGGCGCTGCAGCGCGAAGGGCCGCTCGCCGCCGCCGATGTCGTCGCGCCGCCGGGGCGTCCAGCCCTGCTGCCGCCGCCCCGGCTGTAGCGTCGCAGGGGCAGCCGCCGATCAGCGCGCTGCGGCCGTCGTTGCCGGGAACCAATGCCGCGTGCGGTTGGCGAACGCGACCAACGACAGCATCACCGGCACCTCGATCAGCACGCCGACCACCGTCGCAAGCGCCGCCGGCGAGCCGAGGCCAAACAGGCTGATCGCCACGGCCACCGCCAGCTCGAAGAAGTTCGAGGTGCCGATCATCGCCGCCGGCGCTGCGACGTCATGCGGCAGCTTCAACAAGCGCGCGGCGCCGTAGCCGACGGCGAAGATGCCGTAGCTCTGGGCCAGGAGCGGGATCGCGATCCAGGCGACGCGTGTCGGCTGGGCGAGGATCGTCTCGGCCTGGAAGCCGAAGAGCAGCACGACGGTCAGCAGCAGTCCGATGATCGACGTCGGCTTGAGCTGCCGGTCGAGGGTCGCGAGGCGCAGTGGCGACGCTGCCTGGCGCGTGGCCATCCCGGCGGCCAGGGGCACCACGACGAAGACGACCACCGAGGCGATCAGCGTCGACCACGGCACGACCAGATCCGTGACGCCGAGCAACAGGCCCGTCAGCGGCGCGAAGGCGAACACGAGGATCAGGTCGTTCACCGAGACCTGGACCAGGGTGTAGTTGGCGTCGCCGCGCGTCAGGTGGCTCCAGACGAAGACCATCGCCGTGCACGGGGCGACCCCGAGCAGGATCATGCCCGCGATCACCTGCTGCGCGTCGGCCGCCGGCATCGCGTCGACGGCGAGGTGTTCGAAAAAGAGCACGCCGAGCGCGGCCATCGTGAAGGGCTTGATCAGCCAGTTGACGACCAGGGTCAGCGCCAACCCGCGCGGCCGCCGGCCGACCTCGACCAGGCAGCGCGGATCGACCTTGAGCATCATCGGGTAGACCATCAGCCAGATCAGCGCGGCGACCACCAGGTTGACGTTGGCCCACTGCAGGTCGGCGACCGCCTGGAACACCGCAGGCGCGACCACGCCGAGCCCGACGCCGGCGGCGATGGCCAGGCCGACCCAGACCGAGAGATACCGCTCGAACACGCCCATGATCACTCCCGCCGCGCCGCAGCTGACCGCGCACCCCTCGCGGCCGCAGCGTGGCCCGGCCACGGCGCCAGCTTGCCGGGATCGCGGGGCGCGGGCTACCGTCCCTGGCTGTGCACCCCGCGCAGGGTCGGCCACCGCGGTCGCGGGCGAGGAGGCGAGACGATGGCCGGAGGTCCGCACGCCGCGAGGGTCGCCTGCCTGACCTGCGCCTTCGAGGGCGTCGTCGCGCCGGCCGAGCGCACCTCCGAGGGCATGGAGAACGACGGCTACCGCTGCGCCCGGGGCCATACGCCGATGATCGACTGGAGCCGGGCGAGGCCGACGGCGCCGACGTGGCCGCCATCGGCCGAAGAATGCGAGGCGATCGCCAAGATGGGCAGGGCGGCGCTCGGCGTCGTCGAGGCGCCGTCCGAGGCTCCGCGCCGCACCGTCCAGCTGCCGACCGGACCCGCCGCCTACGCCGAGGACGGCCCGGCCGACGCGCCGGCCGTGATCTGCGTCCACGGCCTGCCCGGCAGCGTGCGTGACTTCCGCTGGCTGGCGCCGCAGTTGGGCGACGCCCGGCTGCGCCATCCGCTGCGGGTGATCCGGCCGGAGCTGCCCGGGTTTGGCGACACGCCCATCGAGACCTGGCCGGATCCCTCGCCCGACGGGCGCGCCGCGTTCGTGCTCGCGCTCGTGGCCGCGCTGGGGCTCGAGCGGCCGCTGCTGCTCGGGCACTCGATGGGCGGCGTGGTCGCCTGCGCCGCGGTCCGCCGGGCGCCGGAGGTGTGGCTCGGCCTCGGCCTGCTGGCGAGTCCGGGCCTGCGCAAGCACGGCCCCTGGCGTCGGCTCGCGCCGCAGCCGTTGCACGCCGCGCTCACCCTGCCGCTCGTCAGCTCCGCGCTGATGCCCGTCGTCCGCCGCGGATTCGTCGCGTCGGGCTTCGTCGGCTTCCCGGACGCCGCGCTGCGACGGACCATCGCCTGCGTCGCGGCGACCGATGTGCGGGCCCATGCCGCGAATGTCCGCACGCTGTCGCTGCCGACCCTGGTGGCGTTCTGCGCCGACGATCCGCTGATCGAGACCGCGATCCTCGACGAGCTCGCCGCCGTCTGCCCCGACGGCCCGCGCCTGCGCTACCAGCGCGGCGGCCACAACCTGCAGAAGGCCCACGCCGTCGGCCTCGGCGACGCCATCCGCGACTGGGCCCACGGGCTGCGCGTGGGTGTGGCGAGCGGCCGGTCCGACAAGGTGGGCGGCGCGGGCTGACGCAGACCGACGAGGCGGCGGTCCGCACCGCCGACACGTCAGGGCGCTTCGGCCTCGCGGCGGGCCCGCAGCAACGTGCGGGCTTCGTGGAAGCGATCGATCGAACGATCCAGGTTCGTGCGCAGCCCGACCAGCGCATCCTGCAGCTCGCCCGCGGGCGCCGCGCGGCGGGACGTGGCGGCCGATTCGAGCAGCTCTTCGATCATGGCCAGTTCGATCGACATCGCCGACAGCGGCCCCGAGAGCTCGTGGATCAGCTGCAGCATCAACTCGAGCGACTCCAGCGGCTCGAGCGCCTCGGCGGCGGGCGGCGTGGTGGTACTCATGGCTCGCTCCTGCCCGCATGGACCATCGTTCTCGGAATCGCGGGTCGCCGTTGAAGGCCCCAGCGTAGGGGACGCAGCCGCGACCGACAAGGATTGCGCGCGAACGATCGCCGCGCGCGAGCTGGCGTCGAGCCGCACCGCCTGCGATGGTCCCGTCGGCGATGTCGTCCGGGGCTCGAACGGGAATTGCCGGCCGAAGCTGGCGTGGCGGCTGCCATTCCTGCTAGAGTGCGGGGCGCGGGCGCAGGTCGCGCCGACGTCATGGTCGGGGACTCGTGAGGACACTCAAGGACGTGCCATTCGTGACGTGCACCGAGGCGGCCGCCATCTTTGGCGTCTCGCCGCGGACGGTCCAGCGTTGGTGCAACGACGGGCTGATGCAAGCCACCGTGACCGCCGGTGGCCACCACCGAATCGATTCGCAAAGCGTGATGGCGCTCGTGGCCAACCGTCAGCATCGGTCACGGCTGCGCCGATTGGGCAGCCAGCCGCCAGCCCGACGCGGGCTGCTGCAATGCCTGGTCGTCGAGGACGATCGCCTGCAGGCCCAGGCCCTGGCGCGGCTGCTGCGACAGCTGGGCGGCGACACCGTCGAGGTCGTCTGCGAGTACGACGGCTTCGGCGCGGGGCTCGCGCTCGGCAGATCGATGCCCGCGATCCTGGTCCTCGACATCGACCTGCCGGGCATGGACGGCGTCGCCCTGCTGCAGCGCGTCTGGCCCGAGGGCATCGACCCGAACGTCGCGGTGATCATCCACAGCGGCAAGCTCACGCCGGGGCTGCGCGACGCCCTGCGCGACTGCGGCGTGGCCGAGATCTGGGACAAACCGCTGCGTCCTGGTGATCTGCGTGACCGTCTGCGTGCCATCCTCGAGGCGCGGCAGGCGCGAGTCCTCGACGCGGACGCTACCCCCTGATCCCGCCCGCCCACGCCGGTCCCGCGCTTGGCGGCGTGACGCGCGCCTCGATGCTGCGACCCGACCCTGGCATGTGCGCCGGGATTCGGTACGCTGCCGACCGAGAGCGGGCAGGGCCAACGGAGCCTCCCCATGTTGCGATCCTGGATCTTCCTGCTCTTCGTCGTCTCCTGGACCTCGACCGCCTGTAGCACCGAACCGAGCACCGCTGGCGGTGGCGCGGACACCGCCGACGCCTCGACCAGCGGGGACGCCGCCGACGCGGCCGATGCCGGCGATGCGGCCGAGCCCGGGGACTCCGGGGATCCCGGCGACTCCGCCGGCCCCGACGCCTCCGCCGACGCCGACGCCGACGCCGACGCCGACTCGACCGATGCCGCCGACACGTCGCGCGATTGGAAGCAGGCGTTCGACCTCGTCCTGCCCGGCGATCACGTCATCGATCTGCGGCTGACGTTTGCCGCCGGCGACTGGTCCAAGCTGCTCACCGCCTGGCAGCAGACGCAGCAGAAGATCCAGTTGCCGGCCGCCTTCGTCCACGATGACGAGACGTTGCCGAGCATCGGCGTGCGGCTCAAGGGCCTCAACGGCCTGAACATCCCGCCCGGCACGATCAACCTCGGCGGCAAGTACCCGCTCAAGCTCGACTTCAACGCGATGGGTGGCGAGCGCTTCCACGGCGTCGACAAGATCAGCCTCAACACCAACCTCCAGGATCCCAGCATGATGCGCGAGCGCCTCTCGCTGCGCATGTACCTGGCGATGGGCATCCCGTCCTCGCGTGCCGCCTACGCCAAGGTCGAGATCGACGGCACGCACGTCGGCCTCTACAACGCCGTACAGGTCATCGACAAACGCTACCTCAAGGAGCGCTTCGGCACCGCCGATGGCGCCGACGACGGCAACCTCTACAAATGCGTCTACAACAGCGACGGCATCTGCTCGATGACGTGGCGCGGTGACAAAAAATCCGACTACTATACGACGAGTTGCCCAGATGGCTTCGACGAATGCGGCTTCGTGCTCAAGACCAATGAGGACGATCCGAAGCTCAACGACTTCAAGGATTTGATCGCGTTTCTCGACGTCCTGGCCCATGCGAGCGACGAATCGTTCCCGGCCGCCATCGACAAGGTCTTCGACGTCGATTCGTTCTTGCGCGTCGCCGCCGTCGCGTTCGCGATCTCCAACCACGACAGCTACTTCGGCAAGGGCCACAACTATTACCTGTACCGACACCCGGCGACCGGCAAGTTCCAGTACCTGCCGTGGGACCTCGACCTGACGTACGGCTCGACCAGCTGCGAGGCCGACATCGGCGACCCCACCTGTGGCCAGGCCGACACCCATCCGCTGGTCAAGCGCGTCTTCAGCGTGCCGGCCTGGCGCAAGGCCTACCTCGGCTACCTCAAGGAGGTCGCCAACACGCACCTCGTGGTCGCCAAGCACCAGGCGTGGATCGACGAGCTCGACGCGCTGATCGGGCCGCTCGTCGCTGCCGACCCGAACGGACCGGGGGCGACGGCCTACGCGGCCGAGCGTGACGGCCTGCTGGCGTTCGTCACCGCGCGTCGCGCCGACATCCTCAAGCGGCTCGCAGACGCGGGCGAGTAGGCCGGACGGCGGCGCTTCCCGTTGCGATTCGCCGCGCCTCTGGCAGGCTCCACGGCGCTCGCGGACCTTGGGCGCATCATGCGTGATAGGTGGAGCGCCGGGGAGGTGTCATGAAGGTCGGTTACGTCGTGTTGTATTGCCAGGACGCCGAGGCGGCGCGGAATTTCTGGATCGAGCGCGTCGGCATGGTCGAGAAGCAGCGGGTCGAGGCCATGGGCCACGTCATCGCCAAGGTTGGCTTCGCTGACCAGGACTTCGCGTTCGAGCTCGTGCCCCTCGCGCTGATGCAGGACAACCCGGACGGGCTGGATCTGGCGACGCCGTCGGTGTGCTTCTTCGTGGACGGCCTCGAGCAGGCGCGGGCCGGCATGGTCGCGCGCGGCGTCGAGTGCGCGGAGATCGGGGACCACGGCGGGACGCGGAGCTTCGCGTTCGCCGACGCCGAGGGCCATTGGTTTGCGGTGGCGGGGTAGGGCGGAGTCGCTGGCGGCGGAGCACTGCGTGTAGGTCGCCGGTGTTGTCAGTTGTGGGTGCGCAAAAACGCCGCGGGCGGCCCTCGCTTGGTGCGTAGGGCCGCCCGGGTGGTGCTGGTCGTGGACGCGGGCAGCGCGGGGTCCCCGGCGCCAGGCTTTGCGGCGCCAGGCTTTGCGGCGCTTGGGGTTGGGGGACGATCGCTTGGGCGCGAAGTCCTCCAGGTGCGCTGGGAGGGGACGGTTGCTTTGCGTCGGACTTGGCTCCGCAGACAGGACTCGAACCTGTGACCCGGTGATTAACAGTCACCTGCTCTACCAACTGAGCTACTGCGGAATCGAGGAACCCCTGGCCGCGACTCGGGCAAGACCCGTTCTCGGCCGGCAGGCGCGCAGCCTGCCCCCTGTCGTGGGCGGCGCGGCGGCCTCCCTCAGCAGGGACGGCGAACGCTAGAGGAGGCCGCTGCGCCTGTCAATGGGGTGACACCGACTTCTGGACGCAGCATCCTGTCGCCATGGCCAAGCCCTCCACCGACGCCGCGACCGTCCTGAGCCCGGGCCCCGCCTTGGAGGCGCACCTCGCCAGCGGCGCGCTGGCCGCGATCTACCTCGTCACCAGCGCCGATCCGGCCTCGGATCGCGCGTCGATGCAGGATCCGCCGACCGCCGATCCGAGCGCGCTGCGGGCTGTCGTCGCCGAGATCGAGGCCGCCGCGCTGCGGGGCGGCGATCCGAGCCTGGATCTCGTGCGCATCGACTACCTCGACGGCGACCATGTCGGTGACGGCGTGCATGCGCTGATCGCCAACGAGGCGCGCTCGATGAGCCTGTTCGGCGGCCGACGTGTCGTCAGCGTCACGCATTGCGATGGCCTCGACTACGGCGAGGGCAGCCGCAAGCGCAGCAAGTCCGGGCCGGGCGACGATCCGCTCGAGCGCCTGGTCGCCGGGCTGCCGGAGGGGGGCAGGGCGCCGTTCATCCTGATCCTGTCGGCCAGCCGCTTCGACAAGCGCAAGCGCGCCTACAAGGATCTCGCGGCGCGCGGCGTCACCGTGGCCGTGCGGCCGATGGATCCGGCCCAGCTGCAGGCCTACCTGGTCGAGCAGGCCGCGGCGTTCCGCATCAACGTCGACCGCAGCGTGGCGCAGCGCATCTGGGATCGCCTGGGCGGCGGCGAGCCCGCGCGGCTGCGGCAGACCGCCGATCGTCTGCTGCTGGATGTCGGGCCGAACGGCCGACTGACGGTGGAGCACGTCGAGGCCGTGGTGCCGCTCGACCGCGACGCGGGGGTCTGGGCCATCACCGACGCGATCGCCGCCGGCGACGTCATGCGCGGCGTCAGCGTGCTGCACCTGCTGGTCGAACACGGCCAGGAGCCCATCATGATCTGCGCCGCGATCGCGGCGAACCTGCGCGGCTCGCTGCGGGTCGAGGCGGCGCTGCGCTCCGGTGTGCCCGAGCAGCGCGTCGGTGCCGAGATCGGCATGCACCCGTACCGCGCCGGCGAGATCGTCAAGCAGCTGCGGCGGGCGCGGCCCGGGCAGATGGAGCGGGCGCTGCAGACCGTCGCGGAGCTCGACGTGATGCTGCGCGCGACCGCCATCGGCGAACGCAAGACGGCGACCACGCGCTGGCTCGAGATGGCCGTCGTCGCGCTCTGCAACGGCACGCCGCTGCGGCCGCCCGGGACGCCGAGCGTGCAGCAGGCGCTCTGACGCCACGGCCCTGCGCGTCGGCCGGCGCGGGAAGATCGGGGCGCGTCGCAGGGTTGGTGCGTCGCGAGCTCCGCTGGCGCTTGTCGGGGACGGTCGCCACCGGTAGAGTCTCGGCCCGCAACTGCGCGGACCGCCCCGTTCTGCGGCTGTGCCAACCCGCAGAGACGGTTCCACCCGGCCCAGGGCCCGGGCACCAAGGAGATCACGGATGAAGAAGGAGCAGGCCTACATCCTCTTTGTCGCGCTGTTCATCGGCGGCTACGTCGCCGGACGCGTGACGGCGCCGAAGACCGGCGCGGTCGCGGTCGTCGCGGCCCCCGGCGCAGCGCCCGCCGCCGTCGCCAGCGCCGCCGCTGTCGCCGCCCCCGCCGCGCCCGCCGCCACAGCTGGCGCCGAAGTCCCGCCGCCGCCGCCGCCGCCGCCGCCGCCGCCGCCGCCGCAGCCCACCCAGGGCGCGGGCGAGGCCCAGGTCTGGCGTGTGACGCTCCACGACACCGACCCCAAGCTCGTCCCCGACTCGGCGCCG
>CAZPHC010000037.1:0-63345 GCA_964586155.1 uncultured Enterobacteriaceae bacterium | reverse complement strand
GGTCCACGATGGCGCCGCCACCATGGACTACATGGAGCAGGAGCAGGAGCGCGGCATCACGATCACCTCGGCCGCGACCCAGTGCTTCTGGAAGGGCACGACGATCAACATCATCGACACCCCCGGCCACGTTGACTTCACGGTCGAGGTCGAGCGCTCGATGCGCGTCCTCGACGGCGCGGTCGCCGTGTACTGTGCGGTCGGTGGCGTCGAGCCGCAGTCCGAGACGGTGTGGCGCCAGGCCAACCGCTACAAGGTCCCGCGCATCGGCTTCGTCAACAAGATGGACCGCACGGGTGCCAACTTCCTGCGCGTCGTCACCCAGATCAAGGATCGTCTCGGCGCCCGCCCGGTGCCGCTGCAGCTCCCGATCGGCGCCGAGGAGAAGTTCACCGGCGTCGTCGACCTGATCACGATGACCGGCATGGTCTTCGACGACACGTCGCTGGGCAGCAAGTTCGAGACGCTGCCGATCCCCGAGGGCATGCGCACCGAGATCGAGCACTGGCGCACCCAGCTGGTCGAGGCCGCCGCCGAGTCGGACGACGAGCTGATGATGCGCTACCTCGACGGCGAGGAGATCAGCGCCGAGGACCTGATGGCCGCGCTCCGCAAGGCGACGCTGGACATGCGCATCGTCCCGGTGCTCTGCGGCTCGGCCTTCAAGAACAAGGGCGTCCAGCAGCTCCTCGACGCGGTGATCGCGCTCCTGCCGAGCCCGCTCGACGTCCCGCCGGTCGAGGGCTTCGAGCCCGGCGAAGAGGACGTGCAGCTCGTTCGCAACTGCTCGGACAGCGAGCCCTTCTCGGGCCTGGCGTTCAAGCTCTGGAGCGACCCCTTCATCGGTCACCTGACCTACGTCCGCGTCTACTCGGGCTCGGCCACGGTCGGCGACACGGTGCTGAACTCGGTCACCGGCAAGAAGGAGCGCATTGGCCGCATCATGAAGATGCACGCCAACAAGCGTGAGGACATCAAGGAGATCTTCTCGGGCGACATCGTCGCCATCGCGGGTCTCAAGGATACCATCACCGGCCACACGCTCTGCGCGCTCGACAAGCCCATCGTCCTCGAGTCGATGAACTTCCCCGACCCGGTCATCTCGGTCGCGATCGAGCCCGACAACAAGGACGCGGAAGAGAAGCTGGGCAACGGCCTCGCCAAGCTCAGCCGCGAAGACCCGTCGTTCCGCGTCTTCACCGACGAGGAGACCGGGCAGACGATCATCTCGGGCATGGGCGAGCTCCACCTCGAGATCATCGTCGACCGCCTCAAGCGCGAGTTCGGCGTGTCGGCCAAGGTCGGCGCCCCGCAGGTCGCGTACCGCGAGACGATCACCCAGACCGTCGAGCTCGATCACAAGTTCGTCAAGCAGACCGGCGGTCGTGGTCAATACGCCCACACCTCGATCCGCATCGAGCCGACCGAGCCGGGCGAGGGCTACTCCTTCGCCGACGAGATCAAGGGCGGCGTCGTTCCGCGCGAGTACATCCCGGCTGTCGACAAGGGCATCCAGGACGCGATGAACAGCGGCGTGCTCGCCGGCTTCCCGGTGGTCGACGTCAAGGCCGCGCTGTACTTCGGCAGCTACCACGACGTCGACTCCAACGAAATGGCGTTCCGCACCTGCGCGTCGATGGCCTTCAAGGAGGCCATGCGCAAGGCGAAGCCTGTCATCCTCGAGCCGATCTTCTCCATTGAGATCGTGACGCCAGAGGACTATATGGGCGACGTGATCGGCGACCTCAACAGCCGCCGCGGTCGCATCAACAACCTCGATGAGCGCGCCGGTTCGCGCATCATCACCGGCGAGGTGCCGCTGGGTGAGACCTTCGGGTACGCCACGCAGCTCCGCTCGATGACCCAGGGTCGTGCGACGTACTCGATGCAGTTCGCGCACTACGCCCCGGCGCCGAACTCGATCACCGAGAAGATCATCAAGAAGGCGGGCTGATCCCGGCAGCGCAGACGGGGGGCGAGAGCCACCCAAGCGGATAGAGGAAAGACCATGGCGACCCAGCGCATTCGCATCCGGCTCAAGGCCTACGATCACAAGCTGCTCGACGCGTCCGTGCATGAAATCATGTCCACGGTGCGCACCTCGGGCGCTCGGATCGCCGGTCCGATCCCGTTGCCGACCCGACGCAACACCTACACGGTGCTGCGTGGTCCGCACATCGACAAGAAGAGCCGCGAGCAGTTCGAGATTCGCACGCACAAGCGGCTTATCGACATCCTCGACCCGACCCAGCAGACGCTGGACGCACTCATGCGTCTGGACCTGGCCGCTGGTGTCTCGGTCGAGATCAAGACCTGATCGGCCGTAGCGCCAAAGAATCCGCGATCGAAGCGTCTCTGGAGGGCATGATGCCAACCGTCAAGATTCACAACACGAACGGCGAAGTCGTCGGCGAGCTCGCGCTCGCGGACGCCGTCTTCGGCATCGAGCCGAAGCCGCACCTGCACTGGGAGGTCGTTCGGGCCCAGCTGGCGGCTCGCCGTCAGGGCACCCACGCGGTCAAGACCCGCGCCACGGTGTCGGGTTCGACCAAGAAGACCTACCGCCAGAAGGGCACGGGCAACGCGCGCCACGGCAGCACCAAGGCCCCGACCTTCGTCGGCGGCGGTGTCGCCCACGGCCCGCAGCCGCGCAAGTACGCGTTCCACGTGCCGAAGAAGGTGCGTCGTTCGGCGCTCTGCTCGGCGCTGTCGACCCGCGTCGCCAACGGCGAGCTCGTGGTCCTCGACCAGTTCGCGGTGGCGGCGCCCAAGACCAAGCTGGCGCGCGCCACGCTCGCCAGGCTCGGCGCGTCCAACGCGCTCGTCGTCGCGCACCAGGAGGATGCGGCCCTGCACCTCTCGCTGCGCAACCTTCCCACCGTCAAGTACATCCGCGCCGAGGGCGTGAACGTGTACGACGTGCTCAAGTACGATCGACTCGTGCTGACCGTCGAATCCGCTCGCGCGCTCGAGGCCCGTCTGGGTTAGGAGAGGCCACCATGAAGCTGCATTCCACACAGGTCCTGGTGCGTCCCCTGATCACCGAGAAGAACAACGTCGCTCGTGATGCGAGCAACGAGTACATCTTCGAGGTTCACATGGACTCGAACAAGCCGATGATCAAGGGCGCCGTCGAGGAGCTCTTCGCGGTCAAGGTCGAGGAAGTGCGGACGCTCGTCGAGCGCGGCGCCAACCGTCGCGTCGGCCGGTTCACCGGTCGCAAGCCGAACCGCAAGAAGGCGTTCGTCCGCCTGGCCGACGGTCAGAGCATCGACTTCTTCGAGGGCGTGTAGCCCGCAAGCGCGGACTCAGGGAGAACGAAGATGGGCATCAAGAAGTACCGCCCCCGTACACAGGGAACCCGCCAGCTCGCGCTGCCGGACTTTGCCGAAGTGACGGCCAAGGCGCCCGAGAAGTCGCTTCTCGGCACTTTGAAGAAGTCGGGTGGCCGCAACAACCGCGGCAAGGTCACGGCCTACCACCGCGGCGGCGGCCACAAGCGTCGCTACCGCATCATCGACTTCAAGCGTGAGAAGGTCGGCGTGCAGGCCAAGGTCGCGGGGATCGAGTACGATCCGAACCGCACCGCCCGCATCGCGCTGCTGCACTACACGGACGGCGAGAAGCGCTACATCCTGGCGCCCGTCGGCCTGAAGGTCGGTGACGTGATCATCTCGAGCCGCAACGCCGACATCCAGCCGGGCAACGCCCTGCCGCTGGAGGCGATGCCGGTGGGTACCACCGTCCACGCCATCGAGCTCAAGGTCGCCGGCGGCGCGCAGCTCTGCCGGTCCGCCGGCGCGAGCGCGCAGCTGATGGCCCTCGAGGGCAAGTACGCCCTGCTTCGCTTGCCCTCGGGCGAGCTTCGCCGGGTCATCGCGCGCTGCCGTGCGACCGTTGGCATCGTCGGCAACACCGACCATGTCAACGAGAACCTCGGCAAGGCGGGCCGTACGCGCTGGAAGGGCATTCGCCCGACCGTGCGTGGTGTCGCCATGAACCCGGTCGACCACCCCTTGGGCGGTGGCGAAGGCCGGACCAGTGGTGGTCGTCACCCCTGCACTCCGTGGGGCAAGCCGACCAAGGGTAGCAAGACGCGGCGCAATCGGCGCAGCGATCACTTCATCGTGAGCCGCCGCAAGAAGTAGCGGTGAGTCAAGGGTAGGAGCGAACCGATGCCGCGTTCAATCAAGAAGGGGCCGTTTGTTGACGGTCACCTGATGGACAAGGTGACCGAGGCCAACCGGTCGGGTCAAAAGCGCCCGATCAAGACCTGGTCGCGTCGCTCGACGATCTTCCCGGAGTTCGTCGGACACAACTTCATGGTCCACAACGGCAAGAAGTTCGTGCCGGTGTTCGTCTCGGAAGGCATGGTCGGCCACAAGCTCGGCGAGTTTTCGCCGACGCGGACCTTCTACGGCCACGCGGCCGACAAGAAGGCCAAGAAGCGGTAGTCCGGGGTTAGCTGGGCACGCAAGGACGGGAGTTCGTCATGGCAACGCACAAGGTCCACCTTCGCAACCTGCGCATCGCACCGCGCAAGGTGCGGGTCGTGGTCGACCAGATCCGCGGAAAGAACGCGGCTGAAGCGCTCGATATCCTGCGCTTCATGGTCAAGAAGGCCGGAGAGCCGGTGGGCACGCTGCTCGACAGCGCAGTCAGCAACGCCGTCGAGACACACTCGATGGATGCCGACGCGCTGTACGTCGCAGAGGTCTACGTCGACCAGGGCCAATCGCTCAAGCGCTGGACGCCTCGCGCGCACGGTCGGGCGACCCGTATCCTCAAGAAGACGAGCCACATCACGCTCGTGCTCGGCGAGCGCCAGGCTTAGCCTGCGGCTGGAAGGGAGAGAGACCCATGGGACAGAAGACGCACCCGAACGGTTTGCGACTCGGCGTGATCCGCACTTGGAACAGCAAGTGGTTCGAGGAAAAGAAGTACGCGAGTTGGCTCCGTGAGGATCTGCTCATCCGCAAGCTCATCCACGAGAAGATGAAGCATGCGGGCATCTCGAAGATCGACGTCGAGCGTCGCGCTCGCCAGATCCGCATCGGCGTGCACACCGCGCGTCCCGGCATCCTGATCGGCCCGAAGGGCAAGGAAGCCGAGAAGCTGAAGGCGGAGATCGCCAAGGTCGTCACCGGTGAGGTCTACCTGGCCATCCACGAGGTGCGTCGCGCCGAGACCGACTCCGTGCTCGTCGCCGAGAACATCGCGACGCAGCTCGAGCGTCGCGTCGCCTTCCGCCGCGCGATGCGCAAGGCGATCCAGTCCGCCCAGAAGTTCGGCTGCAAGGGCATCCGCGTCGCTTGCGCCGGCCGCCTCGGCGGCGCCGAGATGGGCCGCTACGAGTGGTACCTCGAGGGTCGCGTCCCGCTGCACACGCTGCGCGCCGACATTCAGTACGGCACCGCGCTCGCGCACACCACCTACGGCGTCATCGGCGTCAAGACCTGGATCTATCACGGGGACGTCATCCCCGAGCGGGCCGCGCGGCCCTAGGCCCCGTCGGCAGGAGGATCAGCCATGTTGGCTCCTAAGCGCGTACTCTGGCGCAAAGTCACGAAGGGTCGCACCCGCGGCACCGCCACCCGCGGCACGGAAGTGTCGTTCGGTGAGTGGGGTCTGCAGGCGCTCGCTTGTGGCCGGCTGACCAGTCGTCAGATTGAGGCGGCCCGTATCGCCATGACCCGCAAGATGAAGCGTGGCGCGAAGATCTGGATTCGGATCTTCCCCCACAAGCCGGTGAGCAAGAAGCCCGCCGAGACTCGAATGGGCAAGGGCAAGGGCGGTCCGGACCACTGGGTGGCCATCATCCGTCCGGGCGTCATGCTGTATGAGATCGAGTCGGACAACGAAGCGCTCGTGCGGGAAGCGTTCGCGCTCGCCGCGCACAAGCTGCCGCTGGGGACCCAGATCGTCCGTCGTGGAGAGATCCGATGAAGAAGAGCGTCACCAACGAGATGACGTTGCTCGAGCTCCGCCGGAGTGAGGGTGAACTGCGAGAGGAGATCTTCCGTCTCCGCTTCCAGCACCACACCGGCCAGCTCGCCAGCACGGCGAAGCTCCGCACCGCGAAGCGCAACCTCGGTCGGGTCCTGACCCGGATCCGGGCGCATGAGCTCGGCGATATCCAGAACGGCGCCAAGGAGAACCAGGCATGAGCACCGAACAGATCCAGGACGGCGCCGAGCACCAGACCGGCGGGCAAGAGCGGCATCGCCGCACCCTGACGGGCGTCGTGGTGTCCACCGCTGGCACCAAGACGGCCGTGGTCAAGGTCGAGCGCACCTTCCTGCACCCGCAGTACCGCAAGTACGTGCGTCAGTCCAAGAAGTACATGGCGCACGACGAGCACCAGGCCTGCGGTCTGGGTGACGTGGTCATCATCGAGGAGTGCCGGCCGATGTCGGCGCGCAAGCGTTGGCGCCTGCGCTCGGTGACGCGCAAGAACGAGAAGGTCTGAGTCGCACCGATTCGGTCCGCATGGGCGCCCTGAGGCGCAGTGAGACGAGGCAGCCATGATCCAGATGGAGTCCTACCTGACGGCGGCGGATAACTCCGGTGCCAAGCAGCTTCGCTGCCTCAAGGTGTTGGGCGGCAGCAAGCGCAAGTACGCGTCGGTGGGCGATGTCATCGTCTGCTCGGTGCGTGAGGCGCTTCCCCGCAGCAAGGTGAAGGTCGGCGACGTCGTTCGCGCCGTCATCGTCCGCACCGCGAAGGAAGTCGGCCGTCCCGACGGCAGCTACATCCGCTTCGACGGCAACGCCGCGGTCCTGATCAACAAGACCGGTGAGCCCGTCGGTACGCGTATCTTCGGGCCGGTCGCCCGCGAGCTGCGCGCCAAGCGCTACATGAAGATCGTCTCGTTGGCGCCCGAGGTCCTCTAGGATCGGGCAGAAGCGCAGACCCTCACCTCCGAGCAGGTGATGGTGAGCAGGGTTGAGGAGGAGAGGCAATGCGTAAGATTCGGAAGGGCGACACGGTTGCGGTTCTCGCCGGCAAGGACAAGGGCCGCACCGGCACCGTGCTCCGCATTGTCGAGGGCGACGAGGGCACCCGCGTCGTCGTCGAGGGCGTGAACGTGCACAAGCACCACGTCAAGTCGAACAACAGCGAGCGCCAGGGCGGCATCATCAGCCGCGAGGCCCCGATCGACATCAGCAACCTGGCGCTCGTCAGCCCGAGCACCGGCAAGCCGGTGCGCGTCGGCTTCAGCACCGTGGTCGATGCCGCGGGCGAGTCGCACAAGGTTCGCATCGTCCACAAGACGGGCGAAGTGATTGACCAGATCTGAGTCGGTCGGCGGCGAGGGCCGCCCACCCAAGGCATCGCGGCGCGAACCGCCGTTGCGAAGGCCAGGAGTCGAAGATGAGCACGAAGTACGTTCCGCGCGCCCAGCAGCAGTACCGCGACGAGGTCGCCAGCGCGCTGATGGCCGAGTTCAACTACAAGAACGTGATGCAGGTCCCGCGCGTCGAGAAGATCGTCGTGAACTTCGGCCTGGGCGAAGCCGTCCAGAACCCGAAGGTCATCGAGCGCGTCGTCGAGCAGGCTGGCGCGATCACCGGCCAGAAGCCCGTGGTGGCCCGCGCGGCCAAGTCGATCGCGAACTTCAAGCTGCGCGAAGGCATGCCGATCGGCGTCAAGGTCACGCTTCGCCGTGATCGCATGTGGGAGTTCCTGGATCGCCTGATCCATGTGGCGCTGCCCCGCGTTCGCGACTTCCGTGGTGTCAGCCCGAAGGCCTTCGACGGCCGCGGCAACTACACGCTCGGCCTGCGCGAGCAGATCATCTTCCCCGAGATCGAGTACGACAAGGTCGATCGCGTTCGGGGCCTGAACATCACGGTCGTCACGACCGCCAAGACCGACGCTGAAGGCCGCGCACTGCTGCGCGCCCTCGGCATGCCGTTCCGCAAGTAAGTCCCGCCCCCGCGTACGCCCTGCAACGGGTACGGCGCGGCAGCACAGGAGTGAGAGATGGCTACGACCAATGATCCAATCTCGGATTTCTTGACGCGCATCCGCAACGCCATCCAGGCGCGCCATGCGAGCCTGCACGTGCCGCGCAGCAAGATGATCCAGCGCATCGCCGAGATCCTCCAGGAAGAGGGCTACGTCGCTGGCGTCGAGTCGATCGACGACGGTCCGCGTGGCGAAGTGGTGGTGCACCTGCGCTACCTGCAGGGCCACGAGAGCGCGATCCACGAGCTGCGCCGCGTCAGCAAGCCGAGCCGTCGTTACTACGTCGGCAACGCCGAGATCCCGCGCGTCAAGAACGGCCTGGGCATCTCGATCCTGTCGACATCGCGTGGTGTCATGACCGGCAAGTCCGCGCGCGACCAGAAGGTTGGCGGCGAAGTCCTGTGCACGATCTGGTAGGCCGGTCCCACGGGCAACCACACGACTCGGTGAGAGGGAAGTCATGAGCGAGAAGAAGGTCGTTCTGTCGCGAATCGGCAAGCAGCCGGTGGACCTGCCCAAGGGCGTCACGGTCGCGGTCGACGGACAGAATGTGACGGTCAAGGGTCCGAAGGGCACGCTGAAGCGCGCCTTCAAGGGCGTTTCCATCGCGGTCGAAGGCGACAAGGCCATTGTCGAGCCCGAGGCCCACACCAAGACGGGCAAGGCGATGCACGGCCTCGGCCGTGCGCTGCTGCGCAACATGGTGGTCGGCGTTGCCGAGGGCTACAAGCGTGAGCTCGACGTCAAGGGCGTCGGCTTCCGTTGTGAGCTCGCGGGCCAGAAGCTGACCCTGAACATCGGCTACAGCCACGCCGTCGTGTTCCAGCTGCCTTCGGGTGTCAGCGGCCGCGTCGAGAACCAGACGCACCTGGTGCTCGAGTCGGTGGACAAGGAGCTGATCGGTGAGACGGCGGCCCGCATTCGCGGCCTGCGTCCGCCGGAGCCCTACAAGGGCAAGGGCATCCAGTACACCGGCGAAGTCATTCGTCGCAAGGCTGGCAAGTCGGGCGGCAAGAAGTAGGGCGTTCCGCCCAACGGATGAGGCAGGCCGACGACCGCAGAGTCGATCGGACCGCACGGAGGGGTCATGTTGGCCAAGAGTTACAAGAGCCCGCGCGAGCATCGCAAGTATCGCCTGCGCTTCAAGATCCGCGGCACGGCCGAGCGTCCGCGCCTGTCGGTGTTCCGCTCGACCAAGCACATCTACGCGCAGATCATCGACGACCACGCGGGCAAGACGCTCGCGTCGGCGTCGTCGCTCGACGCGGAGGTGCGCGGCATCGAGGGCGACAAGTCCGCGGTGGCCGAGAAGGTCGGCGAGTTGATCGTGCAGCGCGCGCTCGCCGCCGGTCTGACCCGCCTGGTCTTCGACCGCAACGGGTTCGTCTACACCGGCCGCGTCGCGGCGGTGTCCAAGGCCGCGCACGCTGCCGGTCTGTTGAGCAAGGATGGCTGGGAAGGTGGCGCGTCCGACGACGCCACCTCGAGCGACGAGGAGTAGCATATGTCGACCAACCCGCGTAGCCGCGATCGCGACAACAACGCCCGCTCCCCGCGCCGCGACCGGCCCGAGGCCGACGACGGCTTCACCAGCGCCACGATCGGCATCAACCGCACCGCGAAGGTCGTCAAGGGCGGCCGTCGGTTCTCCTTCTCCGCCCTGATCGTGGTCGGCGACGGCAACGGATCGGTGGGCGTCGGCCTGGGCAAGGCCAATGAGGTCCCCGAGGCGATCCGCAAGGGAACCGAGCAGGCCAAGAAGGTCATGTTCAAGGTCCCGATCGTGAAGGGCACGATCCCGCACGACGTCGTGGGTCACCACGGCGCCGGTCGCGTCCTGCTCCTGCCCGCCAGCCGTGGTACCGGTATCATCGCCGGTGGTCCGGTGCGCGCCGTGCTGGAGCAGGCCGGTGTGAACAACATCGTGACCAAGTGCCTGGGCAGCTCGAATCCGCACAATGTCGTGCGTGCGACCATCGACGCTCTGCGCCACCTGCGCACCGCCGAGACCGTCGCTGCGCACCGCGGCAAGACTGTCGAGGAGATCCGCGGCTAGCGGAAGTGCGCCAACCGGATCGGTTTTGGCGCTTGCATCCTGCGAAAGACGCGCGTAGTATCGCGCGCCCTTCGCCCCGGCGGGGCTGCTCCTCTTCGGAGCGGTGTCGGTTGGGCGGAACTAGACCTCGCTGCGCATCAGCGCTGCAGGTGTCGGGCCACATGCGAGTTCAACTCGTGATTGGTCGACGGAGAGTGTCATGAAGGAGCTCAGCTCGCTGCGCCCGCCCGAGGGTGCGAATCGCGCCCGCAAGCGTCTTGGCCGTGGTACCGGTAGCGGCCTCGGCAAGACCGCCGGCCGTGGCCACAAGGGTCAGGGTCAGCGCAAGAGCGGCAATGTCGGTGCCCAGTTCGAGGGTGGTCAGATGCCGATGCATCGCCGCCTGCCGAAGATCGGGTTCACCAACATCTTCCGCAAGGTCTTCGCCACGGTGAACGTCAGCGAGCTGACCCGTTTCGACGCCGGCTCGGTGGTCGACGAGGGCGCGCTGCGTGCGGCCGGCCTGGTCAAGGGTGTCTGCGACGGCATCAAGATCCTGGGCAACGGCGATCTCGATCGCGCGCTGACGGTCAAGGCCCACAAGTTCACCGGCACGGCCTCCGAGAAGATCGGCGCCGCCGGCGGTCAGGTGGAGGTCATCGGTGGCTAGCCCCATCGAGAACATCGGCAAGGTGCCGGAGCTGAGGAATCGAATCCTCTTCAGCCTGGCGATGCTTGCGGTCTACCGGATCGGTGTGTTCGTCACCGTCCCCGGCGTCGACCGTCAAGTGATGGCCGATTATCTCAACAGCTCCGGAGGCGGTCTGCTCGGGCTGATCAACATGTTCTCGGGCGGCGCGCTCGAGAACATCTCGATCTTCGCCCTCGGCATCATGCCCTACATCTCCGCGAGCATCATCCTGCAGCTGCTGACGGTCGTCGTGCCTGCGGTCGAGCGCCTCAACAAAGAGGGCGAGTCGGGCCGCAAGAAGATCAACCAGTACACGCGCTACGGCACGGTCGTGCTGTCGCTCATCCAGGGCCTGGCGATGGCGGTGTGGCTCGAGAGCCTCAACGCGCAGGCGGTGGGTGGCGGCGGCGTCGTGACGTCGGGCGGCATCGGCTTCAAGGCCATGTGCGTGCTCGCCCTCACGACGGGCACCGTGTTCATCATGTGGCTCGGCGAGCAGATCACCGCGCGTGGCATCGGCAACGGCATCTCGCTGATCATCTACGCGGGTATCGTCGCCGGCCTGCCGGCCGCGCTGCAGCAGACCTGGTCGCTGTTCACCAACGGCCAGCTCTCGCTGCCGATCCTCATGATGATCTTCGCCGTCGTCGTGGCCGTGATCGCGACCATCGTGTTCTTCGAGCGCGCCCAGCGTCGCATTCCGGTGCAGTACGCCAAGCGGGTCGTTGGAAGCCAGGTCGTGGACGCCCAGGGCAGCTACCTGCCGCTCAAGGTCAACACGGCGGGCGTCATCCCGCCGATCTTCGCCTCGTCGATCCTGATGTTCCCGGCCACGCTCGCGAACTTCATGCCCGACAACGCGGTGGTGTCGTCGCTGATCAACCTGATCGTTCCAGGCCGGACGCTCTACAACGTCGTCTACGTCGTGTTGATCGTCTTCTTCTGCTACTTCTACACGGCCGTCACGTTCAATCCGGTCGAGGTCGCGGACAACCTGAAGAAGGGTGGTGGCTTCGTGCCTGGCGTGCGCGCCGGCAAGAAGACTGCCGAGTACATCGACCGCGTGTTGTCGCGCATCACCTTCGCGGGTGCGCTCTACATCGCGGCGGTCTGCGTGCTGCCGGGCTTCCTGCAGCTGAACTTCAACGTCCCGTTCTACTTTGGTGGCACCTCGCTGCTCATCGTGGTGGGCGTGGCGATGGATACCGCGCAACAGGTGGAGAGCCACCTGATCACGCGCAACTACGAGGGCTTCGCTGGCCCCGGCGGGCCGCGCATGCGCGGTCGTCGGGCCGTGGCCTAGGGCACAGGGAGATTCGTCCGTGAGCAAGGCAGCGAACAAGCTGATGCTCCTCGGCGCCCCTGGCGCTGGCAAGGGCACCGTGGCCAAGGGGCTGACGAGCCAACTCGGCGTCGCGCACCTGTCGACCGGAGACATGCTCCGTGCGGCGGTTGCGGCTGGCACCGCGGTCGGTCGTCTGGCCCAGGGCTTCATGGATGCCGGCCAGCTGGTGCCGGACGATGTGATGGTCAAGCTGATCGACGAGCGGACCGCCGAGGCGGACTGCAAGGCTGCCGACGGCAAGCCGCGCTTCCTGCTCGACGGCTTCCCGCGGACGCTTCCGCAGGCAGACGCGCTCGACGCTTCGGGGCTCGGACCCGAGGTGGTGCTCTTCGTCGACGTCCCGGAGGAGGCGCTGCTGCGTCGCCTGACTGGCCGTCGCTCGTGCCCGGGTTGCGGCGCGCCGTTCCACATCGACTTCCAGCCGCCGATGGTGGATGGGATCTGCGATGCGTGCGGCACGGCGCTGGTCCATCGGGCCGATGACCAGGAAGGGCCGATCCGCAAGCGCCTCGACACCTACCGTGCGCAGACTGCGCCGTTGGTGCAGCGCTACGCGGATCGGATCGTTCGTATCGACGGCACGACGGCTCCGGCCGTGGTGCTCGAGGCCGCCCTGGCTGCGGTCGCTGGCAAGAACCAGGCGCAGTCTGCGGCCTGAGTTGGGATGGGCACACGAGCGTGTGCCGCAACAGACGTCGCAGGGCGTCGAGATGCATCGGCGCGAACGCGCCGTGAGAGTCGGGAGAAGAGGTCATGAAGGTGCGCGCGTCCGTGAAGCCGATGTGCGAGCATTGCACGGTGATCAAGCGCCGCGGCATTGTCCGCGTGATCTGCAGCAACCCGAAGCACAAGCAGCGTCAGGGCTAGGCCCAAGCGCCCAGCCGGGACAGGAGTTCTCAAGATGGCACGCATCGCTGGTGTGGACCTTCCACGCAACAAGCGTCTGGACGTCGCTCTTCAGTCGATCTACGGCGTTGGTCCGAAGGTCGCTGATGAGGTCTGCCGCAGGACTGGCATTGACCATGCCAAGCGGACCGACGGGCTCACCGATCAGGACGTGATCCGGATCCGTGAAGTTCTCGAGACGCAGTTCAAGGTCGAAGGTGACCTGCGTCGTCAGGTGGCGCTCGACATCAAGCGTCTGATGGACCTGGGCTGCTACCGCGGCCTGCGCCATCGCAAGGGTCTGCCGGTCCGTGGCCAGCGCACCCACACGAATGCACGTACGCGGAAAGGCCCGCGGCGCGCTGCCATCAAGAAGAAGAAGTAGGACGGAGCAAGCCATGGCAACGCCAAAGAAGGCAGCGGCCGCACAGCGCCTCAAGCGCAAAGACCGCAAGAACGTCCAGACCGGTGTGGTTCACATCGTCTCGACCTTCAACAACACCATCGTCACCGTGACCGACGTGGCCGGCAATGTGCTGGCCTGGTCGACCTCGGGTCGTCGTGGCTTCAAGGGCTCGCGCAAGTCGACGCCCTTCGCAGCCCAGATGGCGGCAGAAGATGCAGCTCGTCGCGCGCAGGAGCATGGTGTCAAGACCGTGAGCATTCGCGTGAAGGGGCCCGGCGCGGGTCGCGAGGCCGCCATGCGCGCTCTCGCCAACGTCGGCTTCCGTGTCACGGCGATCCGTGACGTCACCCCGATCCCGCACAACGGTTGCCGTCCGCGCAAGCGTCGGCGCGTTTAGACAGCGAAGGAGAACCACCGTGGCTCGCTATATCGGACCCGTCTGCCGCCTCTGCCGCCGGGAAGGGCTCAAGCTCTTCCTCAAAGGCGAGCGTTGCTACACCGAAAAGTGCTCCTTCGATCGTCGCGCCTACGCGCCGGGCCAGCACGGCCAGGCGCGCAAGGGCAAGGTCTCCGAGTTTGGCCGTCAGCTTCGCGAGAAGCAGAAGGTCAAGCGCATGTACGGCCTCGTCGAGAAGCAGTTCCGTCACTACTACGAGCTCGCCAGCAAGAAGCAGGGCGTGACGGGTGAAAACCTGCTGCGCTACCTCGAGACTCGCCTCGACAACGTGATGTTCCGCATGGGCTTCTCGGTCAGTCGGTCCGAGGCTCGCCAGCTGGTGCGTCACAGCCACGTGCTCGTCAACGGCCGCAAGGTCAACATCCCGTCGTACCTGGTGCGTCAGGGTGACGTGATCGAGCTCCGTGAGAAGTCGCGTGAGCACGCCCGCGTGATCGAGGCCCTCGACGGCGTCGATCGCCGTGGTGTGCCGGCGTGGCTCGAGGTCGAGCGGAAGGCGCTCAAGGGCAAGGTCATCACCCTGCCGCAGCGCGCCGACATCACCGCTCCGATCGAAGAGCGCCTGATCGTCGAGCTCTACTCCAAGTAGTAGCGCATTGGTTGCCACCGGGGGAGCGGGTGCGGCACTTCGTCGCGAGAACCCCCGGTGTGAGTCTATCGGCCGAATGGAGGCACTATGCAGCGCAACTGGCGAAACCTGATTCGTCCTCGTCCTCTCGAGGTTGACGAACTGACCGAGACCTACGGCAAGTTCGTGGTGGAGCCGCTTGAGCGCGGCTACGGGCAGACGATGGGCAACAGCCTGCGTCGTGTCCTGCTGTCGAGCATCCGCGGCGCCGCCATCACCGGCATCCGCATGGCGGCCCTGGGCCGCGTCGTCCGCGAGGACGAGGTGCGCGGCAAGGTGCAGCGCCGCATGGTCGAGCAGATGCAGTCCGCTCTGCACGAGTTCCAGGCGCTGCCTGACATCGTCGAGGACGTCGCCGAGGTCGTGCTCAACCTCAAGGAAGTGCACGTCCACCTCGAAGAGGTTCAGACCGAGTACCTCACGCTCGTCGCCGAGGCGCCGGCCGGTGGCCCGCCGCTGCAGGTGAAGGCTGGGGATCTGCAGTGCCCGGCGACGGTCACGATCCTCAACCCCGAGCTGCACCTGCTGACGATCCAGCCGGGCGGTCGGGTCGAGGCGGAGCTCACCGTTCGCGAGGGCGTCGGCTACGTGCCGGGCAGCCGCGACGGCGAGGACGGCGACTCGATGCCGGTGGACTTCCTGCCGATCGACGCGATCTTCTCGCCGATCCGCCGCGTGAACTTCCGCGTCGACAACGCGCGCGTCGAGCAGCGCACCGACTACGACAAGCTGACGCTCGAGGTCTGGACCAACGGCGCGATCGACCCGGAGACCGCGGTCGGCGTCGCGGCGAAGATCCTGCGCGAGCAGCTCCGTGTCTTCGTCGGCTTCGAGGATCAGGAAGAGGGTGAGGTGACTGAGGAGCGTGAGCCCGTCAGCATCGAGCCCCTGAACGACAACCTCTGGCGCTCGATCGAGGACCTCGACCTCTCGGTTCGCTCGGCGAACTGCTTGCAGAACGCCCAGATCCGTCTGGTCGGCGAGCTCGTGCAGCGCTCCGAGGCCGAGATGCTGAAGACCAAGAACTTCGGCCGGAAGTCGTTGAAGGAAATCAAGGAGGTCCTGACCGAGCTGGGTCTGGAGCTCGGAATGCGGATCGACGGCTGGGACCCGGACAAGCGCCCCGCGAGCCTGCAGGACGCCTAGAGCGTCACGCACGAATCGGACATCAGGAGTTTCTCATGCGACATATGGTTCGGGGCAACAAGCTCTCCCGGAAGACCTCCCACCGCAAGGCGATGATGCTCAATCTGTGCAAGTCGCTGATCGAGCACGAGCGCATCACGACCACCGAGGCCAAGGCCAAGGAGTTGCGGATGTGGGTCGAGCCGCTGATCACGATGGCGCGCGTCGACAGCCTCGCCAACCGCAGCCGCGCCTTCGCGGCCCTGCGTGACGGCCAGCTGGTCAACAAGCTCTTCGCAGATCTGGCACCGCGCTTCGCTTCGCGTCCGGGTGGCTACACCCGCCGTTTGAAGCTCGGGCCGCGCCATGGCGACAAGGCCGAGATGGAGATCATCGAGTTCGTGTAACTCGGGATCTGGAACGGATGACGCCGCGTCGGCCTGCCGACGCGGCGTTGTTCGTTTTTGTCGCGCAGTCCCGCAGCCATGGCTGCCGATGGTGCAGGGCGGGCTCCGCGGTCGCTGCCGACGTTCAGGGCCGGCGCGCCTCGGCCCATTTGTAGCCGACGCCGCGGACCGTGACGATCCGCTGTTGGTGCGGGTCGCCCAGCTTGCTGCGCAGGCGTTGGATGTGGATGTCGACGGTGCGAACGCCGCCCGCGTAGGCGCGTCCCCAGACGCGTTGCAGCAACGCCTCGCGGGTCTGGACGCGGCCGACCACGGACGACAAGTGCCGGAGCAGCGCGAATTCCTGGGGCGTCAGCGCGATCGGCACCCCGGCGATGCGGGCCTCGAAGCCCTCGGTGTCGATGACGAGGCCGTCGAAGTCGAGCACATTGGGGAGGGCACGTGGCTCGAGGCGTCCGACCAGGCGATTGACCCGGGCCAGCGCCTCGGCCGGCCGGAAACCACGGACCAGGAAGTCGGCGACACCGAAGCGATCGGCCATCGAGAGCCACTGCACGTCGACCACGAGCAAATGCGGCACGCGGCCGATGACCGGGTGCTGCTCCAGGCCGTGAAGCAGGGCGCCGAGTGGCCGCTCGGGCTCGGGTTCGAGGATCGCGAGCTGGGGCGGCGCCGAGATGGGGCAGACCGGACGGCCGTCGCGCAAGGGAAAGACCTCGAGCGCGAGATCGACATAGCCCAGCACGTCGCGCATGGGCGAGGTCGTGACATCCCAAGTGAACAAGAACACGCTACGCACTCCATGATGGTGCGTGGGGCCGTCCGGGCTGGCAAGAGCCTCCAGGTGCCTCGCGGCGACGCGGAGACGGGCATGGGCGCAGAGGTGGCGCAGGGGACGGCGGGCGCCGATGGGCGCGGACGCAGGCAAGGGCGGGGCGAGGGAGATCGAGGGGCCGACGCCCGCGTCTGGCGTCGCTGGTTGGCGCGCTGCGGCGGGCCCAGCGGCGTGGCGGCGGCGCTGTCGAGCGCCTTGTTGCTGGTCGCGGCCTACCCCGGCGTCGCTTTGGGCCCTCTGGCGTTGGTCGCGTGGGGGCCGCTGCTGTGGCGTCTGCGGCGCGGGGACGTCGACCCCGTAGGTGCCGCCTGGCTCGGCGGGCTCATGGGGACGGTGCTGCACGTCGCCGTCTTCCACTGGATCGCGCATACGATGGAAGTCATGAGCGGGCTGCCGCCCTGGCTCGCGGCGTTGGCGCTGCTGGCCTACGGCGTCGGGATGGCCCCGCACCAGGCGATCGTCGCGGCGCTGCTGGCATGGTGGACGCGGCGCCGCCCACAGTCGCGCGCCTGGCCATGGCTGGTGGCCTGGGCGGTGCTCGCGACCGAGGTCGTGGTGCCGTATCAGTTCCCCTGGTACCTCGGCAGCGCGTTGTACGCGACGCCGACGCTGCACCAGGCGGCCGATCTGATCGGGATCGTCGGCGTCAGCGCGCTCTGCGCGGCGACGGCGGGCCTGGGCGTGCAGGCGGTGGTCGAGCCGGGCCATCGACGTGACGCGATCCTGCAGCTCGTCCTGCTGCTCGGCGCGTGGCTTGGCTACGGTGCGTTGCGGATCGAACAGATCGCGTCCGCCCCGCCGGCGCGGACGGTGCGGGGACTGCTGGTGCAACACAACCCGAGCCTCGACGAGAAGCGCTCGCAACGGCCCCAGCCGCGCCTGCCGATGCTGCACCGCGCGGCCGCCCTGACGCGCAAGGCTGATCGCTCGGGCATCGATGTGATCGTCTGGAGCGAGGGCGCGCTGCCGTTCTTCTACGTCCCGACCGAGGTGACGGCCGACGGCGACCTGCAGCTGCCAGGCAAGGCCAACACGCTGCTCCGGCGTGTGACGCGAGACGTGGACGCGATGTCGCGCGAGCTCAACCTGCCTTGGATCTTCGGTACGCTGCGCCGCCTGGACCCCGAGTGGACCGAGCTCGCGCGCAACAGCGCCGTGATCTGGGTGCCGGGTGAGGAGCGGCGTTTCTACGACAAGCGGCTGCTGGTCCCCTTTGGTGAGCGCATGCCGGGCCGCGAGTTGTTCCCTGCGCTCGCCGAGGCCATCCCGGGCGTCAGCAACCTCGGCGCCGGGGACGGCATGACGGTCGTGCCCATCCGCGGCGTGACCTACGGCCTGTCGATCTGCTACGAGAACCTTTTTGCCGACTACGTCTACGGCGCGCACCTCGACGCCGATGTCTTGATCAACCTCACCGACGACGTCTGGTTCGGCGAGTCGAACGCGACCGAGCTGCACCTGATGGTCCAGACCGCGCGCGCCGTCGAGCTGCGGCGTCCGCTCTGGCGCGCCACCGCGACGGGCGTGACGTCGTCTGTCGACGCGGCGGGGCGTGTGATCGACCGCGCACCGCTGTTCGTGCCCACGACGCTGCGGGTCAGCGCCGAAATCCGGCCCATCGACGCCCCGTTTCGCTGGTGGGGACCGTGGCCGGCGCGCGCGCTGGCGGCCGCACTCTGCGCGCTCGTCCTGCTGCTGTGGTGGCGTGACCGCGGCCGTCGTGTCGATGCTGCGTGACGGGGCTCGACGGCCTGTGCTAAGTCCGCGCCGCGCCCTGGGCGCAGGAGGCCGACATGGCGGGCAAGGCAGGAACCAAGGGAACCCAACGGCACGATCGCGTCGGCGGCGAGCGGCTGCAGCGCTACCTCGCGCGTTGCGGCGTGGCGTCGCGGCGCGCGGCCGAGGAGCTGATCGTCCAAGGTCGGGTCGACGTCAACGGCGAGACCGCCGACGTGCTCGGCGTGCGCGTGATCGCGGGTCGCGACGAGGTTCGCGTCGACGGCGAGCGCATCGCGCCCCCGCATGACCACTACGTGATCTTGCTGAACAAGCCCGACGGCGTGCTCTGCTCGCGCGACGATCCCGAGTCGCGGCGCCTGGTCTACACGCTGCTGCCGCCGGACTCCGCGCTGCGCAGCATCGGCCGTCTCGACTTCCACACCGAAGGCGTGCTGCTGTTCACCAACGACGGCGACCTCGCCGAGCGCCTGGCGCACCCGCGGTTCGGCATCGAGCGCGTCTACGAGGCCCGCGTCCGCGGCGTGCCGACGCCCGATACGCTGGCACGTCTGGTGCGCGGCGTGATCCTCGACGACGGCCCGGCGCGGGTCATCAGCGCCGAGCTGATCAAGCAGACCGACCGCAACGGCTGGGTCAAGGTGACGCTGCAAGAGGGCCGCAACCGCGAGGTTCGCCGCATCCTCGAGCGCGTCGGCCATCCGGTCATGCGCCTGCGCCGCGTCAGCTTCGCCGGACTGACTGCCGCCGGGCTGCAGCCGGGGCGCTGGCGTACGCTGACGGACGACGAGGTGAGCGCCCTCGCCGAGCGCGGCCATGTGGGGTCGTTCGCGCTGCCGCCCGATCCGCGTCGGCGCAAGGTGCAGGCCGCGGGCGTGGCCGAGGCTGCGGCCGCCCCGCGCAAGCGCGAGCTGCCGCCACGGCCCAAGCTGCTGGCCGACGGGACCCCTGCCGCGCGCCGCGGCGAGGTGCGGGCCCAAGAACGCGCCGCCAACGCCGGCAAAGCGCCGGCCCGCGGCGCCGGTCGCACCGCGGCTGGCAAGGCCCCCGCGTCCAAGTCGGCACCAGCGCGCAGCGGTGCGGCGGCGCGGTCCGAGGCGGGCCAGCGCCCGGCGGCGCCGTCTCGGACCACGAGCGGCGGTCGCGCGGGTGGCGCAGCCAGGCCCGCCGGTGGTGGGCCCGGAGGCCGCGGTGGCAAGCCGCGGAAGCCTGCGTGAGCCGAGGCGCGCGCGTTGGCTTGTTCGCCATCCCGCTGATCGCCGCCGTCGCGTCGGCCGCTTGGTTCTTCTCGCGGGCCGACGCCCCCGCGCTCGAGGTCGCCAACGCCGCGACGCTCGTCCCCGCCAGCTCACCGGCGGCGATCTGGAGCGCGCCGCTGGGTGACGTCGCGGACGCGTTGACGGCAGTTGGAGCGCGGCTCGAGGGCAGCGGCGGCCTCGCCGAGGCGGCGGGGGTCTGGCTCGGCATCGGGCGCCTCGACCGGGCGCACCTCGACCAGGCGGGGCTGCGGCCCGAAGCGGGTGTCGCTGGCTGCGTCTTCGACGGCGCGCTATGGATCGTCGTGCCGGCGGTGACGGAGCAGGGGGCCGCCCTGCTGGCGCGGACCCTGGGCCATCGCGGCGTGACGTTGCAGCCCCGTGGTCCGCGAGCCTGGCGCAGCGCCGAGCCGGTGGTCCACGTCTGGCATGAGCTCGACGGCACCTGGATCGCACGAGCGCCCCTGCCCGCGCGCTGGGCGGCGCAGATCGGGCCGTCGGATCCGGCGGCAAAGGCCGAGCCAGGCGGTGGCGACGGGCAGGGCGATGTCGGGGCCGCGGCGCCAGGCAACGCCTCCTCGGACGCGGCCGCCGACGCGGCGCTGCAGCGTTGGCGCGACGCACCACGTCGTGCGGACCCCGCCGGCCCGGCGCTCCAGGGCCTCTGGACCCTCGCGGCGGGCGACGGCCTGCGTCCGGCGCTGCGCGCCGCGCTCGGGCCCGCGACCTTGCTCTTCGGCCGCGCGGTGGACGCGATCGAGGCCGTCGAGCTGCAGGTGACGGGCCTCGCCGACGCGCCCCGCATCGCGCTGCGCGCCCGGATGCCCGCCGGCCTGGCGAAGGAGCTCGCCAGCTACCACGCCGGCTTCCGCGGCGACGCCCCGGGGGTGGATCTCGGTCCGCTGCTGCCAGACGAGGTCGCGCTGCAGCTGCGCGGCCAGCTCAACCCGGCGCTGCTCGACCTGATCCCCGCGATGTTGCGCGATCGCCTGCTGCCGCGCGACCTGCTCGGCCGCGTCGAGCCGGCGCTGGCGACGGTCGACGCGCGGGCATTGTTGCTCGAGGCCTGGAACGGCGAGCTTGGCGTCGGGCTGCTCGGCGTCGCCGACGACGTGGTGCCGAGCCCGCGGCTGCTGGCCGAGCCGGCGGCGCTGCTGCGATCGGTCGGTGGATACGCCCTGATCGGCCTACGCGACGTCGCCGCGCGCGAGCGCCTGCAGGCGGCCATCGAGCAGGCCTACATCGACGCCGGCGCCGCCGGGGAGCCGGTGCAGCTGGGCAGCCACGGCGGCCGCACCTGGCCCGCCGCCTCGCCGCCGCGAACCGTCCTCGGCGTCGGCCATGGCCTGCTCGTCCTGGTCGGCGACGGCGAGCTGGCGCGCTGGACGCGGGTCGCCGACAAGAAGCTGCCGTCCGCCGCCGACGTCGCGGCGGGCGCCCTCGAGCGCGATCTGTTGGTCGGCCGTGACGCTTGGTGGGCCGCCGGGATGACGGTCGGCCGCATCGTGCGCGCCGCGCGCCGCCGCGGCATCCCGGAGCATTTCGTCCGCATGATCAGCTCGATCGCGGCCGCCAACGCCCGCCTCGGCCTCGACGAGCGCGGCCTGACATGGGAGCTGGTCGTCCGCCCGCGCCTGCTCGAGGAGGCCCCTTGAGCCAGCCGCTGGTGGTCGCGCGCGACGTCGGTCGCGTCTATGGCGAGGGGCCGGGTCGGACCGTGGCCCTGGCCGGGCTGGACCTGACGATCGCCGCGGGCGAACGCGTCGCGGTCACGGGCCCGTCGGGTGCCGGCAAGTCCACGCTGCTGAACCTGCTCGGCGCGCTCGACCGCGGCTACACGGGCTCGCTGACCGTCGGCGGGGCCGAGCTGCGCGGCCTGCCGGACGGCGCGCTGTCGTCGCTGCGCAACCGCTCGATCGGGTTTGTCTTCCAGAGCTTCAACCTGCTGCCGAACCTGAGCGTCGGCGCCAACCTGACGCTGCCCGCAGCCTTCTCCGACGCCCCGCTGGCCGGGATCGAGGCGCACGCCCGCCAGTTGCTCGATCGCGTCGGGTTGGGCCCCGAGGTCTGGGCGCGTCGGCCTCTGGAGCTCTCGGGCGGCCAGCGGCAACGGGTGGCGATCGCGCGGGCGATGCTGCTGGCGCCGCCTCTGCTGCTCTGCGACGAGCCCACCGGCAGCCTCGATCGCGCCCACGCCGACGCCGTGCTCGACCTCTTCGACGAGATCGTCGCGACCAAGGGCTGTGCGCTCGTGCTCGTGACGCACGATCCCGTCGTCGTCGCCCGCACGCCGCGCGTCCTGCACCTGGTCGCCGGACGCCTCGATCGCGACGAGCGGCGCACCGCCGCGGCCACGGGGGCGCCATGAAGACGGCTCGCCTGCTCGGCCTCGTCGCGACCAACCTGCGCTCCAGCCCCGGAAGCGCGCTCTCGGCGATCGTCGGTGTCGCCGTCGGCGCGGCGTTCCTGACGTTCTTCATCGGCCTCGGCGAGGGCCTGCGCGAGCGCGTGCTCAACCGGATCCTGCCGGCGAACCAGCTGGAGCTCGAGCCCCGGGCGGTGCGCGTGTTCGGCGTCGCGGGGAGCCCGACCGGCAGCACGCTCGAGCCTGCGCAGATCGCCCGCATCGGCCAGATCCCCGGCGTCCAACGCGCGCTCGGCCGGCAGCGGTCGACGTTCCCGGCCCGCCTCTGGGGTGGCCGCTCACTGATCGGCTACGACCTGTACACCGAGGCGTTCTTCGACGGCATCCCCGACGCGTTGTTGCGGCCCGAGCTCGCCGCCTTCGAGCAGGGCCTCGATCTCGGGCGGCGACGGCGCGAGCGCTGCGACGTGGACGAGGACTGTCCGGCGGGCAGCCGCTGCCTCGAAGGCGTCTGCGCCGCCGTGCGCTGGTCCGATCGCTTCGCCGGCGACGCCGTGGTGCTGCACTGCGCGACCGACACCGACTGCGCCGTGGACATGGCCTGCTTCGAGGGCTCCTGCCAGCCGCGTTGTGGCGCGCCCGCCGACGCTGGCGCGGGGGGCTGCGCGGCCCCGGCCTCGTGCATGCCGACGTCGGCGACCGAGGGAGCGCCCTCGGTCTGCGTCGCGGCATGCCAGCACGACGACGACTGCAACGACGGCTCCCTCTGTGACGGCGCCACGCATCGCTGCCGGCCCCAGCCCTGCCTCCTCGCCGAGGCCGATGACGCACGTCGGCTCGACCGCGACGCGATGCGCGGGCACGTCGCCGCAGGCTGCGCCGCCGCCGGCGGGCTCTGCGCGACCACGGCGCGTTGCCCCGGTCGCAGCTACTGCGCCGCCGATCGCCCCGGCGACGTCCGCGGCCAATGCGAGCTGCCGGTGCCCGTGGTGCTCAATCCGCTGCTGCTCGAGGTCTTCAACACCGACATGGCGGCGTCGCTCGGCATCGCCCGGGTCGCCGCCCCCGAGGCGCTGCTGGGCGTGCGGTTCCACATCGCGCTCGGCGATTCGCACTTCACCACCGACGCGGCGCGCGATCGGCAGCACATCCGCCAGGCGGTCGTGGTCGGCTTCTCGGCCAAGGCGCCCGAGCTCGGCGTCACGATGCCCCTGCGCGCCGTCTCTGGCTGGAACGCGCGTTTTGGCGGCAGCGACGCGGGGGGCCGCTTCGACGGCGTGCTGGTCGAGACGACCGGCAACGAGGTCATCGCCCAGACGATCACCGAGGCCGAGGCCATGGGCCTGCAGCTGTCGCGGCGCTCGCGGACGGCGCGCACCTTCGGCACCGTCGTGTTGCTGATGGTCCTGGCGCTGATCTTGCTTGCGCTGGTCGTGCTCACCGTCAGCGCGCTCGGCATCGCCCATACCTTCGCCATCCTGGTGCACGAGCGGCGGCGTGAGATCGCGGTGTTGCGCGCGCTCGGCGCGACACGCAGGAGCATCTTCGCGATCGTGCTGCTCGAGGCGATCGTGCTGGGCGCCGTCGGTGGTGTGCTGGCGCTTGCGCTCGCCCACGGCGGCGCGTTCGCGGTCGAAGCGGCTGCGGCGCGTTGGCTGCAGGACGTGCCGCTGCTGCCGGACCAGTTCTTCTCGTTCCCGATCTGGTCGTGGCCGCTGCCGATCGTGGTGGGCATGGTCTTCTGCGCCCTTGGCGCCGGCGTGCCCGCGCGCCGTGCGTCACGGCTCGACCCGGCGACCGTGCTGGGCTTGCCTTGAGGCTCCCAGAAGGCCTGGCTGGGGTCGTGACGCCCCCATTTCGCGCACGGGTGGCGATCTGTGCTTGTCATGCGCCTCTGGAGTTTCTAACGTAGAGCGCCGCTTTGGCGGATTCGCCTTCGCAGGAGCTTCCCATGTCCCGACTCCGTACAGACGTCTCGCACCCCCTGCTCGCCCTGGTCGCGGCTGTTGCGCTCGCGGCGTGCGGCTCGGGCGGGTCGACCACCGGCTCCGGCACGGGTGCGGTCCAGTGCGTGATCGACTCCGATTGCGCCGACGGTCAGACCTGCGTGTCGGGCACCTGCACCAATGGCTTCACCGGCGGCGACGTGAACACCGGCGGCGACGCGGCCTCGGACACGTCGACGAGCGACGCGACCACAGACGCCACCACCAGCGGCGACACCTCGACCAGCGACACCGCAGTCGTCAACAACGGCGGCAGCTGCGGCGTCTGCGAGAAGGATGCCGACTGCGGCAGCGACTTCGCGTGTGTGCCGCTGCTCAACAGCCCACCGAACTTCTGCGTCAAGAAGTGCGCGACCAACGCCGACTGCACCGGCGGCCTGATCTGCGAGCAGGCCACGACCGCCGCCCAGAAGTACTGCATCCCGCCGACCTTCAAGTGCCAGGGCTGCGCCGCGACTGGCTGCAAGGCCGATGAGTCCTGCGACTTCACCTCCGAGAACCCCGTCTGCCTCAAGGTCGGCGGCGCCTGCTCGGCCTGCCAGATCCCGAAGGACTGCGCCGACGGCATGACATGCGTCAAGCTCGGCAAGGAGAAGGTCTGCGCGCCGTCGTGCGGCGGCGGCGCCACCTGCCCGGACAAGAGCCTGTGCGTGACCTTCACCGCCGGCATCTCGGCCTGCAGCTACTCGTCGTCGACCTGCTCGTACACCGACGCGCCCTCGGCCGCCTGCGCCGGCTGCCCGGACAAATGCGTCGCCGGCGCCTGCGTCGAGTGCGTCAAGGACGACCAATGTGGCAGCGGCGGCACCTGCGTCGCCGGCACGTTCACCTGCGCCAAGGACAAGTGCCCGGACGACAAGCCGCAGAAGCTCGTCACCGGCCAATGCGTCGAGTGCACCAACGACACGCACTGCGCCGCGTCGTCGGTCGGCCCGAAGTGCGTCGGCAACGTCTGCTCGCCGGCCAACCAGAGCAACGAGTGCTCGGTGTGCAAGGATCCCTACCCCGGCTGCGTCGAGATCAACGGCAACTGGTCCTGCGTCGAGTGCGCGACCGACGCCGACTGCGCCGCCAAGGGCAAGGGCACCTGCTCGTCGAAGACCTACACCTGCTCGGCCACGACGGCGGGTTCGGGCCCCGAGAAGGGCACCTGCAAGTCCGACGCCGACTGCCCGGCGGGCACGACCGGCTTCGACCTCGCCTGCGACGTCGGCACCGGCCTCTGCTACGACAAGGCAGGCCAGTGCGACAACCTGGCCGCCTTCTGCAACGCGGCCAAGGGCAGCGTCTGCAAGCCCTTCGACGGCCTCGGCCTCGGCGGCGGCGGCCTGCCCCAGATCCCCGGCCTGCCCGGCGGCGGCGGCAGCGGCCCGACGACCCCCGGCGCCGGCGTCTGCAGCTGCGGCTCGACCGGCTCGTCCGGCAGCGGCTGGGATGACTCCCTGTGCAAGACCCTGAGCCTGGCCAAGTGCCAATGCGACGTCGACTCGACCTCGAAGGATTGCGATCCGATCGGCCTCGGCTCGTGCTGCCAACAGAAGGGTGGCGGCGGTGGCAACCCGCTGGGCCTGCTGCAGTGCCTGCAGGCGCTCCAGGGCGGCTCGGCCGACCCGGCCTGCTTCGGCGGCGCCAGCTGCCTCGACATGAGCTGCCTGACGTCGGCGATGGGCGGCGGCACCGCCAGCGGTGGCGGCGGCTACTGCAGCGCCGGCGGCCCGTAGTCCACGCCGCGCCTGCGGACCAGCGACCACACCCTGAAGCTACTTCTTTCGACGCTGCCTGCGTTGCTCTCGCTTGGCCTGCCGGTCGGCGCGACGCTTGGCCGCGGCTTCGGCCGCCTTGGCCAGGGCCTCGGCCTTGGCCGCGGCTTCGCGCTCCGCCAGCAGCTCGGCCTTGCGCCGCTTGGCCTCGGCGCGCCGTTCGACGTAGTCGCGCAGCAGGTTCGGCCGCGTCCGGATCGCCAGTTCCTGGCCGTCCTTGAGCGTGTCGCTGGCGCGCAGGTCGTTGTCGAGCAGCAGGTCGTCGACGGTGGCGCCGAGGGCGCGGGCGATCGCGCCGACGCTGCGTTCGCCGTCGATCGTCAGCGACAGGCGTTGGAACTCCGGGGCGCTGGGTTGGATGACCACGCTCGGGCCCTTGGCGACCTCGGGCAGCGAATGCAGCTCGCCGGGCAGCTCGCACGCGGGGCAGATCGCCAGCAGGGCTGCGACCTTCCATCCGATGTGCCGAGTTGCGCGCGACGCCATGGCTTGCCTCCGAGCTCGCAGGATGGGCCGCGTCGCCCCGAATTCAACTTTTTGGGCGGGTGCCATGTCGGAGCCTAGCCAGACGACAGCGATGCCGCCGTCGCCGTCCCAGACGATGACCACGACCATGGTCGTCACCTTCTACGGCGGGACCGTCGCCGTGGCGCTCGCCTGGTCCGCCTTCACCGACGCCGGCGTCGCCCGCCTGTGGCGCGCTCCGGCCGCGATCGAGGCGCCACCCTGGTGGTTGGCGGGTGCGGCGGCAGGCGCGGCCCTGCTGGCCTTGTCGTGGCTGGCAGAGGCTGTCTGGCCCGCGATGCGTCGGCTGACTGCGGAGCTCGCCGGCGCTCTGGGCCCGATCGGCACTGGCCGGGCCGTCGCCTGGGCGCTCGCCAGCGGCGTCGCCGAAGAGGCGCTCTTCCGCGGGCCGGTGCAGGACCTCGTCGGCTGGCCGATCGCGGCGCTGCTCTTCGCCGCGATGCACGGTGGCACGACGCGACGACTGATCGCCTGGAGCGCGTTCGCGCTCTGTGCTGGTGCCCTGTTCGGCCTGCTCGCGCACCGCTACGACAGCCTCTGGCCGGCCGTGGTCGCCCATGTGCTGGTCAACGGCGTCAACCTCCGTAGACTCGGGGCACGCGCGGCGACGGCCCAGGAGGCGACGGAGTGATGGACGGGTTTCGCTATGCCGGCTGGGTCCTGGTGGACATGCGCCTCGCGATCGCATTGGCGGTCTTCGCGGCCGCGATCGCCATCATGGTCGTGGCCATCTGGTTTCGCGGTCGGCGCTGGGACGAGCACGTCGTCGGCTTCTTCGCCGTCTTCTTGTTGACCTTGCTCGTGACCCTGGTCCTGACCAACACGCTCGGCACCTTCCCGGCGCTGCGCTTCGAGACCTTCTTCCCCGTTCAGTAGCCCCCGGGCGTCTCGCGCCCGTCCGGCGCAGGGAGCTTCCGGCCCAAGAACGGCGCAGGGGGCCGTCCGGCCCAGGAACACGGGCCAAAAGCGGCACGGGCCGCCCTCCCCGAGGGGAAGGCGGCCCGCGCCAGGAACCTCGGCAGCGCCGCTGGCCTACTTCTCGGCGAGCAGCTTGTCGATGGTCTTGGCCAGCGAGTCCGGGCTGTAGCCAGCCGACGGCTCGTACTTGCGGCCGTTGATGAACACGGTCGGGGTGCCCTGCACGCCGGCCTTGTTGCCCATCTCCATCGCCGCGGCGATGGTGGCCTCATGCTTGGCCTTGTTGGCCTCGACCTTCGCCATGTCGACGCCGTTGGTCTTGGCGACCTCGGCGATGAACTCCTCCGAGAGCTTGCTCTGGCCGGCGAAGAGCGCGTCGTGCACCTTCCAGAACAGGTCGGGGCCGCCCTGCTCGAAGGCCTCCTGCGCCATGATCGACGCGGGCTTGGCCATCTGGTGGAACGAGAGCGGGTAGTGCGCGAACACGACCTTGACCTTGTCGCCGTAGCGCTTCTGGACCTCGGTCAGCGGCGGGCCGACGCGCGAGCAGAAGGGGCACTGGAAGTCCGAGAACTCCGTGATCGTGACCTTGGCGTTCTTGCCACCCTTGTAGGGCAGCTTGCTCACGTCGAGCTCGTTGACCTTGGCGTCGAGCTCCGAGAAGACCTTGCCGTTGGCGATGATCGACTCGTAGTAGGCCTGGCCCTTGAGCGCCTGCTTGCCGGCCTTCTCGAGCTCCTCGTCGATGACGGCCTTGAACACCGGCACCGGCTGCGCGCCGACGACCTTGCGGCCGTTGATGGCGAAGTTCGGCGTGCCGCGGACGGCGACGGTGCTGGCGATCTCCATGTCGGCGGTGATCTGCTTCTCGGCGGCCGGATCGTTGCGGTCCTTGTCGAACTTGGCCATGTCGAGGCCGAGCTCGGTGGCCCACTTCTTGTAGTTCTCCTCGTTCAGCTCACGCTGGTTCTCGAAGGCCTTGTCGTGGAACTCCCAGAACTTGCCCTGCTTGCCCGCGGCGTACGCGGCCTGGTGGGCCGAGCGCGCGTTGCGGTGGAAGGGCAGCGGGTGGTGACGGAAGACGACGCGGACCTTGTCGCCGTAGTCCTTGACGATCTGGCTGACCGAGTTGGCGCCGCGCGAGCAGAAGGGGCACTCGAAGTCCGAGAACTCGACGATCGTCACGAGGGCCGTGTCGTTGTTGCCGAGCACGATGTCGTTCTTCGGGTCGACCGGGACCTTCCAGATCTCGTACGAGTCCGCCGGCGGCTTGGCCGGGCCGGCCTCTTCGGCCGGGGCAGCCTGCGGCGCCGGAGCCTCGATCTTCTCGCCCTTGAAGAAGTAGCCCATCACCTTGGCGCCGACGTTGCCGTCACGCTCGGCGAACGCGGCCGCAGCCAGGTCGGCGCCGGTCTTGCCGCCTTCCTTGAGCTTCTTGGCCTTCTCGAGCGCGTCCTTGATCTCGGTGTCGAAGTTCTCGAAGGGCTGCGCGCCCGACAGGAGCTTACCGTTGATGAAGAAGCCCGGGGTGCCACGCGCGCCGACGGCGTTGGCCGCCTGCTGCTCGCGGTCGATCTGGGCGCTGATGGCCGCGTCCTTCATGTCGGCCTCGAACTTGGCCATGTCCAGGCCGAGCTCGGTGGCCCACTTCTTGAAGTTCTCGTCCGAGAGGTCGCGCTGGTTCTCGAAGAGCTTGTCGTGCATCTCCCAGAACTTGCCCTGGCGGTGCGCGGCCATGGCGGCGGTGGCGGCCGGCTTGGCGCGCGGGTGGAAGCCCAGCGGGTTGTTGCCCCAGACGACCTGAACCTCGTTCGGGTACGTCTCGAGGATCTTCTTCATCGTCGGGCCGACCCGATTGCAGAAGGGGCACTGGAAGTCGGAGATCTCGACGATCGTGACGATCGCGTCCTTGGCGCCCTTGACCGGCATGGTCTCGGGGACCCACGAGGTCGGCTTGGGAGCCTCCTCGACCTTCTTCGCCTCGGCCGGGGCGGCCTCGGGAGCCTGCTCCGCCGGCTTGTCCTTGTTGCAACCGGCGAGCGCGAGGCCAGCCATCGCCATCGCGGCGATGAGATGCTTCGTCTGGTTCATGGTACTTACGTCTCCGTTCATGCCCTATTCCGCAGGTTGGGCTGGGATAGACCCCGGGGATGACGGGCGGACGCCGTCAAAGGTGGCGCGAGAGAATAGGGGAGCGCGCACGCGGGGTCAACGGGCGAAATCCCCAGGACCGCTCCAACTCCCCAGGGATCGCAGACATTCCCGTCCGTGCTCAGGTCAGCCCGGCGGTCCTTCGACAGACCGAACACCCGCCCCGGCAACCTGGCGTGGACGGCCGGACCCGCGCCGTGGCAGAACCTTCGCCTCGTCGGAGGAGCCCATGACCGAGATCCCGCCCCGTGTGCCGTGTCCCCGCTGCCAGGAACCGAGCGCGCCGCGCGCCGAGAACCGCGCCTGGCCGTTCTGTTCGGACCGCTGCAAGTGGATCGACCTCGGCGCCTGGATGGACGGGAGCTACCGGATCCCCACCGGGGCCGACGCCAGCGAGCGCACCCTGCCGGGGCCGGCGGAGCTCGGCGCCGCGGTCGGGCTGCCAGTCGACGAGGACGATATCTCCTGAGGATCGCCGGCGGCAGCGCTCGCGGTCGTGCACCGAGCCAGGGGGCGTGGTCGCCGCTCAGCCGGCGTCGGCAGACGGGGCCGGTCGGCGGGCGATCCGTGCGCGCAGCTGTCTGCAGAGCTCGTCCTGGACGGCGGCGAAGCTCGGCACCGGCGCCGCGGCCCGCTCGAGCTCACGCCGCAGGCTGGTCATGCGCACGCCGTCGAGGCCACACGGGTTGATGAGCTCGAAGCCCTCGAGCCGCGGCTCGACGTTCAGCGCGAGCCCGTGGAAGGTCCAGCCGTTGCGGACGCCGACACCAATGCTGGCCAGCTTGGTCGCGTCGTCGATCCAGACGCCGCTGAAGCCGTCACGGGTGCGCGTCGTCAGGCCGAACTGCGCGCAGGTCGCCACCATCGCGGCTTCGAGCAAGCGCACGAACGCCGGCAGGTCGCCGATCGGGCCGCGACCGATCGGGCCGTCCAGCAGCGGCAGCTGCACGATCGGGTAGATGACGAGCTGGCCGGGTCCGTGCCACGTGACGTTGCCGCCGCGCGCGATCTCGTGGACCTCGACCTCCACCGCGCTGCCGTCGGCGCCACGCAGGCTGCGGCTGCGGATCTGGTCGAGGCCGCCGCGCCGGCCGACGGTGATGGTCGGCGGATGCTGCACGCACAGAAGGACATCGGGCGCGGTCCGCGGCCTCTCTGTCAGCGCCTGCATCGCCGCCAGCGCGTCGGCGTAGGGGGTCAGGAGCGCGCCGTCGTGGCCGACGCCAGGCAGGGTCTGCAGGATCGGGCGGCGATCGTCGCCGTCTGCGGTGGTCGGGGGTGCCGCGACGCGTGGTGGGATCATGGCGCGCTCAGCCGCGGCCCGAGATCCCGGCCTCTTCCATCATCTCGCGCAGGGATTTGAGATCGCCGGTGGTGCGGAAGCGGGCCCGGTTGACGGCCCGATCATCGGTGCCCTGCAGCTCGAGGACGCGGCCGAGCACCCGGCGGCGCACCGTCGCCACCTGGCGGCTTTTGTACTCGCGGTACGAGGCGCGGCCCACGGTTGCGGCGTCGTTGCTCGCCTTGTCCATGATCTGGACTTCGTAGGGGAAGAAGAACTGGATCTCGCGCTCGACGTCGACCGTCGACAGCGCCCCGAGCATCGTGCCGAGCGCCTGGCCGTCGAGCGTCTCGCGGGCGACGGCAGCGGCGGCTTCGAGGCGCTCGTAGAGCGGGTTGGGGATGCGGATCATCTGGCGGCAGGTGAATTGGATCGAGCTGTAGCTGTTGCTCGAATGCGGGTTCCACTCGGTCTGCGCCTCGCTCTGCGGCTGGGCGGCGAACTGGCTGAGCTTGTGCAGGGCCGCTGACTCCTCGATCTCCCCGTGGGTGTAGGCGTCGATCATCGCCTCGACGTGGCTCGCCAGCGCGTCGGTGTCGATCAGCGTGTTGCGCGAGCGCGTCGGCTTGATGTTCGGGAAGATGACGGTGTGCTCCTCGACCAGGGCGCGCACGACGAAGAGCGCATCCACGGGCCGATCGACGACGATGCGCACGCCGATGTGGTCGAAGAGGTCGTAGGCGACGTTCTCTTCCTTCTGCAGCAGCTTGAGCACCACCGAGCGGATCGGCTTGGCCTCCTTGACCTCGAACCGCAGCAGCGGCACGTCGCAGGTTCGGCCGACCAGGACCTGCGAGCCGTCCTCCTCGGTGCGGACCTGGTCGATGAAGCGCTCGAGGATCGCGGCGCGGATCTGCGGGTAGTAGGCCTGCTGGAAGTAGTTCTCGGCGTGGGCGAACGTATGCATCACGCGCAGCAGGGCGCAGGCCCAGGCCGCCTCGAGCTGCGCGCTGCGCTCGGCGCCCTGGGGCAGACCGCCGGTCAGCACGATGATCTGCAAGGGATCCATCTCGTCGAAGGCCGCGGGCACGTCGAGGTCGAGGTCGGCCAGCAACACGCCGCGGCAGAACCCGATCGCGTCCGAGCGCAAGCGCTCGAGCGCGGCCCTGTGGGTCGGGATGGCGGTGTCGTAGCCGTAACGCTGCAAGAACGAACGGGCTTCGTCGTGGCTGCGGACGCGCAAGCGCGGCATGTCGATCGCCGACTTGCCGCCCGCCACGGTCGCGAGCATGTCGCGCTCGAACAGGTAGCGGCGCAGGCTCGACGGGACTTGCGGCGTCATGATCGTCACGTCGGCAACCTCCCCTCGTCGCGCGGCGTCGCACGCCGGTCTTCGCGTCGGGCCCCCAACACCGTGTCGGGAGGCGTCATTCCGTCCCGGCGCGCTCCGTCCGGAGCCCACCCCCTGCCCGATCTGGCTCGCGTCCTCCCTGTTGGCCGCGTCGGGGCGCGGCGAGTCAGGCCCGCGCTGCGTCACCCATCGCGATCGTCGACGGCGCCGCGCCGATCGCCGCGAGGGCGTCCTGCCAGACCGCGTCGGGGGTGTCGCGGAAGAGCAGGCGTGCGTTCAAATCGGTCGGGATCCACGCGCCCTCCTCGAGCTCCTTCTCGAGCTGGGTCGGACCCCAGCCGGCGCTGCCGAGGTAGAGCGCGAACACCGAAGGGCCCGCCCCCTCGCCGACGTCGCGCAGCAGGTCCATCGACCAACTCACGCGCAGCTCGCCGGCGACGTCGACCGAGGGCTCGTAGCGCGGCAACGCGGGCTCGTCGAGGTAGACGACGATGCCGGCCTCGGGCTGCACCGGGCCGCCCCACCACACCGGTGACTGCGCCAGGTGCCGCGGCGTCGCGAGCTCGAGCCGCTCGAGCAGGTCGCCGAGCTTGGCGTCCGCGCGGCGGTTGAGCACGACGCCATAGGCTCCGTCACCGTCGTGGTCGATCAGCAGCACGACGCTGCGGGCAAAGAAGGGGTCGCGCACGTTGGGCGTCGCGATCAGCAGACCACCGGCGAGCGAGTGGGCGACCGGTTGTGGGGCGTTCTTCGTCACGCGGACTCCGCTGTCGGTCCCAAGGTCCACCGACAGCCAAGGGTAGCGCAACCCAACCCACGCCGCCATGCCCCGTCGAAGCGCGTTGCCACGTGGCCGGTCCTGACGAGAAAGCTCAGCCGATTCGGACCTTCAGCCGGCCCGCGACGGGATCGACCGCCTCGACCGTCACGTCGATCCACTGGCCGACCGGCCCGCCGTAGCCCGGCAACTCGACGTCGAGGCCGTACTCCGGGGACACCGCGCGTGGCGGGTTGCGGCCTTCTCCGGCGTCGACGACCTGGCAGTGCAGCCGCGTCCCGGGCGCGCGACCGGCCAGCAGCAGCAGCGTGAAGTAGCGCCGACCGCGCCGCTCCATCTTGCGTTGGTCGCGGCGCTGCGCGGTCGAGAGCGACAGCGCCTGCATCACACCGACGCGGTCGAAGGGCAGGGCGACGCCAGCGAGGTGGGCCAGGATCTGGTGTTGCGCCAGCAGGTCGCCGTAGCGCCGAAGCGGCGAGCCGACCTGGACATAGCCGCTGACGGCCAGGCCCGAGTGGGCGCCGCCCCGTGGCTCGACCCGCGCCGGGCCCAGGCAGCCGAGCACCTGCTGCACGTCGGCGGGGTCGCTGTACAGGCCGGGCGCGAGCGGCGGTTTGCGCGCGTGGGCCTGGACCCGGAACGGCGCCGGCACGTTGCGCAGCTCGAACCAGCGCGCGGCGACCACGCCGGCGATCACCATCGACTCGCTGACGACGCGGCGCGCCGGCGCGGCCTGGGGCGCGGGGCGCAGCTCGGGCGCGACAAACGGGGGCGCGCGCAGGTCGACGTCGGCGCGGTACAGCAGCCAGGCGCCGCGGCTGATGCGGGCGGTCTCGCTGCGCTGGGTCGCCTGCCAGGCAAGGTCGAGCCACGTCGGCGGGTTCGGCGCCGCGAGCGCTGCGTCGACCTCGTCGTAGGTCCAGGCGCGCTGGACCCGGACCCACGCTGGCTCCACGGCCAGCAGGCGGGCCTGGCCGTCCGGGTCGATGCGCGTGCGCAGCAGCAGCGCCTCGCGTCGGCTGCCGGCGACCAACGAGCCTCGCGCGCGCACGGCCGTGTCGTCGATCATCGGCGCGAACACGCGTGGATGGTAGAGCGTCGTGCCTCGCGCGCGGGCGAACAGGTCGGCCTCGCTGCCCGGCGCGATCCAGCGGCCCGGCAGGGCCACCGCGATGGTCAGCAAGATCGCGTCGCCGTCCCGCTCGGCCCAGAGTGCGTCATCGATCTCGTGCGGGTCACGGGCGTCGATCGATTGCAGCGGCAGGTCGGTCGCGTCGATCAGCGTGAGCGCGGCCAGCGAGGGCACCACGGCCGTCGCGGCGTCGGCGATGGTCGGCGGCAGCGTCGCGAGGCCGGACTGCAGCAACTCGACGTCGTCGTGGCCGTCCCAGACGCCGAGGTGGGCCAGCAGGTGGCTGGCGCCGGTCCGCGCGGCGGATTCGGTGCGGTTTCGGCCGCCGAGCAGGGGGCCCCAGCTCGCTTGCGGCAGCGGACCGCCGACCGCGAGCGCCTCGAGCGCCGCCACGAGGGCCGGGCTCGGCCGACGCGCGGGGGCCACGCCGAGGGTGCGAAAATGGCTCACGAGGGCCGAGAGTTCGTCGGTCAGCGCCTCTGTGTCCGTGGCAGAGGGCGACACCGGTGCTCGCGCCGGGTCGGCCGCGAGCTTGCTGCTGAGGTTCATCGATCCCCTTCGGCTGGGCTGTTCACGCTGGGCTCCTGGTTGGGGTCCTGACCGACGTCGCCGCAGAGCAGCGCTCCGAGCAGCGTCATGCGCCGTCGTGGCGCGCTGTTGTCCACCGCGCGGCGCAGCGCGCTGGGAGTCGCCACGATCACCGCGACGCGCCGGGCGCGCGTCAGGGCCGTATACAACAAGTTGCGCTCCAACAGGACGTAGTGGCTGTCGTCGAGGCCGACGACGACCGCGGGCAGCTCGCTGCCCTGCGCCTTGTGGATCGTCATCGCCCAGGCCGGCTCGATGTCGTGCAGATCGTCGGGCTCGAGCTCGACCTCGCGATCGCCGAACAAGATCCGCGCGCCGCCGCCCTGGCGACCGAGCACGACGCCGATGTCGCCGTTGAAGACGTCGAGCTGATAGTTGTTGCGCGTCTGCAGGATCTTGTCGCCAGGCCGCAGGCCGCGGACACGACCCTCCGTGCTGGCCGCGTCCTCGAGCCCGGGCAGGCTGAACTGGCCCTCGAGGCGCAGCTGCCCTGGCGGTTGCCACGGGTCCGGGCTCGACGCACGGCCCGGATCTGCGGGCCGATCGCGGGGGCCGACGTCGGGGTTCAGGCAGGCCGCAAGGCGATCGTTGAGCGCCCGCGTGCCGCAGCTGCCCCGGTGCATCGGCACCAGCACCGCGATGTCGGTGCGCGGGTCGAAGCCGAAGGCCGCGGGCAGTCGGCGCGCGGCGACCTCCTCGATCGTCGCGGCGACCGCGTCGGCGTCGGGGCGCAGCAGCACGAAGCAATCGCCTTGTTCGTCCCGGCTGCCGATGGGCAGCTCGCCGCCAAGCACGGCGAACGCCGCGTCGACGATGCCGGAGCGCTCACCCTGGCGGTACACCCGATCGAGCCGCGTGCGGCCGATGTCCGGGGCGCGCAGCAGGTCGTCGAGCACCGCGCCGGGGCCGACGCTCGGCAGCTGATCGGCGTCGCCGATCCACAGCAAGCGGGCCCCCGTCGGCACGGCCCGCACCAGCGCCGCCGCCAGCGGGACGTCGACCATCGAGGCCTCGTCGACGATGATCACGTCCGCTTCGAGCGGGTTCTGTTCGTCGTGCTCCCAGCGTCCGGTCGCGCCGACCGCGCCGAGCAGGCGATGCAGCGTCTGCGCGCTCTGGCCGGTCGACTCGGCGAGCCTGCGCGCCGCGCGGCCGGTCGGCGCGGCGAGGCAGACGCGCGTGCCCGCTGGCAACGAGGCGAGCAGGCCGCGCACGATCGTGGTCTTGCCCGTGCCGGGGCCGCCGGTGACGACGTGCAGGCCCTCGCGCAAGGCGTCGCGGACGGCGTCGCGCTGCCGGCCGCCGAGCTCGATGCCGAGCGCCGCGCTGGCCAGGGCGATGCGCGCGTCCGTCTCGGCGGCGCGCTCGTCTGCGGCGCCCTCGACCCCGGCGCGGATGCGCCGCAGGTGGCGCGCGAGGTCCCGCTCGTCGCGGTCGAGCTGCGGCGTCGTCACGCGATCGTGGTCCTCGCCGCGCACGCGGCAGCCGCGCAGGTCGCCGGTGCGCAGCGCACGCTCGAGCGCCGGCGCGATCGCCTCGACGTCGAGGTCGAGCAAGGCCGACGCACGTGCCAACACAGCGACGTCGGTCGGCGCGGTATGGCCCTGGCGGCCGAGTTCGTCGAGCGCGGTGACGAGGCCGGCGCCGAGGCGAGCCGGCGCCCGCGGATCTGCGCCGAGGTTCGCCGCGATGGTGTCGGCGGTGCGGAAGCCGATGCCGCGCACCACGCCGATGGCCTGGTAGGGGTTCTGGCGCAGGCGCGCCCAGGTCTCGGCTCCCCAGCGACCCTGCAGCCGCGCGATCAGGGCCGGCCCGAGGCCCAGCGCGTGCAGCGCGGCGTTCTGCTCCAGCGAGCCCAGGCGGCCGCGCAGGGCCTGGATCAGCGCCGCGCCGCGCTCGCCGCCCATGCCGCGGATCGCCCGGATCGACTCGGGATCGTCGCGCAGGGCGCGCAGCGGATCGTCGCCGAGGGCCTCGACGATGCGCTCGGCCGTGGCAGCGCCGATCCCGCGCACACCGAGGTGCGCGATCATCCGGGCAAGGCCGACGCGGCTCGTCGGCACGCGTGGCGTGGCGCGGCTGACGTGCAGCTCGCGGCCCCAGCGTGGATCGACGACGAAGCGGCCCTCGATCTCGACGTCATCGCCAGCTTCGAGCGTCGCGATCGGCCCTTTGGCGCGCACGATCGTCCGGTCGTCCAGCTGCAGGTCGACGACGGCGAAGGTGCCCTGCGTGTTGCGGTAGATGACCTGGGTGACGCTCGCTTGCAGCGGCGCCGCCGATGGCGCGCGATCGTGCAACGCTCAGTCGACCTCGGGGCGCGGCAAGGCGGTCCAGGGCAGGGGCATGTCGATCAACTCGCGGCCGCGCGCGATCTTCGCCGTGCAGCCCTGGCCGCAGACCCGCATGCGCCGGTCGAGCTGGTAGACGTCGCGCACCGATTGGCCGTTGACCTCGGTGATCACGTCGTGGACCTGCAGCGGCGCGCGCGCCTTGGTCACGAGCACGCCCGGCGAGCGGGTCGCCGTCAGGGCGGCGTTGACGTCGAGGTTCGGGTGGATGCGATCCCAGACCGTGAACAGGGCGCCGTCGCGATCGGCCTCGCTGCGGTCGATGTAGGTGCTCGCGAAGCTCGGCCGGCTCGGGAACTCCTGCGCCGCCAGCGCCGGGGCCGACGCCAGCAGGCCAGCGCTGCGCACGGCGCGGATCGGGTTGCCCTGCAGTCGTTCCAGGGCGTCGCCGAACAGGCGCTTGAGCGCGTCGTCGAACATGCGCGGCACCAGCGGCCGCGGCTCGCCCTCGAGCGGCACGTCGTTGGGATCGTCCGCCGCGACGATCACGACCGAGGCCAGGACCCGTCCGCGCATGGCGTCGCGCAGCACGAGCTCGAGGCGCAGCTGCGACTCGATGCCGTAGACCGCCGCGATCGTCTTGCCGTCCGTGCCCTTGGCGGACTTGGTGTCGACGATGTGGCGCTGCGACGCCGCGCGATTCTCGGTCAGCAGCGCGTGCAGCGACCACCAGCCGCGCAGGTCGATGCCCGTGCCGTCGCCTTGCGTGACCAGATCGGTGTCCGTTGACGCGACCTGGACCTCGTCGAGCTCCTTGAGCGTCTTGAAGTCGAGCGGCCCGAGCACCGGAACCTCGGTGCGGTCGATCAGCCAGCCGGCGAGCTCGCTCGAGCGCACGGCCACCTGGATCGCGTCGGATTTGTGCGTCATCACCGCGATCGGCATGACCACGATGCCCTTGGGCAGGGCGGTGTCGTCGGTGAGCGGCACCTCCTTGCGCACCTCGATCGGGCCACCGCAGCCGCTGATGACCACCGCGAGCAAGGCCGACCAGGGCAGCAGTCGACGACCGACGCCGAGCCCCCTCCGTCGGCTGGTGGGGGCGTCGATCCTTCGCGATGGCCTCGGAATGGCGCTGCTTGGCATGGGGCCTCCTGACTCGACGGAGCGTGCCCCACGGTTGGGTCGGCTGCAAGCGACCTCCGTTGACCTGGTCGCGAGCATGATCGCATCCTTGCGCTGGCAGTCGCGCGAGGTTCGCGGCGCCGCGGAGCCAGCGATGCGCCGATCCCGGCCTGACATGTCTCGTGCCAACGCCTGTGGCGCCGTCTGGGCGCGCCGCGCCACGCTCCTGGCCGTCGCCTCTGCCCTCGCCGCGGGCTGCGCGACCGACGCGCCGGCGCTGGACGCCTTGCCCCTGGCCGGATCGTGCGCCTGCGTCGACGGCGTCTGCCCGGCGAACGTCTGCGACGTCAGCGTGGAGCTCGAAGCCGCGACCTGCGGCGCCGTCGTCAACCAGGTCGAGGTGATGCTCGACGACCGGCTCGAACCCGCGATCTGGGTGCCCGGCGCCACCCTCCGCAGCTGCGGCACGCTGGCCCGCGGCGCCAAGGCGACCCTGGTCGGTCGGTCCGACACCGGCTGGGCCTGGGATGACATCGTCGAGTGCCCGGCCGCGGCCGCGGGCGAGACCAAGGGACCGACGATCGTGCGCGTCCTGCACTGCGTCACCGGCTCATGACCGCGCGTCCGCTCACGCCGGGGCAGCGTCCGATGCCCGAGTCGGAGGGGCCCGAGCCGCACATGCCGGAGCCGGCGGCGCCGGGCGATCGCGACACCGACGCCACCGCGACCGCACCGACCGACGCCGACGTGGTGCTCAGCGGCGACGTCCACTGGCTCGTCAGCGCCGACGCCGACCCCGCCGCGCAGACGCCGGTGATGCGGCAGGTCCTCGACGCCAAGTCGCGGCACCCCGATTGCATCGTGTTCTTCCGCTTGGGCGACTTCTACGAGCTCTTCTTCGAGGACGCGCTCGTCGCGGCGCCGCTACTCGACATGGTCCTGACCTCGCGCAACAAGCGCGATCCGCGGCCGATCCCGATGTGTGGCTTCCCGCACTTCGCGATGGAGCAGCACGTCGAACGGCTGATCGGCCTCGGCCGTCGCATCGCGATCGTCGAGCAGCTCGAAGATCCGCGCCTGGTCAAGGGCATCGTCAAGCGCGGCGTCACCCGCGTCATCACCCCCGGCGTCGTGCTCGAACCCGAGGCGCTCGACGGCAAGCGCGGCAACCACATCGTCGCGATCGTGGCCGGGCAGGGCGCGGGCTTCGGCGTCGCGCTGGCCGACGTCTCGACCGGCGCGCTGCGCCTGGGCGCCGTCGCGCACGCCGTCGGCCTCGACACCCTGCTGGTGCGCGCCGAGGCCCGCGAGGTCCTGGTCGCAGCCGGCCTGCAGCCGAGGCTGGACGCGGTGCCGGCGCTGGCGCAGACCGTGGTGACGATCCGCGAGCCCGAGCCCCGCGACGTCGGCCGGCTGCGCAGCGATCCGCCGGCGCTCGCGGTCGCGCTGCTGCGCTCGTACCTCGCCGAGGTGCGGCCGGGTGTGCTCGGGCTGCTCGGCGCCGCGATGCCGCTCGACGAGGTGCCGCATCTGCGGCTGGAGCGCGAGACCGTGCAGCACCTCGAGCTGCTGCGCACCGCGCGGACCGGGGCGCTGCAGGGGGCGCTGCTTGGTGCGATCGACCGCACCGTGACGGCGGCCGGCGCGCGCGTGCTGCGTGGGCTGCTGCTGGCGCCGTTGGCCGACGCGTCGGCGCTCGAGCTGCGTCACGACGCGGTGCAGGCGCTGCTCGCGGCCGCGCCGCAGCGACGGGCCTTGCGCGCCGCGTTGGCCAACGCCGCGGATCTCGAACGGATCGCCGGACGCGTCTGCGCCGGTATGGTCACGCCGCGCGAGCTGGCGCGTGCTCGCGACACCCTGCTCGGGCTGCCGACGCTGCTGCAGCAGCTGCACGGCCTGCCGACGCTGCCTGCCGCGCTCGCCGCCTGCGTCGACGCCTTCGCTCGCGGCGCGCCGCTGGCCGCCGAGCTGCAGCGCACCCTGCACGACGAGCCGCGCAACGCCCTGGCCGACGGCGACGTGATCCGCCCCGGCCGCTGCGCCGAGCTCGACGAGGCCGTGGCCTGGACCCGTGACGCCGACGCCTGGGCCGAGGCCTACCAGGAGCAGCTGCGCGTGGCGCTCGGCATCCCCGGCCTGAAGATCCGCCACAACCGACTGACGGGCTGGGGCATCGAGATCAGCCGCAGCCGTGGCGACCAGGTGCCGGCGACGCTGCGCCGGGTGCAGACCCTCAAGCACGTCGAGCGCTACACGACGCCCGAGCTCAGCGACTTCGAGGCCCGGGTCCAGAGCGCCGAGGCCGACCGTCTGGCCCGCGAGACCGCGCTGTGGAACGAGCTCTGCGCCTGGCTGCGCGATCGGGCCGCCGATCTGCGCGCGATCGGCGCGGCGCTCGGCGAGCTGGACCTGCACCTGGGCTTCGCGGAGATCGCCGACGAGCGTGGCCACGTCCGGCCGCGCTTCGATCCGGACGGCAAGCTGACGCTGGTCGCCTGCCGCCACCCCGTCGTCGAGCAGATGCTGCCGCGCGGCGCGTTCGTCGCCAACGACGTCAGCCTCGACCCGGCGACGATGCGCGTGCTGCTGCTGACCGGGCCGAACATGGCCGGCAAGTCGACCCTGATGCGCCAGGTGGCGCTGGCCTCGATCGTGGCCCAGGCCGGCGGCTTCGTCGCCGCCGACGAGGCGCAGCTGCCCCTGCTCGACGCCGTGATGACGCGCATCGGCGCCGCCGACGACATCGCCGCCGGGGCCTCGACCTTCATGGTCGAGATGCGCGAGACGTCGGCGATCCTGGCCCGCGCGACGCCGCGCTCGCTGGTTCTGCTCGACGAGGTCGGCCGCGGCACCTCGACCGACGACGGCCTCGCGATCGCCCAGGCCATCGTCGAGCACCTGCACGATCGGACCGGCGCCCTGGTGCTCTTCGCCACGCACTACCACGAGCTGACGGCGCTGGCGTCGGCGCTGCCTTGTCTGGTCAACGCCCATGTCGCGGTGCGCGAGGTCGGCGACGACGTGGTCTTCGTCCATACGCTGCAGCCCGGGCCGACCAACCGATCGCACGGCCTCGCGGTGGCCCGGCTCGCGGGCCTGCCCGACGATGTCATCCGCCGCGCCCGCGTCGTGCTCGAGGGCCTGCACCGCAGCGCGCCGCGGCCGAGCGCGCCGGTCCGCCAGCTCGGGCTCTTCGACAGCGCGCTGCCCCGTCCCGATCCCGACGCCGCGGCGCGCACGGCGCTGGTCGCGTCGCTGCGCGCCCTCGACGTCGACGACCTCTCGCCGCGCCAGGCGCACGCGCTGCTCGAGGGCCTGGTCGCCCGGGCCAGGAGCATCGCCCCGGCGGCGATCGAGCCGGCCGCCACGGGAGCGGGCCACGAGCCGTCGCCGTCGTAGGAGCGCGGCGGCGGGCGGCGCAACCGGCGAAAAACTAGACAGACCGACGGCCAGATCCACGATGGATCCCGATGACATCGTGGACCATCGCCATCGCCGTCGAACGCTTCCTGACCCACCTGCGGTTGGAACGGAACCTCTCGCGCAACACTGCGGTCGCCTACGGCCGGGATCTCGAGCGCTTCCGCGAGTTCTGCTGGTCGACGATGGAGCTCGACACCATCGACGATCTCGATCGCGACGTCGTCTTCGCCTACCTGGTCGAGCTGCGCGAGAGCGGCCTGCACGACCGCAGCATCGCCCGGCACCTCTCGAGCCTGCGCACCTTCTCGCGCTACCTCGTCGACCTCGGCCTGCTCGACGAGAGCCCGGCCAACCTGGTCGAGATGCCGACCCTGCCGCGCGGCCTGCCCGACGTGCTGAGCCCCTCGGAGGTCGACCGGCTGCTCGCGGCGCCCGGCATCGAAGACGCCCGCGGCCTGCGCGACACCGCGATGCTCGAGACGCTCTACGCCACTGGCTTGCGCGTCAGCGAGCTCTGCGCCCTGCGCCTGGACGACATCGACCTGCAACGCGGCGTCGTGCGCGCCTTCGGCAAGGGCAGCAAGGAGCGTCTGGTGCCGATCGGCGAGAACGCCCGCGCCGCCTTGATCGCCTACCTCGAGATCGCGAGGCCGCAGCTCGGCGGCCAGCGCGGCCGCACCGACCTCTTCGTCAACGGGCGCGGCCAGCCGCTGACGCGCCAGGGCTTCTGGAAGGTGGTCAAGCGCCACGCCGACAGCGCCGGCATCGACAAGCCGATCTCGCCGCATCGCCTGCGCCACTCGTTCGCGACGCACCTGCTCGCGGGCGGCGCCGATCTGCGCGTCGTGCAAGCGTTGCTCGGCCACGCCGACATCGGCACGACCCAGATCTACACCCACGTGCACCGCGAACGCCTGCGCGAGATCTACGACGCCCACCATCCGCGCGCCTGAGTGGGACCTGCGGCCGGGCGTCGACGACGTGCGCGCCGACGACGTGCGCGCCGACGTCCGTTCCGGGCGCTAGCGCGACGCGGGTGGCTCCGACGGGCCGGAGGGCGCGGCGTCGACCGCGCTCGAGCGACGCTTGCCGCCACGGCCAGCGCTGCCGTCCGCGCCCCGCTCGGCGAGCAGCTGCATCCGCCGCCGCATCGCCTGCGCGACGCCGGCCATCGCCACGCCCAGGCTGACCACAGCGGCGGCCCAGCGCAGGTCGTCGGTGGCGCGGATCATGATGGCGACCGCGGTCAACACCACGCAGATCAGGTAGATCGCGAGCACGGCCTGGCGCTGGCTCAGGCCGACGTCGAGCAGGCGATGGTGGATATGCCCGCGATCGCTCGAAAACGGCGACCGTCGGCTCGCGGCGCGGCGGATGAAGGCGAAGGAGGTGTCGAGGATCGGCACGCCGAGCGCGACGATCGGCAGCACCAACGACAACGTCGTGCTGCGTTTGGAGGCGCTCCAGAGCGCGCAGGCGGCGAAGACGTAGCCGATCGCCATGCTGCCGGTGTCGCCCATGAAGATCAGCGCCGGCGAGAAGTTGTAGAGCAAGAAACCGACGACGCTGCCGCCGATCGCCGCGGCGAACAGGGCCAAGGTCGTGTTGCCGTCGAGCAGGGCGATGGTGAAGAGCGAAAACGCCGCAAAAAAGCCGACGCCCGCGGCGAGGCCATCGAGGCCGTCGATGAGGTTCATCGCGTTGACGATGGCCGCGACCCAGATGACGGTGAACGGCAGGCTCCACAGGCCCAGCTCGATCGGCACGTCCAGCAGCGTGATGCGGTTGAACGACAGGCCGCCGGCCCACAGCCCGACGCCGACCGCGACCTGCACCCCGAGCTTGGACCAGGCGCCGAGGCCGCGTAGGTCGTCCACGAGGCCAACGGCGACGATGGCCGCGAAGCCGCCGAAGAACGCCGCGGTCCGGGTCGGATCGCGTTGCAGCTCGTGGGCGAGGTCGTTCTTCCAGAACAGCAGCGCGATCAGCGGCGTCACGAAGCCGAGCGCGATGGCGATGCCGCCGAGCCGCGGGATCTGGCCGACGTGGATCTTCCGCTCGCCGTCAGGCTGATCGTAGAGCTTCAGCCGGTTGGCCGCGCGCAGGACCATGGGAGTCAACAGCGACGTCACGCCCAGGGAGATCAGGAATGTGACGAGGTGGGTCCGCACTCGACTCCCTTTGGCTGCCACGATCCGGGGCGCTGTGGTGTTGGTTGCCGGAACGCGGTCGCGGGTTCTAGTCCACTTCGCGGTTTTTCGCCACACGGTCGGGTCGCCCCGCCCGGCAACGGCCGGGGCGCCGCGATCGCGCCCGAGCCTCCGTCACTTGATCCGTCGCAGCGTCGGGCGACCTGGTGGGGACGCGCCGGGCGACGGCTCTGACGGGGGCTGCGGCGACGGCTCTGGCGGCGAGTCGTCGCGGTCCTCGCCCGCAGCGAGCTCGTGGCCGTCGGCGTCATCGTCGGCTGCGCGGGCGGCCGGATCGGCCTGCGCCGGATCTCCGACGACACGCAGCCAGGCCGGCCGCGTGCGCGCGCCCGACGTGGCCGCCGGCGTGGTCGACAGCGGCGCAGCGGTCCAGCGCCGGTCGTCGCCCGCGCGGTGCCACGTCATGCCAGCCTGGCCCTGGTGCGCCACCAGGACGTCCGCGACCTCGCCCAAGGCCGAAACACCGAACGAACGCTGGATCTCGGCCGGCATCGCGGCGACCCAGAACCACGCGTCGCTGCGCGCGTCGTTGGCGATGCACCACACCGCATGCCACGGCACGACGCAGAGCGAGGGTACGCCGCCGAACGAGAGCGAGGCGCGCGCCTCCTGGCCGTCGAACGTGAAGTCCGAGACGTTGTACCGCCACGAGAAGTTCAGGATCACCTGGCGCTGGCCGCGCAGCTGCGCCGGCAGCATGACGCCGTCCGCGGTGCCGTCGAAGAAGAGCGCCGTCACCCCGCCTTCGAGCGTCCGGCCGAAGATCTCGGGCTTGGTGACCACCTCCAGCGTCGTCAGGTCGACCAACTGGATGACGCCTCCCGGGTCGCCGCCGTGTCCGCCGCCCTGGTCGCCCTCGCGGTCGTCGCTCATGCGGACTCCTCGGCCGAATCCTGGTCCCAGTCCAAGCGGTAGTGGAAGCGCTCCCGCCCCAACCGGCGGAACCCCAGGCTGCGGTAGAGCACCGCGGCGGGCGCGTTGCCCTGGTACGCTTCCAGATCGATCGCCTTGATGCCCATCGGGCCGGCGCGCTCGAGCAACGACTCGACCAGCATCCGGCCGAGGCCGTGACGGCGCCAACGCCGACCGACGTAGAGCTCCTCGATCCACAACGCACGGCCAGCCGCCTTGACCGAGAGCAGGCGCGTCGCGACCAGCACGCCGACCGCGCGCCAGGGCCGCTCGACGTCGAGCACGGAGCGGACCACGAGCACGATGGCGCGGGGCTCGCTCATCATCTCGTCAAAGACCGCCCCGAGATCACCGAGGTGCACGTCCATGCCGAGGTCGTGCAGGTCCTCGGCGAAGAGCTCGACCACCTCGTCGCGATCGGCTGCGACCGCTGGCTCGACCCGAAACGCCGCTGCGCTGTCCATCCCGACCTCCGATGCGCCGACATTGCCTGAATCGATGCGCGATGGCGAGCGTTGCCGAGGAGGGAGCCTCGCAAGCGATGCTGCCCGCCCTGTCCGCGGCCGTCGCGGCGTGATAGGGTCTACGCTTCCGCCGGAGGTCCCCATGTCGATGTCGCTGCAACCGACCCACGCGCCGCACCGCCGTTCCGCCTCGGCCGCGCCCGCGGCCACCTTCGCCGCCCTGGCGCTGGCGTCGTCACTGGCGCTGCTCGTGTCGTCGCAGGCTTGGGCCGCAGACCCGGAGTCGCGGGTCAAGCCGCGCACGCCGGGCGAGGGCCGCACCCGCCCGGCACCCGACGCCAACGACGCCGGCGACCCCAACGATCGCGGCGGCACCGGGCCGAACACCGCGCGCAAAGGCGACAAGGCGCCAGAGTCCACGGTCGTCCGCGAGTTCGCCGAGGGCGCCCCGATCTGGGTCGTGCGCCAGGCCTTCCACTGCGCCCTCGACTTCGACGAGTCGGCCGGCTTCGACTGCTACGTGCCGCTGCACGTCGAGAACAACCGCAACAACGAGAACGCGCTGACGCACCTGCGCCGCTACCAATGGGCGCACTTCCGCAAGTGGGCGTCGACCTACCCGCAGCCGGGCAAGGGCTTCGCGCTGCGCGTCAGCCGGCAGGTGCCCGAGAAGCTCGACGACACGCACAGCGAGGTGAAGATCTTCCTCGTCAGCCGCCACCGCGACAACGCCGCGCCGATCACCCTGCGCCGCGAAGGCGGGCATTGGCGGATCTACGCGAGCTCGCTCTAACGACGGGCGTCCGCCGCGCGGGCCCTCCGGCGCGCCGCCTCAGCTCAGGCGGACGGCGCCACGACCGACCAGGCGCTCGATGCGCCCGACCAGCGCGTCGCTCGGGTTGACCCGGATCTCGCGCCTCGGGGCGATGACGACGCGGCCCTGGCCCGGGATCTTGACCACCACCTGGACCGGCACCATCGCCTTGGGGCCGGCAGCGCCGACGCCTGGCGCGCTGGCCGCCAATCCCCCGAGCAACGAGCTGTCGTCGCCGTCGAAGCGCTGGCTGTAGCTGGCCTCGTCGATGTCGAGGCTGTCGTCGCCCCTGTCGTCGCCCCTGTCGTCGCCCCGGCCGTCGCCGTCGTCTTCGGCGTCCGAACCGACCGCCGCGCTGCCACTGACCGCGTCGGTCGGCGCCGCGGTCGTCGGCTCCAGGCTGGCGCTGCGCCCTCCCTCGCTGGCGAAGACGTCGAGCTGGACGGCGGCGGGTGCCGTATCGTCACTGCCGGGCGTGCGCAACGCGCCGCGGCTGTCCGGCTGCTCGGGGGGCCAAGGTTCGCCGCTCTCGGCCAGGCGATGCGCCAACCGAAGCAGCTCGACCAGCGCTTGCAGCGTCTGCTGGCCGCAGCCGTCGGGCGTCAGCTCGACGCGCAGGTGGTCGGTGAGCTGCTGCATCCGATCGTCGAGCAGCTCGCCGCTGTCGATGATCAGGCGGTTGACCTCCTCGTCCTGGCGGTCGGGCGAGACGGAGATCTTTAGCAGCAGCGGCTCGTTGCGACTCAGCAGGCTGCGTACGGCGTCGATCGACCGGTCAAAGAGCGTGACCTCGGCCTGACCCGAGAGGTCTTCGAGCAGGACGAATCCCATGCGCTTGCCGGCGGCCGAGATGCGCTCGCGGAAGCTGACGACCATCGCCGCGACCTGGATCGTCACGCGGCCGCGCCGATCTGCCAGCTTGCGGATCTCCTTGGACTTCGCCGCGACCAACGAATGCACCGAGAGCTCGAACAGCTTGGCGCGGTAGCGGTCGAGCGGGTGGCCCGTGACGTAGAAGCCCAGACACTCCTTCTCGAACTCGAGCATCTGCCGCAGCGTCCAGCTCTCGGTCGCCGGCGCGTACGCGTCCTGGACCTCGACCTTGGTCGCGCTGAGCAAGCCGCCAAAGAGCGATCCCTGGCCGGCCTCGCGGTCGCGGGCCTCCTCGGTCGCGCGATCGAGCGCCTTGCCCAGGTTGGCCCAGAGCGTCTCGCGGCTGACGCCGAAGCTGTCGAGCGCGCCGCACTTGACCAGCTGCTCCAGCACGCGCCGGTTCAGGGTCTTGGAGCCGACGCGGCGGCAGAGGTCGAAGAGCGAGGTGAACGGCCCGGACGCCCGCGCTTCGATCGTCGCCTGGATCGCGGCCTCGCCGACGTTCTTGACCGCGCCGAGGCCAAAGCGGATGGCGCCGTCCGACACCGAGAACGACATCTGGCTGCGGTTGACGTCCGGCGGCAGCACCTCGAGCCCGGATCGACGGGCTTCTTGGATGTACTGCACCACCTTGTCGGTGTCGCTCGAGTCCGACGTCAGCAGCGCGGCGAAGAACTGCGTCGGGTAGTGCGCCTTGAGCCAGGCCGTCTGGTAGGTGATCAGGCCGTAGGCCGCCGAGTGCGACTTGTTGAAGCCGTAGTCGGCGAAGCTCTCCATCAGGTCGAAGACCTTGTTCGCGGTCTCGGCCGGGATGCCGCGCTTGTCGGCACCCTCGAGGAAGATGGCGCGCTGCTTGTCCATCTCCTCTTTCTTCTTCTTGCCCATGGCGCGGCGCAGGATGTCGGCGCCCCCCAGCGAATAGCCCGCCATCTCGCGGGCGATCTGCATCACCTGCTCCTGGTAGACGATGACGCCGTAGGTCTCGCGCAGCACCGGCTCGATGCACTCGTGCAGGATCTCGACCTCTTCGCGGCGATGCTTGCGCTCGATGTAGCGCGTGTGCATCTGCATGCCGAGCGGGCCGGGGCGGTAGAGCGCGCCCGAGGCGATCAGGTCCTCGAACTCGGTCGGCTTCAGGTCCTTGAGCATCTGCGTGAAGCCCGTGGACTCACACTGGAAGATGCCGGCGGTCTCGCCGCGGCTGAGCACGGCGAAGGCGTCCTGGTCGTCGAGCGGGATCGCCGAGAGGTCGAGCTGATCGTCGGCGGGGCGGGCCTCGTTCACCAACTCGACGCAGTTGGTGATCATCGTGAGGTTCTTCAAGCCGAGGAAGTCGAACTTGACGAGGCCGGCCTTCTCGACCTCGTCCTTGGCGAACATCGTGACGTTCTCGCCGTTGACGCCCTTGGCGACCGGCACATAGCGCCAGAGCACCTCTTCGGAGATCACGATGCCGGCGGCGTGCATGCCGGTCTGGCGCGCCGATCCTTCGAGCTGCTCGGCGGTCTGCAGCAGGTTGCGCAGCTCGGGGTCCGCGTCGGCCATCTCGTCGATGCGCGGCTCGCGGGCGCGGGCTTCGGCCAGATCCTTGAGCTTGGGATCTTCGGGCACGAGCTTGGCCAGCTCGTTGACCTTGGCCAGATCGACGCCGAGCACCCGGCCGCAGTCGCGGATCGCGCCCTTGGCCTTGAGCGTGCCGAAGGTGACGATCTGCGAGACGTGGTCCTTGCCGTACTTGGCGCTGACGTAGTCGATGACCTCGCCGCGGCGCTTGACGCAGAAGTCGATGTCGAAGTCCGGCATCGACACGCGCTCGGGGTTCAAGAAGCGCTCGAACAGCAGGTGGTAGGGGATCGGGTCGATGTCGGTGATGCGCAGCGACCACGCCACCAGGCTGCCGGCGCCCGAGCCGCGGCCCGGGCCGACCGAGATGGTCTGGCGCTTGGCCCAGTCGATGAAGTCCCAGACGATGAGGAAGTAGCCCGGGAAGTCCATCTTGATGATGACGTCGATCTCGACCTCGAGCCGCGCCCGGTAGGCGTCCTCGTCCAGCTCGCGGCCGATGCGGCGGGCCTCGTCGAGCCGGCGCTGCAGACCCTGGCGCGAGACGTGGGCGAAGTACTCGGGGATCGTGAACTCGTCCGGCACCTTGTAGCGCGGCAGGAAGGTCTTGCCGAGCGGCAGCTCGAAGTCGACGCGATCTGCGATCTCGAGCGTCCGATCGCAGAGGTGCTCGAGGCCCAGCGCGGCGAAGCGGGCGCGCATCTCCTGCGGCGAGGCGAAGCAATAGTCCGAGGTCGGCAGCCAGTCGGCGTCGGCGCGGGCCTGGATGCCGAGGCCGATGGCGACGAGCACCTCGTGGGCGCGGGCGTGCTCGCGCTTGAGGTAGTGCACGTCGTTGCTGGCGACCGCAGGGACGCCGACCTGCTCGGCCAGCTCGACCAACAGCGGCGCCAGGCGTTGGTGCTCCGGCAGCGAGGTCAGCTGGACCTCCACGTAGACGTTCTGCTCGCCGAAGAGCTCGATCAGCCGGCGCAGGTGGCGCTCGGCCTCGCGACGCTGGCCGCGCAGCAGCGCGTTGGGCACCTCGCCCGAGAGGTTGCCGGTCAGCGCGATCAGGCCCTCGGTGCGGCCCTGCAGGTAGTCGTGCGAGACGCGCGGCGGCGCGCCGGTCGGCGCCGTCAGGTTCGCCTGGCTGACGATCTCCAGCAGGTTGCGGTAGCCGGCGGCGTTGATCGCGAGCAGGTTGAGCTGGTGGCTGCGCAAGACGTGCTCGCCCATCGGGCGGCTGGCGATGCGCATGGCGCAGCCGTAGATCGGCTTGAGGTTGTTGGCGGCGCACTCCTTGGCGAAGTGCACGGCGCCGTAGAGGTTCTCGTGGTCGGTCAGCGCCACCGCCGGCATGCCCATCGCCGCCGCGGCCTTGCACAGGTCCTTGACCCGGGTGCTGGCGTCCGCGATCGAGTACTGCGTGTGGATGTGCAGGTGCACGAACGACGGCGCGGGCGGTGGCCCGACGGCGGCCGACGCCTCCTGGGTCGACGCGGGGCCGGCGGCGTCGCTCATGGCTGCTGCTCCGTCGCCTTCTTGGCCCGCTGCCAGGCCGCCTCGAGCCCGTCGAGATCGCCGCTTGCGACGTGGCCGGCGTTCACCTCGGCCATCACGTGGGCGAAGCGTCCGCCGAAGCGATCGAGCGTCCGGCGCAGCGCGTTCTCGGCGTCGACGCCGCTGTGGCGGGCGACGCTGGTCAGGGCGAAGAGGGCGTCGCCCAGCTCGTGCTCGATCGCCGCCGGGTCGCCGCTGGCCAGGGCCTGCCGCAGCTCGCCGAGCTCCTCGTCGACCTTGTCGAGCGCGCCGCCGACGTCGGGCCAGTCAAAGCCCACCTGGGCCGCTTTGGTGCCGATTTTCTGGGCCCGCAGCAGCGCTGGCAATGCACGGGGGATGCCGTCGAGCGGCCCCTTGCCCTCGGCGCGCTTGAGCTCGCTCCAGCGCTTGAGCACGGCCTCGGCGTCGGCCGCCCGCTCGTCGCCGAAGACGTGCGGGTGGCGGCGGATCATCTTGTCGGCGATGCCGCAGGCGACGTCGTCGGCGTCGAACCAGCCGAACTCCGTGGCGATCTGCGCCTGGAACACGACCTGGAGCAGGACGTCGCCGAGCTCCTCGCGGTGGGCCTGAACGGCGGCTGCGTCGGCGGCGGCCACGGCGGGCGTCGTCGCGTCGGCGCCGGCGAGCGCGTCTGCGGCCGGGCCGAGGTCGTCGATGGCGTCGAGCAGCTCGTGCGCCTCTTCGATCAGGTACGGCTGCAGCGTGCGCAGGCTCTGCTCGCGATCCCACGGGCAGCCATCGGCGGCGCGCAGGGCCCGCATCACGGCCACCAGGCGCGCGTAGCCCGCCTCGGGCATCTCCGGCGGCGCGGTCGACGTCATCGCCGCTACTGGCCGGCGAAGGTGATGCGGCCAGCGGGCTCGAGGGCGTGGAAGTCGCCGCCGACCGGCACCCAGGCGCCCATATGGCCGAGGTCGTGCGGCCCGGCGTTGTCGATGCGGTACAGGTTCGCCTGCCAGGTGCGGCCGACGGGCGGCGCCTGCAAGCCAAACGCGGTCCACGGCACGGCGATCTCGACGCTCCAGCTCTTGTCCGGGCCGTCGCCGTTGACCGTGCCGTCGACGAAGACGGCCGAGCGCGCGCCGGACTCCCAGGCCTTGGCCGTCTCCCACGCGGGCTGGCGGTGGCCGGTGAACTTGGCGTCGAAGGTCGCCTGGTTGGGCGCGAACTGCAGCTCGTAGTAGGTGCCGCCGCCGTCGTCCGGGGCGAGGAAGAGCTCGACCACGTCGCCCTCCCAGAGCGTCAGGTCATGCTCAGCGAAGCGGTTGGCGATCTCCTCGTCCCTGGTCTGCCAGCCGACGTACAAAGCCTTGTCGTCCCAGGCGATCTTCGCCGTCGTCGTCAGCGACTCGCGCAGCGGCTGGCCGTCGGGCTGGCGGAAGGCGCTGGTCGGCCGCACGCCGGCCCAGACCTCGTCGTCGAGGCGGCCGTCGATCGTCGGCGCGCTGGCGAGCTTGCGCGCGCGGATGGTCGGCTGGCCGGCGTTCGGCGGGCGCACGGCGGCGGCACCGCCCGGCTTGCCACCCTCGACCTCGAAGGTGGTGAGCACGACGCGATCGTCGTTGGTCGCGATCTTCTTGGCCTCGCCCTCGATCTTGAGCCGACGGTTCTGGCCCGCCTTGTTCCACGCGCCCCAATCGAAGAGGCCGACCAGCAGCTGGGCCTTGCCCGAGGGCCAGTCGCCCGGGATCTCGATGTCGATGCGGTCGCGCACGATCTCGCCCTGCTTCCACTCGCCGACGGGGTAGAGGTCACCGACGCCGTAGTGGTCGTAGGGCTGGCGGCGCTTGCCCGGGGCCTCGAAGTGCACGAAGATCTTCCAGTCTCCGACGACCGGCTTGTCGACGCGGAAGTACATGGTCAGCGTGATCTTCGAGCCGGCCTTGAGCTCGCCGTCGAGATCGAAGCCGAGCAGGCGCAGGTGGCCCTCGAAGTCGACGTCGAGCGCGGTCTTGGGCGTCGGCGGCGCTTTGAGTACGTTGTCGGCGATGAGCTGCTGCTGGTCCTTGGTCAGGACGCGGGCCCGCTCGGCGGGGCTCTTGCAGCCGACAGCCAGGGCGACGAGCGCCAGCAGGGTGCAGGTGGCGGCCGTGCGGCGGCGGCAAGACTCGAGGCTCAACGCGAACATCCATCGCTCCTTCGCCGCCGGCGCTGCTGGCCGGCGGGCGCCCGCCCGCGCGGTGGATGCGGGGGCGGCGTTCGGGCCGGAGGATAGCGGTCCGCGTCGCGGGGAGCAATCTGCGCCGGGCCGTGCACCATGGCGCGGCGGTCGCGGCTAGGACTCGAGGTAGAACGCCAGGGTGTCGCGGCAGGGGCCGCTGCGCAGCTTCTTGAGCGCGGCGGTCTCGATCTGGCGGATGCGCTCGCGGGTGAGCTGGAACATCTCGCCGACCTGCTCGAGGGTCATGGTCTGGCCGCCGCCGATGCCGAAGCGAAGGCGCAGCACCGCCTCTTCGCGCGGCTTGAGCCGGGTCAGCATGCGGCGGGTCTGGTTGGCCAGGTCCTGCTCCAGGCAGACGTCGAGCGGCTTCACCGCGTTCTCGTCCTCGACGAAGTTCGCGAGCTTGGCGTCGTCCTCCTCGCCGATCGAGGCGTCGAGCGACAGCGGCGTGCGCACCATCTTGAGGATGTGCTCGATCTGCTCGATCGGCTGCTCGGTGGCGATCGACAGCTCGACCATGTCCGGCTCGCGGCCGTGCTCCTGCTCCAGGCGGGCGCGCTCGCGCATGATCCGGTTCAGCGCCTCGATCAAGTGCACCGGGATGCGGATGGTCCGGCCGTGGTCGGCGATGCTGCGGGTGATCGACTGGCGGATCCACCAGGTCGCGTAGGTCGAGAACTTGTGGCCGCGCTGCCACTCGAACTTCTCGACCGCCTTGATCAGGCCGATGTTGCCCTCCTGGACCAGGTCGAGCATGTGCATTCCGCGGTTGAGGTAGCGCTTGGCGATGCTGACGACCAGGCGCAGGTTGGCCTGGATCATCACGCTGCGCGCCTCGTCGATCTCGCGCTGGGCCTCGCGGATGCGGCGCATGCCCCGGGCGGCGATCTCGGCGGTGCTGCCCCAGGCCTTGGCCGCGAGCTCGGCGCGCTGGAAGGCCTCCAGGGCCTCCTTGCGCAGCTTGGCGCCGTCGCTGCGGGCGCGGCGGCTCGTCAGCGTCGGGTCCAGCTCGGCCAGGTCCTCGCGCTTCATGTCGGCGCGGCGCAGCGCCTCGCGCAGATCGAGGTCGGCTTCGACCGCGGCGCGGCCGAGGGTAAAGACGTGGTCGAGCGCCGCCTTGATCAGGCGCTCACCGACGCGGTTCTCGTAGAAGACGCGGTACTTGGCCCGCATCGCCTGGTTGAGCTCCTCGCTGCGGCCGCCTTCTGGACACTGCAGGCGCGCCTCGGCGATGGCCGCGTCGAGCTCCTCGGTGCGCGCCTTGAAGCGCTCGGCCCGGGCCAGCGTGGTGATGCGGGCGTCGCGATCGCGCCAGTCGTGGTCGGTCGTCCACTCCTTGAGCAGCTCGATGTCGTCGGCCATGCGCGACGGCAGCGAACACAGCAGCGGGCGGATCACCGGGTTGGCCTCGAGCAGCTCGAGGATGTCCGCAGAGGCGACCTCCATGCGGCGCGCGATCTCGGCCTCACCCTCGCGGGTCAGCAGCGAGACGCGGCCGATGCCGTGGAGGTACATGACGGTCGGGTCGGCGCTGCCGGAGGCGCGCGTGGCGCCGTCGCCGGTGCGGGCGACCATGCTCTGCGGATCCGAGACCATCGCCGCCACCGGATCGGTCGTCGGCGATGCGGAGGCTCGGGTCGGCGCGTCGTCCGACGGGTCGAGCACCGCTGCCATCGCTTCTTGCTCTCGACTGGTCTGGGCTTGCTGCATCCGGAACCTCCCCTGGGCCATCGAGTCGGTGGCCTCGGCGGAGGTAGATGCAAGGAGCTGGCCATTCGTTGCAGAAACCAGGAATCAAGCGTGTCGTTGCAATGTTGGCTCGACTCTTGATTTTGGCTGCGGGGATCTGGCATCGGCCGACCATGACACGCGTGTCAGTTTGGCACGGGTCGGCCGAATTCTGCATGTCCGTCGGTCGAAAGTCGTTGGACTACAGGGCGTTGCTGCCTGTTAGGCCCGGAACGTCCCCGGGGGTGCATGATCCGATTGTCGCGTTGATACGCGCCGGCCGCGGTGGCGCGCCGCGGCATCGCTCAGGCGCTCTCGACCACGGCGCGACGGCCGGCCTGCAGCGCGTCGACGCGGCTCAGCAGCCGCTGCGCCGGCTCGGACTTGCCGACGCGCATCAAGAACGCGGCGTGCGTCTGCAGGATGGTCGTCAAGCTCGTGCGGTCGTTGGCCTCGGTCCACAGCTCCTCGGCGCGGACGAAGGCGTTCTCGGCCGCGTCGGCCTCGTCGCGGTCCGCGAGGATCTCGGCCAGCGTGCCGAGCGCCGCCGCCTTGACCCGCGCCATCGCCGAGTTTTGCGCCGACGCCACCGAGCGGCGGGCCCAGGTCAGGGCGCGGTCGCCGTCGTTGCGGGCGCGGGCGGCGCTCGCGAGGTTGCGCGCGGCGTCCGAGAGCAGGTTGGCGTCCTCGAGCCGGCCGGCACCTTCGACCGCCTTGTAGAGCAGGGCCTCAGCGTCGTCGATGCGACCGGTGCCGAGCAGGACCTCGCCCAGGTTGTTCTGCAACATCGCCTGGCTGCGACGGTTGCCGACACGCTTGGCCAGCTCGTAAGCCTCTTCCATCGCTGCGACCGCCGCGTCCGTCTCGCCGATCTGCAGCAGCAGCGCGCCGTGGACGTTGAGCGACTCGATCAGGCCGTGGACCTTCTTGGACTCGCGGCGCAGCAAGATCGCGCGCTCGAGGTGGCGGCGGGCGCGCTCGGAGTGGCCCGAGCTCATCGCCAGGATGCCGAGGTTGGTCAGCGTGCCCGCGAGGCCGGCGCGATCCCCGTGGCGTTCACGCAGCTCTGCGGCGCGCTGCAGGAAGCGGGCCGCGCTCTTGATGTTGCCGCTCGACCAGTACGTGCGGCCGATGTCGTCGGCGGTGGCGGCGGTGCCGTGCACGTCGCCGACGGCCTCGTAGAGCTCAAGCGCGCGGGCCAGGTGGTCGAGCGCCGGCTCGATCTTGCCGCGCGCGCGCATCAGCCGGCCCATGCGGGCCAGCGCCGATGCGCCCTGGGCGCGGGCGCGGAAGCTCCAAGCCAGGCCGAGCGCCTCGCGCCAGAGCGCCTCGGCGGCGTCGGCGTCGCCGTCGAGCTCCGCGAGGTCGCCGAGGGCGAGCAGGGCGGCGAGGTGGACGTCGGCGGCGGCGTCGGCCGCGAGCTCGCGCGCCTTCTCGAGGAACTTGCGCGCTGCGTCGTGCGAGAGCTCCTCGGCCGCGCGCTCACCTGCGATCAGGTACAGGTGTGCGGCGTGGCTGCGCTCGCCGGCCGCGAGCCAGAGCGGAGCGCGGGCGCTGGCGAGCTCGGCCGCCCGTTGCTTGCCGACCAGCTCGAGCCAGATCGCGCCGCGGTGGCTGAGCCTGCGCAGCTCGTTGGCGTCGTGCAGCTCCAGCAGCTTGTCGACGTCGGCGGGCTCGACGAAGCGGAAGGCGCCCTCGGCCGAGAGGGCCGCGCTGCGCTCGCGCACGACGATCCCGGCCTCGGCCAGGGTCGCCGCCGCGCGGGCGACGCGGCTCGGCGCGTCGTCTTGGCCTAGATCGGGCAGACCGCGGGGCAGCTCGCCGCCGCTGCGCAGCAGGGCCGCGACGCCGCCGAGCCAGAAGCGGGCGCCGAAGACGGCGCCGAGCCGGGCGACGAGCAGCTCGTCCTCGCCCAGGGTGTCGAAGCGGCCGCCGTGGCGGGCCTTGAGCCGGCCCTTGTCGAGCAGCTCGGCCATCGCCGTCGGCGCCAGCGACCAGACGCCGTTGGCCTCGACGATCGCGCCGGCCTTGGTCGCCGCCTCGAGCTCGCCCAGCAGGGTGCCCGGACGCCCCTGCGCATGCTCGATCAAGCGCGCGAGGCTGGCCTCGTCGACGCCGCGCAGGCCTTCGGTCGCCGTCGCCGCCAGCTTGCGCATCGCCGGCTCTGGCAGCGGGTTGAGCTCGTGGGTCGGCAAGGTCTCGAGCCAGGGCCGGCGCAAGGTGCCGCGCTGGTTGGCCGCGAAGATCAGGACCACCGGCATCGAGGTCAGATCGCCGAGCAGATCGCCGAGGAAGCGCAGGCTCTCGGCGTCGGCGTCACCCGCGTCGTCGACGACGATGACCGCGGCGGCCTCGGAGAGATCGCGCATCCACAGCGCATGCAGCGCCTCGGCGGCGCGCCGGCTGGCCTCGAGGCGATCCTCGAAGTCGATGTCGTGCTCGTTCCAGAAGTGGAAGCCGAGCATCGGGCCGCACGTGCGGGCAACCTCGGCGCCCGTGGCGTCGCCAAAGAGCGACTCGCCAGCGCGCTCGAAGCGCTCGCCGGCGATCGTGCCACCGAGGTAGTCCGGGATGTCGAAACGCAGGCGCAGCAGACGCTCGACCAGGGCGTAGGGGCGGTGGCAGGCCTGGGCCGTCGTCACCAGGAATCGCGTCTGCGGGATCGCGGCGTGGACCCGCTCGCCGACCGCCGCCAGCAGCCGCGACCGACCGCTGCCGAGTTCACCGCGGACCAGCATCGCGCGGCCGTTGTTGCCCCGCAGGGAAGCGAGGATCTCGTCGGCGATCGTCTGGACCTCGGCCTCGCGGCCGAGCAGCCCGAGGCGATGGCCCTTGGGCAACCACGGCAGGTCGAAACGCGCCGGCAGCGCCGCGCCCCGCGACGACACGATCGGGCTCGCCTCGAGCAGGTCGGCCTCGGCGAAGAAGCGGCCGACGACGTCGGAGTTGGCGTGCTCGGCGATGTCAGTCGCCATCAGCGGCGAGAGGCAGACCTCGCAGAAGCGAAAGCTCGAGACGTTGGCGTGGCCGCAACGTGGACATTCCATGACAAACCTCGGAAATTGCTGGATCGTCGCGTCCAGCGCCCCGTTTGGAGGCGCGAGACTATGCGCGTCCGCCGCCAGCGTAGCAAGGAGAAAGCGTCACGCAACGGCCTTTGGCGCCTGCTTCGACGGCCGCGGGCGTGGTGGTCGGCGCGCACGGCCTCGCCCTGACGCGATCGCGCAGATGCCCCGGACGGACGTTGCGGATGATTGACTTCGATCGGGACAGGTTTATCCTCTCCGCGTCGAATCGGCCGGAGTAGCTCAGCGTTGCTACCGGCGGGGTCCGTAGGGCGGCGCGATGGCCGCGAAGCCCGAGGGACCAGCGGTTGGAGCCGCAGACGCGCAGGCGTCGAGCTGCCGCCAGATCCATGAGAAGACCTTGCACGGTCGACCCGGTCAGACCGGGAGGAAGGGGACGGAACATGAAGAAGTACCTTGGTTTTATGACCATCGGCGCGATGCTGCTCGCCACGGCATGCTCGGCCACGACCGGAGAGGACGCCGACGCGACGACCGACCAGGACGTCAGCAGCGACAGCACCGCAGGTGACTCCAGCGGCTCGACCGACTCCGACACCACGACCGCCGGCGACACCACCACCGCGCCTGCCGGCTGGCAGAGCATCGTGATCTACGACAAGTTCACCGAGCCGGACTGCAAGGCCACGACCAGCCCCGGCCCGGACATCGACACCGTCGCCCTGTGGCGCCAGGTCGGTGGCACCTGGACCCTGATGGGCGTTGGCAAGGTCGGCTCGTGCGACTACTCGGCCGGCGTCAACCCCGCCTGCCCGGACAACAAGCACAACGCCGCCGCCGACGTCGCCGCCGCCTGCGGCCCGTTCGGTGACATCGATCCCAAGGACATCGCGACGGGCTACCTCGGCCTGGGCGGTGGCTCGGTCGAGCTGAAGATCGGCGCGTGCCAGAGCGACAAGGAGACCATCTCCTCGTGCGACGGCAAGGGCGCCCCGGTCGAGATCCTCGCGGGCGACGAGCTCGACGTGTACGAGGTCGACCAGTGGTACCTCAACCACGGCGCTGGCTGCGGTGGCGAAGGCGAGCCGAAGTGCGCGACCGGCAAGACCTACATCACCGGCTCGTGCAAGTGCATCCCGGAGACCTACGAGGTCGAGCTCCGCAAGGAGTCGGGCAAGTCGGGCACCGACGACGTGATCCTCGGCGAGAAGACCGGCACCGCGACCCTCTCGGTCAAGTAGTCCGGGCCTCTGGTCGCTGACCTCGCTGCGGCGCGTCGGTCCCTCGGGATCGGCGCGCCGCGGCCGTTTTTGGCCGCGCGCTTGGGCCTGGTCGTGCCTGTCGGCGGAGAACGCGTGTCCTTTGGACATGCTCCCGAACCTGCACTATCCTGGGGCGTGCGGGTTCGCCGCCCAGGAGGCCTCATGGTCGATGCAACGCAGTGCCGGCTTGGCGACACGAAGAGCGCGACGCGCTGGCGTCCGCTGCGGTCGTTGGGGCTGCCGATCCTGCTCGTGACCTCGCTCGTGACCTCGCTGGCGATCGCTGCGTCGGCCGACGCCGTGACGCGCAAGTCCGCAGCCAAGGCGAGCGCCGCAACGAAGGCTGCCGAGGCCAAGACCGAGGCCGCCCCCGCCGCGTCTGCGACGCCTGTGGCCGGCGACGCCGCGCCGGCACAGCAGACCTGGCTCTCGGCCGACGATCTCCGCCTCGGCGATTTCAAGGTGCCGCCTGCACCGTACCCCTTCCCGCTGCTGGGCGACGAGCGCGCCAAGGAGGTCTACGTCGATCGCGACGGCAACCTCTACAAGGAGCGCAAGTACTCGGGCGTGATCCCGGCGTGGGGCCAGTCCGGCGCGCTGCGCCGTGGCCGCTGCCAGGTCGTGCCGCAGACGCTCGACTGGGTCGGCTTCCAGAACAACTTCGACTCGTCGCGCATCTTCATCGCGGTGCAGGGCGAGGCCTGCGGCTACGTCTACCGCCCCGACGAGCTGCACATCGTCATCGACCTGCCCGCGGTCAAGGTCGAGAACCCGAACCTGCTGCGCGACATCCTGACCGGCGCGTTCCCGACGCCGGTCCAGCTGATCCACGTCGAGGAGCTTGGTGGCCGGGGCACGCGCGTGACCATCGCCCTGCGCGAGCCGCGCGCCTACCTGTCGGCGCATATCGGCAAGTACGTCTTCGTCGACGTCTCGCGCTGATCGCCGCCTCGGAGCCGACATGACCGAACGCCGCCCCCCTGCGCGACGCCGCCGCAGCGTCAAGGCCGTCGACGCGCCCGCTGACGACGGCCGTCAGGTCGATCTGGTCGCCATCCTGGCCACCGCGCCGCCATCCACCGCCGCGGTCGAGGCGCCGGCTGCGGCCAGCAGGGCCAAGGCATCAGCTGCCAAGGCACCCAAGGCCGGTCGCGGCAAAGCGCCCCCACCCGACGCGCCGGCGGTGAGCCCCGTGTCGGCGCCGGCGGCCAAGGCCGACGCGACGCCCGCCGCGACGACCGCCACGAAGCGGGCGGCCAAGCCTGTGGCCCAGCCCGACGCGAAGGCGGACACCAAGAAGACGTCCAGGCCCGGCGCGAAGCCCACCACCCAGCGGGCGCCCAAGCCCGAGACCAAGGCCGCGGCACCCGTGGCGGTGACGCCGCCGACGGCAGCAGCGCCCGCGCCCGCAGCAGCGCCCGCGCCCGCAGCAGCGCCCGCGCCCGCAGCAGCGCCCGCGACAGCGCCCGCGCCCGCGGCAGCGCCCGCGTCCGCAGCAGCGCCCGCGACAGCGCCCACGCCCGAGCCGCAGCGGCCTGCGCCGTATCCCGTGCGGCGGCCGTTGCCGCCACCCGCCCGACCGCCGGTGGCGCGGGAGCCAAGCCCGGTCGCTGCGCGGATGGGCATCGCACCGCCCGGATCTGCGGGCCGGACGCGCCCCGTCATCGCGCCGCCGGGCTCGGCCGCGGCCCGTCAGGCGGAGCCCGCCGCGGCGGTCCCGGCAGTCGTGACCGCCGACGAGGCCTCGCCAGGGACCACGCCCCGTCTCGATGCGCCCCGCGTCGGGCCGCCGCCGCGGCCGGTGCCGCCCCCGCCGCCCGCCATCGCGCAGCGTCCGCGGGATCCCGACCCGAAGGTGCCCCTGGGCCGGGCGCTGCCCGAGCGGCCGCGCATCGCTCCGGCCGGCAGCGCGTCGGCGGGGCCCAAGCCGTCCGAGCCCGCCGACGACGGCATCGGCAACGTCGCGGCCGCCGCGATGGCCGCGCTGCCCACCGGTGGCGCCATCCGCGCTCCGGTCGACGCCCGCACCCGTCGCCAGCGCTTCAGCGAGGCGACCGCCGAAGAGAGCGCGCCGCCGTCGGTGACGCTGCCACAGAGTGCGCCGGTGCCCGAGCGGCCGCGGGTCGGCCTGATGTTGGTCAATCGCAATCACGGCGCGCTGCTCGCTGACGTCTGGCAGCGTTGGCGCGAGATCCTGCCCGGGTTCGAGGTGCGGGCGATCGTGCTGGATCTGGGCTCGGTCGACGAGAGCTTCGACCAGGCCGACCTCGCGAGGCTCGACGTCGTCTCTTGCCCTGGAGGCCTGGTGACGCCTTTGCCCTCGCTGCTGGCGGGGTTGCGCCACGCGCCGGCCGAGATCGTGCTCGTCGCCGACGTGCGCGCGGAGCCGGGCGCCGTGGGCCTCGGTCTGGTCGAGCTCGTCCGTCAGGGGGCCGCGATCGCCGTCGCCGCGGGCCGGCAGCCGGGCCTTGTCGCGGTCGACACGCGCCAGCTGCGAGGGGACGTAGGGGATGCCCGTGATCTCGCCGATCTCGCCGCTCGCCTCGGCCTGACGCTGCGCGTCGGCGGCGTCGCGGAGTTGCAGGGCGTGGATGCAGCGGCGGGCCTGGTGCCCAAGCTCGCGGATGGTCGTCGGCGCGCCCACCTGCGCCAGTCGGCGGCGCGCTGGCTGACGCGCGCGACCCGGCGCCTGCCGGCCAGCGCGTGGTTCCGCGCGTTGCTCCCGTAGCTGCAGCGCCCGTCCCGTGGGCGCGGCGCTAGTCCTTGCTGGTGGGGGCGCTGGCCTTGGCGCGCTCGGGCGCGGCCTTCGCCTTGCTCGCGGCACCGGCCAGCGAGGCCCGCGCCTCGGCGAGGTCGGTGCGCGCCTGGCTGGCCTCGGCCTTGCGGCCCTCCTGGTCGAGCGCCGCGACGAGCTTCTCGAGCAGGCGCACGCGCTCTTCGCTGCTGGTCGCGCTGGCCACGGCCTTGCGCAGGCGATCGATCGTCGTCGGCGCGGCGACCGTCGCGGTCTTCGACGCGACCACCGGCGCCGGGGCCGGGGCCTGGGCCGGGGCCGGCTTCGCCGCGGCGACCTCCTTGGCTGCGGCGTCCTTGGTCGCGAGGGCCTTGGCCTCGTCACGCGCCGGTTCGGGCGCCGCGGCGGCTTCGGCCTCTGCCGCGCTGCCACCACCCTTGGAGGCGTAGCTCGCGGCCTTGGGGGAAGGGGCCACGGCGTCGCGCGTCGTCGCCGACGCTCCGCCCTTCGCGAGCGCGGCGTCCACCATGTCCTCGCGCTTGCGCATCGCGACCTGGGTCGAGGTCTCCCGCAGCTCGTTGTCGAGCCTGGCCGAGCCTGGCAGGACCTTGTTGAACGAATCCTCGTTCGCCGCGACCTCGGCCGGACGGTTGGCCGCTGCGGCCGGCGCTGCCGCCTTGCCCGCTGGGGCGTGCAGGCCCTCGTTGTCGTCGGCGGCCGCGATCGGGCCCAGCGACGCCGGCTCTGCCGCGATGGTCTTGGACGGACGGGGCACGGGTTTGGCCTCTGGCGCGGTCGCCTCGTCGCGCGCGTCGGCCACGGCCAGCTCGACGACCCGCTTGGACGCCTCTTCGGTCTTGGCCTGCCGCTCGGCGGCCCCGCGCGCGGCGTCGTTGGCGGCGGCGGCGGCCGCGGCGGCCTCTCCAGCCTCGGCAGCCGCCGGCTTCGCCTCGTCTGGCGCCTCTGCCGGCGCGGCGGCCGCCCCGGCTGCTTCGTCCGCGGGTGGCGTCGGCGCCGGGCTGGGGGCCATCGCGACGGCCTCGGACGGCGTCGGCGCGCTCTTCATCGCCTGCATGGACGGCCCCGCGGCGTCACCAGCCACCGTCGGCTCCTGGCGCACCGAGATCGCCAGCGCGATCGCCGCCAGGGCGCCGAACGCCAGGACCGGGCCGGGCCGCAGCATCGCCAGCAGCATCTCGACCAGGCCGTTGCGCGGCTGCGCCGCACGCTCTGCGCCGACGCGCGCGGCCTCCGACAGGATCGCGCCGCGCACCGACGGCGCCACAGGGACATCATCGACCGCAGCGATGCGCCGGCTGAGGGCGACGTAGGCCGCGAGCTCTTGCTGCAGATCGTCGTCCAGGGTCGGGTCGATCGCGTCGTCCGTCGCCCCGGTCCGCGCGGCGAAGGCGTCCATCAGGCGCGCGTCGTCGTCGCGGCCACCCTGGTTGCCCGTGCTGCCCTTGGTGTTGGTCCCGGCCATCGCTGGCCCTCCGCTCGGCGGTCGTGCCGCCTCCGAAACTCTGCCGGACCCCGCTGCGTGGCGGCAACCCGGCGTTGCGTGTGCGCGTCGCGATCGCGACGCTCGCCCCTCGATGCCGTCCTGGCCTACACGTGGTCCTGCAAGGCCGAGCGAAGCGACTGCAGCGCATAGCGCATGCGACTCTTCGCCGTGTTCTCGTTGATGCCGAGCTGGTCCGCGATCTCCGCGAACGAGAGGTCTCCGTACTGCCGGAGCAGGAACACCTCTCGCTGTTCGTCGGGCACCTTCTGCAGCGCCACCTCGTACGCCGCGCGGAACTCCTCGTCCGCGGTGCGTCGCTCTCCATCGCCCTCGGGCGCGTCGTTGGCGAACCGATCCCCGAGGGTCCGGTCGTCGTCTCCGTCCCGGCCGGCAGGCGCGTCCAAGGACGGCATCTGCCGGAAGCGATCTCGTCGCGAGGCGTCGACGGCGAGGTTCCTCGCGATCTGGAACAGCCAGGTCTTGAACTTGGCGTCGCCCTTCCACGTGTCGCCGTTGCGGACGACGCGCAGGAAGGCGTCCTGCACCAGATCGTCGGGGCGCTTGGCTCCCTGCCGCAGCGCGTAGGCTCGCAGCCTGCGCGCGTACCGGTCGTAGAGCGTGCCCAAGGCGCGGCTGTCGCCGCGTTGGTAGCGCGCCATGAGGTCCTCGTCGCTCTCCTCCTCGCTGCCTTGCAGCCATCCCCAGAACCACATCTCCACCACCCCCAACGACGCACCAGCCGCGACAACGATCTATCGGTCGCCCCGTGCCGGTGTCCAAATCGCCGAAACGGCCGAGCGGCCCGTACTCTCCGGTCGCGCCATGCGCACGCAAGTGGCCAAGCTAACAGCGTGCCCGGTTGGCGTCGAGTCAGGGTGGGACGGCGGCGACCACCACCTCGAAGTGCGGCGTGGCCGGCATCGTGTCGACCCAAGAGGCCGCGAGCAGGCTCCAGCCGGCCGCCGCGAGCGTGGCGAGATCGCGGCGCAAGGTGTCGGCTGCACACGAGACGTAGACCAGCGCGCCGGGGGGCCGCTGCGTCGCCCGCGCGATGACGTCCGCCGCGCCGGGGCGACCCG
>CAZPHC010000036.1:10605-64108 GCA_964586155.1 uncultured Enterobacteriaceae bacterium | reverse complement strand
TTGGCGCTGGTGCCGAGTTCGAGGATCGGGAACAGGTCGGTCAGGTAGTCGCGCAGCACGTTGCCCGTCACCGAGATGGTGTCCTTGCCGGCACGCAGGCGCTCGAGCGAGAAGCGGGTCGCGGCCTCGGGCGCCAGGATGTGGATCTCGAGGCCGCTCGTGTCGGCCGTCGCCAGCGACGCCTGCACCTTGGCGATGACCTGGGCGTCGTGGGCCCGCGCCGCGTCGAGCCAGAACACCGCCGGCGCGCCGGTGGCGCGGGCGCGGCTCAGGGCGAGCTCGACCCAGTTGCGCACCGGGGCGTCCTTGACCTGGCAGGCGCGCCAGATGTCGCCGGTCTCGACGTCGTGGGCCATCAGCTCGGCACCGCTGGCGTCGACCACGCGCACGCGGCCGTCGGCGGCCATGATGAAGGTCTTGTCGTGCGAGCCGTATTCTTCGGCCTTCTGCGCCATCAGGCCGACGTTGGGCACGCTGCCCATGGTCCGCGGATCGTAGGCACCGTGGGCGCGGCAGTCGTCCATCACGACCTGGTAGATGCCGGCGTAGCTGCTGTCCGGGATCACCGCCTTGGTGTCCTGCAGCTTGCCCTCGGTGTTCCACATCTGGCCCGAGCTGCGGATCATCGCCGGCATCGAGGCGTCGACGATGACGTCGCTCGGCACGTGCAGGTTGGTGATGCCCTTGTCCGAGTCGACCATCGCCAGGCCGGGGCCGGCGGCGTAGGCGGCTGCGATGTCGGCCTCGATCGGCGCGCGCTCGGCCTCGGGCAGCGCCGCGACCTTGGCCACCAGGTCACCGAAGCCGTTGGCGACGTCGACGCCGATGCGCTCGAAGGTCGCACCGTGCTTGGCGAAGAGATCGGCGAAGAAGACGCGCACCGCGTGGCCGAAGATGACCGGGTCGCTGACCTTCATCATCGTCGCCTTCATGTGCAGCGAGAACAGCACGCCGCTGGCGCGGGCGTCGGCGACCTGGGCCTGCAGGAAGTCGATGAGCGCGCGCTTGCTCATCACCGTGCCGTCGAGGATCTCGCCAGCCTGCAACTTGAGGCCGTCCTTGAGCACCGTCACCGTGCCGTCGGCCGCGACGTGCTCGATGCGCACCGTGGTCGCCGCCGGCACCGTCACCGAGCGCTCGTTGTGGTAGAAGTCGCCGGCCGTCATGGTCGCGACGTGCGAGCGCGACGCCGACGACCACTTGCCCATCGAGTGCGGGTTCTGGCGCGCGAACTCCTTGACCGCCTTGGGCGCGCGGCGGTCGGAGTTGCCCTCGCGCAGGACCGGGTTCACCGCGCTGCCCTTGACCTTGTCGTAGCGGCCCTTGGCGTCGCGCTCGGCGGCGGTCTGCGGCTCGTCCGGGTAGTCCGGCAGGGCGAAGCCCTGGGCCTGCAGCTCGGCGATGGCGGCGCGCAGCTGCGGCACCGAGGCGCTGATGTTCGGCAGCTTGATGATGTTCGCCTCGGGCGTCTTGGCCAGCGCGCCGAGCTCGCTCAGGGCGTCGGCGATCTGCTGGTTCGCGGGCAGCAGATCCGCGAACGCCGCGAGGATCCGGCCACTGAGCGAGATGTCGCGCGTCTCGACCCGCACGCCCGCGGGCGCCGTGAACGCCTGCACGATCGGCAGGAGCGAGTAGGTCGCCAGCATCGGGGCTTCGTCGGTCAGGGTGTAGATGATGGTCGCGGTCATGGTGTGTGTTCGCCTGGTTGGTCAGTGGGCGCCTGCCTGCGCGCGGGCGCTTCTAGCACGGATCGCGGCGGCGACGAAAGACAGCGTCACGGTGCAGCGTCACGGTGCAGCGTCACGGCGCAGCGTCACGGCGCAGCGTCACGGCGCAGCGTCAGCGCATCCCCGGCACCCCGCGCAACACCTCGGCGTCGCGCCAGCCCGGGCCGCGGCGCTTGTCCTTGGAGACGTGCAGCTCGCAGCGGAACTGCGACCGCCGTGCGCTCGGATCGCCGACGCGCCCGCGCTGGCAGGTCGCCCGCCACGAGACCAGGCTGCTCAACGACGACGCCTGCCGCCCCGCTTCGTCCCCGGCGCCGGGCCGCCGCGCGGCGACGCGCTCGCCCGTGAGCACGAGCACGGCGGCGTCGTGCCGCTGCGCCAGCTTGCACAGCCGGGCCTGCAGCGGCATCGGCACCACCTCGGCCCCCGCCATCAAGGCGCGGCTGGCCTGTGCATCGGTCGCGAGGTCGAGGATCAGCAGGCCAAAGCCGCCCGAGCGCAGCAAGCGGTCCCCCGCGGCTCCGGCGCGCCCGGCGTCCTGCGCCCGCACGACGAGCAGGGCGTCGAGATCGACGCCGGACTCTGCGACGTCCGGCGGAAAGAACAAGGCGTCGCCGCTGGCGACCCAGGCCACGGGCTCGCCGGCGCGCTGGGCGTCGAGCACCAGGCCGAAGGCCAGGCTCAGCGCACCGGAGCCCGAGAGTTGCCCCAGCCGCCCGACCAGTTCGGCGTGGCAGAGCCGCGGCGTCGAGCGCAGGCGCAGCCGGGCGCTCGGCAGGTCGACGACGGCGCCCTGCACCCCCGCAGCGGCCTGCCTGGCCAGGAAGGCCTGCTGCGCCGCGCGTGCGAGCTGCAGCCGCGTCTGGCCCGACAAGGCGGCAGCGAGCTCCGGCCCATCGGTCGCACCGGCCGCGCTTGCCCCCTCGACGTCGCCCACCACCCGCGCAACAGCCACCATGATCGCCTCCGCGGCCGCGCCGCAGATTCGATCTAGCAGACAGTTGTCTGCACGCCAAGCGCTTTCGACGCGGTGTTCAATCCGCCTTGGGCTTCTTGGTCTTTGGCTTTGCAGTCACAGCCTTGCGCGGCTTGCTCGGCTTGGGCGCCCAGGGCGGCCGGGCGGCGACGGGCTCGGCCTCGCCGGAGTCGTTGCGCGCGGCTTCGGGCCGGGGCGCGTCCTGCCGGGGCGCGTCGAAGCGCGGGCCATCGAAGCGCGGCCCCTCCGGGCGCGGGCCGTCGCGACGCGGCGCCTCCTGGCGGCCCCCGTCGTCGTGCTCACCCTCGCGGCGCATCGGCCGCGCCCGCAGCACGGCGACCTTCATGCCGCGCAGCAACAAGGTCTCGACCCGCTCGAGCACCGCCTCGGCCGCCGCGGCCGGCAACGCGACGAAGCTGACCTTGTCGTGGATCCGGATCTTGCCGATCGCGCGCCCGGGCACATCGCCCGCCGACGCGATCGCGCCCACCAGATCCGCGGGCGTCACGCCACGGTTGCTGCCCACGGGCACGAACAGCTCGACGTGATCGGAGTCATCGCTCCGCGGACCGTCGTCCTGCCAGGCCGGGCGCCCTGCCCGCTCGAAGCGGCCGCTCGCCTGCTGCCGCTCGTAGCGACGGCTGCCCTCGGCGCGCTGCTCGCGCTCGCCTTGGAACGGCGGCGGATCCCGCAGCGGGCCACGCTCAGGGCCACGCTCAGGGCCACGCGCACCGCTCTCGAACCGCTCGGGCGTCGGACCACGCTCCGGGCCACGCGCGCCGCTCTCGAACCGCTCGGGCGTCGGACCTCGCTCCGCCGGCCGTGGGCCACGCTCCGGTCGCTCAGCGCGCCCCGAGCGCTCGGGACGATCGTCAGGGCCGCGCTCGGGCGCGTCGCTTCGCTCAGGGCGAGGCGCCACCATCGGCCGTCCACCGCGCAGATGCCGCGGCGCCGGGCGATGCGGCGCCCACGCAGGCAAGCTGCGCTCGACGTCCGCGAGCAGCGCCACGCCACGCGCGTCGGCGATGCGCACGATGGCCAGGGCCGCGAGCTCGCCCGGGTCCAGGTTCCGCTCGGCCACGAGATCCGCGACCCATTGCCGCGCCACGGCCAGACGCGCCGCGTCGAAGCTGGGCGGCTGACGGCTGGCACCATCGTCGGCCTCGTCCATGTCGTCCGAGCCGGGGACGTCGCCGCCCACGCCGATATCGCCCATCAGCCAATCGATCATCGCCGTGCGCTGGGCCGCGGCGATCGTCGCGTCGCTGGGCGGCCGGATCTCGTCGACGTCGGCGCGCAGGTGGCCACAGATGCTCAGGAACCGCTGCCAGAAGCTGCTCGCGACCAGGGTCGTCGCCCGGCCGGCGCGGCCGGCGCGGCCCGTGCGGCCGATGCGGTGGGTGTAGACCTCGGCGTTGTCCGGCAGGTCGAAGTTCACGACGTGCGCCAGGTGCTCGACGTCCAGGCCGCGCGCCGCGACATCGGTGGCGACGACGACCCGCACCCGATCCTCGCGCAGCCGCGCCAGCACCTGCTCACGCGCCGATTGGTTCATGTCGCCGTGCAGGGCGAGGGCGTCGACGCCGGCGTCGGCGAGGGTCGCCACGACGTCGTCGCAGCCGGCGCGGGTGCGGACGAAGACCAGCGTCGCCTCGAGCGGCTCGGCCTGCAGCAGGCGCACCAGCGCGTCGGCCTTGTGCTGCTGCGGCACCGCCATCCAGCGCTGCGAGATGTGGTCCACCGTCGGTCGGCCGCCGTCGGTCTGGATCGTCACGGGATCGCGCAGCGTCGTCTCGGCGATGCGGCGGATGCCGGGCGGCATGGTCGCCGAGAGCAGCGCGATCTGCCGCTGCGGCGGGGTGTCGGTCAGGATGCGCTCGACGTCGTCGATGAAGCCCATGGCCAGCATCTCGTCGGCCTCGTCGAGCACGACGTACTCGACCCGACCGAGATCCAGCGCGCCCTTGTCGAGCAGGTCGATCAGGCGGCCCGGCGTGCCGACCACGATCGAAGCGCCGCGCTGCAGGCCGCGCAGCTGCGGCGTGTACGACGAGCCGCCATACACCGTGAGCATCTGCAGGTTCAGGCCTTCGCCGAGCTGGCGCAGCGCGTCGGTCACCTGCAGCGCGAGCTCGCGCGTCGGCGCCAGGACCAGCGCGCGCACCGCCCGCACGTTCGGCTCGCGCGCGACGGCGTTGGCTACGCGCTCGAGCATCGGCAACCCGAACGCGGCGGTCTTGCCGGAGCCCGTCCGGGCGCGTCCGATGAGGTCACGCCCGGCGCGCAGCGGTGGGATCACCGCCAGCTGGATCGGCGTCGGCGCGGTGAAGCCGAGCTCCGCGATCGTGGCGAGCATCGTCGCGGGCAGCCCGAGATCTGCGAAAGTCGCTGGAAGATCCGAGGCTCCCGCGGCCGAAGAGGGGATGGGTGAGGTGGCGGACGGTGCGTTCGGTTCGTTCATGGCGCGGATGCTGCCCGCGCGCCGACCAAGTGTCCATCGATCCTTCGATCAACGGGTCGCAGGCGCGGCTTTGCGGGTCCGCGCCCGGTCGAGGCGGCGCTCGATCCTGGCGACCGCCGCGCGTGCGTCGGCGTCCTGCGGGGCCTGCACCAGCCGCGCGCGCCAGAGCGCCAGCTCCCGCTCGGGTTGCCCCTGCATCCGGTACAAAAGGCCGAGATTCTCGCGCCAGACGCGGCCGTCGGGCTGCTGCCGCACCGCGCGCTCGAGCCAGGGCCGCGCCTCGTCCAGCCGCCCCTGCTGCGCCAGGTGGGCCCCCAGCTGCGCCGCCGGGCGGGCCTTGGCCGGCGAGCCGAGCGCGGCGTCCGTCCACAGCGCGACCGGATCGCGCCAGACCTCGTTGCGCGCGACCGTCAGCCCGACCAGCGCCAGCAGCAGGGCCGCGACCAGCCAGCGCCCCGCACCGGGTCGGCCGACGCGCCGCCCCAGGCCCTGCCGCGCCGCGTCGAGCCCCGGGCCGACCACGATGGCCAGGGCGAAGAGCCCCGGATACAGGTGCCGCTCGCAGATGGGATCGTAGAACGGCACCACCGAGTTGGTCGGCGCCATGACGATCCAGAGCGCGCCGAACGCCAGCAGCGCCTCGGGCCGCACGCGGCGCAGGCGCCAGGCGGCGAACGCCGCGAGCCCCCAGGCCGCCCACGCCAGCCAGAGCGCCGGATCCGCGAGCGACGCGACATCGACGTCGTGATCGATGTTCTGGCCGATCGGCACCAGCGCGAGGCCGACCAGCCGACCGACGATCCACGGCTGGACCAGGGCCGACTGCACCGGATCGGCGACCTGCCAGCCGATATGGCTTTGGTGCGGCGAGCGCATCCACGCGAACAGCAGCGGCACGAGCCCGGCCACGGGCAGCAGCGCCACCACGTCGCGCTGCGGCAGCAGCCGGCGCCAGCCCGACGCGGACACCGCACGCGCCGCGTCGGCCGACGGCAGCACCGCATCGGCCCACCAGATCAGCGCCGGCAACACGATGGCCATCTCCTTGGCCAGCAACGCCAGGGCCCACCAGGCCGCCGCCGCGGCCCAGGCCCGACGCCCGTCGCGGCCCGCCTCGCGCTCCGCCCGCGCCCGTTGGACGCCGCGCCACGCCAGCCACATCCCGGCGCAGGCCAGCAGCACCGACCGGCTGTTGACGTAGGTCACCGCCTCGGTCGCCAGCGGCTGCACGGCGAACCAGGCGGCACCGAGCCATGCGGCGTCGGCGGCCCGCTGCGGCTGCGTCGCGGCCCATGGCGTCCGCAGGAAGAGCGCCTGCAGGACCTGGGCGACCAGGACCGCGACCAGGGCATGCAGCGCGATGTTGACGCCATGCCACAGCGGCGGCGCCAACCCGACCAGCGCGTGGTTCAGCGCGAAGCTCAGGTTCAGCAGCGGCCGCGTCTCTTGCGTCCCCGCGTGCAGCCAGGCCCAGGGGCCGGTCGGCGAGGTCAGCGCCGCGTTGCCGACGATATGCGGCAGATCGTCCCAGACGAAGGGCGCATCCAACGCCCGCAGGTAGCCCACGACCGCGAGGCCGACGAGGCCCCACCGCCGCGACGCCGCCGACGGATGGCTCACGCGTTCACCCGGGCCCCGGCCCGCGCCAGCTCGGCGATCGCGGCCTGGACCAAGGGCTGCTCCCCAACCGCGGGCAGCAGCGAGATCCGCAGCCACGGCGCGACAGCCTGCGCCTGCGCGATCAGCTCGGGAACGTCGCGAAGCACATGCCCTTGTCCGCTCCAAAACAGCGGCAGGATGCGCAATTCGTCGAACCCACGATCCGCGACCTCCGCCGCGAGCTCCGGCAGCGACGGGGACAGCAGCTCCAGGAAGCACAGCGCGACCGTCCCGGCGCCGAGCTCGACCTCGAGCGCCGCCACCATCGGCCGCAGCCCGTCGGCCCAGCGTGGATTGCGGCTGCCGTGCGCCAACAGGGCGAGGTGGACGCTTGGTGTCTGCACGCTGCTGCCTCCGTCGTCGCCGCCCCCATGGCCGGGCGCCGTCTGCCCGAGCATGCCAAGGCCGCGCCCGTCTGTCGCGGCAAGCCCCGAAACGCGGCCTGGACGCGACCGATCAGCGCGAGGCGCCGAAGGTCACCAACAGCGCGCGCGCGGCGGACATCGTCGGCAGCAAGACGCGCTGCTGCTGCACAAACGCCCACGCCTGCTGCCGCAGTCGCTCCTCGCCACCGCAGCCGCTCGGCCGACGCTCGCCGGGATCGCGGCGCAGATCGAAGATCCGGCAACTTCGGTCCTTGATCGACACCTGCAGCTTGAGCCGGTCGCGATGGCGCAGCGCGCTGATCGTGCCCTCGTTGCCCCAATGGAAGGTGACCTCGCGCTGGGGGCCGCGTCGCCACAGTGATTCGCCCTGGATCGGCGTCGGCATTGGCGGCAACGCCATCGCGTCGAGCAGCGTCGGCAGCAGATCGATATGGCAGGTCGGCGTGGGCACCACGCGCGGCGCGAAGACCTGCGGCTGCCAGAGGATCGCCGGCGTCTGCAGGTTCTCCTCGTACGACGCCTTGCTGTGGGCCCAGTTGCGCTCGTGCTGCCCGAACGCCTCGCCGTGATCGCCCGCCAGCACCAGGATCGTCCGATCGAGCAGCCCGTCCTGGTCCAGCTGTCGGTGGATCCGTTCGATCTGCGCGTCGAGCAGCGCCAGACCGTTGTGGTAGTGGTCGATCAGGCGCGTCCCGCGAAACCTTCGCCATTCCGGGCCATAATCGGTATACTCCCAATGCGGAACATACGAATAGTAGACGCCGAGGAACGGCTGTTTCGCCGCTCGCAAGCGCTGCAAGAAGGCATCGACCGTGCGGATCTCGTCCTTGGCCAGGCCGTCGTTGGCGCGCATCTCGTGGAACGGCAGCTCGTGGAAGCCGACCAGGTCGCCCATGCCGCTATGCTCGAACAACGCCCGCGGGAAGAAGTACGAGAGCTTGCCCGGCGTCACCAGGAAGCGATCGTAGCCCGGCAGCAGCGACGGCAACGCCGGCAGGTGGTTCTGTGTCGACACCGCGAACATCTGCGTCGTCGGCATCGGGTACAAGCCCGTGAACTGGGCCTGGATCGACGTCGCGCTGCTGTTGGACGGCGAGCGATGGTCGGCCAGCTTCCAGCCCTGCGAGGCGAGCAGATCGACAAAGGGCATCGGCCGTCGCCCGGGGAAGCTCGCCCCCTCGACGTAGCGCAGGCCGGTGCTCTCCATGATGATCCAGACGACGTTCCAGGGCTCGCGCCGGGACGGCGGCGGCGGATTCGGCCCACACGCCGCGTCGCCGCCGGCGTCGCCGTCGCGCGCTGCGGTCGGGCTGCTGCCGTCTGCGAGCGCGGCCACGGGCCCGGCGAGCGCCTCGCCAGGGGCGTCCACCGCGTCGCCTGCGCCCCCCCGACCGTCGGCCTCGAAGCCGGCACCGTCGAGCCCGTCGCCGCCCCAGACCGCAGACCGCGCCAGCCACAGCTCGCCGGGCCAACACGCGTCGTCCGGCCAATCCGGGTCGGCGTCGCGCAGCATCGCGGGCGCCGTGCCCATCAGCAGCGCGACCATCGCCAGCGACATGCCGAGGCCGATGCCCCGCGGACGGGCCGGCAGCGCATACGACAGCGCGTAGAGCAGCGCCGGCGCCGCGGCTCCCGCCCAGGTCGCTGCCGACGCGTCACGGACCGAGATCCAGGCCTCGCCGCTGATCACGGCGTCGCGCAGGCCGTCGAGATCGAGGCCGACCCGTTGGGCCGCGACCAGGTCGATGTGCGCCCGACGCAGCACGCCGACGATCAGGAGCGGCAGCGCCGGCAGCCATGTCAGCGCGCGCACGGCGCGTCCGGACGGCGCGGACGCACCGGCCAGCAGCGCCCTGGCGCCGATCGCCGCCGACAGGCCCGCGAGCACGGCCGCGACCACCTCGACCCAGCCCAGCCGCAGCACCTGGCCCCAGACGCCGAGCTCGACGAGCGTCTCTTGGCCGTGCAGGCGCGGCCAGACGTTGGCGCCCAGCCACAGCCGGCCGATGACGCTCGACGCGAGCATCGCGCCGCAGACGCGCAGCCCCGGCGTGGTCGCGGCGTCGCGCCGCCACGCAGGTCCCGCGGCGTCAGGATGCGTCATGCTGCGCCTGCTCTGCCATCTCGCCTCCAGCCTGGCCCGGCACGATAGCGCCAGGGCGCGCGGCGTGTCATCCGGCCGAACTTGCCGCAAGGACGGACCCTGCTAGAGTCCGGCCGCAACGATGGAGGCCCGATGCGCAGCATGTTGACCCGACCCGACCCGACCCGACGCGACGAGGACCTGCCGGCTGCGCGCGTCACCCAGACGCCGACGCCGCCGCGATGCGACGCCCTGGGCGCCGGTTCGCTCCGGGCCCGCCTCGTCGGCAGCTTCGCTCTCTGCCTGGGTCTGGCGATGGCCGTCACCGCCGCGGCCGCCGTGCCCGCCCTGCCCGACGCCCAGCGCACCACGTTCATGACCTCGCCCGAGGACCCGCCTGCCAAGGAGCTCTTCGGCATCAACGAGGAGTTCGCCGGGCGCCACTACCTCGCCGGCGACGAGTGGAACATGGAGCTGTTCAAGCCCTTCATCGAGGGCAAGGGCGGCGCCTACGTCGGCGTCGGCTCGGACCAATCCTACCTGCTCATGACCTGGCAGCGGCCCGAGCTGGTGTTCCAGATGGACTACGACCCTTGGGTCGTCATCGTCCACAGCCTGTACCACCGCTTCTTCCTCGCGGCGAAGGACAAGGACGACCTCATCTCGTTCTGGGCCGCCACGAGCAAGGATCGCGTCACGGCGCTGCTGACCAAGGAGGTCGCGGACGAAGCCAAGCGCAAGGACATGCTGCAGATCTGGAAGATCGCGCGCGGCAACATCCACGCGCGCCTGAAGATGCTCCAGCGCACCATGCGCAAGCGCAACGTGCCGACGTTCGTCACCGACGATGAGCACTTCCAGTTCGTGGTCGACAGCATCCGCGCCGGTCGTGTCCGTGCGCTCTCGGCCAACCTGCTCGACAAGGCCGGCATGATCGGCATCGGCGAGATCACGCGCAAGCTCGGCGTGCCCGTCCGCGTGCTCTACCTGAGCAACGCCGAGACCTATTGGCCGTACTCCAAGGAGTTTCGCGCCAACATCCGCGGCCTGCACCACGACGCGACCGGCGTCGTGCTGCGCACCACGGGCAGTTGGTCGATCAACAAGGACTACCGCTACTACGTCCAGCGCATCGAGCTCTTCGCCGCCTGGCTGGAGCGCAGCAGCCTGCGCAAGGTCCACCAGATGATCCGTCGCCGGCCGCTCGAGGGCCCCGAGGACGTCGAGATCGCCGAGATCAAGACGGATATTCGAGAAGTCGAGGCCAAGCGCGCCGCAGGCAAGACGCCCAAGAAGGCGACGAAATAGGCGGACGTTGACGCGTCCGACCAGGCGGGTTCAGCCGCCCGCAGCCGGGCCGCAACGACGACCGCCGGGCTCGGTCCAGGCGAACGCGTCCACCTCCGGCCGGCAGGCGCAGCCTGCCACCCCGGGCCCCGCGGCCGCGTCACAGCGGTCGCCGATCCGACAGGTCGTCGGCGTCCGCCGCAGATCCACGCAGGCCGAGGCCTTCGCCAGGCAGCCCGCCTCGACGCTGCAGAGCGCCGCGTCCGGGCAGTCGCTGTGGGCCAGGCCGGTGGCCGTGGCGCGGTGCTCGAAGCTCGCCAGGCCGTCGCCGTCGGGGCGGACCTCGATCACGCCGAGCTCCTGGCCGCCAGCTCGCAGCTGCACCGTGCGCGCCTGGCCATCCGGCAACAGGCGGAAGACGCGACCGTCGCTGCAGCGGCTGGTCCAGCGCTCGCCGACCAGCGGCTCGTCCCCCTCGACCACCACCTCGGCGACGACGGGCAGCCCGTCCGGCCCGAGGATCCGGCCCACCAGGCGCGGCCCGGTCGCGACGCGCTGCAACAGCGCCCGCCAGGTTGGCCGCACCGCGTGGATCTCGGCCTGGAGCTGCGCCGCCGAGGTCGGGTTCTGGCCCGGCCCCTCGATGAGCAGCGCGACGGTGCCGTGGGCGGCGCGCATCCAGTCCTGGTCGACGCCGTCGACGGGGTAGATCTTCTGGAGCACGCGGAACCGCTTGCGATTGGGCTGTCGCGGCGCCGCGCGTGCCACCGTCTCGGCGACGCTGCGGGTCAGCGCCGCGCCAGAGTCGGCGACCCCGTCGGTCGTGTACGGCCACAGCACCACCGTCCCGAGCGTGTGGTAGCTGATCGAGGCCACCGGGCGAATCGCCTCGACCAGGCGCATCATGGCCTGGGTCTCGGGCTCGGAGCCGGGTCGGTCGCCGCGAAAATACGGCGACCATGGTGACGCCGAGCTGCCGCCCTCGCCCAACGCCCCCCAGCGAAAGGGGTAGTTGCGGTTCAGATCCACGCCCTCGTCCACCTCGACCTGGCCGTCCTGGTCGATGTCGCGACCATTCTTGCGCCCGGCGTAGCCCGAGCGGGTCAAGAAGGTGTCGACGCCGTCAGGGTTCACCAACGCCACGATCCAGAGATCGAGCTGTGCCGCCCAGGCCGCGAGCTCGGGATCGTCGTCCTTGGCCGCGATCAGCTGGCGCGCGGCGTCGAGCGTCTGGGTCACCGAGACGAGCTCGTCGCCGTGGTGGCCACCGTTGAGCAGCACCGGCAGGGCGTCCGGGCCGCTGCCGGGCAGGTGCAATGCCCAGAGGTCATGACCGAGGCGGCTGCGGCCGATGCGCAGCAGCTCCGAGCCCGGCGCCGATCGGTGCAGCGCGCGCAACGTCGCCGCCACCGCAGCCGCGTCGCCGTAGTGGGCCTGGTCGACGGTCGCGGCCTCGCCGCGGCGCACCATCGAGGGCGCCACCGCCATGTAAGGCGTATCGACGGGCAGCGCGTCGCGCACCAGCGCGAGACGGAACAGCTGCTCCGCCACCATGCGGTCGGCGCGCACCCAGACCTCGCCGGCCGACGCGGCCCAGGGCTCGAGGCTGCGAACGCGCGCCCGAAGGTGTGCAGGCAGCCTGGCGACCGCGTCGCGCCCCATCGCGAAGTAGCGCCACGGCCCCGCCGGCGCCGCCGGGCCGCCACCGCCGCGCGCGTCGCCCTGGCGGATCGACTCGCCCTGCTGCGTCGCCGCCCCCGGAGCCGCCGCAGCGTCACGCGCGCCGAGCCACTGCAGCGCAACGGGCGTCCCTGTCCGCGTGAACTGCATCCAGCCCACGCCGCCGCTGGCGAACGCGCCGTCGCTGACCGAGACCGAACCGAGCGCTTCGAGCGAGTCGCCGTCGAAGGCCTCGGCGGCCAAATGCGGGCCGATCATCCAGACCGCGACCTCCAGGGCCGACCGGCGCGACAGCCCCTTGATCTTCGTCTCGGCGCCCAGGCTCCGCAGCACGCCCCGGTCGCTGCGCATCCAGACAAGCGCATCGCCGCGCACGGCGAGATGGTAGCCGTTGACCCGTGCGACCTCGCCTTTGTGCGCCTGCGCCCGCACCCAGAGCCCGAGATGCTTGGGTCGCGCCCCACGCAAGCGGAACCGGACGAAGCCGTCGCCGACGCCGGCAGCCTCGGCGAGCCAGTGCGCCTGCCGCCCCGGGCCGGTCGCCGTCAGCCGTACGCCTTCGGCGCTCGCCTGCCAGGTGCCGTCGCTGCGCACCGGGCTCGCGACCTTGACGCCGTCCACGATTGCGCGCTCCTGGCGCCGGTCCAGATGCGGGGCCGCTCCGGCCGGCCGCAGCGCCAGGACCACCAGGGACCACGCGAACGCCAGCCCGGCCGCCGACGACAGCCTTCGGCGCAGGCAGACAGGACGGCGCGCACTGGCGTGGACTCGGCTCATGGCCCCTTTCTGCCATGCCGGGTCGGCGATCGCCAGCGACCTCGCCAGCCCACGTTTTTGCCTACCAACCTGCACAATTCCTCGCTTGCGATCGGCGAAGAGTCTGGCATCTTCACGAGGCGTGTATCTGCACGCCTGGAGGGTCGAGATGCCCCGTCGTCACCTCGCTCACCACGCGTGCCGCGCCGCCGGACCGAAGCCGGCGGCCCAGGACGGCCGCCTCAGGTCCGCGCCGATCGCCCCCTCAGCACCCCACCTCCCGTCTGCCTCTAGTGAGTTCGCCATGCGCACCGCCTGTCCGTTCCCGCGCACCCTGGGCTCGATCGCCGCAGTGGCCGCCGTGCTGATCGCCTCGGCGTGCTCGAGCCCGAGCCCCGGTTCGGTCGCGCCGATCAGTTGGGGCGACACGGGTGCCGGCTTGCCGATCGGCGACGCGACGACGCTCGACGCCACCGATGGCACGGCGAGCGACGGAACCACCAGCGACGACGCCGCCGGCACCCAGGACGGCGCCGCCATCGACGCGCAAGGCGGCGACACGGCGCAAGGCGGCGACACGGCGCAAGGCGGCGACGACACCGCCGCGCCCGGCGACACCGCAGGCAGCGACGACGACTCGACGCAGCCCGACGACACCTCCGATCCTGCGGACAGCACGCTCCCGGACGGCGACGACCTGGACGGCGAGCCGACCGAAGACGTCGAGGGCGACAGCAGCACGAGCGACGATGACACCCTCGACGGCGGCAACATCGAGGACGGTGTCGCGGTCGACGGCGGCCCCGCGGATGTCATCGGCGCCCAGGACGGCTCCAGCAAGGACACCGGCGGCGGCGGCGGCAGCGACAGCGGCGGCGGCGATCCCTTTGGCGACGATGTGCCCTGGGGCAGCGAAGAAGACGCCGCTCCGTTCGACGCCGGCCCACCCAACTACCCGGACGCCGGCGCGGGCGGCGTGCCCGCGAACATCTGCACGCCCCAGCTGGCCGAGCTGAACCTCAAGGAAGAGAAGGTGGGCGGCAAGGTCGACGTCATCTGGTGGATCGACACCTCGGGCTCCATGAGCCAGGAAGCCAAGTACCTCAACGACAACATCAACAAGTTCGCGACGTTCATCGCGGCCGCCAACGTCGATTTCCGCATGATCCTGGTCGGCAACGGCTTCAGCCTGTGCGTCCAGCCACCTCTCGGCGGCCCGGGCTGCACGGACGGGCCCCAGTTCCAGCACAAGAAGATCACCATCGGCAGCACCAACGGCCCGAGCGTGCTCGTCACGCAATACGCGACGTGGAGCCCCTTCCTCCGCCCGGACGCGACCAAGAACATCGTCGCCGTCACCGACGACAACCAGTCGACGCCGCCGACCTGCAGCACCCAGTGCTCCTCGGTCAACGGCGGCGCGCTCGGCCAGGTCTGCAGCCAGTGCAAGGCCCAGTGGTTCATCGACGAGCTGCAGAAGAAGGACCCGGCCAACTTCCCGCCGACGCCGGCGACGCCCTATGGCTTCGTCCACCACAGCATCGTCGCCTACGAGACGGCCGCCGACTGCCCGACGATCGCGCAGAAAGGCGCGGCCTACCTGCAGCTCACGGCGATGACCGGCGGTGCCAAGTTCAAGATCTGCGACACCAACTGGACGCCGATCTTCCAAGCGCTCGCCCAAAGCGTCGTGCAGACGGCCAAGCCGGGCTGCGAGTACAGCATCCCGTTCCCGTCGACGGTCAAGCCGAGCGCGAGCATCGGCGTCAACTACGTCGCCAAGGACGATCTGTTCGCGGTGCCGTCGGCGCCGAACAACAGCTGCCCGAGCAACGGCGTCGGCTTCACGCTCGACGATCCGAAGGCGCCGCAGAAGATGACGCTCTGCCCCGCGTCCTGCGACCTGCTCAAGGGCGGCGGTAACATCCAGTTCGATTTCGGCTGCTTCTAGGCCGCCCCACGCCGCCGGGCCCGCTGCTCGCGGGAGCCGAGGCTCGCCAGGGCGGCGACGACGCGATCCATTGGGCCCTGTGGACCCCGGCAAGTCCACGAATGCCTTGCCATCGCCGGATGACTTTCGGACACTCGGCCCAAGCGCCTCCACCGGAGGTTCGACGCTGGCTTTTGGGGGTCCGATGTTCGTAGCACGCCGACACACCGTTCTCGCCTTGCTGACGTCGCTGGTCGCGGCCTGCTCGTCGCAGCCCACCACGCCGGGCGGCGCGGGACCGATCTTCTTCCCCGGCATGCTCGACACGGTGCAGGGGCCGGGCGGCGACGCCATCGGCAGCAACGACGCGGGCGGTCTGCCCCGGGACAGCGATCAGCCGCCGCAGGACGGCAGCAGCCTCGACGGCACCAGCCCGGTCGACGGCACGGCCCCGGCCGACGGCACCGCCGCTGACACGCAGACAGGTGGCCCCGACGCCATCCTGCACGACAGCGGGGCGGGCGAACCGGACGGCGCGGCAACCGACGACGTGGGCGACGGCCTCACGGCGGACACCAGCACGCCCGTCGGCGACGGCGCCGGCCTCGAGGAGGTCGGTGGCGACGGCGCGGGCAACGTCGACGCTGGCAACGTCGACGCGGGCAACGTCGACGCGGGCAACGTCGACGCTGGCAACGTCGACGACGGCATGGTCAGCGAGCAGGACAGCGGCTGGAAGGACACCGGCAGCGGCGGGGATCCCTTCGGCGCCGACGTGCCGTGGGGAAGCGAAGAGGACGCCGCTCCGTACGACGCCGGCCCACCGGACTACCCGGACGCCGGCGCGGGCGGCGTCCCGGCGAACATCTGCACGCCGAAGATCGCCGAGCTCAACCTCAAGGAAGAGAAGGTCGGCGGCAAGGTGGACATCGTCTGGTGGATCGACACCTCAGGCTCGATGAGCCAGGAGGCGAAGTACCTCAACAGCAACATCAACGCGTTCGCCCAGTTCATCGCCGCGGCCAAGGTCGACTTCCGCATGATCCTGGTCGGCAACGGCTTTGGCATCTGCGTGCAGCCGCCGCTCGGCGGCCCCGGATGCAGCAACGGACCGCAGTTCCAGCACGTCAAGACGACCATCGGCAGCACCAACGGACACAGCGTCCTGATGTCCTCGTACACGCAGTGGAAAGGCTTCTTGCGCACCGACGCGACCAAGAACTTCGTCGCCGTGACCGACGACAACAGCTCGACCGCAGCGCAATGGTTCATCGACCAGCTCCAGGTCAAGGATCCGGTGCAGTTCCCCAAGACCCCGCTCGTCCCCTACGGGTTCGTCTACCACAGCATCGTCGGCTACGAGACCAAGTCCGACTGCCCGACCATCGCCAAGAAGGGTGCGGTCTACCTCGATCTGACGGCCAAGACCGGAGGCGCCAAGTTCAAGATCTGCGAGACGAACTGGGCGCCGATCTTCCAGGCCTTGGCCAAGAGCGTGGCCCAGACGGCCAAGCCCGGTTGCGACTACCCGATCCCCTACCCGTCTGGGGTCAAGCCGAACCCCTACCTGGGGCTGAGCTACGTGGCCAAGGACGACCTCTTCGACGTGCCCAAGGCGCCGGGCAACACCTGCCCGAGCAACGGCGTCGGTTTCGTCGTCGACAAGACGGCGGCCCCGACGTCCATCACGCTCTGCCCGGCGTCCTGCGACCTGCTCAAGGGCGGCGGCAACATCCAGTTCGACTTCGGCTGCTTCTAACAACGCGACCGCGACATCATCGAGAGCGACTGCCCGGCCGGAGCGCGATGAACGGGACGGCCCGCGAGAGCCCCGCTTCACTGCGGAACGAGGCGCCGGGCGCGCCGCCGACGTGCCGGACTACGGCGCGAACTTGGCGTAGCCGAAGCTCTTCTGCAGGCCGTACAACATGCCCTTGGCGATGTTGTTGTTGCGGAAGTTGGCGTCCTTGATCAGCGCCGCGTCCGCAGAGTTGCTGAGGAAGCCGGGCGCAGGGAAGCAGGAGTTGGCGGCCGAGGTATCCTTGAGGATCGAGAAGTTCGAGGTCTTGACGCCGCGGTTGCTGAAGCCCGTGGCGGCGACGACCTCGTTGTGCAAGGTGGTGCAGAAGCCGAGCGCCGACGACTTGTAGTAATAGCTCTCCATGCCCTTGACCGACGCCAGGGTGTACGCGTTCACGGCGATGCTGACGACGCGATCCGAGCCCGCGTTGTTGCAGGTCGCGGCGCGGGTGGCCGCAGACGGGTCGCTGTCGCCGGTGCGCGTCATCACGACCTTCCAGTTGCCGCCGCCGCCGGTGTTTCCGGTGTCCTTGTCGAGCCAGGCCTTGAGCTTGAGCGCGATGTCGAGGTTCAGATCCTTGGTGCAGACACCAAAGTAGCAAGCGCCCGGAGAGCCACCGCCGAACTGCGGATCGATGCAGATGGTATGGGTCGGCTGCTGGTTGCAGGTCGAGCCGCTGCAACCACCCGAGCAGGCCTTGCACGAGTAGCTGCTGCCGGACGCCTGACAAAGCTCGCCGGCGACGCAGTCCTTGACCACGCCGGCGCTGCTGGTCTTGAGGTTGCTGCTGCCGCAGGTGGCGCTGGAGCCCGTGCAGTATGCCCAGCTCTCGTTCTTGGTCACGTTGCCGCCGCAGGCGCCCGAGCAGCTGTACGAGACGCTGGCGGGCGAGGTGCCGCACTTGGTCGTCGCGGGCTTGAAGTTGCAGCCGTCGCAGCAGGCCCCGCTCGTACACTTGGGCGTCGGCGCGCTGCACGCCCCCCAGCTGCCTGCGGCGCAGGTCTTGCTGCCAGCCCCGCAGCCGTTGCTGCAGTCCTGGGTGATCGCGTCGATCTTGCCGTCGCAGTCGTCGTCCTTGTTGTTGCACTGCTCGGTGGCGCCCGGGTGGATCGTGCCCAGCGTGTCGTCGCAATCCCCCTGCCCCTTGGCGCAGGCGAGGCTGTTGACGAAGGGCATGCCCTTGTCGCAGTAGCCGTCGAGGTCGTCGTCGCAGCCCTCGTCGGTCTTGCCGTTGCAGTCGTTGTCGAGGCCGTCGCACTTCTCGGCGCTTCCGGTCTTGGGTGTGGCCGAGCAGACCGCGACGCCACCGACGCCGCAGACGGTCGTGCCGCTGACCGCGCAGACGCCAGCGCCAGCGACGCAGGGCGAGCCGACGCCGAAGCCCTCGTCGGTCTGGCCGTTGCAGTCGTCGTCCTTGCCGTTGCAGGCCTCGACGCCTCCTTGTTGCGGCCCCGCGGAGCAGACCACGGACTTGCCGTCCGGGCTGCAGACCATCTGGCCGAAGGACTTGCACGAGCCGACGCCGCTGTCGCACGCCGCGCCGAGGCTGAAGCCCTCGTCCGTCGAACCGTCGCAGTCGTTGTCGCCGCCGTCGCAAGCCTCGACGGCGTTGGGGTTGATGGTGGCGATGATGTCGTTGCAGTCGCCGGCCTTGGTCACGGGGAAGTTCGGATCCGCGCCGCAGACGCAGGACTGCTTCGCGCCGTCGCCGAAACCGTCCTTGTCGACGTCGGCGTAGGCCGGGGTGCAGTTGACGGCGCCGGCCTCGTCGATCTGGTTGTCGCAGTCGTCGTCCTTGCCGTTGCAGACCTCGGGCAGCCCCGGCGCGACGCTGGCGTCGTTCGGCGCGCAGTCGTTGGCGTTGGGGATCTTGTCGCCGTCGATGTCGTCGTCCACGCAGTCGGCGATGCCGTCGAAGTCCAGATCGATCGAGTCCTCGTCGGTCTTGCCGTCGCAGTCGTCGTCCTTGCCGTTGCAGACCTCGGCGGCAGGCTCGGGGCCGACGCAGCTGACGTTGCCGTCGGTGCAGACCGTGCTGCCCTTGCAGGCGCCGAAGCTGTTGCTGACGACGCAGGGCTCGCCACCGCCCATGCCTTCGTCGGTCTGGCCGTCGCAGTTGTCGTCGATCGCGTTGCAGGTCTCGGGCGCCGGCGCCGTGCCCACGCACGGACCGAGGCCGCCGATGGTGCAGGTGCGCGTGCCCTTGCAGGTGCCGAACTGGTTGCTGGTGAAGCAGTAGGTGGACGCGCCATCCTTGGCAGCCTGGGCCGAGCAGCTGCACTGGCCTTGCTTGCGGACGCACTGCATGGCCGCACCCTTGGAGCCCTTGGCCTTCTCGCAGGCGTAGCCGACCGGGCAGTCGGTCGTCGCGTCACAGGCGCCGCCACAGAACGCGCCACCGTCGTCATGGGCGATGCACAGCGCGCCGGTGTTCACCGCTTCGCAGTCGCTGTCCTCCATGCACGGGCGGCACAGCGCCGCGAGCTTGGGCAGGCAGATGAACTGGGCGTCCTTCTTGTCCCACTCCTCGCAGGCGAAGCCGTGCGGGCAGCAGGTCTCGCAGGTGCGGGTGCAGATGCGACCATCCGGGCCGTCGACACAGACCGACGAGTCGCAGTCGTCGTTCTTGCTGCAGGGGGCGCCGGGCTCGCCTGGGCCGGGGTTGGCCGCGAATTCGCAGAGCCCGCCGCGCGATCCGCCGACGCTGTCGTCCTGGCCGCCCAGGCCGTCGGAGCCGCCTCCCAGGCCGTCGCCAGAACCGGTGCCGCCGCCGCCACCCAGGATGTCACCCTGGCCGCCAAAGCCGAAGCCGTCCTGGCCGAGCACGCCATCGGCGGCCCCAGCCGTGCCGTTCGAGTCGTTCGTGTCGCCGCAGCCCGCCTGCGCAGCCAGCAGGCCCGCGAGCATCAGCGCGGGGATGGTGACCACGGTGCGACGCCGGACCCAACCCGCGCGCGCCGTCGAGCCGCTGCCCCGCGTCGGCGAACCACCAGATGTCAAAGCCATGCACAACCTCGCAGCCTGGAGCGTGAACGCTGCCGTTCGGCCCCGTCCGGACCTGAAACCTAGCGTTTGTGGCCGCCCACCGAAAGACGATCCGCCGATCGCCCCCGATCCCTGGGGCGAAAGCACCCCGAACGCACATCTGTGTGGCGGAGGATGCCGACGCGATCAGGCGCGAGCGACGGCGGCGGCTGGGCCGGGGTCGCGCTCCCGACGGCGGACGAGGCGATGCCACAGGCTCTCGCCGCCGGCCAGCGGCCAGGTCAGCACACCGCTCGCCACCACCAACAACACCGCCACCGAGCCGAGCACGAGCTTGAGGCGGCGCTGCAGGGTCTCGAGCTGGGCGTTGCCGATGTCGACGCCGACGAAGGTCGTGGCGTGACCGTCGTAGGCGTCGACCGGAGCGTACCCCGATAGGCTGACGCCCCAGGCGTCGCTGCCGAAGGCTTCGTCGGTCTGCGGCAGGCCGGTGTCCAGCGTCCTCTGCATCGAGGGGTAGTTGCTGCCGTCATAGGGCGTGCCCGTCGCGGCGCCACGCTCGGCATCGGAGATCTGGCCGTCGCCGTCGCGATCGCGGTCAAAGGGCTCGGCGTCCGCGACGATGCGATAGGAGCCGGGGGCGCGGTCCGCCCGCATCACGTACAGGCCCTTGACCTCGGGGTTCGCGGCCTTGGTCGTGGCCAGGATGCGATGGACGCGGGTGAACGCGGGCTCGCGCATGTCGTCCGCAGATCGCAGCGACGCGAGGTCGTCCCGGGGCAGATCACGCGCCACCAGCGTCGCCAGCCGCGCCAGCGCCGGCCGCATCTCGCGCAGGACCGCCGTGCTGACGACGGAGTAGATCGCGGCGTCCACGGCGAACGTGCCGACAGCCGTCAACAGCGCGACGGTCGCCACGCCGCTGACCCAGGCGCGACGACGGCCACCACGCTCCAGGAGATCGAGGACCTCGGACATGTCGCGCGGTCGATCCTGCGGCCGCTTGGCCATGCAACGCTGGATCAGCATCGCCAGGTCACGGTCGACCTTGGGCGCCACCGCGCGCACGTCGGGTGGCGGCGTCTCGCGGTGGTGCGTCGCCAGCTCGGCGGTCGTCTTGGCCTTGAACGGCCCCTTGCCGGTGAGCGCGACGTAGAGGATGACGCCGAACGCGTAGATGTCGGTCCGCGCGTCGCCGTGGCTCTCGTCCCATTGCTCGGGCGCCATGTAGGCGGGCGTGCCGCGGCCGGCCGAGGTCACCTCCCACGGCGACGAGATGTCGTCTCCCTCGCCGGGCGCGGCGCCCAGTCCGGCGCGCGTCTCGCTGACGGACGCGGCGATGCCGAAGTCCATCACGACGACGTGCCGATCGTCCGGCACCATCATGATGTTCGCGGGCTTGAGGTCACGGTGGACGATTCCGGCCCGATGCGCGGCGCGCAGGCCGTGGGCCAGCGGGATCGCGAGTGCGCGTGTCGCCGCGACGTCGAACGCTCCCCGCGCGCGGATCCGGTCCATCATCGTCTCGCCGTCGAGCCACTCCATCGACATGTAATGAACGCCATCCTCTTCGCCAATATCGTAGGTTCTCGCGACATTCGGGTGATGGATGGCGTGCGTGATCGCCGCCTCCTTGCGGAAGCGCTCGAGATCCTCGCCACCCTCGCCGCCAGCGATCCGCAGCGTCTTGAGCGCCACGCGCCGCCGCAGCAGCAGGTCATCGACGAGGTAGACGGCGCCCATGCCGCCTTGACCGAGCTTGTGGACCAGCCGGTAGCGACCGTCGAGGATGCCGCCAGCGAGCAGCGCAGCCTCGCCGCGCAGCGGCGACGCCGTCCCGGCGGGCACGACCCGGGCGTTGGCGTCGGAGCTGCCGTCGGCGTTCAGGAAGAAGCCGCTCGACACGGCCCGGGGCGGCGGATGGCGCGACGCTGCCGCGACCGATGGCGACGACGTGCGCGAGCCCTGCCTGGCCGCGGCGCGTTCCGTCACCGGACGGGTCTGATCGTCGTCATTGCCCTGCATCGTTCCCCCTCGACGAGCCCAGCGCGGGTCGAACCTGCGACCGCGACATGGTCGTATGCACGCCGAGCCTATCGCGGCGGGAGCCCGAATCCAATGCGCATCGAAGGGCGCTGCGATGGGGTCGTGGCTGTGCAATTGCGACAGTTGTGCGACGAACGCGGGCGGCGCGACGGCACCCAGGTGTCGGCACTGGAAACTGCGTCGAGCCGGACTAGACTCCCGCTCGCTCGCGCGCGCCGCGCGACGCTGACCAAAGGACCTCCCCATGGCTTCGCAAACCATCCCCGTCGTCGACATGGCAGCCTGGCACCGCGGTTCGGCCGCGGAGCGCGACACGATCATCCAGACCATCGGCGACGCGCTCGCCGACATCGGCTTCTTCGCGGTCGAGAACCACGGGGTCGACAGCGCTCTCATCTCGCGAGCCTACGAGACGACGCAGCGCTTCTTCGAGCTGCCGGCAGAGGTCAAGGAGCGCTGGCACATCCCTGGCGGCGCCGGCCAGCGTGGCTACACCGGCTACGGCCGCGAGCACGCCAAGGACAGCGAGGCCCCCGACCTCAAGGAGTTCTGGCACGTCGGCCGCGAGTTCGAGGCCGGCGATCCGGCCTACGCGGGCATGCGCGGCAACGTCTGGCCGGACCGACCCGCCGAGTTCCGCAGCACCATGCTCGAGCTCTACGGCGCACTCGACACCTTGGGCCAGAGCCTGCTCCGCGCGGCGTCGATCTACCTCGGCGAGGAGCCCGACTACCTGCCCTCGACGGCGCAGCGTGGCGACACGATCCTGCGTCTGATCCACTACCCGCCGGTGCCGGCGGATCGCCATCCGGCAAGCGTCCGCGCGGCGGCCCACGAAGACATCAACCTGATCACGATCCTGTGCGAGGCGACGTCCGGCGGTCTCGAGCTGCTGCAGCGTGATGGCACCTGGCGGCCGATCCACGCCCTCGGTGGCCAGTTGATCGTGGACTCCGGCGACATGCTGCAGCACCTGACCAACGGCCTGCTCAAGAGCACGACGCATCGCGTGGTCAACCCGGACAACAGCCGCGAGCGTCGCTTCTCGATGCCGTACTTCGTGCATCCGCGCGGCGACGTCGACCTCACGCCGCGGGCGTCCTGCATGGCCCGCACCGGCGGTGTCCCGCGCTTCGAGCCGCTGACGGCGCGCCAGTACCTGCTGCGCCGGCTCGAGGAGATCGGGCTGGTCGAGGACGAAGCGAGGGGCTGAGTTCCGCCGCGCAGGGGCGTCGCAGCGCGTCTACGTCGCGTTCTGCGGCAGCACCACGGCGACGCCGCCGCGGAAGGCGAACAGGTCGCCACCGATGGCATAGGCGAGCTCGCGGGCGACGGCGAGGTCCGACTCCGGGCCGCTGACGAAGGCGAGCGAGCCGTCGAGCGCCGCGTCGACGCGGCCCCCGTCGACCCCAGGCTCGGCGAGCAGCTCGATCCGGACCGATCGGCCCAGGTTCACCGCGTTCAGGCGGATGTTGGCGTGCGCGTCATCGGCGCGAACCAACCACGAGATCGCGCGCAGCATGACCTTGATCAGCCCCAGACGGTCGATCCACAGGTCGATGCCGCGGCAGGGCGTGACCGTGACGGTGCCACGGCCATGCAGGTCTTCGACGGCGAGCCGGCTGACGGTGTCCAACAACTCCTCAGCGTCGAGGTCGACCGGCTCCATGGCTGCGGGCTGCACCGACTCGCGGCTGGCCTGGTGCAGCTCGGACAGGCGCTTGACCGCACCCGACAGGTCCGAGAGCAGCTCCTCGACCTCGCTGTGGGCGACCTCGCGCCGCATGCCGCCGTGGCTCGGCCAGATCTCGTTGAGGCCGAACTCGACCCCGTGCAGCACCGAGATGACGTTGCCGAGGTCGTGCTCGACGCGCCGTCGCAGCGCAGAGACCGCCGCCTCGCGTTCGCGCTGCACCAGGCCGCGGCGCAGCGAGACTGCGGTGCGTTGCAGGTTCGACGACGCGATCAGGTTGTGGAGCAAGCGCGTGACGTGATCGGGCTGCCACGGCTTGACGAGGTAGTGCTCGACGGCTGCGCGGTTGATCGCGTCGATGGCCGTCTGCTGGTCGCTGTACGCGGTGCACAGCACGCGCCGCACGGTCGGGTAGCGGGCGTGGACCTCGACGAGCAGATCGATGCCGAGCCGGCCGGGCATGCGGTTGTCTGTGACGACGATCGCGATGTCCTCGCGGGCGAGGATCTCGAGCGCTGCGGATGCCGAGTCGGCCAGCCGGACGGTGAAGTGATCGCCGAACGCGGCCTCGAAGACCTCGAGGTTGAACGCCTCGTCATCGACGTACAGGATCGGGAACGCCTGGACGACGGCAAGCTCGGCTGGGGTCTGGGGGAGCGAGTATGCTGCGGAGTTCGACACGCAATCCTCACGGCCGGCTGGTCGCCAGTGTCGCGCAGCGTCGACGCGCTTGACTCCACTGTCAACAAGATCCGGCGAATTCGTGCCATTTTGGCGCACACGCCCCGGAAGATGTTTTCTATTTCGGAGACTTGCGTAGGGCCTGGTCGCGAGGCAGCGAGGGTTCCAACGGCGTCAGCAGGCCACGATCGATGCGCACGCCGATGGGACAGTGATCCGATCCCGCGACGTCGGCGGCGATCCATGCGTCCTTGACCGCGGCGACGGCGGCGGGCGACGCGAGGATGGCGTCGATGCGCCAGCCGATGTTCCGCTCGCGCACGCCGAAACGCTGACTCCACCAGGTGTACGCGTCGGCGCGGTCCGGGTGGTGGTGACGGAAGGTATCGACCCAGCCAGCACGCAGCCACCGGTCGAACTCCTCGCGCTCCTCGGGCAGGAAGCCGCTGGTCCCGTCGTTCTGGCGCGGCCGGGCGAGGTCGATGTCACGGTGCGCGGTGTTGAAGTCGCCCATCACGAGGATCGGCCGCCCCGCCTCGACCTCCGGCTGCAGCAGGTCGAACAGGCGACGGTAGAATGCGAGCTTGAAGGGCACGCGATCGTTGCTGCGGTCTTTACCGGAACCGTTGGGGAAATAGACGTTGACGATCAGAAGGCGGCCGAACGACGCCATCTGCACCCGCCCCTCGCAGTCGAACTCTGGGACGCCGAGGGTGGTCGCCATCGCGTCCCACGGTCGCCGCGCCAGGAGCCCGACCCCGGAGTAGCCGGCCCGCTCGGCCGCGACCACGTCGAAGCGCCAGCCGGGAAGCGCGCGCAGCTCGGCGGGGATCTGGGCAACGGTGGCCCGAACCTCTTGCAATGCCACGATCTCGGCGCCGCTGGCCGCGAGGACGTCGACAAACCCCTTCTTGGCGACGGAGCGAATCCCGTTGACGTTCCATGACCAGATGTCGATCGTCTCTGCCATCGGTTCCTCCCTCGGCGTCGCTCGCCGGCGCGCGGAGGGTGGCAACGCGGCACGGTGCCCGCAAGCCCGCCGCCCCGTGCAGGCGGGTGGTCCAAGGACGACATGCACGATCCCATCCAGCCGCGGCCTCGATTCGCTGCCCGCCCGCCCGAGGCGCACGCCGAGGCGCTGCAGGCGCACGGGCTGAGCCCGATGGCTGCGCGCCAGGCGATGAAGCAGCTCGCGCGGGCCTGCCTCGTCGGCGACACGCCCTGGGCGGACGCCGTGGCGGCGCTGCCCAAGCGCGTCCGCGCGCACCTCGACCAGATCACGAGCGGCGCGACGAGCGCAGAGATCGTCCACGCCCATCGCGCCGCAGACGCCACGGTCAAGCTGTTGGTGCAGCTGACGGACGGGGCGCTGGTCGAGAGCGTGATCATCCCCAGTCGCCGGGGCGAGGACGGCGGGCGTGTCACCCTCTGCGTCAGCAGCCAGGTCGGCTGTGGTCGGCGGTGCGCCTTCTGCGCGACCGGCACGATGGGGCTGCGGCGCCAGCTCGGCGCGGACGAGATCGTGGCGCAGCTGCGCGCCGCGCGCGGCTATTGGGCGCTGCATCGTGGCACCCTGCCCGGCATCGGCAACGTCGTGTTCATGGGCATGGGCGAGCCGATGGACAACCTCGACGCCGTCTGTGCCGCCATCGACGTCATGACCAGCGATCTCGCCTTCGGTTTCGGCGCCAGCCGGATCACCGTCAGCACCGTCGGCATCGCCGACCGCGTGGCCCAGTTCGCGGCGCGCAGCAAGGCCCACCTGGCGTTGAGCCTGCACGCGCCGGACGACGAGCGACGCCGTGCGCTGATGCCCGTGCACCGGCGGACCGACCTGGTCTCGCTCAAGCAGGCGCTGCTCGCCGCCCTGCCCGTCGGCCGCGACGTGCTGGTCGCCTACATCCTGTTCGAGGGCTTCAACGACAGCCCCGACGACGCCCGCTTGTTGGCCGACTGGCTCGAAGGCGTGCCGGCACGGCTCAACCTGATCCCCGCCAACCCCGGACCGCGCGAGGATTTGCGGGCACCGCCGGACGAGGTCGTGATCGCGTTCCAACGGCTGCTGGCGGAGCGCGGAGTGCGCGCCCTGGTCCGGTGGCCGCACGGCCGTGACGTGGACGGCGCCTGCGGCCAACTCGCGGCGCGCGTCCTCGCCGCGACGGCGGCCGGGGGCACCGTGGCCGGCCGCGCGGAGGCGTCATGAGGCCGACCGGATCCGAGGACGGCGGCCAGCGCGGCAGCCGCTCCGGCGCCGAGGCGCGCGGGACCCTCATCGCGGCGACCCACCGCCTGCTCGGCACGGCCGGCCTCGAAGCGACCAGCATCGCCGCCGTGGCCCAGGCCGCGGGCGTGGCCAAGGCGACGGTGCTGTACCACTTCGGCAGCCGCGACGCCCTGATCCTCGCCACGGTCGAGGCGATCCTCGGCCCGAGCTGGGCGCAGCAGGAGCAGGCGGCACGTCGACCGGGCGACCCACGGCAGGCGCTCGACGCCTGGCTGCAGGTCTGCTTCGCGGTCGAGATCGAGACCGTGCGCCTGCGCGCCCAGATCGCCAGCAGCGCCACCGGCAGCCCTGCGCTGCGACGACTCGCGGACGCCGAGCGTGGCGTCGAGATCGCGATCGCGGCCTTGCTGGAACGCGGGCACCGGATGCGGTGTTGGCGGGCGCCACGACCCGATCAAGCGGCGGTCCTGGCGATCGCCATCGTTGACGGATGCCTGGCGAGCGGCCTGCGCAGCGGCGATTCGACGACGCTGCCGGTGCTGCAGGCGATGTGCCGGAGCGCCCTGCTCGACGTCCTCGTGCGCTCGTGAGCCGATGGGCCAGCGGCCAGGGTCGCCACCGGACGGCGGCGACCTGGGGACGCTTTGCAAGGACGAGCGGCTGCGGGCACCATCTGCGCCGCGCCCGCCCGTGTGGCGCCGATCAGGACGCAACCGCCCATGCATGACCCCGCAGCGCAGGACGAGCCGTTGGCGCAGGCCGCCCCGTTGGCGCCGGACGACGCGCTGTCGCCCACGGCTCCCACGCCCGCTCCGACGCACGCGCAGGAGTTGACGCTCGCCGGCGGGCGCAAGGTCTGGCTGCTCGGCACGGCGCACGTGTCGCGGGCCAGCGTCGACGAGGCCAAGGCGTTGATCGCGCAGGTTCGGCCCAAGGTCGTCGCGATCGAGCTCTGCGCCTCGCGCTACGCTGCGCTCACGGACCCGGATCGCTGGAAGAAGCTCGACATCTTCCAGGTCTTTCGCGAAGGCCGTTCGCTGCTGCTGCTGGCCAACCTGGCGATCGGAGCCTGGCAGCGGCGGATCGGCGCCGAGCTCGGCGTCGAGCCTGGCGCCGAGATGCTCGCCGCCGCCGAGGCAGCACGCCAGGTCGGGGCGCGGGTCGAGCTCATCGACCGCGACATCCAGGCCACGCTCAAACGCACCTGGGGCACGATCTCGCTGTGGCAGAAGGCGTCGCTGCTCGGCGCGATCGGCGGGAGCATGGTCGGCGGCGAGTCTGTCTCGGCCGACGAGATCGAGTCGATGAAGCAATCGCACGAGCTCGCGGACATGCTCTCGGAGTTCACGCGCGTGCTGCCACAGGTGGCCGAGCCCCTGATCTACGAGCGCGACCGCTACATGGCGAGTCACCTGCTCGACATGCAGGACGAGTCCGTCGTCGCGGTCGTCGGCGCGGCGCACGTTCCCGGGATGTCCGCGACCCTGTCGGCGCCGCCGACGCCGGGCATCGTCCGCGCAGCCCTCGAAGCGCTGCCGAAGCCGTCGATGGTGTGGCGCATCGTGCCCTGGGTCATCCCGATGTTCGTCGCGACGGCCCTGGTGCTGGCCTGGCGCACCGGCAGCACCAAGCTGGTCGGCGACCTCGTCTGGATCTGGATCGGCGCCAACTTCGTGCCAGCGGCGCTGCTCGCCGCGGTCGCGGGGGCCAAGCCGCTGTCGATCCTGGTCGCCGGGATCGCGTCGCCGATCACGTCGCTGAACCCGATGATCGGCGCAGCGATGGTCGTCGGCCCGGTCGAAGCGTGGCTGCGCAAGCCAACGGTCGAGGATTGCGAGCGCATCGCCGACGACGTGCAGAGCTTCTCGGGCTTGTACCGCAACCCGTTCACGCGGGTGCTGCTGGTCGCCGCGATGGCGTCGATGGGATCGGCGATCGGCGCGTGGATCGCCGGCGCGTGGATGTTCGGCAGCCTGTCGGGCCACTGAGCGCCCCGTCAGGCCTCAGGGCGCCCCGTCAGGCCTCAGGGGGCGCCCCGTCAGGCGACGGAACTCACCGGCACGCCGCCGAAGCGACGCTCGCGCTGGCCGTAGCTGCGCAGCGCCTCGTCGAACGCGGCGGCGTCGTAGTCCGGCCACATCCGGTTGTCGATGTAGAGCTCGGCGTAGGCGATCTGCCAGAGCAGGAAGTTCGACACCCGGAACTCACCGCTGGTGCGGATCATCAGGTCCGGGTCGGGCAAGCCGTGCGTCCACAGACGCTGGCCGAACGCGTCCTCGTCGATCGCCTCGGCGTCGAGGACACCCGCGGCATGATCGACCGCGATGGCCCTTGCCGCCGCCAGGATCTCTTCGCGCCCGCCGTAGGACAGCGCCAGGACGAGGTCCATCTCGCCATGATCCGCCGTGATCGCCTCGAGCGTCTCGACGGCGTCGCGCGCCTGTTGCGACAGCCGCGCGCGTTGGCCGATGACGCGGAAGCGGATCTGCTTCTCCATCAACAGCGGCCGCTCCTCGGTGCAGAACTCGACCAACAACGCCATCAGCGTCTCGATCTCCTGCTCCGGTCGACGCCAGTTCTGCGCGCTGAATGCGTACAGCGTCAGGACCTCGAGGTGCAGCTCGCGGGCGCGCGTGACGACGCGTCGGACCGCGCGCGCGCCCTCGCGGTGGCCCTCGGTCCGGGCCAGACCACGCGCGCTGGCCCAGCGGCCATTTCCGTCCATGATGATCGCCACATGGCGCGGCAGGTCGCGGCCGGCGCCAGCGACGGCGGGCAAGGCGAGAACAGGCGACAGCGCGGAATCGATCGGGGGCATACGGCAATCTCCTGCCACTTGGCGGTCCAACAGGTTAGCCCGATCGTCGATTCCCGTCGACCCCGTGGCGTCACAGATTGGCGCGTGTGGAATGTGCCCCTCCCACCGGATGCGGATGACGTTGGCGCGTGGTAGCCTCTGACGCGGAGGCCGGGACCGAGCGTGACCGCTCGGTCCCCAGCAGGCCGTTGCCGACCCCGGCCCGTGATGCGGGCCGATGCGAGCCGTGGCGCGTTGCATGAGTGACACCCTGCTGCTGATCGTCTTGATCGTCCTGGCCTTCGCCGGTGGCCAATTCGTCACGCGCCTCGCCGCGCGCCACGGGATGCTCTCTGGCGCCGAGTCGCTGCTGGTGGGCCTCGTCGTCGGCCCGGCAGGCGCCGGCCTGCTCGACGGCCGCTCACTCGACAAGGCGCAGTTGCTCGTCGCGCTGCTGCTCGGCCTGGTCGGCTTCTCGGCCGGTGCGCGGGCGCGTCGCCTGGCGTCGCAGCCCGAGGCGGTCGTCGTGGGCGTGGCCACCGGCCTCGGCGTGGCTGCCGGCATCGCCCTGCTCGCGCTCGGCTGGATGTACCACTTCGATCGGCCCACCGAGCCCTGGTTCCTCGACGTCGCGTGGCCCCTGACCGACGGCCTGGTCGTCGAGCTGCGGGCGACGGCCGGCCAGCTCGAGTGCGCCGTCGTGCTCGGCGCCGCCGCCGCGGCAAGCAGCTCTGCGGTGATCGAGTCCACGGCGCGACTCTACGGTGCGCGAGGTCCGGTCCACACGCTGCTGCACGGCGCAGCCAGCACGGCCGAGATCCTGGCGATCGTCCTGCTCGGGCTGGCGTTGGCAGGGCGTCGACAGCTCGAGACGGGCACGGAGTTGCCCTTCGGCATCACCGAGTGGGCGCTGCTCGGCATGGGCGTGGGCGTGGTCTGCGGCCTGCTCTTCGCGTGGTTCGCCCGCGACGAGCAGGACAGCAAGGCCCTGTTCGTCGCCGCGACCGGCACGGTGATCTTCGCCGCCGGCGTCGGGCTCGCGATCGGGTTGTCGCCGACGTTCGTCAACCTGCTCGCCGGCCTGACAGTCGCGCTGGTGTCGCCGCAGGCGGCCCGGATCTGCGACGAACTCGAGCGCTTGCGCCACCCGATCCAGGTGCTGGTCATGGTCTTCGCCGGCATGCTGCTTGCGCTGCCGACCGGCGCCGAGTGGCTGCTCGCGCTCGCCTATCCGCTGGTGCGCTGGGGCCTGCTGCGCGTGCTGCTGCCGACGACGGCCGCCGCGCTGCTCGAGAACCCGCCGCGGGCTGCGCGCATGGGCGACGGCCTGCTCGCCCAAGGCACGCTGCCGGTGGTCATCGCGGTCGCGTTCGTCATGCGGGCCCCGGACTACGCCGTCACCGTGCTGACGACCGTGCTCTTCGCCACGGTCACCAGCGATCTCTGGTCGATCCGCGTGCTCTCGGCCGTGCTGCTCGACGCCGGCGAGGTCAACGACACGGCCTGCAACGGTGATACGGTGCCGGCCGAGTTGATCGGGCGCGACCAACCCGGGCTCGAGCCGACGACGAGCGCGCCGATCGGCAACGAGGAGACCGCATGAAAGTCGTCATCGTGGGCGCCGGCGACGTCGGCACCTACCTCGCGCGCGCCCTGAGCGCCCGTGGTGCCGAGGTCGTGGTGGTCGATCGCCGCCAGGACGCCCTCAACCACGTCGAGGAGCAGGCCGACGTGCTGACGCTGCTCGGCGACGCGACGCATTGGGCGATCCTGCGCGAGGCCCGCGTCGACCAGGCCGACATCACGCTGGTGATGACGAGTTCGGACGACGCCAACGTCGTCGCGGCCGCGCTCGCCAACCACGAGGGCGCCAAGCGCACCGTGGCACGCGTCGACGACCCGAACTTCTACCGCACCGCTGCGGGTGTCGAGGCCGGCATCCTCGGCATCCACGCCGTGCTCTGCGCCAGCCGCCTCGTCAGCCAGGAGCTGCTGCGCATGGTCTACGCGGTCGACGCGGAATTCATCGGCTTCTTTGCCGGCAACGCGGCGCAGGTCGCCCTGGTCCGCGTCGGTGACGGCTCGCCGCTGCGTGGCGGCAAGGCGACGGGCGTGGCGCTGCCGCATGGTGCCCACGTCGCTGGCGTCGTCCGCGACCTGGTGCTGCGTCCGTGCGAGGAGATCGGGCAGCTCGAGGCTGACGACCTCGTCCTGCTCGGCGGCGGCCGTAGCCTGGACCCGGCCATCCGCGCCGTCTCGGGCGCGCGCCAGCACCGCCGGACCGTCATCATCGGCGGCGGCGACGTCGGCTTCCAGCTCGCCCGCGGCCTGGTCGACAGCGGCCGCCGGGTCCAGGTGATCGAGGTCGATCTCGAGCGTTGCCAGTTCCTGGCGCGCGAACTGCCCGAGGTCACGGTGATCCACGGCGACGGCACGAACATCCACTGCCTGCGCGACGAAGCGGTGGACCGCGCCGATTTCGTCATGGCCGTGACCCGCAGCGACGAGGTCAACCTGATGGCGTCGCTGCTCGCAGCCGACCTCGGCGTGCCGTGGACCTACGCGCTGGTGCACCGACCGGGCTACACCGAGGTCTACTCGCACCTCGGCATCCACGGCACGGCCGGCCCGCACGAGCAGATCTGGCGCGTCGTCCAGTGGATGCTGCCCGCGACCGGGGCGCTGACCCGCGAGGCCCTGCCCGGCTGCACCCATGAGCTCTTCGAGTTCCAGCTGCCCGGCACGATCACCGCCGCGCTGACCTTGGGCGACCTGGTCCTGCCGGCGGAGGCCGTCGTCGTGAGCATCGTCCGCGGCAACGAGGTCCTGGCACCGCGTTCCTCCTTGCATCTCGAAGCATTCGACCACATCGTCGTGGGCGCGCCGCCCTCGTTGGCCGGCAACATCCAGCGCCGCGTGCGAGCGCTCGGCGGCCGGAGCGGCGAGTGAACCTTCGAAGCGTCGCACGCCTGACGGCCCGGCTGCTCGGCATCATCGCGATGCTGATGCTCGCACCTGCGGGGCTCGCGTTCTTCGACGCGGACCCGGACGCGCTGCGCGCGTACGCCACGAGCTCGGCGCTGACGATGGGCGTCGCCCTTGGCCTCGCCGCCTTCGGCCGTCGCGCCGGCGACGATCTGCACCGCAAGGACGCGATCGGCACGGTGGCGCTGACCTGGCTGCTGCTCGGCATGTTCGGCGGGCTGCCGTTTGTGCTCGAGGGCAGCATCGAGCACCCCGCGTCTGCGATCTTCGAGGCGGTCAGCGGCTTCACCACCACCGGTGCGACGGTGGTCGCCGACGTCGACCTGCTCAGCCGCGCCACCAACCTCTGGCGCTGCCTGTCGCATTGGATCGGCGGCATGGGCATCGTCGTGCTCTTTGTCGCGGTCTTCCCGACCCTGGGCGTCGGTGCCAAGCACCTGTTCCGCTCCGAGGTCGCGGGACCCATCACCAGCGGCCTGCGGCCCAAGATCAAGCAGACGGCGCTGGCCCTGTGGTGGATCTACGGCGGTCTGACGGTGATCTGTGGCGCGATGCTGATGGTCGCGGGGATGCCGCTCTATGACGCGGTCTGTCACGCCTTCTCGACGCTCGGCACGGGCGGTTTCTCGACCCGAACCGCCAGCATCGGCTACTACAAGAGCCCGGCCATCGACTGGATCATCGCCGGCTTCATGTTGATCGCAGGCCTGAACTTCGGCCTGTTCTACGACGCGGTGCGCGGGCGCATCGGCACGGTCTGGCGCAACTACGAGGTCCGTTTCTACTTGCTCGTCAACGCCCTGATCGCGCTCGTGATCTTCCTTGGCATCGCCGATCGCCACGAGACCCTGCACGACGGCGTCCGCGCCAGCGTGTTCCAGACCCTGGCCGTGACCACGACGACCGGCTTCATGACCGAGGACTTCGACACCTATCCGAACTTCGCACGGTTCCTGCTGTTCCTGGCGATGTTCATGGGCGGCTGCGCCGGCTCGACGGCCGGTGGCATCAAGGTCAGCCGGGTGTTCGCCCTGCTCAAGCTCTGCGCCCGCGAGCTGCGCACGGTCGTCCAGCCCCAGGCCGTCATCTCGGTCCGACTGGGGCATCACGCCGTGCCCGAGTCGGTGCTGCGCGGCATCCTCGTGTTCTCGGTCGCCTACATGATGCTGTTCGCGGCCGCGTCCGCGGTGATGGTGCTGTTGGGCCTCGATCTGATCAGCGCCACGAGCGCGACGATCGCCTGCCTGTCGAGCATCGGCCCCGGCCTCGCCAGCGTCGGGCCGACCCAGAACTACGAGCTGGTGCCGCCGATCGGCAAACTCGTGCTCTCGCTGTGCATGATCGCGGGCCGCTTGGAGATCTTCGTCTTGGCAGCCGTCCTCAGCCCGGAGACGTGGCGACGATGAGACGCGCATTTGTCCTGCTGCTGCTGCTCGGCTTGATGTCGGGCGTCTCGGTCCTCAAGGCCGAGGCGACCTCGACCGTCGACCCGTTGACGCTCGCCGCGATCGGCTTCGTCGTGCTCGCATCGTTCTCGGCCGCCGAGATGGGCGTGCGCCTGGGGTTGCCGCGCGTCACGGGCTACATCGTCTCCGGCCTGCTGCTCGGCCCCTCGGCGCTCGACATCCTGTCGCAGTCCGTGGTCGACCAGATGCGGATGTTCAACACCCTGGCGTTGGGCCTGATCGCCACCGCCGCCGGCCTCGAGCTCGAGGTTGGCCAGCTGCGCAGGGTCGGACGGACCTTGCTCGCGACCGTCGGCGCCAAGGTGGTGCTCGCGGGCTCGGGCGTCGGGCTCGCGACCTGGCTGTACGTGTCGCTGTTCGGCATCCCCTCGGCCCCGGACGCACCCGGTCTGGCCCTGGCGCTGGCGTTCGTCTTCGGCGCGCTCTCGCTCGGCACCAGCCCCGCCATCGTGCTCGCCGTGCTGCGCGACAGCCGGGCGTCCGGCCGCCTGTCGGACCTCGCGCTCGGCGCCGCCGTGCTCAAGGACGTGGTGGTGGTCGTCGCGCTCGCGGTCGCGGTCGCGGCGGCGGCGGTGGTGCTGGACGGTGGCGCGATCGACCTGTCGCTGCTCGCGGTCGTGGGCGAGGAGATCGTCGCGTCGCTGATCGCGGGTGCCGTGGTCGGCCTGCTGCTGATCGCCTACATCCGCCTGGTTCATACCGAGATGCTGCTCTTCGTCTCGGCGATGGTCCTGGTGGTGACGGAGATCTCGACCGAGCTGCACCTCGAGCGGCTGTTGGTCTTCATCACGGCCGGCTTCGTCGTGCGCAACTTCTCTCGCCACGAACACGACCTGGCTCCTCCGCTCGAGATGGTTTCGCTGCCGGTCTTTGTCGTATTCTTCACGATCGCCGGCGCAAGCGTGGATCTTCGCAGCACGTTTGTGATCCTCCCCCTCGCGCTGTCGATCGTCGCGGCGCGTGCGCTGACCTTCTGGCTCGCGGCGCGCTTCGGCAGCCGATTCGGCCGGGAGCAGCCGGCGATCGTCGCCAACGCCTACTTGGCCTACTTGCCGCAGGCCGGCGTGACCCTCGGCCTCGTCGATGTGGCCGCCCGAAAGCTGCCGGCGATCACCGAGTCGATTCATACCACTGGAACTGCCGTCGTCGCGTTGAACCTCCTGATTGGACCGATCGCGCTGCGCGCCGCCCTCAGCCGCGCTGGCGAGCTGGCGCGGCTGCCGACCGAGCCCGCCCCGGACACCTCCGACCCGCTGGACCTGCTCGCGGCCGACGAGGTGGTGCCGGCCGAACCCCAGGTCCCCGAGCGCGAGGCCCTGGTCGCGCTGGCGGACGCGGGCGTCGAGGATCTCGAGCTGGCGGCGTTGCTGCGGCGCCTCGCTGCCGACCTCGACCAGAGCTTCGAGCGCGCCATCGACGACGCCGTCGCTCCGTGGGCCAACGGCACGACACGTTCGGTCGCTGCGGCGCTCGGCCTGACCGACGAGGCCGCCACCCTGCGCCGCTGGGCCCTGACGCCCCAGGGCGACGCCATCCTCGGGCACGGTACGCGCGCGCGCGGCCTGTTCGACGAGCTGCGCGCGCGCCTGCGCGCGCTGCCGGTCGAGATCGACGTGGCGATGGGGCTGCACGAGCTGCGCCCGGAGCGAGCCACCTCGACGCGGGCCCGGTTCGGCTTCTGGTCGCTGCGGATGCGGGCCCGCATGGGGCGCCCGCTCCCGGCGCGCCGCGTGCCGGTCCGCCTCGCGGCGCGCAAGGTCCTCGAGCCGAAGATGGCGCGGTTCTGCGGCGACATGGTCGACGCCGTCGCCCGGGCCCAGGCCAGCATCTTCGAGATCCTGCGGGGCTACGCCGCCGACCAGCTCTCGGCTGAGGACGCCCGCCGCGCGGTGAACAAGCGCATGGCGCTGCTGCTGAACCGCCTGCGGGCCGACGCCAGGCATATGCTCAGCGGCGGCCTGCGCGAGCTGGCGCAGGTCATGTCGGTGGCGGGCGGCCCGTGTCTGCCGGCGGGAACCATCCGCTTCTCGCGCGTCGACGCCGAGGTCCGCGCCGGCCTGCACCGCCTCAGCAGCGACCCGGCGGCCTGGCGCGAGCGGCTGGCGGGATCGCAGCACGCGTTGCTCTTGGCCGTCGAGCTGCGCGGCCTGCACAGCGCCGCAGAGCTGGCCCTGGAGCGGCACTTGATCTCGCCTGCGTCCGAGGCGTTGGGCGGCGTGCGCCAGGTCATCCTGGGCGTGCGCACGGGCCTGCAGCAGGTGCATGATACCTGCGCCGAGCAGGCGTCCCCGGATCTCGCGACGTTGGCCGGCTGGGCCGAGGCCTGCAACGCCTCGTTCGCGCAGAAGAGCCACCGCACCATCGAGACGCGTCTGCACGCCTTCCGCGCCGGCGCGAGCATCCACCGCGTCGCGGTCGAGCTCCGGTCCGCCGTCGCCGCGCTGCCGGAGCGGCGCGACATGGTGCCGCCGACCACGCTCGTGTCGAAGGCCTCGGCACCGGACGAGATCGCTTTGGTGGCCATGGACATCCGCACCGAGGCCACCGAACACCTGATCCACGGCCTGCTCTCGGACGTCGATGATCGCCTCGACTCGACGTCACGCCTGCTGGCGAACACCGCGCCGCGGCTGCGCGAGGCCGTCGACATCGCGCTGTTCGCCGTCGAGTCGAGGCTCGAGGTGCTCGAGAGCACGACCGAAGACACCGCCGGCATGGTCGCCGCGTTCGACCGCGCCCTGGCCCGCGTCGATCGCCTGGAGGCCGAGATCGGCGAGACCGCGTCCAAGCTGCGCATCGAGACCTCTGCCATGCTCGAGTCGGCGTTCGCCCGCCTCGACGCCGACATCGCCGACGCCGCGGCGCTGCAACGGCCCGGCGACGCGGTCGGCCACGCCATCGGCAGCGTGCGGCGGCAGCTCGCGGAGTGGGCCGCGCCGGCGCTGACCTGGTGGCGCAGCGAGACCGACCGGACCGTGCGCTGGTGGCGCAGCGTCCGCGACAGCCGGCTCGGTACCGAGCTGCGCGCTCGCACCCATCACGGCCGCCTCGACGCCGCCGGCCTGCGCGAGCACACCGACCGCTGGCTGCTCGCCCAAGGCGTGCCTGACGCCTACGCCCGGCTCTTCTCGTTGCAGCCGGTGCGCGAACACAGGCTGTTCACGGCCTACCGCAGCGAGCTCGAGCTGGTGCGTCGCGCCGAGCGCGCCTGGATCGAAGGCGGCTCGGGCGGCTCGGCCCTGATCGTCGGCGCACACGGCGCCGGACGGTCGAGCCTGCTCAACATGGCCGAGCTGGAGCTGACCGTCCCGCGCGTGTTGCGCCCCGAGCCGGTGGGCAGCTGGCGCGAGACCGGCCTCGACGCCGCGCTGGCGAACGAGCTGGGGTGCCGGGCGCAGCGGCGTTCGGTGCTCAAGGCGCTGCGCAAGGTCCGAACCGCCGTGCTGATCGACGACCTCGAGCGCTGGTGCACGCCCGACGAAGCCGGCCTGCGGGCGCTGATCAGCTTCCTCGACCTGATGCAGCGCAGTCGTGACTCGGTGTTCTGGCTGGTCACGGTGACGACGCCCGCGCTGCGGTTGGTCGAAGAGGCCGTCGCGGTGCGGCCGAGCTTTGGCCATGTGCTCGAGTTGGCGCCGCTGTCGCACGCCGAGCTGCAGACGGCCCTGCTGACGCGGCACGCGCTGTCAGGCCGCAACCTGCTGATCGCCAAGCCGCTCCCCGTGCGGCTGATGGCGCGCCTGATGCGCATCGACGACGGCTCGCTGCCCTTCCGCCTGCTGGCGCGGCTTAGCGACGGCAACCTCGCGCGGGCGATGGTCATCTGGTTGCGCGCGCTCGAGATCGAAGGCGAAGAGACGGTCACGCCGCAGAGTGCGCGCATGTTGACGCTCGGCCTGCCGCCCTTCCGCGAGCTGGATCCGGTCCAGCTCGCGATCCTGCTGGCGGTGCTGCGCTGGGGCGGTGGCTCGCCCAAGCAGTTGGCCGACACGCTCGGCGTGCCCCTGCACGTCGCCAGCCAGCACGCCGGCTTCTTGCGCGCCGCCGGCATGTTGGAGTCGACCGAGGCGCGACGGGACGAGCTGCGGGTGCCGCGAGCGCTGGTCGGCCCGGTGATCCAAGGCCTGCGCGACGTGGGGACGGAGCCATGACGATGCGCGTCGCCCTGTGGGTCCTGGGATGCGCCGTCGTCGCCACCGGCTGTGGCGCGAGCGGCGAGGACATCACGACGTCGTCGTCCGTCGTCGACGAGCTGGTCGCCGAGGCTGGCCGGGTCGCGTCGCTGGTCTCGCTGCTGCACCTGTTGGGCGTGCTGCTGCTCTTCGGCGCCGGCGTCCTGCTCACCCGCCTTGCCGACAGCGCCATCCGGCTGGTCTGGAGCCTTGGCCTCGATCCGAACCACAAGCTCGGGCCGTGGCGACGCATGGCCGACGTCCTGATCTTCGGCGCGTTGGCGTCATGGCTGGCGACGCGCCTGCTGTCTGCGGCCCCGGTGCTGACCGCCATGGCCGCGATCCTGGCCGTCGCGGGCGCGCTCTGGGCCCTGGCGCGGCCGCTGGAGGATCTCGCCGCCGGCCTCGGCATCGTGCTGCGCGGCCGCATCCACGAGGGCGATCACGTCGCGATCGGCGAGATGCACGGCACGGTCCAGGAGATCGGCCTGATGCGCATGGTGCTGCGCGACCCCGAGGGAGCGACGCTCTTCGTGCCGCACCGCCTGCTGGACACGACGGTGGTGCAGGTGCATCGCGACCGACGGCAGGTGCCGGTGTCGGTGCGGGTGCCCCTGCCGCGGGGCGCGTCGACCGAGGCCCAAGAGGTCGCGCGGCGCGTGGCGCTGCTCTCGCCATGGCGCATCCCCGCGACGCCCGTCAGGGTCGAGCTTGAGGGCGACGATGCGATGCGGATCGAGCTGCAGACGTTCACCGACGCCGCGGTGCGACTCGCCAGCGGCCAGATTCGCGCCGCGATCGACGTCGCGATGCAGGACCGTGAGGATCGCCGCGGTCGCGACGCCCAGCAGGGGCTCTTTGAACGGACCGAGCGGGATCGGCCGGAGCGCCCGGACCGACCCGAGCGCCCCGAGCGCCCCGAGCGCCCGTAGCGGTCGAGGCGCATCCGCGTGATCCCGGGCCGGTCGCGCGAGGCCGCGGCCGATCCAAGCGGCCGGGGCGTCCCCGGGCCTGACGGACTGACCCCATCGAACGGAGCGCCGAGATGACCGAACCATTCTGGCGCCTGGATCCCACGGTGACCTTCCTCAACCACGGCTCGTTCGGCGCGACACCGACGCCCGTGCGCCACGCGCAGGACGCCCTGCGGGACCAGCTCGAATCCGAGCCCGTGCGCTTCTTCGTCCGCGAGTACGAGCCGCTGCTGCACCAGGCACGCACCGCGATCGCGTCGTTCGTCGGCGCGCGGCCCGAAGACCTCGTCTTCGTGACCAACGCGACGGCCGGCGTCTCGGCTGTGGTGGCTGGTTGGCAGCTCCGCCCCGGCGACGAGATCCTGGCGCTCGACCATGGGTATCCGGCCTGCCTGAACGCGCTGCGCGCCGCCTGCCAACGCACCGGCGCCACGCTGCGCCTGGCCACGCTGCCCTGCCCGATCGAGAGCCCGCAGCAGGCGCTCGATGCCGTGCTCGCGGCCACCACCGACGCGACGCGCTACTGCCTGCTCGACGCGATCACCAGCCCCTCGGCGATGGTGCTGCCGGTGGCCGAGATCGTGGCCGCGCTCTTCGCCCGCGGCGTCGAGACGCTGGTGGACGCCGCGCACGCGCCCGGCATGATCCCGCTGCAGCTGCACGCGACCGGCGCGGCCTGGACCACCGCCAACCTGCACAAATGGCTCTGCGCGCCCAAAGGCGCCGCGATCCTGCACGTGCGGGCCGATCTGCACCACCGTGTCGACCCGTGCGTCGTGAGCCATGGCTTCTTCGGACCGCTGCCGGACCGCCCGCGCCTCTGGCAGGCCTTCGACTGGCCCGGCACCTTCGATCCGACGCCGTGGCTGGCCGTGCCCGCCGCGCTCGCCGCCGTGACCGAGACCGACGCCGACGGCTGGCCGCAGCGCATGGAACGCAACCGCGCGCTGGCGCTGGCGATGCGGGAGCGGCTGATGACGCTGCCGCACGCGCGGGCCGTGGCACCGCCGTCGATGGTCGGGGCGATGGCCGCGGTCCTGTTCGACGCGGCGGTCGCGACGGCGTTCGCGTCCTTGCCGGGCGAGGCGGTCCCTGGTGTGCATCCGCTGCAACAATGGCTCTGGCTGGAGCATCGCATCGAGGTGCCCGTGATCCCGCAGCCGGCCGGCGGCGTCGTGCTGCGGGCGTCGGCGCAGCGCTACAACCGTTTGGACCAGGTCGACCAGCTGGTCGAAGCCGTGCGTGCCGCGATGGCCTTGGTGGGGGTGACGACGTGAACCTGGACCTCGAACCCGCAGGCGACGGCGGCGCGACGCTGCAGCTGGGCACGCTGGCGCTGCGGCTCCATCGCTTCCCCGACCGCGGCCCGACCTCGCTGCGTGCGTGGAGCCACGGCGAAGAGCGTCTGCTCGGGCTGCCGCGACCGGACGGCCCGCTCCTGCTCTGCAGCGACGGCTATGGCGCCCTGGCCCTGGGCACCTCGGGCGTCGAGCGTGTGATGGTCGCGGATCGCGCCACGACGCGGCACGGGCTGATGGCCAACGCAGAGCGGAATTCCGCGGTCCTCGGCGTAGAGGAGGTCGCGGCCCTGCCCATCCACAGCGCCCTGGACATCCCGGCGGCGGCCCCCAGCGGGCGGGCCTTTGCGGCGGTGTGGCTGGCGTGGCCGCGGGCCCACGACGAAGGCCTGGCGCTGCTGGCGCGGCTCGGGGCCGTCCTGCCCGCGGGCACGCCCATCGCGATCGCGGCGCGGGCCGAAGATTGGAGCGCGCGCATCATCGGCCGGATCAGCGCGGCGTTGCAGGACGCCCAGGTCGGTCGCGCGATCCGCCGCAGCCGCCTGATCGAAGGGCGCCTGCGCGCCGCGACTGCGCCGGCGATCAAGTCGGTCCGCGGCCCGGACGACCTCGTGCTGATGAGCCACGCCGGCGTCTTCGCCCACGGCCACGTCGACGTCGGCACCGCCCGGCTCGTCCCGCTGGTGCCGACTCGCCCGGCGGCGGCGCGGATCCTCGACCTCGGCTGCGGCAACGGCGTGCTTGGCCTCGTCGGGGCGCTGCGGCAGCCCAACAGCGAGGTGCTGTTTTGCGACGACTCCGCGCTCGCGCTCGACGCGGCGCGCCTGTCCTGGCAGGCGAACGCCGGCCGCCTCGCAGGCAGGACGATGCAGCTGCTCCACGACAGCCACCTGGGGTCCGTGCCCGACGCCTCGATCGATCTCGTGCTCTGCAACCCACCGATGCACGTCGGCAAGGACATGTCGCGCCAGACGGCCGCCGCCATGTTCCGTGACGCCGCCCGGGTGCTCCGTCCCGACGGCACGGTCTACATCGTCGCCAACAGACACCTCGACTACGAGCCGCGCTTGAGCCAGGATTTTGCCTCGGTCTCGGCGGTGGGCAATGACCCGCGCTTTGTCGTCTTGCGCGCTCGCCAGCCGCGGCCGCGCGCTCGCGGCTGGTAGCATCCACGCCACGACGCCACCGATCCGCGACGCGCTGCGCGCCGACACCAGGAGACTCGATGATGGTTCGACGTTCTTGCCCCCATGCCCGACAGCGCCCGTGGTTCGCGAACCGCAGGGGCCCGACCACGGTGGCGCCGTCCTGGCTGGCGTCCTGGCTGCCCTCGCTGCTGTTGGCGTCGACCCTTGCGTCGTCGCTGGTGCCGACCCTGGTCCGCGCGGACGAGCTGCCTGCGCCGCCCGATCCTGGTGCCGCGCCCTCGGTGCTCGACACGCTGCCGCCTCAGGCATCCGGCGCAGTGTTCGAAGTCGGCGCGCTGATCGGCGTCTGGGGGCCGAGCCTGGTGAGCGGTCTGGGCGACGCCTACTACCGCTACGACGTCCCGGGCACCGGCCTGCTGGCGGGGGTGCGCGGCGGCTGGCAGGCAACCTCGCATCTGGCGATCGAGGCCGAGCTCCGGGGCGGCAGCGGCTCGTTCCGCGGTCGCGACGAGTTCGAAGACTTCGGCGGCGAGGCGGACCTCGATCAATGGCAGCCCGGCGGCTCGTACCAGCTCTTCGGCGTGCGCGCCGGCGTCCGCTACGACGCCATCGACCGTGGCCCCGTGTTGCCCTTCGTGCGCGCGTTCACCGGCATCGACATGCTCGCGTCGACCAAGGCGTTCATCACCCCCGGCTGGGACGCGGACTGGATCGCCGGCCTCGGCGTCGGCGCCCGCTTCCGCATCAACCACCGCCTGCGTCTGCGCCTCGACGTCGAAGGCTGGCTCAGCGAGCCCCCGGTCGCGCGCAAGCCCGGCGCCTCGACCAGCGCTGGTGGCAACCTCGCGATGACGGCCGGCATCTGCGGCGTCATCGGTGGCCCTGCGGCGGACGAGGACGGCGACGGCATCCCCGACGGCCGCGATCGATGCCCGGATCAGGCCGAGGACAAGGACGGCCACGCCGACGAGGACGGCTGCCCCGACCTGGACAACGACGGCGACGGCCTGCCCGACGCCAAGGACCAATGCCCCAACGAGGCCGAAGACGACGACCAATTCGAGGACAAGGACGGCTGCCCCGACCCGGACAACGACCGCGACGGCGTGCCCGACACCGCAGATCGGTGCCCGAACGAGGTCGAGGACAAGGACGGCTTCCAGGACGAGGACGGCTGCCCCGACCCGGACAACGACGGCGACGGCCTGCCCGACGCCAAGGACCGCTGCCCGAACCAGGCCGAGGACAAGGACGGCCTCCAGGACGGCGACGGCTGCCCCGAGGTCGACGTCGACAGCGACGGTGTCGCCGACCAGGCGGACCGATGCCCCGAGGTGCCGGGCGCCGCGGCCGACCAGGGTTGCCCCAACCCCGACGCCGACAACGACGGCATCGTCGGCGAGCAGGACCGCTGCCCGAACGAGGCCGAGACGTGGAACGGCAAGGATGACGCCGATGGATGCCCGGACGGCGAGCCCCTGGTCCGCCTGGACGGCGATCGCCTGGTCTTTGCCCAGCCGCTGCGCTTCCGCGGCGCCACCGTCGACAAGGCCAGCCTGCCGGCGTTGCAAGCGACCGCGAGCCTGCTGGCGCGGCTGCCCTGGCCTCGCATCGCCATCGCCGTGCATGGCGACGACCGCGACGCCGGCAGCAAGGGTCTGCGCGCCACGCAGGCCCGGGCCGACGCCGTGGTCAAGGTCCTGACGACCTACAGCGTCGACGCCTCGCGCCTGGACGGCCGCGGCTACGGCGACGGTCGGGCCGTCTGCGTCGACATCGCCGCGCTGCTGCGCGCCAGGCCCAAGGACGCCGCCGCGATCGCCGCTTGCCGGGCCGCCAACGCCCGGGTCGAAGTGCTGCACCTGGTCGCGACACCCGCCAACTGAGCCCGATCCGGGCGCGCTGCATGAAAAGTTTCAGCCTGGGCTGAATTCGCGGCGCAATTGCGCCATGACTGCATACTATTCCTATTGCGTTGCATAGTATGCGCCCATACAGTGCGCGTCCCATGAACTGGCGCGACGCTATGCACAACCTGCTCGAGACCGAAGCCCACAGCACCCAAGGCGGGCTGGTGAGCGCGCTCGCTCGGCGCGGCCACACCGTCAACCAGGCCACTGTCTCGCGCGAGCTGACGGCCATCGGCGCGGTCAAGGTCGACGGTGTCTACCGGATGCCGCCGCCAGCCGACCTGCCGGCGCCGGTGCATCGCATCCAGCTCGCCTACGGTGGCGGCGTCGCCCTGGTGCGCACGATGCCGGCGCACGCCTCGGTGCTGGCCCAGTTCATCGACACGCCCGGCATCGAGGGCGTCATCGGCACCATCGCCGGTGACGACACGGTGCTCGTCGCCCTCGCCCACCCCGACGTCCTCTCGCGACTGGCGCGCCGACTCGGCTACCACTTCCCTTCGGGCGGCTGAACCGCCCACCTGCTTGGCCTCGCGGCCAGGAGTGTCTCGCCATGCACATCCGTCTCGACAAGATCTCCAGCACCGTGCGCCACCTCGGCCTGCAGCCGCATGTGCGCCTGACGACGCGCATCCCGGCGCTGGCCGGCACGGTCGTCGCCGTTCGCGTGCTCGACGACAAGGACCGCTACAACCAGCTCGAGGACGTGCACGGCCGCATGATGACGGTGCACCGCGGCGACGTCGTCGCGGGCGTGCTGGGCGAGCGGCGCGCCCTGCGCGGCTACGCCGGCGTGGTGCCGCCGCACGTCGAGCCCGGCGACATCCTGCACCTGCTCAACCTCGGCGGCGTCATCGGCACCTGCACCTCGGCCAGCCCCGAAGTCGGCCCGCCGGCGCGCGTCGAGGTGCTCGGCGGCATCGTCGCGCCCGGCAGCAACCAATGGGCCGACGCGGTCGCCGCGTCGATCCGCCCTGGTCCGGTCCCGGCGGCCGACGTGTTGGTCAAGACGCCGCCGGCGGTCTTCCTGCTCGGCAGCTGCATGAGCGCCGGCAAGACGGCCGCCGCGGCGGCCCTGGTGCGCGAGCTGACCCGCGCCGGCATGCGCGTCGGCGTGGCCAAGGTGACGGGCGTCGCCCTGCGCCGCGACGTGCTGGACATGATGGATCACGGCGCCGTCAGCGCCTACACCTTCGCCGACGCCGGCCTGCCGTCGACCTGCGGCGGCGACGCCAAGGCGGCCGTCGAGCTCGGCCGGGCGACGCGTGGCTGCCTCAACGCTCTCGGCCGCGACGGCGTCGATGTCGCGGTCGTCGAGTTCGGCGACGGCCTGCTGGGCGACTACGGCGTGATGGACCTGCTCCAGGCCGAGGATCTGCGCAGCGCTGCGCACGCGGTGGTCTTCGCCGCGACGGATCCGGTCGCAGCGTGGGGCGGCATCGCCCTGCTCGACAAGCTCGGCATCCGCGTCGACGTGGTCACGGGCCCGGCGACAGACAACGACGCCGGCTGCAGCCAGGTGCGGACGACGCTGGGGGTTCCAGCGGCCAACGCCCGCAAGCAGCCGGACATGCTCGGCAAGCTCGTGATGGCCGCGCTGGAGCGGGCCGGCACCCATGCCTACGCCCCGGCGACGATGGAGGTGCGCGCGTGATCGTCTACCCACACACCACGGCGGCGGCGCTGCCCCACGCCAACAAGACCCGCACCAGCAAGGTCACGATCCCCGTGCCGCTGGCCGGCACGCAGGACTGGCCCTCGCGGCTGATCGACGGCACCGAGCCGGGCCGCGCAGGCGTCGACGCCCTGGTCCGTCGCGCGCTCGACCTGCGGGCAGGCGCGACACCGCGCCGCGCCGAGGGCCGGCGTATCGCGTCGCTGTTCTTGAACCCGTCGCTGCGCACGCGGACCTCGATCGACGCGGCCTGCCACGCGCTCGGCGTGCACTGCATCACGCTCGCGCCCGGTCGCGACATGTGGGGCATCGAGCTCGAAGACGGCGTCGTGATGAACGGCACCGCCGCCGAGCACGTCAAGGACGCGATCGCCGTGCTCGAGCAGATGGTCGACCTTCTGGCCGTCCGCGCGTTCGCCGGGCTCGAGGACCAGGCCGAGGACGCCCGGGATCCGGCGATCGCGGCGTTCGTGCGCCACTCGAAGGTGCCGGTCATCAATCTCGAATCGGCCCGCTGGCATCCGATGCAGGGCTTGGCCGACACCGCAGCGTGGAAGTCGCACCTCGGCGACGACCTGCGCGGCGAGAAGCTGGTGCTCACGTGGGCGCCGCATCCCAAGGCGCTGCCGCAGGCGGTGGCGAACCAGGTCCTGCTCTCGGCGGCCCTGCAGGGCATGGACGTCACCGTGGCGCACCCCGAGGGCTTCGATCTGGATCCCGAGGTCCTTGCGCGCGCCGGCACGCTGGCGCAGCTGCAGGGCGGCAACGTCAGCGTCAGCCACGACCAGCACGCTGCGATGCGTGGCGCCCGCGTCGTCGTCGCCAAGTCGTGGTCCGGCTGGTCCGGCTACGGCCGCCGCGAGGACGAGGCCCGTGTGCGGGCGACGCTCGGCGACTGGCAGGTCACGCCCGATACGATGGCCAAGACCGACAACGCGGGCTTCATGCACTGCCTGCCGGTGCGGCGCAACGTCGTCGTCGCCGACGCGGTCATCGACGGGCCGAACAGCTGGGCGCACGAGACGGCCGGGCTGCGGCTCTGGACGGCGATGGCCACGCTGGAGTCGATGCTGGCGCGCAACTAGCGCCGCGCCGGCTCGTTGCGGGCGCCGCTACCGCGCGAACCCGCCGTCGTCGCCGTCCTCGTCGTCCTCGTCGTCCGGCCCCTCGGGCTCGGCGTCCTCGCTCTGCCACTCGGCCTCGACGACGGCGTACGCCTGCACCCAGCGGTAGATCTGGCGACGATCGCGGCGCAACGCCTTGGCCGTGGCGCGGATGCTCCCGGTCTCGCGCAGCACGGCCAGCAGCTCCGAGCGCGTCGGCGTCGGCTGCCGCGGCGGCTGCGGGGCCTGCGTCGCCCCCGACACGGTGACGGACGAGGCGCTGCTCTGGCGCCTGCGGGGCGCGCTGACGGCGGGCGCGTCGAGCTGGTCCTCGCCCGGGGCCCCGACGGCTTCGCTGGCGAGGTCGCGAACATCGTCCGGCAGCACGGGCCTGGCACCGCCGGACCGCACGGCGAAGCGGCGCAAGCGCGTGTCCACGCCGCGCAGGTTCGACGGCCACTCCGACCGCAGCAGCGCCTCGACGCTCTCGGGCGGAAACTCGGCCCTCTTGCACGGCTCACCGCGCTCGTCGGCCCATTGCGCCTCCAAGCGACGCCACCACATCAGCACGTCCGGCCGCCGCTGGCGCAACGGCGGGACCCGAAGCTCCAGCAGCGCCAGGCGGGCGTGGAGGTCGCGGCGGAAGGTGCCGGCCTCGACCATCGTCTCGAGATCACGGTGCGTCGCCGCCAGCACGCGGACGTCGACCGCGACTTCGGTGCTGGCGCCGACCGCGCGCACCTGGCGATCCTGCAGCACGCGCAACAGCTTCGGCTGCACGTCAAGCGGCAGCTCGCCGATCTCGTCGAGCAGCAGCGTGCCACCATGCGCCGCCCGGAACAGGCCGGAGTTGCGACGCGCCGCGCCGGTGAAGGCACCGGTCTCGTGGCCGAACAGCAGGCTCTCGATCAGGGCCGGGCTCAGGGCCGCGCAGTTTACGGGCACGAACGGGCCCGTGCGGCCGCTCAGGCGATGGAGCTCGCGCGCGACGTGCTCCTTGCCGCTGCCGGTCTCGCCGTGCAGCAGGACCGGCGACGGATCGGTCGCCACCTTGCAGACGGCGGCCCGAAGCTCGGTCATGGCCATCGACGCGCCGGGCAAGGCCTGCAGCGCGTCCCGACCGGCGCCGACGACCCGCGGGCCCCGCTCGTAGACGAGCACGACGTCGCCGATGCGCAGCACGTCTCCCGAGCACATGACGTGCTCGGCGACGAGGATGCCGAGCACGTCGCCGTTGACCCGCGTGCCGTTGTGGCTACCGAGATCGCTGGCGACGTGGCAGTTGAGGTCCGAGTCCCAGCGCAACAGCGTGTGGCGCCGCGACACGGTGCCGTGCGGCACGATGAAGGTCGCGCCCTGGCTCGGTGTCCGCCCGATGACGATATCGGCGTCGCTGGCGACCCACGGCGCCGGCATCAGGCCGTCTGGCGCGACGACGTGCAGCCAGATGATCTCGTCTTCGTGGGTCTCGATCCGAACGGGTTCGCTGGTCTGCGTCGTCGTCCAGGCGCTCAACGCCGCCACCACGTCCGAACTGCCAGCTGGGCTCGACCGCATATCCGGTCCCTTGCTTGCGACGACCACACCCGGCGACGCCACGTCGCGCACAGCCAGACTCCCGCAAGTCCGGCGGTCCTGCGATGATGATCGGGACCGAAGCATCGCGCAAGCCGGCCCGAGCGGCGCCCTGCTGCGCTGTCGCGCTTGACAGCCCCAGGGGCGGCCGTGAAAGTCCCAGCGGCGCCCGGCGCGGTCAGCCAGAGGAGTCTCTCGATGTTTGCATCCCGTTCCTTCGCTTCCCGTTCGCCCCGCGCCCATGGCGTCGTCCGGGCGCAGCTGCTCATGGCCGCACCGGCGCTGCTGGCAGCCCTCGGCTGGGCGACCGGCTGCACCGTGACCCGCGACACCCCGACCCTGTCTTGCACCTCGAGCATCCATTGTCCTGCGGACGGCACCTGGGTCTGCGACACCAGCGTCGGCCAGTGCGTGTCGAAGGCCGGCAGCGACGCCAGCGTCGACGCCAGCAGCGACGCGACCGCGACCAGCGACAGCGGCTCGGCGTCGACTGGCAGCGACGTGTCCGCCGGCGACGTGCTGAGCACGGGCGGCGACGCCGCGGCCGACGCCATCGTCGATCCCGACACGGCGGCCAGCGACACGGCGAGCGGCTCCACCAGCTGCGTCGATCGCTGCGACGAGGAGTACGACGGCTCGAACGTCTGCCATTGTGACGCGTTCTGCGCCTCCAGCGGCGATTGCTGCGAGGACTACGCCGCGATCTGCGGCGAGGACAGCGACGCCAGCGCGGACACGAGCCTCGCCAGCGACACGACCAGCACGACCGACGCGGGTTGACCGCACGAGCGACCGCGCGACGGACAGCGGGGACCCAAGCCATGCGCAGCGACCACGAGCAGCTCCGGATCGGCGGCGTCCACGGCATCGTCACCGACGAGGGTCCGCCTGTCGAGCGTCGGGTCGTGGCGCCGGCTGCGGGCTGCCCGGCCTTGACCCGGCTGCCGGCTGCACTGCGCGATCGCGTCGTCATCGACGTGATCCACGACGGCGACTGCATCCCCGCGCGCTACCTGCGTGACGCTGCCGGCCACGACGTCGGCTTCGAACGCTACGCCGCCGATTACCACGCCGACCGCGATTGGGGCGCGACCCTGGTCGCCGAGGCGCTGGCCCGCCACCTTGGCGTCGCCGCGATCCACCGCGTCCGCATCGCCCGGGTCCTGATGGACTTTGGCCGCTTCCCGGGGCTGACGACCGCAGGCGCGGACTACCTCGAGCGCTTCGCCATCAACTACCCATTCTCGAGCTGGCTCGGCTTCGAACAGAAGCAGCGCTTGCTGCGCGACGCCTACGACGCCATCGCCGCGCACTACGACGGCATCGTGCGCAACTCGATCACCAAGATCGCGGTCCACACGTACGACACGTTCAATCGCTCGGGAACGATGCGGCCCGAGCTGTCGATCTGCAGCCAGGCGCTGTCGTACCGCGGTCGCCACGAGCTGCCGGACCACTTCTTCGACCCGCTCTACCCTGACGCGCTCGCCGAAGGCACGGCCGACCGCGTCCTGCGCGACCGCATCTCGCTGACGGCCGAGAAAGCCGGCTTCCGCGTGGCGCACAACTACCCCTACGCCCTGCCCGACGGCTCGGTCGAGGTCCGGGCGCAGGTCTGGAGCTTCTTCTGCTACCTGCAGGACTGCTACCTCGCCGACCACCCGGGGGTCGCCGACGATCCGAGCACCCGCATGGTGTTCGAGATGTTGCAGGACACCAACCTGCGCCGCGCCGACTCCGAAGCCCTGCGCGGCTACCTGCACATGTTCCGCCTGGCCCCCGCGGGTGCCGAGAGCGCGTTCGCCGGCGCCCAGCGTGCCTACGAGGCCATCGCGGCGTATGTGCACCGTGAGCGCGCGACGCTGACCGAGGGCTACGAGCGCTCGCAACGGCGCCTGTCGTCGATCGGCATCGAGGTGCGCAAGGATCTGGTCTGGCAGCTCGACGGCGACACGCCGATCGCGCCCAAGCCCGAGGCGGCCGAGGCGATCGGCCAGGTCCTGGCCGAAGCCGTGCTGACGTATTTCTGCGCCGATCGGCCCGAGATCGTGGCGCTGCACAAGGTCCATGACCAGGCGGTGGCGCCGGTCGCGCCGGACTGAGCTGCCGGACTGGGCTGCCGGACTGGGCTGCCGGACTGGGCTGCCGGACTGGGCTGCCGGACTGGGCGCCGGACTGGGCTGCGGGCGGCCTAGAGCGGCACTTCGCCGCGCTTGAAGTTGCGGCCGTAGAAGATCTCGAGCATCTCGCGCTTGAGGCGCCGACGCACCGTGCCGCGGTCACGCGCCGGCAGGTCTTCGGACTTGATGCCGAAGAGGTAGTTGTCCATGTCGAAGTCCTTCAACAGCATCTTGGTGTGGAAGACGTTCTCCTGGTACACGTTGACGTCGATCATCTGGTACTTCCGACGCACGCCCGGGTCGATGTAGTTCTGCACCGAGTTGATGGTGTGGTCGATGAAGTGCTTGTGGCCACGCACGTCGCGGGTAAAGCCGCGGACGCGGTAGTCCATGATGACGATATCGCTCTCGAACGTGTGGATCAGGTAGTTCAGCGCCTTGAGCGGCGAGATCTGGCCACAGGTCGAGACGTCGATGTCGGCGCGGAAGGTCGAGATGCCGTTGTGGGGGTGGCTCTCGGGGTAGGTGTGGACCGTGAGGTGGCTCTTGTCGAGGTGACCGACGACCGCCTCGGAGCGCAAGGTCGACGCCGACGCGAGCTTGTGTTCCCGCTCCGAGCGCAGCGCGTCGGGCGTCGGGCCGGGGGTCTCGTCGTCGTCGAGCTTGTCGGGCAGGCCGTGTTCACCCTCGGCGACCAACATCGTGACGCTCGCGCCCTCGGGCTCGTAGTCCTGACGGGCGATGTTCAGGATCTTGGCGTCGATGATGTTCGCCACATCGACGAGGATCTGCGTCAGTCGCTCGGCGTTGTAGGCTTCGTCGATGTAGGCGATGTACGCCCGACGTTCCTCTTCCGTGCGCGCAAAGCAGATGTCGTAGATGTTGAAGCTCAGCGTCTTGGTGAGGTTGTTGAAGCCCTGCAGACGCAACTTCTTGTACGGCTGGCCCATCGACCTCCCTCATCGGCGGGTGGTGCCGGACGCGTCACGGGGCGTGTGCATCCCCGAACGGTCTGACCTCTGTTCCCGCGCTTGGCCCGCACTGCGCATCGTTGCGGGCCGTTGGAACCCTTGCGCTCCCCCGGCTGCGAAGCGTACTCTGTTGCCCTTGTCTAGGTCGAAGCCGACGAGGCACCGGTGGTAGCGTCCAGCACGCCAGATTCCCCGACCTGACTCGGAGCCCGACGTGCGGCGCGCTTCGTACCTTGCATTGGCCTTGTTCGCAAGCGCGTTGCAGATCGGCTGCGGAAGCTCGTCCACGGGCGGCGGGCCGGCCCCAGGCTTTGGCATCCCCGGCACCTGGCAACCGGACGGCACCAACGGGCTCGGCGGATTGCTCGGCAACGACGCGGTTGACGGCGCCGGCGGCGCCACGGCCACGGACGCCAGCGGTGCCAGCGACGCGGCCGGCGGTGCCGACGACCTGGGCCTCGACCCCACCGGCGACGCGGGCGCGACGGACGACGGCGCCGGCGCCGCCAGCGACGTGCTCCCGGACACCGGCCCCACGCTCTCGATGATCGACCACGACCTCGACGGCTACTCGCCTGCCGACGGCGACTGTGACGACAGCGACAAGACGGTCCATCCGCTCGCCGAGGAGATCTGCGACGGACAGGACAACGACTGCAACAACAAGATCGACGAGCTCGACGGCGACAAGGACGGCTTCTCGAGCTGCCCGGGGCCAAACGCCGACTGCGATGACGCCAACCCGGTGATCTTCCCCGGCGCGCCGGTCGACTGCGCCAACGGCAAGGACAACGACTGCGACGGCATCATCGACGGCACCAAGAACGGCGACGCCGACAACGACGGCTTCGACGCCTGCCAGGACTGCAACGACAACGACGCCAAGATCTACCCCAAGGCGGCCAAGGTCTGCGACAACGGCAAGGACAACGACTGCAACGGCATCGTCGATGGCCTCGAGGACGCGGACAACGACAGCTACACCGTGTGCAGCGACTGCGACGACACCGACCCGCAGACCTACCCCCTGGCGCCGGAGATCTGCAACGGCAAGGACAACGATTGCACCGGCGTCGCCGACGACCTCGACCTTGACGGCGATGGGTGGGCCGGCTGCGGCGGCCTGGACTGCGACGACACGGACATCAACATCAACCCCGGCGCCGGCCGCAACTGCAAGAATGGCAAGGACAACGACTGCAGTGGCGTGATCGACGACCTCGAGGACGGCGACAAGGACGGCTTCCCCGGCTGCAAGGACTGTGACGACGGCGATCCCGGCCAGAACCCCAACGCCTGGGAGATGCCGGCCGACCAGATCGACAACGACTGCGACGGCGTCACCGACGAGCCTCCGACCGACTGCGACGTCGGCAACCTCAGCGACGGCCAGCCCAACGACTACGTCAAGGCGATCGACCTCTGCCCGCCTGCGGGATCGACCATCGTCAAGTCGAGCAGCTTCCCGGTCCTGGCCGCCAACTCGGCGCGCGCGATCAAGACCGTGTACGGGCCGCCGAACCTGCCGAACCAGGGCAAGCACTTCGCCGTGCTCTCGACGGGCAACGCGGCGGCCAAAGGCCAGCCCGGCTACGTCTTGCCGCAGTCGGGCACGTCGTTCAGCAACTCGGCGCCCTACCCGGCCGTCAGCTGCAGCAAGTCGGGCTCGGTCAACGACTACACCGAGTGGAAGTTGACGCTGCAAGTGCCCGGCAACGTCAACGGTTTCTCCTTCCAGTTCAACTTCATGAGCGCCGAGTACCCGGAGTGGGTCGGCACGCAGTTCAACGACAAGTTCCTCGCTGTGCTCGAGAGCAAGAAGTTCAAGGGCAACATCAGCTTCGACGCCAAGGGCAACTGCGTGTCGATCAACAACGCCTTCTTCACCGTCTGCAGCGGCTGCAAGTCCGGCGACGGCGGCCTGGCCGGCACCGGCTACGAAGGCGGCATCGGCGGCGGCACCGGCTGGCTGACGACGACCTCGCCGGTCGAACCGGGCGAGACCATCACGCTGCGCTTCATCGTCTTCGACGAGGGCGACCGCATCTACGACTCGGTGGTCCTGCTCGACAACTTCCGCTGGGAGATCCTGGGCAACGGCCAGACGACGCCGTCGACGGTGCGCCCGGGCGGCTAGCGCCGCGAAACGCCGATCAGGCTACAAACACGGGCCGTTCTGCTTGCCAGGCGACCCCGCGTCACCGGCGCCGAAGGTCTGGCCGACCGTCATGCACCACGCCGTGCCGTCGTCGTTGGCCAGCGCGCTCATCTTGCTGCCGTGGAGCATGTAGGACGCACCGTTCGGCATCGCCGGCCAGCCGTTCTTGCTCGGGGCGTAGGCGACCTCGTCGATGGTCACGCCGCCGACGCGCAGGAACACGGTCTCGGTGCCGGAGTTGTTCAGCGAGAGCTTGCTGGCATAGACGTAGTCGACCTTGACGCCGCCGTTGGTCGCGATGTCGCCGTTGATGCCAAAGACGAAGCACGCTGACGGCAGGATCGTCACGGAGGCTCCCCCTGTGACCGGCAGCGGCGGCGACTTGACCGGATCGGCGGCCATGGCGCCGTCGCCGATCTCGACGCCAGCGAGCGACAGGGCCTTGCCCGAGACGTTGCAGACCTCGAACCACTCGCCCATCGCGTCGGTGACCGAGAGCGGATTGGCCAGGATCTCGGTGATGACGAGCTCGCCGGGGCCTGGCGCGGGCAGGCCGTTGCCGCCGGCGTCGGCGGGCGTGGTGTCCGGGGCGCCCGTGTCCGGGGCGCCCGTGTCCGCGTCGCCGGTGTCTGGGGCGCCCGTATCTTCAATGCCCGTGTCCGCGACGCCGGTGTCCGGGGCGCCCGTGTCCGCGATGCCGGTGTCTGGGGTGCCGGTGTCTGGGGCGCCCGTGTCCGCGATGCCGGTGTCTGGGGTGCCGGTGTCTGGGGCGCCCG
>CAZPHC010000036.1:0-10505 GCA_964586155.1 uncultured Enterobacteriaceae bacterium | reverse complement strand
TGTCCGCGATGCCGGCGTCCGCGATGCCGGTGTCCGCGACGTCCGGTTCGACGCCGCCGGCATCCGTGTCATGGACGACGCTGCTGTCCGCGCCAGCATCGCCAGCGCCGTCTGCCGTCCCGCCGCTCGCCGCGTCCGTCCGGGCGTCATCGCCAGGACCGAAGTTCGCGGTGATATCTGGCATCGGCTCGTAGTAGCCGCCGCCAACCCCGGACGAGGAGCCACATCCGGCGACCAACATCGACACGACGGCAATCAGCCAAGACATGTCGCGCAAGGCACTTGGATGTCCAATCGTCAGCAACTGCATCGCATCGTCCGCGGGTTCGTCGCCGCCGTGGGGTCGGCGCCTGACGGGGTACGATAGCGCGTTCCGCGTCGAGATGCAGCGTTCAAGCCGCGGCGTCGTCCGCCACGACCGCCGCGCCTTCGTCGAGATCCGGCACGGCGGCCGCCACGACGGCGGCTCCGACGGCGTCGCCCCAGACATTGACGGCGGTGCGGAACCGATCGAGCAGCCAGTCCACCGCGAGGATCAGCTCGACGCCCTCGAGCGGAAGATCGACGGCGCGCAGGACCATCACCATCGTCACGAGCCCGGCCTCGGGGATGCCGGCCGCGCCGATGGCGGCCAGGGTCGCCGTGATCGCGACGACGAGCAGCTGGCCGGTCGACAACTCGATGCCCAGGGCCTGGGCGATGAAGATCGCCGCGACCGCCTCGTAGAGCGCGGTGCCGTTCATGTTCACGGTGGCGCCCATCGGCACGACGAGCTGCGCTGCCCGCCGATCGATGCCGTTGCGCTCTTCGACGCCCTCGAGCGTCAGCGGCAGCGTCGCCGACGAGCTCGCGGTCGAGAACGCCGCCAGCAGGGCGGTGCCCATGCCCCGGGCGTAGGGCCAGGGAGCGCGGCGCCCGACCAGCCAGAGCACGAGTGGCAGCACGACGATGGCGTGCAGGCCGAGGCCGATGAGGATCGTGGCCATGTAGGCACCGACGGCCGTGAGCTGCGCGACGAAGCCGTCGAAGCCGCCCTGCGCAACGGCCTTGCCGAACCGACCGCCGACGAGGCCGAAGATACCGACCGGCGCCAGCCACATCAGCAGGTGCACCAGGCGCATCATCGCGTCGTTGCCGATCTCCAGCAGCTCGATCAGCGGCCGCGCGCGCGCCCCCATCGTCGTCAGCACCACGCCGAGCGCGAGCGAGAAGACGATCAGCGGCAACATCTGCAGGTCGGCCATCGCGCCGACGATGTTGTCGGACACAAAGCCCAACACGATGTCCGATAGCCCAAGATCGCGCTTTGCCGCGACCTTGTCTGGAATCGCGAGCCCGGACGCTGCGATGCCGACGCCCGGCTGGATCAGGCTGACCAGGACCGCGCCGAGGACGACGGCGAGCCCGGTCGTCGCGGCGAAGTAGATCAGCGTCCGCGTTCCGAGCCTGCCGAGGCGTCGCACGTCGCCCAAGCCCGTGATGCCCGTCAGCATCGACAACATCACGAGCGGCACGATGATGCTCTTGAGCGCGCGCAGGAACAGCTCGCCGAGCCAGGCGACCTCGGCCATCGCCCCGCCAAAGACCCAGACGCCGGCGAAGGCGAGGACGATCGAGCCGGCGATGGCGCTGGTCAGGTGACGCATGGCGACGATGGTGGCGGCAGGCTCGCGCTCGTGCAAGCCTGGAGCCGGGAACGTCGCGTGGGCCGTGGGTCGCCGATCGGGACCGCGAGCGTGCGTCGGCCGCGCGAGGCTCGGCAGGAGGAGTGCGGTTGTCGGACCTGGTCGCGAGCATCGAGGCCGCTGGCGGCCAGGGCGTGGCCCTGTTCGTGGTGGGGCTCGTCGCAGGCGTGGTCAACGTGCTCGCCGGCGGCGGCGGACTTCTCGCGATGCCTGCGCTTGTTCTATTTGCGGGTCTTGGAGATACGACCGCAAACGGAACGTTCCGCATCGCTGTCATGGCCCAGTCGATCGCCGCTGTCTGGCAGTTCCGCCGCGCCGGTCGCAGCGATCTGGGCACCAGCCTTCGCTTGAGCCTGCCGGTGGCCGTCGGTGCCGGCCTCGGCGCGTGGCAGGCGGCGACGCTGGGCGACGGCGGCACGCGCAAGCTGATCATCGGCGCCACCCTGTTGGCAACCGTCCTTCTCGTGGTCGGCGAGCAGCGGCTGACGCCGGCGATCGCGCCGACGCAGCGCCGTGCGATGGACCTGCGCCTCGCCGCGGGGCTGGTCGCCGCCGGCTGGTACGGCGGCCTGATCCAGGCCGGCGTCGGCTTCACGCTGCTGCTCGTGCTGCGCGGCCTCGGTGGCTTCGACCTGGCCCGCGCCAACGTGCTCAAGGTCGAGTTGGTGCTCTGGTACACGCCCCTGGCGATCTGGCAGTTTGCGGGCGCGTCCCACCTCGAGTTCGCCGCCGGGGCCAGCCTGGCGGTCGGCATGGCGATCGGGGCGTGGTTCGGCGCGACCCTCAGCGTCGGCCCGCTGGCCGCCGCACGGATCCGGGTCGCGACGGCCGTGATGGTCGTCGTCGCCGCGCTGCGGCTCGCGTTGCTGCAGGTCGGCTGGTGGGTCGCCGCGGTCGGCGTGGGCGTGTGGCTGTCGTTGCCGTCGCCGGCCGTGGCCCAGACCGCGAGCCAGGTCCGGGTGTTGGCGTCCATCGAGCCGAGCGCGTCGCTCTCGGAGGCCGACGCGCAGGCCTTGACCGCGCGGGCGCAGACCACCATCGAGCGCTGCGCCGCCGGCCGTGACGTCGTGCTCTGGCTCACGGTCGAACGCGATCCGGCGGAGCGTTCGTCGCGGCCACGAGCCGGACGGCCACCAGGGCTGCTCGCGACCTCGCGTCTGCAGGTCGACGGTGCCACCTTCGGCCAGCGCACCGTGCGGGGCTCGACCCCGACTGCCCTGGTCGACGCGGCGGCCTTGTTGACCTGCATCGCCCTCGAGCGGCTGCCGCCTGCGCCGCCCCGGATGCCATCCGCCGGGCCCGGCCCCAGCGTCGGTCGCCGCCCCGCGACGGTGGCGCCCGACGGCCCGAGCGCAGCCGTCGATGCCCCGCCCGCCGCGACCGAGGTGGCGCTGCCGTCGCCTGCGACGGCCCCGGACGATGCACAGCCGGCGGCGCGCAGCTGGGGCCTGGTCGCCGACCTCGCGGCCGAAGCGGCGGCCTTGCCCGCGACCTCGGGTCGTGGACGTCTGTCGGTCTGGGCTGCGTGGCCGGTCTCGGGCTGGCGGCGTGGCCCACGTGCGCGGTTCGCCTGGCGCGGCGCGCTGGGTTGGGAGGTCGCCACCAGCGCAGCGGCGCCGTTGGCGACCCGCAGCGTCGTCGCCACCCGCTGGGGCGTGTGCGCCACCGTGGGCGCGGTGGCCGGCCCCGTCAGCGTCGACCTCGGGCCCACGATCGGCCGCGTCAGCCTGACCCACGACGGACTGCCCGGGCCGCGCGGGCTGTGGTTCGCCGCCGACGCCGCGCTGCAGGTGCGCTTGTGGCGCTGGTCCGACGGCGAGGTCGCGCTGCAGACCTCGGTCGGGCGCATGATCGCGCCGCTCGAGGTCCGGTTCGACGATGGGGGCGTGCTCTGGCGCTCGAGACCCTGGCACGGCTCGGTCGGCCTGGCGCTGCGCTGGCGGGTCGGCGTCGGCGTCGGGCGGCGCCTGGCGGCGACCACGCCCGGCGCGCGGACCGGGCGTGACGGAATGCCCCGGCTCGGGGCAAACTCCTGGCGAGACATGCTGGCACGACCCGCGGCGGCCGCCCCCACCGCGGCGCTGCCGACCGACCTGGCCCGCAACGACGTGAGGTGAGATGGCAGCCCCCGCGACCCACGCCGCCCGAGCGCAGCCGGCACCGGATGCCCGGCAGCAGGAGCTGCGGGCGCTCTACGACGCGCATGTCCGCGACGTCTGGTGCGCGCTGCGTCGCCTTGGCGTTCCTGAGCGCGATCTCGACGACGCGACCCACGAGGTCTTCTTGATCGCGTACCGTCGCCTCGATGACTTCGATCGTGACCGGCCCGCCCGACCCTGGTTGACCGGCATCGCCTGGCGCGTCGCGGCCGCCTGGCGGCGCAAGGCGAGCGCGCGGCTGGTCCAGGTGGGCCTGCCCGTCGACGTGCGCGACGAGGCGCTGACGGCCGACCAGGCCCTGAGCCAGGCAGCGGACATCCGTCGGGTCCACGACGCGCTCGCGCAGCTGCCCGAGGCACAGCGCGATGTCTTCGTGCTGCACGAGATCGAGGGCCTCTCGATGCCGGAGATCGCGGCCGCCGCCGACACGCCCTTGAACACGCTCTATTCGCGCCTGCGCTTGGCGCGCGCCCGATTCGTCGCAGAGGTGCGGCGCCTGGCGGGAGAGACCCCATGAGCCACGACCCCACGATGGACGCGCCTGTGCGCTCCGACCCCGAGATGGCGCGCCTGCTCGACGGGCTCCAGCACGAGCCCGGCCCCGGCGCGGCGACGCGCGACGCGCTCTGGCAACGCATCGCGGCCGATCTGCCGGGCGGCGCCGGAGGATCGACCGCAGAGTCGCCGCGGGCGCGCGCCGGCAGGGCCCCGTCGAGCGGCGGCGTGCCCCCGCTGGCCGGCGTCGGCGCCGCCGGCGGGTCGCGGACCTGGACCGGCCCGTGGTTGGCGATCGGCGGGGTCTCGGTGCTGGCGACGCTGGCGGCCATCGCGTGGCTGCTGCAGCCCCCGCCCGAGCCCGTCGTCCCGGCGGTGACGCCCGCCTCCCCGAGCGCAGCCGCCGCTGTCGCGGTCGAAGCCGTCGAGGCACCACCGCGTGGTGCGGTCGCCGCCGCTGCACCCGCGCAGGCCGCGCCAGAGGCCCCGGCGGCCGCTGCGCCCGCCGCAGAGCCGGTCGCAGAGCCGGTCGCGATCGCCGAGGCACCGGCCGCGGCCCCGGTGGCGGCCGTGGAGCCCGAGCCGGCGACGGCGCGACCGCGGCCGCCGCTGCGCCCCGAGGACGCGCTCAAGGTCGAGGTCGAGCTGCTCGGACGCGCACGCGCCGCGCTGGACCACGGCAGCCCGGACGCCGCGCTCGCCGCGCTGCGCCACCACGGCCGGCGCTTCGCCGACGGCCAGCTCGCCGAAGAACGCGAGGCGCTCGAGATCGTCGCGCTGGCCCGGCTGGGCAAGGTCGGAGCCGCGCAGTCCAAGGCCAACCGGTTCCTGCGCCAGCACAGCCGCAGCCTGCACAGCCAGGCGGTGCGCGACGCCATCGCCGGCCTGGCGCCCTGACGACACCGGCCGCGGCCGCGGCTGCGGCGCAGCTCAGATCCACGTTGGAAGCCGTGCCGGGGTCTGGCAGACTGAGGTCCATGGAGCGACCGCACGCACAAGTCGCGCGTCCCCGACATCCGCGTCGCCGCGGTCGTGCCGGCGCGCGTGCGCTTGGTCGGTGGAGCCGGCTCGGCGTCTTCGCGTGGGTGGTCGCTGGCTTGGTCGCGTGCAGCGACACCATCGTGCTCGAATTGCCGGGCTCGGCACCGCCCGTGCTCCAGCCGGTGCCCCAGCTCGCGCCGACACCCTCGGCCCTGAGCCTGCCGGACGGCCAGCCCGTCGGCATCGGCACGGGCTTCATCGACAACCATACGCCGCAGGCCAGCACGCCACTGCCGTGCCTGCGTGTGTTGCCGGGCGGGACGCTGGGCTTCCTCGGCGTCGCGACCGGCAAGAGCACGAGCCGCGACGCCGTGGTCGAGAACTGCGGCACGACGACGCTGGTGATCGATCATCTGGCCTTCGTCGGCGGCCCGTCGATGGAGCTGGACGGCCTCACCGTCGGCGAGAGCCTTGCGCCGGGCAGCCTGCGCACGGTGACGCTGCGCGCCTGGCCGACCTCTGCCGGGCCGTGGACCGCCTGGTGGTGGCTGCGGGCGGCTGGCGTCCCGCCGGTCGCGGTGCAGCTCGCAGGCAACGCCGACCTCGGCTGCCTGGTTCCCGAGCTGAAGCTGCCGGCCCAGGTGCTGCCGGGCGCCGTCGTCGCCCTCGACGTCTCGGGCAGCCAGAGCCCGACCGGGGCCAAGGTCTCGGCCCGGTGGACGATCTCGCCTCCGGGGGACCTCGTGCCGGCGCCGGTGCTGGCAGACGCGGCCAAGACGTCGTTCGTCGCGTCGATCGCTGGCACCTGGCGCGTCTGCGCCGACGTCCGCGACACCATCGGCACGCTCGGCTGCGCCGAGGTCTGCAGCGAGATCGACGTCGTTCCGGACGCCGGGCTGCACGTCGAGCTGCTGTGGCAGCCGCTCGCAGGGGCCAAGGTGCACGCCCGCAGCCCGGATCTGAGCGACCTCGACCTGCACCTGGCGATGGCGCCGACCGACGGCCTCGACCGCGATTGCGACGGTACGCCCGACCCCTGGTTCAGCAGCCATTGGGACGTCTGGGACGCGACGCCCGCGCAGCCCTGGGGCTTCATCGGCAGCGACGACGACGGCGTGCTCGTCGTCGAGAATCACCACGGCGCGGGCCCCGAGGTCGCCGAGGTCGCCGTCCCCTCGGGCACGTCGGCGCTGCCGCAGACCTACACCGTCGCCGTCCACCACTGGGACGACCACGGCAACGGCCCGGCGTTGGCCCAGGTTCGCATCTTCGTCGAGGGGTTGCTGGTCGCCGAGCTCGGGCCGCAGCGCGTCGATCCGCTGACGCTGTGGACCGCCGCCCGCGTCCGCTGGCCCAACGCGCTCAGCGGCGGCGACGTCGACGCGGTGCTGCCGTGTCACCAGCTCGGCGACCCGTGCGACGGCGGCCTGCGCTGGGCGAGCCAGGGCGACGCCTGCCTCGATCGCTGCGTGATCCCGGTCCAATCGGCCAAGACCCTTGCGGCGACGCCGGCCGCGTGCACTGGCGACGCCGCCGCGTCCTCGCCGTCCGCCGCCCCGCCCCCCGTCACCCCGGAGCCCTGATGACCTCGCCGCCCGTGACGCCGCCTGCACGCGCAGGGGCCGTGCGCATCGTTCGCATCGACGTCGGGAGCCCTGCCCACGACGCAGAGATGGACCTGCGCTACCGCGTCCTGCGTGCGCCGCTCGGCATGGGCCGCGACACCGTGCGCTTTGGCTTCGAGGACGACGCGTGGCATTTCGTCGCGCTCGACGCTGCAGACCGCGTCGTCGGCTGCGTGCTCTTCCACCAGGACGCCCCGGACGGCGGCCGGCTGTTCCAGATGGCCGTCGATCCCGCGCTGCAGGCGGCGGGCGTCGGCCGAGCCCTGGTGCGCCACCTGGAGGCGCAGGTCGCCGAGGCGGGATTGACCGGGATCCACCTGCACGCCCGTGACACGGCGATGGGCTTCTACGAGCGCATGGGCTACGCCGTGACGGGCGAACCGTTCGTCGAGGTCGGCATCGGTCACCACATGATGGCGCGGACCCTGGAGCGACGCTAGACGATGCCCCCGCCAGCGTTGGTGTCGACCATGCTCGCCGTGCCGGCCTGGCTCCTGATGGCTGTGGCGCTCGCCGCGTGCGGCCCGGGCCTGGCCGAGCGCATGGCCGCCGAGACGGAGCTGCGCGAGCGCGCCGAACGCCACGCGGTCCGCTGGGTCGGCGCCGAGGTCCGCGCCGCGCCGGGCCACGCCGTCGACGTGCCGCTGGAGCTGCGGATCGCCGAGGGCTACTACCTGCCCGCCGGCGCGTCGGCGGACCCGGGCATCGAGCCGGTCTCGCTGCAGCCGCCGCGGGCCAGCTTCGTCCAGGTCGAGCGCATCGATCTGCCGCCGCAGCCGCAGCTGGTGCGCTTCGAGCATCGGCCGGCGCCGCTGCTCTGCTACGAGGGCGACCAGCAGGTCGGCGTGCGCCTGCGCGTCGCCCCGGGCACCCCGCCCGGCCGACACAAGCTGACGTTCATCGCCATCTGGCAACAATGCACGCTGCACGGCTGCTCGGTGCCGCGGCGCGACGGCGTCGAGGTCTGGCTCGAGGTCGAATCCGCGGGCGGCGGAGCGCTCGGCGAGCTCGCGCCTTGACGCTGCCCCGTCACGCCGCGCGTCACGCCACCAGCCACACCGGCAAGAAGCGACGCCTCGTGTCGCTGCCACGGCGGCGTTCTTACCGCGCGACTGCGGGGCGCATGGCCAGAACCACTGGATCTTCTGGCGTCTGTGCCGGAAGGCAGTAGGGTGATCGCCACGAGCATGTCCTCGTTGGAGGTCCGCGATGTCCCGACTTGCCCACATGGTCCCTACGCGCACGCGCCGCGTCGGATTCCCCGCCGTCGCTGCGGCGGCCCTGGCGCTGACCACGTTCGTCGCGCCGGTCGCGTTCGCGCAGGAACCGACACGCGGCGGCGAGATCTGGCTGCCGCAGCTGGGCGATGCGCCGAAGATCAAGGTCGAGCAGGCCACGATCGAGCTCTCGCTGGCGTCGGACGACGCGCCATGGAGCGGCCAGATCGTGTTGCAGATCCGCAACCTGGCCAAGACCGAGCAGACATTCCAGCTGAACCTGCCCGAGCGCCCGTGCAACGGCGAAGAGGAGGTCTGCAACGGACGCAGGGTCGGCCACCTCGACGCGCTGTCGATCACCGTCGACGGCGAGACGGTCGTTCCGTCCGTGATCACCGAGCCCGAGCAGACGCCGTGGTGGCCCTCGTTCGGCAGGGTCTACCGCTGGCCGATGACGCTGGCGGCCAAGGGCACGGTGTTGCTGGAGATCCGCTGGAACGTCGCCCAGACCATCGACGGTGACGGCACCTTCGCCACGATCCGCGGCGTGGCCCCGTGGCGCAAGTACATCAAGGCGCTCGACATCGCGATCTCGCTGCCGGATCGGCCCTGGACGCTGGGTCACCCGGCCGAGCTCAAGCTCGTCAGCTACGACACCCGCCTCGGCACGGTCGGCGCGCTGCAGGGCAAGCCCGAGACCCGCATCGACCTGCGCGCCCGCGGCTGGAAGAGCGAGGAGCCCGTCGTCGTCCACATCGGCACCGCGAACCGCCTCGGTGGCGCCATGCGCTGCCCGGATCCACGCGCCATCGCCGACGCCTGGCGGTCCGCGGACGGCCCGGCGCAGCTGCAGCGCCTGTTGGTGATGCGCAACGACAATGAGTTGCAGGCCTGCCGCGCCCTGTACCTCGCGCGCCAGGGCTTCAGCTTCAGCGACAAGGAGATGCAGTCGCGCTTCTACGGCAAGCCGCTGCGCTCGGCGAGCGTCACGCAGACGGTGCTGGAGGGGAAGGTGCGGCCGTTCTTGCGCTACGGGATGCAGCCGAACCCGCGCTACACGACGTCGCTGCACAACGCGGCCGACTCGGCGATGATCGACGCGCTGGCGGCGGAGATGCGCCGCCGCAAGGGCCAATAGCGCCCTGGCCTACAGCCCCAAGTACATGCGGGCGACGCCCTCGAGGCCCTCCGGCGGGTAGCCGCGGGGACCGGCGTACTTCAAGCCGTTGAGGTAGACCGTCGGCGTGCCCGAGATGCCGGCACGCTGGCCCTCGTTGGCGTCGTTCTGCACCGCGTTCTTGAACGTGTGGTTGTCGAGCGCGGCCTTGAACTTGCCCATGTCGAGCTTGAGCTCCTCGGCGTAGCGCTCGAGGCTGGCGCGGTCGAGCGACTGCTGGTTGTCATAGAGCTTGTCGTGGTATTCCCAGAACTTGCCCTGCTCGTTCGCGGCCATCGACGCCTCGGCGGCGAGCATGGCGTCCTGGTGGATGCTCTCGAGCGGCATGTGCTTGTAGACGATCTTCACGTCCTTGGGGTTGTTCTTCTGGAACAGCTTGAGGTTGGGCGCGAGCTTGCTGCAGAAGGGGCATTGGAAGTCCTCGAAGACCACGAGCTCGATCTTGGCGTCCTTCGGGCCCAAGGTCGGGCTCGACGCGGTGTTGAAGCTCTGCTTGGGCTCCTCGAACTGGGGGAAGAACTTGCCGCCGTCGATGCACTTCTCGTAGAGCTTGTCGGCCGCGACGCCCTCGCTGAGCATCTTCTGCGTGCGCTCGAGCTGGCCGTCGATCAGGGCCTCGAGCTGCTCGTGGGTCTTCTCCTTGCCGATGCGGATGCCGTTGGCGAGGATGTTCGGGAAGCTGTGGGCGCCGACCTCGTTGGCCAGCACCGAGTCGCGCGTCAGGATGCCGAAGTAGGTGTGCTCGTCGAGCGCCTTCTTGAACTTGGCCATGTTCAGGCCGAGCTCGCTGGCGTACTTCTCCAGGCTACCGCGGTCGATGGCGAAGGTGTTGGCCATCAGCTTGTCGTGGTATTCCCAGAACTTGCCCTGCGCGTTCGCCGCCATCGACGCCTCCGACGCGATGACCGAGTCCGGGTGCTGCGGCGGGATGATCTTGTGCTTGAAGCGGAACTGCACCTTGTCGCCGTACTTCTCGTGGGCCTTCTTCATGTAGCCGGCGAACTCGCTGCACTGCGGGCAGCCGAACGCCGAGAGCACGACGACCTTCACCGGCGCCGAGTCGGGGCCGAGCTTGGGGTCGGTGTCGTGGAGCGGCACACGCCAGACCTGGGCCTCGCCCGCGCCCTGGGTGGGCGGCGGCGGCGGCGGCGGCGGCGGCGGCGGCG
>CAZPHC010000035.1:55321-65336 GCA_964586155.1 uncultured Enterobacteriaceae bacterium | reverse complement strand
CCGGGGGGCCGCTGCGTCGCCCGCGCGATGACGTCCGCCGCGCCGGGGCGACCCGGATCCAGCAGCCAGACGACGTCGTCGCCCGTGGCGAGCTCGGCGAGGCCCGCGTCGCCGACCCGCAGCACGGCCCCGCGAAGGGAGGGCAGCGCCTCGCTCCAGCGCGGCCGGGCGGCCTCGGCGCGCGCCACCGCGTCGGCGTCGAATTCGACAGTGCGGACCTCCAGCGCGGCGGCTGCGAGCAGGGGCGTGAGGTTGCCCGATCCGGCGTAGAGCTCCTCGCCCCGCGCGAAGGGGCCGCCACGACGGACGACGAGGCGCCCCAGCGCAGCGCGGACGGCCGCGCGGATCGCCGCGTTGCCGCGCGCCGAGGCCTGCGAGAAGCCGGCGGCTGACGCGAACGTGCCGAGGCCGTACCGCCGCGCGTCCTCGTCATCCTCGAGCCAGACCTGCGCCGCGCCGAGCGTGACCACCGGGCCACCGAGCTCGATCCGGACGCCGACGATCTCGGCTCCCTGGGCCACGGGCCGCCGCATCCAGCCCTGGCCGAGCGCACGCAGCGCGTCCTCGCGCGCAGCAGGATCGGCCTGCGCCGCGCCAGGTGCCGCCAGCGCGACCCCGTGGACCTGCACGACCAGCCCTGCGCTGCCGAGCGTGGCCGAGACTTCGCCGCGGGCGACCCACGGCTCGAGGTCGCGCCGCCACCGCGGCAGCCAGGCCCCCAGCGCCGGCTCCAGCTGCGGGCAGGTCGCGATCGCGACCAGGGCGTCGCTCTGGGCCTGCAGCAGCCCGATCGCCAGCACGTCGCCTTGTCGACGCAGGTGCAGGCGCGCGCGTCGCCGCCATCCGAGCAGATCGGCTTCGCCGCCCCGTTCGGGCGTCTCGGCTGCGGTCGCCTCGCCGGCCTCGGCCCGGCGGCTCTGGTGCCACGGCAGTGGCGCGAGCGCTCGGCGCGCGAGCTCGGCCTTGGTCTGCTGCTGGCGCGGCAGCGAGACGTGCAGCCAGGTGCAGCCGCCGCAGCGCGCCGCGACCGGGCAGGGGGGCGTGGTCCGCTCGGTCGAGGCCGCGACGACGCGGAGGATCCGACCGCGCCGCACCCCGGCCCGCGCCGGCTCCAGGGCCACCTCGACGCGATCGCCGGGCGCTGCGCCGGGCACGAGCACCACCGCGCCGTCGGCCCGGCGGCAGACACCGTCGCCGCGGCCGGCGAGGTCGACGACGTCGAGCAGTTCGACCTGCTCGGCGGCCGCCGTGGCGCGTCCGACAGCGACTGGCGGCTCCGCTCGGCCCCGCCCCTGGATCGCGCCGTCGCGATTGCCGCGTGGAAGTCCTTGACGGCGCATGGTGTCGGTCCCTAGCCTGCGCGCGCTCCGCCCGGAGCGAGGAGGCGCAGATGCAACGCGTTGCGAGAGTAGGCCATCTGGCCACCCTTTGGGCCCTGTCTACCACGCTCGCGCTTGGTTGCACGACCGGATCGGGCGGTGGTGGCGGCGGCGGCATCCCCTGTGCGCTCGACGGCAGCTGCCCGGGCACCCTCGTCTGCGCCGGTAGCTGGTGCATCACGCCGCAGACGGCCGACGCGACGGCCGAGGACGCCGCCGGCGGCCAGGACGCGAGCGGCGCCGACACGACGAACGCGCAAGACACGGCGACGGCCGGCGACGTCTCGACCGTGGTCGACACGACTGTCGCCGACACGACGGTCGCCGACACGACGACGGCCACGGACACCGCGACGGCGACCGACACGGCGACGGCGACCGACACGGCGACGACCCCTGACACCAGCGGCGGCGACACCGCCGGGGGCGTCGAGACGCCGATCGCCGGCCTGCAGAAGGGCACCGCGAGCCTCGTCTGCGTCAAGACCGACGGCGAGTCGACCACGTTCTCGGGCGTGACCCTGGCCGTCGGCGTCGCCACCTCGCCCATCGCGCCGGCCGGCACGCTGCGCATGTTCTTCGTTCGCCCCGAAGGCGCGCCGAGCGACGATCCCAACTACCAGGGCATCAAGGTGGTCGTCTTCGGCAAGGATCCTCTCGACGTGCAGCAGGGCGACCGCGTGCGCATCCAGGGCGATATCGCCGAGTACTTCTGCGAAACCGAGGTCAAGACCGAAGCAGCCAAGGTCGAGATCCTGGGCAAGGCGCCGTCCATCCCGCAGCCCTACCTGGTCGAGCCCGCCGCGATCGCTGCGATGGCGCAGACCTCCGAGCCCTTCGAGGGCGTCTACGTCGAGATCAAGGACCTCTCGATGGCGGCCGCCAACGTCATCGGCAGCGATGGCAAGACGCACGGCTCCTTCGCCGTCTCGGCCTTCGGCTCCAAGAAGCCCGAGGTCCACGTCACGCCGCCGAGCGGCAGCAAGTTCACCGCCAAGGACGGGGCGACCGGCACTGTCGGCACCATCTTCGACGGCTCCGAGTCGTTCAAGTCGATCCGAGGCCACATCACCTACAGCTTCGGCACCTTCCAGCTTCGCCCGATCGCTGATGCCGACATCGTCGTCAACCCCTAGCGGCGGCGTCGCGGCTCCTGCTGCGACCCGGGACGAACGGCCCGTTCGGCTCGCCTGGCCCGGGCGTCGGCCTTCGCCAGCGACGCGGCCCGGCGTGTGGCCGCTGCGGGTCGTGCGCGGCGACCCGGCCAGCCGCGCGACGCTGCTGCACGGCGACGCCCTGGCCGGCCTGGACGCGCTGCTGCGAGACCGCGGCGAATCGTGCGTCGACCTGGTGTACCTCGATCCGCCTTTCGGTACCGGCGATCGCCATCGGCGCCGGCGCACCGTGTCCGGGGCGGGGGCCGCGGGCGAGGACGTCGTCGTCGACCTGCTCGCGTACGAAGACGCGCAGCCGCTGGCCGATTGGCTCGAGGGCATGGCCGCGGTGCTCGAGCGCTGTCACCGCCTGCTGCGTCGAAGCGGCTCGCTGTACATGCACGTCGATTGGCGGCGGGGCCCGCACGTGCGCCTGCTGCTCGACGAGATCTTCGGCCCGGACGCGCTGCGCAACGAGATCATCTGGTCGTACGGGCTCGGCGGCAGCGCCCGCGATCGGTTCGCCCGCAAGCATGACGTCATCTACTACTACGCTCGGGATCCGGCTGCGGTGCAGTTCGCGCCGGTCTGGGAGCAGGCGACCTCGCAACGGCTGCGCGGCCAGCGCAAGCTCGCGACCGACGTCTGGCGCACCCGCGACGCCGACGCCGCGACGCCGATCGACGGCGATTGGCCGACGACGCCGTGGACCGACACGCTCTTCGACCTGACGCTGTCGAACCGCGATCCGCAGCGCACGGGCTACCCGACGCAGAAGCCGCAGGCGCTCGGCGACCGCATCTGCGCGGCGTCCTTGCCCGCCGGCGGCGTCGCGCTCGAGCCGATGTGTGGCTCTGCCACGGTCGGCGTGGCCGCCCTGCGCCGCGGCGGCGAGGCGTGGCTCTGCGATCGCGGCCTCGTCGCGCTCGACGCTGCGCGCGGCCGAATCGAGGCGCTGGGCCAGCCGTGGCAGCTGGCGCTGGAGCAGGTCGCGCTCGCCGCGCCGATCGCGCTGATCCGCGACGAGCGCGGCCAGATTCGGCTGCCGACCGACGCTGCTGGCCTGCTCGCCGCCGACGCGCCGGTCGCGCTGGCCGCGTTGGCGGCGGTCGATGGCCGGCGTGCGATCTCGGCCTGGGGGCTGGCGTCGAAGGTCGGCGACGAGCTGCGCATCGCGCGCTGGGTCGACGCTGGCGGGCAGGCAGCGCTCGACGCGGCGAACGCGCCCGGGCTGCGTGGCCTCGACGATCACGAGGCCGCGTGGGTGGTCTGGGTCGATCTCGCTGGGCGTTGGTCGATGGCGCCGCGGCACCGGGCCGCCGCCGTGGACGGGCCGGGCCGCTAGCTGGCGTCGCCGGAGCGGGCGTCGACCTTGTCGAGCAGCGCGCGCATCTCGGCGACCAGCTTGGCGAAGGCGTCCCTGTCCTTGGGCGACACGCCACCCTGCATCTCGTCGCGCACCGTCATCGGATCGACGTGCGCGCCGTGGCGACGGATGCCGAGGTGCAGGTGCGGCGCCGTCGAGCGGCCCGTGGTGCCGACCGCGCCGATGACCTGGCCACGCACGATGCTGCGGCCCGGACGCAGGCTGCCGTCGACGCGCGAGAGGTGCAGGTAGTCGCTGCCGAAGCCGCGCGCGTGCCGCAGCTTGATGTAGCGGCCGGCGACGCCGTCCCGACCCACGGTGGCGACCACGCCATCGGCGACGGCGCGCACCGGCGTCCCGGACGGAGCCGCCAGGTCGATGCCGAGGTGTGGGCGCATCTGCAACAGGATCGGGTGCATGCGCATGCCGAAGCCGGAGGTGAAGCGGGCGCCAGCGACCGGCTCACGCAGGAAGAACGTGCCGAAGCCCTCGCCCTCGGGCGTGAACGTGCCACGCGACTCGCTGCCTTCGAAGGCGATCGCCGTGTGGCGCCCGTTCTGCCCGCGGTAGTCGACGGCGCGCACGGCCTCGATGCGCACGGTCTCGCCGGCGGCGACCAACTCGTCGAAGACCACGCGAAGCTCGTCGCCGATTTGCACGTCGTGCTCGAAGTCCAGGCGATCGCCCAGCACGTCGGCGACCATCGCGATCATGGCGTCGTCGTGGCCGCAGCGGGTCAGCGACGAAGCGAGGCTACCTGTCATGCCGCAACGCAGCACGCGCCGCACCAGCTCGCCGGGCAGGCCACCGGGCTCGGCGACGTAGCGCAGGCTCTCGTCGGCCATGTCGCGGCGGATCGTCACGGCCTCGCCGCCGCCGGCGTTGGCGATCACGATCTCGCGCAGCGCGCCGGCATCCAGCGGGTTGCTGTCGTCGAAGCGGGCGAACAGGCGCGAGCCGGGGCGCAGCTTGCGCGGATTGCGCAGCGTCTTGTAGGCCTTGACCACGCCCTTGGCCGCTTCGCTGTGGATGTAGAGGCTCGCCAGCGCGGCGTCGAGCGTGCTGCCGGCCTCGATCGTCCCGGCGCGATCGATCAGCGCCGGGGTCGGAGCGACCGGCACGGGCTCGACCACGGCGGCGGGTACCTCGATCGGCGGCGGCACCGCGGCGATCTGGGCGCTGCGGCTCGTCATCGCGTGCGGCACCTGATGCGGCTCGGCGGCGTCGGCGCGCTGCTCGCTGGCGGCGCGGGCCTCGCGCAGGGCGGCAAGCCGCGCCTCGGCGTCCATCGGCGCGGCCTGCGGGCCTTGTTGCAGCGACCACCAGCCGTAGACGGCGACGACCGCGACGATCGCAGCGATCGCGGCCAAGGGAGCACCCTGGCGCTTGCCGCTCTCGTTCGGCCATCGTCGTGCTTGTAGCTGCATCGTCACCTCGCGCGAGGACGGTCGCCCAGGCGACGGTCGCCTGTCAACGAAAAATCGGCCGTCGTCCGCGCGCGCGACAGGAGTGGACTCATGCGACTTGTGCGGTGTGCGGGGCCAGCGTACACTCTTTGCCCCTTGCCTGCGGAGAGCCTCCGCTCGGATCTGGGCCGACGGCCGCGAGCAGCCGCAGAGGAGCGTGACATGGACGAGATTTTTGTGCGCGAGTTGCTGATCTTCGTAGGCATCATCGCGATCTTCATCGGATCGGTGCCGATGATGCTCAAGGGCCACATGGCCGCCTCGCTCGACAGCCTGATCGAGGGGGGCCGCGCGCCACGCGCCGCCGCCGACGACGCCGATGACGACGACGACGCCAGCGCTGACGCCCAGGTGCGCGTCTCGCGCAAGCGCAAGGCCCGCGCCCGCGAGTCGGCCCGCAAGTTGACCTGAGCGCTACGACCTTGGCCGGCGCGCGCCAGGCGGCCGGAGCACAAGGCCGCCGCTGGCGCCTCGCTCGGCGATCTCGGGCGCACGTCCGAGATCCATCGCATACGAGGCGTCCTCGCGGCCGAGGAGTCAGACGATGACCGCACCGCAACGCGAACAGCTCGACTCCGTCGTGGCCCGCTTCGCCGGTGACTCTGGCGACGGAATGCAGCTCGCCGGCAGCCAGATGACGCTCGCGTCGGTGCTGGCTGGCAACGACGTCGCGACCTTCCCCGACTTCCCTGCCGAGATCCGCGCGCCCGCCGGCACCCTGGCCGGCGTGTCGGGCTTCCAGCTGCAGTTCGCCAGCACCGAGGTCTTCACGCCCGGTGACGCGGTCGACGTGCTGGTCGTGATGAACCCGGCGGCGCTGGCCAAGAACAAGGCCGGCTTGCGCAAGGGTGGCCTGCTGATCGCCAACCGCGACGCGTTCACCGCGCGCGGCCTGAAGATGGCCGGCTATGCGACCAACCCGCTCGAGGACGGCTCGCTGGCGGACTACCAGCTCTTCAGCATCGACATGTCGCGCCTGTGCCGCGACGCGCTCTCGGACACCGGCCTCAGCAGCAAGGAGGTCGAGCGCTCGAAGAACTACTTCGCTCTCGGCCTGATGTGCTGGCTCTACGAGCGGCGCCTCGACGTGGTGCAGGACGAGATCCGGGCCAGGTTCTCGGGCAAGTCGCACCTGCTCGACGCCAACCTCGCGGTGCTCGCGGGCGGCTGGGCCTACGGCGAGAACTCCGAGCTCTTCCGCATCCGCTACAACGTGCCCGCGGCCAACAACGGCCAGACCGGCACCTTCCGCAACGTCTCGGGCAACGAGGCCATCGCCCTCGGCCTGCTCGCGGCCTCGGTGCAGACGGGCAAGGATATCTTCCTCGGCTCGTACCCGATCACGCCGGCCTCGGACATCCTGCACTTCCTGGCGGCGCAGAAGTCGTTCGGCGTGCGCACCTTCCAGGCCGAGGACGAGATCGCGGCCATCTGTGCCGCCATCGGCGCGTCCTGGGGCAACCAGCTGGCGGTGACGACGACCTCGGGCCCCGGCATGGCGCTGAAGTCCGAGGCGATCGGCCTGGCCGTGATGACCGAGCTGCCGCTGGTGATCATCGACGTGCAGCGCGGTGGCCCGTCGACCGGCCTGCCGACCAAGACCGAGCAGGCCGACCTGCTGCAGGCGCTTTGGGGCCGCAACGGCGAGTGCCCGGTCGCGATCGTCGCGCCGCGTTCGCCCTCGGACGCCTTCGCCGCCGCCTACGAGGCCGCTGCGGTCGCGCTGCGCCACATGATGCCGGTGATCGTGCTCTCGGACGGCGCGATCGCCAACGGCGCCGAGCCCTGGCGCGTGCCGGAGATCGACGAGCTGCCGGCGATCGAGATCCCCGAGCTCGCCAGCGCCGAGGGCCTCGGCGAGGCTGGATTCCTGCCCTACAAGCGCGATCCCGAGACGCTGGCGCGGCCTTGGCCCGTGCTCGGCACGCCGGGGCTCGAGCATCGCCTGGGCGGCCTCGAGAAGTGGGACGGCACGGGCCACATCGCCTACGATCCGAACAACCACCACCACATGGTCATGACCCGCCAGACGCGCGTGGATCGCATCGCCAAGTGGTTGCCTGCGACCGAGATCGCGGGCGCGCCCGAGGGCGATGTGCTGGTCGTGTCGTGGGGCTCGACCTGGGGCGCCTGCCTGACGGCGGTGCGGCGGCTGCAGCGCCAGGGCAAGCGCGTCTCGCACGTGCACCTGCGTTGGCTCAACCCGCTGCCCGACGATCTCGGCGAGATCCTTGGCCGTTTCGGCACAGTGCTTGTGCCCGAGATGAACCTCGGCCAGCTCTACAAGCTGCTGCGCACGCGCTACGACTTCCGCGGTCGCAGCCATACCCGCGTCGCCGGCGTGCCGCTGATGGTCGGCGATCTCGAGGCCGCGATCCTCGAGTGCCTGCCGAATTGAACGGTCGCAAGTGCCCGAACCTGGACCGGAGTCGATGATGAGCGAGACGCAAGCGCGCACCTTCAAGGCCAAGGACTTCTCGTCCGATCAGGACGTGCGCTGGTGCCCCGGCTGTGGTGACTACGCGATCCTGTCGGCGGTGCAGAAGGCGCTGGCGATCCAGGGCGTCGCGCCCGAGTCGATCGCGTTCGTCAGCGGCATCGGCTGCTCGTCGCGCTTCCCGTACTACATGTCGACCTACGGCTTCCACACGATCCACGGCCGCGCCCCGGCGCTGGCGACCGGCCTGAAGATCAGCCGCCCCGACCTGCAGGTCTGGGTCGTCACCGGCGACGGCGACGCGCTCTCGATCGGCGGCAACCACCTGATCCACGTGTTGCGGCGCAACGTCGACCTGAAGATCCTGCTGTTCAACAACCGGATCTACGGCCTGACCAAGGGTCAGTACTCGCCGACGTCCGAGGTCGGCAAGAAGACCAAGAGCACGCCGATGGGCTCGGTCGATCATCCGTTCTCGCCGCTGGTCGTCGGCCTCGGCGCCGAGGCGACGTTCCTGGCCCGCGCGATCGACGTCGACGCCGTCGTGCTCGGCGACGTGCTCGCCGCGACCGCCGCGCACAAGGGCAGCGCGTTCGTCGAGATCTTGCAGAACTGCAACATCTTCAACGACGGCGCCTGGGAGTCGATCTCGACCAAGGAGCATCGCTCGGACGCGACGGTGCACCTGCGCCACGGCGAGCCGATGATCTTCGGCCGCGAGCGGACCAAGGGCGTGCGCATGCGCGGCCTGACGCCCGAGGTCGTGACGATCGGCGAGGACGGCGTCAGCGAGAACGATCTCTGGATCCACGACGCCCACGATCCCGATCCGACGCGCGCCTTCATCCTCGCGCGCATGTGGGCGCCCTCGCTGCCGGTGCCGGTCGGCGTGCTGCGCGCCGTCGAGCGCCCCTGCTACGACGCCGACCTCAACGCCCAGGTCGCCCAGGCGCGCAAGGCCGGCAACACCGACCTGCGCCGCGCGATGATCGGCCGCAAGTCCTGGAACGTCGCCGGCTGACGCCGATCGCCTGCCGCGCCGCGCTGTGGCGGCCAGATCGCGGCGACCGCGCGCTCCGAACAGGGAAGGAATCCGCCCGCTCGTGACCTTGCGTCGACGAAGCGTGACGGATGTGTGACGATGGGCTACATTGGCTCATGTCACCCTGTCGTGACCCCCTGCTGGGAGGATGTCCATGGACCTGACCCTGTTGACGAAGCCCGGACCCGAAACCGAAGGCATGGAAGTCGATGGCCTTGTCGAAAAGCATCTGCGCAAGAAGCTCGAGAAGCTCGAGGCCCGCCTCGGCGGCAAGCCTCTGGTCGTCCGTGCCGTGCTCGAGGAGCTGCCCGTCGGGTTCGAAGCCACCATCACGCTGCACAGCGGTGGTGATCTCGTCAGCCACGCCCGCGAGGACGAGCTGCTGGCCGCGGTCGACGCCGCGATGCACAAGCTGACCCGCCAGGTCGAGACCCGCATGGACAAGGCCAGCGGCAAGGAGCGCGGTCGCCGCGCCAGCGGCACGCAGCACAAGGCGGGCATCGCCTAGCCGCTCGCGTCCAACGTTCGAGCCACGGAGGGCCGTGCGCGAGGTTGTCTGGCCTCGCCACGGCCCTTTGTGCATGCTGGGCCCCCGGGCGGCCAGGGTTGTCGCGGAGGTGCGGATGAGCACGGCTTTGCGTCGGTCGATCGCGTGGACGGCGCTGCTCTGCGCCACCGCGGCCTGCACCGACTGGGGGCAGGGCGCGCCCGCCGCGCCGGCCCTGGGCGGCCTGATCCGGACCGGAACCGGCGCTGAGGCCGACGTCGCCGCAGCGGCAGACGCTGCGCCGCGCGGCCAGGTCGTCGCGGTCGATGCGTGGGCGCCTGGCCCCAGCGCCGCGGACGGCGCCGGCGCGGACGCGACCGCCGGAACGGATGGCGGCAACCAGGATGACGCGTCGGCTGCCCTGATCGACGTGGCGATCGTGGCGGCGGACGTCGGCAACGGCGGCAGCGGCAGCTCGGACGGCGGCAGCGTCTCGGACGTCGCGATCGCCTTCGACAGCGGCGTCGCCCTCGACAGCGGCGTCGCCTTCGACAGCGGCGTCGCCCTCGACAGTGGAACGGCGCCCGACACGGGCGGCGACGAGGACGGATCGCCGGTCGATGGCGGCACGGTGGACGTCGGCGGCACGGTGGACGTCGGCGGCACGGTGGACGTCGGCGGCGC